>JAEUJW010000075.1 GCA_016793465.1 Myxococcales bacterium
GCCAGAAGCCGACCCTCTCGCGCGCTCCGAAAACTGGATCCCGGAGGGCCGCCTGATACAAGATCGTCCTCGTCGCGCAGGCGGATCCCAGGGGGGAATGGAGTTGAGAAACCGGGGTCCCATGCTGGTGAGAGCCGACAGCCCACGCTCGTCACGCGCGCCGTCAGCAACCACGCGCAGGACGACGCCCACGCCCGTCGACCGGTCGCAACGCTCCATCCCGGCATCACGACATCACCACCGCGACCCGTCCCCCTGCACCGCCCCGGAGGTCCGCCCCGCGCGCCCCCTCGCGGCACGATCTCCCTCGGACACGACCTTCGCCGCACCGATCTCCCTGGCCGCGCCTCGACATGAGGCACCGATCTCCAAAAAATGTCACTCCATCCCGTCCGACGCACTGCTCTGCGCCGAGAAACCTCCGCGGAAGATCCGAGCCCGGCCCGCGGCGAAACGATCTCCACCGGAGTGCCCGACGAGCGGCCCGGACACGCAACAAGGCGCCCTGGCAGACGAGCGGGGCGCCGACGACGCCACACGGGCGACGGGAGGGCGGTGGGACGCAGGCGGGGGAGGCATGGAGCTTGGAGCGGCCCGGAGCCGCGATGCGCCGAGCACGTGCCATGAGGGGACGCCGCAGTCGCTAGGCGCCGCAATGCCCACACGTCCATCGCCCCGCGCCCCCTCCGGCTCGACATCCAGTTCCTCCGTCACCCGAGCCGCCGGACGAAGAAAGCAAAGCGGGCCGCCCGATGGACGGCCCGCCTTCCAGATTTTCTCTAAAGCGTCAGGGAGTCAGCCAGCAGATCAATCGTCGCCGACGTCGTGCCCACGGCGCCCGCGCCCGCCACGACCGCCACGGCCACCGCCGTCGTAGTCGTAGTCGCCGCCGCCGCCGCCACCACCACCGCCGTAGCCGCCGCCGCGACCACGACCGCCGCCGCCGCCGCGGTCGCCGCCGAAGCCGCCGCCGCCGCGACCACCGCCGCCGCCGCCGTCGCGGTAGCCACCACCGCCGCCGCCGCCGCCGCCGCCGCCGCCGCCGAAGCGGTTGCCGCCGCCGCCGCCGCCGCCACCGCCGACGCGGGGCTTATCCTCCGCCGGGTTGACGCGGATGGAGCGGCCGTCGAGCGAGGCTCCGTCCATGGCCTGCCGAGCGGACTCGCCATCGGCTGCTTCCTGGTACGTCACGAACCCGAATCCACGCGAGCGCCCGGTCTCACGGTCCGTCACAACTTTGGCCTCCACCACTTCACCGAAACGGCGGAAGGCTTCGCGCAAGCCATCATCCGTGGTATTCCAGCTCAGGCCACCGACAAAAAGTTTTCTCGACATTCTTCTTCTGCTTCCGACTGCTTCCGACCCATCCACGCGGGGTGCCCACGCATGCGGTCGCGCAGACGATGCTCCCGTTCCTGCTCCGTGTCAACGCGGCGGCTGATGCTTTTGGCACCGCGGTAAACCTCACCTCGGGGCCCCGCACACCCCCACGGGGGCCGGAGACCCGCCGCGGCTCCGGTTAATGGCATACACCCCGGCGCGCATGGCCCGAATCCCGAAGCATGCCGTTCTCGAGGTCCTGAGCCGGCCGCGGCTCGCCGAGCTGGCCCGCCTGAGCGGCGTGGGCGAGCCCCGCAACAAGCGGGACCTCATCGGCGTGCTCGCGGGGCTGCCCGACGACGCCTACAGCCAGCTCCTGGCCCGCCTCACGGCCGCCGAGCTGCGGGCCATCGCCCGCCTGCACCGGCTCCCGGAGCTGCAGGACCCGGCCGAGCTGGCCGCCCACATCGACCTCGACGGCGAAGCCGCCGCCGACCCGTCCGCGGACCCGGCACCCGAGAGCCCGCCCACGCTGCACCCCGCCGTGGGATCCGCCACGCAGATCCCTCCCCCCGCGACCGGCCCCGTCGACCTCGACGACGACGACCTCCCGCCCAACGTCATGCGCCTGCGCCGCAAGGAGCCGGCCCCGACCACCCGGGCCCAGCCCCGCCGCGGCGGCGACCTCGGCTTCGAGGCCACCCTCTGGCAGGCCGCCGACAAGCTGCGCTCCAACATGGACGCCGCCGAGTACAAGCACGTCGTCCTCGGCCTCATCTTCCTCAAGTACATCTCCGACGCGTTCGAACAGCGCCGCCTGGAGCTGCCGATCGCCGACCGCGAGGACCCCGCCGCCTACCGCCGCGCCCGCGTGTTCTGGGTCCCGGCGCCCGCGCGCTGGGCCACCGTCGCCGGCGCCCGCAGCCTCGGCAAGGCCATCGACGACGCCATGGCCGCGCTCGCCGCCCACAACGCCTCGCTGGTCGGCGTGCTCCCGCCGTCGTACCAGCGCCCCGGCCTCGACGGCACCCGCCTCAGCGAGCTCGTCAAGTTGATCGGCTCGATCGGCCTCGTCGACCAGCAGGACCGCGACATCCTCGGCCGCGTCTACGAGTACTTCCTGACCCGCTTCGCCTCCGCCGAGGGCAAGAACGGCGGCCAGTTCTACACCCCGCGCAGCGTCGTCCGCCTGCTCGTCGCCATGCTCGCCCCGACCCCCGGCAGCAGCGTCTACGACCCCGCCTGCGGCTCCGGCGGCATGTTCGTGCAGAGCGAGCGCTTCCTCGTCGAGCACGGCGGCAAGCACGGCGACCTCAAGCTGTTCGGCCAGGAGTCGAACCCGACCACCTGGCGGCTCGCCCGCATGAACCTGGCGATCCGCGGCATCGACGGCAACCTCGGCCCCGAGCACGCCGACAGCTTCCTGCGCGACCAGCACCCCGAGCTGCGCGCCGACTACGTGCTCGCCAACCCGCCGTTCAACACCAAGGACTGGGGCGCCCAGCACCTGCAGAACGACCCGCGCTGGCGCTTCGGCGTGCCGCCCGCGCAGAACGCCAACTTCGCGTGGGTCCAGCACATCCTCCACCACACCGCGCCGCAGGGCTTCGCCGGCTTCGTGCTCGCCAACGGGGCCATGACCGCCAGCACCGCCGGCGAGGGCGAGATCCGCAAGGCCATCGTCCGCGCCGACCTCATCGACTGCATGGTCGCCCTGCCCGGCCAGCTGTTCTACTCGACGCAGATCCCCGTCTCGCTGTGGATCCTCGCCAAGGACCGCGCCGACCCTCGCTACCGCGACCGCCGCGGCCAGATCCTCATGATCGACGCCCGCGACACCGGCGTGATGGTCGACCGCATCCACCGCGAGCTGCGCGACGAGGAGATCGAGCGCATCTCCGCCGCCTACCACGCCTGGCGCGGCGACCACGTCGCCGGGGCGAAGCCCGCCCGCTACGAGGACGTGCCCGGCCTGTGCCGCAGCGTGACCCAGGCGGAGATCGCCCGCCTCGGCGGCGTGCTCGCGCCGGGCCGCTACGTCGGACCGCCGGCCCCGCCGACCCCGCTGCGCCCGTTCGTCGACGAGCTCGCCGAGATCGACCGCAACCTCCGCGCCCAGATCGCCCGCGGCGCCGAGCTCGACCGCCAGATCTCCGGCCTGCTCGACCACCTGTCCCAAAAGCCACCCGAGCGGAGGTCGCCGTGACCGAGGCGACGGTGCTCCCGCCCGGCTGGCGCAGCTGCGTGCTCGACGACCTGAAGGCCGACGTCGCCAACGCGATCGTCGGCGGCCCGTTCGGCTCCGAGCTCGTGCGCGCCGACTACGTCGAGGACGGAGTGCCGGTGATCCGCGGCACCAACCTCGGCACCGGCGAGCGCCGCTTCTACACCGACGACTTCGTCTACGTCAGCGACGCCAAGGCCGACGACCTCGGGCGCCACATCGCCCGCCCGGGCGACGTCGTCGTCACCCAGCGCGGCACCCTCGGCCAGGTCGGCCTCGTGCCCGCGGGCACCCGCTGGCCGCGCTTCCTGCTGTCGCAGAGCCAGATGAAGCTGACCTGCGACCCCGCCCGCGCCGACCCCGAGTACATCTACTACTGGATGCTGACCCCCGAGGTCCGCGACTACACCGAGCGCCACGCGATCACCACCGGCGTGCCGCACACCAACCTGGCGATCCTCCGCCAGACCCCGGTGCGCCTGCCGCCGCCGGGCCAGCAGCGGGCGATCGCCCGGGCGCTCGGCGCCATCGACGAGCGCATCGTCGTCTGCGAGACCCAGAGCGACGAGCTCGACCGCCTGGCCCGCCTGGTGTTCCGCGCGTGGTTCGTCGAGTTCGCCCCGGCCTACGCCAACCGCGACGACACCACCCACGAGAGCGTCGACAACCTCGAGCAGGTGCTGTTCCCCGACCACCTGATCCACACCGACCAGCTCGGGCGGATCCCCCACAACTGGACGCCGACGCCGCTCGCCAGCCTCGCGGCGTTCAATAACGGCACCGCCTTCGCCGCGGCCGACCTGTGCGCCCGCACCCACCCGAACGGCCGGCCGATTATCAAAATCGGCGAGATCAAACGCGGCATCACGGCCCAGACCCAGTACGCCCACAACCCCCGCCGCGCCCGCCCGATCGACGACGGCGCCCTGCTGATGTCGTGGTCCGGCAACCCGCAGACCTCGATCGGCACCTTCCTGTGGTACGGCGGCCCCGGCTGGCTCAACCAGCACATCTTCCACGTCGAGCCGCCCGCGCCGCACTGGCGCGCCTACACCTACTGCCTCCTGCGCGAGCTCCAGCCGCGGTTCGTCGAGTTCGCCCGCAGCAAGCAGACCACCGGCCTCGGCCACGTCACCCAGGCCGACCTCCGCGCCCTCCACGTCGCCCGCCCGCCCGAACCGGTCGTCAAGGCCTTCGACCGCCGCGTCGCCCCCGTGTTCGCCCGCATCGCCGCCAACGGCCACAACCTCCGCGAGCTCGTGCGCGCCCGCCACCACCTCCTCCTCGCCCTCACCCGCGGCCAGCTCACCGCCCCGAGCTGACGCGCCTCACCCGAGGTGCCGCGAGATCAGCCCCTCGACGCCCTCGCCGCTCATGAACGCCGCGCACATCGCCTGCACCTCGGCCGCCGTGTAGGGCAGCACGCCCTCCTCGCGCAGCCGGGCGATGCGCCGGCGCTCGCGCAGCGACAGCTGCCCGTCGAGCACGAAGCCCAGCACGATCAGCAGCGTGCAGGCCTCGCGCAGCGGGCCCGGCGCGGCGCGCAGCTTGTCGGCGTAGTCGGGCGGCAGCGGGTGGACCGGCTTCACCTTGATCGCGTAGCGCTCGACGAGCGCCCGCGTCAGCAGAAAGTGGTTCTGGTGGAAGTCGCGCTTGCTGACGGCGATGAACTCGAGCGTGTCGTAGATCAGCTCGCGGCCCGCCTCGTCGGCCGCGAGCGACACCGGCACGCGCTGCCCGAGGTGCTCGATGAGCTTCTGGCCCATGATGATGACCCGGGCCTCGCGCAGCACCGCGTGGGTGCTGTACGCGTTGATCGCCATGTAGATCGGCATGCCCACGAAGTCGAGCACCTCGCGCACCGCGAAGCGGCCGAGCCAGCGCTGCACGAGGTAGCGCAGCACCTTGCTGCCGAGGAAGCCCTTCAGGCGCAGCACCAGGTTCATGACGAACAGCCAGCCGCGGTGGAGCCCGAGGAACGGGTCGATCCCGTACTTCAGCAGCCCCTGGTGGCGGTCCTCGAGGCCGATGCCGATCAGCTCGGCCGCGCGGGCCTCCTTGTTGCTCGCGTCGATGAGCCCGCTGGCCACCGCGATCTCGTGCACGCCCCACAGGTTTAATAAGACCAGCAGGTAGATCTCGATCACCATCAGCAGCAGGCCCCACAGCGTCTCCGCCCAGGGGAACACCACCTCGCCGATCCACGGCAGGCTCAGCGGCGCCGACGGGAACAGCCCGGGCAGCGCGTAGACCGGCAGGAAGTAGGCCAGGAACCCGCACACGCTGAGCAGCGCCGCCAGCACCAGCGCCTGGCGGTGACGTCGGCGGATCGTGCGGATCTCGTCGGCGTTGAGCAGGTGCAGGTGGCCGTCGTTCCGCACCGTGCGGACCGGCAGGCCCGCGAAGAACCGGCGGTACAGCGCCAGCATCAGCGGCGGACCTCGAACGCCGCGAACATCCCCGGCGGCGACTGCCAGACCAGCTCGACGCGGTCGACGCGGGCCGCCTGCGGGCCGCGGTGGGCCCAGGTGATCAGCCGCGCCAGGCGGTCGTCCTCGCCGACCGCGACGATCTCCACCGCGCCCTCGGGCAGGTTGCGCACCCAGCCGGTCACGCCGAGGCGCGTCGCCTCCTGGCGGGTCGACTCACGGAACCACACGCCCTGCACGTGGCCATGGACCAGGAGGTGCGCCTGCTTGTGCTCCATGGCCGGCACCATAACCGAGCGCGCCGGCGGCTGTCACCTCGCGCGCGGCGGCGCGTCCGGCCGCGCCCTGGCCTCGCGCAGGCGGGCTCCGTCGACCGCGAATTCCTGCCGGGTCTCCGACTCGAGCGCGCCGCCTGGCGCGAAGCGGTACGTCTTCAGGACGAACCGCGACTCGTCGACCATGCCCGGCGGCACGCGCTCCCAGCCCTCCACGACGACCCCGCCGATCTTGTTGTCGCGGACGACCACCGGCGTGAACGCGGGCGACCCGTCGAGCCCGAACGCCGGCTCCGGCGCCGTCACGAACTCGTCGCCGAACGCGTGCACCACCTCGTCGATCCACGCGCGGGCGATCGCCTGCTTGTCCGTGCCCCGCGCGTCGACGAAGCCGCGGGTCGCCAGGCCGCCCGGCGCGTCGCCGCCGGCGGCCCAGCGCCGATCGACCAGCACCCCCGTGGTGCTGCACCCGCGGTCGTGGGCGAACGACCCGACCACCGCGACCCGCGGGAACGACGGCGGCCAGGCCACGCAGTCCTCCGCGTCGAGCTCCACCCCGGCCGCGCGCAGGGCCGTCTGCACCGCCGCCCGGTCGTCGCGGACGAACGGCGCCGGCGTCGGCTCGCTCGCCCCGCCCGCGCCCGCCTCGCCCGCCCCGCCCGCGCTCGCCTGGCCCGCGCTCGCCTTACCCGCCTCGCCCGCGCTCGCCTTGCCCGCCTCGCCCGCGCTCGTCTTGCCCTCGCCCGTCGGGCCCGGCGGACCGGCCTGCGGACACCCGAGCAGGAGCGACACCACCACGTACCAGCGCCTCATGCGCCCCAGCATACGCCCGGGCCGCGCCCCACGGTCGCGCGTCGCGCGGCGACCCGCGAGGTCTCTCTCGGCGCGGCGCGTGCAACCGCGCGCGCGCGTGCGGCATGCTGCCGCGATGCGACGCGTGACGATGTTCGGCAGAACCGCGAAGACCTGCGTGCTCATGACCATGCTCGCCGCGGCCTGCGGCGACGACACCCCGCCCGCCACCGGCGGCTCGACCGGCGACTCGACCGGCGCGCAGACCACCGGCGGCGCGCCTGTCCCGACGACCGGCGCCGCGACCACCGGCGACGGCGCGACCGGCAGCGCCACCGACAGCGCCTCGAGCAGCCCGACCTCGACCCCGCCGACCGCGACCGGCGACCCGACGAGCGAGCCGACGAACAGCTCGACCAGCCCCGTCGACGACTCCACCGCCGGCGACGCGTCCACCGGCCCGTCGACCCTCGACACCACCGACGCCACCACCGACCCGTCCGCGAGCGACACCTCCGACGCCACCACCGACCCGTCCGCGAGCGACACCTCCGACGCCACCACCGACCCCGGCCCCTGTCAGACCGCCGACGACTGCCCGCCCCCGCCCCCGGTCGAGTGCGCCGTCGCCACCTGCTTCGCCGGCATCTGCGGCGCCGGCCCGGCCCCGCTCGGCACCCCGTGCAGCGCCGGCGTGTGCGACGCGGTGGGCCAGTGCGTCGGCTGCACCAGCGCCGACGACTGCGCCGCCCCGCCGGAGTGCAGCCTCGCCACCTGCGAGGCCGCCGTCTGCGGCGCCGCCTTCGCCATGCAGGGCTCCCCGTGCAGCGGCGGCACCTGCGACGGCCAGGGCGCCTGCCTCGAGTGCCAGTCGCCCGCCGACTGCCCCGCCCCGCTCGACTGCCAGCTCGCCACCTGCGACGCCGGCGCCTGCGGGACCACCGCGGCCACGCCCGGCAGCGCGTGCAGCAACGGCGTGTGCACCGCCCAGAGCGACTGCGTCGAGTGCCTCGACGACGGCGACTGCCCCGGCGAGATCTGCAGCGACAACGCCTGCGTCCCGCCGCCCCCGAGCTGCAACGACAACAGCAAGAACGGCAGCGAGACCGACGTCGACTGCGGCGGCTCGTGCCCCGGATGCGCCGACGGCGACACTTGCAACGTCGACGCCGACTGCATGAGCAACAGCTGCGACAACAACGTGTGCGGCCAGCCGATCCCCCTGTGCGCCCAGCAGGCCCCCGACCCCGCCACCGGCCAGCGCTGCCCGCTGTTCATGGACTGCGCCCAGTCGAGCGAGTGCGGGGTGTTCCAGGGCTGTCAGCAGTGGTTCTGCAACAACGCCAAGACCTGCGAGCTCAACGCCCTGGTCGGCTGCTGGACCGACGTCGGCGGGGCGTGCAACGCCGACGTCATCTTCACCCAGCAGACCCTGCCGCCGGTGGCCAAGCGGTTCGTCCCGCCCGACGGCGTCGACTTCCGCGAGGTCGCCTCGCTGGCGTTCACCGTCAAGAACAACACCGCCAACGACCTCTACCTCGACAAGCTCCCGCTCGTGCTCGACGTCATGGGCAACGGCAGCAAGTTCGACGTCTCGTCGGTCAAGATCTTCGACAACAGCGGCGGCAGCGAGCACGGCCTCGGCGACATCCTCGTGTGCCTGACCGCCAACCCGTTCAGCTTCCCCGCCAACGGCACCATGGGCCCGTGCGCCGGCAGCGCCTTCTCCCGCGTCAACAAGAACGGCGGCACCAACCAGTTCGTCGTCAACCTCGCCTTCGCCGCCGACAAGACCTTCATCAACGGCCGCAGCTACCGCCTGCGCATGACCAGCACGGTCGGCGTGCAGTTCAAGGTCGGCTTCAACGGCCCGCTGTTCGCGGGCAGCATGTGCGGCGTGCCGAACGAGGGCTTCACCGGCGCCTGGGTCACCGCCCAGGACCCGTCATAACAGCCACGCACGCCCGGCGCCCCGCGCTACAGTCGGCCGCGCATGGACACGCTCCACCTCAACGGCATCGACGCCCGCACCGGCGCGCCGCTCGTCCCCCCGCTCGACCTCGACGAGCTGGCGGCCCGCCTGCGCGCCGACCTGCCCGCCGCGCCCACGCTGCCGCCCACGCCCGTGGTCCGCGGCCTGCCCTACGGCATCGAGCCCACCGACCTCGCCGCCGCCGGCTGGGCAGTGGTGGTGCCCGCCGGCCGGGCCGACCGCGCCGACGCCCTCGCCCCGCTGATCGCCCACCGCGCCGAGGCGCTCGGCGCCCCGATCAAGGTCCTCGACGTCCGCCCCGACGAGCCCGTGCGCGCCTGGCTCGCCCGCCACGGCGTCGGCCCGGTCGACGTCGACCCCGAGCGCGTCCCCTACTACCTGCTGCTGCTCGCCGACCCCTCCGAGGTGTCGTTCGCGTTCCAGTCGACCCTGGCGATCCGCTACTGCGTGGGCCGCCTCGCCCTCGCGCCGCCCGACCTCGGCGCCTACGCCCGCAGCGTCGTCGCCGCCGAGCGGCGCCCGCCGGCCCGCCGCCGCCACGTGTCGTACTGGGCCCCGCGCCACGACCCCGCGACCACCCTCAGCGCCGAACAGCTGGTCGCCCCGCTCCACGCCGGCACGCCCGGCCGCGGCGCGACCGGCACGCCCCCGCACCTGCACGCCCGCGCCACCAGCTCGCTCCACCTCGCCGACGAGGCCACCCGCGCGCGCCTGCTCGACCTCCTGCACGGCCGCCACGCCGACCGCCCCGCCCTGCTGTTCACGGCCTCGCACGGCCTCGGCCTCGCGCCCGACGACCCGCGCCAGGCCGCCGACCAGGGCGCCCTGCTCACCCACGAGTGGTCCGGCCTGCGCCCGCCCGAGCGCGCGCGCCACCTCGTCGCCGCCGACCACATCGCCGACGACGCCGACGTGCACGGCCTGTTCGCCTTCCTGTTCGCCTGCTTCGGCGCCGGCACCCCGGCCGCCGACGAGTTCCAGCCGCTCACCGCCGCCCCGCGGACGCTCGCGCCGCGCCCGTTCGTCTCGGCGCTCCCGCAGCGCCTGCTGACCCACCCCGGCGGCGGCGCGCTCGCCGTCGTCGGCCACGTCGAGCGCGCCTGGGGCTTCTCGTTCCACAGCCCGGGGGTCGGCCCGCAGATCGTCCCGTTCTACAACTTCGTGGCGGCCCTGCTGCGCGGCGAGCCGGTGGCCCACGCGCTGCGCGGCTTCCCCGAGCGCAACGCCGTGCACTCCGCCGACCTCGTCGACGACCGCCGCGCCGACCTCCCGCCCAGGACCCTGGTCCAGCGCTTCACCGAGCGCAACGACGCCCGCAACTACGTCGTGCTCGGCGACCCCGCCGCCCGCCTGCCCCGCGCCTGACGAGCGCCCGCGTCACGCGCGGCCGAGCTCGTCGCGGCCCCGCCAACGAAGCCCCGCACGCGCGGACATCCACGTCCACCATGCACTTGAACGCTGCCCTTGGCTTGACCCTCGTCCTCCCCCTCCTCGCCGCCTGCCCGCTGGCGCCCGAGAACATCGGCGACCCGGCCACGAGCGAGCCGAACACCGACTCCACCGCGAGCACCGCCGGCCCCACCACCACCGCGCCCGACACGAGCGCGGACACCAACAACGCCCCCGTCGACACCGTCGACACCGTCGACACCGTCGATACCGACGCCCCCGTCGACCCGCAGTGCGCCGGCGACATGCCCGACTGGCAAGACCACCACGTCTACCCGTCGGTCCTGCCCGACATGCGCGACGAGGCCTGCACCCTCGAGAGCTCGCTCGCCGCCGACGACGGCTTCCACGTCGTGCTCGACTGCCCGCTGCTCGAGCAGGACAGCGGCCTCGACGTGTTCGACATCAACATCGTCGACGGCCCGCTGCCCGCGCTGCCGCCGGTCGGCACGCCCGTCGACATCTCGCTGTCCACCGCCGAGGTCGACTTCGACGCCAGCAGCCGCACCCTCGTGATGCGCAGCCAGGGCAAGCTGCTCTACGCCTCGGTGTCCGCCCTCTGGCCCGACGCCGAGTTCGCCGACCAGCCCGTCTACGCCCCGCTGTCGCTCGGCCGCAACGACCTCTGCGAGCTCGCGACAGTCGACCCCGGCGAGACCGACGGGTTCTTCTGCACCGGCTACGGCCGCACCCAGATCGAGCTGTCCGCCGCGGGCAGCCCCGACCTCGTGCTCCCCGACGACACGAGCGGCATGATCACCGCCGACGGGACCACCTACGCCGTCCACACGCGCAAGGCCTGGCGCGTCGCCGACTGCTACACCGGCTTCATCGGCGACTACACCGTCGCCGCCTTCGACATCGCCGCCCAGTGACCCGCGCGTCGGGGTGTCGTCGCCCGCCGGCGACACCCCGCCCGCATCCCGCCGCGCCGCATTCGCCGAGACCACGCCGTGACGCCGGCCACGTCGCCGCGCAATTCGTCGCACGCCGCCAGGCTCGCGCCGCGCTTTTCGTTTGAGCTGCAGCGATCGATCGCCGATATTCCCCGCGTGATCGCCCGCCCCGCGCCCCTCGCCACGCTCCTCACCCTCGCCGTCGCCTGCGGCGACAGCGGCGCCGGCGACACCGGCGCCGGCACCGGCACCGCGAGCACCGGCGACGCCCCCGCGACCTCGACCACCGGCACCGCCGGCACCGGCGACGCTCCGACCACCGGCACGACCACCGGCGACGAGCCCGCGCCGACCACCACCGACGACCCCGGCGAGTCGACCGCCGCGACCACCGGCCCCGCCGAGCCGCTGTGCCCCGACGTCGCCCCGCCCGCCACCAGCGGCCTGCTGTTCGACGGCGACGGCCGCGTGCACATGGGCCTCGCGCCCGACCTCGGCCTCGACCACTTCACCCTCGAGGCGTGGGTCCGCCGCGACGGCCGCGGCCGCACCGCCAACACCGGCGTCGGCGGCCTCAAGATCGTGCCCATCATCGCCAAGGGCCGCGGCGAGTCCGACGGCAGCAACGTCGACTGCAACTACACCTTCGGCTTCCACGGCGACGTGCTCGCCGCCGACTTCGAGGACATGGAGTCCGGCGCCAACCACCCCGTGCACGGCAAGACCGCCGTCACCTGGGGCGTCTGGCACCACGTCGCCGCCACCTACGACGGCGCCGCCTGGAGGCTCTACCTCGACGGCGCGCTCGACGGCGAGGCCGACACCGCCGGCGCCGTGCCCCGCCACGACACCATCCAGCACTTCGGCCTCGGCGCCGCCTACGACTCCGAGGGCACGCCCGCCGGCGGGTTCGTCGGCGCGATCGACGAGGTCCGCGTCTACAGCAAGGCCCTCGGCGAGCCCGAGATCCAGGCGACGATGACCTCGACGGCCCCCGAGCCCCTCGGCCTCGTCGGCCACTGGCGCCTCGACCTCGCCGACGACGACGTCCGCGACACCGCCGGCGAGGCCCCCGGCACGCTCGACGGCGCGACCTTCACGACCCCCGGCGCCTACCTCGAGCGCGGCCTCCCGCCGACACTGTCAAACCCCACGGCGACGCTGACGACCGGCGACATCCACAGCCTCGGCGTCGACGTCGCCGACCTCGAGGGCGACCCGGTCGAGGTCGAGTTCTTCGCCCGCGAGCTCACCCCCGCCGACGACTTCACGCTCGTCGTGCTGCCCGACACCCAGTACTACACGCGCAGCGCCAACCCCCCGAGCCACCCCGAGCCCGACGACCCCAGCTACTTCAAGGCCCAGACCCAGTGGGCCATGGACCACCGCGACAGCGACCACGTGGTCGGCCTGTTCGGCCTCGGCGACATCATTAATAATTCGGATCAAATGCCGCAGTGGGAGCGGGCCAGCGACGCCATCTCCATCCTCGAGGACGTCAGCGACCCGATGTGGCCCGACGGCCTGCCGTTCGCCCTGCCCTACGGCAACCACGACCAGCTGCCGAAGGACGAACCCGAGGCCACCGACGTCGCCAACGACTACTTCGGCGTCGAGCGCTTCGGCGACCGCATCTACTACGGCAACAACTACAACGGCGACAACGACGAGAACTACACCTATTTTAACAGCGGCGACCTCGAGATCGTGCTCGTGTCGTTCCAGTACAACGAGTCCCCCGACCCCGACGTGCTGACCTGGTCGCGCAAGGTGTTCGAGTCGCACCCCCGCGCCCTCGGCATCGTCGCCACCCACTACATCGTCACCGGCGGCGGCAATTTTAGCAGTCAGGGCGAGGCGATCTACGAGGCGCTGAAGGCCACCGACAACGTGCAGCTCATGGCCTCCGGCCACGTCGCCCAGGACGCCCGCCGCTCCGACACCTTCGAGGGCAACACCATCCACTCCATGCTGTCCGACTACCAGCGCTCCGCCCCCGACCCCGACGACCCGCAGAAGCCCCAGGTCGTCGATCAGGGCCTCACGAACGGCGGCCACGGCTACATGCGCATCTGGTACTTCCAGCCGTCCCTCCAGCGCCTCCACGTCGAGTCCTACAGCCCCAAGAACGACGCCCACTACACCGACGCCAACAACCAGTTCGACCTCGACGTCGACCTCGTCGGCGCCGGCCGCTCGCCGTTCACCTCGCTCGGCGTGGTGCCCGCCGCCGCCGGCGCCGCCCACATCGACCTCCCCGTCGCCCCCGGCAAGGTCTACGAGTGGTACGCGGTCGCCCGCGACTGCGAGCAGTCTCGCCACCTCCCCCTCCAGCTCCTCGACCGCCACACTCGATAATAATTAATTTTTAATTGTGTTTTGATCCGTCGCCGTCGCGGGGGGCGAGCGGGGCGGGCCGCGTGTTAAGCTGCGGGGATGCTCCGCATGGCTTCATTATTAATAATGACCGTTTGCCTCGCTTGTGGGCCGAAGAGCGACCCCGGCGACCTCGACACGTCGGACTCCTCGGCCGCCGACGCCACCGCTGCCACCACCGACGTCCCGACCTCCACCAGCGCACCCGACACCACCACCGACGCCCCGTTGGAGCCCTGCGAGCCCGGCCCCGCGTGCGCGGCCTGCCTGTCCGCCGACCCCGACGTCGACGAGGCCACCTTCTCCGTCCGCATCGACCCGCAAGGCGACTTCGTCGGCAGCTTCGACCTCGTGGCCGCCTGCGCCGTCACCGAGATGTCGATGACGGACACCAACAACATCGACCTCGACTGCACCACCTCCGAGCCGCAAGGCCTGTCCGTCTCCGTGCGCGTCAGCTACGCCCGATCGCGGCTCGCCTTGCCCGTCGGCGTCGGCCTCGACACCGCGGTCACCCTGGCCCTCCGCTTCCAGGCCGGCAACCAGCGCAGCGAGACCCTCGTGCTGCGCCGCCGCGACACCGGCGCGCTGGCCCTCGCCGCCCACCGCGGCCTGCTCGCGGAGGCGCCGCCCGAGCTGTTCTCCCCGCTGATCGTCGGCGCGCTGCCCGCGAGCTGCCCCGCCGCCGCGAACGACTGCGAGGACAGCCTGCAGCGCGTCGCCCTCCGCTTCGACTACCCCGCGAAGAACACCAGCGTCGACCTCTTCGATCACCAGGCCGGCACCATCGACGAACAATTCAGCGTGCACGTCGGCACCGCCACCGCCCCCCTCGGCGACCCCGACATCAACGAGTGCGACGGCGGCACCGCCACGACCCAGGAGTTCGTGCTCGCCGCCGCGTGACCCGCCGCCCCGCAGGACCAACAGCGCGCAGCGCCCCGCGCCACGCGGCCGCCGTCCGCTCCGCGTGAACCCACGCTCGCAGCGGCCGCGCCCCGCCGCCACCGAGCGTGCACCTGCGCGCGGACCCGCCGTCGCCCCGCCGCGCCGCGTCGGCTGCTACTGTCGCCCCGCATGCAACTGATCGAATACCGCAGCGCCGCGGCCGAGCCGCTGCCGCGGCACCACCCGCCCGGCCGCGACCACGGCGACAGCGTCAGCCCCCTGTACGTGCTGCTCTCGCTGGCCTCGCTCGGCTTCGCGGTCGCCGCGCTGCTCGGCGCGCTCGGCCTCGTCGAGGTCAACCGCCCGGCGATCCAGCTGCAGCTGCTCGCCGTGACCGCGGCCCCGACCGTGGCGCTGTGGTACTCGCTCGTGCGCGGCCTCCTCGTCGCCCGCGCCGAGGCCCGCCGCCGCGACACGGTCGAGCCCGACCTCCGCGACTTCCGCTGGTCGCCCGCCGGCTACACCGCCGCCGGCGCCGAGCCCTGGCGCTGGCTCCCCGGCCTGCTCGCCGCCACCGTCATGCTCACGGCCTTCCACCTCGGCTTCTTCACCCGCCCGCCGAAGAACGCCCTCGAGATGCTGCTCACCCTCCTCATGTTCGACGTGTTCGTGCTGTTCGGCTGGCGCATGCTCGTCACCTCGTTCCACGCGGCCCACAAGTTCGGGCGCACCACCGTCGCCTATGACCGCTTCCCCATGCACCCCGGCGCGCCCATGCTGCTGCGCTGGCGCTCGCACCGCCGGCTGCCGATCGCCCGCCACGGCTCGTTCACGCTGCGCTGCGTCCGCTGGGAAGACGGCGCCTACCGCAGCCTGTGGGCCAGCAAGCAGCTGTTCGCCGCCCCCTCGGACATCCCGCTCACCGGCGTCGAGCTGCGCTTCGAGCCGCCCGCCGAGCTGCCCGGCACGTGCGTGCTCAGCCCGGGCGTGCACTGGGTGCTCGAGGTCCGCCTCGACTTCCCCGGCCTCGACCTCTCCGAGGACTACCCGGTCCCCGTGTACGCCCGCGCGTGAGCGACGCGCCCCCTCGACTCGAGTCGAGGCCCCGCGGACAGGGGTCGACCGTCCCCGACGAGCAGCTCCCCGCAAACCCGCCGCACCCGCGGCCGTCGCGGTGGCACCCCGCCGCCCGGTGAGCCCCCGGCTCACCGCTGCGTCAGCGTCTCGCTGTACGCGTCCTCGCCGGTCGACGGATCCACGAAGCGCACGTGCACGGCCCCGGCCTCGGGGTCGAAGGTCATCAACAACGCATGCGCCCGCGACGACCCGAACGCGTACTGGTCGCCCGGCAGGAAGTCCCCCAGCACGTTGGTGTTGCCGCCGGTCACCGCCACCTCCTGCATGCTCCCCAACAGCCCGTCCGCCCCCGGCTCGATGCGCCCGACGAAGCACACGTGCAGGTCGCCCGCCACGAACCACACGTTCTTGATGCCCGCGCCGTCGATGTGGTCGAGCAGCTCGAACCGCTGCACCCCGTAGCCCTCCCAGCGGTCGGCCGCCGCCACGTCCCACGGCAGCGCCGGCATGTTGGTGATCGGCACCGAGTTCAGGATCACCTTGAACACGCACGGGCTCGCGGCCAGGCCGTCCTTCAGCCACTGCATCTGCGCCGGCCCGAGGTACTGCGGGCTCTGCGAGTCCATGGTCGACGGCAGCCGCTCGGTCCGACAGTCGAGCACGAAGAACTCGACCGAGCGCCCCCACCGCCAGCTCCGCCACACCTGCTGGGTGTCCGCCTCGTCGGTCAGCGGGATCGCCTCGAAGTACGCGCGCAGCGCCGCGTCGAGGCGCGCCGGGTCGATCGTCTCCGGGTTGAAGTTGTTGGTGATCTCGTGGTCGTCGAGCGTGGCGTACAGCCCCGACCGCGCGAACGCCCGCGCCATCCCGCTCTCCGCCCCGTCGTGCTCGGCCCGCAGATAGTCGTGCCAGCTCGCGCGATACGCCATCAGGTCGGTCGCGGCGTCGTTGTACGCCAGATCTCCGAGGTGCAAGAACACGTCGTAGTACTCGTCCGCCGCGGTCGACAGCGCCGGCCAGGGCCGGTTCTCGATGTGGTTGCAGGCCGAGATCGCCACCGTCACCGGCTCGACCGCGTCGTCCGCCAGGGCCGTGCGGAACTCCCCGAGCACGCTCCGCCCGGTCCACGCGTCGCCCTCGCCGCTGAAGAACCCGTAGCGGTACCACTGCCCCGGACACAGCCCGGTGACCGTGTGGCGCAGCCCGCCGAACTCGTCGGCCACCACCTCGACCTCGGCGATCAACCGCACCTGCCCCGCCCGCTCGCCCGGCTGCCACACCCGCAGCACCGCCGCCGCCTGCCCGCCCGCGTGGCTGCACACCACCGCCGACGTGCCCCGCATCGCCCCCGCCAGCACCGCCCGCGGAAACGCCGTCAGGTCCTGCGCGACCCCGTCCGCGTCGAACTCGACGAGCTCGCCGCCGCAATGCTCGGCCTCCCCGGTGGTCGCGTCGCCGGTCGTGTCGTCCCCGGTGGTCGCGTCGCCGCCGCTCGTGCCGTCGCCCGTCGACCCGTGCCCGCCGCTCGTCCCGTCGCCCGCGCCGGTGTCCCCCGTCGAGCCGCCGCTGGTCGGCGCCCCGTCCGCGCCGGTCGTACCCGTCGACCCGCCCGACGTGCCGCCCGCGCTCGAGGTCCCCGTCGTCTCGCCGATCGCGTCGTCCCCGCACGCCCCGACCACCCACGGCAGCAGCGTGCCCGCGGTCAGCCCGAGGAAGTCACGACGAGACAGCGGATTGTTCGCATCGACCATGCGCCCGAGCCTATGCCCCGACCCCGCGTCCGCGGCATCGCACCCGCGTGACCTTTCCGCCACATCCGTGGCCCGCCCCGAAGTCCGACTATTCACGATTCACGACACCGCCGACGCCGGCCATCGGCAGCAGCTCGCCCGACCGCGCGACCCCGCCGGCTCGCCGCACCGTCGCGCACGGCCGCGAGCCCCGCGAGCCTCAGCCGCCGAGCGCCGCCTCGTCGAGCGCGCAGCTCTTGGCCTCGCCGAAGTTGTAGTCCGGCACCTCGACCACGTACGCCTCGTTGATCTGCCGCCAGGTCAGATACCCGTCGCCGCCGAAGCACTCGTCGACCTGCAGGTCGCCGTGCTTCATGTCGCCGACGCCGTCGACCTCGACGATCGTCCCGCGCGTGCGCCCCTCGCCCTCCGCCGACCAGGCCGCCTGCAACGTCATCTTCTCCTGCGCCGGCCCCGACCAATTAAAGTCGTCCCACTCGCCGAGCAGCGACAGCTGGAACGTGCCCGAGCCGTCGCCCTCGCGGTGATACGTGTACGTGTCGTCGCTGTGGAACTCGTCGCTGTCGAGGAACCCGTCGTACAGCGCCGTCAGCCCCTTGAACTCGATGTCGATGTGCTTCTTGTCGGTCTCGATCTCGCGCTCGAACGTCACCGCCAGCGCCCCCGAGTACGTATAAAGCGCCCCGTTCGGCCCTTTAATCTCCTCGTACTTCTCGACCACGTCGAAGTCCATCTCGAACCCGCCGCTGCGCGTGCCGTCGCCGACCACCAGCTCGCCGCTCATCAGCCGGTCCATGTCGGCGGCGCCCTCGGCCGACCGCGGCCCGATGAACGTCTCGAAGCGCGTACCCGCGTCGTCCTCGCCGATCTTCACCAGCCACGCCAGGTCGCGCCCGTCGCGGTCCGCGTAGGGACCGTAGACCCGCACGTCGCCCTCGCGCGCCGTCTCCGGCACGCCGTCGAGGTACTCGACCACCCGCGCCGACACCTCCACGATCTCCGTCACCCACGTGTTCACGCGGTCCGACGTCACCAGCACCAGGTCGTGCACGTCGCCGTGGATCTTCGAGCCGTCGACGTCGCGGTCCTGCACCATGCCCGGCAGCTCGAGCCGCACGTCGTCCGCCTGCACGAACTGGGTGTCGTTGTCCGGGAGCAGAAAACACCCGCCGACCAGCAGCGAGGAGGCCAGCGCAGGAACCAGGGAAACCAACCGAGCGGTCGTCATGCCCCCCACACTGCGCGCACCGATCCACCCACGAACACCAAAAATCATCAATATTTTTAGCAATTTACCCGCAGCAAACCGGCCACCCCGCCGCCCCTGTGGCGTTCTGCAACGCGGCGAACCTCGGCACCCCGCGACCGCGGCCCCGCGCCCTCACCCGCGAGCGCGCCGCAGCAGCGCCACCCTCACCGCCATCCGCGGCACGACGAGCGAGCGGCCCGCCACCTCACCGTCATCCCCGGCACGACGAGCGCGAGCGGCCACTGACCACCCGCGGCGTCGCGCTCACCTCGCGACCTCACCGCCGACGGCGGCGCCGCAGCACCAGCAGCGGCGCCGCCAGCCCGAGCAGCCCGCCGCCCCGCGCGCTCGCGCAGCCGCAGCCCGAGTCGTCGTCGTCGTCGCCCAGCGGATCGGTCGTGCCCGGAGCCGACGCGGCCGTCGCCGCCGTCGCCGTCGTCGTCGCCTCGCCGCTCGTCGGCGCCTCGCCGCTCGCGCCGGTCTCGCCGGGCTCGCCGCCGGTCTCACCCGACGCCTCGCCCGCGCTCTCGCTCGCCGTCCCGCTCGCGCTCACCGTCCCGCTCGGGTCGCCGGTGATCCCGGTCTCCTCGCCGCCCGCCGTCGTCGGGTCCGGCGGCGCCGGCGTGACGACGATGTGCACCTCGAGCTGGTCGTCCGGCGGACCTCCGCCGAGCGGCGCCGGATCCGAGAACCACGTCACGCCCTCCTCGACCAGCCCGAACGTCTGATAGTAGTCTCCCGGGGCGTTCGCCGCGAACTGGAACGAGAAGCGCCCAACCGCGTCCGGCGGCGTGTCCGCGTCCGGCCCGGTGATCCGCGTCGGCGACAGCCAGCCCGGGTGCGCCAGCGGCGAGGCCACGTCGCGCGGCGTCGGCGACAGCTTGGTGTTCTGCGTCCACGTCTGGTCGCCGACGTTCGTCAGGTCGATCCACGCGTCGAGCACGTCGCCCTGCTGCAGCACCACCGGCGGCTGCGAGGCCAGCGGGAACGACTGCGCCGCGTACTTGGCCGCGAAGTCGGGCTTGCCGACGCACGACCCCTGCGCCGTCTGGATCTCGATGTCCTGCCCGTAGAAGAAGCGGATGATCTGATCGCTGTCGTAGCCCTTGTTGTTCTCGAGGCAGCGCGCCGACCACTGGCCCATGCACCCGCGGTTCTGCCCGTAGCCGTAATTGTTGGGCGACTGGTACTTGAAGCCGAGCGACGTCTCCTCCACGTTCGTGCCCGTCTTGCCCTCGTTGTAGGTCACGTACTGCTCGGTGCTCGCGTTGGGGTCGACCGCGTGGCAGTTGCCGTTCTGATCGTTGTCCCCCGCCACGAAGAACGCGTACGTCAGCACCCGCCCCTTGACCGTGTTGTTGTACGAGAGGTACTGCCCCGCCGTCTCCTGCACCGCCTGGTAGTGGATCGGCGCCGGGTTCGCCCCGCACGAGTAGACCTGACAGCCCTGGCCGTCGCAGATGCCCCCGTTCTCCGCCATCGCGTAGTACGCCACCGACCGCGCCGCGATCGCCTGGGCCTTCAGCGCCTGCAGGTTGGCCCCGCCGTTCTCGCACTGGATCACGTGCGGCAGGTAGTCCATCTCGGTGTCGTGCGGCGTGCCCTCGACGACGATCTGACAGTACGCCTCGGGCAGCGGCGCCGGCGTGACCGCCGCGGGCGGCGGCGTCGGCAGCGACAGCCCGCCCGGCCCCGCCGCCTCGGCCAGCGGCCCCGTGCGATAGCCGCCCGCACCCACCAGCCACTCCGGCGGCGCCGTCGGCCCCGGCGACGCCTGCACCGCGGCAGGTACCAGCATGACGAACGAACAGGCGAGGACGAGTCGGTGCATGACGGCCTTTCGGGACGGAGCTGCCAGCATACCCAAACCCGCGCGGATTTGGCTGGCAAATCCCGGCATGTGCAACGTCCTACCCGCCGCGAGCCTGCAGGACTTGCGGTCGCTGCGAGCACCCCCGCCCTCTACGCGCGACGTCTCGCGGCACCACGATCGTCGCGATCGTCGATACGCGCACGAGCGCCACCGGTGCGCATCACCAACTCCGCCCCGCGCTCGCCGGCCTCACCCGCATTTCATCACCCGCTCGCCGGGCCCCTCGCCGATCGATACGAGGAGCCGCGCGACTCGCAGGCCGCCGCGCGCCGTGCGGACCACACCACGGCGCGCGACTCGTCCACCGTCCGCGGATCAGCCGAACACGCGGCCGACCTTCATGGCGATCCCCATGTCGCCCTCGATCTTGATCTTGCCCATCATGAACGCCGTCGTCGGGTCGAGCTTGCGGGCCATCAGGCTGCCGAAGTCCGCGAGCGACACCTTCACGGTGCAGTCCGCCGGCTTGTCCTCGTTGTGGACCTCGTTGGGCGCGGACTTGCCGTCGATGTACAGCACCCCGCCGTCGGTGAACGCGAACTTCAGGGTCGCCTTCAGGCCAGAGTCCGCGCCCACCTTGCCGCGGACCGCTTCGGTGAAACTCTCGAGGTTGTTGGTGTCGACGCTCATGCGACTCCACTACCACAACCGCGAGCGCCGCCACCATCGCGTCAAGAAGCACCGTCCCGCGCCGATAAATCCGCCGGCCGCCGCTCCCCGCGTCGCCGGCACCCGCGGGAGCGCACGCACCGGCCTCGCGCGCGCATGACCGGGACGCGTAAGATGCACCGCCATGAGCGCCTATCGTTCCGTGTTCCGCCCGGGCCTGTTCGCCGGTCAGACCGTGGTCGTCACCGGGGGCGGCAGCGGCATCGGTCGCTGCACCGCCCACGAGCTCGCGGCCCTCGGCGCCCACGTCGTGCTGATCGGCCGCAAGCAAGCCAAGCTCGCCGCGACCGCCGAGGAGATCGCCCAGGACGGCGGCGAGGCGAGCTACTTCCCCTGCGACATCCGCGACGAAGAGGCCGTCAAGGCCGCGGTGGCGTCCGTGCTGAGCGCGCGCGGCCGCATCCACGGGCTCGTCAACAACGCCGGCGGCCAGTTCCCCGCGCCGCTCTCGGCCATCTCGCAGAAGGGCTTCGAGACGGTCGTGCGCACCAACCTCGTCGGCGGCTTCCTGTTCGCCCGCGAGGTCTTCAGCCAGTGCATGGCCAACCACGGCGGGGGCATCGTCAACATCGTCGCCGACATGTGGCGCAGCATGCCGGGCATGGGCCACTCCGGGGCCGCGCGCGCCGGCATGGTCAACTTCACCCAGACCGCCGCGGTCGAGTGGGCCTCCTGCGGCGTGCGCGTCAACGCCGTCGCCCCCGGGTGGATCGCCAGCAGCGGCCTCGACCACTACGAGGGCACCATGGCCAAGGCCCTCATCCCCCGCCTGCGCGCCGGCGTGCCGCTCGGCCGCCTCGGCACCGAGGCCGAGTGCAGCGCCGCGATCGTGTTCCTCCTCAGCGAGGCCGCCGCCTTCATCAGCGGCACCACCCTGCGGGTCGACGGCGCCGCCCCCAACGCCAGCCTGATCTGGCCCACGCAAGAGCACGACCGCGCCCCCGCCTACGAGGGCTTCCACCGCGCCCGCCTGCCCGACGTCCTGCGCTAACCACCAAGGCCGCCGCCATGCCCGTCCTCGCCTCCAAGATCGACACCACCGCCGACTCCTTCAAGGCCAACCGCGAGGCCCAGCTCGCCCTCATCAGCGAGTTCCGGGCCGCCGAGCAGCGCGTGCGCGACAACTCCAACCGCCAGGCCGACAAGTTCGCCAAGCGCGGCCAGCTGCTCCCGCGCGACCGCATCGCCCGCCTGCTCGACCGCGGCGCGCCGTTCCTCGAGCTCTCGACCCTCGCCGGCTACCAGATGCACGACGACGACGGCAGGTCCGACGCCGCCGGCGGCGGCTTCATCGCCGGCGTCGGCTTCGTGTCCGGCGTGCGCTGCATGGTCGGCGCCAGCGACAGCGCGATCAAGGGCGGCTCGGTCGCCCCCATGGGCCTGAAAAAGAGCCTCAGGGCCCAGGACATCGCCTTCGAGCACAAGCTGCCCTCGATCTCCCTGATCGAGAGCGCCGGCGCCAACCTGCTCTACCAGTCCGAGATCTTCGTCGAGGGCGGCCGCGTGTTCGCCAACATGGCCCGCGCCTCCGCGGCCGGCCTGCCGATCGTCACCGTCGTGCACGGCTCGTCGACCGCCGGCGGCGCCTACCAGCCCGGCCTGTCCGACTACGTGATCGCCGTGCGCGGCAACGCCAAGGTGTTCCTCGCCGGCCCGCCACTCGTCAAAGCCGCGATCGGCGAGGACGCCGACGACGAGTCGCTCGGCGGCGCCGAGCTCCACGCCACCGTCACCGGCACCGCCGAGTACCTGGCCGAGAACGACGCCCACGCGCTCCACCTCGCCCGCCAGGTGCTCGCCCACCTCGGCCGCTCGCCCGTCACGCAGCTCGCGGGCCCGACCGGCCCGCGCCCGCACCGCCCGCCGCGCTACGACATCGACGAGCTGCTCGGCATCGTCCCCACCGACTTCAAGAAGCCGTACGACACCCGCGAGGTCATCGCCCGCCTCGTCGACGACTCCGACTTCCTCGAGTTCAAGGCGCTCTACGGCAGCAGCACCGTGTGCGGCCACGCCGCGATCGAGGGCCACGCCTGCGGCATCCTCGGCAACAACGGCCCCATCACCCCCGACGGCGCGACCAAGGCGGCCCACTTCATCCAGCTGTGCTGCCAGTCGGGCTCGCCGATCCTCTACCTGCAGAACACCACCGGCTACATGGTCGGCTCCGCCTCCGAGCGCGCCGGCATGGTCAAGCACGGCAGCAAGATGATCCAGGCGGTCGCCAACGCGACCGTCCCGCAGATCACGCTGATCATCGGCGGCAGCTTCGGCGCCGGCAACTACGGCATGTGCGGCCGCGGCTACGACCCCCGCTTCATCTTCGCCTGGCCGGGCTCGCGCATCGGCGTGATGGGCGGCGAGCAGGCCGCCAAGGTCATGGAGATCATCACCGTCGCCAAGTTCGAACGCATGGGCGTCAAGCCCGACGCCGAGGCCATGGCCGCCATGGGCAAGTCGATCCGCGACAAGCTCGACGCCGAGTCGACCGCCCTCTACGCCACCGCCCGCCTGTGGGACGACGGCATCATCGACCCCCGCGACAGCCGCCGCGTCCTCGGCATCGCCCTCGCCATGGCCCGCGAGGCCGAGGCCCGCACCCTGCGCCCGAGCACCTTCGGCGTCGCCCGCATGTAGTTCGTAAACAACCAGGAGCCCACGACGATGCTTTTCTCCGACGAGCACGAGCTGATCCGCAAGAGCCTGCGCACCTTCATCGAACGCGAGATCGAGCCCCACGCCGAGGCCTGGGAGGAGGCCAAGATCTTCCCCGCCCACGAGCTCTTCAAGAAGCTCGGCAACGAGGGCTTCCTCGGCCTGACCAAGCCCGAAGAATACGGCGGCGCCGGCCTCGACTACAGCTACGCGATCGTCATGGCCGAGGAGCTCGGCCGCTGCTCGTCCGGCGGCGTGCCCCTGGCGATCGGCGTGCAGACCGACATGGCCACCCCCGCGCTGGCCCGCTTCGGCTCCGACGAGCTGCGCCGCGAGTTCCTCGCGCCGACGATCGCCGGCGACCTCGTCAGCTGCATCGGCGTCAGCGAGGTCGGCAGCGGCTCGGACGTCGCCAGCCTGAAGACCACCGCCCGCAAGGACGGCGACGACTACGTCATCAACGGCGGCAAGATGTGGATCACCAACGGCATCCAGGCCGACTGGATGTGCTGCCTCGCCAACACCAGCGACGACGCGGTCCACAAGAACAAGTCGCTGATCGTCGTCCCCCTGGCCACCAAGGGCGTCGAGCGGGCCCGCAAGCTGCACAAGCTCGGCATGTGGGCCAGCGACACCGCCCAGATCTTCTTCGACGACGTGCGCGTGCCGCAGCGCTACCGCATCGGCCCGGAGGGCGCCGGCTTCATGCTGCAGATGATGCAGTTCCAGGAGGAGCGCCTGTGGGGCGCCGCCAACAGCGTGACCGCGATGGAGGCCGCGATCGACGCGACGATCGCCTACACCCGCGACCGCAAGGCCTTCGGCAAGTCGATCCTCGACAACCAGGTCGTCCACTTCCGCGTGGCCGAGCTGCGCACCGAGGTCGAGTCCCTGCGCGCGCTGGTCTACCGCGCCGCCGAGCTGTTCCTCAGCGGCAAGGACGTCACCCGCCTGGCCTCGATGTGCAAGCTGAAGGCCGGCCGCCTGCTCCGCGAGGTCTCCGACTCGTGCCTGCAGTACTGGGGCGGCATGGGCTACATGTGGGAGTCCAAGATCTCCCGCATGTACCGCGACTCCCGCCTCGCCTCCGTCGGCGGCGGCGCCGACGAGGTCATGCTCTCCATCATCTGCAAGCTCGACGGCATCCTGCCCCGCACGTGAACCCGACCATGTCCGACACGCCCCTGCCCGTGTGCCAGTCCCTGCTGCTCCGCCGCGACGGCTGGCGCCTGCACGTCACCCTGAACCGCCCCGAGGCGCGCAACGCCATGTCGTTCGCGATGGTCCGCGAGCTCACCGACGTTTTTACTGGTGTCGCGTCCGACCGCTCGCTGCGCGCGGTCATCCTCCGCGGCGCCGGGGGCAACTTCTGCGCCGGCGGCGACATCAAGGACATGGCCGCGGCCCGCGGCGCCGAGCCCGGCCCCGACGGCAAGGACCCGCTCGCCGCCGGCAACCGCACGTTCGGCGCCATGCTGCAGGCCGTCGAGGCCGCGCCGCAGGCGGTCGTCGCCGTGCTCGAGGGCGCCGTGATGGGCGGCGGCTTCGGCCTGTGCTGCGTCAGCGACGTGGCGATCGCCCACGCGTCGGCCCGCTTCCGCCTGCCCGAGACCGGCCTCGGCGTGCCGCCCGCGCAGATCGCCCCGTTCATCGTGCGCCGCGTCGGCCTCACGCATGCCCGCCGCCTCGCGGTCACCGGCGGCGCCCTCGACCCCGCCGGGGCGCTCGCCCTCGGGCTCGTCCACCACGTGACCCCAGAGACAGGCTCGATCGACGACGACCTCGCGCGCACCCTCGGCGACATCGCCCGCTGCGCCCCCGAGGCCGTGGCCGTGACCAAGCGCCTCGTGCTCGCCGCCGCCGCCGCCCACGGCGACGCGCTCTCGCACTTGCTCGACCACGCGGCCGACGACTTCGCCCGCGCCGCCCGCGGCCCCGAGAGCGTCGAGGGCATGACCGCCTTCATCCAAAAGCGCAGCCCGAGCTGGGCCACGTGAAGCCCGAGGGACACGGACCATGTCTGACTTCTTCACAACCATCCTGATCGCCAACCGCGGCGAGATCGCCTGCCGCATCATCCGCAGCGCCCACGCCCTCGGCTACCGCTGCGTCGCCGTCTACAGCTCGGCCGACGAGGGCGCGCCGCACGTGCGCCTCGCCGACCGCGCCGTGCACATCGGCCCCGGCCCGGTCCGCGAGTCGTATTTGAACGTCGAGCGCCTGCTCGCCGCCGCCGAGGCCGCCGGCGCCGACGCGGTCCACCCCGGCTACGGCTTCCTGTCCGAGAACGCCGAGTTCGCGCAGGCGTGCCTCGACGCCGGCCTCGTGTTCATCGGCCCCAGCCCCGCCGCCATCGCCGCCATGGGCAACAAGGCCGCCGCCAAGCGGTCCATGATCGCCGCCGGCGTGCCCTGCATCCCTGGCTTTCAGGACAGCTCCGAGCAGTCCAACGCGCGCCTGATCGCCGAGGCCCACAAGATCGGCTTCCCAATTTTGATCAAGGCCGCGGCCGGCGGCGGCGGTCGGGGCATGCGCATGGCCCACTCCGCCGAGGGCCTGTCCGCCGCGATCGACTCGGCCCGCTCCGAGTCCGAGTCCGCGTTCGGCAGCGGCGAGCTGATCCTCGAGCGCGCCATCATGGACGGCCGCCACGTCGAGATCCAGGTGTTCGGCGACTCGCACGGCCGCGTCATTCACCTCGGCGAGCGCGACTGCTCGGTCCAGCGCCGCCACCAGAAGGTCGTCGAGGAGTCGCCGTCGCCGGCCGTCACGCCCGAGCTGCGCGAGCGCATGGGCGTCGCCGCCGTCACCGCCGCCGCCTCGATCGGCTACGTCGGCGCCGGCACCGTCGAGTTCATGCTCGACGCCTCCGGCGCGTTCTACTTCCTCGAGATGAACACCCGCCTGCAGGTCGAGCACCCGGTCACCGAGCTCGTCACCGGCCTCGACCTGGTCGAGCTGCAGCTGCGCGTGGCCGCCGGCGAGCCGCTGCCGATCGCCCAGGACGAGCTGCGCATGCGCGGCCACGCGATCGAGGTCCGCCTCTACGCCGAGGACCCCTACGCCGGCTTCCTCCCGCAGTCCGGCCCCGTGCACGCCTGGCAGCCCGCCACCGGCGTCGGCGTGCGCGTCGACCACGGCGTGCGCAGCGGCCAGCAGGTCTCGCCGTTCTACGACCCGATGATCGCCAAGGTCATCGCCCACGGCCGCGACCGCGACGAGGCCCGCCGCCGCCTCGTGCGCGCGCTCGGCGACACCGTGCTGCTCGGCCTGCCCAACAACAAGCAGTTCCTCGCCGACATCCTGCAGCACCCCGCGTTCGCCCGCGGCGAGGCGACCACCCGCTTCCTCGAGCACCACCTGCCCGACCTCCTGCGCCGCGAGCCCGACGCCCGCATGTGGGCCGTCGCCGCCGCCCTGTGGTGCACGCTCGGCCGCCCGAGCGAGCCCGAGTCGGCCTGGCGCAGCTCCGGCAAGTCCTCGTTCCCGCTCGAGCTCGCCACCGGTGAGGCCCGCGCTCGCCTCAGCGTCGAGCTCCACCACGACGGCGGCGCCAGCGTCGGCTTCTCCGCGCCGATCAAGCCCGCGAGCGCGAGCGGCGGCGCCATCCTGCTGCCGCCGAACCCGCTGCTCGTGCACATCGTCCAGCGCGACGGCCCGTTCGCCCGCGTGCGCGTCGGCGGCGTCGAGGAGACCGTGCACGCCACCATCGCCGAGGGCCGCCTGCACCTCGACCTGCGCGGCGTCACCCGCGAGTTCCACGAGCCCCCGCCCAAGGGCGCCGAGACCGGCGACGCCGCCGGCGGCGGCGACGGCAAGCTGCTCGCGCCGACCTCGGGCCGCGTGGTCGCCGTGCACGTCGCCCCCCGCGACCGCGTGCGCCGCGGCCAGACGCTCGTGGTGCTCGAGGCCATGAAAATCGAGAACGCCCTCGCCGTCGGCGTGTCCGGCACCGTCGTCGAGGTGAAGGTCGCCCCCGGCGATCAGGTCCCGCAAGGCCGCCTGCTCGTCGTCGTCGACCCCGACGACAGCCCCGACGCCGGCGGCGCCAAGGTCGCCATCGCCGGCTGACCCCACACACACGCCCGTGCTATGGTCCCGACCATGTCCGCGCACCTCCTCCTCGCCGAGCTCCTCGCGCTCCCCCTCGCCGATCGCCAGGCGATCCTCGAGAAGCTCCGCGAGTCGATCGAAAAGCCGGACTCGGTGCGCCAGGCGATCGAGGACGCCCAGTTCGCGGAGTGCGAGCGCCGCTGGCGACGCATCCAGTCCGGCGAGGACAAGACGATCCCCTGGGAGGAAGTCCGCGCCGAGCTGCTCGCGGATATCGACTGACTTCCTCAACGAGGATATCGATGCCCCATCGAATCGTGTTCAGCTCGCGCGCACGCGGTGATCTGCGTGGACATCGTGATTGGTACCGTAGCAAAGATCGCAGCCTCGCCCAGCGGTTCAATCGTGAAGCCTTGATGGCGCTGGACAGCCTCGCGGATAGCCCTCTGCGCTGGGCAGTATGGCACCCAGCCGGCTATCGCAGGATCCTGCTCTCAGTCTTCCCTCATAGTATTGTCTGCCGAGTCGACGGCACCACGGTCACCGTCCTCGGTATTCTGCACCAACAACAAGACGCCGCCGCCCGCTTCCCCGAGGACCCATGACCGACAAGGCCATCGTCACCTGCGCCCTCACCGGCGTGCTCACCAACCCCAAGCAGCACAACGTGCCCGTCACCCCCGAGGAGATGGCCGCCGCCGCCAGGCAGGCCTACGACGCCGGCGCCGCGGTCGTGCACGTGCACTTTCGCCGCCAGGAGCCCGGCCTCGGCCACCTGCCGAGCTGGGACCCCGAGGTCGCGCTCGCCGTCAGCCAGGCCATCCGCGCCGCCTGCCCCGGCATCCTGTTCAACATGACGACCGGCGTGATGGGCCCCGACATCTCCGGCCCCGCCGCCTGCATGCGCGCCGTCCGTCCGGAGATCGCCGCCTGCAACGCCGGCAGCCTCAATTACTTAAAAGCCAAGTCCGACGGCACCTGGGCCTGGCCGCCGCTGCTGTTCGACAACCCCGTGGCCAAGGTCGAAGAGTTCCTCACTCTGATGAGAGAGCTCGGCACCGAACCCGAGTTCGAATGCTTCGACCTCGGCATCGTCCGCTCGGTCGGTCTATTCGTCGACGTCGGCCTGGCCCGCCGCCCGCACTACAACTTCGTGATGGGCGTCGCCTCCGGCATGCCCGTCGACCCCGAGCTGCTGCCGTTCCTGCGCAAGTACATCAAGCCCGACTGCCGCTGGGAGGTGACCGCCATCGGCCGCGAGGAAATCTGGCCGCTCCACCGCCGCACCGCCGAGCTCGGCGGCGACCTCCGCACCGGCCTCGAGGACACCTTCTATCTGCCCGACGGCAGCAAGGCCACGAGCAACGGCCAGCTCATCGAGGCGATCGTCGCCTGCGCCCGCGCGGCCGGCCGCGACATCGCCAGCCCCGCCGAGGCCCGCGCCCTGCACCACCTGCCCGCCGCGGCCGCCTGAGCCTCCATCGTCCCATGGCCCCCCTCCCCCCCGCGTGATACCGTAGCCCCATGCCCGACGACAGCCGCCCCAGCCGCCCTCCGCGCGCCGCCGCGGCCCCGCTCGCGCCGCCCGACGCTATCGACGACTCCGCCGACCGCCCGTCGTTCCCCTGCGGCGACCCGAGCTGCAGCTATTGTGAAAACCTGCTCGCCGGGTTCCGCCAGCAGATCCAAGACATCGACGAGGGCCGCGACCCCGGCATGCCGCTCGAAGAATTCATGGCCTTGCTCCGCACCCCGCTGTCCCCCGAGGAGCTCGCCGAGCTCGATCAATACGACGACTGACGTGCATCTCGCGGCTCTGCGGTTACCCTTGCAAGGTGTGCCAGGAAGGCCCCTACACGCTCGTCGTCCGCCCGGGCGCTCGCAGAGACGTTCGCCGTAAACAACGATATCTCGAACGAGAAAATCCGCATATCGCCCAGGTCTTCTTGGACGACATCGGCCGCGCCCTCGCCATCATCGCAGAGGCGCCTCGACGCTGGGCCGAGTGGATATGTGGCATTCATCGCTACCCGCTCCTGCGATTCCACGTCACCATCTACTATCGCATCCTCGACGCCGAGGTGCACATCCTCCGCGCGCTCGACCCGCGACGTCACCCTGACACCTGGCGCCGCCCCCCGTGATATCCTGCCCGGTGCATGTCCACCATCACCCCGGACGACCGCGCCGCCCTGCGTGACATCCTGCGCCGGTTCGTCGACCGCGAGCTCATGCCGCACATCGAGGCCTGGGAGGAGGCCGGCGAGTTCCCGCGCGAGCTGTACGCGCGGGCGGGCGAGCTCGGCGTGCTCGGCCTCGGCTTCCCGGAGGAGCTCGGCGGCACGGCGGGCGACAGCACCTCGGTCATCCACCTGTGCGAGGAGCTCGCGCGCACCGGCTCGGGCGGCCTGATCGCCGGCCTGTTCAGCCACGGCATCGGCCTCCCGCCGATCCTCAACCTCGGCAGCGACGAGCAGAAGCAGCGCTACATCCCCGACGTCCTGTCCGGCCGCAAGATCGCCGCCCTCGCCATCAGCGAGCCGTCCGGCGGCTCCGACGTCGCCAATTTAAAGACCGTCGCCCGCCGCGACGGCGACCACTACGTCGTGCACGGCGCCAAGATGTTCATCACCTCCGGCATGCGCGCCGACCTGTTCACCGTCGCCGTGCGCACCGGAGCGCCGGGCCTCGGCGGCGTCTCGCTGCTGGTCGTCGAGCGCGGCACCCCCGGCTTCACCCAGACCCCGCTGAAGAAGATGGGCTGGTGGTGCAGCGACACCGCCGCGCTCTACTTCGACGAGTGCCGGGTCCCCGCCGCCAACCTGCTCGGCAGCGAGAACCACGGCTTCCTCGGCATCATGCAGAACTTCAACCGCGAGCGCATCATGCTCGCGGCCATGGCCGTGGCGTTCTCGCAGGTCTGCGTCGACGAGGCCCTGGCCTACGCGCGCGAGCGCGAGACCTTCGGCAAGCCGCTCGTCACCCGTCAGGTGATTCGGCACAAGCTGGTCGACATGGCCACGCGCATCCACCCGGTCCGCACCTGGCTATACGACCTCGCGCGCCGCGTCGACGCCGGCGAGTGGCCGATCGCCGAGATCTGCATGCTGAAGAACGCCGCCACCGCCTGTGTCGAGTTCTGCGCCAAAGAGGGCGTGCAGATCTTCGGCGGCGCTGGTTACATGCGTGGCACCAAGGTCGAGCGGATCTACCGCGAGACCAAGGTGCTGGCGATCGGCGGCGGCGCCGAAGAAATCATGAAGGACCTCGCCGCCCGCCAGCTCGGCTGGTAACTCCGTACCCTCGCTCCACCGCACCGATCACCGGGAGGACCCCGTGGCCAACGACTCGATCCCCGCCCGCTTCTTCGCCACCGCCCGCAACCGCGGCGGCGCCTCTGCCGTCCACACCCGCACCGCCGCCGGCTGGCAGCCGCTCTCGTGGACCGACTACGCCGCCCTCGTGCGCCGCGTCGGTCGAGCGCTCATCGCCCTCGGCGTGCCGTTCGGCCAGGCCACCTGCATCCTCGGCTACAACCGCCTCGAGTGGGTCGCCTTCGCCGTCGGCACCATGGCCGCCGGCGGCGTCCCGGCCGGCATCTACACCACCTGCTCGCCGTCGGAGACGCAGTACATCATCGAGCACGCCGAGGCCTCGGTCGTGCTCGTCGAGAACCGCGAGCAATACCAAAAGATCGCCCAGGAGCGCCACCGCCTGCCCGGCCTGAAGCACATCGTGCTCATGCAAGGCGCCCGCGTCGACGGCGACCCCATGGCCCTCACCTGGGAGGAGTTCCTCGCCCGCGGCGACGCCACCAGTGAAGCGGCCCTCGACGAGCGAACCCGCCGGATCGACGAGGACGACTCCGCCGCGTATATCTACACCTCCGGCACCACCGGCCCGCCGAAGGCCGTGATGATCACCCACCGCAATTGCGTGTGGACCGCCGAGGGCATCGGCCGCGCCCTCGACCTCCGGCCCGACTATTGCTCGCTGTCGTATCTGCCGCTCTCGCACATCGCCGAGCAGGTCTTCACGATCCACGGCCCCGCCGTGCTCGGCAACGCGGTCTACTTCGCCGAGGCGCTCGAGAAGCTGCGCGACAACCTGCTCGAGGTCCAGCCCCACGTGTTCTTCGGCGTGCCGCGCGTGTGGGAGAAGTTCCACGCCGCCCTCAGCGCCCGCCTCTCGCAGGCCACCGGCGTGAAGGCCCGCCTGCTGGCCTGGGCCCGCGGCGTCGCCCGCGACGTGCACGCCCGCAAGAACCGCGGCCAGCAGCCCTCGGCCGTGCTGGCCCTGCAGTACAGGCTCGCCAACAAGCTGATCTTCGGCAAGCTGAAGCCCGCGATCGGCTTCGGTCGAATCAAGCTGTGCTCGTCGGGCGCCGCGCCGATCGCCGCCGAGGTGCTCGAGTTCTTCGCCAGCCTCGACATCGTCATCCACGAGGTCTACGGCCAGTCCGAGGACACCGGCCCGACCAGCACCAACCTGCCCGGCCGGACCAGGTTCGGCAGCGTCGGCCAGCCGTTCCCCGGCGTCGAGGTCCGCCTCGGCGAGGACGGCGAGATCCTCGTCCGCGGCAACAACGTCTTCAAGGGCTACTTCAAGGACAAGGCCGCCACCGACGCCACGCTCGTCGACGGCTGGCTGCACTCGGGCGACCTCGGCAGCTTCGACGCCGACGGATATCTCCACATCACCGGACGCAAGAAGGAGATCTTAATTACCGCCGGCGGCAAGAACATCGCCCCCAAGAACATCGAGGCCGCGCTGAAGAATCACCCGCTGATCGAGGAGGCCGTGGTCATCGGCGACCGCCGCCACTTCATCAGCGCCCTGCTCGCGCTCGACGCCGCCGCGACCGCCAAGTGGCTGACCGACCGCGGCCACTCCGCCGCGGGCCCGCTGCACGAGCACCCCGAGGTGCTGGCCGAGCTCGGCCGCGGCGTCGAGCAGGCCAACGGGGAGTTCGCCCGCGTCGAGCAGGTGCGCAAGTTCCGGGTGCTCCCGCGCAGCCTGACCATCGACCACGGCGAGCTCACCCCGACAATGAAGATCAAACGCCGCGTCGTCGACAAGAACTGGTCCGACCTGATCGAGTCGATGTACGCCGGCGGCGAGTGACGTCCCGCGGCGGGACGGGTCAGTTGCGGCAGTCCGCCTCGTCCGACCCGTCCACGCAGTCGGCGACGCCGTCGCACTGCCACGACTCGGGGATCGTCATGCCGTTGCTGCACATGAAGCTCGGGCAGTCCGCCTCGTCCGACTGATCCATGCAGTCGGGGTCGGGGTCGAACTCGCAGCACTGATAGAACCCGTCGCAGCGGTACGACTCGGGGATCTCCAGCCCGTTCGTGCACAGGAACACCGCACAGCCCGCCGCCGAGCCCTCGTCCGAGCCGTCCGGGCAGTCCTTGGCGCCGTTGCACTTCTGGCCCTCGAGGATCATCGACCCGTTCATGCACATGAACGTCGCGCAGTCGATCTCGTCCGAGCCGTCAGGGCAGTCGGGCGACCCGTCGCACTGGCTCGTGCCCGGGATGTAGCCGTTGCCGTCGGCGCAGGTGAACGAGTCGGGGCACGAGGACTCGTCCGACTCGTCCGCGCAGTCGACGTTGAAGTCGCACGTCCACTCCTCCGGGATGGTCTCGCCCGAGCCGCAGGCGAACGGCGGCTTCATCTCGCAGACCAGCTCGACCTCGCCGATCGCCGCCTTCGGCGGGCCCACGCACGCCCCGATCGCCTCGAAGTACGGGTTCATGCAGGCCGCGAAGGCCGCGTCGCCCATCGCGCACGAGACCCCCGCGAGGCACGCCAGCGCCATCGCCTGCACCGGCGTCGCGCACGCGAGCCCGGCCGCGATCTCCGGGTACTTCGCGTACGCCTCGCACGTGCACTCGTCGGTCGCCGGCCCGTCGTCGAATTGCTCGAGGCACGCGCCGACGTCCGGGAAGTTGCCCTGCTCGACCAGGCAGGTGCACTGCGCCTCGACCAGCTGCTGGCCATTATTAAAGCTCTCGCGGCACAGGGCCTCGAGGCCGCCGCCCGTCGTGCCTCCGGTCGAAGGGTCGTCCCCCGTCTCGCTCGTCGGCACGTCCTCGGTCGGCGAAACCTCGCTCGTCGACGTCGTCGCCGGCTCCGCCCCCGTCGAGCCCTCCGCCTGCTCGCCGCCCTTGCACGCCGTCACCAGCAGCGCGAAGGCACCGAGCTTCCAGACAACGCTGCACCTGCGAGTCATGGGTCGGCACTGTGACACGCCGGCCCGCGGGCTGCTACGGCACGATCACGCGCACGCCCGCGCTCTCGACCCCGTGGCGCCCGGCCGCGCTGACGGCCCAGGCCCCGCTGGACAGCGGAATGCTCGCTTGCGCGACCGGCACGACGCGGTCGATCGCCCAGCCCTGGCCCTCCTGGCGGTACACGACCCACGCGCGCAGACCCGCGACGTCGGCGTGGCCGAGCGACACGCTCTGTCCGACCAGCTCGACCTGCGGCGGCTCGACCGTCGCGCCCGCCTGCGCCGCCATCGGCGGCGTCAACGCCGGCGTGGCGTAGAACTCCGCGCGCAGCACGTCGGCCACCCCGTTCTGGTTGGTGAGGATCGGCCCGACGTGGAAGTAGATGTTCCCCCGCGAGCCCTGGGCCGCGAACGAGCGGCTCAACGTGATCTGCGCGCGGAACTCGTCGAGCGTCCACGCGTCGCTGCTGCCCAGCTTGCTGAGATAGTTGCCGGCGAAGATGTGCCGCCCCCCGCTCGCGTTCGCCGACCACCAGGCGATCAGCGCGCCGTAGGCCTGCGGCTCCTGCGTGCTCGGCCAGTACAGCTGCGGCGCCAGATAATCGACGGTGCCGGCCTGCATCCACTGCAGCGGGTCGGCGTAGATCTCCGCGTATTGATCGAGCCCCTCGATCCCCGGCGGCATGCCCGGGCGGTAGATGCCGAACGGGCTGATGCCGAAGCGCACCATCGGGTCGATCGCCGTCACCGTCGCGTACACCCGCGCGACCATGCGGTTGACGTTGTCGCGGCGCCAGTCGCCCTTGTCCAGGGCGCCCCCGCCGTCGACGTAGGCCTGATACGTCGCCCCGTCGGGGAACGGGTTGCCGTTGGGGTAGGGATAAAAATAATCGTCGAAGTGGATGCCGTCGACGTCATAGCGCTTCACCACGTCGGCGATCACCGCGTCGAGCAGGTCCTGCACCGGCGCGGCCCCCGGGTCCATCCACAGCGCCGGCTCGTACTCGTAGGCGTACTGCGGGTACACCTCGGACATGTGATTGGCCGCCGCCGTCGAGCCCTTGTTCGCCTTGGCGCGATAGGGGTTGAACCACGCGTGCAGCTCGAGCCCCCGCGCGTGCGCCAGCTCGATCGCCGAGGCCAGCGGGTCGTAGCCCGGGTCGGTGCCCTGCGTGCCCGTCAGGTAGCGGCTCCACGGCTCGAGCGTCGACGCGTACAGCGCGTCGCCCTCCGGCCGGACCTGGAACACCACCGCGTTGAAGCCCGCGCTCGCCGTCGCGTCGAGGATGCCCGTCAGCTCGGCGATCTGGCCGGCCGGGTCGACCTCCTGCGCGCCCGGGAAGTTGATGTTGCCGACCGTCGCCACCCACACCGCGCGAAACTCGCGCGCGTGCGAGACCTCGACGAGGTCCTGCTGCGGCCCGCCCGTGGTCGTGCCGTCGCTCGTCGACGCGGCGCTCGTCGAGGCCGCGCTCGTCGCCGCCGTCGCGCTCGTCGCCTCGCCGGGTCCGCCGGTCGTCGGCCCCGCCGTCGTCGGCGCTCCGGTCCCCGCCCCGGTCTCCGTCGCCGGGGTCGTCTCTTTGGTCGTCACACCGTTCGCTGGCTGCCCGCAGGCCAGCACGCACGCAGCACACACGAGTCCGGCCCGCATCGGCCGAACTTATCCGCTCACAGGATGCCGTGCAACGGCCCGCCCGGGGCCGCCAGCGCGTCGACCCGGCGCGTCACCGCGGGGTCCTCGACCAGCGGCGGCGCGTGCTGGGGCTTGCGCCGCGCGTCGACGATCAGGCTGCCGCGGCAGCCCCAGTGCTTGTGCACCGTCTCCGCCCCCACCCCGGTGATATCGACCGCCGGGTTCGACCGCGTGAACGTCACCCACACGAAGTTGTGGACGTTGCGCGCCACGAACTCGCTGTCGTCGACCAGCACCACCAGCGGGAAGCCGTCGATCCCCGCGCCGAGGCCGTCCGCCAGGCGCTCCGCCGGGGCCTGCCCGTACGCCGGGCCGCGCACCGCCAGCACCCCCGGCATGCACACCCTCGCGTCCGAGAACTCCGGCGGCAGCGTCAACCCGGCCGGCACCGTCGTCGCCAGCGCGCGCACCGGCTCGCCGACCGCCGCGACCACCACCTTCGAGCCCTCGTTGAGGCCCGAGCCCGAGTAGTCGAGCGTGTCGATGGTCGTGCGCGTGTGAAAGTGCAGGTCGCGGCGCCAGTCGACCCGCGCCAGCACGTGCGCGAAGAACCCCGGGATGTCGTGGATGTCGAGCGCCGGCGCGTCCTCCCTGGCGACGATGAACAGGTACTTCGCCAGCGACATCTGACCCTGCCCGAGCACCGCGCTGGCCAGCGTCAGCAGCTCCTGCGGCTGGCGGCGCGGCGCGTACGGCACGTAGCGCTCGCTGCCGATGGCCAGCAGCAGCGGGTGCACGCCGGCGGCGTCGACCGCGTGCACCGCGTGGATGCCGGGCAGCACCGCCGGGATGATCGGCCCCGTCAATTCGTGGATCATCGCCCCGAAGGTGGTGTCCTCCTGCGGCGGCCGGCCGACCACGGTAAACGGCCAGATCGCCCCCTCGCGGTGATAGACCCGCTCGACCCGCAGCACCGGGAAGTCGTGGACCAGGCTGTAGTACCCGAGGTGGTCGCCGAACGGCCCCTCCGGCAACTTCAGGTCCGGCTCGACGCTGCCGGTGATCACGAAGTCCGCGTCGCCCGCGAACGGCAGCTCGTCGCCGCGGCGGACCATCCGCACCCGCCGCCCGCCGAGCGCCCCCGCGAACGCCAGCTCCGGCAGCCCCTCCGGCAGCGGCATGACCGCCGCCAGCGTCATGGCCGGCGGCCCGCCGACGAAGATGTTGACGCGGAAGCGTTCACCCCGGCGGATCGCCGCCGCGTGGTGCACCCCGATCCCGCGGTGGATCTGATAATGGAGGCCGATCTGCGCGTCCGGCACGTAGCGCCCGCCGCCGAGCTGCACGCGGTACATCCCGAGGTTCGAGCGCACCCACCCCGGATGATCGGCGTCCTCGCTGTAGACCTGCGGCAGGGTGATGAACGGCCCCCCGTCGTCCGGCCACGACACCAGCTGCGGCAGCTCCGAGACCCGGCACGTGTGCGCCAGCACCGCTCCGCTCGCGCGCAGCCGCGGCCGCATGTGCAGCGCCGTGAACGGCACTCCGAGGTATCGCCAAGGCCGCCGCGCCAGCGCCCCCGGGTCGGTGCGCAGCTCGACGAGCTTTCGCACCGCCGCCAGCGTGCCGCGGAACATGAACCGCGCCCGCTCGAGCGTGCCGAACAGGTTCGACACCATCGGGAAGCGGCACCCGATCACGTTGGTGAACAACAGCGCCGGTCCACCCGCCTGGTAGACGCGGCGCTGGATCTCCGCCGCCTCGAGGCGCGGATCGACCGGGACCTCGACGCGGCGCAGGTGACCGTGCCGCTCGAGATCCTCGGTGCATTCACGGAGCGAGGCGTAGCGGCTCAAACCGGCCGCTCACTGGCAGACCGAGCCGACCAGCAACGCCGCGTTCAGGTCGACCTGCGGGTCGGTGCAGGTCTGGCCCTGCGGGCAGTCGTCGTTGCTGTTGCACTCGCCGCAGATGCCGACCTTCAGCAGGCCCATCACGTTGGCCTCGCCGCAGAAGCCCGACATGCAGGCGGTGTTGCCGATCGGGGTGCCGTCCTTCTCGGGGTCGAACAGGTTGCAGCCGCCGTCCTGCGGGACGGTGTTGTCGGCCGCGCACACGTACTTGCCGCTGAACTTCATCACGTCGTAGGTCGGCGTGCAGTTGGGCAGGGCCGGGTCGGTGCAGTCCGCGTTGCCCTCGTTGCCGGTGCACTCGCCGCAGGTGGCCACGCTGATGATGCCCGGCACGTCGAGCAGCGTGCCGCACAGCAGGTTGAGCGGGTCGGTGCACACCTCGTCGGTCATGCAGCCGGTGCCCGGCTCGCCCATGTTGCAGACCGCGCCGACCCCGGCGATCGGGTTCGGCACGGTGCAGCCGCCCTCGCCGCAGTCGGTGTCGACGAGGCACTCGCCGCACCAGCCGCCGAGGATCGGCACCAGGAAGCACTTGCCGGACTTGCAGCCGCAGCCGGTCTTGTCGGTGCAGGTCGCGTCGTTGTCCTGGTTCTCCGGGTCGCCGCAGGCCGGCGCGCCGGTCGTCACCCCCGTGTCGGGCCCGGTCGAGGTCGACGTCGAGGCGTCGGTCGTCTCGGTGCCCTCCGCGCTCATGCCGCTCGTGCTCGTGGTCATCGGCGTCGACGTGACCTCGTCGCCGGTCGGCGTGTCGGTCGTCGACGACGTCGAGCCCGACGACGACTCACCGCCGGACGCGTCGTCCTTCGGGTCGCCGCCGCAGGCCGCCAGCAACAACACGGCGCCGAAACAGAGGGTGGAAGTAAGCTTTGCACAGTTCATGATGGTTCTCCGGGGCGTCTGCAGGGGTCAGGACGGGGTTACGCGCGACGCCCGCAGGTGTACAGCCGGACGCCCGGCGGATGCAAGAGAATCGAGCGTACCCGGGGACCGCGGGCCCGCCGCATCGACCGCGAGACCCCGCGCGTGGTGAGATGCCCCCGGCTTGCTCCTGCAACCACGCACGGATAAAGTGGCGAGCCCCTGTCCGGCCCCGTTCGTGCGCCGGTCCACCACGAGGAGTTCATCATGAGCAAGGCCGTCCGCTGCGGTCTCATCCAGTGCAGCAACCCTGTCAACGACGAGAGCGTGCCGGTGGCCAAGATCCAGCAGGCGATGCTGGACAAACACCTGCCGATGATCGCCGACGCCGCCAAGCGAGGCGTGCAGATCCTCTGCCTCCAGGAGATCTTCAACGGCCCGTACTTCTGCCCCAGCCAGGACCGCCGCTGGTACGCCGCCGCCGAGGCGATCCCCGGCCCGACCACCGCCATCATGGCGGAGCTGGCCAAGCAGCACGGCATGGCCATCGTCGTCCCGCTCTACGAGGAGGCCATGCGCGGGGTGTACTACAACACCGCGGCCGTGATCGACGCCGACGGCACCTACCTCGGCAAGTACCGCAAGCAGCACATCCCGCAGACGTCCGGCTTCTGGGAGAAATACTTTTTTAAGCCCGGCGACGGCGGCTACCCCGTGTTCAAGACCCAGTTCGCGACCATCGGCGTGTACATCTGCTACGACCGCCACTTCCCCGAGGGCGCGCGGGCCCTCGGCCTCAACGGCGCCGAGATCGTGTTCAACCCCAGCGCCACGGTCGCCGGCCTCAGCCAGTACCTGTGGAAGCTCGAGCAGCCGGCCCACGCCGTCGCCAACGGCTATTACGTCGGCGCGATCAACCGCGTCGGCACCGAGGCCCCGTGGAACATCGGCAAGTTCTACGGCCACAGCTACTTCGTCAACCCGCGCGGCCAGATCCTCGCCGAGGCCGGCGAGGACGACGACGAGCTGGTGGTCGCCGACCTCGACCTCGACATGATCGACGAGGTCCGCCAGACCTGGCAGTTCTACCGCGACCGCCGCCCCGAGGCCTACGCCGAGCTCGTGCGCACCTGAAGCGTCGTCATTGACAGGGGGTCCTCCATGCAGTCCGGCACCGTCGTCCGCAACGGCACCATCGTCACCGCCCTCGACCAGTACGTCGCCGACGTCTACTGCGAGGGCGGCATCATCCGCGCGATCGGCCCGAACCTCGACGTGCCCGCCGGCGCCGAGGTCGTCGACGCCAACGGACAGTACGTGTTCCCCGGCGGCATCGACGCCCACACGCACATGGAGCTGCCCTTCATGGGCACCGTCAGCGCCGACGACTTTTACACCGGCACGGCCGCCGGCGTGGCCGGCGGCACCACCACGATCATCGACTTCGTGATCCCCAGCCGCAACCAGTCGCTGATCGAGGCCCGCGACTTCTGGTTCAACAATGCCAGGAAGGCCGTCGCCGACTACGCGTTCCACATGGCCGTCACGTGGTACGGCGAGCAGGTCGAGCGCGAAATGCGGCAGGTCCACCGCGAGAACGGGATCACATCTTTTAAGGTGTTCATGGCCTACACCGGCGCGATCGGCGTCGACGACGACGAGATGATCGGCGTCATCGACACCGCCGCCAGCCTGAACGCGCTCGTCACCGCCCACTGCGAGCACGGCCTCGCCGTCCAGGCCCTGCAGAAGAAGCTCGTCGCCGCGGGCAAGACGGCCCCCAAATACCACGCCGAGTCGCGGCCCTCGTGGGTCGAGGGCGAGGCGACCGGCCGCGCCATCATGCTCGCCAAGTGCAGCGGCCAGCCGATCTACATCGTCCACCTGACCTGCAAGGAGTCGATGGACGCGGTGGTCCGCGCGCGCCAGGACGGCCAGCTCGTGTGGGTCGAGACCTGCCCGCAGTACCTCCTGCTCGACGACAGCGTCTACGACAAGCCCGACTTCGAGGGCGCGGCGTACGTCATGAGCCCGCCGATCCGCCCCCGGGGCCACCAGGAGCCGCTGTGGGCCGCGCTGTCTGCGGGCCTCATCCACACCGTCGCCACCGACCACTGCCCGTTCCGCCAGCACGACCAGAAGGCGATGGGCAAGGACAACTTCTGCAAGATCCCCAACGGCGCCGCCGGCATCGAGAACCGCATGCCGCTGATGTACACCTACGGCGTCGCCACCGGCCGGCTCACCCTCCAGCAGTTCGTCGACGTGTGCTGCACCCGCCCGGCCAAGATCTTCGGCCTCTACCCCCGCAAGGGCGCCGTCGCCGTCGGCTCCGACGCCGACCTGTTCGTCTACGACCCGGCCCCGACGAGCACCATCTCGGCCAGCACCCACCGCCACAACTGCGACCGCAACATCTTCGAGGGCTTCGCCATCCAGGGCGCCGTGACCCACACGATCGTCGCCGGCCGCGTGCAGTACAAACACGGCGACCTCCGCGTCGAACGCGGCGCCGGACGCTACCTGCCCCGCGCCTGAAAACAGGGCCGCCGCCCCGTCACCGTTCGGGGGCCGTGAACCACCGATCTCGGGGAGATCGATTCCGGAATCCGAAGGTGGTATCGACGGCTCGCGCACCATGAGACAGTCCACGGACCCATGTCCGTGGTCTGCGCCTGGCTCGCCGTACTCACCCTCGCCGCCCCTGCCGCCACGCCCGTCCCGCCGGCATCCCCTGCGCCCGCCCCGGACGCAACATCTGCGTCTCCGGAGCCCGGCGCCATCGCCCCCGCGCCAGACCCCGACGCCGACGCAGCCGCCCCGGACCCGGCTCCGACCCCCGCGCCCACCACCGACACGGCGCCGCCGCCGGCGCCCGGCCCGGCCATGCCGCCGTCCCGCGCCGAGCCGACCCCGCCGATGCCGCCGAGCATCCCGCCCGCGGCGCCCGCCCCGGAGCCCGCCCCGCGCCACCGCCTGATGTACAGCAACGCTCTGGTCCTGCGGATCAACCCGCTCGGCCTCGAGGACCGCTTCTCGCTGGTGTACCGCCGACGCCTCTCGGCCCGCACCGGCAAGCTCTGGGACGACACCTACTTCGGCATCGGCTTCACGCCGACCTTCTCGCCGTCGATCTCCCGCGTCGGCGCGACGATGACGCTGGTCCCCCTCGCCATCCTGCAGTTTCGCGCGGCCTATTACTTCGTCGGCTGGTACGGCAGCCAGAGCTTCAAGGCCCACCCGTTCCAGTCGCCCTACGACGATTCGGGCCCCGACGTGCTGAAGGCCCGCGCCGACAACAAGCAGGCCATCAACACCTACGGCGGCCAGGCCGAGCTCGCCGCCCTGTTCCAGATCAAGCTCGGCCCGATCGCCCTGCGCGACGAGCTGACGTTCTTTCACAACCTGGTCAAGCTCCCGAGCGGCAGCGACGTGTTCTACGACCTGCGCCACGACATCCTCGCCCCCGCGCGCGGGTGGTTCCTCAGCAACGACAGCGACCTGGTCTATGTCAACACCAAGCACCGCTTCAACATCGGCGTGCGCGCGACCTACTATCACGTCTTCTACCCGACCGACGCCTACGAGCCGGGCGACGTCGAGAACGACAAGATGAACGACACGGCCCGCATCGGCCCGCTGATCAGCTACACCTTCCGCGACCGCCCCGAGCGCAGGTTCCTCAAGCCGACGCTGTTCTTCGCCGCGCAGTGGTGGGTCAAGCACCGCTTCCGCACCGGCCAGGACGTGAGCCAGGGCCTGCCGCTGTTCGTCCTCGGCTTCAGCTTCAACGGCGAGCTGTGGCGCAAGCCGTAGGCGAGCGCCCGCGTCGCGGCGCCCATCCGCCCACGCCGCGGCGCTATCATCCCCGGCCATGCACGCGTCCTCGCCCTTCTCGGCCGCCCTCGCGGAGCTGCTCCCCGCGCCGCACGACGAGGACGCCGACCACCTGCCCGCCTTCCGCGCGGCCGCCGACCTCATCCTCAACCGCACCACCCTGCACATCGCCGGCCGGCCCCACCGCATCACCGAGATCGAGGTCTACTGGCACAGCCCCGGTCACCCCGACAGCTTCACCCACGGCGACGTCATGCAGCAGGAGTTCGCCCGCTGGTACTTCCACCGCAGCGGCGGCGAGTACCGCGGCGGCACCTACAAGGGCCTCGACATCGCCGCCGGCGGCCCCGAGCACCACGCCGGCATCCTCGTGCGCGGCCTCGCCGAGCTCGGCGACGAACAAACCTTGATCGACGGCCCGTGCATGTGCGTCGACCACATCCTCGCGCGCACGAAGAGGCCGACGATCGCCGCCCTCGTCGCCGGCTTCGACCGCGACGCCGACGCCGCCGCCGGCTCGCCGCTCTACCTCAGCGTCGACGGCGACCGCCGCGCCGACGTGCACGCCAGCGCCCGCGTCGGCCTGACCCTGAAGCGCGGCGTGCTGGCCGACCGCGCCCGCTACCTCGCCCGCCCCTACCGCTTCCTCAGCGAGCCCGCGAGCATCAAGAAGGGCCGCTCCTACCTGATCGTCGGCATGCACCGCGACGGCCGCTCCGCCGACGATATCGCCGAGCTCACCGGCTCCTCGCGCGCCACCGTCGCCAGGACGATCGCCGACTACGAGTCCGGCAAGTCCCACCGGCCCGCAGAGTTCACCGGCGATCTGTCTGGCGCCGCGCTCTGCCGCCTGCTCGGTGCCTGCGACGCCATCACCTGACCTCGCGCGAACTTTGCCCGCCGGGCCGTGCCCGTTTACAGCCGCCCGCCCGCCCGGGTATGTTGGCGGCTTGCTGATCCGCCCGGCCACCTGCCGCGATCTCCCCGCCCTCCAGGCCATCGAGCGCTCGGCCACCGAGCTCTACTACGCCGCGGGCTTCTCGCCCGGCCAGGTCGACCCGCGCAGCGACGCCGACATGCGCCACCTGCTGCAGTACACCACCGTGCTGGTCGCCTGCGACGGCGACGCCCCGGTCGGCTACGCCAGCTACTTCGTGCGCGGCCCGTTCCTCCACCTCGAGGAGATCGCCGTCCACCGCGACCACCAGCGCCGCGGCCTCGGCCGCGCCCTCGCCACCCAGGTGCTCCAGGCCGCCCACGACGACCCCCAGTGCACCCACCTCTCGCTCGTCGCGTTCGCCCAGGCCGCCTGGGCCCTCGGCCTCTACCGCAGCCTCGGGTTCGAACCGCTGGCCGGCCGCACCGACCTCCCCCACGTCGAGCTGCTCCACCAGCTCGCCGACCCCGAGCCCGCCGCCGCCCCCCGCATCGTCATGGTCCGCGCCGCCGCCTGAGCCGCCGTCAATCGTGGTAGTCCCGGCGCCGCCATGCTGCGCGACGCCCACGAACAGAACCGACGCTCCTGGAACCTCGCCACCCGCGCCCACAACAGCCACAAGCGCGACCAGGCCGGCTTCCTGCGCGACGGCGGCTCCACCCTCTACCCCGAGGAGCTGGCCCTGCTCGACGTCCCGCCCGCGGCATGGCCCGACGAACATGGCCGAACGGACCTGTCCCGAACGCCAGCCCTACCGCTGGCCGGCCGCGCGCTGGTGCACCTGCAGTGCAACTCCGGCCAGGACACGCTGTCGCTGGCCCGCCTCGGCGCCGACGTGACCGGCGTCGACATCAGCGACGAGGCCGTGGCGTTCGCCGCCGACCTCGCGCGCGACGCCGGCGTGCCGGCGACGTTCGTGCGCAGCGACGTCTACGACTTCCTGGCCGAGACCCCGCGGCGCTTCGACGTCGCGTTCGCCAGCTACGGCGTGCTCATCTGGCTGTCCGACCTCGCGGCCTGGGCCCGCGGCGTGGCCCGCGTGCTCCGCCCCGGCGGCGTCCTCGTGCTCATGGAGTTCCACCCGCTGCCCATGACCCTCGACGCCGAGCTCAGGCCCGCCTACCCCTACTTCGGCGAGGGCCAGCCCTGCCCCGGCCCCGACGGCATCGGCGACTACGTGGCCCAGTCCGGCCCCACGCTCACGCCCTCGGGCTGGCAGGACGGCGAGGTCGGCTTCCGCAACCCGCACCCCACCGCCGAGTTCTCGTGGACGATCGGCGACATCCTCGGCGCCGTGCTCGACGCCGGCCTCGCGCTCGAGCGCTTCCACGAGCACCGCCACGCCAACGGCTGCCGCCTGTTCGCCGACATGCGCGCGCTGCCCGGCCGCCGCTTCGCCATGCCGCCCGGCGCCATGGACCTGCCGCTGATGTTCGGCCTCCGCGCCCGCAAGCCCTGACGCGCCCCCGGCTCGCCCGCGCTCCAGGCGGCCGCTCGCCCCGCCGCGTGTCGTCACCCGCCGGCCCGGGCCCCCGAGATTGCCCGCCCCGTCGCGCGCGAGTATAAGGGCTCTCCTGCCATGACAGCCCTCGCCCCGCCGTTCCCCGCGCGCAGCTACGCCTTCTCGTCCTACGCCCCGTGCGACAACTGGATCGGCGGCCAGTGGACGCCCGCCGCCTCCGGCGAGACCCTGCCCGTGCACAACCCGCGCCACGGCGAGGTCATGGGCCACGTCGCCCTGTCGTCCGCGGCCGACGTCGACGCGGCGGTCGCCGCCGCCCGCGCCGCCTACCCCGGCTGGAAGGACACCCCGCTGAAGGAGCGCGTGCAGGTGCTGTTCCGCCTGAAGGCCCTGATGGAGCGCGACATCGACGAGCTCAGCTGGCTCGTCTCCCACGAGAACGGCAAGGTCCTGCCCGAGGCCCGCGCCGACGTTTTGAAGGGCATCGAGTGCCTCGAGTTCGGCCTCAGCCTCGAGAACATGGCCCAGGGCGAGCAGCTCGACGTGTCGCGCGGGATCAACTGCAGCGTCACCCACGAGCCGCTCGGCGTGGTCGCCGGCGTGGTCCCCTTCAACTTCCCGATCATGGTCCCGCTGTGGATGCTCCCCCAGGCCCTCGCCGCCGGGAACACGTTCGTCCTGAAACCCTCCGAGCTCGTGCCCTACGGCGCGCTCAAGCTCGCGTCTCTCCTCAGGGAGGCCGGCCTCCCGAGCGGCGTCTTTAATACTGTCAACGGCAGCCAGCCCGCCGTCGAGGCCCTCGTCGACAACCCCCACATCAAAGCCATGGGGTTCGTCGGCTCGACCCGCGTCGCCCGCACCCTGTACTCCCGCGGCGCCGCGCTCGGCAAGCGCATGCTGTGCCTCGGCGGCGCCAAGAACCACATCCTCGTGGTCCCCGACGCCGACGTCGAGCTCACCGCCACCACCGTGGTCGCCTCCGCCTACGGCTGCGCCGGCCAGCGCTGCATGGCCGCCTCGACGATGATCGCCGTCGGCGACGTCCAGCACATCGTCGACGCCATCGCCGACAACACCCGCAAGCTGCGCCTCGGCGAGGACATGGGCCCCGTCATCCACCAGGCCGCGGTCGAGCGCATCCACCGCTACATCGACGAGGCCGAGCGGATGGGCGCCAAGGTGCTCGTCGACGGCCGCCGCGTCAGCGCCCCCGGCGGCAAGGGCTCGTGGGTCGGCCCGACCGTGCTCGACCACGTCCGCCCCGAGATGCCCGCCGGCTGCGAAGAAATCTTCGGGCCCGTGCTCTCGATCCTGCGCGCCCGCACCGTCGACGAGGCGATCGCCATCGAGAACAACAACCCCTACGGCAACGCCGCCTCGATCTTCACCACCAGCGGCGCCGTCGCCCGCCACTGCATCGAGCGCTTCGAGGCCGGCATGTGCGGCGTCAACGTCGGCGTGCCGGTGCCCCGCGAGCCGTTCGGCTTCGGCGGCTGGAACTACTCCCTGTTCGGCCAGGGCGACCTCACCGGCTACGACGGCTTCCGCTTCTGGACCCGCCCGCGCAAGCTGACCAGCCGCTGGTCCCTCAGCAAGGACGCGACCTGGATGTCATGAGGGCCAGGTCCTGAGGGCCAGATCCTGAGGGCCAGGTCCTGAGGGCCAGGTCCCGCGCTCACGCCCGCGGCGTCACGAACGCCCCGCACTCCGCGCACGTGGGCGGGTCGCGGACGATCGCCAGCGCCGGCCCGAACCCCAGCATGTACACCATCATGATCGGCAGCGACACCACGTAGTCCCCGGCCAGGAACGGCGCCAGCGGGATCAGCACCAGCGGCGGCACCAGGAAGTACGCCTTCCACCAGCGCCGCATCGCCGCCGAGTAGGCGTAGCTCACCGCCACCTCGCGCTCGCACCGCGCGCAGTGCATGCATGTCACGCCGGCCATGTCCCCGACGCTAACACGCCGCGGCCCGCCCCGCCGGGTGCGCCCCGATGCCGCAGCCGGGCCCGCGGCCCGGCCCGCGCCGGCCCCTGGTCAGCCCCCGGGATCGGCTGTAAAACCGCCCGCAGCATGGACACGAAGCAGATCCTCGAAGACTCGAAGCGCCACACCATGTGGTCGTGGTCGAAGAGCGGCGCCGTCAACCCGCTCGTGGTGGAGCGCGCCGAGGGCGTGTACTTCTACACGACCGACGGCAAGCGCTACCTCGACTTCAACAGCCAGCTCATGAGCGTCAACATCGGCCACTCGCACCCCAAGGTGCTGGCGGCCATGAAGCGCCAGATCGACAGCGGCCTGCTGTTCGTCGCGCCGAGCCTCACCACCGCCCCGCGCGCGCGCCTCGGCAAGCTGCTGGCCGAGCTCGTGCCCGGCGACATCAACACGTTCTTCTTCACCCTCGGCGGCGCCGAGGCCAACGAGAACGCCGTCAAGGCCGCCCGCCAGTTCTCCGGCCGCTTCAAGATCCTGAGCCGCTACCGCAGCTACCACGGCGCCACCCACGTCGGCATGCAGATGACCGGCGACCCCCGCCGCATCCCCAACGAGCCCGGCGCCCCCGGCTTCATCCGCGTGATGGACCCGATCCCCTACGACTACTCGTTCGGCTCCGACGACGCCGAGCGCACCGCCAACCACCTCCGCTACCTCGAGGAGGTGATCATGTACGAGGGCCCGCAGACGATCGCCGCCATGATCGTCGAGACCGTGATCGGCACCAACGGCATCCTGCCCCCGCCGAAGGGCTGGCTCGAGGGCCTGCGCGCCCTCCTCGACAAGTACGGCATCCTCCTCATCTGCGACGAGGTGATGTGCGGCTTCGGCCGCACGGGCAAGATGTTCGCCTTCCAGCACGCCGGGATCGTCCCCGACATCCTGACCATGGCGAAGGGCCTCACGAGCTCCTACCTGCCCCTCGGCGCCATGGGCGTCCGCGACAAGATCGCCGACCACTTCCGCGACAATGTGTTCTGGGGCGGCCTCACCTACAACGCCCACGCCCTCTGCCTCGCCACCGCCGAGGCTGTCCTCGAGGTCATGCAGGAGGAGCGGCTGGTCGAGCACGCCGCCCGCATGCAGGACGTCATGCTCGCCGAGATGGCCGCCCTGAAGGCCAAGCACCCGTCCGTCCGCGACTACCGCGCGCTCGGCCTGTTCGGCACCATCGAGCTGCAAAAGGACCGCCACGGCACCCGCATGGCCCCCTACGGCGGCTCGCACCCGGCCCTCGACAAGCTCATGGCGTTCTTCCGGCAAGAGGGCCTCTACACCGTCCAGCAGTGGTGGAGCATCATGTGCAACCCGCCGCTCTCGATCTCCGAGGCCGAGCTCCGCGAGGGCTTCGCGATCATCGACCGCGGCCTCGAGATCACCGACGCCGCCGTGGCCCCCTGAGCCGCGACGGGCGCCCGCGACCGGCGCCGCGCCGATCCACTCTGCGCACTTGCGCGCCTGCCCGCGAGTCCCCGCGGCCCGCGGGCCATCGAGTATCCTGCACGCGTGCGGCGTTTAGGGGCAGGTGCGCTGGTGGTGGCGGTGACGTGGTGCTCCTCCGGGTGCCGGGACAACCCCGGCTTCGCCCTCCTGCCCGGCGACCCCCAGGGTGAGACGTCCGCCTCGACCGGCGACCCCCCGGCCCCCACCGGCACGTCCACGCAGGACCCCTCCAGCACCAGCGACGGCGACGCCACCGCCACCTCGATGGTCGACCCCACCACCGGCGACCCGGGCGACACCTCGAGCGACACCACCGCCCCCGCCGCCAAGTGCGGCGACGGCACGCTCGACCCCGGCGAGGTCTGCGACGACGGCAACCAGATCCCCGGCGACGGCTGCGACCCGGTGATCTGCCGCCCGCTGTTCGTGCCGGGCTTCAGCGGCGACTTCGGCGAGCTCTGCTCGGCGCTCGTGTCCGGCACGTTCGACGCGGACGGGGTCACCGACCTCGCGGTCCGCCGCCCCAACACGCCCTCGGTCCACGTGCTGCAGAACGACGGCGACGCCGCCTTCACCGACCAGAACCATATGTTCACCTTCGAGATCGCGACGTCCGCGCTCGCCGTCCAGGACATCGACCACGACGGCTACGACGACATCGTCGGCCTCCAGGGCGGCGGCCAGGTCTACTTCTGCCGCAACGACCACACCCCCGACCCGACCTACTGCTTCATGGGCGAGCTGGTCCCCCACCCCAACGACTTCGGCACCGTCGTCGAAGGCGTGCTCCAGGTCGTCGACGTCACCGACGACAGCAACTCCGACATCCTCATCGCCACCGACGCGCGCAACATCGGCTACGCCGCCCACGTCACGACCGGCGTGTTCGAGCCGATGGTCTCGATCAAGCTCCCGGCCAAGATCGTCGCCCCGCCGACGTCCCTCGCGTTCTTCCGCATCGTCGCCGAGTCCGACAACCTCGACCTCGTGGTCGGCTTCGGCCCCATGCCCATGGTCGGCAACGTCAGCATCGTGCCCGACTTCCTCAACAACGCCACCATCGCCACCGGCCCCTACCCCGTCGGCAAGTCCGCCAGCGACCTCGCCGTCGTCCAGCTCGGCATCCTGGGCGACCTCCCGGACATCCTCTCGCTCGACGAGGCCGGCAAGCAGCTGTGGATCGTCAGCGACTCCAACCAGGCCTACGAGACCCAGGACCCGCCGATCGCCGTCGGCGGCGTCCCGACCCGCCTGTTCCCCGTGGCCCTGCGCGGCCCCGGCAAGCAGGACATCGTCGTGCTCGACGAGTCCAGCACCAGCCTCCCGATCGTCGTGTTCGACGCCGGCGAGGTCACCCAGGTCTACAAGATGGCGACCGGCCTCGCCGCCCCGCTCGTCGGCGTCGCCTTCGCCGACCTCGACGGCGACAGCGACCTCGACGTCGCCGCCCTCGACGGCGCCTGCAACCTCAGCGTCCAGCTCAACCAGACCAAGCCCTGATCATGGCCTCCCCGCTCGTCACCACCGGCGACCTCGCCGTCTTCCCCGCCAACAGCTTCACCACCCCGGCCCCCGTGCTCACCGACGAGATCTCCGTCGCCATCACCGGCACCGGCAAGCTCAAGGTCGGCGGCAAGGCCGTCTGCGTGCTCGGCGACGAGGCCTCGGTCGTCGTGCCCGCCTGCGCCTACGCGACCTCCAGCTTCACCATCAAGGGCGTCGGCTCGCTCAAGATCTCCGCCGTGCTGCCCGCCCAGCAGTCCCAGGTCGCCAAGTCCACCAGCAAGGCCGCCCTGCTCGCCGCCGCCGAGTTCATCACCGAGCTCACCGTCGCGACGCCGGCCTCCGTGGTCAGCGGCGGCGCCACCCTGACCGACCCCGTCGCCGTCTACGTCGGCCGGGGTAAGTTCGCGTCGCAGAACACCGTCGCCAAGGCCTCGCGCTAGCCCGCCGCGGGCGGCCCGCCGCGGGCGGACGCGTGCCCTGCCCGCGGCCCGGTTTCACGCGACGGGCACCGCCGCGCGCCCGAACGCTGTTGATCGACCCGCACCCGCCGTGCTCCGATGCCGCCATGACAATTGGCATGGCGGCACGCGGCATCGGTACATGGTCCTCCTGGTTCGCGCTCGCGCTCGCGGCTGGCTGCGGCGACAGCGGCGGCGACGGCTCCGCGGGTCAGACCGACAGCGCCACCGGCGGCGTCGACACCGACACCAGCGGCGGCCCGGTGGTGACCGGCACCACCGCGACGCCCCCGACCACCGACGACGACGGCACCGCCGGCAACTCCCAGACCGGCACCGAGACCACCAACACCCCGACCGGCACCAGCCCGACCGGCGACACCTCGTCGACCGGCGACCCGACGACCACCGGCGACCCGACCGCCACCACCGACTCGACCACCGGCGGCGACCTGTGCGAGGGCGGCACCCTCTGCGGTCAGCCCGCCGCGTGCTGCCCCGCCGGCAACGAGTGCATCGAGGGCAACTGCCTGCCGACCTGCGCCAGCGAGATCCGCTGCGGCGAGGACCTCTCGCTGTGCTGCGAGGTCGGCCAGGTCTGCTCCGGCGAGGTCTGCGTGACCCCCGGCGCCCCCTGCTCCGACTCCTACGACTGCATGCCCGGCGAGTACTGCGAGCAGACCCTCGGGCAGTGCCTCCCGCAGCCCGACCCGCTGCTCTGCGAGGTCGTGCCCGACTTCGACACCCTCGACGCCGTGCTCGAGTGGTCGTGGCAGCTCGAGGAGGTGCTCTCGATCCCCGTGGTCGCCGACCTCGACGGCGACGCCAGCCCCGAGGTCGTCGTCAACACCACCAAGTACATGGCCAACGACTTCACCCGCGGCATCATCGTCGTGCTCGACGGCACGACCGGCGCCGAGAAGTTCCGCATCGAGCCCGACGCCAACATGAACAAGTTCGGCTCGCACGGCCGCTCGACCATCGCCCTCGGCGACGTCAGCGGCGACGGCCTCCCCGACATCCTCTACGCCGGGCGCGAGGCCGGCGGCAAGGCCCCGATCCACGCCATCGACGGCCAGGGCGTGTTCCTGTGGACCTCGCACCTGGCCAACAACATGCCGGCGACCACCGGCATCGGCAGCGGCGCCGGCCTCACGGCCGCCAACTTCGACGACGACGAGATGACCGAGATCGTGGTCGGCGCCTCGCTGCTCGACCACGACGGCACGATGGTGTGGAACTTCGCCAACAACGGCGGCCTGCTCGGCGGCCCGCCCGGGTACCTCGGCGGCCTCAGCGCGGTCGTCGACCTCGACGCCGACGGCTACCCGGAGATCGTCAGCGGCAAGCAGGCCTGGAAGGTCGACTGGACCCCCGGCGACCCGCCGACGGTGAACGTCACCGAGCTGTGGAACAACACCAACGGCAACGACGGCTGGCCGGCCATCGCCGACCTCGACCAGAACGGCACGCCCGAGGTGGTGATCGCCTCGTCCGGCATGATCCGCGTGCTCGACGGCGCGACCGGCAAGCTGTGGTGCGGCGTCGACCCGACCGGCGTCGCCTGCGAGATGAACGACGCCATGCGCACCCAGCCGCGCGCCGTGCCCGGCGGCGGCCTCGGCGGCCCGCCCACCGTCGCCGACTTCGACGGCGACGGCCGCCCCGAGCTCGCGGTCGCCGGCGCCGCCGCCTACACCGTGTTCGACCTCAACCGCATGGGCGAGGAGGTCGTGCAGCCGATGGGCGACGCGGCCCCCGCCGCCGGCGCGATCTACCGCCGCTGGTCGCAGACCACCCAGGACCAGTCGTCGAACTGCACCGGCTCGTCGGTGTTCGACTTCCAGGGCGACGGCGCCGCCGAGGTCACCTACAACGACGAGTGCTACGCCCGCGTGTACAACGGCGCCGACGGCACGGTGCTCCTGCAGGTCGAGAACTCGAGCGCGACCATCCACGAGTACCCCCTCGTCGTCGACGCCGACGCCGACGGCAACTCGGAGATCCTCATGACCGCCAGCCTGGTCGGCTCGTGCAACGCCCCCGGCTACGTCACGCGCAAGGGCGTGTTCCTGTACGGCGACGCCAACGACGAGTGGGTGCCGACCCGCCGCGTGTGGACGCAGCACACCTACCACGTGACCAACGCGACGTCCGCCGGCAACCCGCCGATGATGGAGCAGGACAACTGGACCAACCCGGGCCTCAACAACTACCGCCAGAACTCGCAGGGCGAGGGCGTGTTCAACGCCTCCGACCTGACCGTCGGCCTGTCGATCGGCCTCGACCAGTGCACCGACTCGCTCGAGCTGATCGCCACCGTGCGCAACGAGGGCGCCCTCGGCGTGCCCGCCGGCATCAACGTCGAGTTCTTCCAGGGCGTCGACGCCACCGGCGTCCCGCTCGGCGCCGCCGTGACCGACAAGGCGCTCCTGCCCGGCCAGTCGACCAAGGTCAGCATCGTCGTCCCGGCCCCGCCGCCCGACATGCCCGCCGACTACTACGTCGAGGTCGACGACGCCAGCGACGGCGACGGCGCGATCCTCGAGTGCAACGAGGACAACAACAGCGACGCCGTCACCTCCGCCGCCTGCCCGCAGCCCGGCTGATCGCCCGCGCGTCCGCGGCCACCCACCGCGAGCGTCCGGCGCCGCCGCCGGACCTCAGCGGTGGAACAGCTTCAGGCGCATCACCATCAGCGCCAGCGGCATGTAGCGCCCCAGCGCCGTCGAGCCGACGCCGCCGGCCAGCAGCCGCGCCGAGCCCGAGGCCGCCAGCGCGTCCTGCACCCCGCGGTGGGCCAGCACCTTCGCCGCCGTGGCCCGCAGGATCAGCTCGCCGTGCCGCCGCGAGCCGACGTCGAGCTGCTCGTCGCCGTACTCGAACCACCCGCGGTGCGCCGGCCTGACCCTCCGCGGCCCCGCGCGCCCGGCCGCCGCCGCCGCGCGCAGCGGGTCGCCCTCCGCCAGTTTGAGCGCCTGATAGAACCACCACACGCTGGCGTAGGTCCGCCCGTCGAGCGTGAACTCGGCCGGCTCCGAGCTGCTGAGCGGTCCGCCCGAGATGCCGATCAGCCGCCCCGCCTCGCGCAGCACGCCCGCGAGCCGCCACGGCTCGCGCTCGACCGCCGCCCGCGCGGCCGGCGTCAGCTCGACCGCCTGCGGCTCGTACAGCACGCCCTCGAGGGTCGGGTCGGACGGGTCGACGTGCGCCGCCAGCTCGCTCATGTCGTAGCCCCGCAGCACCTCGCGGCGCTGCCTGAGCGTGCGGCGATCGGTCTCGGCCACCGCTCGAGTCTACCGCGGCTCAGCCCGCCGGGCGCAGCTCGACCTTGATCCACCCCGGCTCGCGGCGGTCGAACGCCTCGTAGGCCGCGATCACGTCGCTGAGCGGCTCCTGCTGGGTCAGCACCGTGCTCGGGTCGATCGTCCCGCGGTGCACGAGGTCGACCAGCCGCGGCACGTACTTGCGGTGGTTGCAGTTGCCCATGTTGATCGTCAGGTTCTTGTTCATCGCCACGCCGATCGGGAAGAACCTCGCGGACTGCGGGTACACCCCGACGATCGACAGCGTGCCCGCCTTGGCCAGGCCCTCGACGGCCCAGTCGAGCGCCTGCGACGGGCCGTCGCCCGGCCGCCACAGCTCGCCGTCCGGCCTGGCGTCCGGCGCGACCTCGGCGACCTCGCGGGCGTGCCGCTCCGCGTCGCGCTTGCTCGCCTTGCCCGCCGGTCCGTGGTGCGCGTGGTTGGCGTCGACCCCGACCGCGTCGATCGCCCGGTCGACCCCGATGCCGCCGGTCAACCGCTTCAGCGCCTCGACCGGCGGCTCCTGCTCGAAGTTGATGACCTCCGCCCCCAGCTGGCACGCCATCTCGAGGCGCGACGGCACCGAGTCGACGGCGAACACCCGGCCCGCGCCGAGCAGCCTGGCGCTGACGATGGCGAACTGCCCGACCGGCCCGCAGCCGAACACAGCCACCGTGTCGCCCGCTGTGATCTCCGCCAGCTTGGCCGCGAAGTACGCCGTGGGGAAGATGTCCGACAGCAGGATCGCCTGGTCGTCGCGCACCTCCGGCGGCAGCTTGACCAGGTTGACCGCCGCGAACGGCACCCGCGCCAGCTCGGCCTGGAGCCCGTGGAACGGCCCCGTCGTCGCCGGTCCGCCGTAGAACGCGGTGCCCGCGGCCGGCCCGTTGGGGTTCGCGTTGTCGCACTGCGCGTAGTACCCCGCCCGGCAGTACGCACAATAGCCGCACGCGATCGTCGACGGGATGACCACGCGGTCGCCGACCTTGAGGTTGCGGACGTCGCGGCCGAGCTCCTCGACCACGCCGACGCCCTCGTGCCCGAGGATCGTGCCGGTGCGCATGCCCGGCATGGTCCCGCGGATGAAGTGCAGGTCGGTCCCGCAGATCGCGCTCGCCGTCAGCCGCACGATCGCGTCGGTCGGCTCGCGCAGCTTGGGGTCCGCCACCTTGTCGAGGCGAATGTCGCCGACACCGTGAAATACGACTGCTCGCATGGCCCCTACCCTGGCCACGTCGAGCCCGCGGCGACCGACGCATTCGCTGCCGTCGCTTGTGCACATCTTTCACCGTCCGCGCGGCCCGCCAGCGACAACCCTGCGGCTCCGCGCACTTGCCGGGCGATCCGCGCGTGTTAACCAACTCGAGCGACAGGAGCACACCGACCATGCCGAGGGCCATCTGGGAAGGGACGATCAGCTTCGGGCTCGTGCAGATCCCCGTCGGTCTGTACACCGCCGAGAAGCGCAACGACCTCGAGTTCCACCAGCTCGACCGCCGCGACCTCGCGCCCGTCGGCAACAGGCGTTACAACCGCAAGACCGACAAGGAGGTCGAGTGGGGGGACGTCGTCAAGGGCTACGAGTACGCCGAGGGCAAGTACGTCGTGCTCGAGAAGGAGGACCTCCAGCGCGCCAACCCCAGGGCCACGCAGACGGTCGAGCTCGTCGAATTCGTCGACCAGGACGCGATCGAGCCGATCTACTACGAGAAGCCCTACTACCTCGCCCCCGGCAAGCGCGGCGCCAAGGCCTACGTGCTGCTGCGCGAGGTATTAAAGAAGAGCAACAAGGTCGGCGTGGCCCGGGTGGTGATCCGCACGCGCGAGCACGTGGCGGCGCTGATGGTCCGCGGGCCCGCGCTGGTGCTGATGCTGCTGCGCTACGACCACGAGATCGTGCCGCCCAGCAAGCTCGAGCTGCCGGGCGGCGGCGTCAAGACGGCGAACATCGCCGCCGGCGAGCTCAAGATGGCCGAGCGCCTCGTCGAGGACATGTCCGACAAGTTCGACCCCGCCGAATTCAAGGACTCCTACCACGACGACCTGCTCGGCTTCATCAAGAAGAAAATTAGAGCCGGCGACACCGCCGAGGTCGAGGTCCCCGAGGAGCTCGAGGCCCCCGAGCCCAGCAACGTGGTCGACATCATGGCCCTGCTCCGCCGCAGCCTCGAGAAGGACGGCAAGGCCGAGCCCCGCGCGGCCAGGAAGACGGCCGCCAAGAAGACCACCAAAAAAACGACGGCCAAGAAGACCACCGCCAAGAAGACCACCGCCAAGAAGACCACCGCCAAGAAGACGGCCAGGAAGACCACCGCCAAGAAGACCGCCGCCAAGAAGACCACCAAAAAGGCCGCGAGCAGAAAGAGCCACGCGACCCGGAAGGCGGCGTGAGGCCGTGACGCTGCGCCGCTACCACGAGAAGCGGGACTTCGGCCGCACCCCCGAGCCGCGCGGCGAGGCCCCCAGGGGCGAGGGCGCCGGCCGGTTCGTCATCCAGAAGCACGCCGCCACACGCCTCCACTACGACTTTCGCCTCGAGCTCGACGGCGTGCTGAAGAGCTGGGCCGTGCCCAAGGGTCCGAGCCTCGACCCGGGCGACAAGCGCCTCGCCGTGCACGTCGAGGACCACCCGGTCGAGTACGGCAGCTTCGAGGGCACGATCCCCAGGGGCGAGTACGGCGGCGGCACCGTCGTGCTGTGGGACCGCGGCACCTGGCACCCCGAGGACGACCCCGCCGCCGCCTATGCGAAGGGCCACCTGCGCTTTCGCCTCGACGGCGAGAAGCTGCAGGGCGGCTTCTCGCTGGTGCGCATGCACGGCCGCAGCGACAAGCACGACAACTGGCTGTTAATCAAATCCGACGACGAGCAGGCCAGCGACGACGGCGAGGCGCTCGTCCGCGATCGCCCCGAGAGCGTGGCCACCGGCCGCACGCTCGACGACATCGCCGCCGACCCCGATCGCGTGTGGCACTCGAAGGCGACCAGGAAGACCGCCGGGAAGGCGACCAGCGCGTCCGCCAAACCCGCCGCCGCCCGCGGCAGGAAGACCACGAAGAAGACCTCCGCCAGGACGACAGCCGCCGTCAAGACGGCCGCCGCCAACAAGCCCGCCGCCAACAAGACCTCCTCCGAAAAAACCGCCACCAACAAGACCTCCTCCGCACGTAGAACTGCCGACAAGACAACCACCGCACGTAAGACCTCCTCCAAGAAGACCTCCGCACATAGGATCGCCGCCAACAAGACAACCACCGCACATAAGACCGTCGCCAAAAAGACCGCCCTCAAGAAGGCCGCCGCCCAGAAGACCGCCGCCCAGAAGACCGCCGCCAAAAAGACCTCCGCCTCGCGCCCCGACGCCGGGCCCGACGACATCGCCCCGGAGCTCGCCACCCTCGTCGACGCCGTCCCGCCGGGCGACGAGTGGCTGCACGAGATCAAGTACGACGGCTATCGCCTGATCGCCCGCATCGACCGCGGCCAAATTAAACTCCTGACGCGCAAGCAGGAGGACTGGGCCCCGCGCTTCCCCTGGCTGGTCGACGCCCTGCGCGCGCAGATCCGCGTCGACGCCGCGGTCGTCGACGGCGAGCTCGTGCACCTCGGCGCCGACGGCATCACCCGCTTCGGCGCGCTGCAGCAGGCCCTCTCGACCGGCGACCACCGCGACCTCGTGTTCTTCGCCTTCGACCTGCTGCACCTCCAGGGCGTCGACATGCGCCGCGTGCCCCTGCTGCACCGCAAGCAGGCCCTCGCCGAGCTGCTGGCCGCCGGCCCGACGAGCCGGCGCATCCGCCTGTCCGCCCACGTGCTCGGCGAGGGCGAGCGCCTGCTGGGCCGCGCCTGCAAGCTCGGCCTCGAGGGCGTCATCGCCAAGCGCGCCGACTCCCCCTACCGCTCCGGCCGCCACCGCGACTGGCTCAAAATCAAATGTGCACACCGCCAGGAGGTCGTCGTCGGCGGCTTTAATAATTCACGCAGCGGCCCGCGAAAGATCGGCTCGCTGCTGATCGGCGTCCATGACGATAAGCGCCGGTTCGTCTATTGCGGCAAGGTCGGCAGCGGCTTCGACTTCGACGGCGCCGCCGAGCTGCGCGCCCGCCTCGACGAGCTCGTCACACCTCGCCACCCCTTCACGACCAAGCCTCCCCGCTCGGCCCGCAGCACCTGGGTCCGCCCGGACATCGTCGTCGACGTCGAGTTCACCGAGTGGACCGCCGACGGTCGCCTGCGCCACCCCGTGTTCGTCGGCGTGCGCGAGGACAAGCGCGCCCGCGACGTCCGCCGCGAGCGCCCGGCCGAGGCGGGCTCCGCACCCGCGAAGACAGCCGCGCCGACGCCCGCCGCCAAGAACACCACCGCCAAAAAACCCGCCGCCAAGAAGCCGCCGAAGACCGCGACCGGCGAGCCCGGCGCGGTCGAGGTCCTCGGCGTGCCGATCACCCACCCCGCGCGCGTGCTCTACCCCGACGACGCGCTCAGCAAACTCGACATCGCCCGTTATCACGAGGCCGTCGCCGAGTGGACGCTCCGCGAGGTCGCCGGGCGCCCGGTCAGCGTGGTCCGCTGCCCCGACGGCATCGCCAGCGGCGAGCCCCAGCGCTGCTTCTTCCAGAAGCACCTGCCGTACGATCTGCCGCCCGGCCTCCACAGCGCCCGCCTCGACGAACACGCGCCGTACCTGTTCGTCAAGGACGCCAGAGGTCTGGTCGCGCTGACGCAGGTCGGCGTGCTCGAGATCCACGCGTGGGGGTCGACGGTCGCCCACCCCGACGAGCCCGACCGCCTCGTGCTCGACCTCGACCCCGGCCCCGGCGTGCCGTGGGACCGCGTCAAGGACACCGCGGCGGCCCTGCGCGCCCGCCTCGCCGACCTCGACCTCGCTTCATTTTTGAAGACCACCGGCGGCAAGGGCCTCCACGTGGTCGTGCCGCTGACCCGCGGGCGCCAGTCCTGGGACGACGTCAAGGCGTTCGCCCGCGGCCTCGCCCTCGAGCTCGTGCACGCCGCCCCCGACATGTTCACCGCCAGCGCCAGCAAGGCCGGCCGCAGCGGCAAGATCTACCTCGACTACCTCCGCAACTCCCGCGGCGCCACCAGCATCGCCGCCTACTCGCCGCGCGCCCGCCCCGGCGCCCCTGTGGCCGTGCCCCTGCGCTGGGACGAACTCTCGGCCCTCACCACGCCGCAGAAGTGCTCCGTCAAGACGCTTCAGCGCCGCCTCGCCAGCCTGAAGCGCGACCCCTGGGCCGAGCTCGCCAGGACTCGCCAGTCGCTGCGCGCCAGCCTGCTCCGCGAGGTCCGCGGCCGGGCCGCCTGACCGGTAGGCCCGACGACCTCGCCCCTCGCCTCAGGCGGCGCCTGAGCCCGCCGCGACCAGCCCGTGGTCGATCGCGTAGCGGGTCAGCGCCGCCGTCGACTTGAGCCCGAGCTGGCGGGCGATGCAGGCCCGGTGGAACTCGACGGTCTTGACCGAGATGCCGAGCTCGCTGGCGATCTGCTTGCCTCCCATGCCCTGGGCGACCCGCCGCACGACCTCGCGCTGGCGCTCGGTCAGCACCCCGGAGCCGCCGCGGGTCGCCGGCCCCGGCTCGCCCAGCGCATCGACGTCGAGCCCGAGCACCGGGCTTATCACCCGCCCGCCTCGCACCACCGTCCACACCGCCGCCAGCAGCTCCTCCGGGCTCGAGCCCTTGAACATGTAGCCCCGCGCCCCCGCGGCGAACGCCTCGCGCACGTACAGCAGGTCGGTATGCATGGTCAGAATCACGAAGCGCGTGCCCGGGTAGCGCGGCGCCAGCACCCGCAGCGCGTCGAGCCCGGTCACCCCGGGCATGGTCAGGTCGCACAGCACCGCGTCCGGCTGCCACCGCGCCACCGCCTCGATCAGCGCCTCACCGCTGTCGACCGCCTCCACCACCTCGAACTCTCGGGCCAGCAGGACCGCGAGCGCCTCCAGCACCAGCCGATGATCGTCTGCGAGGATAATTTGCGGCTTCATAGTTGAAGCCAGCGTGGCCCAGGCCGGGGCCGGTCAGGAAGCGCTTTTCTCGCGCCGGCGCCGCCATTCTTGCGTCAGGTCGGACCGACGAGCCCGCGCGACAGGGCGTAGCGCGTCAGCTCGGCCGTGGTGTGCAGGCCGAGCTGGCGCATGATGCTGCTCTTGTGAAACTCCACGGTCTTGCGGGACACCGCGAGGATGCCCGCGATCTCCCGCGCCGTGCGGCCCTCGGCCACCAATTGCAGGACCTCGCGCTGGCGCGGCGTGAGCGGCTCGACCACCGCCTGCGGATCCGCCGGCGCGGCCACCTGCGGCGACAGATAGCGCTGGTCCGCCAGCACGGTCGCCAGCGCCGTGATCAGCTCCGACGAGGCCGCGCTCTTGACCACGTACCCGCAGGCCCCCGCGCGGAACGCCGCGACCACGTAGTCCGGCTCCGCGTGCATCGTCACGACGATCACCTTGACCTGCGGGTGTGAGCGCCGCAGCTGCGCCGCCGCGTCGAGCCCGTTGAGCCCCGGCATCGAGATGTCGAGCAGCACCACCTCCGCCCCCGTGTCGTCGATCGCCCCTCGCAGCCCGCGCCCCTCGCCGAGCGCCCCGACCACCTCCACGTGCGGCGCCAGCAGCTGGCGCAGGCCCTCGCGCACCAGCGTGTGGTCCTCGGCCAGCAGCACCCGCGGCCGCCGCGGCAGCGTCGGCTCCGCGCTCACGCGCACCTCCGCTGCGCCGCGCGCCGCGTCGCCCGGCGCACCGCCAGCTCGAGGCCCACCAGCGAGAACGGCTTGCGCAGCAGCCGCGCGGCGTCCATCTGTCGTTCGTCGTCATAACCCATGTACAGCACCCGGACCTCGGGACACAGCCCGCGCGCGCGGCGGGCCAGCTCGAACCCCGTGAGGTCGGCGAGCTCGACCTCGGTCAACACGAGGTCGACACGTCGCTCGCTGTCCGCCAGGTTCGCCAGGGTCACCAGCGCCTCGCGCCCGCGCCCGGCCGTCCACACCTCGTAGCCCGAGGCGAGCAGCGCGTTGCTCACGCTGGCCCGCCACCCGGGGTACCCGTCGACCACGAGGATGCGCAGCGCTGTGGGCTCGCGGGTCGGCACCCGCGAACGCTACGCCCGCGCTCCCTCGCCGACCACTCGGAAAGCCCCCTGGGGCCCCGCGACCGCAACCGACGGGCCGGATCATTCGGCCGCCGAGGCCGCGTCGTCGCCGAGCCGGTGGGGCGCCAGATCCTCGTTCGCCGGGCCGTTGAGCACCTTCCCGTAGGGGTCGAAGCGTGATCCGTGGCACGTGCAGTCCCACGTCGACTCGAACGCGTTCCACGCCACCGGACCGAGCAGGTGCGGGCACGCGGCCGAGCACGCGTGCAGCTGGCCGGCGTCGTCGCGGTACACCGCGAGCTTGTGCAGCCCCCGGCGGACCACCGCGCCCTGCCCCGGCGGGATCTCGTCGACCGACTTGACCTCGCCCGGCGCGATCCAGTCGGCGTACTGCGCGGCCACGTTGAGGTTCTCGCGCAGCGCCTCGCGGGCCGCCTTCAGCGGCGTGCGCCACGGGTCGAACACGGCCTCCCACGGGTTCGCGACTCCGAGCGCGAGGTCGCGGATCAGCATGCCGGCGATCGTGCCGTGCGTCAGGCCCATGCCCGAGTCGCCGGTCGCGATGTACACGTTCGCCTCGCCGTGCGCCCGGCCGATCAGCGCCAGCCCGTCGATCGACTCGAGCACCATGCCCGACCAGCGATACACCGGCTCGCCCGCCGACGGGAACCGCGCCCGCGCCCACGCCTCGAGCGCCGCCAGCCGCGCGGGCCCGTCGTGCGCCTGCCCGGCCTTGTGGTCCTCGCCGCCGACGATCAGCAGCTCGCCGCCGCCCGGCTCCGACTGCACGCGCACGTAGTGGTACGGGTCCGCCGTGTCCCAGTAGAGCCCGCGCGGCACCTGCCCGACCGGCACCGGCAGGGCCAGCGCGTAGGTCATGTACGGCGCCTGCCGCGGGTGCACGCCCTGGTTGTCGACGATGGGCACGTTGGTCGCCTGGACCACCGCGCCCGCGCGCACGACCAGCCCGTCCGCGGTCTCGACCCACGGCTCGGCGCCGCCGCCGATGCGGCGGGCCCGCGTGCGCGTGTGGATCGCCCCGCCGTCGCGGAGGATCGCCCGCGCCAGCCCGGCGAGGTACCTGGTCGGGTGGAACTGGGCCTGGTCGGGGAAGCGCAGCGCCGGACCGCTGTCGAACCCGCCGAGCGGCGCGTACGGGGCCCGCTCGACCGCGCCGAAGCCGATCTCGCGGCAGGCCTCGATCTCGCGGTCGAGCACCGCGACGTCGTGCCCCGGCGCCAGGAACAGGTAGCCGTCGAGGCGTTCGAACGCGCAGTCGATGCCCTCCGAGCGCACGATCGCCGCGATCGCGTCGATCGCCGCGGTGTGGGCCCGCCAGGCCAGGCTGGCGTGCTCGCGCCCGCGGACGCGCAGGACCTCGCTGTAGCGGTCGTCGATCGCGCTGGCGAGGTGCGCCGTGGTCCGCCCGGTGTTGCCGCCGCCGATCTCCCCGGCCTCGAGCACGACGACCCGCCGACCCGCCTGCCCGAGCAGGTAGGCCGTGGTCAGCCCGGCGATGCCCGCACCGATCACGCACACGTCGGTCGTCGTGCCCGACAGCATCGGCGGGCACGCCGGCATCGCCACGCCCGCCCACGGAGACACGCTCTGCCTGTCGCTCGCGCTCGTCATGCCGCCGACCATGGCGCGAACGGCCCGCCCGCGCCCCGCGAAACCTGTGCACCGGCGGCGAGCGCCGGGCCGCGCGGTAAATCTTGCCGCGCGGCCCGGCCCCGCGTCACGGCTTCAGGACCACCTTCACGCAGCTCTCTTCTTTCTTCTGGAACATCGCGTACGCGTCCGGCGCCTCGTCGAGGGTCAGCCGGTGCGAGATCACGAACGACGGGTCGACGCGCCCCTCCTCGATGTGCGCGAGCAGCATCTTCATGTAGCGGTGCGTGTGCGTCTGGCCCATCTTCAGCGTCAGCCCCTTGTTGAAGGCGGCGCCGACCGGGAACTTGTCGACGATCCCGCCGTAGACCCCCGGGATCGAGACCACCCCGCCCTTGCGGCAGGCCTGGATGACCTGGCGCAGCGCCGTCGGCCGGTCGGTCTGCAGCTTGACCGCCTGCTTGACGCGGTCGTACCAGTAGTCGAGCCCGTGGCCGTGCGCCTCCATGCCGACCGCGTCGATGCAGGCGTCCGGCCCGCGCCCGTGCGTGCGCTCCTTCAGCTCGCCGAGCACGTCGGACCGCTCGTAGTCGAGGACCGTCGCGCCCTGCGTGCGCGCCAGCTCGAGCCGCTCGGGGAAGCGGTCGATGGCGATCACCTCGCGCGCGCCCAGCAGCATGGCGCTCTTGATCGCCATCTGCCCGACCGGGCCGCAGCCCCACACGGCGACGGTGTCGTCGGGCTGGATCCCGCAGCTCTCGGCCGCCATGTAGCCGGTCGGGAAGATGTCGCCGAGGAACAGCACCTGCTCGTCGCTCAGCCCGTCGGGCACCCGCAGCGCGCCGACGTCGGCGAACGGCACGCGCACGAACTCGGCCTGCCCGCCGGCGTAGCCGCCGAACAGGTGCGAGTAGCCGAACAGCCCCGACGCCGCGTAGCCGTAGGCCTTCTCGGCCATGCTCGCATTGGGGTTCGAGCGGTCGCACAGCGCGGTCAGCCCGCGCGTGCAGAAGAAGCACGCCCCGCAGGCCAGGTTGAACGGCACCACCACGCGGTCGCCGATCTGCAGGTCGTGCACGTCGACGCCGAGGGCCACGACCTCGCCCATGAACTCGTGGCCGAGGATGTCGCCCCTCTCCATGGTCGGGATGAGCCCCTCGTAGAGGTGCAGGTCGGAGCCGCAGATCGCACAGGTCGTGACCTTCAGGATCGCGTCGCGCGGGTGGAGGATCGTCGGATCGGGCGCCGTCTCGACCCGGACGTCGCGGGCGCCATACCATCGCAGTGCTTTCATGTTCGTGTGCCTCGGGCTCCGGCATGCCTCATCCCGCGCGGCGGCTGGCGGTTCCCACGCGCGACGACTGTGCGGCCTCCGCCGCAGCCCCTGCGGCTCGCGTCGACCTCGCGTAAACCGGCGAATTACGGCCGCTGCTGCCCTCCTGGCGAACTCCCCAGGCGCGCGGCGCAGCAAGCCTTGCGGACCGGCGGCGAGCCGCGGCGAGGCATCGTCTGGACACGATGACCACCGCCACCTTCCCCGCACCGGCCGGTTCCTCGGACGCCGCCGAACTCGGCCAGCTCCACGCCTACTTCCGCGACATGTCGAACCACACGATCATGTCCGCGGCCGACGAGATCGCCGTCGCCCGCACGATCGTCGCGCTGCGCCGGTCGCTGTGGACGGCGATCTTCTCCTATCCCCCGTTCATCGCGCCCCTCACCGAGCTGGTGGTGAGCCGGGCCGACGGCGCCGCGCAGGGCGACGAGGTCGCCGCCCTGCGGGCCACCTCGCGGGCCCTGCGAGACCGCGACACCCGCGCCAACCAGCTGGCCTTCGAGGCCGCCCGCGCCGCCCTGGTGGAGCGCATGGTCGTCCTCGACGTCGACGGGCCGATCGCCGACGAGGTCGCCGCCGAGCTCGACGCCGTGGCCGCCGACGCGCCCGGCGAGCGCAGCCTCGTCGTGCCGTGCATGCCGCGGCAGGGCAGCCACCCGTTCGAGCTGTACGTCCGTCAGGTCCGCGACGCGTTGGTGGCCCTGCGCGCGGCCCGCTCCAAGTTCGTCGAGGCCAACCTCCGCCTGGTCGTCGTCATCGCCCGGCGTTACAGCCGCGGCCGCATGTCCCTGTCCGACCTGATCCAGGAGGGCAACCTCGGGCTGATGAAGGCCGTCGGCCGCTTCGACCCCGACATGGGCTGCCGCTTCTCGACCTACGGCAGCTGGTGGATCCGCCACGCGATCACCCGCGCCCTCGCCGACAAGGGCCGCGCCATCCGCGTGCCCGTCCACCTCATCGAGGCCGCCCACCGCCTCGGCCGCGCCCGCGTCGAGCTGCGCCGCGCCCTCGGCCGCGAGCCCACCGTCGAGGAGGTCGCCGCCCACACCGGCATGTCCGCCGCCAAGGTCGAGCGCGTCGAGTCGGCCCGCCTCGACCCCATGGTCAGCCTCGACGGCCCCCCCGGCGAGCACGACGGCCGCCACACCATCGACCTGCTCGCCGACGACGACGCCCCGCCGCCCGGCGACCGCCTCGACGCCGAGGTCGTGCAGTCCCACCTCCGCGAGGTGCTGAAGAACCTGCGCCCGCTCGAGGCCGACATCCTGCGCCAGCGCTTCGGCCTCGCCGACGAGCAGGAGCGCACCCTCCGCGAGATCGCCGACCAGTACTCGCTGTCGCGCGAGCGCATCCGCCAGCTGCAGGAGCAGGCCCTCGGCAAGATCCGCACGGAGCTGCGCCGCCGCGCCCTGGTCTGAACCCCGTCGAGCACCGGCGGGCTCCTCGAGCGGCGTCACCGCCCGATGGCGAGCAAGCGCCGCAGGACCCCGACGAGGTTGGCGAGGTCGAGCGGCATGCCGAACAGCACGCCGTAACCCTCGCGCCAGCGCGGGTTGCAACGCTCGTATCGCGCCAGCACCGCGCGGCCCGCCGCGGACCTCGGCTCGTGGGGTCCCGGGAGAGTTCGCATCACGACCAGCCGCTGCTCGGCGAGCCAGCTCGCGCCGAACAGCGACGGCGCGGCGACATCGAGCAGCGCCACCAGCTGGCGCGGCGCGTCGGGCTCGCACGTCGCCCAGAAGTGGGCGAAGGTCCGCGCCCCGACCACGAACGACGTCGGATACGACGCCCCCGTCCACACCACGCGGGACACGGTCCGGCCGCGCCGGCAATGAACGTAGAGGTTCCACGCGTTGCCCAGGGTGTAGGCCGGGTGGGCGCGGTACTGCTGGGCGGCGAACACGTAGTTGCCGTAGCAGACCAGGTGGCGCTGGCCGCCGTGCTCGAAGACCCGGGAGTTCATGTCGATGAACGTCTGCACCGCGCCGTCGCGGTCCCTGCCGACGGCGATCGTTGTCCCCGGCGCGCGCAACCAGGAGGCCACCGCCGCGCGGTCCGCTTCGGCGGTCACATGGGGCTTGAGGGCGAGGAAGCGCGCGCGGAGGCGCAGCAGCTGATCGAGCGTCGTCTCGCAGAGCGCAGGGCCATCGATGATCTGGAGGTCGAGCCCGCGGATCCACATCGCGGCGGATGGTAGCGCAGCCGGTGCATCGCCCGGGGAGCGCAGGTGCAGGCGGCAGAGGGCGTGGTGCGTCGGGGGATCCGCGATGCCCGGACGCCCTGGCCCTGACACCCACCGAGCGTGACCTCGGGCGACGAGCCCCGCGACGACCTGCGCCGCGGGGCCATGTGTGCGGTCCCCGTCAGTCGGTGACCGCGAGCTTGCCGAGCTTGCCCATGCTCAGCGTGCGCACCAGCGCCGCCATGGTCACGTGCGGGTTCGGGTCGCTGGCGAGGCTCCAGCCCGGCCCGCGCATCGCCTTGGGCAGCAGCGGGCGCACCGCGTTGTCGAGCACCTTCTCGCCCTCGCGGTTCAGCAACCCGGCGAACAGCCCGGCGATCACGCCGTCCTTCTCGAGCTGGAGGTCGAACTTGGCCTCCTTGAAGTCGTAGCGCAGCCCGCCGAACACGAAGTTCATGGGCCCGAGCCCGTCGAGGATCAGCGGCGGGTCGGCCGACACCTGCAGGCCCTCGTGGTCGATGCGCACCACCACCTCGGTCTTCGGGTCGAGCTTCACCGCGATCAGCTTGTCGGTGAACAGCACCAGGTTGCCGTCCTTGTCGGCCTCGAAGCGGTCGAGCACGTCGGCCAGCGTCAGCTCGTCCTCCGGCTTGTCGAGCGTGGGGTCGACCGCGGCCAGCGCCTTGCGCAGGAGGCCCTCGGCCACCGCGTTCTCGACCTGCCCGAAGTCGCCGAGCTGCAGCTCGCCGCTGACCATGTGGTAGCGCGCCGCGTGCAGCGTGACGCGCAGCCGCAGCCCCGGCACGTCGACGACGATCCCGCGCACGCTGGCGAACTTCAGCTCGTGCCGGCTCGCCCGGATCTCGAGCACGTCGTAGGGGTCCATCGCCACCTCGGTGCGCGCGAACCCCAGCGGCAGCTGGGCCTTCCACACCTTGACCATCGCCGGCTCGTCGACCAGCTCCGGCGGCGGCGGCAGCACGCGCACGCCGAGCTTCTGCGTCCACACCGGCAGGCGCGGCAGCAGCAGCACGCGCAGCAGGTGGCTGACGAGCGCCGCGGTCCGCGTGCCCACGCCCTCCTCCTCGACGTAGAACCGCTGCGGCACGGCGCCGGTGACCACGTCGACCGACCAGTCGGCGAAGCGCAGGCGCAGCGCGTGCAGCCCGACGTCCGGCAGGAAGTCGAGCCCCGCCACGTAGAGCCCCGCCTCGCAGCGCAGCGACACGCCCTCGGGGTCGAGCGAGGCCACCACGGTCCCGCCGGGCGGCACGCACAGCTCGACCGAACCCACCGCCAGCAGCACCTGCCGCCCGTCGCGCAGCGGCCGGTCCGCCGGCCAGCACAGGCGCAGCAGCGGCGCCAGCAGCACGCGCGCGGCCTGGGCCAGCAGGTGGTGCTCGAGCTCGCCGGTCGCCGGGTCGCACTCGAGCGCCAGCGTGAACGGCATGAACGTCGCCGAGGCGCCGCGCACGACCAGCTGCGCGCCGAGCCTCTCCATGCGGACCACGGCCTCGCCGGTGAAGCGCACCTGCGCCTGCGACAGCTCGATCGTCAGCCCCTGCGAGGCGTCGACGTGGGCCGCGAACTGCCCGACGTGGGCCAGCTCGGCCTCGTAGATCGGCGGCAGCGTCGGCGCCCTGGCCGGCTCGCGCGCCGGCGGCGGCTCCGGCAGGGCCAGCCGCTTGGCCACGGCCCGGGCCACGCCGTCGGGCACCGCGCGGTCGATCGCCGACCGCAGCACGCGCATCAGCAGCGGCCCCGCCGGCGGCTCGCTCTCGACCTCGAGGCGGTCCTCCGCCGACAGCCAGCGGACCCGGCCGAGCGCCACGTCGGCGATCATGCCGCCGCCGCCGTCGAGCATCAGCGGCTCGCTCGCCGCGACCTCGAGCCCGTCCGCCGTGCGCCGCAGCGACAGCGTCGCGCCCGGCGCGAGCGTCAGCTTGGCCCCCAGCTTCTCGAACAGCGTCCAGCGCTCCTCGCTCCGGGTGTCCGGCCACAGCGCGAGGCCCTTGCGCAGCAGCGGCAGCAGGAACGCCTCGATGCACAGCCCCGCCAGCGCCGTCATGTACGGCCCCATCGCCGGCGTCGAGTCGACCAGCAGCGCCCGCGTCGGCAGGTCGTACCGCAGCCCGCGCAGGTGCAGCGCCAGCTTCAGCTCCGGCGCCAGCAGCAGCAGCCCGCGCCCGCTGCGGACCGTCAGCACCGCCGGCCCCAGCATGGCCGTCAACGTGTCGGTCGGGTCCATGCGCAGCTCGAGCTTGCCGACCGCCGGCAGCGTCACGTCGGCCAGCGTCACCACGAACGCGCGCGCCTCCTCGGGGTCGAACTCCGCCGCGTCCATGGCCGCCACGCCGAGCCACGACGGAGCGTGCGGCGCGGCGCGGACCTGCAGCAGCGAGCCCGCCACCGCCTGACCGAACGCCCCCAGCCCCGGCTCGCCGTCGACCTCGAGCGCGCCGTCGGCCCGGCGGTAGACCACCCGGCGCAGCTTCGCCGGCGGCAGCGGCAGGCCCTCGAAGATCGCCTCGAGCCCGCCGGGCGCGACCAGCTCGACGGCCTCGTCGCCGAGGCGCAGCTCGACCTCGGCGCCCGCCTGCGTCCTGAGCTCGACGCCCTTGCCCGCGCCGAAGCCCTGCCGCCAGATCACATGGTTCGGGCCCTCGTCCCACAGACCGCCCGCGCGCAGCCGCTCCTTCGGCAGCTTCGGCCGCACCATGCCCTCGAACACCTTGCCGAGCAGCGCCCGCCCGAGCGGCCCCAGCGGCGGCTCGGTCTGCAGCGAGATCCCCACGTCGTCGGCCGTGCGGGTGTCGACGTCGATCCGCACCAGCCGCAGCTCCGCCAGCTCGGGGAACTGATCGGTGAACAGGTACAGCCCGCGCGACGCCGCGACGCGCAGCCCGCCCGCGTGCTTGGTGATCACCACCTCGCCCTCGCGGTCGGTCGCCAGCCCGACGCGGCTGAGCGGCCCCAGCGGAACTTTGAACAGGATCCGCGTCGCCTCCGGCACGTCGTCCGCGGTGATCCGCAGGCTCGCGAGGGCCGCCACGAGCGCCGCCTTCGACGCCGACACCACCCCGAGGAACCCGGCCTTCTTGCCCTCGCCCGCGCGCGCCAGCGAGTGCGGCGCGACGCCGGCTCCGACCTCGCTGCCGTCGTGCTCGACCGGCCCCTCGCCCCCGCGCAGCCGCTCGACCAGCTGCAGCAGGTGCTCGCGCCGCGCCGGATCCGCGAACAGGTCGTAGCCCGGACGCGCCATCGCCGGCGGCAGCTTCGGCTTCAGCCACCGCGTCAACGCCCACGCGGCGACCTGCAGGATGCCGCGCCGCAGCGGGCCGACCCCCGACGTCTGCGCCGAGATCTTGCCGCTCGCGAAGTCGTAGCGCAGCCCCAGCACCTTCAGCGGGATGCCGAGGAACCGCAGCAGCGCCGGCCGCGACAGCGACACGATCAGCGCCTCGCCGTCGATGTCGAGCGCCGCCCGCGTCTCCGGCGTGACCGTCACGCTGGTCCGCGGGAACCGCTTGCGCGCCAGCGGCACGCGCCTGGCCAGCGCCCCGGCCGAGCTCGTGCCCGGCTTCCAGCCCAGCGCCTGGCGCAGCACGCTGCACAGCAGCACCGTCAGCGTGCGGTCGAACAGCGGGCCCAGGCCCGACGCCTCGCCGCGCACCAGCCCGTCGACGAGGTCGACGTGCACCGCCCGCAGCGCGACCGTCGGCAGCGCGTCGTCCTCGGCGCGCAGCACCAGCCCGCCGCCGGCCACCAGCTCCGCCGCGTGGCGGTCGACCTCGAGGTGGATGGCCCGGTCGAGCCGCAGCTCGCCCTCGACCGCCCCGATCACCGGCAGCTCGACCGATCCGAGCGGCTCGCGCGGACCGACCGGATCCGCAGCGGGCGCCTCGTGGGGCGCGCGGTAAGGCAGTTGCGTATCCGTCGGCATGGTCTTGGTCGTCATCGATCGCTGGGTTCGTCGGCCTGGGGGAACACCCCTGCGGCATTCGTGCCCGCGGTCGCCCCGCCCGACCACGCGAAGGAGTTGCAGGGCCGTGCGACGATCGTTCGCCGCCTGTTCGCCCCCGCGATCCCCGCGGTTGCCCGTCTGCGATCGTGCCGCACACTTGCGGCCCATGTCACGCCTGCTGGTCGTATCGAACCGCCTGCCGGTCACCGTGCACACCGCCCAGGGCCGGGCCACCGTGACCGCCAGCGCAGGCGGCCTCGCCACCGGTCTGCGCGGCCCCTTCGAGCGCTCGCAGGGCCTGTGGATCGGCTGGCCCGGCAGCCTCGCCAGGCTCGACGTCGACGCCCGCGAGCAGGTGCTCGCCGGGCTCCGCGACCTGCGCACCGTGCCGATCGAGCTCACCGCCAGAGATGTCCGCAGCTACTACGAGGATTTCTCCAACGGCGTGGTCTGGCCGCTGTTCCACTACCTGCTCGACCGCATCCCCATGCGCTCCGGCAAGTGGGACGCCTATGTCCGTGTCAATGCAAAGTTTGCTGACGCCGTCGCGGCCGTGCATCGCCCCGGCGACACCGTGTGGGTCCACGACTATCACCTGATGTTGCTGCCCGGCCTGCTGCGCGAGCGCCTGCCCGACGCGCGCATCGGGTTCTTCCTGCACATCCCGTTCCCCGCGTCCGAGGTGTTCCGCCTGCTGCCGTGGCGCGCCGAGGTCCTGCGCGGCCTGCTCGGCGCCGACCTCATCGGCTTTCACACCCCCGCCTACGCCCGCAACTTCTCGTCGGCGGTCGTGCGCCTGCTCGGCCACGAGCCGATGTTCGACGAGGTCGTGGTCGACGGCCGCAAGATCCGCTTCGGCGCGTTCCCCATGGGCATCGACCCCAGCACCTTCACCGGCGACGCCCCGCCGCCCGACCTCCAGCTGCGCCCCGGCGAGCGCCTGCTGCTCGGCGTCGATCGCCTCGACTACACCAAGGGCATCCGCCGGCGCCTGTTCGCCGTCGACCGCGTGCTGCAGCGCCGCCCCGACCTGCGCGGCAAGCTGCGCGTGGTCCAGATCGCCGTGCCCTCGCGCGAGCAGGTCGACGCCTACGAGCAGTTCCAGCAGCGCGTCGAGCAGACCGTCGGCCAGATCAACGGCCGCTGGTCGACCCTCGAGTCGGCCCCGATCCACTACCTCCACCGCGGCTTCTCGCAGGCCGAGCTGCTCGGCCTCTACCGCGCCGCCGACGTCATGCTCGTCACCCCGCTGCGCGACGGCATGAACCTCGTCGCCAAGGAGTTCGCGGCCGCCCGCACCGACGACGACGGCGTGCTCGTGCTCAGCGAGTTCGCCGGCGCCGCCGACGAGATGCCCGAGGCCCTGCAGGTCAACCCCTACGACGTCGACGGCATGGCCGCCGCCATCGAGCACGCGCTCGACATGCCGGCCGAGGAGCGCCGCGCCCGCATGACCCGCCTGCGCGCCCGCGTGCTCGAGCTCGACGTGCACCGCTGGGCCGACGACTTCCTGGCCACCCTGCAGCGCGTCGACGCCTCGCCGCCCGAGGCCCCGGTCCTCGCCCCCGAGCGCCTCGTCGACCACCTGCGCGGCGGCCCGCCGGGCGCCCGCACGGTGCTCCTGCTCGACTACGACGGCACGCTGGTGCCGATCGCCCCCCGCCCCGAGCAGGCCCAGCCCGACCCCGAGCTGCTGGCCCTGCTGTCCGACCTGGCGCGCGCGCCGGGGGTGGAGCTCCACATCATCTCCGGCCGCCCCCGCGCCGAGCTCGAGCGGTGGTTCGGCGAGCTGCCGATCGGCCTGCACGCCGAGCACGGGGTGTTCTCCCGCCACCACGGCGAGTGGCGCCAGCGCACCCGCATCCCCGAGGCCCTCCGCGCGCGCGTCCAGGCCACCCTCGAGCAGGTCGCCCGCTCCACCCCCGGCTCGCTCGTCGAGGTCAAGGCCGCCGCCCTCGCCTGGCACTACCGCCTCGCCGAGCCCGAACACGGCGCCCACCGGGCCCGCGAGCTCCGACTCCACCTCCGCGAGCTGCTCGCCGGCACCCCGCTCGAGGTCCTGCCCGGCGACAAGGTCGTCGAGGTCCGCCCCCAGGGCGTGCACAAGGGCCTGTCCGTGCGCGAGCTGCTGCTCCCCGGCGACCGCGTGCTCGCCCTCGGCGACGACCGCACCGACGAGGACCTGTTCGCCGCCCTGCCCGACGACGCCCTCACCGCCCGCGTCGGCCGCGGCACCAGCGTGGCCCGCTGGCGCGTCCCCGACGTCGCGGCCGCGCGCGCCCTCCTGCGCGCGGTGCTCCACCCACCTGTCCGTTCGGACAGCTGACTCGACGTCAGGCGACGGCCCGGTCGTGCGTGCACTTCCACGCATACGACGATATCGCCGCAAGCGCTGCGTGGACCGCAGCCCTTGCTGATATGGTGGCCGTGTGCTGCCCCCGAAGCCCGCCCACCCCCTCACGCCCTTCCCGCGCGGCTGGTACCTCGCAGCCCACGCCGACGAGCTGCAGGCCGGCGACGTGCGCCCGCTCCGCCTGTTCGGCCGGGACCTCGTGCTGCTGCGCGACGCCGGCGGCGCGGCCCACCTGGTCGACGCCTACTGCCCGCACCTCGGCGCCCACCTCGGCCGCGGCGGCAAGGTCGTCGGCGACTGCATCCGCTGCCCGTTCCACGGCTGGGAGTTCAACGCCGGCTCCGGCGCCTGCGAGCGCACCGCCAACGGCGACCCCGCCCCGCCGAAGGCCCGCCTCGAGCGCTGGCCGCTGCTCGAGCGCCACGGCATGCTCCTCGTGTGGTTCCACGAGCAGCGCGAGCCCGCCTCGTGGGACGTCGGCGAGCTGCCCGAGCTCGACGAGCCCGGCTGGTCGCAGTGGCACCACCGCGAGTGGACCCTGCGCACGACCATCCAGGACGTCAGCGAGAACGACGCCGACGTGGCCCACTCGCCGGTCATGCACGGCTTCACCGAGGGCATGCCCGACCTCGAGATGGACGCCGACGGCGCCCGCTGCAACTGGGGCATGCAGGCGGTCGTCAAGCTCGGCCACTTCGGCGTGCCGCAGGTGCCCGTGCTCGGCCCCCTGCTGCGGATCCCCGAGCGCGCCCCCAGCCGCATCAGCGTGACCCGCTGGGGCCTCAGCCTCGGCTGGATCCGGACCACCCTCGACCTCCCCGCCGGCCTCAAGTTCCGCAGCCAGACGCTCGCGACCACCACGCCGATCGACCACGAGCACGTGCGCCTGACCCTGCGCCACCGCGTGCGCCGCGTGCCCGTGATCGGCGGCCTCGTGCTCGGCAACTACAGCCGCCTCTTCAACAATATCGTCAGCCAGGACATCGAGATCTGGGAGCACAAGATCTACCGCATGCGCCCGGTCGCCTCGCGCTCCGACTGGGCGGTGCTCCGCTTCCGCCGCTGGGCCCGCCAGTTCTACGACCCCGCCGCCTACGACGCCGCCCACGCCGAGGCGACCTGAGCCCGCGCGCCCGGCCGATCACGCGTCAGCGCCGGCGTCGGGCGAGCGTCGCCGGAGCAGCGAGGATGTGGACGCGGAGGGCCCGCCGAGCTCGCCGTCGCGACCCCCACGCGAGGCGCACGAAACCGCGGGCCCCCGCGCCCTCAGTGCGCCAGGCGGACCCGGCGCTCGCGCGGCGGACGGGGCGCGCGCGGCGGCCGGTCGAGCGCGAGCTCGTGCCCGCGGCGGAACGCGTCCTCGATCAGGATGGCCACGCGGACCGCGTCCGCGGTGAAGCCGGCGACCACGTCGGCCGGGACCTCGCCGGCGCGCGCGCGGATCATCGCCCGCAGCAGCTCGCGCTCGGCCGGCGTCGCCGCGGCGCGGGCGGCCGCCCACGCCTCGACCTCGCCGTCGATCAGCGCCAGCACCTCGCGCACGCGCTCGACGCTGGTCGTCTCGCCGATGAAGCGCCAGGCCGCCTGCTCGAGCGCCGCCAGCAGCGGCACCGCCCGTTCGTCGAGCCCGCAGCGGCGCAGCAGCAGCAGCATGAGGGAGTTGTCGGTCGCGGTCACAGGAACCTCGCGTAGTACTCGACGACCAGCTGGAGATCGAGGTCGAACGTCGCCGGCGCGCCGAGCGGCGTGCCGGTGACCCGCAGCGCCGTTTTATTCGCGTCGAGCTCGAGCCACGCCGGCAGCGGCAGGCGCGGGGCGGCCAGCGACCTGGTGACGCACTCGAGCTCGGCGCTGCGCGGCCGCAGCGAGATCACCGCGCCCGTGCGCACGCGGTACGAGGCGATGTCGACGCGCTTGCCGTCGACGAGGATGTGCCCGTGGCACACCAGCTGACGCGCCCCGGGGATCGTCGCCGCGAAGCCGCCGCGGAACACCACGCTGTCGAGCCGCCGCTCGAGCAGCTCGAGCAGCACGTCGCCGGTCACCCCCTTGCTGGCCCGCGCGTCGGCGAACAGCCGCCGCATCTGGCCCTCGGTGACCCCGTAGTTGTAACACAGCTTCTGCTTCTCGCTGAGCTGCATGCCGTAGGCCGAGGGCCGCTTCTTGCGGCCCTGACCGTGCTGCCCGGGCGGGTGCGGCCGCCTCTCGCGGGACTTGCTGGTCAACCCCGGGAGGTCGACGTCGAGGCGACGAAGGATGCGAAGACGAGGTCCGGTGTAGCGACTCATGTTCTCTTGAGATGTCCCTCGGGACAGGTGTGGGTGGGCTGACACGAAGCTGCAAATTTCGGCGCGACAGTCATCAGAGCCCGCGGCGGCCGTCGGCCCAGTAGGCCTTGACCCGCGCCGCGCCGGCCGGCTGGCGCAGCTCGTCGATCCATAAGCGGCGCAGCCGCGTCATCGTGCCCGCGTGGCCGACGAGGTAGGCGACGTCGCCCGGCCGCGCCGCGCCGCGCAGCGCCTCGGCCAGCGCCTCGCCGCGGTCGCCCGCGCGTCGCACGACGTCGGCGCCGGGGAGCAGCCGCCGGGCCGCGCCGGCGTCCTCGTCGACCTCGAACACGCAGTGGCTGGCCGCCGGCTGGGCCGCGCGCAGCGCCAGCCCGAAGCCCAGCGCCGTCTCGTCGCCGACGACCAGGTGCCGCCGGGCCGCGACCATGCCGAAGCGCCCGCCGGGCCCCATCACCCGCACCGCGTCGCCGACGCCGAGCCCCGCCGCCCAGCGGCTGCCCGGGCCGTGGCCGTGCAGGTGGAACACCACGCTGAAGCGCCCCCGCGCCGCGTCCCAGTCGGCCGGCGTGTAGTGGCGCATGGCTCCGTCGCCGACGTGGAACTCGACCTCCTGCCCCGGCCGCCAGCCCTTGCCGCGCAGCGCCTCGCCGGCGAAGTGCGCCCGCCGCAGCCACGGCCCGAGCTCCTCGATCGTCACGACCTGCGCCGGAGCGCCGAAGATCCGCGTCAGCGGGGTCAAAAAGCCCGGGAGCTGCGGCATCACGCCCCTGCGGCCCGCGGGCGGGTCTTTTCCTGGATTTTGAAAATCATAATCAATTTTAAAACACAGACGCCGGCCCGCGTCAAGCCGCCCGAACGCACGACGCCCCGCACCCCACGCCCACGGCGTCCCACCAGCGGCCCCGCTCCGCCACGCCCGCGGGTCGTCCGCCCGCGACCACCGCCGCGCCCGCGGCCCCATCCACTCCACCCGCGAGTCGTCCGCCCGCGACGCCACCCCACGATCGCGTTCGTCCGCCCGCGCGGCACCCCACTCACGGGGCGGACCGCCGACGCCGCGATACGATGCCCGCGTGCGACGCGACCTCCGCCCCGGCCTCATCGTCCCCACCCTGCTCGCGGTCTCCGCCTTCGGCCCCGCCTGCTCCGGCGACGACGAGCCACCCACGACCGACCCCACCGCGACGTCCTCCCCGCTCACCACCGGCCCCGCACCCACCACCGGCGACACCACCGGCGACACCACCGGCGACACCACCGACGCGACGACCACCGCCACCACCACGACCGACACGACCGGCGGCGACACCACCACCGGCGGCGAGCTCCCCGACTGCGACCCCTACCCCGACGAGGCCTCCTGCGAGGCCGCCGAGGGCTGCACGTGGTTCTTCGAGACCAGCGCCTGCATCATCGATTGCTCGCTGATCACGGACGAGGCGACCTGCAACGAGGCGATGATATGCTTCTGGGGCGGCGACACCTGCTTCCCACCCATATGATAGGACCATCAGCAGCCGGTCGGGCTGCAGGACCTTGCGACTGAGGAGATTAAAGACCCCGCCGAGCCGCCCGCGGACGCCGCGGCGCACGGCCGGCGCGCACTCGCACGGTCGCCCGTGTTAACGTGCGCCCGTGCCGCTGCCCCGCGCCCTCATCGTCCCCGCCGTGCTCGCCGTCACCCCCGCGTGCAGCCCCGAGGCCCCGCCGCCGACGACCAGCCAATCTTCGGTCCCCATGTTCACCACGGGCAGCGCCCAGACCTCGGATTCGACGGCCTCCACGGCCCCCACCGGCGCGACCGCGGCCCCCACGAGCACCGGCGCCACCGGCACCAGCTCGACCACCGGCGGCGAGCTGCCCGACTGCGCCCTGTGGAGCGCCGACCCCGAGGCCTGCTCGAACAACGTCGCCTGCCTCTACCTCGCCAACGAATCGGTGTGCATCACCCGCTGCAATTATTTTAATGGTGATCAGTCCGCCTGCGAGATGCAGATGTACTGCTATTGGGCCGAGGGCGGCTGCTACCTCGCAGTATGATGACACCACGACGGCCGGTCGGCCGTGGGACCCCGAGACCTCCCGAGACTTCTCCGCTGTCGCCGCCCCGCGGAGTGCGGTAGACCACCGCCGGCGATGGCGCTCACCGCGACGATGTTCCACCTGCAGGTCGACGTCTCCGACGTCGATCGCAATTTTTACGAGGCGCTCGACCTCCGGCTGGCCCGCCACCCCTCGGAGAGCATGCGCTACATGCTGACGCGCGCCCTCGCCTACTGCCTCGCCTACACCGACGGCATCGCCTTCAGCAAGGCCGGCATCGCCTCGACCGACGACCCGCCGATCGCCGTGCACGACCCGACCGGCCTGCTGCTCGAGTGGATCGACGTCGGCAACCCCTCGGCCGACCGCCTCCACCGCGCGACCAAGGCCGCCCGCAGCGTCTCCCTCTACACCCACACCGCGCTGGCCCAGCTCCAGCGCGAGGCCGCGTCCCGCCCGATCCACAAGCTGGACAGCATCGCCGTGTGGCGCCTCGAGCCCGCCTTCCTCGACGCCCTGGGGCCCAGGATCGACCGCAACACCCGCCTCGAGCTCATGCGCAACGACGGCCAGCTCTACGCGACGATCGCCGGCGACACCGTCGAGGGCAGCCTCACCCGCTGCTCGCTGGTCCCCTGATCACGCGCTGCACACCCGTCGGCGCGACCCGTGCCTCGACGGCACGAATACGAGTGACTCACCGTTCGGTCTGGCGCCCGAGCGGGGCGCGGCGCCGACGGAGCCACACCAGCGCCACCAGCCCGAGCCACGGCGGCGCTCCGGTCGAGCGGCACCCGCACCCGCCGCCCGCCTCGTCGAGCGCCCCGCCGGTCTCGCTGCTGCCCGCGCCGCTCGCGGCCCCCGTGGTCGGCCCCGGGTCGTCGCCCGACGTCGGCGCGCCGCCGGTCTCGTCGCATGAGCAAGGTGTACCGGCGAAAGTCGGACCCGTTGTGACCCATCGAGACATGCGGGTATGCTCGCCCCACGTGCGCCTCGGCCCGACAACCATCCTCGCCGCGTTCCTGGCCTGCGCGCCAGGCGATGCCGGCATGACCACGTTCGGCGGGCCAGGCGGACCGCCGGGGGACGCGTCGACCGGCAGCACCAGCTCCTCCACGAGCAGCACGTCGTCCACGGGCGGCGACACGAGCACGGGGTCCACGGGCAGCTCCGAGGGCTCGACCGCCGCGGAGACATCGACCGGCCTGGTGCCAGACTTCGGACCACTCAACCCCGTCGGCTGCCAGGGCAAGATCGACTTCCTGTTCGTGATCAGCGACAGCTCGAACATGGCGGACTACCAGGAGCGCTTGCTCTCCGCGTATCCGGCGTTCATGCAGACGATCGCCGACGAGTTCGCGGAGTTCGATCCGCACATCCTCGTCACCCCAGCTTCCGGGGGATGGGGCGAGTACGAGTGCGAGTACTGCCTGGGGTGCCCGGGCTGCACGTGTGACGCAGGCGGACCGGACTACCCGTGCGGCGCGGGGCAACAGCTCACCCAGTGCGACGGCTTACGCGGCGCAGGCGTCGTGTTCCCCGCCGGGCTCGGAGCGACCAACCATCCCTGCGACCTCGGCGGACGCCGCTACATCACGCGCGACACGCCGGACCCCGCTGCCGCGTTCGAGTGCGTGGCCCGGCTCGGCACCCCGGGCGGCCAATCCACGGCTGCCATCAACAACATGTTCGAGGCGCTCGACGCCGACATGAACGGCCCGGACGGCTGCAACGAGGGGTTCCTCCGTGAGGACGCGCTGCTCGTCGTGACGCTCATCGACATCAACGACGGCTACTCCGAGTACTGGCCGTACGTGTGGGACCTGCGCATCGTCGACAAGAAGGGCGGCGACGAGGACGCCATCGTCGTGCTGGCGATCGAGAGCGACAGCTACCTCATCGACAGGTTCTGCGAGCCCCACGGCAGCACCTACGAAGCAGCCCGCCTGCACGTCTTCGCCGACACGGTGGCGCACGGGATCAAGGGCAGCGTCTGCGCGCCGGACTACGCCCCGTACTTTGAAGAGGCGGCCGCGCTCGCGCTGAAGCAGTGTGAGCTGCTCGCGCCGCAGTGACGGCTCACTGGCTCAGGCGGCCGAGCCGGACCCGGGACTCTCCGAGGAGGTCGTCCACGCTGAGCACGTCGCAGTCGTAGGTCTGGCAGGCGAGCGCGGTCACCTCGTCGAAGCCGTGCGCGGCGCCGTCGTACTCCCAGGACCACCCGTGCGGCGACTCGAGCGGCTCGCTGCCGTTGGCGAACGACATCACCCAGGCGTTGCCCTTGACGCCGGGCGACGTCCGGTACCCGCCGACATGGATGCGCTTGGTCAGCGGCGTGTAGGCGATCGAGAGGCCCGCCGAGTTCGACAAGGCCGAGAACCGCGAGACGACCGACTCACCCTGGCAGTACGTCACCAACATCTCCGGGGTGAGGAAATCCTCGTGGGCGCGCGTCCAGCCGGTCCAGCAGAAGCCGTCCGGCCCGCTGAACGGTGCCGCTGCCAGTGCCGCTGTCTGGGCCGCGAAGTGCTCGTCGGTGAAGATCTCCGGCTCCCCGAGCAGTTCGCCGGTCGGACTCAGCCGCACGAACAAGGCACGGGTGGGGTCTGTTTTTTGCTCGACCTGCCTCGTCAGCTGCGTCGATCCGACCGCGAGGACGTTGCCGTCGTTCGTGAAGATGACATCGTGGAACCGGGCACTCCGGAGTTCGCTCGGCGGGGGCTCCGGATCGGGCACGTCCACGAGCACGGGCTCCCAGAACGGCAGGCCGTTGGCCGTCTCGTAGGCCCGCACCATGGCGACCGTGCGGCCGCCCGCGACCTTCTTGCGACCCGCGGCGACGACGAGGCCGCTGTTGTAGGCGAGCGCCTCGACCTCCTCGCCGGGCGCGAGCAGGGTCTCGTGGAGGACGTCGCCCGTCAGCGAGATCGCGGCGAGGTAGCCGCGAGACTCGGACTCGCCCGCGGGGACGAGGTTCGCGGCGACGATGATGTCGTCCCACTCGGTCACGAGCACGTCCATGCCGAGGGGGCCGACTTCGGCGCTTACAAGACCGTCGAGCGTGGTCCAGTCCGCGAGGGTGCGCTTGCCGAGCAGCGGGCCGTCGTCCGCGTGCTCGCGCAGCACCAGCTGCGTGCCGTTGCCCTCGTCGAGGGCGCCGAGCGTGAAGAGCCGGTCGTCGGCGCGGGCCAGGCCGAACGCGACGCTGTGCGCGGCGGGCTCCTGGTCGTAGTAGGGCTCGCCCTGCTCCTCGCCGCCCGGCGGCAGGTCGACGGAGAACGCCACCGAGTTCGGGGTCTCCCCATGCGGCGAGCGGGCGACGGCCTCGATCATGTGCTCGCCGTCCTGGCCCTCGGACGCGATCGGCAGGGCGTGCTCGACCTTGCCGTCACCCTCGACCGCGAACGTGCCGAGGCTGGCGCCGTCCAGGCGCAGCTCGACCTCGGTCGCGTGCCGCACGACCGCGGAGATCTTCAGGGGCCCGCGGAGCTTCACCTCGCCCGGCGTCGCGGTGAGCGAGTCCCACTGCGGCGGTCCGCCCGCGGAGTCCTCCAACGCCGGGCCCGATGCATCACTGGTCGCCTCGTCGTCCGTCGTCGTGTCGCCGGTCGTGTCGCCGGACGAGGCGCCGGTGACCTCGGCGAGCGGCTGGCCCTCGTCGGCGGCGACGGTCGTGTCGTCCATGCCGCAGGCGTCATCGCTGCAGTCCACGAGCGGCGGAGCGAGGCACGCGAGCGGGGACGAGAGCGTCAGGGCGACGAGAACTCGTGTGCGGTCGGTCATGGGTCTCCATCATGGTCAGAATCGCCCACCAAGAGCAAGTCCGCCGCGGAACGGCACCAGAGCGCCCCATACAACAACCGACCGCTCATCGGACGGGTCCAAGCCGTGGCTCCGACGTCGTGTGGCCGTAAGCCGCACACGAACTCGGCCCACGCTTCGTCCTCGGCCGCGAGCCGCCAACAGAAGTCCCGTAGCTCGAGCTCGCATGCGAGTGAGATCACCTTCAGCGGCGGTGTGTTCAGCTCGTCGAGCTCGCGGTCGAACTCGGGCTCGGTCAAGTAGTTGGTTGCCATCCCTCCACAATGCGCACCGCGAGTCCGCGAGCCACTCGTCGCGCGCAGACCGCGCATCACCGAAACCAGTGCCAGAGTCGGTGAGGTTCGATGAACCGTATTGCTCGAGCAGGGCGAGGCGATCCGCCGATCGCCTCGCCGCCCGCGTGTCGGTCCGCGTGCGCCCTGTCGGCCACGTCCGGCCCGCGGCGGGCTCGATTTCGTCACACGTTCACGATCACGCATCGACCACAAACCGCCGATGCGTACATGGCTGCCGCGTCCCTCGCCCCCCGCCACCCGCGTCAATCGTCACACCGCAAAATCCGCGGCGAATCATCCCGTTATGCTCAAACAATGTTCGTAGAATTTTAAAAATTCGAGGTCGTTCGCGGCTCGCCGACCCCACCACGCAAATCCGGCATCGCGCCGTCACGCAGCATGTTCATGGCGACTCCGGGCCCCACGAAGACGCGACGTCACCTGCCCGGCCGCGGCAAATCCGGATAGGCTGCTCGGATGGCCGACGCCGATCAGCCCTCCACCAACGACGAGATCGAGGCGCTCCGCAGCCGCGTCGCCGACCTCGAGCGGCGCCTCGCCGCCGCCGAGCGCGAGCGCGACGTGTTCCGCCACGTCGTCCACCACGCGCCGGCCTTCATCTCGCGGCTGACCCCCGACGGCCGGGTGATCTACGCCAACGCCAAGTGCCAGCAGCTGACCGGCCGCACCGGCGACGAGATCGTCGGCATCAACCTGCTCCCCGTGCTCTACCCCGGCGACCTGTGGCAGGGCGTCGAGCAGTACTTCCGCGTCGCCGCGGCCGGCGGCGACGTCCGCGACTACGAGCTCGACATCCAGACCGCCACCGGCGAGCGCCGCAGCATGGCCTGGAACTCCTACAACGGCTTCGCCGCCGACGGCAGCCTGCAGGAGGTCGTGTCGTTCGGCGTCGACGTGACCGAGCGCAAGCGCGGCGAGGCCGAGCGCAAGCGCCTGCAGGACGAGGTCATCGCCGTCCAGGCCGCCACCCTCGCCGAGCTGTCGACCCCGCTGATCCCCATCAGCGAGAACATCGTCGCCATGCCGCTGATCGGCGCCATCGACGGTGCCCGCGCCCAGAAGATCATGGAGACCCTGCTCGCCGGCATCCGCGAGAGCCGGGCCCGCACCGCCATCCTCGACATCACCGGCGTCGCCGTCGTCGACACCCAGGTCGCCGACGCCCTGCTGCGGGCCGCCCGCGCCGTCCGCCTGCTCGGCACCGACGTCGTGCTCACCGGCATCCGCCCCGACGTCGCCCAGACGCTGGTCAGCCTCGGCACCGACTTCGGCGGCATCGTCACCCGCGGCACCCTGCAGTCCGGCATCGCGTTCGCCATGCAGCGCGGCTGATCGCCGCCGTCCGCGGCCCCGATACATTGTACGTACTCTGATTCGGGCCCCCCGGGCTTTGTACTCACTTTGCCGCGTCCGCGGGCGCCGGCGCCGCCACGCAGCACCTGCGTTGACGCGGCGTCACGCCGCGCAGTGCCGACATAACCCGGGCCGCCCATTCGGCGCACTACACCCACACGTCGGCCAACTACGTAGATATGCCGCGACGATTTTTAATGTGCTTAATTCTCGACGATATGTATTTTAAAAGCCACACGAGGGATCCACCCCCGCGACGTCCGTCGCCGGAGTGGTGGATTCGGTATGCACAAAGGAGGATCCGCGTATGCCAGGCCAGGCCCCCCGTAGCGACGAATCCCCCTCGCCCCAGCTCGAGGCCGTCGGCCTCTACGAGCGCTTCGCCCGCCAGGTCCGGGCCCGCCCCGACGCCCTGGCCATCGACGCCGGCGACGTGTGCATCACCTACGCCGAGCTCGACCGCCGCGCCGCCCGCATGGCCCAGGCCCTGCGCGCCCGCGGCGTCGGCGACGAGACCCCGGTCGGCGTGTTCATGGGCCCGCGCGTCGAGCAGATCGTCGCCCAGGTCGCGATCTGCCGCGTCGGCGCCACCTACGTGCCGCTCGACCCGGAGTACCCGCGCGAGCGCCTCGAGTTCATGCTCGCCGACGCCGCGATCTCGGTGATCGTCGGCGACGCGCACACCCGCGGCCTCTCGAGCGGCGCCGCCGTGACCCTGTGCGTCGACGCCGACGCGCCCGAGCTCGCCGCCACCGGCCCCGCCCCCGCGCTGGCCGCCGCCGCCGGCCCCGACCACCGCACCCACATCCTCTACACCTCGGGCTCGACCGGCCGCCCCAAGGGCATCGAGCTGCTGGCCCGCGGCGTCGCCCGCCTCGTCGTCGACACCGACTACATCCGCTTCGCCCCCGGCGACCGCGTGGCCCAGATCGCCAACTTCAGCTTCGACGCCGCGACCTTCGAGGTCTGGGGCGCGCTGCTGAACGGGGCCACGCTGGTGCCGATCCCGCGGCACAGCGCCCTCGACCCGCCGGCCCTGCGCGAGGCCCTGCGCCGGCGCCGGATCGACGTGCTGCTGCTGACCACCGCGCTGTTCAACCTCGTCGCCGGCGCCTGCCCCGACGCCTTCGCCGAGGTCCGCGACCTCCTGATCGGCGGCGAGAAGGCCAACCTCCAGGCCGTGCGCGCCGTGCTCACCACCGCCCCCCCGCGCCGTCTGATCAACGCCTACGGCCCGACCGAGGCCACCGTGATCGCGACCACCTGCGACCTCGGCCCCGCCCACCTCGCCGAGGGCGTCATCCCGATCGGCCGCCCGATCGCCAGCACCCGCGTGTTCGTGCTCGACGACCAGCGCCGCCCGGTCGCCGTCGGCGAGCCCGGCGAGCTGCACATCGCCGGCGACGGCCTCGCCCGCGGCTACCTGCGCCGGCCCACCCTCAACGCCGAGAAGTTCATCCACGCCGCCGACCTCGTGCCCGGCCGCGAGCTCCGCCTCTACCGCACCGGCGACCTCGTGCGCTGGCGGCCCGACGGCGCGCTCGAGTTCCTCGGCCGCGCCGACTTCCAGGTCAAGATCCGCGGCGTGCGCGTCGAGATCGAGGAGGTCGAGGCCGCCCTCCTCGCCACCGAGCTGCTCGTCGACGCCGCCGTGACCGCCCAGCCCGGCCTCCACGACGACACCCAGCTCGTCGCCCACGTGGTCCCCCGCGGCCTCGACCTCCGCGTCGCCGAGCTCCAGGCCCGCCTGCAGTCCGCCCTCCCGCGGGCCATGATCCCCGCGCGGTTCGTGGTCGTCGCCGCCCTCCCGCTCAACGCCAACGGCAAGGTCGACCGCAAGGCCCTCAGCCTCGGTCAGGCCCAGTCCGGCGTGTTCAGCCTCGCGGCCGTGCGCGCCGCCCTCGACCCCCTGACCGCCGAGCTCGCCGCGCTGTGGGCCGACCTGCTCGGCGTCGACGTCGTGCGCCCCGACGACGACTTCTTCGCCCTCGGCGGCGACTCGCTGCTGGCCGCGCGCCTGGTCCTGCGCGTGCGCGACGCCTGGCAAGTCCCGCTGCCGATCCACGCGCTCTACACCTCGGGCAGCCTGCGCTCCTGCGCGGCGCTGCTGCGCGAGGCCCTCGGCGGCGAGCAGGCCCACCTGCCGAGCCCCGACGGCCCCGAGATCTGGCAGGCCGACGCCCGCCTGCCGGCCGACGTGCGCGCGCAGATCGACCGCGCCCTGATCTCGCCGGCGCCGCTGGCCGACTGGCGCACCGGCGACGCGTTCGTCACCGGCGCGACCGGCTTCCTCGGCGCCCACCTCATCGCCGACCTGCTGCTGCACACCTCCGCCCGCGTGCACTGCCTCGTGCGCGCCCGCGACACCGCCGACGGCGCCCACCGCCTGCTGTCCGCGCTGGCCCGCCGCGGCGTGTGGCACGACGGGTTCGCCGGCCGCCTGCACATCGTCGTCGGCGACCTCGAGCGCCGCCGCTTCGGCCTGGCGCCGGCCGAGTTCGACGCCCTCGCCGCCGCCGTCGACGTCGTGTTCCACTGCGGCGCCCACGTGAACTACGTCCAGCCCTACGCGGCCCACCGCGCCGCCAACGTGGCCGGCACCGCCGAGGCGATCCGCTTCGCCGCCGCCGGCAAGATCAAGCCGCTGCACCACGTCTCGTCGATCGCCGTGTTCGGGCCGAGCGGGTTCTTCGGCGGCAAGCCGCGCGTGCACGAGGACGACGACATCGGCGAGCACCTGCAGTACCTCCCGTTCGACATCGGCTACAGCGCGAGCAAGTGGGTGTCCGAGCAGCTCGTGTGGGCCGCCATGCGCGCCGGCCTGCCCGCGGCCGTGCACCGCCCCGGCTTCATCATGGGCGACAGCCGCAGCGGCGCCGGCAACCCCGACGACTTCATGGGTCGCTGCATCCGCGGGTCGATCCGCGTCGGCGCGTACCCGGTCCTGCCGCGCCAGCGCAAGGAGTTCGTGCCCGTCGACTGGGTCAGCCGCGCCATCGTCCACATCGCCGAGGACCCCCGCGAGCTCGGCCGCGCGTTCCACCTGGTCCCGCCCGACCCCCGCGACTCGATCGACCTCGAGGCGTTCTTCGGGACGATCGCCGACGCCGGCTATCCGCTGGCCCGCCGCTCCTACAACGACTGGGTCGAGCTGATCGTCGCCGACGCCGGCACCGGCGCCAGCCCGCTGTGCCCGCTGGTGCCCCTGCTGCTCGAGCAGGTCCACAGCGACCACCTGACCCGCTGGCAGCTCCACGAGGGCATGCCGATCTACGACGCCAGCAACACCGCCCGCGCGCTCGCCGGCAGCGGGCTCGTGTTCCGCCCGCTCGACCGCGGCCTCATGCAGGTCTACCTGCGCCGCCTGGTCGCCGACGGCCTGCTGCCCCTGCCCCGCTCCGCCCCCGAGCCCGCGCGCCTGCAGGTCGGCTGACCCGAGGGACAGGTAATAAGATACTCAATTGAACATTGAGACCCTCGAACGACGCCGTGGCGCATTGGCCGGCGGCTCGCCGCGGCGTCCCGCTCAGCCCCCCGGGGCCTGCTTGTCCGGGACCACCAGATCGATCCCGAACAGCGCCCCGAGGTCGCCGGTCAGGGCCACCCTGTCGGGCGCCAGCGGGCGCAGCGTGAACGCGTCGTCGACCGCGGCCTCGGCCATGCCCCACAGCACCAGCAGGGCCGTCGACTCGGCGTCGAGGCGGTCGGCGAACGCAAGCACCGCCGCGACCGCGTGCTTGCAGCCCCAGCCGTCGGGGCACGTGCAGGTCACCACCATCGTGCGCACCAGCGCGTCGAGCAGGATCAGGCCGTCGCTGGTCAGCGCGCCGGGGTGTCGCGCGTCGGCCGGCGTCAGCAGCAGCTCGCGCATCGACTCGCGCTCCCACCGCGACGGCGGGCGCACCACCAGCTGCACCGTGTAGACCCGCGAGCCCGCCACCTCGGCGACGATGCGCCCGGCCTCGACGCGCAGCGGGCCGACCGCGCCCTCGCCGAGCAGCTCGCGCCCGCGGGTGCGCCGCGCCGAGTCGGCGCCCCAGCCGACCACGCGGCTGCGCCAGATCGCTCCGAGGCTCTCCTGCTCCGGCTCGCCGCGGGCCAGCAGCTCCTCGAGCTCGGCGAGCTCGTCGGCGGCCTCGCCGAGCGGCCCGGGCCCGCCGTAGCCGCGGTCGCCGCGGTACGACGAGCGCTCTCGAGACGGAGATCTGCGGCGGTTCCAGGCCACGGTGTCGGTCAATCCTCGGTCAGCGCGGCGCGCAGGTCGAGCGACACTACCCGCAGCAGCTCATCGGTGTCGAGCTCGGTCAGGCGCTGCGAGCCGTCGTCGGCCAGCACCTCGTCGGCGAGGCCCTGCTTGCCGACCAGCATGGCCTCGATGCGCTCCTCGAGCGTGCCGCGGCACACGAACTTGTGCACGAGCACGTTCTTGTGCTGGCCGATGCGATAGGCGCGGTCGGTCGCCTGGTTCTCGACCGCGGGGTTCCACCAGCGGTCGAAGTGGACCACGTGCTGGGCCGCGGTCAGGTTGAGCCCGGTGCCGCCGGCCTTCAGCGACAGCACCATGAACGGCGGCCCGTCGTCGGCCTGGAACCTGGCGACGATCTCCGCCCGCTTGCCGACCGGCGTCTGCCCGTGCAGCACCAGCCCCGGCGCGCCGAAGCAGCCCGCGAGCAGCTGCGCCAGCGGCCCGCAGATCTCGCGGAACTGGCTGAACACCAGCAGCCGCTCGCCGGCCTCCGCGATCGGCCGGCACAGCTCGAGCAACCTCTGGAACTTGCCGCTGTCGTCGGCCGCGTAGACCCCGTCGCCGGTCGCGTGCGACGGGTGGTTGCAGATCTGTTTGAACTTGGTGAGGTACGCGAGCACCACCCCGCGCCGCTTGATGCCCGCCGCGCCCGCGACCTCGCGGGCCAGCGCCTCGACCGCCTGCGCGTACAGGCCGGCCTGCACGCGCGTCAGCCCGCAGTACACCGGCACCTCGGTCTTGTCGGGCAGGTCGGCGATCAGCCGGCGGTCGGTCTTCACCCGCCGCAGCAGGTACGGCCGGATCAGCGAGCGCAGCGCCCCGAGCCCCGCCTCCGCGTCGCCGAGCCGCTTCCTGGCGAACGCCTTGAACTCGGACTGCTTGCCGAGCAGCCCGGGGCACGCGAAGTCCAGCAGGCTCCACAGGTCGGCGAGCGAGTTCTCGACCGGCGTGCCGGTCAGCACCAGGCGGTGCCGCGACCTCAGGGCCTTGACCGCGCGGGTCTGCTTGGCCTCGGCGTTCTTGATCGCCTGCGCCTCGTCGAGCACCACCAGGCCCCACTGCTGGGCCTGCAGCCAGGCCTGGCGCAGCAGCGTGCCGTAGGTCGTGAGCACCACGTCGACGCCCGCGAGCGCCGGCGCTGCGTCGACGTCGCCGGCGCTGCGGTGGGCCGCGTGGACCTGCAGGTCGGGCGCGAAGCGGGCCAGCTCGGCCCGCCAGTTGCCGAGCAGCGACGCCGGCAGGACCACCAGGTGCGGCCCCGGGGCGCCGTGCCGGCGCAGGAGCAGCAGCAGCGCGATCACCTGGATCGTCTTGCCGAGGCCCATGTCGTCCGCCAGGCACCCGCCGAGCCCGAGCCGCGACAGCAGCCACAGCCACGCCACGCCGTCGCGCTGGTACGGCCGCAGCGACCCGCGCAGCGCCTCGCCCGGGTCGGCCTCGCTGCCGCCGCGCGGGTCCTGCAGGTCGGCCAGCGTGCGCGCCAGCCACGGCCCCGGCCGCGCGACCGTCCACACCGCGCCCGGCGCCTCGACCGCCAGCGACCCGCGCGGCAGGCCCGCGAGCACCCGCATGCCCTCCGCGAAGCCGACGCTGCCCCGCGCCGCCGCCTGCTCGACGTCGGCCCACTGCCGCCGCGCCAGCGCGTGCCCCGAGGCGTCGACCTGCAGCCAGCGGTCGCCCACGCGGTGCAGCCCCGCCGCCGCCTGCGTCAGCCGCTGCCACTCCTCGGCCGTCAGCTCGGTGTCCCCCAGGAAGTAGCGCAGGCGAAAGTCGAGCAGCGCCGCCAGCCCGAGCGACGTCGGCGCGACGGCGCCGACCTCGACCTGCACCTGCGGCCGCGCCGGCCCGGCCTCGGCCCACGCCGGCACCCGCACGCGCACCCCGGCGAGCTTCAGCGCGTGCACGCAGTCGAGCAGCGCGTGGGCCTCGTGGGCCGTCCACGCCACCGCGTGGAACAGCTCGTGCGAGGCCAGCAGCGCCCGCACCGTCGGCTCGCGCGCGCCGGCCCGCTCGACCGCCGCCAACAGCCGCGCGCGCCCCGCCCGGTCGAGCCCCGCCGCGACCGCGCCCAGCGGGGCGTGCTGCAGCCCGCCGTCGGGCCCGCGCCCGCACGCGACCGTGGCCATGAACGCGAACGGCCGCGCGAGATCTGTCCGTTCGGCCAGGTGAAACCACACCCGCCCGACCTCGGCGTCGACCCCGTGCCGCTGCAGGAACTCGCCGCGGCCCGCCCCGCCGGTCGCCGCCGCCGCGACCGCGTCCCACGCGACCCGCAGCCCGTAGGCCTGCACGCCGTGCAGCCCCGCGTCGGCGGCCGCGCTCGCCAGGCGCGCCAGCTCGGCCTCGTCGTGGCGGGCCCACTTGCCCGCGGCCGCCAGCTCGCGCAGCACCGTGCGCGCGAGCTCGCGGCCGAACGCCAGGTCCGGGGCCAGCGGCGCGTCGTGCTCGGCCAGCCGCAGCAGGCGCGCGCCGAGCTGCGGCTGCTCGCTGGCCGCCCGCCACGCCGTCGCGGCCTGACGATCCTCGCCGGCCGCCAGCGCGACGATCAGCCCGTTCGCGCCGGCGATCACCGCGATCGGGGTCGACCTGTCGGGAGTTCCGTCCACCGCGGCGCGGCGTATAGCACACCGCCGAGCGCGGGGCGCACGCGCCCGCGCGCGTCGCCTCGGCCCCGCGGGCGGCGTGCGCCCCGCGAGGCGAACGGCTATCGTGCCGCGATGGCGCTCTACTCACCCACGCAGCCGCGGCCGAAGCGACACCCGCCGCTCGCGCTGTGGCCGACGCTGAAGCGCATCGCCATCGGCTGGGCCGGCGTCGGCGGCCTCGGCCTGGTCATGGCGCTCATGGACGGCGCCCTGCCCGACCGCGCGGCCTGCGGGCGCATCGCCCTGACCGCCCTTCTGTGCACCCTGCTGTACGGCCTCAGCCGGCGCTGGCGCCCCGACAACAAGCCGCTGCGGGCGCTCGCCGCCGCCGCGATCGGCCTCCCGCTCGGCGTGGCCGCGCTCGGGATCATCGTGCCGCACGAGCCGTGGCCGCCGTCCGTCGAGGTCGCCGCGGTGTTCGCCGCCATGTTCGCGTTCGGCATGGCGTGTTCGCTCCTCCGCTTCGATTGACGCGGCGCGGCGGCTCGGACCGGCCCCGCCGAACGATTCCAACCTGCGCGCCGCGCAACGATCCGCGGCGACACACCGACGCCGTCGCAGTCTCTGCTCGCCGCCCGAGGATCCACGGGCCGGGCTCGCGACACAGTAGTGTCATGGGTCACAGCATCGTCATGAAGCGGGACGGCGTCGGCTTCGATGCGACCGGCGGCTCGCTCCGCATCACCAGCCTCGCCTACGACGCCGGGCCGGTGCACCTGTCGCGCGAGGACCTCGAGTTCCTCGGCTTCGCGGTGCTGCCGGGCGAGTCGCGGGGCTCGTCGAGCGCCGTCAAGCGCTGGCGCGAGGCGGCCCGGCAGGCCCGCGGCGAGCTCCCGCGGCGCCCCGCGCCGTGGGCCGGGCCGGGCCTCACCGCCGGCGACATGCGCCTCGTGCCCGTCGAGGAGGGGCTCGACGTGTTCGTGCTCGACTACCACGCGCCGCCGGCCACGCTGCACGCGGCCCAGCTCGCGCGGCTCGGCCTGTGCCTGCGCGGCGCCGACTGAGCGGGCCGGCCGCCCGGTCCGCGGCCGCGTCGAGCGCTCACCCGAGGCCCGCTCCGAGCAGCGCCCCCGCCAGCGTGGCCGCCAGGTTGACCGCGTCGTTGCCGAACCACCGCAGCCCGCGCACGTGCGCCGCGATCGCCCCGCACGCGTGCGGCGAGGCCTCGCAGGCGCGGGCGCAGGCCGGGCAGCGATAGCCCGCCTGCACGCCGGCCCCGAGCGCGCTGTCGACGAGCGACCCGGCCGCCCCGCACGCCGCGCCGAGCCCGAGCCAGCCCGCCCACGCCCCCGGCGCGACCAGCCCGACGAGCCCGCCGACCAGCGCCCCGCCGGCCGCGCTGGCCGCCAGCCCGAGCCCCGACACCGCCCCCGACGTGCCCGCGGGCGCGGCCCGCAGCGTGCGCAGCGAGTACGGCGCGCGCGTCGACAGCGGCCCGAGCTCGGTCGCCCAGGTGTCGGCGTTGGCCGTCGCCAGCGCCCCGACGATCGCCGGCACCAGGTCGACCCCGGGCCACGCGCACTGGATCGCCGCGCACGCCGCCGCGACCCCGCCGTTGGCGAACACCTGGCCCGCGTCGCGCTCGTCGCCCTTCTCGTAGTCGCGGCGCAGCCCGGCCTTGCGCGCCGCGCCGACGCGGCCGAGCGCCGACGACGTCACGAAGAACCCGAGCAGCCCGAGGAACAGCCCGGCGCCCGCCGCGAAGATCGGCGCGCCGACCACCACCGCCGCCGCGGCCCCGCCGGTCGTCAGCGAGCCGCGCCGCCGGGCCAGCAGCGCCACCGCCGCGCTGAGCAGCACGCCGAGCCCGAGCGCCGAGACCGTCGCCACCCCGCGAGCCTATCAGCCCCGTCGCGCCCCGGGCTCGCCTCGTTCGCGTCGCACGCGGCCTGCGGCGCGAGGCCTCGCCGTCGCGGTCGGCGGCCCGCGGATCTTCCCGGCGCCGGCGCGACGAGCCCCACCCGCCGCGCCATCGCGGGTCTGCCGTCGCAACATGGAACAACACCCGCGCCGCCGCCCGCCCGCCGGACCCCGCCCGACCCCAGCGCGGCCGTCGCCGCCCCCGCGAGCCCGCACACCGGCGATCCGCGGCGCCCGGGGGCAACGGGCGACACCTCGCTTCCCAGGGGAGATGCCGACCTGTAGGCTTGCTCGCAAGGGGATGACCACGGCCTGCGAACGCTGTGTGTGGGAGCGCGGGTCGGACCTCGACGACGCTGCCCTCGTCGCCGAGGTCGACCGCTGCGGCGCGTGCCCTCGCCTCGCCGACCCGGCGACGGCCGCCCTGCTGACGCGCCTGCGCCGCTCGCTGCGCGCGCGCGACGAGCTCGAGCGGGCCCACCGCGACAACACCACCACCCTCGAGCTGCTCTCGGGCGTGGCCTCCGCGGCCAACGCCGCCGTCGACGCGGCCGGCATGCTCGGCATGTGCCTGCACCCGCTGTGCGAGGCCCTCGGCCTCGACGCCGGCGGCGTGGCGATCGCCGGGGCCTGCGTGGCCCGCCACGCCCCCCGCGACCCGTCCGGCGATCTCGCCGCCGTGCTCGACGCGCTCGCCGCCACGACCTGGCCCGGCGGACGCGACGACGGCCCCGCCTGGCTCGACGTCGCGTCCGCCGGCGACGCGCCCGCGCTCGCGCGCGCCGCCGGCCTCGCCCGCGTGCTCGTCGTGCCCGTACGCGTCGACGGCGAGGTCGTCGCCCGCTGCCTGCTCGTCGGCGGCGAGGCCGAGCGCCGCCCCGGCAGCGACGCGCTGGTGGCCGTCGCCCACGTCGCGCTCGCCATCCAGCTCGGCCAGGTGCTCGCCCGCCAGCGGGCCATCGCCGCCAGCGTGCGCGCCCGCGAGGTCGCCGAGCGCGCCAGCCGGGCCAAGAGCGACTTCGTGGCCAGCATCAGCCACGAGCTGCGCACCCCGCTGAGCGCCATCCTCGGCTACGGCGAGCTGCTCGCCGAGGAGTTCGCCGACGACGCCCACGCCGAGGCCGTGGGCATCATCACCCGCATGAACGGCGCCAGCCGCCACCTCCTCGGGCTCATCAACAACGTGCTCGACCTGTCGAAGATCGAGGCCGGCAAGATGGAGGTGCTGTGCGAGCCGACCGACGTCGACGAGCTCGTCGACGACGTGGTCGAGACGCTGACGCCGATGGTCGAGGACCGCGGCAACCGCCTGGTCCGCCGCGGCGCCCGCATCGGCCAGCCGCTCATGACCGACCCGACCAAGCTGCGCCAGATCCTGTTCAACCTGATCGGCAACGCCGCCAAGTTCACCCGCCTCGGCACCATCACCGTCAGCGTCGCCGTCAGCCTCGACGACAAGCGCGGCCGCTTCCTCCACCTCTCGGTCGACGACACCGGCGTCGGCATGAACGAGGCCCAGCTCGCCCGCATCTTCGAGGCCTTCACCCAGGTCGAGTCGACCGCCCGCTTCGGCGGCACCGGCCTCGGCCTCACCCTGTGCCGCCGCTTCGCCGACCTGCTCGGCGGCGTCATCCACGTGACCAGCAAGCCCGGCGTCGGCAGCCGCTTCTCCGTCGACCTGCCCGGCACCTACGCGCCGGCCGCCCGCCTCGCCGAGGCCTGAGTCACCCGCTCGCGGTCGTGCCCGCGGCGATGACGAGCAGCGCGTGCAGGTGCCTGCGAAACTCCGCCGGCATCATGAAGCGGGTCTCGTACTTGCCGAAGAACACCACGCAGTCGGCCGGCAGCGGGTAGGGCGCGGCGGGCGGGATGCGCACGCCGTCGACGTAGGTGCCGTTGGTCGAGTTGCCATCGACCAGCGAGTAGACCCCGTCGGCGACCTGGAAGTGGCCGTGGTGCTTCGAGATCTTGGGGTACGGCAGGCACACGTCGGCGCGCGCGCTGCGGCCCACGGAAATCTCGCCGGGGGTGAGGCTGCCCGACTGCGGCGAGACCGTGAGCACCAGCAGGGCGGGGTTGTGCCAGCGGTCGGCCTGCTCGCTGGCGGCCGGCGGCGGCGCGCCGACCTGCATGGTGCGGACCGACTGCTTGGCCCAGTACTCGGCCTGCGTCATCACGTGCAGCAGCACCGGCGCGACGAACATGTCGCCGTCGAGGTGAGACTCCGCGTCGCGGATGTACTCGCTGAGGGAGCGAACCCGATAGAGGTCCGAGAGGGTGGTCATCGCCGGGGGGATGCGCGGTCCTTCACCGCGGCGGCCAATCTATCACGGAGCGCGGCGCTTCGCTCGTCGATCGCCCGCGCCGCGAGTCCCACCGCGCCCCGCTCGAGCCGCATGTCGCGGCCGTCGATCGCCGCCTCGGCGGTCGCGGCGAGGTCCTCACGGATCTGCTTGTACATGCCGGCGACGATCGCCGCGTCGGCCCTCGCGGCGGCCGGCGGGGCCACACGTGCGGTCCGGCGGCGCCGCTCGGTCCCGCGCCGGCGGGCGTGCGCGGCGGGATCGCCCGCTCCGGCCCGCGTCGACGCTCGCGAGTTGCCGTGACGATCGGACGAGCGACCCGCGGTCGAGCCACGCCGCTCGCGCTGCGATCACCGCGACGTCGCGGCGGCGAGGTCGTCGTCGCGAGCCGAGGCCGCGGCGGCGCGGGCGTGTGCACGCGAGCCGACGCCGCACGCACGCACGGACCCGGCGCCCGCACCTTCCCGGCTTGACCGCGGAGCCTCCTATCCCCGACGCTTGTCCGGCCTGTGTACGAACCGGAGCTCCACGGCGCCGCCTCGGCGAGGCGCGACGAAAGCCCCCTCGCCAAGGGCGTCGTGATCGACGGGCGCTTCCGGGTCGAGCGCCCGATCGCCCGCGGCGGCATGGGCACCGTGTACTTCGCCCGCGACGCCGACGCCGGCGACGCGCCGATCGCCGTGAAGGTCCTCGACCGCCCGGGCGACGGCTCGTCGTCGACCAGCGGCGAGTCGACCGCCGACGGCACCCTCGGCGAGGCCGCCGCCCGCGAGGCCGAGCTGCTGTCCGAGCTGCAGCACCCCGCCATCGTCCGCTACATCGCCAGCGGCGGGCTCGCCGACGGCCGCCGCTACATCGCCATGGAGTGGGTCGACGGCGAGGACCTCGGGCAGCACCTCAGCGACCGCTCGCTCACCGTCGCCGACACCCTGCGGCTCGGCCGGCGCGTCGCCGAGGCCCTCGGCGCCGCCCACCGCATCGGCGTCATCCACCGCGACATCAAGCCCGGCAACATCATCCTCACCGACGGCTGCCCCGAGCTCGCCCACCTCGTCGACTTCGGCATCGCCCAGGTCACCCGCCGCTCGCTCCACCGCGGCGGCACCCCCGGCTTCGCCGCCCCCGAGCAGATGGTCAAGGGCGCCGACGTCGACGCCCGCGCCGACGTGTACGCCCTCGGGCGCGTGCTCATCGCCTGCCTCCTGCACGGCGCCAGCGACGACGGCGAGGACCGCACCCCCGTCACCGACGTGAGCTCCGGCGACCTCGCGGCCGGCCGCGTCGTGCACGACGAGCGGCTCGACCTCGCGGCCGTGTGCGCCGACCTCCCGCCCGCGCTGGCCGACCTGCTGCAGCGCATGGTCGCGCCGCAGCGCGAGCTGCGGCCGGCCCACGGCGGGGCGGTGGCCGCGGCGCTGCAGGCCATCGCCGAGGCCATGGGCGAGGCCGACGACTCGGTCGTCGGGGCGGAGGAGCGCCGGCTGGTCGTCACGCTCGCGGCCCGCCCCGGCACGCTCACCGGGCCCGACGCGGGCGACGCCCAGGGCGCGCTCGAGCGCCACGAGTTCGTGCTCGACGGCGCCGAGCACGACTGCGAGTTCTTCCACCTCCGCGCCCACGTCGCCGACGGCGACCTCGGCGTGCGCGCGGCCCGCTGCGCGCTCGAGCTGAGCCGCCTGCGGCCGCACCTGCCGCTCGCGCTGGCGATCCACCAGACCAGCCGCGACCTCGCCCAGCCGCGGGCCGACGCCCGCGACCTGCTGCGGCGCATGACGACCGAGCGGATCGCCGGGCTCGGCCTCGACGCCGGGGCCGCGCGCCTCGTCGGCGTGCGCTTCGAGGTCGAGCACGGCGCGGTGCCCCGCCTGATCCAGGAGCGGCCGGTCGGCGGGGCCCGGCTGCTGCTCGGCAGGCCGAGCCCGTGGGTCGGCCGCGGCGAGGTGCTCGCCGCGCTCGTCGAGGCCGCCGCCGAGGGCCGCCGCGGGCCGCTGGCCGCCATCGTGACCGGCGACGCCGGCATGGGCAAGTCGCGGCTCGCCCACGAGCTGCTCGACGACCTGGCCCGCGCGCCCGAGCCGCCCGCGGTGTGGTCGGTGCGCGGCGACCCGGTGACCGCCGGCTCGCCGTTCGCGCTGGTCGCCCAGCTGATCAAGAGCGGGGCCGGCCTCGGCGACGGCCAGCCGCCGCGCAGCTGGCACCGCCGCCTGCGCCGCTGGCTCGGCGAGTTCGTCGGCGGCGACGAGCTCGAGCGCATGACGATCTTCATCGCCGAGCTGATCGGCGCCCCGTTCCCGGTCGAGCGCGCCGACTTCCTGCGGGTCGCCCGCCAGGACCCGGCGCTGATGGCCCGCCAGACCCAGCGCGCGTGGATCGACGCCGTCCGCGCGGTCAGCCGCGCCGCGCCGCTCGTGCTGTGGATCGACGACCTGCAGTGGGGCGACCTCGCGTCGGTGCGCTACCTCGACGACATCCTCGACCCGGCCGCCGGGGCCCGCGTGTTCGTGCTCGCCGCCGCCCGCCCCGAGGTCCACAGCCGGTTCCCGACGCTGTGGGCGCGGCGTCAGGTCCGTCGCCTGCCGCTCGCCGGGCTGAGCGCGGCGGAGTGCGAGGAGTTCGTGGCCGCCGCCCTCGGCGAGTGCCCGCGGCCCGACCGCGCCGCGCTGGCCGGCCGCACGCAAGGCAACCCGCTGTTCCTCGAGGAGCTGGTGCGCTCGCTCGACGCCGGCACGTTCGACCAGCTGCCGGCGACGATCGCCGCGATCCTGCAGTCGCGCCTGCAGGGCCTCGAGTTCGAGGCGCGGCAGATCCTCCGCGCCGCCAGCGTGTTCGGCCAGACGTTCTGGCGCGAGGCCGTCGGCGCCCTGCGCGGCACCCGCGGCTCCGGCGACCTCGCCCGCTGGCTCGACGCCCTCACCGTGCAGGAGCTGATCGCCCCCCGCCCCGGCTCCCGCTTCCCCGACACCGCCGAGTACGAGTTCCGCAACGTCACCATCCGCGACGCCGCCTACGCCATGCTGCCCGAGGCCGACGCCCGCGCCGCCCACCTCGTCGCCGGCGCCTGGCTCACCCGTGTCGGCGAGACCGACCCCGCCGTGCTCGCCGAGCACTTCCACCTCGGCGGCGACCACCGCGAGGCCACCCGCTGGTTCGCCGCAGCCGCCGACCAGGCCTTCCGCCGCCACGAGTTCGACGCGGTGCTGCAGCTGGTCGCGCGGGCCCTCGAGCACGCGCCGCCCGGCGAGGCCCGCGGGCGCCTGCTGCTCCACCGCGCCGAGGTGCAGGGCGTCAGCGGGCAGCACACCGACGCCGCCGAGTCGGCCACCGCGGCCCTCGCCGAGCTGCCGGTCAACAGCCCGCGCTGGTACAGCGCGGTCGGCGAGGCGGTGCAGGCCAGCGCGCGGCTCGGCGACTCGACGCGGGTCGCCGCCCTGCTCGAGCGCCTCGGCGACATCCGCCCGACCGCCGGCGGCGGCGGCGAGAACTTCCTCGGCCTGATCTACGCCGCCGTGCCGCTGGCCGCCGCCGGCGCCGGCGCGACCGCGGCCAGGCTGCTCGAGGACGTCATCCGCGTGACGACCGCCATGGCCGAGACCGACCGCGGCGCGTCCGGCTCGATGCACGCGGCCCGCGGCCTGCGGGCCCTCACCCGCGGCGCGCTCGGCACGCTCTACGAGGAGATGGCCGCCTCGGCCGTGGCCTTCGAACACGTCGGCAGCGTGCGCAGCGCGCTCGAGATGGCCGGCGGCGCCGGCTTCGTGCTGCTCGAGCTCGGCTGCCTCGAGCGCGGCGAGGAGATGCTCCGACGCACCATCCGCCGCAGCCGCGAGGTCGGCCTCGAGCACCTCTGCGCGGTCGCCCGCCACAACCTCGGGCGCCGCGTCGGCGAGTCGGGCCGCTTCGACGAGGGCCTGACGCTCGAGCGCGAGGCCCTGGCCAGCTTCGCGGCCCACGGCAACCGCCGCATGGTCGGCCTGACCCACGCGCACGTCGCCTGGATCCTGCGGGCCGCGGGCCGCCTCGACGAGGCCCTCGCCGCCGCCGACGAGGCGCTGACCCACCTGCACAACCACACCGCCTCCAAGATCGTCGCCCTCGCCACCCGCGCGCAGATCCACCTGCGCCGCGGCGACGTCGCGCGGGCCGTCGCCGACGCGGAGGCCGCCGAGCGCGGCCTGCAGTCGCTGGGACGCATCCAGGAGGGCGAGTCGTTGATCCGCCTGACCTGGGCCGAGGCGCTGCTCGCGGCCGGACGCGCCGAGGAGGCCGCGACCGCCGTCGCCGCCGCCGTGCGCAGCCTCGACGAGCGCGCCGCCCTCATCGAGCAGGCGCCCCTGCGGGCCAGCTTCCGCGGACTGCCGGAGAACCGCCGGATCGCCGAGATCGCTGGTGAGCGGCGGACCGGCCCGCGATAGACTGCGGGCGCCATGTCCCAGCCCGGCCCGCGCGACCCGATCACCGTGTACTCCTTCGGCCCGGCCTGGGGCATCCCCGTGCCGACCTGCTCGCCGTTCGGGCTCAAGCTGCTGACGTGGCTGAAGATGTACGAGCTCCCCCACGCGATGAAGGTGGCCAACGACCCCGGCAAGGGCCCCAAGAAGAAGTGCCCGTGGGTCGAGGTCGACGGCGCCGTGCTCGGCGACTCCGAGCTCATCATCGAGACGCTGAAGGCCCGCGCCGGCCGCGACCTCGACGCGGGCCTCACCCCCGAGCAGCGGGCCGTCGCCCTCGCGGTCCGCCGCCTGCTCGACGAGCACTTCCACCAGGTCTGGGAGCACGAGGTGTTCGTCGACGAGGCCGGCTGGCAGATCGGCAAGCAGTGGTTCGACGCGCTGCCCGCGGGCCTGCGCGTGCTCGTCCGCAACCTCGTGCGCGGCTCGCTGCGCAAGCAGCTCCACGCCCGCGGCGTCGGCCGCCACAGCGGCCCGGAGATCGTCCGCATGGGCGTCGCCGACCTCGACGCGATCGACGCCCTGCTCGGCGACAAGCCCTACTTCTTCGGCGACGAGCCCACCGACGTCGACGCGACCGTGTTCGCGTTCCTCGCCCTCACGTACTACCCGCGCATGCCGAGCCCGCTGTGGGCCCACCTGCGCGCGCTGCCCCGGCTCACCGCCTACTGCGACCGCATGCTGGCCCGCTACTTCGCGTCGGCCTGAGCGCCCGGCAGCTCCGACCACGCGCCGACCACCGGCGCCAGCGTCATGACCCCGCCCCGCGCGACGACCTCGTCGCGCACCCGCGCCGCGAGCCCGTCGACGTCGAGCTCGCCCGCCGCGATCACCCCCAGCTCGAGCATGCGCGGCAGCAGGCTGCGCACGCTCTCGGCCAGCCACGCGTAGCCCTCGAAGTCCGGCCCGCCGCCGATCCTCACGTCCATGCGCAGCCGCGGCGGCGGCAGCTCGGCCGCGGCGAACATCGACCCCAGCCGCGCGCCCATCCGCAGGTCGAAGCCCACGCGGCGCAGCGTCTCCAGGCAGGCCGCGAACGCGCGCTCGAACAGCGGCGCCTCCGGGTACGAGCGCCCCTGCTGCGGCGGGTGGTCGAAGTCCTGGAACGCCACCACCCCGCCGGGCCGCACCCGCCGGGCCACCGCCGCGACCAGCCGCGCCGGCTCGGCCACCCACGCGAGCACGAACCGGCCGACCACCGCGTCGAACGTGCCGTCGATCGTCGGCGCCGCGGCGTCGCCCTGCACGAACTCCACCTGGCGCAGCCCGGCGCGCTCGGCCCGCGCGCGCGCCCGGTCCACGCTCGCCGCGCTGGTGTCGACGCCGACCACCTCGCCCGCGGGCCCGACGAGCTCGGCCGCGAGGAGGGCCACGTCGCCGGCCCCGGTGCCGACGTCGAGCACCCGCATGCCCGGCCCGACGCCCGCGTCGAGCAGGAGCTGGCGGGTGAACTCCGCGAACAGCCCGTGCTGCCGCGCGAGGCGCCGCAGCTCGTGGTCGGAGTGGCGTAGGACGTACTCGGGGGCGCGCTGGGGCATCGGTCCTCCGCGGCGTCACCGCCAGGGGTTGATCTCTTCGCGGTGGTTGCGGGCCTCGACCTCCGCGGGCGTCGGCAGGTCGGCCAGCGCGGGGCCCGCGGCGTCGACGATCTCGGCCAGCTCCGACGCCGTGAAGTACTCGGCGCGCGGGACGATCAGCGCGCCGAAGCCGAGGAAGCGCGCCACGTGCTCGCGCCGGCCGCGGAGCGCCGCGAGCACGCGCAGCTGCTCGTGGCGCGTCGGGTTGCACTCGGCCACCGTGGCCACGTACTCGAAGTGCGGCCGCAGCAGCTCGAGCCGCCGGGCGTCGTAGGCGGCCAGCGCCGCGTCCAGCGGCTCTTCGCCGGCGAGGCCGCGGTGGATCGCCGCGGCCGCCAGCTCGGCGTCGCGGAACGCCAGGGTGATGCCGATCGCCGTGCACTGGTCGACGTGACAGCCGGCGTCGCCGACCAGCAGCCAGCCAGTCCCCGCGCCCTGGCGCAGCACGTTGGCCAGGTCCACGGTCCCGTGGATCGGCTCGTCGCGCCGGCCCGCGGCGCGCAGCGCCCCGGCGAGGTCGGGACAGCACAGCTCCGCCGTGCGCAGCAGGTTGCCCTCGAGGTCGGACCGGAAGCCGTCGAACCACTCCCGCGGCCCCCAGCACGACACCAGCGCCTGCCCGTCCCGCACCGGCGCGAAGCCGACGCCGAGGCGGCCGCGCAGGTGCACCGGCGGCGCGAACGCGTCGACGTCGACGCCGCTGTAGTACGAGTAGACGGTGTACGTGCAGCGCGGCCGCACCTCGAGCACCGCCGCCGGCGCCTGCCGGGCCACCAGCGAGTGGCGCCCGTCGGCGCCGACGACCACGCGGGCGCGCTCCTCGACCGCGGCGCCGCGCTCGCCGTGGCCGCGCACGCCGACGACCCGGCCGTCCGCGTCGGTCACCAGCTCGCCGACCGCGAAGCCCTCCCGCACCTCGACGCCCGCGGCGACCGCCGCGTCGAGCAGCACCTTGTCGAGCGTGCGCCGGCGGATGCACGCCCACTCGACCTCGCAGGCCTCGAGGTCGGCGGCGTCCCAGGCGTGCTCGCGCTGCAGGCAGCGGCGCAGCGCGTCGCGGTCCGGGGCCCCGACCAGCGTGACCCCCTCGCGCGTGAACGAGAACTCGCGGCGGACCGGCGCGCCCGCGGCGACCAGCGCGTCCATCACGCCCCACCGCCGCAGGTAGGCCATCGCCCGCGGCTTGACGAGGTGGGTCGAGACCGTGTCGCTCGGGAACCGGGCCCTGTCGACGAGCAGCACCCGGTGGCCCGCCCGCGCCAGCAGCGTCGCCGTGGGCGAGCCGGCACACCGCGCGCCGATGACGATGACGTCGTACATGCTGTCTATCCTCCCGCGTGGAGCCGCTGGCGGGCGCCCTTGGTCTGCTGCAAGAGGGCCAGCAGCGTGTCCACGCCGTAGCCGGCGCTGCCGACCGAGTATAGTCGGATCTTCTCGTCGTACGCCGACTTGGCGACGACCGTGTGGCGCGAGCGGAACGCCAGCAAGAACGCGAACAGCCGGTCGAGCGCCCGCACGCCCGCCGCGAGCGCGGGCGTGTCCCCGCGGCCGCGCGCCGCCACCAGCCGCGTCACCAGCGACGGCCGCCCCAGCGTCTCGGCGTACAGGCGCCGCCCGCCCGGCAGCCCGTAGGCCATCAGGTGGGCCTGGAACTCGCGGATGCGGGCATCGGCGCTGTCCGAGCTCCACAGCAGGTGGTCGATCAGCCCGACGCCGAGCGGGGCCGCGGCCGCGCCCGAGTAGCGGCGCCCCCCGACGCGGATCGACTCGAAGTACGGGCGCAGCCGGGTGGCGAAGAACGTCGGGTCGACGCGGGCCCGCACGAACCGCATGACCTCGCCGAGCGGCTCGAGCTGGCCCGCCGCCGCCTCGCACGCGCCGACGAACTCGTCGCCGTCCGGCGCCAGGGCGTACGCCCGGGTCAGCAGCTCGACCGTCGCCTCGACCCACGGCACCGCCGTGCGCACCGCCTCGATCAACCCCGCCTCGCTGGCGTCGCGGGTGAAGCGGCGCTGCAGCTCGCCCGCCGGGTTCCACGTCGTGTAGTGCAGCACCGTCTCGCGCGGGACCATGTCGGTGCGCTCGCCGAGCCGCAGCATCACCGCCTCGACCGCGGGCAGCGCCTCGACCGGCTCCACGCCGTGGCGCCGCAGCGAGGCCAGCAGCATGCCGAGGTCGCGGATCGCCGCCGCCGCCGCGCACGGGTCCCACTGCGCGGCCCGCTCGACCGGCGGCAGGATCGCCCGCAGCGCCGTCAACAGCCCGGCCACGTCGGCGCGGTGGTTGAGCTCCGGCAGCCGCAGCACCCACGGCGCCGCGTCCAGCGGGTCCTGCCCCGCGATCCGCTCGGCCGACGCCCGCCACGGCCCGTCCAGCCGCGGTGAGCCCGACACGCCGACATCGCTCGCCTCCCAGCCGCCTTCCACCCTGCTCCACCCCCGGACGGCACAGTCTTTCAGAGCCGCATGACGTGCACAACCACGGCCCCGCCGCGCGGCGTGTGGCCGCACGTGCGGCCGAGTGGGCGCCGACGAACCACCACGTACGCATCCGCCGCCTCCGCCCGCGCGCCCGTCACCAACACCGGCACTCCCGCTCGTACGTCGCGCGATGTCTCCGCGGCAGCGCGCCGCAACTGCGACGAGACGTCAACCGATTTGCGCGACGTCCCATCGGCCAGGCTGGCGCGGTCGCGGGTATCTTCGGCCGCGCATGTCCTCGTCCTCAGGCCTGCCCGACCGCTTCGTCCGCGTCCGCGGCGCCCGCGAACACAATTTGAAGAACGTCGACGTCGACGTCCCGCGCGACGCCCTCGTGGTGTTCTCCGGCGTGTCGGGCTCGGGCAAGTCGTCGCTCGCGTTCGGCACGCTGTACGCCGAGGCCCAGCGCCGCTACTTCGAGTCGGTCGCCCCCTACGCGCGCCGGCTGATCGACCAGGTCGGCGCGCCCGACGTCGACGGCATCGACGGCCTGCCGCCCGCGGTCGCCCTGCAGCAGCAGCGCGGCGCTCCGAGCGTGCGCTCGTCGGTCGGCAGCGTCACCACCCTGTCGAGCCAGATCCGCCTGCTCTACTCGCGCGCCGGCAGCTACCCCGCCGGCCAGCCGATGCTCTACGCCGAGGACTTCTCGCCCAACACCACGCAGGGCGCTTGCCCCCGCTGCCACGGCCTCGGCCTCGTCTACGAGGTGCCCGACCGCCTCATGGTCCCCGACCCCGCGAAGACGATCCGCGAGCGCGCCGTCGCCTCGTGGCCGCCCGCGTGGCACGGCCAGAACCTGCGCGACATCCTCGTGACCCTCGGCCACGACGTCGACGTGCCCTGGCGCGACCTGCCGAAGAAGACGCGCGACTGGATCCTCCACACCGAGGAGCAGCCGACGGTCCCGGTCTACGCCGGCCTCACCCCCGCCGAGACGCGGACCGCGCTGCGCCGCAAGCAGGAGCCGAGCTACATGGGCACCTTCACCGGCGCCCGCAGGTACGTGCTGCACACGTTCGCGACCACGCAGAGCGCCCTGATGAAGCGCCGCGTGGCCCGCTTCATGGTCGGCAGCAGCTGCCCCGAGTGCCACGGCAAGCGCCTGAAGCGCGAGGCCCTGGCGGTGACGTTCGCCGGCCTCGACATCGGCGAGCTGTCGCAGCTGCCGATCTCCCGCCTCGCCGAGGTGCTCCGCCCGATCGCCGCCGGCAATTTTGATAACTCGTCCTCCTCCACCTCCATGTCGAGCGCGCCGCCGCTGAGCCGCGCGGCCAGCAAGCGCGCCATGAGCAAGCGGGTGGCCGCCGGCGGCTCGGCCCACGCCGGCGCGCCCGACGTGCGCCGCACGCCCGAGCTGTCCGAGGAGAAGCGCATCGCCGCCGCGCGCATCGCCGCCGACCTGCTCGGCCGCCTCGCCAGCCTGCAGGAGCTCGGCCTCGGCTACCTCTCGCTCGAGCGCACCACCCCCACCCTGTCCCCCGGCGAGCTCCAGCGCCTGCGCCTCGCCACCCAGCTCCACGCCAACCTGTTCGGCGTGGTCTACGTGCTCGACGAACCGACCGCCGGCCTCCACCCCGCCGACAGCGAGGCGCTGCTGCGCGCCCTCGAGCACCTGAAGCGCGCCGGCAACTCGCTGTTCATCGTCGAGCACGACCTCGACACCATGCGCCGCGCCGACTGGCTGGTCGACGTCGGCCCCGACGCCGGCCGCGGCGGCGGCGAGGTGCTCTACAGCGGCCCGCCCGCGGGCCTGCGCGACGTCGCGAACTCGCGGACCGCCCCCTACCTGTTCGCCGCGCCGTCACCGATCGCTCGTCGCCCGCGCGCCCCGACCGCCTGGCTCGAGCTCCGCGGCGTCACCCGCAACAACCTCCGCGACCTCGACGTGCGCATCCCGCTCGGCGCCCTGACGGCCGTCACCGGCGTGTCGGGCTCGGGCAAGTCGAGCCTCGTCAGCCAGGCGCTCGTCGACCTCGTGCGCGCCCACCTCGGCGACGAGGGCGACGAGCCCGACGGCGACGAGCCGACCCTCGCCGCCGCGACCGCCGGCAAGCTCCACGCCGGCGCCGAGCGCATCCGCCGGCTCGTGCGCGTCGACCAGCGGCCGATCGGCCGCACCCCGCGCTCCAACCTCGCGACCTACACCGGCCTGTTCGACCACGTCCGCAAGCTGTTCGCCGCCACCCCCACCGCCCGCGCGCGCCGCTACGACGCCGGCCGCTTCTCCTTCAACGTCGCCGGCGGCCGCTGCGAGACCTGCGAGGGCGAGGGCTTCGTCAGCGTCGAGCTGGTGTTCATGCCCAGCGTCTACGCCCCCTGCCCGACCTGCCGCGGCGCCCGCTACGACCCGAAGACCCTAAAGATTACGTGGCAAGGCAAGAACATCGCCGAGGTGCTCGGCATGACCGTCGACGAGGCCCACGGCTTCTTCGCCGACGAGCCGGCGCTCATGCGCCCCCTGCAATTATTAAAAGACATCGGCCTCGGGTACCTGCGGCTCGGCCAGCCCGCGACCGAGCTGTCCGGCGGCGAGGCCCAGCGGATCAAGCTCGCCACCGAGCTGCAGCGCCCGCACCGGGGCGACGCCCTCTACGTCCTCGACGAGCCGAGCACCGGCCTGCACCCCGCCGACGTCGAGCGCCTCATGGCCCGCCTGCAGGCGTTCGTCGACGCCGGCAACACCGTGGTGGTGGTCGAGCACGAGCTCCGCATCGTCGCCGCCAGCGACTGGCTGATCGACATGGGCCCCGGCGCCGGCGACGAGGGCGGCCGGGTCGTCGCCGCCGGGCCCCCGCGCGCGGTGTGCGACGTCGCCGAGAGCCGCACCGCCGCGTTCCTGCGCCGCCACTTCGCGTGAGCGCGGCTGTCCCCGGGTACAGCCGCGGCCTCACCCCGCCGCGCGCCTACAGCTCGACGCGGTACACCGGCCCGTCGACGCCGATCGCCCCGTTGTCGCTCTCGAGGCCGACGGCGTACAGCGCCCCGTCGCCGGTGAGCACGCCGGTGTAGCGGACGAACAGGCCGGTCATCGCGTAGTTGTTGTCGTCGAGCAGCACCGGGGCGACGGCCCGCGTCTCGACGTCGTAGGCGTAGATGCCCGAGTTGCTGCGGTAGTAAAGCGTCGTGCCCGCGACCGACACGTCGCCGCGGGCCGACAGGCTGCTCGGCAGGTGGGCCATCGCGTACGTCGAGTTGAGCAGGTACGTCGACGCCGCCAGCTCCTCGTGGATCGGCCGCGCCTCGGCGTCGCCCCACCCGTACCACCACAGCTCGCGGTCGTCGGCGACGCCGACGCCGTGCTCGTTGATCGCCCCCGCGAGCGGCATCAGCGGCAGCGGCACGCGCGTGGCCGCGAAGGTCGCGAGGTCGAAGCTATAGGTCCCGTAGGTGCCGACGCCGATCAGCCGCCGCGCGCCCGCCAGGTCCTCGACGACCACGAACCCGGCCCACGCCCCGAGGCTCGCGTCCGTCTCGCCGAGCGCCCCGAGCCGCGTCGGCGCGTCGGTCCCCGGCGTCCACGCGTAGACCGCGAGGTCCTCGTCCTCGACCACCACGTAGGCCTGCTCGCCGAACACCCCGTAGGCGTCGTAGCGCGCCGCCGTCGGCTTCGGCCAGGTCACGACGTCGAGCACCGCCCCGGTGTCGAGGCGAAACACCGTGTACTGCGCGTCGCCGCCGACCGTCAGCGCCGTCATGCCCAGCGTCTCGCCGACCTCGAAGTTCGGCGCCGTCTGTTCGTCGCCGATCGGCACCTCCGGCGCGACCTCCGCCCCGTCCGGATAGCGGCGCGCGTGCAGCTCGCCCGCGAAGCCCTGGTAGATGTCGAGCCAGACCAGCCAGGGGCCGGCCGCCCGCACGTCGTCGACGCGGTCGGCCGGCAGCACCTGCGTGCGCGCCTGCTCGAGCTGCAGGCGCAGCGCCTCGTACTGCCGGAGGTTGTCCTCGGTCGGGTCGCCGGTGCCGTCGACTCCGTCGTCGCAGCCGACGAGCGCGACCGAGATCCAGGCGGCGATGATGCGCGGGTTCATGGGCGTCACGGCGTCGCTCCTCTCACGGCTTGATCTGCATCATGGTCGACTTCAGCGAGCCGTAGTCCATGTACACCTTGGACGCGTTCTTCTGGGCGGCCTGGGCGTCGTTGACCAGCTTGGTGCGCTCTTCGTTGGTCGCCGAGTCCTTGTGGGCCTCGAAGTAGGCCGTCCACGCCTCGTACTCGGACCTGGCGCTGGCCGTGCGGGCGACCAGGTCGTCGTGCTGCTTGACGACCACGCCGTAGGTCGAGCTCGACCTCTCCGCGTCGCCGAGGCTCGCGTGCCAGTCCTGGTACTGCGCCTCCTGCAGCTCGATCTTCGGGAAGTTGTCCTTGATGAGCGGCTCCATCAGCGTGTACGTCTGCGCGAACACCTTGCGCCGGCCCTCGCTGTCGTCGTACGTCGGCGGCGGCTGCGTCGGCTCCGGGGCGCAGAAGGCGCCCATGCTCGTGAAGGCGGAGAACAGGAGGATGGCGGCGGTGGTCGCGTGGTGCTGCATGGCTGGTTCGGCGGTGGCTGGGAGCGCGGGGTCGCGACATCGCGGCCCCGTCGTCCGCGAGGCGACGGGCGAGGGCCCGGTGCGGGCCGACGCGCGGCCCGTCGCTTAAGTCGTCGGGCCGCGGCGGTTGATCCCGAATTTTTTCACGCCCGCCGCCGCCCGCGTCGCGGCGCTCAGTACGGGACCGGGCCGGCCGAGGCCGGGGTCTCGTCGTCGCCGATCGACGCGGTGCTGCCGTGGCCGAGCTGCCCGTAATTGCCGTAACCCCAGCAGCGCACGCTGTCGTCGGTCAGCAGGGCGCAGGTGAAGCGGCCGAGGTGGCTGGCGAGCATGACCACGTCGCCGCCGACCGCCACGTCGGGCGGCGGGACCACCACGGACCCGCCGGGGTAGCCCTCCTCGGGCGAGGCGCCCCAGCACTTGACCTTCTTGTTCTCCATCAGCGCGCACGAGTGGCGCTGGCCCGCGACCACCTGGATCGCCTTGCCGGCGCCGAGGTTGAGGCTCGGCGGCGGCATCTCGCCGGCCTGGTCGCCGATCGCGTTCTCGGCGACCTCGCGGACCTGGCGCTCGAAGTTGGCGCCCCAGCAGCGCACCTTGCCGCTGGTGAGCAGGGCGCAGCCGTGCTGGTGGCCGCAGGCGATGGCCTGGACCGGCTCCTGCAAGCTGCCGATCTTGGTGGTCGCCGGCGGCACGTCGTTGGCCATGGTGCCGAGCGTCGCGTTGCTGCCGTTGCCGAGCGAGCCGTAGATCCCCGCGCCCCAGCAGCGCACCGCCCCGCCGGTCGCCAGCGCGCAGGTGAAGTCGGTGCCGGTCGCGATCTGCTGGACCATCGCGATCCCCGGCACGTCGAGCGCGGGCGGCACCAGCTGGGTGACGGCGTTGTTGTAGCCGAGCGCCCCGGTGCTGCCGAGGCCCCAGCAGCGCACCGTCCCGCCCTCGACGAGCGCGCAGGTGTGCCGGCCGCCGGCGGCGACCTGCAGCACCGGCTTGTCGATGACGATGTCGGGCACCGGCATCTCGCCCGGGTCGTCGCCGAGGTAGAACTGGTTGCCCTGGCCCAGCGTCCCGTACTGGCCGTAGCCCCAGCAGCGGATCTTGCCGCCGACGAGCACCGCGCAGCTGTGGTCGGAGCCGAGGCCGAGCCCCACGACCTTGCCGCCGACGGGGACCGGCTGCAGCGGCAGCTCGCCCGGCATGTCGCCGAGCGACTGCTTGTTGTTGTAGCCGAGCGCGCCGTAGTCGCCGTGCCCCCAGCAGCGCAGCGAGCCGTCGCCGAGGATCACGCAGGCGTGGCCGTAGCCGGCGACCAGCCGGGTGGTCTGCACGCACGCCGCCGAGCAGCCGTCGCCGTCGACGAGGTTGCCGTCGTCGCAGGTCTCGCCGGCCGACGCGTTGACCACCAGGTCGCCGCACGTCGCGCTCGTGCAGTCGAGGTCGCACGCGGCCGACTCGCCGACGTCGTCGCAGCCCTCGCCGGCCGCCGGGTTGACGGTGCCGTCGCCGCAGGCGGCCGGCGTGCAGTCGGCGTCGCAGAACGCCGAGTCGCCGGTGTCGTCGCACAGCTCGCCCGCCCCGGCGTTGACGGTGCCGTCGCCGCACAGCACGTCGGTGCAGTCGGCGTCGCACGTCGGCGTCTCGCCGCCGGCGTCGCAGGCCTCGAACAGGCTGGCGTTGACCGTGCCGTCGCCGCACGCCGGCGCGGTGCAGTCGGCGTCGCACGTCGGCGACTCCGCGAAGGTGTCGCAGGCCTCGCCCGCCGCCGCGTTGACGACGCCGTCGCCGCAGGCGGCCGGCGTGCAGTTGGCGTTGCACGCCGCCGACTCGCCGCCGTCGTCGCAGCCCTCGCCGCCCTGGACCACGCCGTCGCCGCACGACGTCAGCGCGCAGGCCTGCGAGCAGCCGTCGTCGTCGTCGGCGTTGCCGTCGTCGCAGGCCTCGCCGGGGCCCTGGATGCCGTCGCCGCAGGTCAGCGGCGCGCACGCGCTGGTGCACAGGTCGGCGTCGTCGGCGTTGCCGTCGTCGCAGGCCTCGTCGCCCTCGACCACGCCGTCGCCGCACACCGGCGCGCCGCCGCTGCTGCCGCTGCTGTCGCTGCCGGACTCGCCGCTGCTGGTCTCGCCGCCGCTGCTGCCGGTGTCGGCGGGCGTGGGGTCGGCGCCGGTCGAGCCGGTGGTCGGCGCGCCGGTCGACGTCGACGGGGCCTCGGAGGACGACCCCGTCGAGCTCGCGGGCTCGCTCGAGCTCGTCGGCGCGGGCGCGGTCGTCGACGAGTCCGGCCCGTCCCCCGAGCTCGAGCCCGGCTCGCCCGTCACGCTCGCCTCGTCGCCGCCGCACGCCGCCAGGACCAGCGCACACACCACCCACCGCCCGTATGCCCTCATGACCACCCCCCCCTAAAAAAGCGCCTCGCCGTCAATACTCGTAACAATCGTTGGGGCCCAGCGCGAGCCGGCGGATCGGGTCGCCGTCGTGCCCGCTGCACGCCTGCGGGCTGTTGCCGACGTGGTACCAGTGCGCGGCGCACATGCCGAGGTTGCCCTCGTCGACCGACACCCAGCCCTTGCCGTCGAGGCTGCACACCGACGGCATCATGGCGTGGTTGCAGCCCGAGTGGAGCACGTGGCGGGCGTTGGCCTCGGCGATCGTCTTGGCCAGCGCCGCGTCGCTCGACCACAGGAACGCCGCCGGCTTGGCGCACTGGACCGGCTGCCACTGCGGGTGACCGGCGCAGGCGACGACCTTCAGGCACACCCCGTTGCAGCCGTCGCCGGGGGTCACGTTGCCGTCGTCGCACTGCTCGCCGGCCGCCGGGTTGAGCTGCCCGTCGCCGCACACCGCCGCGCTGCAGTCGACGTCGCACGCGGCCGAGGCCCCGCCGTCGTCGCACGCCTCGACCACCGCGTGCACGATCCCGTCGCCGCAGGTCGCCGGCACGCACGCGCTCGTGCACGCGTCCGTGTCGTCCATGTCGCCGTCGTCGCAGCCCTCGGGCGGCTGTACGATCGCGTCGCCGCAGGCCGCCGGCACGCACGCGCTCGTGCACGCGTCGCTGTCGTCCGCGTTGCCGTCGTCGCACGCCTCGACCCCCGCGTGCACGCTGCCGTCGCCGCACACCGCGACCGTGCACGCGTTGGTGCACGCGTCGGTGTCGACGCTGTTGGCGTCGTCGCACGCCTCGACCGTGAGGTGGAGGATGCCGTCGCCGCAGACCGCCAGCTTGCACGCGTCGGTGCACGCGTCGCCGCCGTGCTGGTTGCCGTCGTCGCACTCCTCGGCCCCGCCGAGCACGCCGTCGCCGCACACCGCCGGCCCGCCGCCGCTGTCGGCGTCGGTGCCGCTGTCGGGGTCGGAGCCGCTGTCGGTTCCGGTCTCGGGGTCGGCCGCGACGCCCGAGCCCGCGGCCTCCGACGAGCCCGCGCTCGCGTCCGTCGTCGCGCTCGCGGCCGCGCTCGTCTCCGTCGACGTCGGCGCCGCGTCGGTGGTCGAGCCCGCCGCGCCGCTCGACCCGGTCTCGCTCCCCGCGCCCGTCGCGGTCGCCCCGCCCCCGCCGCAGCCGGCCAGCGCCGCGACCGCGACCAGCGCCGTCACGCCCGCGCACCGCCACCCCTCGCCTCGTCTGCTCCGCTCCTTCATGCTGTCCTCCCCGGCCGCGGCCTCACTGCTGCACGCAATACAGCGGCGACATGGCGTCGCAGAAGTCGCCGACGCACCACATCGTCCACGAGAAGTTGACGTCCGACGCGCGCCCCGTGCCGCCCCAGCCGAGCGTGGTCGACGTCCAGTTGCTGCACGTGCCCGTCAGCGACCACAGGTCGCCGTCGATGTTGGTGCCGGTCCACACCGTCTTGAAGTTGCCGCCCTCGCACGGCACCGTGCCGATCGGCACCGGCCCGCCCGTCTCCGTGCGGTTGATCGCCGCGTCGAGGTCGCCGTCGACCAGGTCGTCCCAGTTGTCGGCGACCTTGGTCCCGTCGGGCAGCGCGTACGGGACGCTGGCGTGGACCATGCGCGTGTTCGGCGAGTTGTTGGTGTCGCTGAGCCACGCCTTGTAGACCCCCGGAAGCCCGGCCGCCGCCGCCCGCGCCTGGCACTTGGCGTCGGCGCCGGCCAGCCCGCCGAGGTCGCCGGTGTACATCGTGCTGGTCGCGAACACGAGCTTGACCTGCAGCTCGCAGTCGTTCTGACAGCCGTCGCCGTTGATCTTGTTGCCGTCGTCGCAGGCCTCGACGCCGGCGTTGACGAGGCCGTCGCCGCACACGTTGAGCTTGCAGCCGGCCACGCACGCGTCGGTGTCCTCGGCGTTGCCGTCGTCGCACTGCTCCTGGGCCGGGAACACCACCCCGTCGCCGCACGCCGCCGGCGCGCAGGCCGCGGTGCACGCGTCGCCGTCGACCACGTTGCCGTCGTCGCAGCCCTCGACCCCGGCCTGCACGAACCCGTCGCCGCAGATGGCCGGCACGCAGTTCGACAGGCACGCGTCCTCGTCGACGAGGTTGCCGTCGTCGCAGCCCTCGAGGCCCTCGGCCACCACACCGTCGCCGCAGCCGATCGGCACGCACTGGTTGTCACACGCGTCGGTCTCGTCGAGGTTGCCGTCGTCGCAGCCCTCGACCCCCGCGTGCACGACCCCGTCGCCGCAGGTCGCCGGCACGCACGCCGCCGTGCAGGCGTCGTCGTCGGCGAGGTTGCCGTCGTCGCACGCCTCGCCCGGGTCGAGCTCGCCGTCGCCGCAGGCCGCCGCCGCCCCGCTGCTCCCGCTCGACTCGCCCGCCGACGTCTCGCCCGCGCTCGTCGCATCCGCCCCGCCCGACGACGACTCGCCGCCCTCCGTCGACGTCGACGTCGACGTCGACGTCGACGTCGACGTCGCGCTCGTGTCGCTCGTCGGCGCCGCCGTCGTCGTCCCGCCGGTCGTCGTCGACCCGCCGGTCGTCGTCGACCCGTCGCCCGCGCCCACTCCGGGCGACTCGCCGCCGCAGGCCGCGGTCCACGCCCACGCGCACGCGACGAACCACCGCATCCCCACCCCGAACCTCGACATGACCCGGCATTTGGTCAAAGCCGTCCGGGTTTGTCAACGGACGTCCGGCGGAACGGCGGCGAGTCGTGACATGTCCGCAGGGACATGTGGGCGCGCTCAGCGCCCGCGCTCCAGCACCCGGATCGTCAGGCCCGCGGCCTGCAGGCGGGCGATCAGCCGCTCGCCGAAGGCCGAGGCCGGCGTCAGCACCCCGCCGGGCGGCAGCGCGTCGCGCTCGCCCACGAGGCACAGCGCCGCCTCGCCGCACATGCGCGCCGTCTCGTCGTACCCGGGGTCGCCGCCCGAGAACTCGGTGACGACGCGCTCCGCCCCCGCTCGCCCGTGGAACACGAACTTGAAGAAGCTGTCGCGGCGCGTGGCCTCGTCGGGCCCGCTGCCGGGCGGGCGCCTGCGCTGCACGTAGCGGCGCAGCGGCCCGACCCGCGCCGCCAGCACGAGCGCGCCGACGCCGAGCGCGGCCACGCCGACCGCCGGCAGCGACGACAGCCGCAGATAATGCCCGTACGTGAAGCTGCGACCATAATCGCCGCGGATCCGCGCGCTGCGCAGCACGACCTTGGGATCGATGGTCGGCAGCGGCACCGCCCAGCCGCTCGCGCCCGGGACCCGGTGCAGCCCGCGGCGCGCCGAGCGGGCCGAGGATCCGCCACGCGGGCCGCGCGGGCGCCCCTGCGGCCCCGCCAGCGCCTCGAGGGCCGACGCGAGCGTGCCGCCGGAGAAGCCGCCGCGGGCCGTGAAGTAGGCGTCGACCGCGACCGCGCCGTCGCGCGGCAATTGCAGCGCCGTGTACAGCGCGCCCAGGTCCGCCGGCACGCTGTCGAACCCGCAGCACGGCACCAGCAGCGCCCCGCTCGCGCGGGCCGCCGCGTCGTGACGATCGATCAGCCGCGCGACGAACGCGGGCTCGCCGGTCAGGTCGAGGTAATCGGTGCCGAGCTCGGCGCAGGCGGCCGCCACCGGCTCGCCGAGGCGGGCGTACGGGCCGACCGTCGTCAGCAGCACGCGCGTCGCCGCGACCATCGCGCGCAGCGCGGCCGGGTCGTCGACCGCCGCCACCAGCGTCCCGACCGGCCGCCGCAGCCCGCGAGCGACCGCGGCGAGGCGCTCCGCGTCGCGACCGGCGATCGCCAGGCGCAGGCCCGCGGGCGCGTGCTCGTCGAGGTACGCGGCGATCAGGCGCCCGACGAACCCCGTGGCCCCGAACACCACGATGTCATGAGGGCGATCCGTGGCTGCTTCGGCGTGTTCGGCGGACAAGCCGGCCGAGCATACACGATCGGCCCGACTACATGCTGTCCGAGCGCTCGAGCAGCCGCCCCGCCGCCCGCGCGAGCAGCACCGCGACCGGCGCGGCGAGCACGAGCATCAGCGGCCCGAGCCACACCAGCGTGGCCTCGTGCCACAGCAGGCTCGGCACGACGACCACGTTCACCAGCGCCGCCTCGCCCGCGAACGCGTCGGGCCGGTACAGCAGCACCGCCGTCGGCATCGAGGTGGCGAACCACAGCCCGCAGGCCACGAGCACGCCGGTGAACGGGTCGCGGATGCGCACGAACGGGATCTGCAGCAGCGCGACGAGCACGATCGCCACCGCCGTCAGCGCCAGCCCGCCGCCGAACGCGCCCGCCGCGCTCACGCTGTCGCCGACCCCGGCGTGCACGGCGACCGCCACGGCGCAGGCGAGGGAGATCGTCGCGCCGACGATGGCGGTCCACGCCAGCGCCGGCAGCGCCCGCGCCGCCACGAAATCCGCGACGCGCACCGGCTTGCTCAGCAGCACCTCGAGGCGGTGCTCCTCGCGCGCCATCAGCACCACGTCGAGCGAGCAGGCCAGCCCGATGAAGAACGTCGGGAAGTACACCGCCATGAGGTCGTTGAGCGCCAGCACCCCGGCCATGTCTTGTAATAAGAAGCCGCGGCGCATGAGCTCGAGGGCCCGCTCGGGCAGGAGCGGCAGGATCAGGTGCGTGAGCGCCACGCAGGCCACGCCGATCAGCGCCATCGTCACCGGCCCGCGGCGCGGCGTGTAGCGCCACTCGCGGCGCACGTGCTCGAAGAATGTCGACGAATGCATCACGCCTCCACCTCGCGGGCGACCCGCGCCCCGACCGCGATCGTCAGCGCCGTCATGGCGATCAGCGCCAGCATCGGCGGGACCAGCACGCCGGCTCCCAGGTCGTTCAAGTGCCGCATCGACAGCGCGCCGAGCGTCAGCGGGTTGGCGAGCGTCGCCCAGTACCACGCCGGCTGGTAGAAGCCGATCAGCGCGAAGCCGACGAGCAGCCCGAGCAGCATCAGCGCCACCAGCACCCCGGGCCCGCGGCGGCCGACCGCTACGACGACCGTGGACGCGAACGCGGTGGCGAACACCGCCGCGCACGCGTGCAGGCTCATCGCCAGCAGGAAGGCGTCGGCGCGGAAGCCGGCGACGCGGCCCGGGAACCACAGCGCGCCCGCGAGCTGGGCCGCCGCGTAGAGCGTGAGCATCACGGCGCACACCGAGGTCGTGCGCAGCACGAAGTAGCGCGACATCGAGATCGGCTTGGCCGCCAGCACCGCGAGCGTGCCGGTGTCGCGCTCGCGCAGCAGCACCCCGCTGGCGAGGATGACCGGGATGAACGCCACCGCCTTGTTCATCACCAGGTCGATCCACACGAACATGAACACCGCGAACGGGTCGGCGTCGCCGAACCACGCGGCGATCGCCTCGCGCACGTGCTCGGGCGGGCGCTCAAGCAGGACCGGCACGGCGAGCACCGCGTACGCCAGCATGGCGACGGCGACCCAGGTCTTGCGCTCGCGCAGCGTGGCCCGGTAGTCGAGGAGGGCGAGGCGGATCATGCGGCCTGCCTCCGCACGAGCGCCAGGTACAGCTCGTCCATGCTCGCGACCCCGTGCTCGCGCTTCAGCTCGTCGATCGCCCCGCAGGCGATCAGCCGCGCGTGGTGCAGCGCCGCCACCCGGCGGCACAGCGTCTCCACGTCCGACAGGATGTGCGACGAGAACATGATCGTGACCCCGCGCTCGCGCGAGAGCTCGCGCAGGTGCTCGAGCAGCTCGTGGCGCCCGAGCGGGTCGAGCCCCGACGTCGGCTCGTCGAGCAGCAGCACCCGCGGCTCGTTGATGAGCGCCTGGGCCAGCCCGACCTTCTGCGTCATGCCGGTCGAGAACCCGCGCAGCTTGCGGTCCGCCGCCGCCTTCAGGCCGAAGCGCTGCAACAGCGCCTCGGCCCGGGCCTCCGCGACGTCGCGGGGGATGGCGAACATCGCCGCCACGTAGTGCAGGAACTCGCGCGCCGTCATGTCGGGCGGCAGCGCGTACGAGGCCGGCAGATAGCCCGAGACCCGCCGCACCGCCAGCGTCTCGCCGACAATGTCGTGGCCGAGGACCGTCGCGCGCCCGCTGGTCGGTCGCGTCAGGCCGAGCAGCATGCGCAGCGTGGTCGTCTTGCCGGCCCCGTTGTGGCCCATGAACCCGAAGATCTCCCCGGCCTCGACCGCGAAGCTCACGCCCTCGACCGCCTGCACCTGGCCGAAGCGCTTGCCGAGCGCGCTGACCGTGATCGCAGCTCCTGTCATCGTCATCGTCGTCCACCTTTCCTCCTGGCCCGCACCGCCGCCGCCTTGGCCGGCGGCGCCGCGAGGCCAGCCACGAACAGCCGCACCAGCCCCTCGAGCATGCGCTCGCGGGCCATCAAGCCGAGCCCGTCCGCCAGGGCGAACTGCTGCGGCGCGAACTTCAGGATGCCGATCGCGTACGGCACGATCTCACGGTCGACGTCGGGCCGGATCTCGCCGGCCGCGATGCCCTCGTCGACCCAGGCGGCGAGCATCTCGACCTGCGCCCGCGCCTCCACGCCGGCGTCCTCCCGGCTCCCGAGCGCGCGCAGCTCCGGGTCGTCGCGCATCAGGCGGTCGAACAGCGGATCGCGCGACCACTCGCGGTAGGCGAAGCGCAGCGTCTCGCCGAGGCGCGCCAGCGGCGAGGCGATCGTCGCCACCTCGGCCACGAAGCGCTCGCGCACCGCCGCGAACGTCTCCTCGACCACCGCCCGCACCAGCGTCTCCTTGTCCGCGAACTCGAGGTAGAGCGCCCCCTTGGCGCAGCCGACCTCCTCCGCCACCGCCTCGAGCGTGGTCCCCTTGAAGCCCCGCGTCGTGAAGTGGCGCCTGGCCACGTCGAGGATGCGTCGGCGTCGCGTCGGGTCCCGGGCAGGCACGGGCATCACGATGACTCAAATGACCGACAGAGTCAAATCAGTCATTTTGACGCGCGCGCCCGCGCACCGGCTGCCACGGGCCGTCTGCGGACGCCGCGGTCCGCGAGCCTCAAACCCTGGTCGACGCCCGGCACACGCCGCGCGCCGCGGGCTCCTTCGCGTCGCCGCCGCGACGCTCACACCCTGGTCGGCACACGCCGCGCGCCGCGGGCTCCTTCGTGTCGCCGCTGCGAGGCTCACACCCTGGTCGACGCCCGGCACACGCCGCGGGCTCCTTCGTGTCGCGGCGACTCGGCCCACGCTCGTCGCGGTCGAGGTCAGGCCGTCTCGACCGCGTCGGCCAGGGCCCGCAGCTCGCGGTCGCACTCGTGGCGCGGGACCAGGCGGCAGCCGCCGGGCAGCGCCTGCAGCTCCTGGGGCAGGTCCGCCGCGCCGGCCCGGCGCAGCACGAACATCTGGCCGCGCCGGGTCACGTAGAAGGCGTCCTCGCCGTCGACGTAGAAGCCGGGCGCCGGGCGCGGGCCCCGGTTGGCCGCCGGCGGCGGGGCGATCAACGCGAAGTCGTCGCCGACGATGGCCCGGAACGGCTCGCTCGGCGGCTCGTCGGCGGTCATCCGCAGCAGCTCGAGGAAGCAGCGCTCGTCGCGGAAGTCCGCGGGCGCGTACAGCCGCGTGTGGTGGCGGCTGATCAGGCGGTAGATCGCCGCGACCACGAGGATCGGGTAGAGCACCACGAACAGGCACAACAGCCCGCGCTCGAGCCGCCCGAGCTCGCCGGCGGCCACGAGGAACAGCCCGGCGATCGCCTCGCCGACGATCAGGCACAGCGCGAGCAGCCCGAGCGGGTTGCGCGACAGCACCGTCGCGGTGCGCGCGAGCGTGGGGTTTCGGTCCCGCATCAGACCGCACTTAGCAGAATCGTGGGCGGCGAGGTGCGGTAATTCCCGTGATCGGCATTACGCCGGATACCGCGGGCGCCTCGCCGCTCAGCCGCTCCGCGTGGCGGATGCCGCTCTGCAGCGAGTCGAGCGTCACCAGCCCGTCGAGGTCGACTCCGAGGTCGATCAGCGCCCGCGCGACGTCCGGCCGGATGCCCGTCACGATCGCCGCGGCCCCGAGCAGACGGACCGCGCTCGCGGCCCGCAGCAGCCCGCTCGCCGCCGCCGCGTCGAGGTCCTGCACGCCGGTGAGGTCGAGGATCGTCGCCCGCGCCCGCCGCTCCGCCACGCCCGCGAGCAGGCGCTCGAGCAGCGCCGCCGCGCGCGCGGGGTCGAGGCGCCCGACGATCGGGACCACCAGCACGCCGTCGCCGAGCGGGATCAGGGGCGTCGACAGCTCGCCGATCGTCACCGCCTGGGCCTCGATCACCTGGGCCTGGAGCTGCGCGCGCTCGGACTCGGCGAGCCGCAGCGCCCGCTCCCGGGCGAGCTGCTCGCCGATCGTGTGGGAGAACGCCACCAGCGCCCCGGCGCCGTCCAGCTCGACGCCGTGCACGCTGACCTCGACGTCGAGCAGCCGCCCGTCGCGGTGGCGATGCAGCGTCGTGAAGCGCCGGCTCCCCTCCGCGAGGATCGCCCGGATCGTCTCGACCACCCGCGACGCCACGTTCGGGTCGATCTCGGCGATGTTCTTGCCCAGCACCTCGTCGCGCGTGTGCCCGAGGTACCCCGCGAAGGCCTCGTTGCAGTCGACGATCCGACCGTCGAGCGCGATCACGTGGAACCCCTCGAGCGCCGCCCGCAGCACCTGACGCGTCCACCGCGACTGCCGCTCGAGCTCCGCGGTCAAGCGCGCGACCTCCCGCCCTAGCGCCGCCTCTCGCGTCTCCGCGGCCTCCGCATCGCCGGTCACGACGCCAGCCTATCCGTTACCGCCCGTCCCGGGAGCAGTCACCAGCCGCGGTCCCCCGACGGACGCCGCGCACGCCGACCGACGAGACGTCGCGGCAGTCCCACGCGCCGCCGCGCACCTCTTGCGAGGCGCAAACCGCTTGCCATTCGCCGCGCGTCCCGCTCCGATGGGCCATGCGCCTGCGTCCTTCCAGCCTGCTGTTCGTCCTCTCCGCCTGCGGCCCCGGCACGGGGGACTCGCGCGGCGACACCGGGGTGGCGACGGCCACCACGACCGCCGCGTCCGCCGACACGACCGCGACCGCGACGACGTCCGCGTCCACGCCGACGACCGGCATCGCCAGCGCCGCGAGCTCGGAGGGCGACGGCGACGCGACAGCCGTCGCCGCCTCGACCGGCGGCAGCACCGGCGCGAGCACCGGCGGCGACGACACGTCGACCACGCTCGCGACCACCGGCGCGGTCGATCCGGTCACGACGACCGGCATGAAGCTCGACCTCCCGCCGGAGCAGCCGATCCCCGTGCACGAGATCCCCGGCCTGAAGTCGATCACCTTCTACGAGACCACCGGCATGGTCACCGAGTACACCTTCCTGGTCGACGGCCCCGAGTTGAACACCCCGCTCGCCGACCCGCTGAGCACCGAGAACAGGGACATACAGGGCACCAGCGTCGAGTTCTACGACGTGTACTACTCCGACGTCGACGGCAACTTCGACATGAACGGCAGCTACCTGACCATCGCCGGCTCGTTCGGCGCCAAGCTGCCCGCCGGCGGCGGCCTCAACCTCGCGGAGATCAGCCTCAACTACGACGACGACTCGGTCGAGTACGGCAGCTTCCTCGCCAGCTTCCTCGGGCTCGGCGACAACTATGTGCCCGGGTCCGAGCCCAACGCGATCGACGGCGACCTCATGACCCACACGACCATGGGCAACAACGTCGACGAGCCGGGCAAGCGCCTGCGCGTGACGCTCGGCTTCAAGTCGTCGCTCATGCCGGGGTGAGCGCGCGGCGGCGGGTGCAAGCCGTGCACGGGCCGGCAACTCGCGCGGACGGCGGGCGCGGCCCGGCGACGGCGGGTCCGTGAACGCCGTCTCGCCGGGGTTGGCACGCGGGTTGCTCAGCGGCCGCGGTGGCTCGCACGCTCGCCGACTCGCCGCCATCGTCGCCCCCGCTCGTCGCCGCGGCCGGGCGGTGCGCGTGCGACCGGCCGCATCCGCGGCGGCGCATCGTGCTGACGGGCGGGCCCGGGGCCGGCAAGACGGCGATCCTCGAGCTCGTGCGGCGGTCGTTCTGCGAGCACGTGCGCGTGCTGCCCGAGGCCGCGGGCATCCTGTTCGGCGGCGGGTTCCCGCGCGGCGACTCGCCGGCGCTGCGCCGCGCGGCCCAGCGGGCCATCTTCCACACCCAGCGCGAGCTCGAGGCGGTGGCCGACGCGGGCGAGGCCCCGTTCGTGCTGTGCGACCGCGGGACCGTCGACGGCCTCGCCTACTGGCCGGGGCCGGGCGAGTTCTGGGCGGAGGTCGGGACCACGCTCGCGGCCCAGCTCGACCGCTACGACGCGGTCCTGCACGTGCGCACGCCGACGCCCGAGCACGGCTACAACAACGCGGCCAACCCGCTGCGCATCGAGTCGGCGGCCGAGGCCGCGGCGATCGACGAGCGCATCCTGGCCGCCTGGTCGGCGCACCCGCGGCGCGTGGTGATCCCCGCGGCGCCGGAGTTCCTGGCCAAGGCCCGCGACGCGCTCGTCGCCCTCGCCGCGCTGCTGCCGTGCTGCCGCGGCGACGCGGCGACGCTGGTGCGCACGGCCTGAGCGCGGCGGGCCGTCCGCAGGACCTGCACCGCGGTGCAAGCGCGGCGACCGTGCCGGCGCGGCGGGCCGCCGCTCCGCGCCGCTCGGCGCTGGCACGTGGTTTGCTGAGGGTCGGCCGTGTCGAAGCACCGCACCGTCCCCAGGATCGAGAGCTACATGACCACCGCGCCGCACACCATCGGCGCCGACCAGCCGATGGCCCGCGCCCACGAGCTGATGCGCGAGCACCGACTGCGCCACCTGCCCGTGCTCGCGGCCAGCCGCCTCGTCGGCATCGTCACCGACCGCGACCTCCACATGGTCGAGACCCTCGACGACGTCGACCCCCGCTCGGTGCGCGTCGAGGAGGCCATGTCGCAGGACGTCTACGCGGTCGCCCCCGACGCGCCGCTCGACGAGGTCGTGCACGACATGGCGGCCCACAAGTACGGCTCCGCGGTGGTCGTCGAGCGCGACCACGTGGTCGGCATCTTCACCACCGTCGACGCCTGCCGCGCGCTGGCCGACCTGCTGCGCGCGCGCGCCGGATGAGCCGCGGAGGCGCCATGACGACCGACCGCTCGCGCCCGCCGACCGCCGTCCGCGGGCCCGCCGCGCGGCTGCTCGGGCCGTGGATCGCCGCGACCGTGGGGGCCGAGGCGATCGGCTTCGCCGCGGCGATGGCGATCGGCCGCGGCACCTACGCGCTGCTCGGCGCGCAGGCCTTCGGTCCGCTCGAGGAGCTCGCGCTCTCGCTGGTGGTCGGCGCCGTCGAGGGCGCGTGCCTCGGCGCGGGCCAGTGGCGCGTCCTCCGGCGCCGCGTACCCGCGGTCGGCGTCGCCGCGTGGACGACCGCGACCGCGGCCGGGGGCGCGCTCGCGTGGATGCTCGGCATGGCGGTCGGCCCGCGCCTCGAGCCCCCGGGCTCGTCGGCGGCGCTGGCGGTGCTGATGATCGGCTCGGGCCTCGTGCTCGGCGGGGTCCTCGGCGGCGCGCAGGCGCTGGCCCTGCGCGCCAGCCCGCGGCTCGCGCGGCGCTGGGTCCCGGCCAGCGCGGTCGGCTGGGCGCTCGGCCTGCTGTTCGCCTACGCCGGCGTGGCCGTGCTGCCCGGCGACGGGCTCGGGCCCGCGGCGATCGCCGTGCTCGCGCTCGCGGGCGCCGCCATGGCCGTGCTGCCCGCGCTGGCGACCGGCCTGGCGCTGGGGGCCGAGTAGGCGTCGAGCCGGCGGTGCAGGCGGGCGTACGCCCACGCGCCGAAGCCCGCGGCGACCAGCCCGAGGACCACGAACGGCAGCGCCCGGCGCTCGATGAAGCTCTCGCCGAGGTAGACCGTGCCGATCGCGTAGGGCAGCTCGCCGAGCGCGACCACGGCGATGTAGCGCGGGAAGCTGTAGCGCAGCATGCCGAGCAGGTAGCCGGGGACCTCCGAGGGCGTCGCCATCTGGAACAGGGCGATCAGGCCGAACGGGGCGTCCCGCGAGATCTTGCGCTCGTAGCGGGCCAGCCGATCGGCGGCGACCCAGCCCGCCAGCGGGCGCCCGAGCCAGCGCCCGAGCGCGTAGGTGAGGGCCCCGCCGAGCAGCCAGCCGAGCCACAGCAGCGCCGCGCTGCGCGGCAGGCCCCACGCGTAGACCGCGACCGGCACCAGCACGGCGCTCGAGAAGAACGCCAGCGCGCCCGACAGCGCCGCGAACGCCACGAACAGCGCCGCGCCGAGCAGCGGGTCGGCGGCGATGGCCCGCTCGGCCAGCGCGAGCAGGCGCATCAGCGGGGCGTGCAGCGCGTCGCTGGCGACCGCCGCCACGGCCGCCGCGATCAGCAGCGCGAGCACGACGACGCGCCGCCGCACCGCTACTCGGCCTCCGCGCGGCGCGTCGAGTCGGCGATGTAGGGGGTCCGGCTCGCCACCAGGCCGCGGTGACAGGCCGCGCAGGTGGTCAGCAGCTCGCCGTAGAGGGCCGCGCGCGCGGGCCAGGCGGCGCTGGTCCGGGCGCGCCCGCCGAGCTCGTGGACCCGCGTCGCCAGCGCGTCGAACTGCGCGGGGTCGTTGACCTCCGCCGGCAGGGCGGACGAGCGCAGCGGCGCCCCGGCCAGCGCCTCGGCCCCCGCGCGCCACGCCGGGTCGCCGCGGGTCAGCAGCGCGTCGCGCAGGCGATCGGCGGCCCACTGGTGGCGCAGCATGGTCGACGGCGCCTCGGGGTCGGACGGCGGCAGGCCGGCGGCCACGAGCTCGGGCCCGAGGCCGACGGCCGCGTGACACTCGCCGCAGTTGTCGACCAGGCCGGCGGCCGCCCGGGCCGCGTCCTCGAGGCTGCGGGCGGCGAGGGCGGCCTCCGCGAGCCGCAGGTTGCCGGCCACGTGGGGCCGCCACGACTCGGGGTACGGGTCGGTGCGCTCGACCAGGCGACGCGCCGGCGAGCGCACGCCGTACAGGTCGCCGGCGATCACGGCCTCCTCGATCGCGCGCACGTCGGCGAAGTGGTGGGCCATGCGCCCCGCGGTCCCCGGCGGCGGGTCGTGGGAGATCCGCGGCCCGTCCGCGACGCCCGCGACCTGCTCGCGGGTGAGTTCGAACGACTGGGGCGTGCACGCCGCGGCGAGCAGCAGGCACGCGAACGAGGCGCCGGGGCGGAGCGATGGGTCGGACACGCGGCTCCCCAAGCAAGCGGCGGGCCAGCGCTCCGGCGACGCGGCCGCGTGCGCGCGCGGACCGGCGCGCGTGCAAGCCGTGCACGCCGCGCCGCGGCTTGCGGCCCGCTGTCGTGGCGCGCCGGGATCGTGGCATCGTCGCCACGCGGACCATGACCGACGCGACCACGCCGAGCGCGGGCTACATCGCCGGGCCGATCTACGACGCCGTCATGTTCATCGGGGCGCCGCTGCTCGCGCTCGGCCTCGGCGTCGCGATCGCCGGCACGCCGCTGGCAGACGCGCCGATCGTGGTGTGGGGCAACCGCGGCAGCGCGGCCAGCATCTTCATCGGCAGCTTCATCATGGCCCACCTCGGGCTGGTGTTCGTGCGCAGCCACTTGAACCCGCGGATCTTCGCCCGCTGGCCGCGGCGCTTCGTGGTCGCGCCGCCGGCGGTCATGCTGCTGCTGTGGGCGTCCGACTGGCTGCTCGCCGTCGCGGTCGTGCTCGTCGTGTGGTGGGACGTGGTCCACTCGAGCCTGCAGACGTTCGGGCTCGGCCGCATCTACGACGCGCGGCGCGGCAACCCGCCCGCGCTCGGGCGCCGCCTCGACCTCGGCCTCAACCTGCTGCTGTACGCCGGCCCGGTGCTCGCGGGCGCGACGCTCGTCGACCACCTCATGCCGTTCCACGCGTTCGAACGCGCCGGCACCGAGGCGTTCTGCGCCGTGCCCGAGGCGGGCGAGGCCTACCGTCCCCTGCTCGCGCGCCTGCTGCTGGGGCTCGGCGGCGCCTACCTCGTCGTCTACACGCTCGCCTACCTCCGCCTGCACCGCCGGGGCTACCGCGTCTCGCCGCAGAAGGTCGCCCTGCTCGCGTTCACCGGTGCCTGCTCGATCTACACCTGGGGCTTCAACAGCTTCGGCGAGGCGTTCTTCATCATGAACTTCTTCCACGCCTGGCAGTACTTCGGCCTGGTGTGGTGGAGCGAGCGCGGCAACCTCCGCCGCCGCCTCGGCCTCGACGCCGCCCGCTGGGGCGCCGCCGCCGCGCTGATCGCCATGCTCGCCGTCGCCGCGGCCTACGGCGTGTGGGCCGAGTTCGTCGACAGCGACGAGCAGCGCACCGCGCTGTGCGTGACCCTCGTGGTCTCGCTGATGCACTTCTGGTACGACGGCTTCATCTGGTCGGTGCGCCGCCAGGACGTGTGAGCCCTGAGGCGGCGAGGGGGTCGGCAGCGACGTTTCGGATCACGCCAATTTCGGCTGCTACCTCACCGACTGCTGACGAATCGAGGCGACCGTGAACAAGCTCGAGCGAAGGCACCCCGCTCCGACCGGCCTGCAGCGGTCGCTCCGTGACACTCGCCAGACCCTCGGCGTGCTGCCGACGTGGTGGTTCTGGAACGACTGGGATCGACAGCGGCTGCTGATGCCGCTCACGCTGCTGACGGCGGCGGCGCTCGGGCTGCTGTCCGTCGCGGCCGCGGTCGCCGGGATCTCGGCCTGGTGGGCGGTGATCTGCAGCTTCGTGGGTCCGTACGTGCTCATGGGTCTGGTCGAGCGGCGCATTCGTGCCGGGCTCGGCCGCCAGGACGGCGAGGCCGCGGCGATCCCCGGCGAGTCGTCGCGGCGCCCCGGCAGTGTCCGCGTGGCGGCGCTCCTGGGGGCGCTGCTCAGCGCGGCGATCCTCGCCGGCGTCGGCGGTGCCCCGCTCGCCGTGACGATCGGGCTCGTCCTCCTCGGCATCGCTTGCCTCGGGTGGCTGCTCGCGCCCACGGTCCGGGCCCGGGTCCGCCGCCTGCAGGCGAACGCGACGCGAGCCCTGCCGGACGAGCGGTGACTCGGCCCGGGGGCGCCGTCGCTGGCGACAGCGAGGCGGCCGCGACGCCCCCGGGAGTTCTTCGCGGCGCGACCACCCACGCCGGACAGCGGCCACGACGGCGCCGACATCGTGCAGTGGGCCGGGCTGTCCGGCGACCACGGGTTCGTCGGCGACATCCGCCGCGACGACGAGCGCCGCCTGTCCGGCGCGGCGATCGACGCCGTCGCTCAGGCCTGCGCCGACTTCACGCCGCCGTCGTGAGCGCGGCCGCCGGGGACCGCCGTCACTCGCGCTCGGCGAGCCAGGCCTCGACGTCGGCCAGCGGGAAGTGCGGGTAGCGGGCGCTGCGCTGCAGCTCGCGGGCGGCGCGGGCCTCGGCGAGGGCGCGCGGGCGGTCGAGCGCGCCGAGCCACAGCGCCTGGGCGAGCACGAAGCGGGCGTCGCCGCGGCGGTCGGGCACCGGCGCCTCGCGCTGCCAGCGGGCCAGCACGCCCTCGAGCAGGGCCACGGCCTCGCGGTGGCGGCCGAGGCCGACGAGGCCGCGGCTCTGCAGCAGGCGCGTGTGGTCGTGCTCGCGGCTGTCGGGCGCGGCCCCCAGGGCCTCGAGGGCGCGGGCGGTGTAGTCGACGGCGGCGGCGTACTGGCGGAGCTCGAGCGCGCAGTAGGCGAGGTTGTACAGCGGCGTGCTGAGGTCGGTGGGGACCGCCGCGATCTCGCCGGCGATCGCCAGCGCGCGCTCGAGCTCGGGGCGGGCCTCCTCGCAGCGGTGGGCCGACAGCAGGGCGTGGCCGAGGTTGTTGTGGCCGGTCATGGCGCGGGCCGTCGCCGGCCCGACCTCGCGCTCGAACGTCGCCAACGCGGCGCGCGCGGCGGCCACGGCCTCGTCGTGGCGGCCGGCGGCGGTGTAGGGCTCGATGAGGTTGCTGGCGATGTACGCGAGGTGCAGCGACGACTCGCCCTCGATGGCCCGGACGATCGCGCGGGCCCGCTCGAGCTCGCGCAGGCCCTCGTCGTAGCGGTGGAGCGAGCCGTAGAGGACGCCGAGGTTGTTGGCGAGGGTCGCCTGCTGGGGGTGGTGCGGGCCGAACAGGCCGTCGTAGATCCGGCGCACGCGCAGGTAGTCGGCCTCGGCGTCGGCGTAGCGCTCGGCCAGGCGGAGCATGCGGGCGCGGCTCAGCACGAGGTTGGCGGCGGCCAGGGTGTCGGGGTCGCGCTCGCTCGACCAGGCGACGGCGCGGCTCAGGTGCTCGATCGCCGCGTCGTAGTCGCCGCGGGCCGCGGCGTACGAGGCCTCCGCGTGGGGGAAGGTGGCGTGGGCGTGGCGCGGCTCCAGGGCCCCGCCGGCCAGCAGCTCGGCGCCGATGTCGCGCCACAGGCGGGCCTCGTCGAGCTCGCGGAACTCGTCGGCGGCCAGCACCAGCAGCTGGGAGGCCGCCGTGAAGCCGACCTCGCGGCTGCCGACCGCGGCCGCGCGGGTGAACGCGCGGACCAGCGCGGCCCGGGCCTCGCGCGGCTGACCGAGCCCGTAGAGCACCTGGCCCTCGACGTAGAGCGCCTCGGCGAGGTCGATGTCGCCGGCGGCCGCGGCCACCGCGGCGGCCGCCAGCTCGCGCGCGCGCTGGTAGTGCCCGAGGTCCTGCTCGGCGTCGGCCTCGCGCACGCGGGCCGCGGCCTCGGGGTCGGCGGCGTCGCCGAGCAGCGCGGGGTCGAGGCAGCGGCCCGGGTCGGGCAGCGCCTCGACGGCGGCCACGGCGTTGGCGACGGCGTCGCCGTCGGCGGCGGCGAGCAGGCGGGTGCGCGCGGCGAGGTCGTGGACCTGTCCCGAGAGGCAGGTGACCTCGCGGTCGTGCAGCGCGTCGGACAGCGCGCCGTCGCGGTGGGCGCGGCACACCTCGCGGCGGGCCGTCGACCACGCGGCGACCCAGGCGTCGATGCGCGGCAGCGCGGCGGCGAGGGCGTCGGCGGCGTAGGGCAGCCCGGTGGCGGTGACGGCGGCGCGCACGCGGGCGCGGGTCTCGTCGCCCCAGGCCGCGGCGACCGGCGCGTCGACGGCCGCGCAGGCCGCGGCGTCGTCGCCGCTGCGCCCGACGAGCAGGCCGACGCCGACGCTCGCGGCGACGCCGAGGCCGAGCAGGCCGAGGCGGCGCAGCCGGGCCGCGGGGTCGCGGGTTAGCGCGGCCAGCAGGCGGTCCATGTCGGGGAAGCGGTCCTCGCGGGCGACGGCGAGGCCGCGGGCCAGCGCGCGGTCGACGTACCGCGGCACGGCCCCGCGCGGCGGGGCGCGCACGGCCCCGCTGGTGACCGCGAGCACGTAGGCCCCGGCGGTCTCGCCGGCGAACGGCAGCTCGGCGTGCAGCGCCTCGTGGAGCGCGACGCAGAAGCTGAACTGGTCGCTGCGCGGGTCGAGCTCGGCGAGGGCGAGCTGCTCGGGCGACATGTACGCGAGCGTGCCGACGAGCGCGCCGTCGGCGGTCAGGCGGCTCGACAGCAGGCTGCGCGAGGCCAGCCCGGGCAGCGCCAGCGAGGTCAGGCTCGGCGGCGCGGATGGCCCTTCGGACAGGTTGGTGCCGAGCGCCGCGAGCCCGAAGTCGAGCACGCGCACGCGCCCGTCGCGGCCGACGATCGCGTTGTCCGGCTTGAAGTCGCGGTGGACCAGCCCGGCCGCGTGCGCCGCGGCCAGCCCGCGGCCGGCCTGCACGAACATGTCGACCACGACCCGCCACGGCCGGCGCGCGCCCAGCCACGCGCGCAGCGACTCGCCCTCGACGTACTCCATGGCGAGGTAGACCTGCCCGCCGAGCACCCCGACGTCGAACACCGCGGCGACGTTGGGGTGGGCCAGCCGGGCCATGGCCTGGGCCTCGCGCAGCAGGCGGTCCTGCTGGGCCGCGTCGGCCCCCTGCGCGCCGAGCAGCTTGACCGCGACCTTGCGGTCGAGCTCCGGGTCGTAGGCCAGCAGCACCACGCCCATGCCGCCGCGGCCGAGCTCGTGCAGCACCAGGTAACGGCCGATGCGCGCCGGCGGGGCGAGGTCGTGGTGCACCCCGCCCCCGGGGCCGGCGAGCGTGTCGCCGTCGGACAGGGCCGCAGGCTCGGTGGGCCGCATAAGCCCGAGGTTACCCGGTCTCGCCGCGGGCGCGCGAGCCCGCGGGCGCGCGCGCCGACGGACCCCCTCACGGGGACGGCTTCGGCTTCGGCTTCGGCTTGTCGTCGTTGATCGTGCTGCAGGCCACGAGGTCGGACTCCCACACCGGGCAGTAGGCGTCGGCGATCTTCGAGTCCGGGCGGCTCTTATTAAAATCGCCGCAGTGCGAGTCGTAGCGCTCGGCGATGCACGACGGGAACGGGTAGGAGATCTGGCGCTCGTCGTACATGGTGAGGCGCAGGTCGTCGCCGACGCAGGTGGCGCCGTTCGGGCCCCACTCGGCCTCGATCGTCCAGGTGCCGATCGCCTTGGTCGTGCGCGCCTGGACGACCGGCTTCAGCTTGTCGAACAGGTCGATGGGCGTGCCGTTGAAGGTGTACGAGCGGCCGTCGCCGCAGTAGTCGGCGCGGGCCATGCGGGTGCAGGCCTGGTGGTGGTCGCGCAGCGAGATGACCGTGCAGCTCGGGCCCTTGCACACCTTGGCGGTCGACCACGGCACGTAGCCCCACTCGACGCACTTGGCGAGCACGGCGTGGCGGCAGGCGAAGGTGACGACCGCGGCGTCGTCGTGGCGCGCGCCGGTCTGGAGGTCCCAGTAGTTGGCCATGAGGATGGCCTCGGTCGGCTGACCCGTGGGGTCGTAGCACAGGCTCGACCAGGCGCCGACGGCGTCGTCGCGCACCGAGATCTTGTGGAAGTAGACGTCGACGTTCGTCTGCGCGGGGTTCTTGTGGATGTCGTCGAAGCGCAGGGTGAACTGCTGCTCGCCCGCGGTCAGGCTCATCTCGGCGCCGATGAAGTCGGCGCCGGTCTTCTGCACCGGACCGTCGCCGAGGTCGATGGTGCCGGTGAAGGTCGAGCCGTTGAACTGGATCCCGTTGAACTGGACCCCGTTGAACTGGATCCCGTTGAACTGGACCCCGTTGAACTGGACCCCGTTGAACTGGATCCCGTTGAACTGGATCCCGTTGAGCACGGCGGAGTTCAGGACCTGGGCGTTGTCGACCTCGTCGCGCGGCGAGGCGTCGACGAGGTCGGGGTCGTCGACCGCGCCCGGGTCGTCGTGGGTGTCGCAGCCGCCCGCCGCGACGGTGAGGATCGATAGACCGACAAGTATCCGCTCCACATCCCGAACCATAGTTTTCGCCGCCCCCGTCGAGACAGTTCATGCCCGCGGTCGCGGCCTCGGGACAGTGAATGGAATGCGGGGTGACCCTGCGTCGCGGGCCCGGACGGCCGCTGCGGGCCGAATCGCCGCGAGCGTGGCGGTGCGCCGGTCTCGTCGCGGCGTCGCGGCGATTTCTGCGGGGACGCGGCGCCGCGACGAGCGGGCTGCGTCGCCGGCGCGGCCCCCCCGACGAACGACCGCGCAGGCGGCGACGCAGCGGAGCATGCGCGCCGCGTCGCCGACGCCCCGTGCGCGGCTTGACGCGCGGGTCAGGTCGCGGGGGGGCGGCGCGGGAGCTCGACGCGGAAGCGGGTCCCGCTGCGGGCGTGGCTGGTCACGGTCACCTGGCCGCCGTGGGCGGCGACGATCTGCTGGACGATGTAGAGGCCGAGGCCGAGGCCCTTGCCGGCGTCGGTCTTGCCGTGGCGAAACGGTTCGAACAGGTGGGGGCGTTCGTCCTCGGCGATCGCGCCGGCGTTCCACACCTCGAGGCTGACGGCGGGGCCGGTGCCGTCGAAGGTCACGCGCACGTCGCCGCCGCGCTCGCCGTGCTGCAGGGCGTTGCCGATCAGGTTGGAGGCGACGCGCGATAGGCGGGCGCTGTCCCACGTGCCCGCGCCGTCGCCGAAGATCTCGACGGCGATGCGGGCGTCGGGGTGGGCGCCCTGGTGCTCGCGGACCACCCGGCGCACCAGCTGGCCGAGGTCGAGCGGCTCGACGTGCAGGGCCAGGCCGCCGCCGAGGCGGATGCGGGCGACGTCGTAGAGCTGGTCGAGGATGTCGGTCATGCGCGCCGAGGCCGACGTCATCCACTCGAGCGCGCGGCGCTGCAGCGGGTCCTTCAGCGAGCGGTCGAGCAGGGTCAGGCCGTTGGTGATCGAGGCCAGGGGGTTGCGCAGGTCGTGGCCGAGGGCGGCCACGAAGGTCTCGCTGAGGCGCAGCGCCTCCTGCAGCTCGCGGGTGACGCGCGACAGGTCGGCGAGCTGGTCGTGCAATTGCTGGCGCTGCTCGTAGAGCTCGCGGAAGGTCTGGACCTTGCGCAGCAGCACCCGCGGCTCGACCGGTTTAATCAGGAAGTCGACGGCGCCGGCCTCGTAGCCGCGGAACAGGCGCTGGGGCTCGTGCGGGTTGGCGGTCAGGAAGATGATCGGCACGCTGCGCGTGCGCGGGTTGCCGCGCATGAGCTCGGCCAGCTCGAAGCCGTCGATCTCCGGCATGTGCACGTCGAGCAGCGCGAGCGCGTAGTCGTGGCGCAGCAGCAGCTCGAGCGCCTCGGGGCCCGAGCCGGCGGTGTGGAGGTCGAGGCCGTCCTCCTGGCCCAGCAGGGCCACCAGCGCGACGAGGTTCTCGGGCACGTCGTCGACGAGCAGGAGCTTGGTGGGCGGGCTCGTGGTCATGGCGGATCCTTTGTGGGCGGCGAGAGCGAGCGGACCCAGCGCGTCAGGGCGGCGACGTCGCCGACGAGGTCCGGGCGCATGAGCGCGAGGGCGGCGCGCGGCATGGTCGAGGCGTGGGCGGTGTCGGGGTCCTCGACCGCCGTCGCGCCGCCGGCGCGGGCGATGGACCGCAGGCCGGCCGCGCCGTCGGCGGACGCGCCGGTCATCAGCACGCCGGCGACGCGGTCGCCGAGCGCGTGGGCGGCGGACTCGAACAGCACGTCGATCGACGGGCGCGAGAAGTGGACCCAGCCGTCGCGCGAGAGGGCGAGCCGGGCCTCGCGCTCGACCAGCAGGTGGTAGTCCGGCGGGGCGATGAACACCGCGCCGCCGGCGAGCGGCTGCTTGTCCTCGGCCTCGAGCACCGGCAGGGCGCAGCGACCGGCGAAGATGCGGGCGAGCAGGCTCGGGCGGTCGGGCGGGAGGTGGACGACGACGACGACCGCCGGTTCGAAGCCCGCGGGCAGCCCGGCGAGCAGGCTGCCGACGGCCTCGACCGCGCCCGCGGAGGCGCCGACGACCACGGCCGTGGGCGGTCGCGGGCTCACGGGCGGGCCTCCAGCTTGCGGTACCAGCGGTCGGCCTCGACGAACGGGGCGAACGCGTCGGCGTGGTCGGAGAAGCGCAGGGTCTCGCGCGGGCCGAGGCCGAGGAAGCCGCGGCGGGTCAGGGCGTCGCGGAACAGGCCGACGGCGCGGCCCTGCAGGGCGCGGTCGAAGTAGATGAGCACGTTGCGGCAGGACACCACCTCGACCTCGGCGAACACGCTGTCGGTGGCGAGGCTGTGGTCGGCGAACACGATGTGCTCGCGCAGCGAGCGGTCGAACACCGCGTGGTCGTAGGCCGCGGTGTAGTGCTCGGACAGCGCGCAGCGGGCCCCGGACAGGCGGTGGTTGGCGCTGAAGGCCCGCAGGCGGTCGAGCGCGTAGACCCCGGCCTCGGCGGCGCGCAGGCTCTCGGGGTTGATGTCGGTGGCGTAGATGCGCGAGCGCGCGAGCAGGCCCTCCTCCTTGAGGATGATGGCCAGCGAGTAGGCCTCCTCGCCGGTGCTGCAGCCGGCGACCCACAGCCTGCGCGACGGGTAGGTGGCGAGGATCGGCGCGATCTGCTCGCGGAAGCTGCGGAAGTACGAGGGGTCGCGGAACAGGTCGGACACCTGCAGGGTGAGGTACGGCAGCATGGTCGCGAACGCGGCCGCGTCGCCGGCGACGCGGCGGGTCAGGGCCGGGACGTCGGCGTCGCCGAAGCGCTGGACCGCGGCCGCGACCCGGCGGCGCAGCGAGGCCCGCGCGTACTGGCGAAAGTCGTAGTGGTAGCGGGCGAACACCGTCGCGAGCAGGTCTTCGAGCGCCGCGTCGTCGTCGTCGGACGTCATCGGGAGATCCACACCCGCATCAGCGAAAGCAGCATCTCGACGTCGATCGGCTTGGAGATGTAGTCGTTGGCGCCGGCGGCGATGCACTGCTCGCGGTCGTCCTTCATGGCCTTGGCGGTCAGGGCGATCACCGGCAGGCTGGCCCAGCGCCGGTCGGCCCGCAGGCGCCGCGTGGCCTCGAGGCCGTCCATCTCCGGCATCATGATGTCCATCAGCACGAGGTCGAACTTGCCGCCCTTCTCGAGGGCCGCGAGCGCCTCGCGGCCGTTGCGGGCGATGACCACGCGGATGCCGCGCGGCTCGAGGATGCTGGTCAGCGCGAACACGTTGCGCACGTCGTCCTCGACGACGAGCACCGTGCGCCCCTCGAACACCGCCTCGCGGTCGCGTACGCCGTGGATCATGCTCTGACGCTCCGGCGGCAGGTCCGCCACGATCTGGTGGAGAAACAGGGTGACCTCGTCGAGCAGGCGCTCGGGCGAGCGCGCGCCCTTCAGGATGATCGCCGACGAGTAGCGGCGCAGGCGCTGCTCCTCGTCCTCGTCGAGCGAGCGGCCGGTGTAGACGATGACCGGCGGGAACGCGAGGTCGGCGTCGGCGGCCATCTGCTCGAGCAGGTCGAAGCCGGTGCCGTCGGCCAGCTGCAGGTCGGTGACGGCGCAGTCGAAGGTCGCGCCGCGCAGCTGGGCCAGCGCGGCGGCCACGCTGTCGACCGCGACGATCTCGATGCCCTCGCCGCCGAGCAGCCGGCGCAGGCTGTCGCGCTGGACCGCGTCGTCCTCGACGATCAGCAGCCGGCGGACCCGCGGCGACGACTCCGACTCGAGCCGGCGGATCGCCGCGATCAGCTCCTCGCGCGGGGCCGGCTTGCGCAGCCAGCCGACCGCGCCCATCTCGAGCGCGCGCTGGTTCATGTCGGAGGCCGAGACCACGTGGACCGGGATGTGCCGGGTCTCGGGGCGCCGCTTCAGCCGCTCGAGCACCGACAGGCCCGAGTGGTCGGGCAGGCGCAGGTCGAGCAGCACGCCGTTCGGGCGGTGCTGGACCGCGAGGTTGAAGCCCTCGTCGGCGGTGTCGGCGACCACGCACTGGAAGCCGAGCTCGTGGGCCAGGCCGACCAGGATCTCGGCGAAGCGCGGGTCGTCCTCGACGGCGAGCATCAGGCGGCGGCCGGGGTCGAGGTGCGCGCGGTCGTCGGCGACCAGCGGCGGGCGCGCGGCCGGGCCCGCGGGCGGCTGGACCGCGGCCGGCGGGGCCGACGGCGGCCGCGGCCGGGCCGGCTGGGGGCGCGCCGCGGGGGCGGCGGGCGCCCGCGGGCGGGCCGTCGCGGGCGGGCCGGCGAGCGGGAGGTCGAGCGTGAAGGTGCTGCCCTGGCCGGGCGCGCTGGTCACCCGCAGGTCGCCGCCGAGCAGGCGCGCGAGGTCGCGGGAGATCGAGAGGCCGAGGCCGCTGCCGCCGTACTTGCGGTTGGTGGTGCCGTCGGCCTGGCGGAACGCCTCGAAGATCACCTCGTGCTGCTCGGGGGCGATGCCGATGCCCGAGTCGCGCACGGCGAAGCCGAGCGACTCGCCGGTCCGTTCGACGCGCACCGCGACCTCGCCGCGCTCGGTGAACTTGAACGCGTTGCCGAGCAGGTTGCGCAGCACCTGCATCAGGCGGCCCTCGTCGGTGGTGAGCTCGGCCGGGGCGTCCTTCGCCACCGTGATCGAGAGCGTCAGCTGCTTGCTGCGCGCGACCGGCTCGAAGGTCCGGCGCAGCGCCTCGCACACGCGGGCCAGGGCCACCGGCGCGGCGTGGACGTCGAGGCGTCCGGCCTCGATGCGCGCGAGGTCGAGGACGTCGTTGATGAGCTCGAGCAGGTCGTTGCCGGCGGAGTGGATCGTCTCGGCGAACTTGACCTGCTCCTTGGTCAGGTTGCCGGACGCGTTGTCGGCCAGCAGCTTGGACAGGATGAGCGAGCTGTTGAGCGGCGTGCGCAGCTCGTGCGACATGTTGGCGAGGAACTCGGACTTGTACTGGTTGGCCCGGGTCAGGTGCTCGGCGGTGCGCGCCAGCTCCTGCTGGGCGCGCCGCAGCTCGTCGCGCTGCTGCTCGAGCACGGTGGTCTGCTCCTCGAGGCCGGCGTTGGTCTCCTCGAGCTCGACCTGGGCGCGCTCCTGCAGCTTGTGGGCCTCGCGCAGGGCGCTGCCCTGCTGCTCGAGCTCCTCGTTGACGACGCGCAGCTCCTCCTGCTGGGTCTGCAGCTCCTCGGCCTGGCGCTGGGTCTCGGCCAGCAGCTCCTGCAGGCGCTCGCGGTAGACCGCCGAGCGCATGGCGACGGCCAACACCTCGCTCGAGCGCTCGAGCAGGCGCTCGCTCTCGGGCGCGACCTCGGCGAAGAACCCGAGCTCGACGACGGCGTGCACGCGGCCCTCGACCTGGGCCGGCCAGACGATCAGGCGCAGCGGCGCGTGCGACCCGGCGGCGGAGCGGACCGCCAGGTAAGCGGGCGGGACGTCGCGCAGGATGCGGGTGCGGCCGTCGCGGACGACCTGGCCGACCAGGCCCTCGCCGGCCGCGAGCCGGGTCGGCGCCTCGGCGGGCAGCGCGTGGCCGGCGACGCGGAGCAGCGCGCCGGACTCGCCCGGCAGCCAGGCCGCGCCGACGACCGCGCCGGTGTAGCGGACCAGGTACTCGCAGGCCCGCGCGGCGACCTGGTCGGGGCGGAGCTCGCCCTGCAGCTCGGCGGCGAGCTCGGTCTGGCCGCGGCGCACGCGGTCCTCGGCGACCAGCGCGAGGCGCCCGCGGATGTACTGCCGCCCGGCCCCGGCGATCACCCAGAACACCACGCAGCCGATCGCGCGGTTGATCTGCGACAGCACCGGCGAGGTGCCCACGGGCGACACGTAGAAGTCGACGATCACCGCGACCGTCGCCAGCGCGGCGACCACGAGCGGCACCAGCGGGCGCCACGAGAACGCGGCCAGCCCGAGCGGCACCAGGTGGAAGATCCAGAACGTGGTGCCGATCGGCAGCTGCGCGTCGACCAGGAACACCACGAGCACCAGCACCACGAGCGCCGGGTCGAGCCAGGGGCCGCGCGTCTCCCGTGGGTCCTGGGGGTCGACGCGGTCGGATGCCATGGGTGCGGCACCATACCCCGGCGCCTTGCCGCGCGCTGCGCAGGAAGTGCAGCGTCGCCTTGACGTCCGGAGAGCTTTCGCCACGGGGGCGCGCGGGTCCGCTGCTGCGGAGGCCGCGGGGGAGTGGCATGAGCCGGGCGCTTTGACGCGGGCGACGGCGGCCGTGACCGGCCTGTGGATCCGCCTGTTCCCCGCGCTGTGGCGGGCTCACGGCGGCGGCGAACGCCGCGCGCGCGAGCGTCGGCGCGGCGGCGTGAGCAGCGGCAGCAGCAGCCACGGCGCGGCGGTCGTGGACGTCGCGCAGCCGCAGCCCGCGTCGCCGTCGGCCTCGGCCTCGGCGCCGGCGGTCATCGTCGTCTCGTCGGGGCTCGTGGCCTCGGCCGTGGTGGGGGTGGTCGCGGTGGCCTCGTCGGGGTCTCCGCCGTCGGGGTCTCCGCCGCCGGTGTCGCTCGAGTCGCCGGTGTCGCTCGAGTCGCCGGTGTCGCTCGAGTCGCCCGCGGCGGGCGCCTCCTCGACGGCGAAGAACGCGAGCACGCGGGCCATGACGTCGGCCCGGGCTGCGGCGCCGTCGATGACTTCGAACGGGAAGCCGAGGTACACGCCGCGCGGGCCGGACGGGCCGTCGTCCCACGCCACCGCGGCGGTCCCGCCGAGGCCGCCGGAGTAGGTCAACGCCGCCGTGCTGCCCTGCGGGGCGAGCACGTCGGGGAAGCTCGGGTCGTAGCTGGTGGGGTCGAGGAACGACAGCGGCGCGAGGCCGGCGAACGGGTCGGCGAGGCCGACGAAGTCGTAGGTCTCGGCGTCGTCGCCGTCGTACAGGGCGCGCAGGCGGCCGCGGTAGAACGCCTGCTCGTCGGGCGTGCCGAGGTGGTCGAGGGCCCAGCCGAGCTCGGAGCCGGAGATCAACAATTGGCCGCCGGCGTCGAGGTAGGCGGCGACCAGGGCGCGGGTGGTGGCGGTGAACGGCTCGGAGCCGGACGACTCCTGGCCGGCGAACCAGTCGACCGCCTGGTAGTCGGCGACGTCGAGCAGGCCGGCCGCGAGCGCGTCGTCGGTGGCCGAGTCGAAGCTGAGGTCGGCGGCGGCGATCGCCTCGGCGTGGCGGACCGCGTAGGTGCCGTCGTTCATGCGGGAGATCCACATGCGCTGGGGCGACCCGAGGTCGAACGCCGAGAGGTCCTCGCGCAGCAGCATGCCGGCGTCGAGGCGGTCGAAGCCGGCGACGATCGCCAGGCTCGCGCGCCCCGACGGGGCCACGCGCGCCGCCAGGAGCTCCGACGGCAGCGAGTGCCCGCCCGCGTTGACGCTCGCCACCCGCACGAAGCGCGTCTCACCCGGCGCCAGGTCGTCAATTATAAAACTGTCCTCGAGCACATCCGTGCCGTCGTCGAAGCCGCGGCCGGTCGTGGACTGGTACACGCGCACGTGGGTCGGCGGGTCGCCGGCGGCGGGGTCGGGGTCCGGCGTGCGCCAGGTCAGCTCGAGGCGGCCGTCGCCGACGTTGCGCAGGGCCAGCGCGGTCGGCGGCTCGGGCGGGAGGACCAGCGGGGCGCCGTCCTTGGCCGCGAAGTAGCGGGCCACGCCCTGGGCGATCGCGCGGGCGACGAGCCGGCGGAACCGCGGGTCGCGCAGCGAGTCGGCGTCGGCGAGGGTGTCGTGGTAGGCGACCTCGACGAGCACCGCCGGGACCTCGGGGTTGTGGCTCGGGTTGACCTCGCCGAAGTAGGCGGTGAAGCGGCCCTCGTCGGTCCACGCCGGGTCCCACGCGGCGCGCAGGTCGTCGACGATCTCGGCGTGGATCGCGTCCTGCAGCTCGCGCGAGCCGGGCGTGCCGGTGAACTCGTCGAGCGGGCCCGGCGGCGCCGACGGCCCGTAGGTGTACGTCGAGGTGCCGCGCTTGGGGTTCGGCGCGTTGCTGTGCCAGGCCACGTAGACCGCGTCCTCGCCGGGCTCGTGCTCCCACGCGGTGTAGCGCGAGCGCGAGACCACGTCGTCGTTGCCGTCGGGGCCCAGGTGGTCGAACACGGACGCGGGCGCGCCGGCCCACTGCGTGTAGTAGCGGGCCGCGTGCTCGTACATCGGGCGCCCGCTGACGCCGCCGCCGCGGTCGATCGTCATGGTGCCGCCGCCGAGGCGGACCGCGTCGGCCGAGACGATCGCCCCGGGCGCGCCGCTGTCGGCGGCGAGCACCACGGCGGCGCGCTCGGGCCCGGCGCCGGCCTCGAACCAGAACTTGTCGAGCAGCACCCAGGTCGAGCCGTGGCGGCGCTGGTCGACGCGGAAGTGGGTCTCGCCGCCGTCGTGGCGCACCACGTAGTGCGCGTCGGGCACGCGGTCGGGGCCCTGGGCGTAGGCGACGTAGACATTGTAGAGACCCGAGCGCGGGACCGCGGCGGCGTAGACCAGGCGGCCGGCGTCGGCGGCGCCGGCGACGAACTGCCGGGCCGAGCCGGCTTCGAACGGGCTGGCGTCGCCGGTCAGCGGCAGGGGCAGCGCGCCCCAGCCGCTGTCGCTCGCGCCGGCCTCGGCGAAGCTGCCCTCGAGCACAGCCTCGACGTCGTCGACGATCACCATGTCGGGGTTCAAGTCGGGCTCGCGCAGCGGCACCACGTGGGCGCCCATCGCCTGCAGGTAGGGGATCACGAGCTGGTCGACGGCCTCGGCCGAGACCAGGTCCTCGACGACGTCGTTGTGCGTGCCGCGCTGGGTCCGCCAGCCGAGGTCGGTCCACGTGAAGCCGTGGCCCTGCGAGAGGTAGACGACCTTGCCGGCCAGCGCGCCCGCGGCGTGGGGCCCGAGCGGGCCGCCGCGCGTGCGCGTGACGACCGCGCGGTCGACCGGCCCGGTCCACGCGCGCGGCTTGACCGGCACCGGCCCCGCGACGTCGTCGGCGGGGGCGATGAGGCCGCAGTCGTCGAGCCCGGGCGGGTTGCCGGCCAGCCCGGCGCCGCCGACGAGGATGAGCGCGAGCAGCATGCGCGCGAGTCTAGGCGCGACTTCGCACGATGTCTCGTGGAAGCGTCCGCATGGGCGTGTCTCGACCCTGGTGTTTCCCCCCGTACGCTCGCAAGATTTTCGCCACCTTCGACAGACATTGTCACCCGGCGATGACCGCGGGCCCGCGCGAAGCGTGGCAACCTCGCCGCGGATGCTCGACACGCTGTTCGCGGGCCGCGGCGAGATGGCGGCCCTGATGCGCGCCAGGGACTGGTCGCGGACGCCGCTGGGGCCGCCGGAGCGCTGGCCGCAGAGCCTGCGGATGGCGGTGCGGATCCTGCTCACGTCGCGCTTCGCGATGTGGCTCGGGTGGGGCCCCGAGCTGCTGTTCTTCTACAACGACGCCTACCGCCCGACCCTCGGGGTCAAGCACCCGGCGACGCTCGGGCTGCCGGCGCAGCAGGTGTGGGCCGAGATCTGGCCGGCGATCGCGTCGCGGGCCGACATCGTGCGCCAGGGCGAGGCGACCTGGGACGCCGGCCTGCTGCTGTTCCTCGAGCGCAGCGGCTACCCGGAGGAGACCTACCATACGTTCTCGTACAGCCCGCTGCCCGACGACGCCGGGGCGGTCGGCGGGCTGCTGTGCGTCGTCAGCGAGGAGACCGAGCGGGTGATCGGCGAGCGCCGGCTGGCCACGCTGCGCGAGCTCGCGGCCCGCCTGTCGACCGCGACCTCGACCGCCGACGTGTACGCCGCGCTGGCCCGCGAGCTCGCGGCCGCCGACCGCGACCTGCCGTTCGCGCTGGTCTACTGCTTCGAGGACGAGGGCCGGCGCGCGCGCCTGTGCGTGCGCACCGGCGTGGCCGCCGACCACCCGGCGGCGCCCGAAGCCCTCGCATCCGGCGAGGCGTGGGCCGCCGACCTCGCCGCCGAGCCCGACGTGGTGGCGCTCGACCCGGCGGTGGCGTGGCCGGCAGGGCCGTGGCCGACCGCGCCGCGGGCGGCCCTGCGGGTGCCGATCGCCCAGCCCGGGCAGGCCCAGCCGGCGGGCTTCCTGGTCGCGGGCCTGAGCCCGTGCCGCCCGCTCGACGACGCCTACCGCGACTTCATCGGCCTCGTCGTCGGCCAGGTCGCGGCCAGCCTGGCCAACGCGCAGGCCTACGAGGAGGAGCGCCGGCGGGCCGCGGCCCTGGCCGAGCTCGACCGCGCCAAGACGACATTCTTCAGCAACGTCAGCCACGAGTTTCGCACCCCGCTGACGCTGATGCTCGGCCCGCTCGAGGCGCTGGCCGGCGACCGCGGGCTGCCGCCGGCGGCGCGCGAGCAGCTCGAGCTGGTCCACCGCAACGGGCTGCGCCTGCTGAAGCTCGTCAACACCATGCTCGACTTCTCGCGCATCGAGGCCGGGCGCGTGCAGGCGGCGTTCGAACCGGTCGACCTGGCGGCGCTGACGGCCGACCTCGCCAGCACCTTCCGCTCGGCGCTCGACGCGGCCGGGCTGGGCCTGCGCGTCGACTGCCCGCCGCTCGACCAGCCGGTGTTCGTCGATCGCGACATGTGGGAGAAGATCGTCCTCAACCTGCTGTCGAACGCCTTCAAGTTCACGCTGGCCGGCGAGGTCGCGGTCGAGCTGCGGCGGGTCGGCGAGCGCGCGCGCCTGCGGGTGATCGACAGCGGCATCGGCATCCCCCGCGAGGCCCAGGCCCGCGTGTTCGAGCGCTTCCACCGCCTCGAGGGCAGCCGCGGCCGCACCCACGAGGGCACCGGCATCGGCCTCGCGCTGGTCCAGGAGCTCGTCAAGCTGCACGCCGGCAGCATCGCGGTCGAGAGCGCCGTCGACGTCGGCTCGACGTTCACCGTCGAGGTCCCGCTCGGCTCGGCCCACCTGCCGCCCGAGCAGGTCCACGCCGCCCCGACGCGCGCGTCGTCCTCGCCGGCGGCGGGCCCGACGCGGGCCGCCGCCTTCCGCGAGGAGGCCGCGCGCTGGCTGCCCGAGCCCGAGCCCGCGCCGGTCGGCGACGCCGGCGAGGACGACGCGCGCATCGTGCTCGCCGACGACAACGCCGACATGCGCGACTACCTGCGGCGCCTGCTCGGCGAGCGCTGGGCGGTCGAGGCGGTCGACAACGGCGCCCTCGCCCTCGCGGCGATCCGCCGCCGCCGCCCCGACCTCGTGATCACCGACGTGATGATGCCCGAGCTCGACGGCTTCGGCCTGCTCGCGGCCCTGCGCGCCGACCCGGCCACCCACGACCTCCCGGTCCTGGTGCTCTCCGCCCGCGCCGGCGAGGAGGCCCGCCTGGGGGGCCTGCAGGCCGGCGCCAGCGACTACATTGTCAAGCCGTTCTCGGCGCGCGAGCTGGTCGCCCGCGTCGAGGCCCTGGTCCTGCGCGGCCGCCTGCGCACCGTCGCCGAGGCCGAGGCCCGCCGCCTGACGCGGGTGTTCGCCCAGGCGCCCGTCGGCATCGCCCTGCTGCGCGGGCCGGACCACGTGTTCGAGCTGGCCAACCCGTCGTACCGCGCCCTCATCGGCGCGCGCGACGTCGCCGGCATGCCGGTCCGCGAGGCCCTGCCCGAGCTCGCGGCCCAGGGCATCTACGAGCTGCTCGACGGCGTGTTCGCCACCGGCGAGCCCTACGTCGGGCGCTCGCACCGGATCTTCCTCCAGCGCGAGCCGGGGCGCGCGCCCGAGGAGTCGTTCTTCGACTTCGTGTACCAGCCGATGCGCGGCCCGGACGGCGGGGTCGAGGGCATCGCCGTGGTCTGCTTCGACGTGTCCGACCTGACCCGCGCGCGGCGCGACGCGGTCGCCGCCAACCAGGCCAAGGACGAGTTCCTGGCCATGCTGGGCCACGAGCTGCGCAACCCGCTGGCGCCGATCGTCACCGCCCTGCAGCTCATGCGCCTGAAGGGCGCCGACGGCATCGAGCGCGAGCAGGCGCTGATCGAGCGCCAGGTCAAGCACCTCGTCGGCCTGGTCGACGACCTGCTCGACGTCTCGCGCATCACCAGCGGCAAGGTCGAGCTGCGCCGCACCCACGTCGAGCTGGCGACGGTGGTCTCGCGGGCCATCGAGATGGCCAGCCCGCTGCTCGAGCAGCAGCGCCACGACCTCGAGGTGAACGTCGCGCGCGCCGGCCTCGGCGTCGACGCCGACCCCGGGCGCCTGGCCCAGGTCGTCGCCAACCTGCTGACCAACGCCGCCAAGTACACCCGCGCCGGCGGCAAGATCTCCGTCGTCGGCCGCGTCGAGGGCGACCGCATCGCCGTGCGCGTGCGCGACGACGGCATCGGCATCGAGCCCGACATGCTGGCCCGCATCTTCGAGCCGTTCACCCAGGCCCGGCAGGCCATCGACCGCTCGCGCGGCGGCCTCGGCCTCGGCCTCACGATCGTGCGCAGCCTCGTCGCCCTCCACGGCGGCGAGGTCGCGGTCTCCAGCCCCGGCCGCGGGCTCGGCAGCGAGTTCGTGGTCCGCCTGCCCCGCGTCGACGTCGCCGACCACCACCGCGAGGCCCGCCCCCCCGACCCCGGCGTCCACGTCGAACCCGATGCCCGCCGCGTGCTCGTGGTCGACGACAACGAGGACGCCGCCGTCGTGCTCGCCGAGATGCTCGGCCTGGTCGGCTACAACGCCCGCTACGCCCACGACGGCCCGTCCGCCCTGCGCGTCGCCGAGGAGTTCGCGCCCGACGTCGCCATCCTCGACATCGGCCTCCCGGTCATGGACGGCTACGAGCTGGCCCAGCGCTTCGGCGAGCACCCGACCCTGCGGCGCACCCGCCTGGTCGCCGTCACCGGCTACGGCCAGGACCACGACCACGCCCGCTCGCGCGCCGCCGGCTTCGCCGCCCACCTCGTCAAGCCGGTCGAGCTGTTGCAGCTGCAACCCGTGCTCGCCGACCTCACGCGCGGCTGACCGCGACTCGACGCCGGCTCCGCCACGCGAGCTGGCCCGTGACCGACCGACCTCGTGCGCGGCCGACCGCGACCCGGCGCGCGAGACGGCCTGCCCACGAGGCCGACCGACCTCGTGCGCGGCCGACCGCGACTTGACGCCGACGCCGGCACGCGGGATGGCTAGCCCATGACCGACGCCACCCTGCTCGACCTCGTGCTCGCCCGCCGCAGCGCCCCCGCGCTGACCGAGCCCGGCCCCACCCGCGCCGAGCTCGCGCGCATCCTCGCGGCCGCCGGCACGGTGCCCGACCACGGCGGGCTGCGCCCCTACCGCTTCGTGGTCGTCGAGGGCGAGGGCCGCGCGGCCTTCGGCGACGCCCTGGCCCGCACCGCGGCCGAGCACCGCCCCGGCCTGCCCGCGGGCGGCCTCGACAAGATCCGCGGCAAGGCGTTCCGCTCGCCCGCGCTGATCGCCGTGATCGCCTCGCCGCGCGGCGCGAAGATCGAGCGCTGGGAGCAGCACGCGACCGCGGCCTGCGCGGGCTACGCGATCGTGCTCGCGGCCCACGCCCTCGGCGTCGGCGCCAACTGGAAGAGCGTGCCGTACACCCGCGGCGCCGCGCTGTCCGAGCTGCTCGGCCTGACCCCCGACGAGGAGATGTTCGGCTGGATCCACCTCGGCCGCGCCTGCGACGAGCCCGCCCCGGCGCCCCGCGAGCCGCTCGCGCTCGCCGACGTCGCCAGCCTGCTCGACGGCGCCGGCCGCCGCCCCTTCGACCCGACATAGCCCCGCGATACACTGCCCCCCAGCACCATGCGGCGCCTCGTCCTCCTCTCGCTCGTGACGGCCTGCGCCCCCGAGCTGCTCGTCTCCGAGGTCGACCCGGCCGCGTCCGGCCTGCGCCTGCCCGACTGGACCGAGCCGTGGAACGGCGACACCCTCGTGGTCGGCACCGCCGACGTCAAGGGCATGGCCGTCACGTCGCGACCCGGGCGCACGCGGGCGATCGTCCGCGTGCGCTACGGCTGGGCGCTCACGCCGCTCGGCGAGGACTACCTGTTCGGCCTCGGGTGCGACCGCAAGCAGCTGACCATCGCCTCGGCCGAGCAGGCCATCTGCGACTACGCCGGCGGCACCTACGCGCGTGAGGTCGAGTACCTGTGGGACGGCGCCACGCACACATGGCGCGCCGGCGCGGTCGTCGGCGGCGAAAAGCCGGGCTGACCGCTGCCGCCGCGGAGCCGCCTGCGTTACCGTCGCGGCCATGCCGATCCGACCGCCCGGGTTCCCCGACTGGGAGACGCTCTACGACGAGCTGCCCGCGAGCACCATGCCGTGGTTCCACGCCGCCCTCGACCCCGACCTCGAGGCCGCCCTGCAGGAGCGCGGCGTCACCGGCGGCCGCGCGCTCGACCTCGGCACCGGACCCGGCACCCAGGCCGTCGAGCTCGCCGCCCGCGGCTTCCACGTCACCGCCACCGACATCTCGCGCGCCGCCGTCGCCGGCGCGCGCGAGCTGGCCGCCGCGCGCGGCGTCGCCGTCGAGTTCCTCGTCGACGACGTGCTCGCCTCGCGCCTCACCGGCCGCTTCGACCTCGTGGTCGACCGCGGCTGCTTCCACGTCATGGACCCCGCCGACCGCCCCGCCTACGTCGCCACCGTCGCCGCCCTGCTCCCGCCCGGCGGCCTGCTCCTGCTGAAGACCTTCAGCAAGCTGCAGCCCGAGGGCCCCGGCCCGCACCGCTTCTCGATCGTCGAGCTGTGCGAGGTGTTCGCCGGCGCGTTCGACCTGTGCAGCGCCCACGAGACGATCTATCACGGCCAGCTGGCGACCCCGCCGCGCGCGCTGTTCAGCGTGTTCGAGCGCCGCGAGCCCTGATCACACCGCCGCGCCGACCTCGAGGATCTGCCGGCGCAGCCACTGGTGCGCCGGGTCGAGGTGGCGGCGCTCGTGCCAGTACAGCTGCATGGTGAAGCGCGGCAGCGCCAGCGGCGGCTCGTGCAGCGCCAGCGGCAGGCGCCCGGCGAACGCGCGGGCCAGCCGCTCGGCCAGCGTGATGATCAGGTCCGACCCGGCGATCGCGTCCGGCGCCACCAGGAAGTGCTGGATCATCAGCGCCACCCGGCGCGTCAGCCCGCGCTCGGCCAGCGCGTCGTCGACGACCCCGCCCGGCGTCCCGCGCGGGGCGATGAACGCGTGCGGCAGCGCCACGAAGGTCGCCAGGTCCAGCTTCTTGCCGATCCGCGGGTGCCCGCGCCGGGCCACGCACACGTAGCGCTCGCGGAACAGCCGGCGCCCGCGCAGCGCCGGCTGCCTGCCCCCGCGCAGCGGGTCGCTGCGGGCCACGCTGCTGTCCGGCGCGACCGTGAAGTCGATCTCGTCGAGCCGATCGATCGCGGAGTCGCGGACCACCAGGTCGACGTGCGGCGCCGCGGCCGACAGCCGGGCCAGCAGCGGCGGCAGCAGCACGAACTGGGCGTAGTCCGCCATGCCGAGGGTGAACCGGCGGCGCGCCGTCGCCGGGTCGAACGCCGCCGGCGGCGCGAGCACGGACCGCAGCGACGCCAGCGCCTCGGCCAGCCGCGGCGCCAGCGCGGCCGCCCGCGTCGTCGGCACCAGCAGCTGGCCGTCGCGCACCAGCAGCGGGTCGCCGAGCAGCCGGCGCAGGCGGGCCAGCGCGTGGCTGGTCGCCGACTGCGAGAGCCCGAGCCGCGCCGCCGCGCGCGTCACGTGGCGCTCGCCGAGCAGCGCCTCGAGCGTGACCAGCAGGTTCAGATCCATCGCCGCGAGGTTCGGCTCGTCATGCATGGCGTGCATCATAGCCGTGTACAGCCTGCACTGGGCGCATGACCCGGGCGGGCTTAGCCTCGTCCCCGGAGACAACGAACATGTACGTCATCAGCGGAGTCACGGGTCATACGGGCAAGGTCGCGGCGGATACGCTGCTCGCGCGCGGCGAGGCCGTGCGGGTCGTCGTGCGCGACGCGGCCAGGGGCGCCGAGTTCGCGGCCAGGGGCGCCGAGGTCGCGGTCGCCGACCTCGCCGACGCCGACGCGCTCGCGCGGGCCTTCGCCGGGGCGCGCGGCGCCTACGTGCTGCTGCCGCCGAACCTCGCCGTGCCCGACCTGTTCGCCTGGCAGGCCGGCCTGCTCGCCGCCATCAAGTCCGCGGCCGCGGCCGCCGCCCTGCCCCACCTGGTGTTCCTGTCGTCGATCGGCGCCAGCCAGGCCGCCGGCACCGGGCCGATCGTCGGGGTCCACCGCGGCGAGCAGGCCCTGCTCGGCCTCACCGGCACGCGCGCGACCTTCCTGCGCGCCGGCTACTTCCACGAGAACATCGCCGGCTCGCTCGGCACCCTCGCCGAGGGCCGCCTGATCAGCTTCTTCCCCGCCGACTTCCCCCTGCAGTCGACCGCCACCCGCGACATCGGCGAGCTCGCGGCCGCCCTGCTGCTCGCGGGCCCGGGCGAGCACGGCGCGGTGGTCGAGCTCGGCTCGCCCGTCACCTCCGCCGCCACCGCCGACGCGATCGGCCGCGTCACCGGCCGTCGCCCCGAGCTCGTGGTGCTGCCCGCGAGCCAGCAGGCCGAGATCCTGCGCAGCCTCGGCGCGCCCGCCCCGGTCGCGGCCCTCTACCAGGAGATGACCCTCGGCCTGCTCGACGGCCGCATCGCCTGGGAGCCCGGCCGCCGCCACGTCGACGCCCGCACGCCGATCGACGCGGTCCTGCGCGACCTGCTCGCGCCCGCCGCGTGATCGCGGCCCCGCCGGGGCGCCCGCGCCGGTGGTCGCGCGGACGTCCGGCGCGTCGCTTTGTGTATCCTCGCCGCCCGCATGCTCGCCGCCTCTCTGTGGCTCGGCCTGGCGCTCGGCGCCCCCGGCGAGCAGCTCGACCTGCGCTGGAGCGCCCCCGACGAGTGCCCCGCGTCGAGCTTCCACGCCGCGCTCGCCCGCTACCGCGACCCCGCCGCCCCGCACGCCCCCATGCGCGTGCAGGCCGACGTGCGCCGCGATCGCCGCGAGTGGACCCTCGACCTCGCCGTCGACGGCGGCACCCGCCGCCTCACCGCCGACCGCTGCGAGGTCGTCGTCGACGCCGCCGCCTTCGTCGTCGCCCAGGCCATGGGCGCCGCACCGATCCCCCCGCCCCCCGAGCCCGCCCCCGAACCACCGCGACCCGAACCACCGCCCGAACCCGCGACCCCCGAACCACCGCCCGAACCCGCGACCCGCGAACCACTGCTCACCCCCGACCTCGTCGAACCGCTCGCCGCGCCCGCGCCGCCCCGCGTCCGCCCGCGCCCGTGGGCCGCGCTGCGCCTGCGCGGCGGCCTCAGCGGCGCGGCCCTGCCCGGCGTCGCCGCGGCCCTCGGCCTCGTCGCCGGCCTCGCCGGCGAGCGCTGGCGGGCCGAGCTCACCGCCCTCGGCCGCCTGCCCCACCGCACCCCGACCGCGGACCCCGCCGTGTCCGCGCGCCTCGCCATGTGGGCGATCGGCGCGCGCGGCTGCGGCGTCCCGCGCGCGCGCCGGCTCGACTTCCCGCTGTGCGCAGGCCTCGAGCTCGGCCAGGAGCGCGGCCGCAGCGTGGGCCTCACGCCCGACGGCAGCGCCGCCCGCGTGTGGGCCGCCGCCGTCGCGAGCGCGTCCCTGGCCCACGCCCCGCGCCCGTGGCTGGCGCTGGTCCTCGAGGTCGAGCTGGCCGTGCCGCTGGTCCGCCGCGACTGGCTGATCTCCGGCCTCGCGCCCGTGCACCACACCGGCCCCGTCGACCTCCGCGGCTTCGCCGGCCTCGAATTCCGCCCGGGCGCGCGGGCGCCGTGACGGATCCGCCTGTCCGCGGGAAACCACGACGTGCCGCCCGCCCGCGAGCCCTCCGTCGCCCCGGTCGACCCCGGCGACGACCCGCGCGCCCGCCTCGCCGAGCTCTACGACGACCACGCCGACTTCGTCGTCCGCGTCGCCCGCCAGCTCGGCGCCCCCGCGTCCGAGCTCGAGGACATCGTGCACGACGTCTTCCTCGTCGTGCACCGCCGCCACGCCGACTACGACCCCGCCCGCGGCTCGCAGCGCGCCTGGCTCTACGGCATCTGCCGCAACGTCGTCCACCACAGCCTGCGCGGCCGCACCCGCGCCGAGCTGCGCCTGCAGCGGCTGCCCGAGCCCGCCCCGCGCCCCGGCCCCGACGAGCACGTGGCCCAGCCCCAGGCCCAGGCGGTCGTCCAGCGCTTCCTCGACGGCCTCGACGAGGGCCGCCGCCTGGTGTTCGCGCTGATCGACATCGAGGGCATGCCCGCCCCCGAGGTCGCCGCCATGCTCGAGCTCAACCTCAACACCGTGTACTCGCGGCTACGCCTGGCCCGTAGACAATTCGAAGCCCACCTCGCCCGCCTCCACCGCGAGATCGGAGCGCCCCATGGATGACCTCAGCCCGGCCGCCCGCGCCGCCCTCCGCAGCTACCACGCGGACGCCGCCCTCGACCCCGACGCCCGCGCCCGCGTGTGGCGGCGCATCGACGACGAGCTCGCCGCCGACGTCACGCCCCTCCGCCCGCCGCGCCGCCGCCTCGCCGCCGTCGGCGTGATCACCGGCCTCGCCGCCGCGCTCCTGTTCGCCGTGTGCGACGTCCGCGGCCTCCTCACCAGCGCCCGCCGCGACGACGCCGACGCCGCCGTCTACGGCGCCGCCCCCACGCGGCCGCTGCCCGCACACTCGCGACCCGCGCCCGCGTCCCCGCCGCGCGAGCGAGGCCCCGCCCCGCCGCCCTCGTCCACGCCGACCCCTCCGACCCAGCGCCCCGCCGCCCCGCCGAACACCCTCGCCGCCGAGGTCGCCAGCCTGCGCGCCGCTCGCTCGGCCCTCGACGCCGGCGACCCCGCCGAGGCCCTCCGCGCCCTCGAGCGCCACGCCCGCGAGTTCGCCTCCGGCCAGATGCTCGAGGACCGCCTGCGCCTGCGCATCGAGGCCCTGTGCGCCCTCGGCCGCGCCGCCGAGGCCCGCCGCGAGGCCGACGCCTTCCTCGAAGAGCACCCGCGCTCGACCCACGCCGCCCGCGTCGCCGCCCTCTGCCGCGACCCATGACGCGCCGATCCTCCGCGACTTCGCGTGACGGATCCCGGGGCCCGCGGGCAACCACCGTCATGCCGCGCTCATACCTTATCCACCTCCTCCCGCTCACCCTGCTCGCCCTCGCCTGCGAGGGCAAGGACGGCGTGCTCACCGACATCAACCTGCAGTCCACCAGTGGCGCCTCCGCGACCACGGGCGAGTCGTCCGCGACCACGGGCGACGCCCCCACGACCGCGACCACCGGCGAGCCCGCCGCCTGCGCCGACGAACCCGCCTTCCAGGCCAGCCTCGACGCCTGGCAGGCCGCCCTCGCCGCCGGCGGCCCCGACTACTGGTACAGCGTGCTGCGCTACACCGGCGGCTTCAACGACCTGCCGCACTGCGACTACCGCACCTACGTCGCCGTGTCCGCCGGCGCCGTCGTCGAGCGCCGCTTCGAGGTCTACCAGGAGGTCGGCGACGAGGGCTGCGCCCCCACGTGGATCGAGACCGGCGCCGACGTCGGCAGCCACGAGCACCCGCTGGCCGGCGCCGCCGTCACGTTCGACGCCCTCTACGCCGCCTGCTGCGACGAGGTGTTCCACATCGAGCCCGCCGAGGAGTACACGGCCCACTTCACCGCCGACGAAGCCGACCTGATGGCGACCTGCTACAGCCTCGCCATGGGCTGCGGCGAGGGCTGCGACGACGGCCCCTACGACCACTCGCTGTTCGTCGAGCAGATCGCCTTCGGCGCCCTGCCCTGAGCCCGCGCCTCGGTTCGAACCGCCGCCGTTCGAATCGCCCCCGCCGCGCGAGACCTACCCGAACCCGCCTCGCGCGGGTACAGTCGCGCGCCATGACCGACGAGCTCGTCTTCTACACCAACCCGATGTCACGCGGCCGCATCGTCCGATGGATGCTGGAGGAGGTCGGTCAGCCCTACCGCACCGAGATCCTCGAGTACGCCGCCATGAAGTCGCCCGAGTACCGCGCGGTCAACCCGATGGGCAAGGTCCCGGCCGTCCGCCACGGCGACGTCGTCGTCACCGAGGCCGCCGCCATCTGCGCCTACCTCGCCGACGCCTTCCCCGCCGCCGGCCTCGCCCCCGCCCCCACCGACCGCCTGCGCGGCACCTACTACCGCTGGATGTTCTTCGCCGCCGGCCCCGTCGAGGCCGCCGTCACCGACAAGTCGCTCGGCTTCGTCCCCCCCGCCGAGCGCCGCGGCTCGGTCGGCTACGGCACCTTCGAGGCCGTCGTCGACGCCCTCGAGTCGGCCGTCTCCGGCCGCCGGTACATCGTCGGCGACAGCTTCACCGCCGCCGACCTCTACGTCGGCTCGCACATCGGCTGGGGCATGCAGTTCGGCACCATCGAGCGCCGCCCCGCGTTCGAGGCCTACGTCGGCGGCATCATGAGCCGCCCCGCCGCCGTCCGCGCCCGCGAGATCGACGACACGCTGCTCGCCGAGGCCAAGGCCAAGCAGCCCGCGACCTGAGCGCTCAGCCGGTCGCTCGGCCACCGACCGGCGGATCGACGAGCACCCGCTGCAGCGTCGTCCCCGGACCGGTCCCCGGGTCCGCCGACGGCGGACCCGTGCGCGCGACCACGCCGGTCATGATGAGCCACGCCGCGCGTCGGTCGGACATGCACGGGAGCGTCGCCCCGCACGCCGCGATGGTGGCCCTTCGCCCGGCGACTCTCGCGGCCGCGGCGACCCGCGTCGCACGCTTCAGGCGCCCGGCAGGACCGGCTTCGCCGCCTCGCCCTCGGTGTGGATGACCGCGCAGGCGACCCGATCGCCCGAGTCACCCGCCGGCTGGCTGGCGAGGTCGTCCTTCTTCTCGTGAACGATCAACGAGCGCCCGACGATCCCCTTGTCGCCGCTGCCCACCTCGAACTGCTCGAGCACCAGCGACACCCTGGCCCGCCCCGCGGCGTCGGCCTCGATGTTCCCGAGGTCGCCGGCGTGGACCGCGGCCCCCGGCGCGCCGTGCTGCGCGTGTCCGGGGTTGAAGTGGTCGCCCGCCGACTTGCCGTCGGGCGCCGAGCAGTCGCCCCACTGGTGGATGTGAAACCCGTGCGGCCCCGGGGTGAGCCCCGAGATCTCGCCGTCGAGGCGGACCTTGCCGCCCGCGTCGCTGAACGTCACCTTGCCCGTCACCGCGTGACCGCCGAGCCCCTGCAGGTCCGCGACGACCTGCTCGCCGTCGCCGCCCTTGCAGGCGAGCAGCGCCGTCGTCGCGGCCAGGAGAACCGTCTGTGCGTACTTCGTCATGCCCCTACCATGACGCGGATGGGCCCCGCGACGCGCGCGCGAGCCCGCTGAATGTGCGCCCGCATGCGCGCGCGCTGCATCGACGCCGCGGCCGCCGGCAGGGCCTGCAGGCGGCGCGCGACGTCTCGACAAGGAGTCCCGCGGGAGGGATTCGAACCCCCACGCATCGGGGTTCAGCCGAATGCTCTGCCAGTTGAGCTACCGCGGGATGGGCGTACCGGACGCCGGCCCGTCGTGACGGGCCGGCCCGGTAAACCGCCCGCGCGTGCGGACGAGGACATGGATGTGCAGCAGCATGACGATCTCCAGGGGTGACGAAGAGCCGGAAAGAAAATAGCGGAGGCTGGATTTGAACCCGCGATCTCTGGATTATGAGCCCAGTGTGTTGCCTGGCTACACTACCCCGCTAAAACGCGACGATTGAGTCCTGCTGAACGAAGTCGGCCCGGGAGGAATCGAACCTCCGATCCCTCGTGTATCAGACGAGTGCTCTACCAACTGAGCCACGGGCCGAGTAAATAATTAATTAAGCGTCGAATTGTCGTGGCAGGAAGTCCCGCGGGAGGGTCTCGAACCCCCACGCACCGGGTTTCAGCCGATCGCTCTGCCAGTTGAGCTACCGCGGGATGGGCTCACCGGGCGCCGGCCCGTCGTGACGGGCCGGCCCGGTAAACCGCCCGCGCGGGCGGACGAGGACAGGGATGTGGAGCAGCATGACGAGCCTCCAGGACGGGCGAAGCGATGAAGCGGACGAGAAGGGAGATTGCGGGAGCTGGATTTGAACCAGCGCTCTCTGAGACATGAGCCCAGCGTGTTATCTGGCTACACTACCCCGCGACAGACCGATGACGGTGGACGACGATATAGGCCCGGTCGGGATCGAACCGACGACCCTCTGTTTGTAAGACAGACGCTCTCCCGCTGAGCTACAGGCCTTTAATAATTTAAGATCGATCAATCGAGACACACGAAAGCTGACGGCGGGATTCGAACCCGCGACCTCCGGCTTACCAAGACGGCGCTCTACCAGCTGAGCCACGTCAGCGCGAAGCTGACGGAGGGAATCGAACCCTCAACCCCTCGATTACGAATCGAGTGCTCTGCCGATTGAGCCACGTCAGCACGCTGAATCTTGCCGCATTCGCGTACGCTGTTGATGAGTATTCAGTTGTCTGTCCACCCGCGCGGGCGGCGATCCGTGGTCCGCGTCGCGGGCCCGGATGCTGCGTGTCCCCCTTCGCAGGGGAGCCGATGGACGGGACCCTCTCGGGGACCTGAGGCCAATCGCACGCCGGAGCCGCTCGACACGGGATTATCGGGTCGTAAAGACCACGATAAAGCCACGGACCACCGTCACGGTGGTGGTCTGCGTGGTAATGTCCGTGAAGCGGGTCATGGCGAGAGGTCTCGTGGAGAAGGGTCGGTCGCGTCAGTGCGTCGCTCCTGCCAAGGGAGCGACGGAGAGATATCTACGAGAACTCGCCGCCGCCGTCAAGACCCTGCACAAATTTTAATTCGACAGTTCGTATGCACCGACGCCGCTCGAATGCTCGCCGCGTCGACCGGCGGGCGGGTCGGTCCGCGGGCGCGGTCGCCCGCGCGAGGGGCCGACCGGGGCCGGCGCGCCGCCGGCCCCGGGCGCCCGCGCGTCAGCGCACCCACACGCTGGTGTAGTTGGTCTTGCAGCTGGTGTCGTAGCAGGGCAGCCCGCCGTTATAGAAGCCCTTCGGGTTGCACGGATAATTGGCCGGGTTGCAGGCCACCGCCGACAGCGACGACAGCTTCAACATCGACTGGTCGTGGGTCGACCACGTCGCCTGCCCGTTCGGCGCGTTGCCGATGCCCATGGTCCAGCAGCAGTCCTGCATGGTGAACGTGACGATCGCGTTCTCGTTGCAGCCGGGGAAGCAGGTGCAGTTGCTGTCGAGCGCGCGCACCACGATGTCGAAGGCGTTGCGCTGGCTGGCCGTCACGACCTCGCCGTAGGCCGGGGTCCCGCCGAGGAACGTCTGCGAGCACGCGTTCGGGTTGTACTTGCTGTTGATCCACGGCCCGAAGGCGACGTCCTGGAACACGTTGTTGGTCCAGCCGACCGCGTACTCTTCGGTGCGCAGCAGCAGGTTGCGCGCCGGCAGCGTCGCCCAGCCCGGGTTCTTGTAGTCGGCCGTGGTGTAGGTATTGACGCTGCCGAACGCCGAGGCGTCGGAGTGGACCGCCAGCGTGGTCCAGCTGCGCGCGCCCGGGTTGACCTGCGAGCCGATCAGCGTCCACCCGCCGCCGTCCGCGACCATGTCGCAGCGCGTCGAGAACGGCCCCTGGCCGCCCATGCCGTCGGGATCGATGACGTAGATCCCGCTCTGCGCCGCGGGGTTGGCCTGCTTGATCGCCTTGCAGCTCGGCGGGTCGTAGCAGGTGCCGTTGACGCAGCTGCCGCTCATGCAGTCGGTGAAGACCAGGCAGGTCTCGCCGTAGTCGCACTTGCCGCAGATCGGCCCGCCGCAGTCGACGTCGGTCTCCGCCGCGTTCTTGAAGTTGTCGGCGCAGGTCGCCGACATGCACGCGTTGGTGCACAGGTCGGCGTTGCTCTGGTTGCCGTCGTCGCACTGCTCGACGTTCTGCCAGACCTTGGCGTCGCCGCACTTGGCCGCCACGCAGCTCGACAGGCACGCGTCGGTGTCCGACTGGTTGCCGTCGTCGCACGCCTCCCCGGCCTGCTTGAAGCTGTCGCCGCAGACCGGCAGCTTGCAGCCCAGCGTGCACGCGCCCTCGTTGCTGTTGTTCATGCCGAGGTCGCACTGCTCGCCCGGCTGCTTGAAGCCGTCGCCGCACTGGGCCTGCTTGCACACGTTGGTGCAGGCGTCGTCGTTGTCCATGTTGCCGTCGTCGCAGGCCTCGAGCGGGCCCTTGTCGCCGTCGCCACACACGTTGTCGCTGCAGTCGGCCTTGCACGCCTTGCCCGGCCCGTTGTTGGGCCCGTCGTCGCACTGCTCGAGGCTGGCGTGGACCAGCCCGTCGCCGCACTCGGCGGCCTTGCACGCCAGCGTGCAGTCGCCGCTGTCGCTGTTGGCCCCGCCGCTGTCGCACTCCTCGCCCTTGCTCGGCTGCAGCAGCCCGTCGCCGCACGCCGGGACCTTGCACGCGTCGGTGCACTCGTCGTCGTTGTCGCCGTTGGCCCCGTCGTCGCACGCCTCGCCCGGGTCGAGCACCATGTTGCCGCAGGCCTCGAGCTTGCACCCCGCGGTGCACCCGTCGGCGCCGTCGTTGTTGCCGTCGTCGCACTCCTCGCCCGGCCCGACGTCGTTGTCGCCGCACACGTTGAGCAGACAGCCGGCGTTGCACGCCTTGCCCGGGCCGTTGTTGGCCCCGTCGTCGCACTCCTCGGCGCCCGACCCGGTGTTGTACAGCGCTCCGTCGCCGCACACGTTCAGCGTGCAGCTCGCGGTGCACTCGGCGTTGTCGGCGTTGTCGACCCCGTCGTCGCACTGCTCGCCGGCGCCCGGCTGCACGTAGCCGTCGCTGCACACCGGGTTGGTGCACGCGTCGGTGCAATCGTCGGTGTTGTCCCCGTTGCCGTCGTCACACTGCTCGGTCGGCGCGACGTTGCCGTCGCCGCAGGTCGCCAGCCGGCAGTCGTTGGTGCACTCGTCGTCGTCGTCGTCGTTGCCGTCGTCGCAGCCCTCGCCCGGGCCCACCAGGCCGTCGCCGCAGATGTTGTTGAGGCAGTGGGCCGTGCAGCTGTTCATGTCGCCGTTGTCGGCCCCGTCGTCGCACTCCTCGCCCGGGCCCTGGTCGCCGTCGCCGCAGGTGTTGTCCTGACAGTCGGCGCCGCACGCCATGCCCGGCCCGTTGTTGGGCCCTTCGTCGCACGCCTCGCCGGGATCCACCGCGCCGTCGCCGCAGAACGGCTCGACGTCGCCGGTGGTCGTGTCGGGCTCGCCGGTGTCCCCGGTCGTCGGCTCCGCCGTCGTCTCCGGCTCCGTGTCGGGCGGCTCCGGGAAGCTCGGGTTCGAATTCATGGTCATCGTCATCGAATTCGACATCCCCGACGTCATCGCGTCGCTCGTCGTCGTCACGTCCGGACCGCTCGTCGGGTTCCCCGACGTCGTCTGCACGCCCGTCGACCCGCTCGAGCCACCGCCACTCGCGCTCGTCGTCTGATCGCCGCCGCAGCCGGCGATCACCAACAAACCAGCGCACACCCACGCATCCACGGTACACCGCTTCATCGTCCACCACCTCCGGCCGCATCGCGGCCCCAACCACGCCGCCATCCTACTCGCATCACCCGCCCACGTGCGCGCCTCGCCGACCGGTTCTTCCCGGCCCACTGTCCGCGCAACCCGTGCATACCGCGACGCACCACCATCACCCCACACGCCAGCCTCATCGCGACATCCGGCCCGCACACCGCCCCGCCGCATCTGCCAGTACGTCGCCCGCAGCCGGGCCCGACCCTCGCATCTCCACCGACGTCACCGCCACGCGCACGCGTCCCCGCCGCCCCGCGCCGCCCCGGACCCGCGTCACGGGCGCCTCCGCGACCCGCCATGCGGTAGCCTCGCGGACGATGGCCACCCCCGCCGCTCGCCTCGCGCGACTCTGGCCCGTCGCCCTGTTCGCCGCGACCGCCGGCCTCATGGTCCACGACCACCTCTCCGACCCCCACGACCCGACGCTCACCGGCACCGACCGCTACGGCCACAACGCCGAGGGCGCCCTGCTGCACATGCTCGCGTGGAGCTTCGGCGAGCTGCTCGCCGTCTACGTCGTGCTCGCCCCCGGCTCCGACCGCGTCGCCCGCGCCCTCTTCGCCCTCGCCCTGTTCCTGCCGTGGAGCTTCTTCTCGCTGCTGATGGTCATGCATCAGGGCGGCATCGTCGCCCTGCACGCGCTGTGGATGCTCACCCTGTGCGGCGGGATCATGGTCACGCTGATCGCCCGAATCCTCGTCCGCCGCCGCCACGGCTGACATCCCCCGCCGCCCGTGCCAAGCTCCCCGCGCCGCATGGACGCGATCATGTTTAATAACTATTACGACCCCGCCCGCCTGCGCGACGACCTCGAGTCCGCCGCCGCCGAGGCAGCGTGGATAGTCAAACCGGAGCGCGGCAAGTACAAGGATTGGTCGGCCCTGCCGCTCCACGCCCTGCGCGGCGAGACCACGCCCGCCGCCGTCGACCGCCACGTCGTCCCCACCCCGGGCGAATGCTCGCTCACCCCGATCGGCCGGGCCTGCCCGTACGTCCGCGAGATCCTCGACGGTCTGCCCGCGGAGAAGTTGCGGGTGCGATTCATGCGCCTCGCCCCCGGCGGACGGATCGGCCGCCACCGCGATCGCCACTACGGCTGGACCCTGCCGATCCTCCGCCTGCACGTCCCCGTGCTCACCGGCCCCGCCGTCGAATTCCTGCTCGCCGACCGCCGCATCACCATGCAGCCCGGCGAACTGTGGTACCTCGACTTCACCCGCGACCACGAGGTTTATAATGGTGGCACCACCGACCGCGTCCACCTCGTCATCGATATGATCAACTCCGACGAGCTGCGCGCCGCGCTCGGCCCGTCGTCGTGGGCCCGCAGCTACCCCGCCGGGGATTGTTCGCACTGACGAACGCTCGCTCTCCGCCCGCACCTCCGTGGATCGTCCGGCGTGCGAGCTTCCTCGGCTTCACGCGTCGCTCGCGGGCCGCGGGTCCGCGCGCGTTCTGGTATGACCCGGCCATGTCCCCGCGTCGCCTCGCCCTCCTCGCCTGCGTCCCCCTCGCCTGCGGCGACAGCGGAGGCGGCGACGCCGACACCGGCGAGATCACCACCGTCCCCGCCGGCGGCACCTCGAGCGGCGGCCTCGAGCCCACCTCCGGCGGCCCCGCGCCGACCTCCGCCGGGCCCACCGGCGAGCCCGCGACCGCCACCGGCGACCCGCCGGCGACCACCGGCGACGTCTCGACCGGCGCCGCCGACGACGGCCCCCTGCTCGACCTCGGCTCGCCCGACTTCGGCGGCGACGCCTGCACCGCCGCCGCGCACGCCGCCTGCGACGCGAGGGACGGCGACCCCCTGCAGGCCATCGGCCTCAACTGCCCCGGCGAGCTGCAGGTCGAGGGCGCGCTCAACTACGACCCCATCGGCATGCGCGTGATCTCGCAGTGGGGCCAGGCCGACACCTTCACCCCGCGCGAGGGCCAGAGCTTCCTCGTGCTCAGCACCGGCGACCTCGCCGAGATGAACTCGGTGCCCGCCGACGAGGGCGACGTCGCCTATCACTGCAACTCGTGGTTCCCCGGCGGCGACGGCATGGACACCACCAAGTTCCCCCCGCCGATCACCGAGCAGCCGGCCGCCGGCGACTGCTTGCTCGACCCCGCCGCGGTCGGCACCGGCGATTGTTCACATTCCATCGCCGACCAGTTCGAGCAGAGCGGCTTCAAGTACGACTATCAGGAGCTGCGCTTCACCGCCACCGTGCCGCCGGGCGCCGCCTCGCTGAGCTTCGACGTGGCCTTCCTGACCAAGGAGTACCCGATCTGGAAGGACCGCCCCTACAACGACATGTTCATCGGCTGGCTCGAGGCCGGCGACTGGACCGGCAACATCGCCTTCGACATGAACGGCGACCCGCTCTCGCTCAACGCCGCCTTCCTCGAGCTCTACGACGACGCCGGCGACCTCCCCGAGTTCGCCGGCACCTGCATGCGCTACAGCGCCGGCACCCGCTGGCTGACGACCACCGCCGCCGTGGTGCCCGGCGAGCAGATCACCGTCGTGCTCGCCATCTTCGACCTCGACGACGTCAACTGGGACTCGTTCGTCCTGCTCGACAACTTCCGCTGGGGCTGCGACGAGTCCGGCGGCCCCGTCACCGAGCCCGCCGGCTGAGCGCGCGACGGGCACGCCGCCTCGCGCGGGCGCGGCGCCCCGCTTGCCCGCCCGGCGCCGGCAGCGGCGACGCGCCCGACCCGCGCCTGCGCCCCGCCCGCGCGGCTTCACGCGGACGCCGCCGGGTCGCTGCACGTCGCCGCGCGCGCCCGCCGGTGCGGGCTATCATCCGCCATCCCGCAGCACCTGCAAGTCGACCCGGCCGTGTCCGGCGTCCATCCGTTGCCGGCGGAGCTCGCCGCCGGCGGGTTCTGGCGCGGCGTGCTGCGCCACCCCGCGTTTCGCCGGGTGTGGTTCGGCTCGATGGTCTCCTCGATCGGCACCTGGATGGAGGGCCTCGGCGTGCAGTGGTTGATGGCCGAGCAGACCGGCTCGACCGTCATGCTCGGCGCCCTCGCGGCGGCCCAGCTCGGGCCCATGCTCGTGCTCGGCCTGCTCGGTGGCCTCGCCGCCGACCGCTTCGACCGCCGCAACCTGCTGCTCGTCACCCAGACCACCATGATGCTGATCGCCGTCGGCTTGGCCGTCGCCGCCGGCCTCGGCCAGGCCCGGCCGCCGGTGCTGCTCGCGCTCGGCCTGGCCAACGGCATCGTCATGGCCTTCAACACCCCCGCCTGGCAGGTGCTCACCCCGCGCCTTGTCCCGCGCGACGAGCTCCACCGCGCGATCGCCATGCAGGGCATGCAGTTCAACCTGGCCCGCGTCGTCGGCCCCGCGCTCGCCGGCGTGCTCCTGGCCCAGACCAGCGCCGCCGTGCTGTTCGCCCTCAACGCCTGCAGCTTCGTCGCCGTGCTCGTCGCCGTGGCCGCCACCGCCCCCGCGCCGCCGCCGCCCGGCCCGCCCGCGCCCGTGGCCCGCCAGCTCGGCGAGGCCTTCGCCTTCGTGTTCACCCGCCCCGGCCCGCGCGCCCTGTTCGCCATGCTGCTGCTGCTGAGCGCCCTCGCGGCCCCGCTGCAGCGCATGCTCCCGCTGTTCGTCGCCGACGTGTTCCGCGCCGGCGAGGCCGGCTACGGCCTCCTGCTCGGCCTGTTCGGCGCCGGCGCGGTGCTCGGCGGCTTGACCCTCGGCCGCTGGCCCCGCTGGTACCCGCGCCACCACCTGATCCCTCTGGCCATGACGCTGACCGGCCTGTGCATGACCCTGTTCTGCACCACCTCCTCGCTCGCGCTCGCCGGCCTGTGGATCTGCGCGGCCGGCCTGGTGTGGATCTGGGCCTTCAGCAGCACCATGACCGCCCTGCAGCTGCTCGTCGGCGACAGCATGCGCGGGCGGGTCATGGCGGTCGTCAACATGGCCATGTTCGGCGCCATGCCGGTCGGCAGCATCCTCGCCGCCGTGCTCGGCGAGCGCCTCGCCGGCGCCTGGCCCGGCGCCGCCGTCCAGCTCGGCGTCGGCGTGATGGCAGCCGCGCTCGCCGCCTGCGGGCTCGTGCTCCTGGTGTTCCGCACCCCGGAGATCGACGACCTGCCGCCGAGCTCCCCGCGCCGCCGCAACCTCTGGCTCGGCCTGACCGCCGGCGAGCACCGCCCGCGCGCCCCCGACGCCCCGTAAAAAAAATCGCCGCGACCTGTAGGGTTCGTCGCCGCCGCGACACCGTGGCTCCGGGATGGGACCCTCGCGTCGTCCCCCGGCGCGCCCCATCCCGCCTTTACGGCCGCGGCCGGCGGCCCGCGCTTGACGCATCTCGCCGCTTCGGGGATTTTCGGGCCCATGCTGCGCCGCCTGTCCGCGTCGACCCTCGCCCTGCTCGCCGCCTGCACCGCCCCCGCCGACGGCGGCGACGGCAGCTCCGGCGACACCGCCGCGAGCACCGGCGACGCCCCCACCGCCGCCACCACGCCGACCGGCGACGCGACCTCCGCGAGCGCGGCGACCACCGGCGACGCGAGCACCGGCGAGCCGCTCCCGCCGCTCACCGGCATCGCCGACCTGCACCTGCACATGTTCGCCGAGGAGGCCTTCGGCGGCGGGTGGTTCCACGGCAGCCACCGCGGCCCCGGCGAGGACGCGCTGGCCCCCTGCGACGGCGGCGAGCCCGGCGACCACGCCCGCCTGCAGGACGACCTCGTGCCGCTGCTCGGCACCTGCGACATGAGCGTCGACGAGCTCGGCCAGCTCGTCCCGCTCGTCGCCACCATCGCCGGCGGCGGCGGCGAGCTCGTCGGCGAGTTCGTCGGCACGATCGCCGGCACCAGCGGCGACACCGGCCTGCACACCGACCGCACCGCCGGCTGGCCCGACCTCGGCGGCTGGCCGCGCTGGGACGTCATCGCCCACCAGCAGGTCTGGGAGGAGCAGCTCCACGCGGCCTACAGCGGCGGCCTGCGCCTCGCCGTCGTCTCCGCCGTCTCGCTCGACTGGCTGTGCCGCGCCCTGCCCGACGAGAACGTGCCGCACCCCGAGTGCGACGAGATGGCCGACGTCAAGCGCCAGCTCGCCCTCGCCCACGCGTTCGTCGCCGACCACGACTGGGCCGAGGTCGCCCTGAGCGCCGCCGACGCCCGCCGCATCGTCGGCGAGGACCGCCTCGCCCTCGTGCTCAGCGTCGAGGCCTCGCACCTCATGCAGGGCGGCGAGTGGCCGCCGCAGCTCGACGAGCTGCACGACCTCGGCGTGCGCACGCTCCAGCCGGTCCACCAGCTCGACAACCGCTTCGGCGGCGCCGCCCCCCACAACAACATCTTCCACGTGGCCCAGTACGCCGAGAACTGCCACATCGACGCCGACTGCGGCCTCACCACCGCGGACGTGACCCTCGGCTTCGACGTCGACGCCGACTGCAAGAACGTGCTCGGCCTCACCGACGAGGGCGAGGCCCTGATCGAGGCCATGATGGACCGCGGCATGCTGATCGACGTGGCCCACCTGTCCGAGCGCGGCGTCGAGGACGCCCACGCGATCAGCGCGGCCCGCGAGCACTACCCGCTCTACCTGTCGCACGGCCACTTCCGCGAGATGCTGCCCGCCGAGCGCCAGCGCGAGGAGAAGACCACGCCGGCGTGGATCGTCGAGATCGTGCGCGAGACCGGCGGCATGATGGGCCTGCGCACCGGCCACGACGAGACCAACTCCTACGATGATTCCGCGGTCGCCAACACGTGCCACGGCTCGAGCCGCTCGTTCGCCCAGTCCTACGACTTCGGCCGCCTCGGCCTGAAGGTCGCCATGGGCCTCGGCTCCGACCTCAACGGCTTCATCCAGCAGATCCGCCCGCGCTTCGGCGCCGGCTCGTGCTCCGCCTCGTTCGCGAGCGAGGCCACCTGCCAGACCCGCGACCAGCGCAGCGACGGCCCGCCCCCGCTCGGCAGCGCGTTCGACGAGATCGGCCTCGGCCACATCGGCCTGCTGCCCGCGCTCCTCGACGACCTCGACCAGCTCGGCAGCGACTCCACCGGCCTCCGCAGCTCCGCCGACGCGTTCGTGCGCATGTGGGAGCGCGCCGAGGGCCCCCGCTCCGGCCCCGCCGAGGCCACCGACGACCTCGACGCCGGCGGCGTCACCGTGCTGCCCACCCACTCCAAGCGCGAGGCCGAGTACCCGAAGCAGTGCAACACGCCGTACTGCCCCGGCGGCCTGCAACCCGGCGCGCCCTGCCGCTTCGCCGACGAGTGTGCCAGCGGCACCTGCGCCGGCGCCGGCGACTGCGGCAACCCCCAGGGCACCTGCGATTGACAGCGACGCAGGCGCCGCCAGCGAGGGCGCGGCCGACCGCGCCCGTCACTGGGTGCTGACCGTGTAGTAGACGCGGTAGTGGCCGTTGGCGCCGGTCAGCCCGATCGAGTAGTTGCCGTTGGCCTTGCTCGACGACACGCCGAACGAGCCGATCTTGTCGTTGTTGCTGATGTCCTGCTCCCACAGCTCGACCAGCACGTACGGCGCCCTGGACGCGTTGATGGCGTACGACTTGCCGTTCTGCACGCCGGTCCGCGACCACACCTTCGAGCCGTTCATCAGCAGGTAGGGCTCGTCCTCGCCGACGTCCTGGGTCTCGTAGCAGTGCACGTTGGTGACCTTGACGACCTTCGCGCCGGCGGCGGCCGGGTCCGCCGCGGCCGTCAGGCCCGCGGGCGCCCCGGCCTCGTCGTCGCGCGCGGGGATGGGCGGCAGCTCCTCGGCGAGCCCGTCGAGCGCGGCGCCCCAGGCCCACGCGCACGCGCCGGCGTCGCAGCCGTGATCGAGGAACTCCTCGAGGCCGTCGTCCCAGCGCAGGTCCGCGGCCAGCTCCGGCAGCGCGTCGAGGGCGGCGTCGTCGTCCTCGACGGCCACCCGCTCGGAGGACCGCGTGGTCTCGGAGGGCGCGTCACAGGCGACGGTGAAGAGGAGGGTGAGCAGGGTCAGGTTGCGCAGCATGATCGGTTTCCTGGGTGATTCCGTGGAGCTCCGGCGCCGGCGAGCCCGTCGCGGCTCCACGCACGCGCTGTGGTCCGGCGGCGACACACCGATCAGTCGCTGACCAATTCTTCGAAAGAATTCTCGGCACCGACGACGACGCCGACGACGCGCCCTCCTGACGTCACGGTCACCCGTGCTCCACGCTCACCAGGTCACGTGGAAGGTGCAGGACGAGCCGCCCCTGTCGAGGCACCCGTCGGGCCCGTGCTCGAGCAGGGCGTGGCTCACGAACTTGCGCGCCGCCCCGACGGTGATCCCGCGGCTCAGCGCGCACGGGAACGGCGTGCGGTCGTAGGTGACGAGCGCCGTGTCGTCGCCCGCGAACTCGACCCCGATCGACCCGATCTCCGGCCCGCGCACGTTCATGTGATACGCGTGATCGAGGCTCAGCAGCACCCCGCGGACGTCGCGGATCTCCGGGGGGAACGGCGCCGAGTTGATCATCTGCAGCCCGACCGCGTGCAGGCTGCGCTCGCCGACCTGCCGACCCACCATGTAATAGATCGATCGCGCCGTGTTGAGGTCGTACCACTGGTCCGGCTCGATGCGCTCGAGCCCGTGCGCCCGCAGGATCTGGAGGATCAGCGACTCCGACTGGCTGAGCCCCTTCACGAACGCGTGGAGCGCCGCCCCGTAGTACTGGCCCTGCAACGACTTCATCGCGCCCGCTGTCAGCATCGCACACCCGCCGCCGCCGCGGTACGCCCGCCCATCTCGCGGCGGCGCGGGCGTTCTCGTCCGCATCGGGCGCGCCCAGCAGGCCGCCGCGCATCCGCGATACCATGCCCGCGTGCCCGCTCCGCCCGCCCGTCCGGTCGCCGCAGCCGCCGACTGGGCCGACCCTCTGCGCACCATCGGCGTCACCGGCACCAACGGCAAGACCTCCACCACGTGGATGATCGCCGCGGCCCTCCGCGCCGCCGGCCGCTCCGCCCTCCGCGTCTCCACCCTCGGCGTCGCCCTCGACGACACCACCCTCCGCCGCGGCAAGACCTTCTCCGACTTCCTCTCCACCATGCGCCACGCCGCCGACTCCGGCTGCCGCGACGCCGTCATCGAGGTCACCAGCTACGCGCTCGCCGGCGCCTACGCCCAGCGCTGGCGCTTCGACCTCGGCGTGTTCACCAACCTCTCCGCCGAACACTTCGGCACCCACAAGTCGTGGGAGCACTACCTCGCCGCCAAGGCCCAGCTGTTCATCCACCTCGGCCCCGGCCGCGTCGCCGTGCTCAACGCCGCCGACCCCCACGCCCTGTTCCTCGACCAGGCCATCCCCCGCGACGTCACCCGCCGGTGGTTCGCCGCGCCGAACCGCGGCGAACGCCTCCGCGACGCCGACCTCGCGGCCGCCCGCTGCGAGCTCGGGCCCCACGGCACGCGCGTGCACCTCGAGCCCTCGCCGCTCGCGGAGGTCCTCGGCGGCATGCTCACCACCCGCATGATCGGCGAGGTCTTCGCCGAGAACGCCCTCGCCGCCGCCCTCGCCGCCCTCGCCGCCGGCGTCCCGCCCGACGCCGTCGTCCGCGGCATCGCCGACTGCCCCGTCGTGCCCGGCCGCTTCGAGGTGCTCGCGCACGGCGACGATCGCCCCACCGTCGCCGTCGACTACGCCCACTCGCCCGACGCCCTCGCGCACACCTGCGCGACCGCGCGGCGCCTCGCCGGCGAGCGCCGGGTGATCGTCGTGTTCGGCACCGGCGGCGGTCAGACCGTCGACAAGCGCCGCGAGATGGGCGAGGCCGTCGGCGCCCGCGCCGACCTGGCGATCGTCACCAGCGACAACCCCCGCGACGACGACCCCGCCGAGCTCGCCGCCCCGCTGCTCGCGGGCCTGCGCGCGTTCGCCGGCCGCGTCGCCGTCGAGGACCAGCCCGACCGCGCCGCGGCCATCACCCGCGCCCTCGCCGTCGCCCGCGCCGGCGACGTCGTCGTCATCGCCGGCAAGGGCCACGAGTCCGGGCAGGTCGTCCGCGGCCGGACCCTGCCCTTCTCCGACGTCGACGTCGTCCGCCGCTGCCTCGGCGAGCCGCCGTGACGCGGCCGGCGCGCAGGCGCCGGCCGCCTGTCCTCAGGGACAGCCCATCTCGTCGGACCCGTCCTCGCAGTCGGCGAACGTGTCACACTTCGACGTCAGCGGGATCTCGAACAGTCCGTCGGCGCAGGTGAACGCCTCGAGCCCGCAGCCCGTGACCTCGTCCGAGTTGTCGAGGCAGTCGGCGAACTCGTCGCACGCCCAGGTCGCGGGGATCTCCTGCAGGCCGTTCTTGCAGGCGAACGCCTCGAGCCCGCAGCCCGTGACCTCGTCGGAGCCGTCCTCGCACTGCGGGATCTCGTCGCACACGAACGCCGGATCGATGATCTCCCCGTTCGTGCACATGAACCCGCCGCCGGTCGTCCCGGTCTCCCCGGTCTCCCCGGTCGTCCCGCTGGTCGGGCCGTCGGTCGTCGGCGCCGTGGTCGGCGCGTCCGTCGTCGCCGCTTCCGTCGCGACCTCGGTCGCCGACGCGATCTCCGTCGCCCCCTCCGTCGCCCCGCCCGTCCCGCCGCCCGTGGTCGGCTCGCCCGTGCCCGCCGTCGTGTCCGCCGACGTGTCGCCCGGCGTATTCGTCGGATTGCTCGCCGAGCCGTCGTCGTTGGTGGTGTTGTCGATGATCGTGCAGCCCAGGCTCAGCCCGTTGCTCATGACCGCCGCAATCGCCAAAAATTCTCGCAGATCGATCTTCAAACCCATCGCACCTCGATACACCAGGAGCCGCGGCGACGTCGAGGGTCGCCCCGCCACACCGGTGCGATTGGCCTAGCGTCGCCGTGACGTCATCACCCTGATCTCGCACGTTGCCGCGCCTCGCTCGTTCGCACCGCTCGCGCCCGCGACGCTCGATCGATCGCGCGGGCCCCTGCCTCACGGCCGCGACCCTCGATCGCGAACCACCGCGACGCTCGACCGCCGCGAACGATCCGCCCCACGCGCCCGCGATCGGCGTACGCTCGCCGGCGTCATGCCCGGCCCGGACCTCGCCGCGATCGAACGCCTGCTCGCCCTCCTCGGCGAGCCGCCGCCCCCCGCGCCGCCGGACCTCGCCGCCGCCCTGCAGGGCCTCCCGGAGCCCGGCGCCCTCCCGTCCCCGTGGGACACCTGGACCCTCCTCGGCCTCGTCCGCCACCGGGCGCGCCAGCAGTGGCTGCTGGGCGTCGTCCGCACCCGCCTGCGCGCCGACCCCGACGCCCTCGCCCACGCCGGCGCCTTCGCCCACCCCGCCGCCATCCCCGATCACGGCCCCGTGCCCGACCTCCCCGGCTGGTCCTACGCCTTCCACGGCAGCGGCTGCTGCCTGACCTGCGAGGCCACCGGCGAGGCGCTCGACGTCGACTTCGACGACGACACCGCCGAGCACTTCGACACCTATTTTTACATCGGCTACGTCGCGTCGCTGCGCGACCCGGATGTCCCCGAGGCCAGGTTGTCCGCGCTGTGCCCCGACCGCGAGCTCATCGCCCTCGCCGTCGAGGACCTGCAGGCCGCCGGCGTGCTCGTGCGCGGCTCGCATCGCGTGTACTTCCGCCTCTCGCCGCGGCTGCTCGCCGTCGTCGACGCCGTCGACCGCCTGGCGGACGCCCTGCGCGACCCCGCCGTTCGCCTGTGGCACGCCGCCCGCCTCGGCGACTGGGCGTGGGCCCACGAGCTCGCCGACGACCCCGGACTGCGCGCCCTGCTCGCCCCTCGCGCGCGGCGCTGCCGCGAGCTCCGCCTCGCCCGCCTCGAGCAGGCCCGCGACTCCGGCGACGATCGCGAGGCCCGCCTCGCCCTCGCCGGCTTCGCCGCACTCGCCGTCGACGACCTCGACGAGCGGCTGATCGCCGCCCTCGACGCGCCGCCGAGCGGCCTGGTCTCCTGCGCCCTCGAGCACGTCGAGGCCCGCTGGCACGAGCGCTTCGCCGGCCCCGTGCTCGCCCTGCTCGCCCGCCTCGACCCCCGCGGCGCCGTCCCCCAGCCCCACCTGTTCTCGACCTGCGCCCGCCTGCTGCTCCTCCACGACGTCGGCGTCGCCGACGTGCAGGCCCGCATCGCCGCCGCCGACGCCCCCGTCGACGCCCGCCTGCTCGCGCTCGACCTCCACCGCCGCGGCGCCGCCGCCCTCCCGCTGGTCCGCGCCGGCCTGCGCTCGCGCGCGCCGCTCGAGCGCAACGAGACCGCGGCCCTGCTCGCCCTCCTCGACGCCCCGTGGTCGCGCCGCGAGCTGCTCGCCGCGCTCGCCTCCGACGACCTCGAGGCCACCTCCGAGTGCCGCGCCGCCCTGCGCCTCAGCGTCGACCCCCACGCCCGCGCCGCCGTCGACGCCTGGGACCGCCTGCACCCCTACCCGCTGCGCGACGCGCCGCCCTACACCGGCCTCGACGTCCACCTCCACAACTGCGAGGCCTGGCTCGCCGAGGCCTGCGACGACCTCGGCGAGTTCCTGGGGCCCTACCGCGCCCGCCTCCTCGACCTCGAGCGCCGCCCCGACTAACAGTCCGCGGCGCAGTTGTCCGCCGTCTCCGGCCCGTCGCAGCGCCCGTCGCCGCAGCACATCGCCGTCTGACCGGCCGCGCAGGCCGCCGGCGGCATCTCGCCGCCCATGTCCATGCCGCCGCCCATATCGCCGCCGCCGCCGCCCATGTCGCCCACGGGGATCTCCGCCGGCTGCCCGCGGTAGCACGCCTGAAAGTACGGGAACGACGCCGTCGCGTGGTACGCGTACCCGTCCGGTCCGTCGTAGCCGTTGCAGCGGTCGAGGTACACGAACTCCGCCTGCTCGACCTCCGCCGAGCGGTCGACGTGGCGGTGCGTGCACCACGAGTAGTCGAGCAGCGCGCAGCGGCTCTCGATCGCCGTGCCGTCGCCGTCCGCGACCACCAGCGGCGCGCAGCGGAAGTTGCAGCCCTCGCCCTCGCAGCAGTCGGCGTCGCTGCTGCACGCGCGGTTCTCGACCGCGAGCCGGTCGTCCTCGTCCGGATCGTCGCCCCACGCCTCCAGGCCCGCGTACACCCACGCCGACCGCACCCGCTTGACCTCCGTGCACGCCGCGTCGACGCACACGCACGGCCCCTTGATCGGATAACCGTCCGGGCTCCAGCCGACGATCCCCGAGGGCTCGCTGCACGCGCCCTGCAGCATCGCCTCGAGGTCCCACGCCTGCCCCGCCGTCGCGTACGAGCGCGCCGGCCTGCCGTCCTCCGCCCGCGCGAAGCAGGCCGCGTTGGCCCCGTGGTAGTGCATGCTCCCGCCGGTGTGCCCGCCGCACAGGTCGAGCGCCGGGCCCAGCCCGTACGGCGAGTCGAGGTAGTCCTCGTCGGCGGTGCTCGGCATGTAGAAGAACGGGTCGCCGTAGGGGTCGGGCGTGCTCGCCTCGTTGGGCCCCGCGATCGTCGCCCCGCTGACCATGATCGCCGTGGTCCCGAGGCAGTCGATCTTCGCGTAGGTCGCCGCTTCGCCCGACGCCAGCGCCTCGCTCAAGTACGGCGCGTCGTCGTCGCCCATCGAGCACAGCCCCGAGGGCTCGCGCTCGGTCGCCTGCTCCGGGTCCGCGAGGTGCTGCGCGTAGGCGTCGACGCAGCCCTCCTGGATCTCGACCGGATCCGCGTCGGCCTGGGCCCCCGGCCGCGCCGGCGCCAGCGGCAGGCGCACGAACGTCGCCACCTCCGCGAGCGGGTTCGGCGTGATCGGCACGAAGTCGTAGTGCGGCAGGTTGTTGCTCGAGATGTACGCGTAGTCGTCGTCGCACAGCACCGCCACGCACGGGCGCATCTCGGTCCCGTCGTTGTCGATCGTCAGCCCCTCGACCACCAGCAGCGAGCGCGCCACCGCCGCGTCCGCGCCCTCGCACGCCCGCAGCTCGCCCGCGTCGGCGAACGTCGCCGCGACCTCGTCCCAGCGCTCGTCGCAGCGCAGATCCTCGGAGGATGTGCCGGGCGTGCACATGACTGTGATGGCGAACACGGACAACAATCGACGGATGCGCATGCCGTTCCCTTAGCGAGTTCCGTGCCACCGCCGCGGACCATGGCCCCCGACCACAAGACTCCGCAGGCCGACGGCAGAAACCGCCGGTCCGGCGGACCCTGCCGGACCCCGCCCGCCCACGATCTCGCCGGTCGCGAACCGCCCGAAACCGCTCCAAGCCCCCACGCCTCGCCTCGCCTCGCCCGCCTCGGTCGTCCCGCATCCCGACACCACCACGACCACCGCCACGACCCTCGGGCCGCGCCGCAGATGCCCGCGCGAACGCCCGCCCCACGCGCCTGCTCGCGACCCGCGACCGCGCTCCCCGTCGTCGCCGGATCGGCCCCGCGCGTCGGCCACCCTCCGCCTGCGCACGGTGCGGGACGCGGCCCTCTCCGCGATGAAGCCGGCCCGCCCGCTCCGCGTCGTTCGCCCCGCTCGGGACCCGCATGCAACACCTCCGGCTCCTCCCCCTGTGGTTCACGCTCCTCCTGCTCGCGCTCGGTTGCCGACGCGACGGCGACCCGACCGCCCCCGACAACTTCTCCGCCGAGCTCCCGGACCGGCTGCTCGGTGAGCCCGCCGAGGCCGCGTTCTTCGTCGACATCGCCGGCATCCGCCGCGACGCGGTCTACGGCCCCGTGCTCGCCCAGGGGCGCGCGGGCCCCCTCGGCGACGACCGCTACCTGCGCTGGATCGACCGCACCATCGACCGCATCGACGTGTGGGCCGTCGGCGTCGGCGCCTCGCGGCGCGAGCTCACCGGCGTCGCCGTGCTCCGCAGCGGCCGCGTCCGCGAGACCGACTTCGGCCCCGGCGGCGTGCCCTTCCGCGCCGAGCGCCGCCTCGAGCTGCCCACCGGCGCCGTCATGTTCGTCGTCGAGTCCCACGGCGTGCAGTCCGCCCTGTTCCTCGTCGACGGCTCCGTCGTGCTCGCGGCCGGCGCCGCCGTCGCCCCCACCCAGCTGCACTTCTCCCGCTCGCGCGAGCTCCCGCCCCCGCAGGGCGCCGGTCACCGCGCCCTCGCCGGCGCCTACGGCCGCAGCCCCGCCCTCGACGACCTCGGCGGCTACTGGGGCCGCGCCGGCTCGGCCAGCGTCGTGTGGGGCGCCGGCCGCCGCGGCGACATCGTCGCCACCGCCACCTTCGTCGACGACGACAGCGCGTCCCGGGCCACCCGCTGGGCCGACGAGCTCCCCGAGGTCAGCGCCGAGTACCGCCGCCGCTGCCCCACCCTCGGCGACCTGGTCATCGACGTCGAACGCCGACACCGCACCGTGACAGTCCGCGTCACCGGCGTCCGCGCCGTCCTCGAAGCCGCCCTCCACGACCGCCTGTGCGAGGGCCGCTCGCTCAGCCCCGCCAGTCCGCCCGCGTGACCATGTAACGCACCACCTCGAGCGGGATCCGCGGGTGCGTGAAGGTCCCCGCCGGCCGCATCCCGCACTTGATCATGACCCGAATCGACGCCGCGTTGTCCGGGTGCGCGCAGGCGTCGACCGCCTCGCGCTGCAGACGATCGAACGCGTGATCGAGCAGCGCCCGCGAGCCCTCGGTCGCCAGCCCGAGCCCCCAAACCTCGCGGCGCAGGCGATAGCCCAGCTCGAGCACGCCCTCGTCGGCCACGCTCGGCCGCAGATGAAACCACCCGACGAACCGCCCCTGATACTCGGCCGCCAGGAACCCGTACGGCTGGTCGTCCCACAGCGTCATCCGCGGCATCAGCTCGTTCAGGTAGCGCTCCCGCGTGTTGGGCGCGTTGGTCGGGATGTAGCGCATGACCTCCGGATCCGCGTCCAGATCGACCAGGTCCGGCACGTGCGCGAGAGAGATCCGCCGAAGCACCATCCGTTCGCTGCCGAGCTCGAGCGGCGTCGCCATCGTCCCCTTATAGCGCGACCCGCCCCGCGGGCTCAACGCCCGTACGTCCGCGGGTCGAGGGCGTGGCACCCCTCGATCGGCCCCCCGCGCAGCCCGCTCTCACGCCCGGCCCGGGCCGCCGCCGCGACGGCCGCGAGCGCCGCCACGTCGTCGGCGGCCTCCACCCCGGTGTGCTCGCGGACCAGCGCCCGCAGCAGCGGCATGCACGTCGCCTCGCCCCAGAACGACGCGTTCAGCTCGGTGTGATCCGGCGACATGCTGAGGTCCACCAGGTTCGCCGACCCCAACGTCGCCCACGCCCCGTCGACGACGCACAGCTTCGCGTGCGTGTAAATGTGCCGATGCACCCACCCGGCCTCCGTCTCGTCGCTGCGAGCCAGCGCCGCCAGCGTGAAGCCCTCGAACTCCGCCAGCCGCGCCAGCCCCGTGAACGCCGACCCGTAGCGGTGCTCGTGCGCCCGCTCGCCGAGCGCCGCCACCTCGCGGGCCGCCCGCACGATCGCCGTCATCGGCTCCGCCGGCACGATCATCACCACCCGCACCCCGCGCCCCAGCGCGGCCGCCAGACCGGCGAGCAGCCGCGCCTCCCCGGGGTGCTGATTCTCGATATATATGGTCCGCCGCGCCCCCGCGAACGCCGCCGAATAGTGCTCGTGGATCGTCGCCTCGCCGGCCGACCCGTAGTCCCCGGCGCGGATCGTCCGACACAGCTGCACCGCGACGTCCCCGCACTCCGGCGGCGCCCGCTCCGGCGCGGCGATCGGCCCCGCGGTCGCCGCGTCCGGCCACGGCGGCGCCTCGTCGTCCATGCGCGCGAGGTTCCACCGCTCCACGAAGTTGGCGATCGCGTCGACCACCACCGGCCCGCGCAGCTCGACGAACGCGTCGTGCTTCTCCGCGCCCGTGTGATGCCCCGGCCGCGCCAGCGTCGCGCGGCTCAGCACCATCCCGCCGACGAACGCGATCGCGTCGTCCGCCCCGGCGTCGACGACGAAGCCCTTCTGGTGGTGACAGTGCCCCGCGTCGTCGCCCGAGCTGTCCCACCGCGCCGCCCACCGCGCCGCGCGCGTCGTCAAAAACTCGCGGTCCCCCGGCCCGCCGAGGAACACGTGCCCCGTCTTGAAGAACCGCGGGTTGCGCCAGAACAGCACCCGCACCTCGACCCCGCGCGCCGCGCACTCGTCGAGCAGGTCCCACCAGGCCGTCCCGTCGGGGAAGCGAAACCCCGGCTCGATGAACGACACCAGCGCCCACACCCGCGTGCGCGCCCCGCGGATCGCCGCCAGCAGCCGCTCGTAGAACGGCACCCCGTCGATCCACGGGGTCACCACATTCCCGCCGCGCCGCGGATACCCCGTCATGATCACCCCGCCGGCGGCTTGCGGCCGAGCAAGAAGTACGTGCGCATGAGCCCGAGCCCCTTGATCGCCACCTTGCCGCGGACCGCGAACTCGAAGCGGTCCTCGAGCGCGCGCCGCATCGGCTCGGCCACGTGGATCTTGCCGGCCACCCCGTGCGACTCCATGCGGCTGGCGGTGTTGACGGTGTCGCCCCACAGGTCGTAGGCGATCCGCCGCGTCCCGATCACCCCGCCGACCACCGGCCCGCTGTGCATCCCGATCCGCACGTCCAGCCGCGTCGGCGGCGTGCGCGGGGCCACCTGCGCGACCTCCTCGTTGACCCGCTCGACCGCCTCGAGGGCCTGCAGCGCCCACTCGCACATCGCCTCGCGGTGGTCCGCCTTCGGCGTCGGCGCCCCGCCGACCACCATGTACGCGTCGCCGATCGTCTTGATCTTCTCGAGCCCGCAGCGGTCCGTGATCCTGTCGAACTCGACGAACACCCGCCCGAGCAGGTCGACCACCTCCTCGGGCGCCACCGACGCCGACAGCGGCGTGAAGCCGACGATGTCGGCGAACAGCACCGTCACGTGCTCGTAGCGCTCGGCGATCCTCTCCTCGCCCTGGGCCAGCCGCTCGGCGATCGGCCGCGGCAACGTGTTTAATAGCAGCCGCTCCGAGCGCTCGTTCGCGGCGGTCAGCTCGCGCGTGCGCTCGGCGACCTTCTGCTCGAGCTCGGCGTTGATCCGCCGCAGCCGCTCGTCGAGCAGCGCCCGCCCGACCCGCGCCGCCGTCATCGACGCGATCGTCGTCATGATCTCGCGGTGCGCCACGGTGAAGAAGTCCGCCCGCGAGTGCTCCGAGTCGATCACCCCCAGCACCCTCTCGTTGAAGAAGATCGGCACCGACAGCTCGGACAGCCGCGGCTGGTCGTCGCAGATGTAGCGCGGGTCCTCGCGCGTGTCGCGGATCACCACCGCCTCGCCGCTCGCCGCCACCGCCCCGACCACGCCCTCGCCGATCCGCACCTTGATCGGGCCCAAGATCTCCCGCCCGCGCGGGTTCTTCGGCCCGTACGCCGCCCGCTGGACCAGCCACTCGCCGGCGTCGTCGAGCAGGTAGATCACGCAGTCCTCGAGCCCCAGCCGCGCCACCACGCTGTTGGCGACGTCCCACAGGATGTCGTCGATCGCGACGTCCGTGTGCCACAGCGACGCCGCGAAGAAGTTGACCACGTCGAGGTACCCCGACTTCGCCTCGAGCTCCGCGCAGCGCTCGCGCAGCGCCGCGTTCTCCCGCTCCAGCTCCTCCGGCGTCACCTCGCGGGCGAGGTTATCGCAACGCCCCCCGTCCCCGGTAGCGGTCACGCGCTCCCCGGAGGACGAGCACCGCGATCAGGTGCCCGGGCATCGACGACTCTTTCATGACGCGCAGAGGCGAGCACACGCCCCGCGCGCCGCACCGACGACTTCGCGCATCCGCGCGAGGGACGGCGATCGGCCGCAAACCCGGATCCGGCGCGACAATCCGCCGCGGCGAACCTCGCGCCGCGATCACCCCCGGCTCACGGCTCCTGCTCCTCGTGCGCCGCCTCGGCCATCAGCAGCTCGCGCGCGTCCGCGTCGCCGCCCTCGGCCGGCACCAGCGCCTGCAGCGCCCGCACGTCGCGCAGCGCCCCCTCGACCCGCGCCGCGAACTGCCGCACGACCTCGTCGAGCGCCTCGATCGTGCGCGCCTGAAACGCCACCTGGACCTCGAGGTCCACCACCCGACGCTCGAGCGCCGCGACCCGCGACCCGTCCTCGGCCTGTGTCATGGCCCCGTGTGTACGGCCTCGCGGCCCCGCGCGACAAGCCCCGGCGCGCGAGGTACCCTCGGCGCCCGGTGCCCGAGCTCCTCGCCCTCCCCGACCCCGGCCACGCCCCCGGCCGCGTCCGCGTCGACCGCCGCGGCCCGCTCGGCCCCGCCGCCTCGGCCCCGCCGCTGGTCCTGCTCGGCGGCATGACCCAGACGCTGTCGAGCTGGGGCGGCCACGTCCGCCCGCTCGCGCAAGATCGCCTGGTGATCGTCTACGAGGCCCGCGGCCAGGGCCAGACCGAGCTGTCGCTCGCCGACGTCTCGCCGCCCCGCCACGTCGACGACTTCATCAACCTGCTCGACAGCCTGCAGCTCGAGCGCGTCGACCTGTGCGGCTTCTCGTTCGGCGGGCGCGTCGCCCTCGCCGTCGCCGCGACCCACCCGGGGCGCCTGCGCCGGCTGGTCGTCACCGGCGTCAGCGCCGGCCGCGGCGCGCTCGGCCGCGTGATCGTCCGCGCCTGGCGGGCCGCGCTGGCCACCGGCGACCTCGAGTGCCTGGCCTGGCTGAGCCTGGCCGACACCCTCGGCCCCGCCTACCTGCAGGCCCACGAGCAGCTGATCCCCGCGATGGTCAAGGCCGTGCAGGACCGCAACAGCTACGCGGGCATCCGCGCGCTGTTCGAGCAGACCCTCGGCGACGACGACGCCTCGCCCTGGCACCCCACCAACCTCGCCCCGAAGATCCCCGTGCCCGCGCTCCTCCTCGCCGGCGAGCACGACCGCCTCGCCCCCGCCGCCGACCTCGCCGCCCTCGCGAGTCTCTTCCCCACGCAAGCCGAGCACCACGTCGTGCCCGGCGTCGGCCACACCGTGCCCATCGAGGCCGCCGACGTCTGGCAGGCCCACGTCCGCCGCTTCCTCGTATGAGCAACTCCTTCGGCCACACCTTCCGCATCACCACCTTCGGCGAGTCGCACGGCGGCGGCCTCGGCGTGGTCGTCGACGGCTGCCCCGCCGGCCACCCGTTCCCCCACGCCCGCATCGCCGCGCAGATGGCCCGCCGTCGGCCCGGCCAGGGCAAGCTGACCAGCCCGCGCCAGGAGTCCGACGAGGTCCGCGTGCTCAGCGGCGTCGACCCCGAGACCGGCCGCACCCTCGGCACGCCGATCGCCATGCTCGTCGGCAACACCGACGCCCGCAGCCACCACTACGACGACCTCGCCGACCTCTACCGCCCCTCGCACGCCGACTACACCTACGACGCCCGCTACGGCCTGCGCGCGCGCGCCGGCGGCGGACGGGCCTCGGCCCGCGAGACCGTCGGCCGCGTCGCCGCCGGCGCGCTCGCCGAGGACCTGCTGGTCGCCCTGCACAATATTGAAATCGTCGCCTGGGTCGACGAGGTCGCCGGCGTCCCCGCGAGCGTCGACGGCGCGACCGTCACCCGCGAGCTCGTCGACGCCAGCCCCGTGCGCTGCCCCGACCCCGCCGCCGCCGCCGACATGATCGCCGCGATCGACGCGGCCCGCGGCGACGGCGACACCGTCGGCGGCGTGGTCCGCTGCGTCGCCCGCAACGTCCCGCCCGGCTGGGGCGCGCCGGTGTTCGACAAGCTGACCGCCGCCCTCGCCCAGGCCATGATGTCGCTGCCCGCCAGCCGCGGCTTCGAGGTCGGCGACGGCTTCGCCAGCACCCGCCTGCGCGGCTCGCAGCACAACGACCCGTTCGCCGCGCGCGACGACGGCACGATCTACACCACCACCAACCACAGCGGCGGCGTCCAGGGCGGCATCTCCAACGGCGAGACCCTCCGCCTCGCCGTCGCCTTCAAGCCGGTCGCCACCCTGTTCCGCCCGCAGCAGACCGTCACCCGCGACCGCAAGCCCGTCACCTTCCAGGCCAGGGGCCGCCACGACCCCTGCGTGCTGCCCCGCGCCGTGCCCATGGTCGAGGCCATGGCCGCGCTCGTGCTCTGCGACGCCATGCTCCGCGCCCGCCTCGCGCGCATGCCATAAGCCCCGATGACCGAGACCCCCGAAGACCGCCGCCGCAAGTTCCGGGTCGTGCCCAGCCCGCCGGGCGACGACGGCCCGATCGTGCCCGAGATCGTCGACACCACCGCGCGCGCGGCCCCCAGGGCCCTCGGGCCAGGTCCCGAAGTACATGTCCTCACGGACAGCCGAGGCGACGAGCCCGGCGTGCGCCTGGCCCCCGGCGCCCCGCCCTCGCCCGGCGTCACCCCGCTCGAGCTCGCCGCCCACCTGCGCGTCGGCGAGGCCCTGGTCTGGTGGGACGCCAAGGCCGCCCACGAGTACAGGCCCGCGGCGATCGTGTTCGCCGCCTGCGTCGTCATCCTGCTCGGCGCCACCGCCATCGCCCCCGGCTTCTGGCGCCAGGACTGGTCCGACATGTGGCCGCCGCTGGCCGCCCTGTTCTCGCCGGTCGCGCTGCTGCTGCTGCGCGAGCAGCTCGGCCTGCGCTCGCTGATGGTCACCGACACGGCCATCATCGAGATCACCCGCGGCGGCGTGGTCTCCCGCCTGGCCTTCTCCGCCGTCCAGAAGGTCCGCCGCGACCTCGTCACCGGCGGCATCCTCCTGCAGGGCCGCGACACCAAGGTCCGCATCCCGCCGGCCCTCGCCGCCAACGCCCGCGCCGCCATCGCCTCGCAGCGCCGCAACGTCGTCCGCGGCGACCCCAGCCCCCCCGACGACCCCCTCGCCTGGCTGCCCTGATCCGCGGCGCCGCGCTTGCGCGGGCATCGTTCCCAGCTAGCGTTCGCGCCGCCATGACGGTGCCTCCCCACGACACGCTGTTCAAGTCGGCCTTTCGCAACATCCCCTGGGCCGCCGAGGCCCTGCGCGTCGCCCTCGGCCCCGCGCTGGCCGCATGCATCGACTTCTCGAGCCTGCGCCTCGTGCCCGGCAGCTTCATCGACGAGGCGTTCCGCAGCCGCCACACCGACCTCCTCTACAGCGTGAGGATGTCGGGCCGCGCCGTCCTGCTCTACCTGCTCTACGAGCACCAGAGCAGCGACGACCGCTTCATGGCCCTGCGCCTGCTCGGCTACTGCGAGCGCATCTGGCAGGCCTTCCTGCGCGACAACCCGGGCGCCGTGCGCCTGCCGGCGGTCCTCCCGGTCGTGCTTCACCACGGCGAGGCCGGCTGGACCTCGCCCACCCGCTTCGAGGACCTGATCGACCTGCCCGCCGGCGCCCGCGAGCTCGTGTTGGAGTTCATCCCCCGCTTTCGCTTCCTCCTCGACGACCTGGCCGCCGTCTCCGACGCCGACCTGCACGCCCGCGCCCGCTCCGCCTGCGCCCAGCTGATCTTCATGGCCCTGAAGCACGCCCGCAGCAGCCGCAGCATGGCCAGCCAGTTCGCCGACCTCTACGACCTCATGGTCGCGGTCCTCCGCGAGCCCCGCGGGGCGGATGCCCTCCGCCTGGTCTTTCGTTATTATCTCGAGGTCCGCGGCGCCGACGAGCGCGGCGTCCTCGACGCCATCGCCAGCGAGCTCCCCGGGGACATGGAGGCCAGCATGCAGACGATCGCCCAGTGGCTCGAAGAACGCGGGATGAAGCGCGGCGAGGAGCAAGGCCGCGAGCAAGGCCGCGAGCAAGGCCGGCGCCAGGGTCAGCACGACCTCCTGCTGCGCCTGCTCCGCCACCGCTTCGGCCCGCTGCCGCCGGCCGTGCTCGCCCGGGTCGACGCCGCCGACGAACCCACGCTCGCGCGCTGGGCCGAGCAGCTGTTCACCGCCACGACGCTCGACGCCGTGTTCACCGCCGCCGGCTGACGCGCGTCGTGCACGACGGGGGTCCGAGGAGCCCGACCATGACCGCCTGGCCCGTGTCCGGCGGACCCGCGACCGCGCCGCCAGTGACCGTCCGTCTCCACCGCACCACGCCCGGCATTTGACAGCCCCGCCGCCCGCTCCGTACCGTCGAGGGCGCTGGGTATGCACAAACAGTCCGCCCCCGACCGCCGCGACCCGACCGCCGCCCCCGCCCCCGCGTCGCGCGTCGACGTGCCGCACCCCGCCCACGTCATGCAGCGCGTCGCCGGCAACCAGGCCGTCCTGCGCGGCCGCGCCGGCCCGGTCACCGGCCTCCCCGGAGACCTGCAGAGCGCCCTCGAGGCCCGCGGCGGCGTCTCGCTGGCAGGCGTGCGCGTCCACCACGACTCGCCCGAGCCCGCCCGCCACGGCGCCCTCGCCTTCACCCGCGGCGGCGACATCCACCTCGGCGTCGGCCAGGCCCGCCACCTCGAGCACGAGGCCTGGCACGCCGTGCAGCAGGCCCAGGGCCGCGTGCCCGCGACCGGCGCGATCCACGGCCAGGCCCTCAACGACGACCCCGCGCTCGAGCGCGAGGCCGACGGCGGCGGCCGCGACGTCCCGCGCCACGGCCCCGGCCACAGCCCTCCGGTCATGCAGCGCATCCGCGCCGACCGCGACGCCCACGACCACTGGATCAGCGACCTCCACCCCGGCGCGATCGTCGAGCCCGGCGAGGGCTACATCCGCGTCACCAGCTTCGGCTCGACCGCCGACACGAGGACCGGCGCGCTCGCCAACCAGGACCACGCCTACGTCGGCATCGAGTACGTCGACGCCAGCGACGCCCCGCACACCGCATTCACCGACCTCACCCACAACGGCGTGCGCTACCACGACGACCACACCGACATCACCGGCGGCATCGAGCTCGAGAGCGACGACGGCCAGCAGATGCGCCAGCTGCTCGGCACCAAGATGTTCAGCGAGAGCGTCAGGGGCGGCTCGGTGCGGACCTACGTCGGCACCAGCTACCGCATCAGCGCCCAGCAGGCCACCGACGCGATCGCCCGCGCCAGGGACATCCTGAAGGAGTACGGCGGCGTCCGCCCGCGGGGCGGCAGGGACTACAAGTACAAGTTCGCCCGGACCGGCCACACGCTGACCCGCGACCACGGCATCAACTGCGCCCGCTTCGCCGAGAAGATCCTGAAGGCCGCCAACATCAAGGCCAGCGCCGGCAAGGCCGCCAAGACCCCCTACGAGGCCGCCAACCTGCAAGGCGGCGCCCACGGCCTGAAGGTCCTCGACGCCACCGATCCGGCCCGGCTCGACGCCTCGGCCCTCACCAAGTCGCTCGCGTCCATGGCCTCGGTCACCGGCAAGGCCAGCAAGTTCGGCTCCTCGATCGCCTCGCGTTACCACCGCAGGTCGCTCGACAGCGCCGACAAGGCCGCGATCAAGGACTGGGTCGCCGGCGACTGGTCCAGCTTCAACAAATACGTCCGCGGCCTGCTCAGCCCCGCGGACCAGAAGACCCTCGAGGGCATCACGATCAACAACAAGAAGGTCATGCCGTTCGCCGACCGCGTCACCGCCCTCAACCGCGCGCTCGACAAGCTCGACGCCTTCGACGGCACCTCCTACCGCTGGTCCCGGACCGCCAGCCCCGACGTCTACAAGCACCTGATCCGCCCCGGCGACTACGTGTCCGACCGGGGCTACAGCGCCTCGAGCATGCTGAAGGGCGGCGAGGGCGGCGCGTCCGGCTGGGGCAAGGCCGGCAACGTGCACTTCGAGCTCCGGGGCACCAGCGGCCGCGACATCTCCCAGCACTCGCCGATGGCGGGCGAGCGCGAGGTCCTGTTCAAGCCCAATACAATTTTTAAAGTCGAGGCGATCAAGGTCGAGAGCGACAACACCACGTACGTCGTCCTCCGCGAGGTGTCCGGCTCGGGCGGCAAGGCCATCAAGAACTCCTACGACGGCAGCACGCTGGTCGCCGCCGCGGCCACGCCGTGAGCCCCGAACCCACCCTGTGACGCCCGACTCCGGCGGCGAGTGCGTGCCCTACCAGACCGACGCCGACTGCTGCCCGCCGTTCCTCTGCAACTTCGGCGCGTGTCTGCCCGCGCCGGGCTGAGCGGTCGATAGAGAAGTCGAAGCGGCGAAGCCGGCAGGTGAACCGCCGGCTTCGCCGCTTCCGAATTATTGACCCTTCACTGGTTGGTCCAGGTCGCCATGTCGAGCTCCTGGATGTCGTCGCCCTCGCACCCCGCGCCCGGCTCGTTCGAGCACATGTGGTGGTTGACCGCCACCACGGTGACCTGGCCGTGCGCGGTCGCCCCGCCCTGGGCCGGCGTGAACTCGCCGCTGAAGTCGAGCCCGCCGCCGTCGAAGCCGGACAGGTCGACGTCCGCGAGCCCGAAGCTCGCCTCGAACTGCGCGGCGTCGACGGTGCTCGCGTAGGCCGCGGGCACGCCGAGCCGCACCGACGCGAGGCTGCCGTCGGCGGCCGGCGTGGCGTACAGCTCGACCGCGAACGACCCGTCCCAGCGCCCGTCGGCGGTCACCACCTGCGCGCTCGCGGGGATGCGCAGCGCGCCCGCCTCGCTGCCCGAGTCGGTCGCGCAGGCCACCGCGCCCGGCGTCAGGGCCAGCGTCATCTCGGTCGGCTCGGCGCCCGCCCACTGCAGCGACAGCGGGCCCGCCGCGGCCACCAGGGCCAGGGCGTCGTCGCCCGAGAACAGCGCGACCGCGGCGTCGAGCCCGACCGGCGCCTCGAAGTCGCAGGCCGACTCGGCCGCCGGCCAGCTCGCCACCGGGATGAAGCCGGCGCCGACCACCTCGCCTTCGTCGATCTGGATCATGGTCGACGCCCCGCCGAACAGCCCCGAGCCGCTGATGCCGATCTCGAACCTGACCTCGTCGATCACGGCGTTGTCCGGCTCGAGCGTGTCGACGGCGAAGCTGCCGGCGAACGCGTCGAGCGCGATCTCGTGGGAGATCCGGCCGATCCCCCGCGACGTCGCCCGCAGCGGCGCCGTGAACTGCTCGGCGAACCCGCCGCCCGCGCTGTCGACGACCACGTCGACGTCGACCTCGAGGCGGTCCGAACAATCCGCGAACCCGCCGTCGTAGCCGTTGTCCTCGGGCACCGACTTCACGAAGCGGACCTCGCCGCCGTTGTAGGTCACGCCGACCGTCAGCTCGCCCGCGCCCGCCTCGGGCCCGAAGGCGACGTTCAGCGGGCCGTCGTCGAGCCCGCCCGACCACACCATCGGCGAGGCGTGCGAGCCGGCCGCGACCGCGAGCACGTCCGCGGCCGAGAACCCCAGCGCCGAGGCCTCCTCGACGCCCGCGAGCACGGTCACCTCGTCGACACAGCCGCCGCCGTCGAGGGCCTCGTCGTCGTTCTTGTCGTCCTCCTCCTCGGGGTTCATGTCGATCTCGGCGGGCGCCGGGTCGCAGGCGGACAGCGAGAACAGCAGGAAGGCGGGGATGAAGCTGCGGGTCAACATGATGGCGCGACGAATGCAGCCAGCGTGCCAGCTCCCCCCCGAGGCGGTCCAGCGCCGAACCCCGCGCCGGCGCGACAGCCGTGTCGCGCCCCGGACAGCCCGCCGCGTCGCACCGATCCCTCACACGCGAACCCGCGCACGCCCCCCGGACACCTCGCCGCCGGCCGCCGCACGCACCGGTGTTACCCTCGCCGCCACCCGTGACGCCCGCCTCCGCCAGCCTGCGCGCCGACCTCGTCCGCGTGGCCCTCCCGTTCGCCGAGGCCCACACCCCCCCGCGCGCCGTCTACGTCGACCCCGCGCTGCACGCCCGCGAGCTCGCGCTGCTGCTGCGCGACGGCCTCGCCGCCGGCAGCGAGGCCGACCTCCCGCAGCCCGGCGCCTGGTCCCGCGTGCCCCTCGAGGGCCTGAGCCTCGCGCTGCTGCGCGGCCCCGACGGCGAGGTCCGGGCCCTCCACGACGTCTGCCGCCACCGCGGCGTGCAGCTGCTCGCCGGCCTCGAGGGCCGCGTCGCCGGCGAGCTCGAGTGCCCCTACCACGGCTGGTGCTACGACCCGCGCGGCCCGCTGCTCCGCGCCCCCGGCCTGCGCGACGCGGCCGGGCGCGGCGAGCTCGGCCTGCGCGCCGCGCGGGTGTGGTCGCGCTGGGGTCAGCTGTTCGTCGCCGACGTCCCGCCGGCCCCGCCGCCCCGCCTCGCCGGCCCGCCGTGGCTCGACGAGCTGCACCGCGTCCCGCTGCGCCGCGCGCGGCGCGTGCGCTGGGAGGTCGCCGCCGGCTGGAAGCTGCTCGTCGAGAACTTCCAGGAGTCGCACCACTTCCCGCGCATCCACCCCGGCCTCGAGGCCCGCACGCCCGCGCGCGACTCGACGAGCGTCACCACCGGCGACGGCTGGCTCGGCGGCACCATGCGGCTGCGCGACGAGCTCGAGACCGTCTCGCTCTCGGGCCGCCGCCTCGGCCGCCCCTTCATCGTCCCGCCCTCGCGCCGCCGCACGGTGTTCGACGCCTGGGTCGCGCCCAACCTGCTCACCAGCCTGCAGCCCGACTATCTGCTCACCTACCGCCTGACCCCCCGCGCCGTCGACCGCACCGACATCACCGCCGAGATCTACACGCACGCCGAGGCCCCGCCCGACCCCGCCGCGCTCGAGGACATCGCCGCGTTCTGGGACCGCACCAACGCCGAGGACCGGGCGATCTGCGAGCGCCAGCAGCGCGGCCTCGCCGACCGCGGCTATCGCCCCCACCGCTACGCCGCCGGCGAGGACGGCATGCACGCCTTCGACGCGTGGTGGGCCGCCCGCCTGCTCGCGGCCCTCGAGGAGCCGGCATGACCGCCAAGCTGTGGGGCATCCACGGCCGGCCGTGGATCGACCTCTCGCCGCTGCTCGACATCACCGGCCTCGCCGAGCTCGACCGCGAGATCTGCCGCGGCCTCGCCGAGGTCGACGTCGGCTCGACCGGCGCCACCCTGAAGTGGATGGGAGTCGTCGCGCCCTGGCAGGTCGACGACGACTACCGCGACGCCATGTGGGCGATCGAGGCCATGACCGATCCAGAGTGGCTCGACTTCGCCGCCCTCGCCGACGATCCCGACGAGCTCCGGCTGGTCGATCGCCCGCACCTCCGCTTCGGCGACGAGACCGACCACCCGTTCACGCCGGCCCAGATCCGCCTGCTGACCGTGCGCCACGGCGTCTACTTCCCCTGGCGGACCTGCTACCACCTGCTCGAGAACGACCGCTGGGAGGACAAGCACTCCGGCGCCGGCAAGGCCTTCGACCCCGAGGCCGAGCGCGTGTTCCCGCGGACCGTCGCGTTCATCCGCCGCCTGCCGTTCCGCGAGATCGGCCGCGCCGTGATCTTCGGCCTCGAGCCCAACGACCACGCCCCGCTGCACCGCGACACCGAGCCCGGCACCTCCCTCTCCGTCGCCCAGAGCATCTCCTTCGCCCCGCGCCCCGGCAAGCGCCTCTACCTGCAGAACGACCCCGACGCCGAGCCCACCGTCATCGACGCCCCCGCCTACTGGTTCAACGACATGGACTACCACGGCGTGCTGCCCGACCCGACGTTCCGCTACTCCGTCCGCGTCGACGGCGTCTTCAATAGTGAGTTCGCCCGGGCGATCGAGCGCCTCGCCCGCTCACGCTGACGGCTCGACGAGCACCGGCACGCTCAGCGCCGAGGCGTCGGTCTTGCCGCGGTGCGTCCGCAGGTAGAGCCCCGCCGCCTCGCCCGCGATCACGAACACCCCGTAGTTCGCGACCGTGCCGTCGACCCGCGGCTGGGCCCGGAAGTAGCGCTGCGCGACCCACCGCCCCCGCCGCGCGTGTCTGATGGAGTCCGCCCAGACCTCGTCGCTGACCTCGCAGCCGAGGATCACCTCCTCGCCCTCCGCGCCGTAGTCGCTCTTCAACACCCAGTCGGCGCGCGTGGCCAGCAGCATCTCCGGGAGCAGCGACTCGAGCCGCGAGGTGTACGGCACCAGCCGCTCGACGATCTGCTGGGACTGCGGCGAGAAGCGGTGGATGTGCTCCCACATGAACGCCATCGCCCGCTTGTTCTGCGGCAGCACCGCCCCGAACGGGTTGACCACCACGCACGCCCGCCGCTCGACCGCGTCCAGCAGCAGCGCCAGCGGCCCGCGCAGCGGCTCGTGGTCGGGGATCGCGTCGTCGTCCCACGCCGAGCTGCGCTCGGTCCACCAGTCGGTCTTGTAGTGGCGCAGCACCAGCGCCACCGGCACGTCGAACAGCGTCACCTGCCCGTCCGCGCCCTGCCCCAGGTTGAACGGCGAGCCCAGCACCACCGCGTAGCCCGCCCGCTCGAGCGCCCGCTGGTACAGCTTGATGACGCACAGGTCCTCGGTGAACTCGGTCGGATAGACGATGCCCACCGTCCGCGGCCCGCCGCGCAGCCAGCCGCGGCGGTACGCCTCGATCATGGCGATGAACCGCCGCTCGAGCCCCGCGTTCGGATCGACGAGCCCCGCGTGCCGCGGGTGCACCAGCCGCGACAGCTCGAGCGCCTCGGCCTCGCCGGTCGGCGTGTCGCAGTTGAGCTCGGCGACCGCCAGCCCGTCGTCGGTCACGAACACGTCGGCGCGGGCGATGCCGTGCCACAGCGGCGCCGACGCCAGCCACAGCGCGCGCTGGAACGGGGTCAGGTTGAAGAAGTCGGTGAGCAGCGACTCGTCGTCGGCGACGATGCGCCCGAGCTCGTCGTACACCAGCGCGATCTGCTCGCCCGCATGCGTCAGCGCGCGGTGCAGCGCCGGCGTGATGCGCTCCGGCGTGGGGTCGAAGCGCGGCGCCCCGTCGACCCACGGGTCGGTCACGATCCCGCCGGCGATCAGCGCGCGCGCGAACTGTTCATATGCATGTCCGGGCCGCGCGTCCTGCATGGTCGCCTCGCCGTCGTCAGGCCAGCACGGCGATCGCCAGCGCGGTCGCCAGGTACGTCGTCGCCTCGAGCGACGCCAGCGCGGCGTCGCGGTCGCGGGCGATCGCCTCGTCGATGCGACCGCCCCGCAGCGACGGCCGCGCCCCGAGCAGCAGCCACTGCACGACGATCTGCCGCACCGGGTAGAGCCCGAGGGCGCACAGCGCCACCCCGCCGAAGCCCAGCATCGCCGGGCCCCAGCCCGGGAACTCGCCCTCGCCGGTCAGCGCGCGGGCGATGAGGATCGCCACCGCCACCGAGATGCCCGCGTAGCTGATCGCCGCCGCCGCGTTCTCGCCGTGGATCTGCTCGGCGTCGTCGTAGGCGGTCAGCAGGCGGTACAGCGACACGAACAGCGCGTGGCTCGCGAGGCCGATCACGAAGAAGATGAGGGCCAGCCCGACGTCCGCCAGGTCGCCGCCGACGACCGAGCGCGAGGCGAGGATACCGATCGCCACGAAGTGCGCCCCCGCGGCCAGGCCCGCCGCCGCGTTGCCGCGGTCGAGCTCGGCCCGCAGCTGCGCGCGGAACAGCGCCCGCGTGCTGATCGCCCCGGCCACGTGAATGACGATGAGCCCGACGAGCCCGTAGACCGCCGCGACCGTCAGGTCGGCCGTCAGGTCGGCCCCCGTGACCCCGTGCTTGACCACCGCCGCCGCCAGCAGGAACACCGCGAACACGTGGCCGACCTGCAGCAGGCGCCAGGCCGCGTTGGTCGAGCCCAGCTGATGCGACGGCGACACGATCCGCTGGAATATGCGCAGCAGCACGAGGCACACGAGCGTCGTGCCCACGCCGAAACCGGCGGTGTACAGGGTGGTCGGTTCCATGGCACGCCCAGCATACGCCGCCCGCGGCGCCGCGTGGAAGCTCCAGCGCCGCCCTGCGATTCGTGGCACAATGCCGGCCGCGATGGATCGACCCGCTCGCGCATCGGCCGTGTCGCACGGGCCGCGCCCGCGTATCCCCGGGACCGGCCTCCACGGCCTCTACGGGCGGCCATTCGTCGATCTCGAGCCTTACCTCGACCTCTCGCAGCTGCCCGCGATCCACGAGGAGATTTGCCTGGGACTGGCGAACATGCCCGTCGACTACACCGGCGGCAGCCACCGATCGATGGGGATCATGCCCCCCAGCCGCGCGGAAGAAGTCGTGCGCGACTACGGCGAGGCGATCCGCGCCATGGACCCCGCGTCGTTCGCGACCTTCCGCTCGCTCGCCGACGACCCGTCCGCCGTCGACCCCGCGCGCCGCGGCGAGCAGGAGTTCGGCGAGGAGCGCGAGGTGCCGCTGTCGCGGCGCCAGATGCTGTGGTTGAAATATCGCCACGGGATATATTTCCCGTGGAAGGTCTACGTGGAGCTGATGCCGAACCGCTGGTGGGGCGACAAGGCCGACCCCGCCGGCAAGCGATTCACCCGCGCCGCCGAGGCCCTGCTGCCGCGCACCCTCGCGTGGGTCCGCGGGCTCCCGTTCGTCAGCGTCGGCCGCTGCAACATCATGGGCCTCGAGGCCCACGACCACGGCACCGTGCACCGCGACGGCGACCCCGAGACCCAGACCGCGCCCGACCCCTTCATCACCGTCATCCCCGGCCCCACCAAGCGCCTCTACCTGTGGGACGAGCAGCGCCGCCGAAAGACCCCCGTGACCGCCCGCGCCTACTGGTTCAACGACCACGACTACCACGGCGTCGAGGCCGACCCATTCTTCCGCTACTCGATCCGCGTCGACGGCGTCTTCGATCGTGACTTCGCCGATCGTCTCAGCCGTGATCTGGGAGGTGAACCGTGAGCGACGACAAGCCCTCGGGCTTCGAATGCGACCGCACCGTCGACACCGACGGAGTCGTCGGCGCGCGCTGGTGGAACCAGGCCCTGCTCGCCGCCGAGAAGGACACCGGCCGCCGCAACATCCTCAAGTTCCTCGGCATCGGCGGCCTCACCCTCGCCACCTGCGCCGTCTGCACCGACGCCTGCGACGATGAATACTCGCTGTTCGGCGGCGACGACGACTACAGCTACACCCGCCGGCGCTCGCTCGAGCTGCAGAAGCAGTACGGCTGGGACTTCGGCGCGCCCGACGTCCCGCTGGTGTTCGACGGCGCGGTCACCAGCCCGTTCGACCCGGCGAGCGTCGCCACCCTCGAGCAGGACCTCGCGCCGACCGCCTACGCCGCCTTCCACGTGCCGACGCTGCTGCAGTCGCCGCTCGCCGTGCCCACCGACCGCCCCGCCGAGGAGACCACCCCGTTCGAGCCGCTCGCCAGGAAGCTGCGGCCGGTCTTCACCCCCGCGATGGAGAAGGCCTACAAGTGCGGCGAGGCCCTCGCGGCCATGCTGCACGCCAAGCAGGCGCCGGTCGCCGTCCTCGTCGACCTGCCCGGCCCCGAGTCGGTCGCCTTCGCCGCCGGCGCGGCCGCCCACTTCGAGCCGGTGTTCCTGCTCGACAACTGGCCCCACCCCGAGGGCGTCGTGCCCTCGCACCTCGCGCTCGCCGCCGCCGTCTACTACCAGCCCGCCTTCGTCAAGCAGAAGGCCGCGCGCCCGCCCGGCAGCCCGCCGCTGTTCGTGCTCGACCGCACCCGCCTCAACGCCTACGTCGACACCGCCGGCAAGTTCGACAACCGCTACACCGCCCGCGTGCCCTCGCTCGCCGCGCTCAAGTCGGCGACCGGCGACAAGCTCAAGTGGATGCTCTACGTCGTGCGCAGCGTCGCCGACCTGCCCGAGCTCGAGGACCTCAACGAGGCGTTCGTCGCCTTCGCCGGCGCCAGCACCCCCGTCCGCGCGATCACCCTCGACATGTTCACCCCCGGCCCCGACGGCGCCTTCGTGTACACCAGCGGCGCGGCGCCCCCCGACGCCGGCACGGCCCCAGCGCCCGCCCCGGTCGAGCGCTTCGCCAGCGACTACCCGAGCGACGGCGCCTACCTCGACAGCGGCGTCGGCGGCGGCAGCGGCGGCAGCGACGCCGACGCGCGTCGCACCCACGGCTATCACCCGTCGACGCGCCCGACGAGCTTCTCGACGGGCTCGCCGGTCGACTTCGGCACCGCACCCATCGTCATGGCCGCGGCCACCGGCGCGATCCTCGGATCTCGCTACGACCGCCGCGGCTCGTGGAACCGCACCGGAGGCTAGCCGCCATGCAGCACAAGATCTTCGCCATGGAGCTGTGCATCCTCATGCAGGACGACCGGCTGTGCGGCCAGCTCCGCGACCTCGTCCGCACCCACCCGCGGCGCGTCGGCTTCCAGGAGAAGTGGCAGATGTACAGCCGCGTCCGCGACCTCCTGCGCCAGAACCTCGACCTCGTGGTCAAGGGCTGCTGGGACTTCTTCGACGAGGACGACAAGGCCCAGAGCGACTTTAAAATGTGGTGCGACGGCCTGTTCACCGAGGAGGGCGCGCGCGACACCCCCTCGGGCAGCGGCGACCCGCGCACCGACCCGCGCTACATGACCTTCACCATGGCGTTCCTGCTGCAGGCCGGCGCCCCGAGCGTCGAGACCCTGTCGGACCGCTGCGAGATCCCCGAGGCCCGCCTGTGGAAGCGCGAGACCTTCGCCTTCCTGCTCGAGCAGATCGGCCACCTCAACTTCGGCTCCGTCAAGGGCGACGTCATCTACGTCATCCCCGGCGCCGACGGCTGGGCGCTCACCGCCGAGGACCTCCAGCTCGACAAGTTCCACTACTTCCGCGACATCGAATAATTAAAACCAGGTCTCCCACACGCCGGCGTCGACCTCGACCCCGTGCAGCGTCACCGAGATCCTGTCGCGCCTGCCCGTGAAGCCCTGGATCTGGTGCAGCCTGTAGCTCTCGAGCAGCAGCGCGTCGCCGGCCCGGTACAGCGCCGTCGCGGCCGTGCGGCGCAGCTCGGCCGGCGACGCCGCGTCGCGCCCGCGGTAGCGCACGTCCCACACCCGCAGCCCGCCGCCCCGCGTCGGCGGCTGCAGCATGATCACCAGCGTCAGCGCCCGCGCGCGCCGCTCGAGGTGGAGCGGGCTGATGCCCTCGGTGTCGAAGTGCACCACCCCGCCCTCGCGCGCCACCTTCTCGCCCGCCGGGAACACGTGCACCCCCGGCCCGCAGAACCCCGGCCGCGTGCGCACCCGTCCGCCCGCGAGCCGCCCGTACAGCGCCCGCACGCGGGCCTGCATGCCCGGCAGCGTCGCCTCGACCAGCGCGTCCGACCGCGACGCATGATTAAAATAGTCGCCCGCGCGTCCGGTCTCGAGGTGCGTATAAAACGCCCGACCGAGCGCGAACTGCTCGCCGCCGAAGTCCGCCGTCCACGCGCCGCGCCGCTGCATCACCGCGCTCGCCGCCGCCGCGCACTCCTCCGCCGACCACAGCCCGCGCACCCCCGCCGCCAGCCCGTGCGTCAGCGACGGCGCGAGCGCCGGCTCGCCGCTCGCCCGCCAGTCCGCGGCGCGGGTCCACGAGATCCGGGGCGGCCTGTCCTTCGCCATCGCCAGCCCGCGTATCAAACCCGGGGACCCCGGCCCGGTCAAGCCGGGCGCCGCCGATCGTTGTGATCGCCGAGGTTGCGTGATATCAAGCCGTCGATGCCCACCCACCCGCCCCTGCCGATCGGCACGGCCGATTTTCGCAAGATCCGGGAGGCGGGCAAGCTGTACGTCGACAAGACTGCGCTGATCGATCAAGTGGTCGCCGACCCCGCCGAGGTGCTCTTGCTGCCGCGCCCGCGCCGGTTCGGCAAGACCACCAACCTCTCGACCCTGCGCTACTTCTTCGAGCGCAGCCCCGAGGATCTCTCGGCCCTGTTCGCCGACCTCGCCGTGTGGCGCTCCGAACCGGCCAGGGCCCGCTTTCAGCGCCACCCTGTCATCTACCTGACCCTGAAGGACCTGAAGAAGACCAGCTTCGACGAGTGCCTCGCCGGCCTCGGATTTTTCATCACCCAGCTCTACAGCGAGCACCAGAGCATCCTTGAAGCTGGCCAGCTCACCGGATCGGAGGCCGATGATTTCCGCGCCATCCTCGAGCGTCGGGCCGACCAGACCCTCATCGAGACCTCGCTGCGCCAGCTCTCGATCTACCTCCACCGGCGCCACGGCGAGCCTGTCGTCATCCTCCTCGACGAGTACGACACCCCGCTGCACAGCGCGTTCTTCCACGGCTACTACGACGCGGCGGTGGCCCTGTTCCGCGGCCTGCTCGGCGGCGCGTTCAAGGACAACCGCAGCCTCTACAAGGGCGTGCTGACCGGCATCCTGCGCGTCGCCAAGGAGAGCATCTTCTCCGACCTCAACAACCTCGCCGTCCACAGCCTGCTCGAGCCGCGCTACGCGCCCTACTTCGGCTTCACCGAGCCGGAGGTCGTGGACCTCGCGCGCCGCGCCGACCACCGCGGCTCGCTCGACGAGCTGCGCGACTGGTACAACGGCTACCTGTTCGGCGGCGTCGTGATCTACAACCCGTGGTCGGTGCTGTCCGCCCTCGATCGCGGCGTCTGCGCGCCGTACTGGGTGAACACCAGCGCCAACGAGCTCATCCGCGAGCTGCTCCTGCGCGCCACCGGCGACTCGCACCTCGAGCTCGAGGCTGTGCTCCGCGGCGAGTCGGTGCACAAGCCGCTCACCGAGCACACGGTGCTCCGCGACATCTACCGCGACACCACCGCCCTGTGGAGCTTCCTGCTGTTCTCCGGCTACCTCGCGGCCCGCGACGTCCGCCGCGACGAGCTCGGGGGCCTCAGCGCCGACCTCGGCCTGCCCAACCGCGAGCTGCGCTCCGTGTTCGCCAACCTCTTCAAGAGCTGGCTGCAAGCCGGCCTCGGCGGGCCCCGCCAGGTCGAGGACATGTCGCGCGCCCTGCTGCGCGGCGACCTCGAGCAGTTCGAACACCACCTCGCCCGCCTGCTCGTCGAGTCCGCCTCCACCTTCGACACCGCGGGGACCGAGCGCATGCCGCCCGAGCAACTGTACCACGCGTTCGTGCTCGGCCTGCTCCTGCACCTGCAGCCCGACCACGCCGTGCGCTCCAACCGCGAGTCCGGCTACGGCCGCGCCGACGTGCTCGTGGTCCCGCGCCGTCCCGGCCTCCCCGGCGTGGTCCTCGAGCTGAAGGTCAAGTCGCGCCGACGGACCCTCGCGCAGACGCTGGCCGACGGCCTGCAGCAGCTCGCCGACCAGGACTACGCCGCCGAGCTGCGGGCCGCCGGCGCCGCTCCGATCCACGAGATCGCCGTCGCCTTCGACGGCAAGCGCGTGCTCGTCGGCAAGCGCCCGCCTCCGCGGAGCAGACCCGCGGCCCGGGCGCCGCGCCGCCGGGCGTGATCCGCGGATCCGCGCCGCGCTTTTGCGCTGGCGGCCGCGCCCCCCGGCCGTCGCGGCTCCGCTATCGTGGCGACGGTCCGGCATGCGACGAAGCGGCGAGATCGTGCTGTGCTGCGCCGCCCTGAGCTGCGGCGACGCGACCGGCGGCGACGCCGGCGGGGGCGCGAGCACCGGCACCACCGCGCTCTCGATCTTCGCCACCGACACGCCCGTGCCCACGAGCGACGGCCCCAAGCTCGACATCCCGGGCGACGACCTCCCGCCCGCCGGCTGCGGCCCGGTCAACGGCGATCTCGGCCTCTCGTACATCTGGATCGCCAACAGCACCGAGGGCACGATCAGCAAGATCGACACCGTCGACATGGTCGAGCGCGGCCGCTACATCGTGCGCCCCGACTCGGCCGGCGACCCCTCGCGCACCTCGGTCAACCTCACCGGCGACGTCGCCGTGGCCAACCGCAACGGCGGCATCACCAAGGTCTACGCGCTCGCCGAGCGCTGCGCGGACAGCAACGGCACGCCCGGCGTCCAGACCGCGCACGGCCCCGACTTCCTGGCCTGGGGCGAGGAGGAGTGCGTCGCCTGGCACACCCCGCTCGACTACAAGAGCCAGCGCCCGGTCGCCTGGACGCAGGGCACCTTCGACAGCGAGACCTGCCGCCACGTCGGCCAGAAGCTGTGGACCTCGGGCTCCAACACCCCCGGCGTCGTCGACATCCTCCGCCTCGACGGCGACACCGGCGTCGTCGAGCACAAGATCACCGTCGAGGGCGTGCTCGCCGACTCCTACGGCATCTACGGCGGCGCCGTCGATCGCCGCGGCAACTTCTGGGGCTCGCAGGTCGGCCACGGCAAGCTGCTGTTCGTCGACGCCGACACCCTCGAGCACAAGCTCTACGACTCCCCCCACGGCGCCTACGGCATCACCCTCGACGCCGCGGGCCGCGTGTGGCTGTGCTCGGGCAACGCCCAGCGCTTCGACCCCGCCAGCGAGACCTGGCAGACCGCGCCCGCCGGCGAGTACGGCGGCTGCATGGAGGACGGCGCCGGCACGCTCTACAAGGCCACGCCCGGCGGCATCGCGGCGGTCGACACCGACACCCTCGAGGTCGTCGCCACCTACGCGCTGCCGACCCACATCCACGGCATCTCGGTCGACTTCCACGGCTACGTCTGGGGCGTGTCGCAGGGCAGCGAGGCCTACCGCCTCGACCCCGCCGACGGCTCGTTCGAGACCATCGGCGGCCTGGTCGGCGCCTACACCTACAGCGACATGACGGGCTTCGCCCTCAGCAACCAGATCGTGCCGTAGCTCGACGCGCCCGCGCGCCGTCCGAGCGCGCTTGCCCTGGCCTCGCGTTCGCGCGACGCTGCGAGCATGGCCGACCCCGACAGCCCCGTGCTCTACCGCGTGGTCCAGATCGCCGACGAACAATTCGCGGTGCTGCCGATCGGCGACCCGCTGCCCGCGGGCGCGATCGACGTCGGCCAGATCGGCACGCACGACGCCTGCCTGCAGTTCCTCCGCCGCGAGAACGCCGGCCGCCGCGGCCGACCGCGCGAGGACTGAGGTCCCCGCACCCACGCTCGCCGCCCGCGCTGGGGCCCCTGGCCCGCACTCCGCGATCTGACCTGACGTCGTTGGAATGCCCCGTCGTGATACGGTCTGCTGTTCACACGCGGACTCTCCCCCCCGCACGAGGCCACCATGAAGACCGCACGCACCGACGTCCACTCGCTCGCGCTGCACAAGGTCGCCGAGGTCCTCGGCCCGACCCGGGCCCACGACCTCCTCGCCTCCTTCCTCGCCGACCACCCCGCCGACCGCCTGTCCTCCCCGTCCGACCTCGCCGCCTTCGGCTCGTGCCTCGACGCCGGCGACGCCCCCGAGCAGGCCGTCGGCGCCGCCCTCCGCCGCTACGCCCGCATCCTCGCCAGCTGACCCGCGCCGGGCCCGCCGCCCGCCCGCGCTGGCCCGCTCCCGCGTGTGGCACACTCCCCCGCCGTGAGCCCCCGCCAGGACATCACCAGCGCCCGCCGCATCATCCTTAAACTCGGCACCCACGTCGTCACCCACCCGGGCGCCGGCCTCGCGCTCGGGCGCCTGTGCGGCCTGGTCGAGTCGGTGGCCGCCGTGCATCGCCAGGGCCGCGAGGTCGTGATCGTCTCGAGCGGCGCGGTCGGCATGGGCCAGCGCGTGCTCGGCCTGACCCAGCGGCCCGACTCGCTGGGCCTGCGCCAGGCCTGCGCCGCCGTCGGCCAGGGCCAGCTCATCGCCCTCTACACCCAGGCCTTCGCGCAGTTCGGCGTCAAGGTCGCCCAGGTCCTGCTCACCCAGGACGACCTCGCCGACCGCGACCGCGCCCTGTGCGTGCGCACCACCCTGACCCGCCTGCTCGAGCTCGGCGTCGTGCCGATCCTCAACGAGAACGACAGCGTCAGCGTCCGCGAGCTCGTCGAGCACCGCCGCACCCAGGGCCAGGACAGCCCCGCCCCGTGGTTCGGCGACAACGACGGCCTGTCCGCCCGCGTCGCCGTGGCCCTCGGCGCCGACCTCCTGGTCCTGCTCACCGACGTCGACGGCCTGCACACCGCCAACCCCGCCAGGGACCCGTCCGCCACCCGCATCCCCGAGCTCGCCGAGATCGACGACACCAGCCTCGCCCGCGCCGCCGGGGCCAACACCGGCGGCACCGGCGGCATGGCCAGCAAGCTGAGCGCCGCTCAGCTCGCCAGCAAGGCCGGGGTCGCCGTGCTCATCACCAGCGCCCTCGGCGACGGCGCCCTCGATCGCGCCCTCGCCGGCGCCGACGTCGGCACGCTGGTCACCCCCGCCCGCAAGTCGACCCAGCGCCGCCAGATCGGCACCTGGGCCGCCTCCCGCGGCGCCCTCATCGTCAACGACGGAGCCGTCGCCGCCCTCAACCAGCGCAAGGCCTCGCTGCTGCCGATCGGCGTGGTCCGCGTCGACGGCGAGTTCTCCCGCGGCGACGTCGTCGAGATCCGCGACCCCAGCGGCCGCGTGCACGGCCGCGGCCTCGTCAACTACGACGCCTCCGAGTGCCGCCAGCTCGCCGGCCGCCACTCCGACGACATCCCCGGCATCCTCGGCTGGCGCGGCTACGACGCCATCGTCACCCGCGACAACCTGGTGCTGTCCGCGGTCTGATAATTTTGATTATTGATTGTTAAACTGTCCCGAAGGCCATTGTTTATACCTGTCCCGAGGGACATCCACGGAGATCATTTATAATGTCACGGATCCGCGACCTCGCCCGCGCCGCCCGCACCGCCTGCCGCCCGCTCGCCGCCCTCGCCGGGCCGGCCCGCTCCGCCCTGCTGCGCGACCTGGCGGCCGCCCTGCGCGACCCGGCCGCGCGCGCCGCGGTGTTCGCCGCCAACGCCGACGACCGGGCCGCCGCCGCCGACCTCCAGGCCCGCGGCGAGCTCGACCCGGCCCGCCTCGCCCGCCTCGGCCTCGACGCCGCCAAGCTCGACGGCGTGTGCCACGGCGTCGACCAGCTGGCCGCGGCCCCCGAGCTGCTCGGCCGCCCGCTGGTCCGCCGCGAGCTCGACCGCGGCCTCGTGCTCGAGCAGGTCCCGGCCCCGCTCGGCGTGCTCGCCGTCGTCTTCGAGGCCCGCCCCGACGCCGTGCCGCAGATCTCCGGCCTCGCACTGAAGAGCGGCAACGCGGTGATCCTTAAAGGCGGACGCGAGGCCCTGCGGACCAACCGCGCGCTCGTCGCGGCGATCCACCCGGTGCTCGCCGCCCACGGCCTGGATCCGGCCTGCGTCACCCTGCTCGAGCAGCGCGAGGACCTGGACGACCTGCTCGCCCACCACGACCTCATCGACCTGGTGATCGCCCGCGGCGGCAAGGCCTTCGTGCACCACGTCCAGGCCCACACCAGGATCCCGGTGATGGGCCACGCCGAGGGCCTGTGCCACCTCTACGTCCACCGCTCGGCCGACCCGGCCATGGCAGCCGCGATCGCCGTCGACGCCAAGTGCGGCTACCCGGCCGCCTGCAACGCGATCGAGACCCTGCTGTGGGACCAAGACGCCGGCCCCGCGCTCGACGCCTGCGTCGCCGCCCTGCTGGCCGCCGGCGTCGAGCTGCGCGGCTGCCCCGCGACCCGCGCCCGCCACCCGCAGCTCGTCGCCGCGACCGAGGCCGACTGGGACACCGAGTACGGCGCCAAGATCCTCGCGCTCCGCCAGGTCCCGGACCTCGACGCCGCGCTCGCGCACGTCGCCGCCCACGGCTCGCGCCACACCGAGGCGATCGTCGCCGCCGACCCGGCCGCCGCCGAGCGCTTCCTCGCCGAGGTCGACGCCGCCGACGTGTTCTGGAACGCCAGCACCCGCTTCGCCGACGGCTACCGCTTCGGCCTCGGCGCCGAGGTCGGCATCTCCACCGGCAAGCTCCACGCCCGCGGCCCCGTCGGCGCCGCGGGCCTGCTCACCTCGCGCTGGCTGCTCCGCGGCGACGGCCAGGTCGCCGGCGACTACGGCCCCGGCAAGCGCCCGTTCACCCACCGCGACCTCGCCTGAGCGACCGCCGCGCGAGAAACTTGCACCGCCGCGCGCCGGTCTTCCTCGCTATCCTGCGGCGATGGCCGACGACACCCTCCGCGACCGCCTCGCCAACGAGCGCACCCTGCTCGCCTGGCTGCGCACCGCCATCGCGCTCATGGGGTTCGGCCTGGTGGTCGCCCGCTTCGGCGTGTTCATCGACGCCCTCGCCGTGGCCAACGGCCGGACGTCCGACACCGGCGACACCTCGCGCCAGATGGGCGCGGCCCTGCTGTTCATCGGCACGCTCGTGGCCCTCCTCGGCGCCTGGCGCTCACGCGCCTACGCCCGCAGCCTCGGCGTGCTCGGCAAGCCGCCCGGCGAGGGCACGCTCATGGTGACCACCGCGCTGGTCGTGTGCCTCGGCCTCGGCCTGACGGCGTGGATCCTCCTGCTCGGCTGATCCGACCGCGCGCCCGTCCGAACCGTGTATCGTCGACCCATGACCCGCAACTTTAAAATAATTAACATCTTCGGCCTGCTCTCCGGCCTCCTGCTCGCCACCTGCGGCCCCGAGGACGACCCCGGCAGCTTCCCCTGCGGCGACCAGGGCGGCTCGTGCGATCGCGACACCGAGGTCTGCATCGTCGGCGCCGACTGCTCGACCTGCGCGCCCAAGCCCGAAGCCTGCGACCCGATCATGACCTGCGGCTGCCTCCCGCCCGGCACCGACCCGGGCTGGGCCCCGTACGGCTGCACCGACGAGGGCAGCTGCGCCGAGCTCGACGGCGGCCTCGTGCTGACCTGCACCCCCGACGGCTGGGGCTGCGGCTGAGCGCGCTCAGCCGGTCGACTCGTCCGCGGGCGCCTCGGCCCGCGGGCACACGCGGGCCAGCGCGGCCAGCAGGCGGTCGCGGTCGATCGGCTTGTGCAGGTACGACGAGGCCCCGAGGCTGAGCGCGCGCGCCTGCTCGTCGAGCACGGACGTGACGAGCACCGGCACCGAGCGCAGGCCGACATCGCGGCGCAGCTCGGTCAGCACCGACCAGCCGTTGAGGTCGGGCAGCACGATGTCGAGGAGCACCGCGCGCGGGCGCAGCGAGCGGGCCAGCGCGAGGCCCTCGACGCCGCCGGTGCAGGTGACCACCGGGATGCCCTCGCGCGCGAGGTTGCGGACCACCAGGTCGAGCACCATCGGGTCGTCGTCGATGACCAGCACCGGGCCCGAGGGCGCCTGGGCGTCGGTCGGCGCCTGGGCCTGCCCGGCCGGCAGCGGCGGCCTGGCCGTGATCTCGGCCGGCATGCGCACCGTGAAGGTCGAGCCGACCCCCGGCGTGCTCTCGACCTCGATGTCGCCGTCCATCATGCGCACGAACTGGCGCGAGATCGACAGCCCGAGCCCCGCGCCGCCGTAGCGCCGGGTGCTCGACCCGTCGGCCTGCGAGAACTCCGAGAACAGGCGCGGCAGCACGTCGGCGGGGATGCCGATGCCCGTGTCGGCGACGGCGATGGTGATCCAGTCGCGGCCCTCGACGCTTTCGCGGCGCACCCCGACCCGCACCGCCCCGTTCTCGGTGAACTTCAGGGCGTTGCCGATCAGGTTGAACAGCACCTGGCGGAGCTTCAGCATGTCCGCGAACATGAAGCCGATCTCGCGCGGCACCCGCAGCTCGAGCGTGTTGCCCCGCTTGCGGGCGATCGGCTCGAGCGTGGTCGTCACGCTGTGGACCAGCGCGCGCGCCGAGAAGCGCTCGGGCCACAGCTCCATGCGCCCGGCCTCGATCTTGCTGAGGTCGAGGATGTTGTTGATGAGCTCGAGCAGGTGCACCCCCGACACACCGATCTTGCGCAGGTCGTCGACGAGGTCGGTGTCCCCGTCGAGGTCGGCGTCGTCGAGCAGCATCTCGCTGTAGCCGATGATCGCGTTGAGCGGCGTGCGCAGCTCGTGGCTCATGTTGGCGAGGAAGCGGCTCTTGGCCAGGTTGGCCGCCTCGGCGGCCTCCTTCTGGCGCAGCAGGATCTCGGCCTGGCGCCGCTCGGTGATGTCGCGGACCGTCACCGCCACCCCCGCGTAGCCACCGATCGGCTGGACCAGCGGCGCCGCCGCGACGTCGAGCCAGCGGTCGCCGTAGGTCAGGCTGGCCGTGAACCGCTCGCTCTGGGCCGCCGCGCCCGCCAGGTGCTCCGCCAGCGGCAGCATCGACTCGCTGTGGTCGACCAGCAGGCCCCGCAGCTCGCGCCCGCGCAGCGCCTCCTCGCTGAGCATCACCCCGTGGGCCGAGCGGAACTGCATGAGCTCGAAGAACGCCGCGTTCGAGTCGACGATGCGCCCGGCCGCGTCGAGGATCGCCACGCCCTCGGCCAGCCGCTTGCCGACGTGGGTCCAGCGCTCGCGCGCCGCGTAGAGCTGGTACACTAGGTTGTCCTCGCCGCGGATCGGCTCGATGTTGACGCACCAGCCGGCCCCGCAGGCGACCATGCGCAGGCGGACCAGGCGCTCGCGCCGGCCGATCTGCAGCGAGATCAGCAGGTCGATGCCGGCGTCGTGGACCCGGCTGAGGCCCTCGTGGAACTGGCGCTGGCCCTTGCGGTCGCGCGGCGAGAACAGCTCGTCGAGCGGCAGCCCGAGCAGGTCGACCTCGGCGCACTCGAGGCTCGCCGCCACCCCGGGGTCGACGTGCACGACGCGCAGGTCCGCGTCGAGCTCGAGGCCGCCGGCCCACGGCGGCGTGACCGTCGTCCGCTGGCTCATCCGTCGAACCCCAGGAGCGCGTGGAGGTCGGCGATGTCCGCCGGCGCGCAGCCGCGGCGGCGCAGCACCGTGATCGGGTTGCCGAGCGCGGTGGCGCGGAGCGTGAACTGCGGGGCGGCGATCTCCATGGTGCGGAACGAGTCGTTGCGGTGGATGGGCCCGTAGCGGGCGGACAGGCGCTGCCACGTCGTCAGCACCTCGTCGCGCTCGAGGAAGTACTTGTAGGTCTCGGGGTGGATGCAGGCGGGGACGCGTTCGCGGTGCACGGCGGTCACTCCACGCGGCTCACCGCGAACCCGCACGACGGCTCGCCGCAGGCGACGCAGTGCTCCTCGCGCGAGGCGAACGTCCCGTAGCGCTCCTCGACCGTGCCCTCGCCGTAGACCAGCTCCATCACCCCCGCCGCCACGCCGGTGAGCATGGCGCACTGCGGGCCGGGGGCCAGGCCGCGGTACTCGCGGAAGCCGACCGCCTCGTAGCCGTAGCGCGACTCGAGGGCCAGCGAGCGGGCGTCGTGGGCCGTGACGTGCCAGTCGCCCCAGCCGAGCGCGTTGCTGATGGCGATGATCGCGTGCAGCGCGTCGGCCTTGTCGCGCACCATCGGCGCGATCAGCCCGTCCCACTCCGGCGAGTGCATGATCCCGCGGAAGGTGTTCATGCCGCAGTGCTCCGCGTCGGACACCAGCACCCGCTGGGCCGTGCGCTCGCGGCCCGTGGCGCGCATGGCCTCGACGAACCCGATGCACAGCCGGTTGTAGAAGTCCGCCGGCATGTTGGCGAGGTACACGCTGAACGCCGGGATGAGCCCCGCCTCGTCGCCGTGCATCGGCATGCCGACCACCGCGTCGATGATCGCCTGCTCGTCGACGTGCGGCGAGCGCACGTACTCGCGGCTCGGCGCGCTCGGCGGGGCGATCGCCGGCTGCTTGTGGTTCGTCGCCACCGGCGCCCGCGGCCCGCGCTCGACCGTGAAGCGGCAGCGCGCCGCACCGCAGGCCATGCACTCGAGCTCGCGGACCGTCACCGACTCGCCCGTCGCCGCGAACACCGCCCCCTGCAGGTAGCCGGCGGTGAAGCTGCACACGCTGTGCTGCGGCTGCTCGAGCCCCGCCAGCCAGCCCTCGACGAAGTGCGAGGAGCTCGCGCTCACCTCGCCCTCGGCGACGCGCGAGAGGTCGAGCCGACCGAACCCGAGGTGGCGATACAGCCGCTCGACCAGCCGCCAGCGCGCCGCCTCGTCGTCCCCGGGTCGCAGCGCCCGGGCGATCTGATCGGCGAACACGGTCTCCGCGGCGCCGACCAGGATCCCGCGGCCGTCGATGCCCCGCGCGCCCTCGACGGTCCGCTGCAGGCGGGCGTTGTAGTGGTGGCAGTGGATGATCACGTCGTGTCCGGCGATGCGGCGGCGGTAGGTCGCCGCCTCGTACTGCATCGCCACGCGGGAGTCGAACGGGTCCGCGGCGGTCATGCCCCGCATGATACCCGCCGCCGCCGCCCCGACGCGCTGGTCAAGACCGCGCTCACAGCACGAGGGTCAGGACCCCGGTCACGACGAGTGCCACGGCCCACACCACGTCGAGGTTGAACCACGCCTTGCGTAGAATCGAGAGGCCCACCTTCTCGTAGACCACCACCGCGATCACCGCCATCACCAGCAGGTAGCCGAGCGTGTGGATCGCCGTCGCCAGCAGGCCCAGCAGCGGCGTCGAGGCGGCCGCCGCGACCGCCGAGGCGTGCTCCGCGTGCGCACCCATGTCCGCAGCTGCAGCCCCCACGTGGTGGGCGTGGTGGGCGTGCTCCGCGTGCGCCCCGCCGCGATGCCAGCCGAGCAGCACGGGCGCGAGCATCAGCCCGGCCCCGTGCGCCGTCGCCATCAGGAAGCTCCACGCCGTCAGGTCGGCGAAGCCGACCCGCATGCCGACCCACCGCGGGTGACGCGAGCGCACCAGCTTGTACACGCCGAAGCCCGCAAGCAGTGCGCCGACCGGCCAGCGCAGCCAGGCCTCGTCGATCGCGTCCTGCAGCAGCCCGAGCGCGAGCACGACGACGCCGATCGACAGCGCGTGGCCGAGGGCGATCGGCACCAGCGAGCGCAGCACGGCGCTGCGCCGCTGCTCTTGCAGGCCGAGGGCGACGGCGAACAACCAGCCCATCCCGGGGTTGATCCCGTGGAAGGCGCCGAGTCCGAGGAGGGCGAGCCAGGCGGCGGTGTCGGTCATGGGTAGCAGTACGAGTCCGAGGAGCTGTCGCCGCCCTGCAGGCGGATCTGGTGGCCGCGCAGGCCCTTCTCGAATTGCAGGAGGAAGCGCGGGTCGAGGGTCATGCCCTGGCCGCTGTCCGGCACGTCGAGCTTGACCATCACGCCGTCGAACCCGCCCGGGTAGAACTGCTCGTCCCACGGCGCGTACAGCGAGTTGGTGAAGTACACGCGACGTCCGTCGCGCGACACCTCGACCATCTGCGGCCCGCCGCCGATCGGCGCGCCCGGGTCGGCCGGGTGCGCCGCCCGGCGGACGATCCCGCCGAGGTGCACGCTGCCGGTCTTCCTGGGGTTGTGCGGGTCCGACACGTCATACTGCAGGAACTCGCCGGTGCCCCAGCACGACACGTACAGCGTGCGGTCGTCGAGCGACAGGTTGATGTCGGTGACGAGCGGCGGCACCGCGCCGAAGCCCTGCAGCAGCGGCGGCAGGCGGTCCTTGTCGGCCGGCTCGGCGGGGATCTCGATGACCTTCTTGATCTGCCACTTGCCCTTCTCCAAGAACCACAGCCAGATCGACGCGCTGAGGTCCTTCAGCGACACGACCACGCCGACGAACCCCCACGGGCGCGTCGGGTTGTGGGCCGGGCGCAGCTCGAGCACCATCTGCTGCTCCGCTCCGAGCTCGAGCCGCTCGACGTGCCTCCGCCGGCGCAGGTCCCAGATGTGCAGCGCGTGGCCGTAGCGCCCGGCCAGCAGCGCCTCCGCGTCGACGCCGCGGCGCACCATGTTGGGGAAGCCCCACTCGCTGCTGATCATCGTGTCGTGGCCGAGGTGCCACCAGAAGTCGTAGTGCAGCTGCTGCGGCCCGCGGTCGATCTCCCAGCGCCCGAGGATGTCGAACGAGTCGTGGTCGAGCATGAAGATGCCGCCCGGGCCCCCGCCGTCGGGGCTGCCGAGCGCGCTGACGTAGATGCCCTCGGGCCCGCAGTGCGTGGTGTGCGGGCTGGCGTAGCCGGTGCGCGCGAACAGCTCCTCCGGCTCGATCGTGCGGACGATCTTCGGCCGCTTCGGGTCGTCCTTCACGTCCATGATGTAGATCCGCGACGAGTTGATGCCCGGCACCACCAGGTAGCGGCGCTCGACGTGGGGGTGCGGCGCGTACGGGCACAGGCACGCGCTGCACGCGTTCCACCCGAAGTGGTGCAGCTCGTCGCCGATGTTCGGCAGGTCGGTCTGCCCGACCACCTTCGCGTAGCTCTTCGAGTCCGGGTCGACGTCGACCACCGCCATGGCGTCCGGACGCGTCGTGCCGGTCGGGTCGAGCAGCGCCACGTACGCGAGCTGCTCGCGCGGCGCCTGCATCGCCATCGTCGGGGAGGGGTAGAACGTCGGATCAGGACGAAAACGAGCCACCATCGGGGGGCAGCGTGCCTCGCCTGCCGACGAGGCGTCAAGCGGCGCCCCGCAGGTGAACGCCCGCGCACGGCGGAGAGTGCACGCCGATATCCGACATCCGCGAGATCCTCCCTCGCGACCTGTTACCGTGCCCCCATGCTCGCCCGCCGGATCGCCGCGCTGCTCGCCGTCGCGGCCTGCCGCGGCCCCGATCCCGCGGGCGAGCCCGGGACCACCGGCGCCGACACCACCGACCCCCTCGCTATGTCCTCGTCGACGAGCGACACGACCACCGGCGACCCCGCCCCCGCCTTCACGCCCGGTCCGCCCGTGCTCCCGCGCCTCACCCGCGCCCAGTATTTCAACAGCCTGCGCGACATCTTCGGCCCCGACCTGCCGACCCCGCCGCTCGAGCCCGACCAGAACCCCCACCTGTTCGACTCGATCGGCGCCGCCACCACCACGCTCTCCGAGCTCGGCGCCCAGCAGTACGAAGAAGCCGCCGACCTCATCGCCGCTCACATTTTTGATAATTCGGAGCCGTCACGCCGCGAGGCCCTCGTCGCCTGCGACGTCGCCGACGCGACCTGCACCGCCGAGTTCCTCGCCCGCGTCGGCCGCCGCCTCTACCGCCGCCCGCTCACCGAAGCAGAGCTCTCCCGCTGGACCGGCGTCGCCGCCGAGCTCGCCCTCGGCGACCCCTGGCGCGGCCTGCGATTCGCCGTCGCCGGCCTCATCCAATCTCCCCACTTCCTCTACCGCGTCGAACCCGGCCACCCCGACAGTCTTAATAATTTTAACTTTAATTATTATGACTCTTACGAAATGGCGGCGCGCCTGTCGTTTCTCCTGTTGAACACGGGGCCCGACGACGTCCTGCTCGACGCCGCCGAGCGCGGTGAGCTCGGCGACGCCGCCAGCCTGCGCGCCCACGCCGAGCGCATGCTCGCCGACCCCCGCGCCCGCGTCGCCGTCCAGGAGTTCTTCGCGCAGCTGCTCGACCTGCGCCGCCTCGACGCCGTCGTCCGCGACCCCGCCGCCCACCCGCGCTGGACCCCGACCCTCGCCGCCGCCATGCGCCGCGAGGTCGAGCTGCTCGTCGACGACCACGTGTTCCGCCGCGACGCCGACATCCTCGCGCTGTTTAATCAGCGTCACACCTTCGTGAACGCCGACCTCGCGGCGCTGTACGGTGTCGCCGCGGAGGGGGCCGACGCGATCACCTACGTGCCCGTCGACCTGCCGGGCGAGCGCGCCGGCGTGCTCTCGCTCGCCGCCTTCCTCACCCTCACCAGCCACCCCGTCGAGACCTCGCCGACGCGCCGCGGCAAGTACCTGCGCGAGCGGATCCTGTGCCAGACCGTGCCGCCCCCGCCGCCCGGCGTCGACGCCAGCCTCGACCCGCCCGAAGGCGACACGCCCACCTCCGTGGCCGAGCGCCTCCTGGCCCACCGCAGCGACCCGGTGTGCGCCGGCTGCCACGACCTCATCGACCCGCCCGGCCTGCTGTTCGAACACTTCGACCCGATCGGCGCCTGGCGCGACGAGGCCCTCGGCCTGCCCGTCGACGCCGCCGGCGGCCTCGACGGCCTCACGATCGACGACGCGAGCGAGCTCGCCGACCTGCTCGCCGCCGACCCCCGCGTCGCCCGCTGCCTCGTCACCCAGCTGCACCGCCACGCCAGCGGCCGCCTCGCCGCCGCCGGCGAGCTGCCCGCGCTCGACGCCCTCGACGCCGCCTTCGCCGACCACCACCACAGCTTCCGCGCCCTCCTGCTCGACCTCGTGACCAGCGACGCCTTCCGCGCCGTCGCCCCCGCGGAGGAGGGCCCATGAAATCTCTAATCAATCGTCGCACCCTCCTGCGCGGCAGCGTCGGCGGCGCCGCCGTCGCCCTCGCCCTGCCCCGCCTCGAAATTTTTAATAATCTCTCGCACGCCGCCCCGACCGCGGACGACCCGATCTTCGGCGTGTTCTTCTGGGGGAACGGCCTGCCGTGGCACGCGGGCCACGGCGAGGAGCAGGGCAGCAAGCCCGAGTTCGTCGACCTCTGGACCCCCGCCGCCACCGGCCCGGACTACGCCCCGAGCCCGTTATTAAAGATTCTCGCGGCGCACCGACCGAGCGTCGTCACCGGCCTCGAGCCGCACACCGACATCCCCGACGCGCCGCCCGGCCAGGACGACGGCCACATCCGCGGCTTCATGGTCTCGCTGACCTCGGACCGCATGCGCAGCGAGCTCTACGACTACGTGACCTTCACGGCCACCGCCCTGCAGCCGACCCTCGATCAGCTCGTCGCCAACCACCCGCGGTTCTACCGCGACGTCGCGCCGCGCTTCCGCTCGCTCGTGCTCGGCGTCAACCACGACTGCATGCTCAATTATGGCCACTGGCGATCGATCTCCTACAACGGCCCCGAATCTTTAAATCCTCCGATCACCGACCCCACCCAATTTTATAAATTGCTGTTCACCGCCCCGCCGGACCTGCCCGACGTCGCCGCCCGCGTGCGCCTGCTCGACGCGATCCACGACGACGCCGCCAGCCTGCGCGTGCACCTGCCCGCCGGCGACCGCCAGCGCCTCGACGCCCACCTCGAGCATTTGAGCGAGGTCCAGCGCCGGCTCGCGCTCAGCGTCGGCGTATGCGACGCGGCGCCCGCCGTGCCGGTCCCCGTCGCCGACCTCCACGCCCACGCCGAGCTCATGGCCGACCTCCTCGCCGTCGCCCTCGAGTGCGGGCTGACCCGCGTGTTCTCGTTCATGTTCACCCCCCCCGCGACCACCCACATTTTTAATAATATCGAGTCGCAGTTCGGCGGCCCGGTCCAGGTCGACATGCACAGCGTGTGTCACAAGGGCGAGTGGGAGACGGTGCGGCGGATCTCCGAGTATCAGCTGCAGGGCTTCGCCCGCGTGCTCGACCGCCTGCAGGCCAGCGTCGGCCCCGACGACCGCACGCTGCTCGACCGCGCCTGCATCCTCGGCACCTCGGAGTACGGCGAGGGCTGGAAGCACTCGGTCAAGGAGACCCCCACGCTCGCCGTCGGCGGCGCCGCCGGGGCGCTGCGCCGCGGCGTGCACGTGCGCGAGCCCGGCGGCAACCTGAGCAAATTTCACCTCACCCTGCTGCGCGCGATCGGGCTCGACCTGCCCACCTTCGGCTTCCATGGCGGCGAGACCGACGAAGAGTTCCCGGAGCTCCGCGCCTGAGCGCCTGCTCCTCGCGGCGGCCCTCGCCGCCTGCTCGAGCGACGCGCCGCTCGCCGAGACCTCGACGACGTCGACCACGACCGGCGGTTCGTCCGGCGAGCCCTCGACCGGCGCCCCGACCACCGGCGCCCCGACCACCGGCGAATTTTTAACAACCACCGGCGAGCTCGACTGCGGCGGACTGACCCGCTGCGGCGTCGTCTGCGTCGACCTCGACGCCGACCCCGACAACTGCGGCGACTGCGGCGTCTCGTGTTTCATCAGTCACGCCGCCGCCGTGTGCAGCGCCGGCGCCTGCGGCTTCGGCGCGTGCGAGCCCGGGTACGCCGACTGCAACGACGAGCTCGCCGACGGCTGCGAGACCGCGCTCGCCCGCGGCGAGTCGTGCCCGCTCGTGTGCGCCCCGCGGGCCCCGGAGCTATGCAACCTGTTCGACGACGACTGCGACGCCGCCTGCGACGAGGACCTCGAGGGCTGCCGCCTCGGCGTGCACCGCGGCGCGAGCGTCGAGTCCGGGCGGATCTACAGCCTCGACCCCGCCGCCGCCGACGCCCCGCCGTTCACGCTCGAGCACGCCGACTATTTCCGCGTCTACGCCGCCCCCTCGCCCGGGCTCGTGCCCTACTACCATTGCCTGCTGCCGAGCGGTCAGCACTACTACACCACCAGCGATGCCTGCGACGACATCGCCACCGTGGAGTCCACCCTCGGCCACGTCGCCGACGAGCCGCTGTGCGGGGCCGTCCCGCTGTACCGCCTGAGCAACGGCCCGATGAACAACTATCTCTACACCGTGGATCCGGCCGAGCGAGACGACGCGATCCTGAATCTCGGCTACATGTACGAGGCCGTCGCGGCCCACGTGTGGATCTTTCCGTGATCGCGCGCGACCTGCCGCCCGCGGCGCGCTCGTGCCCGCCGAATGCTCGCAAGTACACAATCAATAAACGAGCGTAGACGGGCCCGCCGACCTCTTGGTACGGTCCCGCGGTCGTCGGGTTCGCCCGCGCGCGAAGGAGTCGGTGCAATGGGATGGTTCAGTTCGCTCAAGGACAAGCTAAACAACATCGTCGTCGGCACCGCCGCGGGCGAGTGGGCCGCCACGGCGATGGCGGTGATGGTGTTCGCCGACGGTGAGGTCGAGGACGCCGAGATCGAGAAGGCCAAGCAGATCGCCTTCACCAGCCCCGTCATCAAGAACTCGATCGGCGTCGCCCGCGGCGAGCAGCTGTTCAAGGAGGCGGTCGAGTCGATCAAGATGGAGCCGCACTCGATGGTCCAGACCTACCTGACCAAGCTCGACAACCTCGCCCGCAAGATCGGCAAGCAGGAGGACAAGGACTTCGCCCTCGCCGGCGTGATCGCCGTCGCCGCCGCCGACGGCGAGGTCGAGCAGCCCGAGTACGAGCTGCTGGTCCGCTTCAAGGCCATCCTCGGCGCCTCGGTCGACCTGCCGCGCCCGAAGAAGTGAACCTCCACCCGCGTGGAGCGCGAGCGGCGACGTCCGACGACGTCGCCCTCATCCTCAGAACACGTACGGGACGAGCATGCACGAGCGCCGCTTCCACGCCGCGAACTCCGGGTAGCGGCTGAGCGAGCGGTCCTTCTTCAGCATGTTGGGCAGCCACAGCCCGAACAGCGCCAGCCCGAGCACCGCCAGCGGCGCCCAGTGCCGCGACAGCAGGACGAACGACGAGTAGATCAGCAGCTCGCCGAGGTAGTTCGGGTTGCGGTTGCGGGCCCACAGCCCGTGCTGCAGCAGCGTGCCCGGGCGCAGCTGCAGGTGCATGTGCTTCTGCATGTCGCTGGCGAAGTGCAGGCACACCCCGAGCCCCCACATCGCCACGCACAGGCCGAGCAGCCACGGCGCCGCGTGCAGGTCGCGGCTCGTGATCACGTACGGCCCGACCCAGTACAGCGTCAGGAACGCCCAGGTCGCCAGCCCCATCGACCACGGCACCGGCTGCTCCCACTGCTTGTCGGGGAACACGTTGCTCTTCAGCAGCCACAGCAGCCCGTAGGTCCCGTGCAGCGCCAGGTAGACCCAGGCGGTCTCGTTGTGCCAGGCGTCGAACCACGCCATCAGGGCGACGATCGCCACCGCGTTGCTGCCCTTGTGCGAGTCGATGAAGAACTTGTGTGGGAGCTGCACGGCCCGCATCCTGCCACGCCCGCGGGCCTGTGTGTTAGCGCGCGCGGCGTCGGCCGGGCCTGACATGTCCGTCGCGGGATCGTCGCTTGAGCCGGCGCCGGGCCGCGGTTAGCGTCCGCGCGCATGAAACCGCACCTGCTCCTTGGGTTGACCCTCACCACCGCCGCCGCCTGCGGGGACGACGGCAACGTCACCACCGGCCTGACCACGGAAACCACCGGCACCACCGCCGAGGACACCTCCGGCTCGCCGACGACGAACGACCCGGACACCACCACGCCGACCACCGACGGTCCGACCTCGACCACCGCGCCGACCTCCGACACGAGCACGGACACCACCGCCGTCGACCCGAGCACGACGACCACCACCGAGACCACCCAGGGCCCGACCTCCGCGCCCGACACCGACACCGACACGACCGCCGGCGACACCGGCACCTCGACCGGCACCAGCGGCGACACCACCGGCACCTCGACCGGCGACGAGACGACCGGCACCTCGACCGGCGGCGAGTCGACCGGCACCACCGACACCGGCACCGACGACACCAGCACCGGCGACGCCCTCGACGACGAGATCTACGACGTCCAGAACGGCACGATCGCCGAGGGCGTCGACGTCGACGTGCAGGGCGTCATCGTCACCGCGATCGCCACCACCAAGAGCGGGTTCTTCGCCCAGGAGATGGACGGCGGCGAGTTCAGCGGCGTGTGGGTGTTCGTCGGCGCCATGGGCCCCGACATCAGCGGGCTCGCGGTCGGCGACGAGGTCGACGTCACCGGCGTCACCCAGGAGTTCAACGGCCTGACCGAGCTCAACGCCAGCGCCGGCACGGTCATGGAGACCGGCGTCAGCGGCGTCGTCATCGACCCCGAGCTGCTGCCGATCGCCACCTTCACCGACCCCGTGCTCGCCGAGCCGTGGGAGGGCGTGCACGTGGCCGTGGCCGGCGCGCCGCTGACGGTCTCGCAGGTGCTCCCGGGCGACGAGTTCCAGCTCAGCGACGGCGACACCGCCGTCGTCGACAACCTGGCCTACAGCGTGCCGATGGCCCCCGTCGACTTCCCGTCGTTCGGCGTCGACGCCTCGTTCACCCAGGTCGCCGGCCCGCTCAACTACTCGGCCAACACCTTTAAAATCGTCCCGCGCGGCAAGGCCGACCTCCAGGGCTACATGCCGCCCCTCAACCCCAAGCTCGGCGTCGAGGACCTGGTCGCGGGCGACCTGGTGGTCACCGAGGTCATGTACAACCCGACCTGCGCCGGCGACAACTGCGAGTGGATCGAGATCTTCAACAACACCGCGCAGCAGGTCGACCTCAACGGGCTCGTCATCCAGGACAGCCTGCAGCAGGCCAACCAGCAGGGCAAGGTCAACGTGTCCGTGCTCGTCGACCCCGGCGCCTACGCGGTGCTCGGCAAGACCACCATGGTCAACTGGCCCTACCCCAACCCGCCCGCCGCGTTCTACGGCGCCAACCCTGCCCTCAACAACAGCGGCGGCGACCAGGTGTTCCTCAAGAACTCGACGATCACGATCGACAAGTCCGCCGCCTACACCACCGTCATGGGCGACCAGGGCCTGTCGTGGAAGCTCGCCCCCACCAAGGTCAACGCCGTCGACAACGACGTCGCCGCCAACTGGTGCTACTCGGCCGACGTGTTCTACATGGCCGAGAAGGGCAGCCCCGGCGTCGCCAACGAGGCCGCCTGCACGCCGCTCCCGTGAGCCCGCCCGCGTGACACGCAGCCGCCGCGCCCGCGTGGGCCGGCGGCTTCGTCGCGCTCACACCCCGCCGAACTTGGTCGTGCAGCGCAAGAGCCCCGGGCAGCCCTCCGACACGCACTGGCGCACCGTCGGCCGGTTGTAATCGTTGAGCCCGAACTCGCAGAACCGCCGGCACAGCTTCGTCATGCGCGTCGCGCCGGCCCCCTCCGGCGGCTGCACGCCGTCCTTCTCCGCCTTGCAGCGCAGCTCGAGCGCGCAGTAGTCGCGACACACCGGCGTGTCGGGGTTCTCGGCGGTCGTCGGGCTCGGGCTCGCGACCGGCTGGCTCGGCGCGGGCACCGGCGCGGGCGCAGGCGCCGGCGCCCGCGCCACGCAGCGCCCGCCGACCGGGTCGGTGTCCGGCGGGCAGAACACCTGGCTGACGACGCAGCGCTGCCCGTCCCAGTGCGAGCCCGCGGCGCACAGCGGCGCCCCGAGCGGCGACAGCTCGATGCGGAGCACCGCGCCGCAGCCGTCCGGCGGGCGCGTGTCGGCCCCGGTCGCGCCGTCGCAGCGGGCCGGGTCGCCGTCGGCCGACAGCAGCTCCTGCTCGGCCTTGCTGCTGCCGCCGACCCCGGCCGTGTGCTTGACGTCGACGCCGCCGCCGATCTCCGCCGACCCGCCCGACGAGAACAGGAACGCCCCGACCTGCGCCCCGGAGATCACATGCGTCGCGGCCCCGCAGTCGCCGGTCAGCGCCGCGCGATCGACCAGGCCCGGCGCCTCGAGCATGCCGACGAGCGCCAGCTTGACGTCGAGTCGCCCGCTGCGCGCGAGCTTCGCCTCGAGGTTGACCGCGCCGAGCGGCAGCTTGGCGTAGAGGTCGTCGACGTCACGTATCGTCACCTGTTCGTTCTTGCGGGTGAGCCCGAGGTACGCGTACGTGCCCGGCACCGTGCACTGGCGCAGCACCTCGATCTCGCAGCCCGACGCGCGCACGGCCACCAGCCCGCGCGCCAGCCGGGCCTCGAGCGAGGCGCGGTCGGCCGCCGGCCACTCGACCACCAGCGGCCGCGACTGACTGGCCTGCACCGTGCACTTGGCCTGGCCCGCGGGCGCGTACACCGGCGGCTCGATCAGCTCGGCCGCCGCGTTCCGCTGCTTGCACCCCGCGGCCGCGCCCGCCGTCACCGTCGCCGACACCAGCGCGAGCACCCCCACGATCCGGCGCGTCCTCGTCATGCGCGGGCCATCCTATCAGCGGCGCCGGACCTGCGCATCCGCCGGCTTGCCCGCGCGCGCGTCTCCGTGGCAGCCTCGCCGGATGGACCCCGCGGACCTCCTCGCCGCGCTGAGCGACCCCGCGGTCCTCGGCCACCCCGCGGGCACCCCCGTCGACGTGGTCCAGACCCACATCTCGATCGTCGCGCTCGTCGGCGACGACGTGTTCAAGTTCAAGAAGCCCGTCGACCTCGAGTTCCTCGACTACACCACGCTCGAGCGCCGCGTCCACTTCTGCCAGCAAGAGGTCCACCTCAACCGCCGCCTCGCGCCCGACGTCTACCTCGACGTCGCCGAGCTCCGCCGCGACGCGCGCGGCAACCTCCGCCTCGGCGGCCACGGCGAGCTCGTCGACGTCGCCGTGCACATGCGCCGCCTGCCCGACGCCGCCGCGCTCGACCGCCGCCTCGCGTCCGGCGACGTCGACCCCGCCGTGTTCACGCGCATCGGCGCCCGCCTCGCCGAGTTCCACCGCGGCGCCCACCGCGGCCCCGAGGTGTCCGGCTACGCGACCTACGCGATCGTCGCCGCCAACGCCCGCCAGAACTTCGCCCAGCTGGCCGCCGTGCACGGCAACCTCGAGCTCGACGCCCCGCGCGCGCCGATCCCGAGGCGCAGCTCGACCCGCCGCGCCGCCGCCCCGCGCCCGGGCGCCGCCCGCCCGCAGCCGACCCCGACGCCGCCCGCCGCCGGCGCCCCGCCGCTCGTCGCGACCTCGCACCACCCGCCGTACACCCACCACGCGGCGCCGCACCTCACCGCCTCGCCGAGCCCGCGCGCCCCGCACCCGCCGCCGCCCGCGGACCGCGACCGCCCGGCCCGCACGCGCCTGCTGGCCCGCCTCGAGCACCACACCGAGTCGGCGCTCGCCCGCCTGCACGCGCTGATCGACGCCCGCGCCGCGCGCGTCGCCTGCGACACCCACGGCGACCTGCGCCTCGAGCACATCTACCTGTTCCCCGAGCGCCCCGCGCCGGGCGACCTGGTGATCCTCGACTGCATCGAGTTCAGCCCGCAGTTTCGCAGCGCCGACCCGATCGCCGACCTCGCCTTCCTCGTCATGGACCTCGACCGCGTCGGCCGCCGCGACCTCGCCGAGGCCGCGCTCGCCGGCTACTTCGCCGGCCGCGCCCCGGCGGAGGAGGCCGAGGCGCGCGCCCTGCTGCCGTTCTACACCGCCTACCGCGCGACCGTGCGGGCCAAGGTCGAGGCCATGAAGGCGGCCGAGCCCGAGGTCCCCGCCGAGGCCGCCGCCCGGGCCCGCACGGCCGAGCTGCGCCTGCTGCTGCTCGCGCTGCGGGAGATCGTGCCGCCGGCGCTGCGCCCGTGCCTCGCGCTCGTCGCCGGCCTGCCCGGCGCCGGCAAGTCGACGCTCGCCCGCAGCCTCGCCGCCGACGGCTTCCACTGGGTCCGCTCCGACGCCGTGCGCAAGCAGCTCGCCGGCCTGTCCCCCGAGACATCCGCCAGCAACGCCGTCGACTCCGGCATCTACACCCCGCAGTGGACCGCCCGCACCTACGCCCGCTGCCGCGACCTCGCCCGCGAGGCCCTCGCCGCCGGCGACCGCGTGGTCGTCGACGCCAACTTCAAGACCGCCGAGCAGCGGGCCCTGTTCGCCGAGCTCGCCCGCGACCTCGGCGTGCCCTTCCACCTGTTCGTGTGCGCGACCGACCCCGCGACCGCGCGCGACCGCCTGGCCAAACGGACAGGTGACGCGTCCGACGCCGACGTCGCCGTCTACGAGGCCGCCCGCGCCGCCTGGGAGCCGCCGAGCCCGGCCGACGGCGCCGTCACCGTCGACACCGGCAAGACCCCCGAGTCGGCCGCCGCCGCCGTGCTCGCCGTGCTCCGCCACGGCGGCCTCGCCTGAGGATCGCCGACGCCGCGCCGCTCCAGCGCTCGCGTCGCGTGGCGCGTCCCGTCGCAACGCGCCATGCGACGCGGGCAGGCCGCGGACGACGAGCGATGCACGGCCGCGCCACGAGCCGCCGGCGCGGCCACCGAGAAACTCGGCCCAGAAACGCCGGTCGCGCGGTTCGCGGCCCGGGCCGAGCTTCATCCGCCACGGATGGACGGAGGCCATGGAGGACTCACTCGCGGCAGGCCGTCGCGGTCGTGCTCGCGTGCGGCGACTCGGGGTACGCCGCCAGCAACGCCGCCACCGCCGCCCGCGCCGCCGCGACCTCGCCCCGCTCGCACAGCGCCTGGGCCCGCAGCACCATGCGCTCCTCCGCCAGGTGCCCCCTCAAAAATTGCCGCTCGTGGTCGGCGACCAGCCGCAGCGTCGTCGCCGGGTCGCCCTTCGTCAGCGCCGCCCGGGCCGCCCGCAGCAGCGCGAGCTCGGCCTCGAGCGACGAGCCCGCGTCCTGCTGCGCCGCCGGCTCGCTCGCCGCCGGCTCGCTCGCCGCCGGCCGCTGCACCCGCCGCTCCGGCGCCGGCCTCGGCGTCGGCGCCTCGCGCGGCGCCGGCGGCTGCGCGGTGCGCTCGCCGTCGCGGCGCTCGGTCGGCACCGGCGGCGGCGACGGCCGCACCTCGTGCACCGCCTGGTTGTCGCTCGCGCCGCGCTGCGGGCCGAGCCTCCGCGACAGCCCCGCGACCACCAGCACCACCGCCGCCGCCAGCATCACCACGACCGCCACGCTCGCGCCGCGGCGCCGGGGCTCGCTCCGCGGCGCCTCCTCGTCGTCCGCGGTCGCCTGGGTCACCAGCGTCGGCGGCCCCTCCTCCTCGTCGATGTCCGCGAGCAGGCGCTGCCACGTCCGCCCCCGGACGTCCTCCGGCACGCGCCCGGCGCGGTAGGCCGCGAGCACGGCGCGGCAATCTTGCTCATTCCGATCGGGATCCATGGCGGCCTCCGGTGCCGACCTGGGCGTCGGCGATGAAGCGAGCGAACTGCCTGCGGGCGCTGTACAGGCGTGAATAGAGCGTGTTGAGGTTGACCCCGAGCTGCTCGGCGATCGCCGGCATGCGCAGCCCCTCGATCTCCGCGAGGATGAACACGTCGCGCTGGTCGTCGCCGAGGCCCGCGAGGAACCGCTCGACCAGCGCCCGCGCCTCGCCCTCGGCCACCACCTCGTCCGGCTCCGGCTCGGCCGACGGCGGCGGCGCCACCGTCAACCGCCGCAGGTGCCGCGCCACGCTGCGCCGGTGGTGCAGCACCACGTTGCGGGTGATCCCGAACAACCACGTCGGCAGGCTCGCCCGCCCGTCGAACGTCGCCAGCCGGCGATGCACGACCAGGAACACCTCGTGGAACGCGTCCTCCCGGCTCGCCTCGGCTACCCCGAGGCTGCACAGCAGCCGCCACACATAGTCCGCGTGCTCGCGGTACACCCGCTCGAGCGGCGGCACCACGAAGCCGGGGGTCGCGGTCGGCTGGGCGTGCTCGGTCATCTCGCGCGTGGTTGTTTCCCGGTTCCCGGCAAAATTTTGAGCCCCGTCCGCCGCAAACCGCCCCCGAACCGCGTCCGCTAGAACCGCGCCTCGACCCCCAGCCCCGCCCGCAGCGAGAAGCGCAGGAGCGTGTACAGCCGGTCGTCCGGCTCGCCCCGGCTGCGAAACCTCCCGCCGACCAGCGGGACGCCGGCGTCGACCCCCAGCCACAGCGCGAACCACCGCCGCGGCGCCCACGCCAGCGCCGGCCCGACCAGCGCCGCCGCCCACGGGATCCGGTCCGTCTGCCGCATCTCGTAGCCCAGCCCCTGCCCGACCACCTGCCCCGCCTCGAGCCCCGCGCACAGCGGCACCTCGAAGATCGCCGCGCGGACCACCCCGCACCCCCGCGCCCCGACGGCCCACATGCGCAAGCGAGCCCACGCCAGCCGCGCCCCGTCCTCCTCGACGTGGACGTCGCTCGGCGCGCGATACATCCCGAACACCTCGACCCGCCACGCCTCGCCGAGCACCCCGCCGGCGAGGCTCACGGTCGGCCCGATCTTCGGCATCCCGAACGCCTCGAACCCCCCGCTCGGCCGCACGAACCCTCGCACCCGCCGCGGCCGCGCCGGCTCGGACGCGGGCGCCCGCGGGATCGTCGGCTCCGGCTCCGGCGCGGCGATCTCCGGCGGCCCCGGATCGGCCGGCGCGGGCACCTCGTGCGGCTCCGGCACGATCGGATCCTCCGCCAGCGCCGGCTCGGCCGCCGGCCGCGTCAGCACCCCCGGGTCGACGACCACCGCCGTCACGAACGCCGCCGCCTGCGAGACCTCCGCGCACGAGCTGCCCGACAGCGCCCGCCGGCTGCTCGCGTCCTCGGTCTTCAGGACGAGCTCCGCCGTCCAGCGCTTCGCCGCCGCCTCGCGCACCTCGACCGTCACCCTGACCGCCCGCGGCTCCCGCGAGTCCGCCAGGTACGCCTCGAGCTCACTATTAAAGCCCGCGAGCGGACAGCTCGCCTCGCCCTGCCACGTCACCTCGACCGGCAGCGCCGGCGCGACGAGGACGACCAGGGCGAGCGCTCGCACGCGCCGCAATGTATCCCAGCCCGCGTCACTCGACCTGCTGGAACGCCACCGCGAACGCGTACAGGTCGACGTCGACGCTCGGCGGGCCGGGGATGCAGTTGTTGCCTCGCACCATGGTCCGCACCTCGACCCGGTACATCCCGCCCTTGACCGGCGCGTCGAGGGCCGCGCCGGCCTTCAGCGGGACCGGCGGGTCGAGCCCGACCCGCACCGCCAGGTAGATCGGCGCCGTGAACTCGCACGCGAACCCGTCGTCGCGCAGCGGCGGCCAGTCGGTGCCCGTCGGCGCCAGCGCGCACGGCCCCTCGACCGCGTCGAGCCTCAGCGGCGCGTACACCTCCGGGTCCATGCCCTCGGCCACGAAGGTCGCGCCGACCATGGTCGCGTAGACCAGCGCCCCCTCGCGGCGGAACACCACCCACTGCCGCTGCTCGTCCGGGCTCTTGGTCTGCATGACGAGGTCGACCTCGAAGCTCTCGCCGACCAGCTCGCCCCAGTCCGCCAGCGGCCCGTCGAGGATCTCCACGTGCACCGCCCCGTCCTCGCACGCCAGGTCCAGCCCGGTGAACGCCGGCACGTCCTTGCCCGGCCCCACCTTCTGCAGCACGCACGCCCCGTGCACCTCGATGTCCCCCAGCGCCGCGTACGTGGTCGGGAACGGGTGCAGCGGGTCCATCGGCCCGCAGTCCCCCGCGCTCATGGTCGTAGCCCCGGTCTCCTCGCTCGCCGCCGTGTCGGTCGTCTCCCCGCTCGTCGGCGCCATCATCACCGTCGTGCCGACCTCGCCGGTGTCGCTCGTGCCCGGGACCGCCGTCGTCGTCGCGCCCGCCGTCGTCGTGTCCGCCGCGCCCGTCGACCCGCCGTCCTCGCCGCCCGTCGACGTCGCGCCCGCCGTCGCCGTCGCCCCGCCCTCGTCCGGCAGCGTCGTCGCGGCCCCGGTCTGCGCGCTCGTGTACGGCCCGAGGTCACCCTCCGGCGGCGGGCACCCGGCGAGCGTCGCCGCGAGCGCCAGGACCTTCGAACACGAACCACGAAGCGACATCGACAAGCCTGTATGTTCCCGGTTTCGCCGGTTCCTGTGAGCCCACGTCGACAAATAACACGCCGTCCACCCAGCTGAATCCGCCTCCGCAAGGCCCCCGCATTCGCAGAGAACGTCCGGACAAAAACCCGTGAGTCCTGCCTCGTCACCTCACCTGGCGCCGCGGGCGCTGGCCAGGTTATTAAGTGAGCGCTCAGTTACAAACCAGTATGCCCCGCCCGATCTCGATCAAGGACCAGACCATCATCGCGGCCGCACGGGCGGTATTCCTCGAACGGGGCTTCGCCGCGACCACCGCCGAGGTCGCCGAGCGCGCCGGAGTTTCTGAAGGCACGCTCTTTAATCGGTTCCACAGCAAGTCCGGGCTGTTCCAGGCGGCGATGGCCCCGACCCTCGAGACCCTCGACTTCACCGAGCAGCTCGAGGACCGCGTCGGCGCCGGCGACCTGCGCGAGCACCTGACCCTGCTGGCCGAGGAGGCGGTGAACTTCTTCCGCCAGATCATGCCGCTGACGATGATGAGCTGGTCGAACCCCGGCCCGCACGGCCTGCCCGACATCCTCACCCAGCCGAACCCGCCCCCGCTGCGAGCGCTGCGCAAGCTGTCGGCCTACTTCGAGGCCGAGATCCGCCTCGGCCGCCTGCGCCCGTTCGACCCCGAGATCCTGGCCCGCATCTTCCTCGGCGGCGTGCAGCAGTACGTGTTCTTCGAGCTCGTAATTAAAGCCCAGCACGCGCTGCCGCTGCCGCTGCCGACCTTCATCCGCGGCCTCGTCGCCGTGCTGTGGGACGGCGCCGGCCCCGACCGCGACCCCGAAGCCACCCTCGCCGCCAGGAGGTCGCCGTGACCCGCCTGCTCGCCAGCCTCGCCGTGCTCTGCACGCTCGCCCCGCACGCCGCACACGCCCTCCAGCCGCTGCCCGCCTTCCTCGAGTCGGCCCGCAAGCACAACTTCGACAACCGCGAGGCCGCCGCGACGGTGCGCCAGCGCCAGCACCAGGTCGACCAGGCCAGGTGGGACATGACGCCCACCGTCAACGCGACGGCCGCCTACACGCGCAATCAATACGAGGTCAAGGTCACCCTGCCGACCGGCGGCGACCCCGTCACCCGCACGATCACCCCGTTCAACCAGCTCGACGCCCAACTCACGCTCACCCAGCCCGTCGTCGACGTGAGCGCGCTGCGCAGCATCGACGCGGCCAAATTGAACCTGGCCTCGGGGACAGCCCGCGTCGCCGCCACCCGCCAGCAGGTCGAGCAGTCGGTCGCCACCGCCTACTTCACGCTGCTCGCCGCCGAGGCCTTCATCCGCGCCACCGAGGAGGTCCACGCGGCCACCCGCGCCAACCTCGCGATCGTCGAGCAGCGCGCCGCCGCCGGCGTCGCCTCCGACCTCGACCGCCGCCGCGCCGAGGTCGAGGTCGAGCGCTCGCGCAAGTCGATCGCCGACGCCGAGTACAACCTCGCGATCGCCCGCCAGCGCCTCACCTCGCTGTCCGGCCTCGCCCCCGAGCCCGGCGCCCCCGGCCTCGACGTCTCGCTCGCCGACGAGGCCCCCCTGAAGTCCTGGGTCGACGGTAACGACGTCGCCGCCGTCAAGGCCGCCGAGGCCGAGGCCACCGCCAGCGCCAGCGCCGTGCGCTCGGCCTCCGCGCTGCTCTACCCCTCGCTGTCGGTGTCCGCCAGCGAGCGCTTCACCAACGCCACCGGCTTCCTCGGCAAGTACGCCATCGCCTCGGCCTCCGCCAACCTGTCGTGGCGCTTCGACCTCGCCGTCCTCCCGCAGCTGCGCGCCTCCCGGGCCCAGTCCGACCTCGCCCGCGTCCGGGCCGAGCGCGCCCGCCAGAGCGCCTACGACGACATCCACGCCGCCTGGCATCAGGTCCGGGCCGCCCTCGCCAAGGCCCGCTCGGCCCGCGCCGAGCGCGACACCAGCAAGGTCGCGGTGGCCCAGGCCCGCCAGCGCTACGAGGCCGGCACCGGCCTGTTCCTCGAGGTCACCCAGGCCGAACGCGACGCCTTCTCGGCCCAGATCTCCCTGATCCAGGCCGACGCCGACCTCGCCTCCGCCCGCATCCTGCTGCGCCTGCGCGCCGGTCGCGAGCTCGGTGACAGCGTTCGCATCAGCCCCGCGGGCGACCGCGATCCAGGACCGCCCGTCGCCCCGCCGCCCGCGACCCGGCCCCCGGCCGATCCACCCGCCCCCGCACCTGCAACAATCGAGACGCCCCCGGCCCTCCCGCGATGAGCCTGCGCCACCCCGCCCAGCCGATCACCACCCGCCCGGGCTTCGGCCTGCGCTGGCGCACGCTCGCCAGGGTCGGCGTACGCATGATGCTGCACGACAAGCTGAAGATGCTCGGCACGCTCGCCGGCGTGGTCTTCGCGGTGCTGCTGTCCAACCAGCAGGCCGGCACCTTCATGGGCCTCCTCTACAAGAACGTGATGTTCGTGGAGAACGCCGACGCCGACATCTGGATCGCCCCGCCCGGCACGGAGGCGTTCCAGCCCGGCAAGCCGATCCCCGAGAGCGCCGTGCTGCAGGCCCGCGTGGTCGACGGCGTGGCCTGGGCCGAGCCCCTGCTCTACGGCGCCTCGACGATCACCCTCCCGAGCGGCGGCGCCGAGGCCGTCACGTTGGTCGGCACCCGAGCCCCCGCGCTCCACGGCGGCCCGTGGAACGTCGTCGCCGGCGACCCCGCCGACCTCACCATCCCCGACCGCATGTTCTTCGAACAGGCCGACCGCGAGAAGTTCGGCGGGATCAACCTCGGCAGCGTGCGCGAGCTCGGCGGCAAGCGCGTGGTCGCGACCGGCTTCACCTGGGGCCTCATCCCGTTCGGCCCGTCGTACGCGTTCGGCGAGTACAACCTCGTGCAGCAGATCCTCCACATGCCCGCCGACCAGACCAGCTTCGGCCTGGTCGGCGTGGCCGCCGGCCACGACCCCGAGGCCGTGGCCGCCGCCGTGCAGGCCCAGCTGCCCGAGACCACCGTGCTGACCCGCGAGCAGTACCGGCGATCGATCGTCCGCTACCTGCTCACCCGCACCGCGATCGGCATCACCTTCGGCACCTCCGCCCTGTTCGGTTTGATCATCGGCTTCGTGATCGTCTCGCTGTCGATGTTCTCGGCCGTGCTCGACAACGTGCGCGAGTTCGGCACCCTGAAGGCGATCGGCGCGACCAACCGCGACCTGGCCCGCCTCCTGGTGGTGCAGGCCGTCGCCTACGCGCTGGTCGGCTCGCTGCTCGGCCTGTCGTTCGTCACGTTCGTCGCCGACAAGATCCGCTCGCCCCAGCTCGCCGTGTTCCTGCCCGCCGAGCTGCTGATCGGCACCACCATCGTCATGATCCTCATGTGCGTGCTGGCCTCGTCGCTCGCGCTGCTGCGCCTGCGCAAGGTCGAGCCCGGGATGGTGTTCCGGTGATCCGCCACGAGCCCCGCGCCATCGAGGTCCGCGGCCTCACCAAGGTCTACGGCTCCGGCGCCACCGCCTACCCCGCCCTGCGCGGCGTCGACATGCACGTCAACGTCGGCGAGTTCATCATGCTCGCCGGCCCGTCCGGCTCCGGCAAGACCACCCTGCTGTCGATCCTCGGCTGCGTGCTCCGCCCCACCGAAGGCTCCGTCAAGCTGTTCGGCGAGTCGGTGTCCGACCGCTCCGAGTCCGACCTCCCCGACCTGCGCCTGTCGTACATCGGCTTCGTGTTCCAGGGCCACAACCTCGTCGCCTCGCTGTCCGCCCGCGAGAACGTCATGCTCGTGCTCCAGCTCCGCGGCATGAAGCCCCGCCCCGCCCGCCAGGAGGCCGAATTCCTGCTCGACCAGGTCGGCCTGCCCGGCAAGGCCTCCGCCCTCCCCCGCGACCTGTCCGGCGGCCAGCGCCAGCGCGTCGCCATCGCCCGCGCCCTCGCCGGCGGCCCGCCCCTCATCCTCGCCGACGAACCCACCGCCGCCCTCGACGCCGAGAACGGCCTGCGCATCACCGAGCTCCTGCGCACCCTGGCCCGCGAGCAGGGCCGCACCGTCGTGGTCGTCACCCACGACAACCGCATCTTCCACCTCGCCGACCGCATGCTCCACATCGAGGACGGTCGCATGCTGCCCGAGCCCAAGAAGCCCGAGGGAGCCGCCCTCGCATGACCGCCGCCACGCTCGCCGTCGTCACCGCCACGCGCGACGCGCACGTCACCGCGTTCACCGCCCTCGACGTGCACCTCGACAGGCGCACCGCCCTCGCCACACACCTCGCCGAGCCCGTCCTCGCCGCACACCTCGCCGAGCCCGTCCTCGCCGCACGCCCCGCACGCCTCGCCGCGCCCGTCCTCGCCGCACGCCCGGCGCTCCTCGCCGCGCCCGTCCTCGCCGCGACCGTCCTCGCCGCACGCCCGGCACGCCTCGCCGCGCCCGTCCTTGACGGACACTTCCTCGCCGCACGCCCGGCGCTCCTCGCCCACGCACCTCCGCGCCGCGTCTTCACCCCGACGGAGCCCTCCGATGTCCGGTAAAACCTCCGCCCTCCTGGCCCTCCTGATCGGCTGCGCCTTGCTCGCGTTCGTGCTGCGCTCGGCCCTCGGCGGACCGCCGACATCCCCGCGCGAGGCCGACATCGCCGGCGCCCAAACGGAGGTCGCCCCGCGCAGCGGCCGCGACGAGCGCGTCGAGCTCGCGGCCGTCTCCGGCGTCGCCGGCAACGGCATCGTCGAGCCCGCCGACCGCGAGACCAAGGTCGCCGGCCAGGTCCCCGGCCGCATCGCCCGCGTGCTCGTCAAGGAGGGCGACAAGGTCGAGGTCGACGCGCCCCTGCTCGCGCTCGAGGCCGCCACCGAGGCCGCCTCGCTCGCCGCCGCCGAGGCCGACCTCGGCGCCGCCGAGGCCGACCTCACCCGCACCCTCCGCGGCCTCCGCCGCCAGGACATCGACGCCGTCGAGGCCGACGCCGAGGCCGCCAAGGCCCGCAGCGAGCTGTCGAGGGGCGCCCTCGATCGCATCAGCAAGCTCGCCGAGGGCGGCGCCGCCACCCCAGACGAACTCGACCGCGCCAAGCGCAACGCCGAGGCCGAGGACATGGCCTTCAAGGCCGCCGACGCCCGCCGCAGCGCCGCCCTCGCCGGCTCCCGCCGCGAGGACGTGATGGCCGCCCGCGCCCGCGTGCTCGCCGCCCAGGCCCGCCGCGACCAGGCCCGCGCCCTGCTCGACCGCCTGACCATCCGCGCCCCCATCGCCGGCGAGGTGCTCTCGATCAAGTTCCGCAGCGGCGAGTACTACAACCCCGGCGCCGGCGAGGCGGTGGTCCTCGGCGACACCCGCGTCCTCCGCGTGCGCATGGACGTCGAGGAGCGCGACATCGGCAAAATTCGCAAAGGCCTGCGCGCCCACGTCACCGCCGACGCGTTCCCCGGCGAGCGCTTCCCCGGCCGCGTCGTCGAGATCGGCCGCCGCATGGGCCGCAAGAACATCCGCACCGACGACCCGGTCGAGCGCATCGACACCAAGATCCTCGAGGTGGTCATCGAGCTCGACCGACGCGACGGCCTCATCCCGGGCCTGCGCGTCGTCAGCGTGATCGACGACAAGAGCCTCAACTGAGGAATTGCTCCGTCAAGGAGGCGTCGACGCGACCGTCGAAAGGTCGGCGTACGGACCCCGAGCACCACACCGACGGCACGCGCATGAGGTCGGCCGGCTGCAGCGTCCCGCCCGGCTGCGCCGTCAGCGAGCCCTTCGACCGACGTTGGTGACCGCGGCCGTCCGCTCACCGGCACGCCGGCGCCTCCTCGCGGCAAGTGTCGACCTCGTGGTCGTGCAGCGCCGCGCTCGAGGTTCATCTCCGCGCCCGCCGGGCAGCGTTCGCAGGAGAGCGCGTGGCTCCCGCGGCTAGCGCCGCCGGCGGCGCTGCGCGTGCTGGATCGCCGCCTGCAGCGTCCCGCAGACCACGATGCCGCCGAGCGGCACGTCGAGGTCGATCAGCGCCTGCGCCACCTCGGGTCGCAGCCCGCTGATCACCGCCTCCACTCCGAGCAGCCGCAGCGCGTGGGCCGCGCCGGTCAGCACCTGGGCCGCGCGGGTGTCGATCGCCGGCACGCCGGTGACATCGAGGATCGTCACCCGGGCCCGGCGCTCGCGCGCCCCGTTCAGCACGACCTCGAGGATCTGCTCGCCGCGGTTGCCGTCGATCGTGCCGATCAGCGGCAGCACCAGCACGTCGTCGAAGATCGGCATGAGCGGCGTGCTGCGCTCGGCCAGCGCCGCCGCCTGCACGCGGATCACCTCGTCCTGCAGCCGCACGCGCGCCGCGGCCTCCTGCTTGTGCGCCGTCACGTCGGACAGCAGCACGACCACGCGCTCGGGCTTGCCGTCGGCGCCGAGCAGCGGCACCCCGACCACCTCGAAGTTGCCGCGCTTGCCGCCCGGCGGCACGATGTCGACCTGGTCGCGGACCAGCTCGCCGGTCACGCCGGCGCGGGCGCCAGGGCGCTCGCCCTCGGGGATCGACTCGTCGGTCCCGGGGTACAGGATCTCCGCCTTGATGTCGTCCGGGTGGGCCGCGTCGCCGCCGAAGTACGCCTGCGCCGCCCGGTTGATCATCACCGTGCGCCGCGAGCCGCCGTCGAGGCACATGATGCCGACCGGCACGTGGTCGAGCACAGTGCCCAGCAGCTGCGCCTGCTTCTGCGCCGCCGTCAGCGTCGCCTGCAGCCGCTCGACCAGCGCCGTGTTGTCGACCAGGACCGCCGCCTGCCGCGCCAGCGAGCGGTAGATCCGGCGCTCGCGCTCGCCCAGCGCCACCGGCCGCGTCCACGTCAGCGCCAGCGTGCCGGCGACGCGCCCGCGCAGCATGAGCGCCATCATCAGCACCGCCTCCACGCCCATGCGCGCGTAGGCCTGCCGCGTCGCCTCGTCGATCCGCGAGTCCTGCGCCAGCGAGCCGATCAACACCGGCGTGCCCGGCTCGGCCAGCAGCCACCGCGACACCGGCAGGTCGGGCAGGTGGAACCGCGTCCCGATCGGCGTCGTCGCCGGCTTGCCCGGGGCCGGCGCCGACGCCACCACCGACATCCACTTCGGCGCCCCGTCCGGCCCGTCCTCGACCGCGCACAGCAGCATCGACACCTCGTCGGGCGCCGGCGCCGGCAGGCGGAACGCCCGCATCGCCGCGTCGAGCGTCGAGGCCTCGCTCAGCCGCGACGTCACCGCATGCAGCACCGCCCGCTCCTCCGCCATCTCCGCGTGCGCCGCCGTCATCCGCAGCAGCCGCAGGTGCCCGGCCACCAGCGTGGTCAGCACGCGCAGCAGCGTCGCCGCGCGCCCCTGCAGGTCCCACGCGTCCGGCGCCTGGCCCTCGTGCCAGGTGTCGCGCACCCGCGCCGTCGCCGCCGCGATCGTGCGCTGTTCGTCCGCCGTCAGCCCGAGCCGCGGCAGGTGCGAGGCCACCGCCGCGAGCGCGGCGTCCTCGTCCTCGGTCAGCGCCAGCGCGTCGGTCAGGTCGGCCAGCGCGACCCCCGGCAGCGCGTCTCCTCGGTACTCCTCGACGTCGTCGGCCACAGCGAGGCCTGCATCCTATCACCTCGCGCCGGACCTCGAACGCGCACAAGCGCGCGAGCACATGAAGGCCGCGGCCCGCTCAGCGCCCGAGCAGGCGGGCCAGCAGCCCCCTCGGCGCCGGCTCGACCACGACGCGGAGCTCGTCGCTCTCGACGCGCCCGCGGAACTCGCGGGGATCCGCCGCGTGCTGCGTGAACCCGTGGGCGGGCGGCGCCGCGTACACCAGCACGATCCCGTACTCCCCCGGCGCCAGCGCGTACGACCACCCGACCCCCGCCGGCGCCCCCGCGGGCTGCGTGCACGCGAGCGGCTCGGCCCGCTCCTCGCGCTCGCCCGGCCCGAGGATCGTCAGCTCCTCCGCCGCCCCGCACGGCAGCACGGGCCCCGCCCCCGGCGCGACCACCCGCCCCGCCGCGTCGCGCACCCGCATGCTCCGCCGCCACCAGAACGCCAGCGCCAGCGGCTCGTCGCCGGTGTTGTGATACACGCCGGTCAGCGCGATCGACTCGTCGGCCCGAAACGCCGCCCGCGGGGCCCTCAGCGCGATCTCCAGCATATCGGCCGAGTATATCAGCCGCGCCCCGCCGCCCGTGGTATGGCACCGCCATGGATCTCGGGCTCGAGGGCAAGGTCGCGATCGTCACCGGCGGCAGCGAGGGCATCGGCCAGGCCACCGCGCGCTCGCTCGCCCGCGAGGGCGCCCGCGTCGTCGTCTGCGCGCGCCGCCCCGACGTGCTCGAGCGGGCCGCCGCCGACATCCGCGCCGCCACCGGCGGTCAGGTCGTCGCCGCGCCGGCCGACGTCACCGACCCCGACGCCCTCGCGCGCGTCGTCGCGGCCGCGGTCGACCGCTTCGGCCGGCTCGACGCCGTGATCAACAACGCCGGCACCTCGCGGGCCGCCGCCTTCGAGACCGTCACCGACGAGACCTGGCAGGCCGACCTCGACATGAAGCTGTTCGCCGCCGTCCGCCTGACCCGCCTCGCCCTGCCTCACCTGCGCGCGGCCGGCGGCGGCAGCGTCGTCAACCTGCTCAACATCGCCGCCAGGCACCCGCCCGCCGCCTCGCTGCCGACCTCGGTCAGCCGCGCCGCCGGCCTCGCCCTGACCAAGGCCCTGTCGAAGGACCTCGCCGCCGACGCGATCCGCGTCAACGCCGTGCTCATCGGCCTGATTAAAAGCGGCCAGCACGACCGCAAGTGGGAGCAGCAGGGCGGCGACCGCGAGGCCTTCTATCACCGGATGGCCCGCGACCGCGGCGTCCCGCTCGGCCGCATCGGCGAGGCCGAGGAGGCCGCCGACCTCATCACCTTCCTCTGCTCCCCGCGCGCCGCGTTCATCACCGGCGTGGCGATCAACGTCGACGGCGGCGCCAGCCCCGTCGCCTGAACTTTAAATTTCCTCGCCGCAGTTGAGGGCGTGCGATGGGACTCGAACCCACAACCCTCCGATGCACAGTCGGTCGCTCCACCATTGAGCTACGCACGCCATGGGGTCCGCACCGCTCCGGACCCCGGATGTCGAGCTGTCACGCGCATATGTGTCCCTCCTTCTCCTGAGATTGTGATTGCGAGGGCGGGATTCGAACCCGCGATCTTCGAGTTATGAGCCCGCTATGTTGGCCGACTACACCACCTCGCAGCGAACCGACCCGAACCCCTCATTCGCATGAGTTGGTGGATCGTCGGAGCTGGCGGAGGGATTCGAACCCCCGACCGGCTGATTACAAATCAGCAGCTCTGCCCCTGAGCTACGCCAGCGTTTTGCGCGACAGGCCGTCTCGCGGCAGCGCCGGCGCCCTCCGGAGGGTGGATTCGCGATCGCTCGGATCACTCGCCGGGAGACGCTCAGCGCGTACGCATGCGATGGCCCGCTGTGGCGGCCCGCATGGTCGTATGGTGCGTGGAGCGAATCATGGCGCGGATCTCGGACGAGACGAAAGCGAACCGGCCGCGCCAACAAAGCGCGACACGAACCACTGTCTACTCGCATTCGAATCGGTCGTCAAGCCTCGAACATTGCATATTTCTCGTGGTAGCGATCGCTCCGTGAACGACACGCCCTACGAGCAGGTCGGCGGCGAGGCGGCGGTCCTGCGCCTCGCCGCGCGCTTCTACGACGTGATGGAGCGCGACGAGCCGGCCCTCGCGGCGGTCCACCGGCGCGACGCGGCCGGCCGCGTCACCCAGGACTCGCGCGACCGCTTCGCGCTGTTCTTGATCGGCTGGCTCGGCGGGCCCCAGACCTACATGGAGCGCCACGGCCACCCGCGCCTGTGCATGCGCCACGGCCACCTGGCGATCGACCAGTCGCTGCGCGACGCGTGGATGCGCAGCATGACCACCGCGATGGACGAGCTCGGCATCGCCGGCGACATCCGCGGCTTCCTCGAGCAGCGCCTCGGCGAGGTCGCCAGCTTCCTGCGCAACAGCGGGTGAAGCGGGCCAACCAGCTGGCCGGCTCGCTGCCGGCCGCGCTCGCCGCCCTCATCGACGAAGTCGGCGTCACACCGTGACGCCGCAAGCTTCGCGCGCCCCCCCGGCCCGGCGAGCAAATCCCGCCGGGGGCGCGGCCCCGCCATCGCCGGCAAGCTTGCCGGCATGCAACGCCATGCCCTCGTCTTCACCGCGCTGATGGCCGCGACCATGGCCGTCGGCTGCGCCCGCACCTCGGCCGACCGCGTCCCGGCCGTGCCCGAGTCCGAGTCGAAGCCCGCCCAGGCCGAGATGCCCGCGCCCGTCGAGCACCCCTACCACGTCACCGGCGTGAGCCTCGACCCGCAGCTCATGTCGAGCTGCAAGATCTCCGAGGTCCAGACCTTCTTCACCTACGACTCCAAGGAGGTCGACCCGCCGAAGGACACCGTGCTCTACCAGGTCGCCCAGTGCCTCACCGACGGCCCGCTGAAGGGCCGCAAGGTCCGCGTGGTCGGCCACACCGACCCCCGGGGCTCCGACCGCTACAACGACGAGCTCGGCCAGTCGCGCGCCGAGTCCGTGCGCGGGTACCTGGTGTTCCACGGCGTCGGCCCCGACACCATCGAGTTCCTGTCGATGGGCGAGGCCGGGGCCGACGAGTCGAGCCCCGCCGAGTGGCCGTACGACCGCCGCGTCGACATCCACCTCGTGCCCTGAGCCGCGCGCCTACTCGTCGTCGTCGGCGATCTCCTCGCCGATGTCGACGCGGATCGTCTGCCCCTTGGCGCCCCGCGCCTGCGTCCGCTGCAGCAGCATCGCGCTCGCGCCCCCGGTGTTGAGCCAGCCGCGGTCGCTCTCCTCGACCACGTGCCCGAACCCCGCGATCAGCCGCAGCGGCACCTGCGGCGTCACCCGCAGCCCGTTCTTTTGCCAGTAGAAGAACGGGCTGTACCACAGCGTGTCGATCGTCTCCCACTCGCCGTCGGTCTTGAACGTGTGGGTGGTGATGTGCATCTCCATCGCGGCGACTCCCTCGCGCGGCATCGTAGTCCCCCGGCCGCGCCCCCGCACCCCCGCACACTCGTGAGCCCGCGCCCGCGACCTCGCGTCGCGGACGCCAACTCACCCGCAGTGAAACGCCGACAGCCGGTTCCCGACCATCGTCCCGTGGTACGGCCGCGTCGCCGCGTCGCCGCCAGCGGCCCCGGCGATCACCATCAACGGCAGCAGGTGCTCCTCGCGCGGGTGCGCCTGCCGGGCCGCCGGCGCCTCCGCCCACGCGAGCAGCCGCCGCGTACGTTCGTCCGGCGCCTGCGTCATCGCCTCGCCGAGCCAGGCGTCGAAGGCCGCCGCAGCCGCCGTGGCCCCGCCGAAGAACGCCCGCAGGTTGTGGAAGCTCATCCCGCTGCCGACGATGAACACCCCCTCGTCGCGCAGCGGCGCGAGGGCCCGCCCGATCGCCAGGTGCTCCGCAGGGTCGAGCCCACGCTTCAGCGACAGCTGCACCACCGGCACGTCCGCCCGCGGGTACGTCAGCTTCAGCGGCACGAACGTGCCGTGGTCGTACCCGCGGTCGGCATCGGTCGCGCTGGCGATGCCCGCCCCCGCGAGCAGCTCGCGCACCCGCGCGGCCACCCGCGGACTGCCCGGCGCCGGCCAGGTCAGCTCGTACGCCGCCCGCGGGAAGTTGTAGTAGTCGAACAGCAGCGGCGGACGCTCGCCCGTCATTACCGTCGGCACCGCCGCCTCCCAGTGCGCCGAGATCACCAGCACCGCCGTCGGTCGCCGCCCCGGCGCGTCGGCCAGCCCGCGCAGGTAGGCCGCGAGCTCGTCGCACTCGCGGCGGTCGAACCCGAGGTCGACGAACGGCCACGGCCCTCCGCCGTGCGGGATGAACACCACCGGCATGCGCCCCTGTGCTTCGGACATGCCGCGAGCATGCGCCCGGCCCCGCCGCGCAACAATCCGCGCCGCTCGCAACGGATCGTTGCAGCCCCGGCAACACCGCGCACCATCGCGCCGGCATTGCTGCGATCCTGGCCGGCATGTCCGGCACGAACCCCTTCCTGGTCCTGTTCGGCGCCCTCGCGCTGTTCGCGGCGATCCTCGCGGCGATCCTCGTGCCCCTGGTGCGCTGGGCGAGGCGCGCCACGGCCCTCAAGGTCGCCGAGATCGCCGGGGAGCTCGCCGCCGCCGGCGAGCGCGTGCTCGTCGCCCCCGCGCCCGCCGTCTACCGCGGCGCCACCGGCGACGGCGGCCTGCCCCGCGCCAGGGGCAACGGCGCCGCCGCCCTCGGCGAGCGCCGCCTCGTCGTGCGCAGGCTCGTCGGCGCCGGCATCGAGGTCAAGACCGCCGACATCGTCGGCGTCCGCGAGGACAAGTGGTTCGCCCGCGCCTACGCCGGCCAGCAGCACGTCATCGTCCAGCTCCGCGACGGCGGCGAGCTCGGCCTGTTCGTCCGCGACCACCCGGCCTGGATGAGCGCGCTGCGCCGGCTCACCGGCTCCTGAGCGCGCGCGCGACGCCGCGGGCGCCCGCGCGCCGCCGCCCCCAAAAAAGCCCGCGACCCCGCGTACGATGTTCACGGGGTCCCGCGATGCACTTCTCAAGCTCCGCCGCGCCGCTCTGCTGCACCCTGCTCGCCGCCTGCTTCAACCCCGGCGCCGGCGGCCCGGACAGCGCCGCCGCGACGTCGACGACGACGACGGAGACCACCTCCTCGCCGTCGACGTCTTCACCGGCCCACACCTCCGACACGACCGCCTCCGACACATCCACCACGCGGCCCGACCCCACGACCACCGCCGGCGATCCGTCGAGCACCACCACGACCGCGGTCACCGGCGACGAGACCACCACCACGACCACCAGCGACGCCTCGACCACCGGCGACCCGCCCGCCAAGTGCGGCGACGGCCAGATCGACGGCGACGAACAGTGCGACGACGGCAACGCCGCCAGCGGCGACGGCTGCTCGGTCGGCTGCTTCCGCGAGTACCGCATGTTCGTCACCAGGGACCTCACCCTCGAGCCCACCCTCGGCCAGCTCGACGGCGGCCTGCAGGAGGCCGACGAGCTGTGCACCTCCGCGGCCGACGCCGCCGGGCTGTCCGGCATGTACCGCGCCTTCCTCAGCGGCGAGCGCGAGTCGGCCAAGGCCCGCCTGAAGCACGACCACGACGGCCCGCTGATCCGCACCGACGGCGAGCCGCTGGCCGCCGACCTCGCGGCCCTGTACTCCACCGGCCACCCCGACCGCCCGGTCGACGTCGACGAGTACGGCGCGACTGTGCTCGGCACCGCCGACTGCCTGCCCGCCACCAACCTGGTGTGGACCGGCACCTCCGTGCTCGGCGAGCCGGTCGCCGGCCTGACCTGCGACAGCTGGACCGCCGTCGACGCCGTCGACGAGGGCAGCACCGGCTTCTTCAAGGCCCCCGACGCCGGCTGGACCGCCGCCGGCTGCAAGCTCGACTGCGGCGCCGCGGCCCGCCTGTACTGCGTCGAGGTCGACGTCTGAGCGCGCCTCACGTCTCGTCGAGCACGCGGTCCTGCGGCAGCAGGTACAGCTCGACGTTGCCGCGCCCGTCGGGCCGCACGAGGTCGGCGCGCACGCCGGCCTCGCGCAGGTGGGCCCGCAGCCGCCGCATGTTGCGGTCCCAGTTCTGGCGCATGACGTTGCGGTCGCTCTCGTCGCCCCAGATCTCGCGCGCGACCGCCTCCCACGACACCAGCTTGCCGATCGTCACCAGCTCGCTGACGATGCGCGCGAGCAGCCCCGAGAGCACCGCCTGCGGCCGCCCCGGCGTGTGGATGTAGACCGTGTCGTAGCGGGCCGTGATCGTCAGCGGCGGGTCGTTCTGACCCAGGCTGCGCGTGCTGAGCGCGCCGTCGCCGAGCGGCCGCGCGACGATCTTCAGCCGGTGCCCGTGCTGCGTCCACTCGGTCCCGTCGGTGGCGTCGACCGGCGGCTGGTTGCCGACCCGCAGGGTGAAGCCCTCCGCGTTGCCCCACAGGTGGGCCTCCGCCGCCGGCACGTAGTCCGGCGTGGCCACCACCCCGCCGGCCGCGAACGACAGCGAGTACACCGCCTCGGTCAGCGCGCATACCTCGCGGTCGCCGCTGGTCAGCGTGAGCACGTGGTCGGGCAGCTCGACCGCCTCGACCTCGAGCATCACCGTCTGGGCCAGGAAGATGCGCTGCCCCGGCTTCAGCGTGATCGACGAGCAGCGCTCGCCGTCGAGGATGATCCAGCGGCGCAGCGACAGCATGTGCAGCTGGTGCCCGCGCAGGCTGATCAGCGCGTGGGCCTCCGAGACCTCGGGGTTGGCGATCTTCAGCTCGGCGCCGATCGCCCGCCCGATCAGGCCGCCGGGCGCGACCTGGGCGGTCTGCCCGTCGGGCAACCGGAACCGCACGTACGGAATGTAGCGACCGACCGTCATGACCGTCCTCCTGCCGCTGACCCTACGTCGCGCCCCACGGCGGCGCGTTGACCCCGCCCTGCGGCTTCGCCGACCACTTGCGCCGACAGCCCTCGCAGTCCTCGCCGGTGTTCGCCGAGCCGCCGCCCCGCTCGACCGTGTCGAACCCGCGGGCCTCGGCGTGCTCCCGCCACGTCTCACAGCCGGTGACAGCCCCGAGCGCCAGCGCAACCATCATTAATTTGAACGTGTACTTCATTGTGGTCTCCCTTTGTTGCCCTCGCCGATCCACCGCACGAAGCGGTCGCGGTGGCTGACCGCCGCGTCTCCGTGCGCCGTAAAGAAGTCGTCGCCCCCGACCCGCTCGCCCTGCGACCGCGTCAGCGCCAGCGCCAGCTCGGCCTCCGCCGCGTCGCGGCAGCCGCACGGCACGCGCCGCCACAGCTCGCTCGCCCGCGCCAGCGCCGCGCTCGCCGCCCGCCGATCGCCCGCGCGCAGGGCCACCAGCCCGAGCCCCTTGTAGGCGTAGGCCGCGGTGTCGTCGTCGTCGTCCGGCGCGGCGTCGGCCAGCACGGTCAGCGCCGCGTCGAACTCGCGGCCGGCCGCCGCGTCGTCGGACTGCCACAGCATCGCCTCGCCGAGCCGCGCGTGGGCCAGGGCCCGCTCGGCCGGCGGCGCGCCCTGCTCGCGCAGCTGGGCCAGCGCCTCGCCGGCGATCCGGCGCGCCTCGTCGGCCCGCCCCTGCAGCAGGTGGACCTCGAACGCGACCTCGGCGAGCGACGGGTCCGCCGGCAGCTTGCCGTCCGCCGCCGCCCGCTCGGCCGCCGCCACCGCCGCGCCCGCGGCCGCGAGGCGGAACCCGGTCACCTCGGCGATGGCGATCCCGCGGTACGCCGTGCGCAGCGCCGTGAACCGCCGCGGCGTGTCGGCCGGGCTCGCCTGCAGCAGCGCCACCCCGCGGGCGTAGGCCGCGCCCGCCTCGGCGTAGCGCTCGTACAAGAACAGCGACCCGCCGCGCTCGATCCACGCCTGCCCGCGGTGCGGCGCGGCCACCCGCGGGTCCTCGTGGGCCGCCAGCGCGGCGGTCCAGGCCGCCTCCGCCGCCTCGCCCTCGCCGAGCGCGATCGCCAGGTCGAGCTGCAGCTTGGCCCGCGTCAGCGGGTGCAGCCCCTCGCCGGCCAGCGCCTCGCGGAACGCCGCCGCCGCCGCGTCGCGGTCCCCCTCGCGCAGCGCCACCAGCCCGCGCGCGAGCGCCGGGTGGACCCGCCGCGGATCGTCCGCCGCCGCCGCGCCGCTGCGGCTGCCCGCCAGCAGGCGCCGACGCGCCGCCTGAGCCCGCCGCTGCCAGCCCGCCACCTCGACGCGGTTGGTGAGCGCGGCGACCTCGACCAAGAACCCCCACGCGTCGGCCGCCAGGCGGTCGTGCCGCACCGCCTCGGCCTCGTCAATCGCCGCCAGCAGCGAGTCGACCGCCCGCGCCTCGCCGCTGTAGTGCTCGAGCCGCCCGCGCTGGTACAGCGCCTCGGCGATCAGCGGGGCGTAGCCCAGCGCCGCCGCCCGCTCGTCGAGCCCGACCAGCCGCTCGCGCGCCGCCCCGTACTGCCCCGCGACCTCGGCCGCGGCCACCGCCGCCAGCCCCTCGCGGATCGCCGCCACCTCGCCGCGCGCCGCGAACGCCGGCGGCGCGACGGCCAGCAGGACCTCCTCGTCGTCGCACGCGCTCGCCCGCGGCAGCTCGCGCCACAGCGCCTCGCGCTGCTCCGGCACCGCCGCCGCCTCGGCGACCAGCGCCCGCACGCTCGCCAGCTGCTGCGCGAGGCAGGCCTCGCGGGCCAGCCGCAGGTCGGCCGCGATCCGCCCCGACAGCCCCTGCACGCAGGTCGTGTGCACGCGCGTGCGCCAGCCGTCGAACCACTCCGAGGCCGGCGCGTCCTGCTCCGCCCACCACGCGTCGGCCTCGCTCGTCACGCCGACGCAGCGGTCCTCGCTGCTCTGGGCCGCCAGCATCGCCGCCGACCCGCCGACCACCAGCCCCGCCGTCATCAACCACCGCCAGCGCAGCGACCGCGGCTCGGCCAGCGCGGCCAGCAGCTCGCTCATCGACGCGAAGCGCCGCTCCGGCGCGCGCGCCAGCCCGCGCTTCAGCGCCGCCCACACCCGCGCCGGCACCGGCGTCGCCCGCGGCGGCTCGGCCGGCTCGCCGTGCATGACCGCCTGGCGCAGCGCCGCCACGTCGCCGCCGGCGAACGGCCGCTGCTGGTACAGCGCCTCGTAGAGCGCCACGCAGAAGCTGAATTGATCGCTGCGCGCGTCGGCCGGGCGCAGCGCGTGGCGCTCCGGCGCCATGTAGGCCAGCGTCCCGACCGGCCCGCGCTCGCTCGCCTGGGTGACAGTCCCGCCGCTGCCGCTCGCCCGCCCGCCCGACGACGGCACCGACCCGCTCGCCCGCGTCGCCCCGGCGTCGCTGAGCTCGCCCGAGACCGCCGCCGCCGTGCCGAGGGCGACCCGCGCCAGCCCGAAGTCCGCGACCTTGACCGTCGCCCCGTCGCCGCCGACCAGCACGTTGTCGGGCTTGAAGTCGTGGTGCACGACCCCGGCGAGGTGCGCCGCCGCCAGCCCCTCGCCCGCCCGCCGGAACACCTCGAGGATCGTCCGCCAGGGCCGCGCCTGTCCCTTCAGCCATGTCCGGAGGGTCACCCCGTCGACGAACTCCATGGCCACGAACACCCCGCGGTCGCAGGTGCCGACGTCGTGCACCGCGACCACGTGCGCGTGCGTCAGCTTGGCCATGGCCTTGGCCTCGCGGGCCAGCGAGGCCGGCAGCGGCCGCCCGCCGTCGCGCAGCACCTTGACCGCGACCTTGCGGTCGAGCTCCGGGTCGTACGCGGCGTAGACGTTGCCCATCGCCCCGTGCCCGACGTGTTGCAGGATCACGTAACGCCCGGCCCGGAACGGCTCGGCCACCGGCGTCGTGATCGACGGGGAATCTTCGTAGCCCCACGCCTGTTGCCGGTCGTCGAGGTACATGCGTGCGAAGTCCGCCGCTGCAGGACGTCCGTCCGCCTCAGGGCGATTCCGCGCGCTCGACTCCGGTAAAACTTCCATTCCTCACGCGACCCTAACACAAGTCTTTTCAGACCAGCACCGGACAACGATCGGACACCGAACATCCCCGCGGGCCGCCACGGCCCTGGAGCCAGTTTAATTGGCAGCGCCGGCTCAGACCGCCCGCCGACGCCGCCGCCCGACCACCATGAACGCGGTCACCCACGCCATCGCCGACAGCGCCCCCTTGCCCCGCGCCCCCGGCCGGGCCTGACGCTCCGGGCGCAGGTGGGCGCGGTGCACGGCGCAGAAGTCGAGGCTGTCGCCGCACGAGTCTCCGATCCCCGTGCACGCGCCGCGACCGCGGCGTCACTTCGATGACCCCGTCGACCTCCTCGACCGCGAGCTCGTCGATCCCACGCAGCCACCCGCCCTCGATCGTCAGCTCCCCGCCGACCACCAGCAACACTCCGTCGCCCTCCTCGTCGGCCAGCCGCACCGGCGTGAACACCAGCAGCGGCACGCCCTGCCGCACGCTCTCGTCGACCCGCAGGCGAAACGGCGCCGCGTAGTCCTCGCGCCCCTCGCTCGCCATCTCCCCGCCCGCCTTCAACCCGCGCTCGCTCACCACCTCGCCGGCCGAGGTCTCGCTCGCCCCGCCCTCGCTACCTTCTCCCCCCGCCTCGGATCCCCCGCCCGCGTGGCACCCGATCGCCACGACCCACGCACCGACGACCCCGCGGCACCACGACAGATCCAGCACACGCGTCATGACCAGGCCTCCGAATTTTTAAAAATATAAAGTTCGGCCCCTCCGCCCCGCGGGGGCCCAGATCACACCGCTCCACGCCAGCGCGGTCCCGCGTAACACCGTGAAGCGACACGCCGCGCTCCTTCCCCTCGTCACCACACCTCGCCGCCACGCCGCGCTCCTTCCCCTCGTCACCACACCTCGCCGCCACGCCGCGCTCCTTCCCTCCGCGCACGCCCCACCCCGACGACGAGCCGCGCCTCGCCCTCGGACCCGCCCGGCGGCTTTTCCGCGGCGAGCCTGCGATCCCGCCTGCGCGGCCTCCCCGCGGACCCGCGCGATCGCGTACCCTCGCGCCGCGTGCCGTCCGTCGTCGTCCCCGATCGCCTGACCCCCCACGTCGCCGCCGGCCACCCCTGGCTGTACGCCGACGCCTTCCCCGGCGTCGCGGCCCGCACCGGCGACATCGTCACCCTGCTCGGCGCCGGCCGCCGCAAGCTCGGCGTGGCCCTCTACGACGCCGACTCACCGATCGCCCTCCGCGTGCTCGCCACCCGCAAGGCCGAGCCCGCCGGCCCGGCCCTGTGGCGCCGCCGCATCGCCGACGCCTGGGCCCTGCGCCGCACCACCCTCGACCTCTCCGCCACCGACGCCTTCCGCGCGCTCCACGGCGAAGGCGACCGCCTCCCCGGCGTCGTCGTCGACCACTACGCCGGATTTTTAATAATTAAACTCGACACGCCGGCGTGGCTGCCTCACCTCCCCGACCTCACCGCCGCCCTCGTCGACACCTGCCACCCGCGCGGCATCTTTTATAAGGGGCTCACCGGCGAGCGCAGCGGGCCCGAGGCGGCCGACAAACGCACCCGCTCGCCCGACGCGACCGACCGGCGCGCCCGCTCGCCCGCGACCGACAAACGCAACCAGCGGACCGCCGAGCTCGAGCCCGACGACAGCGCGAGCTCCTCCTCGCCCGCCGCCCCTCGCGACCCTCGCGTGCTGTACGGCGAGGACCCGCCCGAGCTCATCGGCGTGCGCGAGCACGGCATGCGCTTCCTCGTCGACGTCCGCCGCGGCCAGAAGACCGGCCTCTTCCTCGATCAGCGCGACAACCGGGCCCTCGTGCGTCAGGTCGCCCGCGGGCGCAGCGTGCTCAACCTGTTCGCCTACACCGGCGGCTTCTCCCTCGCAGCGGCCCTCGGCGGCGCCGCTCACGTGACCACCGTCGACATCGCCAGGCCCGCCGTCGACGCCGCCCGCGTCAACTTCCACGCCAACGACCTCGACCCCGCCGCCCATGCCTTCGCCGCCGCCGACGCCTTCGATCACCTCGAGGCCTGCGCCGCCGCCCAGCAGACCTTCGACCTCGTGATCGTCGACCCGCCCTCGTTCGCCCCGCGCAAGCAGGCCGTGCCCGCCGCCGAGGCCGCCTACGCCCGCCTCAACGCCGCCGCCATCCGCCAGGTCCGCCCCGGCGGCCTGGTCGCCTGCGCCAGCTGCTCGAGCCACATCCCGATGGACATGTTCCTCCACACCATCCTCCGCGAGGCCGCCCGCCAGGCCCGCCGCACCCTCCGCGTGCTCGAGGTCCGCCACGAGCCCGCCGACCACCCGAGCCCCCTGCACTTCCCCGAGGGCCGCTATCTAAAATTCGTGCTCGCCGTCGCCGAGTGACCCGCCGTCGCGCGCTCACGCGCACGAGCAGCGACCACCCTCGCCGCCTACGAGCAGCCCGCGACCTCCCTCGCCGCCCACGAGCAGCCCGCGACCTCCCTCGCCGCCCACGAGCAGCCTGCGACCGTCCTCGCCGCCCACGAGCAGCCGTCGACTCCGCGACCGTGCGGCCATCCTCGCCGCGCACGAGCAGCCGTCGACCCCGCGACCGTGCGACCATCCTCGCCGCCGCACATGACCCTCCGCGTCCCCCTGCCCGCCGCCACCAGCCCGACCTGGCACCCCGACGGCACCCACCTCGCGGCGATCGTCCGCGACGCCGTCGCCGTCGTCGACACCACCACCGCCGCCGTCCGCACGATCGCGGGCCCGCCCGCTCGCTCGCTCGCCTGGTCCCCCGATCGCACCATCCTGTTCGTCGCTCACGACGACCGCGACCTCCAGCGCATCCACAGCGCGACCGGCGAGCGCCTCGCCGACCTCACCCTCGGCGACACCGCCATCGACGAGCTGCTGTGGGCCCCCGACGCCAGCCTGCTCGTCGCCCGCGGCGATTGTTTAATCGTCTGCGACCCCGACGGCGCCGTGCGGTGGCGCCGCAGCGAGACCCGCCGCGCCGCACGCAGCGACGCGCACACCACAGTCGACGACGCCGGCGCGCTCCGCGTCGCCGACCGCTTCACTCTGAGCGACGACCCCATCCTCCCCGCCGAGGCGCACTGGTCGCCCGACGCCGCCCTGCTCGCCGTCCGCTGGGGCGAGCGCTGCCACGTGTACACGCGAGACGGCGCCCTCGTCGCCGATGTCCCCGTGCGCGCCGCCCTGCGCTGGGGCCCCTGGGGCGAGCCCGTCTACCGCGGCGAGCGCTACACCCTCGCCCAGCACCCGGTCCGCTTCACCGACCGCTTCGCCCGCGGCTTCACCCTCAACCACGACGGCCGCCTGCTCGCCGCCGAGGGCGACCGCCACTGCCTGTGGCTGCAGGACCCGCACGACGCGCGCGCCCTGCCCGGCCACCCGCGCACGATCACCGGCATGACCTGGTCGCGCACCGACGTGCTCGCCACGGCCTGCCGCGACGGCCGCGTCCGCCGCGTGCACCCGTCCGGCGCGCTGGTCGAGTGGGCCGACGACGCCGCCTACGCCGAGCTCGCCTGGTCGCACGACGGCGCCCGCCTGGCCGTGTGCCGCACGCACTCGCTCGAGGTCCTCGCGCTGCCGGATCCTCCGCCGTGATCCTGTGCGTCGCCCCGGCGACGCCCTCGCCGGGGCCGCCACGCGCACCTGGGCGCGCAAACCCGCCCGGCAAACGCTGACCGCCCGCTCCGCTCGCGCTCCGTCCGCGCGCGTGTTATCCACAGGGCCCTATGTTGCGCAGCATCCGCCTCCGGAACTTCCGCAGCCTGCGCGACACGGGCGACGTGGAGCTGCGGCCGATCGTGCTCCTGGTCGGCGGCAACGACACCGGCAAGAGCTCGCTCCTGCGGTTCTTCCCGCTGCTCGAGCAGACCGCCCGCGCCGCCGCCCTCACCCCGCTGCTGTGGTACGCCGACGCCGGCGACGTCGACTTCGGCGAGTTCTCGCAGACCCTCCTGCGCGGCGCCGCCGACCCGTGGATTGAGGTCTCCGCCGCCACCGCCGGCCCCGGGCGCCGCACCGGCTGGCCCCTGCAATTCACCGCCCGCATCGTCGCCGGCCAGGACGGCCGCTCCCGCGTCGAGCGCCTGGTCGTCGAGTGCCTCGGCGACAGCGTCAGCCTCGACGTCGCCCCCGACGGCGGCCTCGTCGCCCTCCGCCTCAACGACGTCCCGCTGCCCGCCGTGGCCGGCGTGCGCCTGGTCCAGCGCACCCCCGGGCCGATCCTCCACCTCGAGGGCGACGAGCTGGTCGCCTTCACGGTCGAGCGCATCGTCGAGGTCGTCGCCGCCCAGGTCGAGGGCAAGCTGACCCTCGACGAGCTCGTGCGCATCGTCGAGACCATCGCCTACGGCCCCGGCGAGCACCTGCTCGCCAGCCTCGGCAGCGTCCGCGGCGGCCGCTTCTGGCGCGACGCCATGGCCGGCGTCACCGCCGACGGCGAGCTCGTGTGCCAAATTAAAGCCCTCGCGTTCCTCCGCCAGCTCGACCGCGCCCTCGAGGACCTCGCCGACGCCGTCCGCGACCACGCCCGCGGCGTGCGCTACCTCGGCCCGTTCCGTCGACCGCCCCAGCGCTACCACCGACGCACCGAGTTCGGCCTCGGCCAGCTCGGCCGCGACGGCAGCAACCTCGCCATGCTGCTCGACGCCCTGCCCGCCGCCGAGCGCGACGCCTTCTCCGCCTGGCTGCGCCGCCACTTCGGCTTCGGCGCCCACGCCGAGCGCCTCGGCGCCCACGTGTGCGTGATGGTCGACCAGGCCGCGCAGCACAGCCTCAACGTCGCCGACACCGGCTGCGGCACCGCCGAGCTCTTGCCCGTGGTCGCCCAGTGCTGGCTCGCCGGTCGCCACCCGCACATCCCCGACACCGGCCCCGCCACCACCCTCCTCGCCGTCGAGCAGCCCGAGCTCCACCTCCACCCCAGCCGCCAGGCCCCGCTCGCCGACATGTTCCTCGCCACCGCCCGCGCCCTCGCCGACGCCGGCCAGTCGGCGTGCCTGTGCATCGAGACCCACAGCGAGGCCATGCTGCGCCGCTTCGGCCAGCTCGTCGCCGCCGGCGCGGTCCGCCCCGACGAACTCACGATCCTCCGCTTCGACCCCGACGGCGACGCCACCACCGTCGTCCCCCTCGCCTTCGCCGCCGACGGCACCCTGCCCGGCTGCCCGACCACCTCCCCCGCCTCCGCCCCGCCCGCCTCCGCCTCGCCCGCCCAGTAGTCGCCCGCCCCGGCCTCAGCCGCGCCCGCGGATCACCGGCCCGTACACCTCGCTGTCGTACGGGTCGAACGCCGGCTCGACGAACGGGCACAGGTCCTCGCCGGTGCGCTCGTGATAGACCTGCTCCGCCTCGTAGCGCACGGCCACGCTGGCGCCGCGCCGCTCGTCGCGGTCGAACCGCGCGACGTAGGCCGCGTCGAGGCTGTCCGGATCGGCGAGCGCCCGCATGTAGCCGTCCTTGCCGCACGCGACGACCCAGCCGCAAAAATCGTCGGCCCCGTCCTCCGACGCGATCAGCAGCCGCGAGCGCTCGGCGAGCTCCGCCTCGAGCGCGAAGAACATGTGACCGAAGCCCGCGATCACCGGCGTCGACAGCTCGCGCAGCCGCTTCTCGAACCCCGGCCAGTCCTCGCGCGCGAGCTCGACGAGCCCCCAGAACGCGTCGTCCGCGGGAAATTCGATGTCCGTCTCGCTCGCCATCGCAGCCCCGTTAACACGGCCACCCCCGCGCCGACAAGCGCGAACGGCCGGCGCGTCGTGTTACCGTCGCGGCCTGTGCTGCGACTCGCCCTCGCCGGCCTCGTCACGGCCGCCCAGGTGCCCGATCCGCCGCCCGCGATCAGTTGGCGCGCCCCGGCCTCCTGCCCCGACCGCGCCGCCGTGCTCCACGGCGTCGAGGCTCGCCTCGGCCGCCCGCTGCGACCCGGCGAGCTCGCGTTCACCGGCGTCGTCGACGTCCACCCCACCCCCCCCGCTCTACCGCCTGCGCCTGCGCCTGCGCGTCGGCGGCCACAGCGAGCAGCGCAGCCTCGGCGCCGAGACCTGCAGCGCCCTCGTCGACGCCACCGCCGTTCTCGCCGCCCTCGTCGTCACCAACAACCCGCCGCCGCAGCGCCCCCAGATCCTCGCACCGCTCGTCCCGCCGCCTCCGATCATCACCCCACCGCCGCCCGAGCCGCCCGCCCTCGAGACCCCACCTCCTCCGCTCCCCGACGAGCCCGAGCCCGAACGACCCGACACCCCCGCCCCCGCGATCGCCCCGCCGCCCGCTGCCGCGACCTTCACGACCCCCGCCCCGCCCGCTCCGCCGCGCCCGACCCTCGGCGGCTTCCTGCGCGTACACGGCGGCCTCGAGCTCGGCGCCCTCCCGCGGTTCACCGGCGCCGTCGGCCTCGCCGGCGGCCTGCTGTGGCGACGTGCCCGCCTCGAGCTGCAGACCGTCTGGCTCCCGCCGCGCACCGGCGCCACAGGCCTCGGCCCCGTGCGCGCCAACCTCATCGCCGGCGCCGCGCACGGCTGCGCGCGCCCCGGCCGCGGCATCCTCGAGGTCCCTCTGTGCGCCGGCCTCGAGCTCGGCGCCATGCGAGGCAGCGCCCCCGACGGCCGCAGCGCCGCCAACTGGTGGCTCGCTGGCGTGATCGGTGCCGGCCTGGCGATCCACGTGCACCCGCGCTGGACCGTGTGGACCGCCCTCCAGTCGGCCACGGCCTTTATCAAACCGAACTTCGTGGCAGCGGGCCCCGGCGACCCCGTGACCCTGTTCCAGAGCGCGCTCACGACCGGCCGCCTGCTGCTCGGCGTCGAGGTCAATTTTTTCGACCCCCGCTGACGGACCTGCCGCGAGCCGGGCAAGTCCCTCCCAGACGATGCACGCCGACCCGCAGCCCGAGCGCACCCGCCAGTTCCGCGCGATCTACCGCAGCGAGTTCGCGTTCATGTGGGCCTGCGCCCGCCGCCTCGGCGTCGCCCCCGCTGTCGTCGACGACGCCGTCCAGGACGTCTTCCTCACCGCCTACCGCCGCCTCGACCACCTGCGCTACGAGGTCTCCCCCCGCGCCTGGCTGTACGGCGTCACCCGCCGCGTCGCCTCGCACTACCGCCGCGGCGCCCACCGCCGCGCCCGCAAGGGCGAGGCCCTGCGCGTCGCCCAGCCTGACAACGATCCCCCGCAGCAGCGCCTCGACGCCGCCCGCCAGCTCGAGCGACTGCTCGCCCCGCTCTCGCCCGCCAACCGCGAGGTGTTCGAGCTGGTCGAGCTGCTCGGCATGAGCGGCCCCGAGGTCGCCGCCGAGCTCGGCCAGCCGCTCAACACCGTCTACTCGCGCCTCCGCCTGGCCCGCGCCCAGCTCCAGACCGCCGTCGCCGCCGCCGACCTCGACGCCGCCGTCGCCGCCCGCAAGCACCTCGACGCCCCGCCCGAAGATCAGTCCCGCCGCAGCTGGACCCTCGTGCTCCCGCTGCTCGGCCAGGCCAGCGCCACCACCGGCATCGGCGCCACCCTGTTCGTCCGCGCCGCGATCGCCACCACCCTGCTCGTCGGCGCCGCCGTGCTCGCCGTCCCACAGCCACCGGGCGAAACACCGCCCGCACCTCTCCCCACGATCACACCCGCATCCTCCTCACCCGCCCCGCGACCACCTCCATCCTCTTCACCGCCGCAAGACGACAGCCTCGCCCGCGAGGTCGCCCTGCTCGACCAGGCCCGCGCCCGCCTCGCCGCCCCCGCCGACGCCCTCGCCCTGCTCGCCACCCACGCCGAGCAGTTCCCCCGCGGCGCGCTCGTCGACGCCCGCGAGGCCATGCGCGCCGAGGCCCTGTGTCGTCACGGCGAGCCCGCCGCCGCCGCCGCCGTGGTCCGCGAGCTCCGGCGCACCCACCCCGACTCCGCCGTCGCCCGTCGCCTCGAAAATTTCTCCTGCCCGCGCTGACGGACCGCCGCCTCACCCGGGCAAGTCACGAGTCATGCCCGCATCGCACGCCACCACCGCCGCCCTGCTGCTCACGCTGTCCGCCTGCACCCTCGACACCAAGCTGCTCGACAACCCCGGCGACCCCGGCACCGCCGACGACACCACAACCTCGATCCTCACCGGCGACGACGCCGGGACCACGGATGCCCCGACCGGCACCACCACGTCCGAGCCCGTCGACGAGGCCTGCGTCATCCCCGACACCTACTTCGAGTGGTTCGTGGTCACCAACAACGACCCGCCCGCCTGGCTCACGCCGATCGACGAGACCTGCACAGTCACCGCCAGCGACCTCACCCCGATCGACGGAACCATCCCGGCGAGCCTCGCCTTGAAGCTCGACTGCCCGCAGCACGCCGCCATGCACGGCGAGCTCGAGCTGGTGCTCTACAGCGGCCCCCTCCCCGTCGTCACCCCCCAGGTCGGCGACCTGCTCGACCTCTACTTCCAGCCGCAGGTCTTCGACTTCGCCGACTCGCACCCGCAGATCGTGTTCCTCCACAGCGAGGGCGTCCTGCTCTACGCCGCCGCGATCGGGCCGATCGTCGACCCCGCCGACGCCGCCGTCGTCGCCGCCAAGCTCGCCCCCCTGACAGTCAGCGTCGAGCCCGGCCCCTGCGAGCTCGTCGACTTCGAGTTCACCCCCCTCCCGTTCCCCGCGCAGTCGTCCATCAGCACCACCTGCGAGCAGATCGCCCGCGCCGAGCTCCACGTCGGCTCCCCCGACGACGACACCCGCGTGCTCGGCGACTTCGCCGTCGCCGAGATCGCCGTCGCCGACCGCACCTACACCATCCAAACCACGGCCGCCCGGCGCGGCGCCCCGTGCGGCGAGTTCGGCGAGCTCGCCTGGGACGGCCACGCCATCGCCCTGCGGTCGGCCCCGTGACACCCGCGCGCGCGGATTTGTAACTAACAATTAAACCCACCGTTCGCGGGCCACCCGCCCGCGAACGCCCGTCCGCCCGCTGTCGACTCTAGCCGGTCATGCGCTACACCTGACCTCCGCATGAGCCTCACGCGGGTCGCGATCTTCCTGTCCATCGTCCTGACCGTCTCGTCGGGCATCCACTACTACCTGTGGGCCCGCCTCGTGCGCGACATGGCCTGGCCGGCGACGACCCACCGCGGCCTCACCGCCCTGCTGATCAGCCTCGCCGTGCTGCTGCCGGCCAGCTTCATCCTCATGCGCGTCGTCCCGCTCACGCGCTCGCTGCAGAGCCCGATCATGTGGGTGCTCTACACCTGGATGGGCCTGATGTTCTGCCTGTTCGTGCTGCTGATCCCCGCCGACATCGTGCGCGGCGTCGGCTGGCTGATCGAGAAGGTCTCCGGCGCCCCCGTCGACCCCGCGCGCCGGCTGTTCCTCGCCCGCCTGTTCGGCGGCGCCGTCGGCCTCGGCGGCCTCGGCATGGCCGGCTGGGGCCTCTACAGCGCCTCGCGCCCGGTCGCCGTCAAGCCGCTCGACGTCGCCGTGCCCGGCCTGCCCGCCGCCTTCGCCGGCTTTCGCATCGTGCAGATGACCGACATCCACGTCGGCCCCACCATCGGCCGCGAGTTCATCGACCAGCTCGTCGCCCGCGCCAACTCCCTAAACCCCGACATGGTCGCCATCACCGGCGACCTCGTCGACGGCTCGGTCGAGAGCCTCGGCGAGTTCCTCGCGCCCCTGCGCGAGCTCAGGGCCAGACACGGCGTCTACTTCGTGACCGGCAACCATGAGTACTTCTCCGGCGCCGACGCGTGGGTCGACCACCTGCGCGGCCTCGGCGTGACCGTGCTCCGCAACGAGCGCGTCACGCTCGAGCAGGGCGGCGCCGCCGTCGACCTCGCCGGCATCGACGACCCGACCGGCGCCTCGTTCTCCGGCGGCGGCTCCGACCTCGCCCGCGCGCTCGCCGGCCGCGACCCCGCGCGCCCGGTCATCCTGCTCGCCCACCAGCCCAAGTCGGCGATCGAGGCCGCCGAGCACGGCGTCAGCCTGCAATTGTCCGGGCACACCCACGGCGGCCAGATCTTCCCGTTCAACTACCTCGTCAAGCTGCAGCAGCCGTTCGTCGCCGGCCTCCACCGCCTGAAGGACACCCTCGTCTACGTCAGCCCCGGCACCGGCTACTGGGGCCCGCCGATGCGCGTCGGGGTCCCGGCCGAGATCACCGACATCACCCTGCGCACCGCCTGATCCGCCCGTCGCGGGTTGTTGACGGGCCCGCCGGGCCCCGGCATGGTTCGGCCCCATGAAGCCGAAGGCCAGCAGCGAGCACGACAGCGAGACCACCGAGAGCTTCGGCAAGACCGGCGGGAAGATCACCCCGCGCGCCGAGGACTACCCGCAGTGGTACCAGGACGTGATCCGCGAGGCCGAGCTCGCCGAGCCCGCCAAGGTGGTCAAGGGCTGCATGGTCATCAAGCCCCACGGCTACGCCGTGTGGGAGAAGATCCAGCGCGAGCTCGACGCCCGTTTTAAGGCCACCGGCCACAAGAACGCCTACTTCCCGCTGCTCATCCCCCAGTCGTTCATCACCAAGGAGGCCGAGCACGTCGAGGGCTTCGCGCCCGAGCTCGCGGTCGTCACCCACGCCGGCGGCGAGCAGCTCGACGAGCCCTACGTGGTCCGCCCGACCAGCGAGACGGTGATCGGCTACTTCTTCTCGCGCTGGGTCGACAGCTACCGCGACCTCCCGCTGCTGGTGAACCAGTGGGCCAACGTCATGCGCTGGGAGAAGCGCACCCGCATGTTCCTGCGCACCACCGAGTTCCTGTGGCAGGAGGGCCACACCGCCCACGCCTCCCACGAGGAGGCCCAGGAGGAGGTCCGGCGCATGCTCGGCGTCTACGGCGACTTCGCCGAGGAGGTCATGGCCATGCCCGTCGTGCGCGGCGTCAAGACCGACAGCGAGAAGTTCGCCGGCGCCCTCCAGAGCACCTGCATCGAGGCCATGATGCAGGACGGCAAGGCCCTCCAGGCCGGCACCAGCCACGACCTCGGGCAGAACTTCGGCAAGGCCTTCAACGTCATGTTCCAGACCCAGGCCGGCGCCCGCGACTACGTGTGGCAGACGTCGTGGGGCGTCAGCACCCGCCTCATCGGCGGTCTGATCATGACCCACAGCGACGACGCCGGCATGGTCCTCCCGCCCCGCCTCGCGCCGATCCACGTCGTCATCGTCCCCATCTTCCGCAGCGACGAGGAGAAGAGCGCCGTCATGGCCGCCTGCGCGACCCTCAAGGCGCGCCTGGCCGACATCGACATCTCCCCGCCGCGCAGCCGCTACCGCGACTTCCTCGAGGTCGTGGTCGACGACCGCGACATGAAGCCCGGCGCCAAGTTCTACGACTGGGAGCGCAAGGGCGTGCCGGTCCGCGTCGAGCTCGGCCCCAAGGACCTCGCCAAGGGCCAGGTCTGCGTCAAGATGCGCATCGACAGCGAGGCCGGCCGCGGCAAGGAGTTCATCGCCACCGACGAGTTCGTGGCCACCATCCAGGCCCGCCTCGAGAAGTTCCAGCAGGCCCTGCTCGCCGCCGCCAGGCAGCGCCTCGCCGAGCGCAGCGTCACCCTCGACACCTGGGACCAATTCTTGAAGGCGTTCGCGGGCGACCAGAGCACCTTCGCCTGGTGCCACTGGGACGGCACCCGCGAGACCGAGGCGAAGATCAAAGAGCAGACCCGGGCCACGATCCGCTGCATCCCCCTGCCCGGCCAGGGCCCCGACCCCGAGCCCGGCGCCTGCATCGTCACCGGCAAGCCGAGCCGGCAACGCGTGCTGATCGCCAAGGCCTACTGAGCCGCGATCGCGCCCGGCGCCGGCCCCGCGCCGGCCGGGCGTGCAACGTCTGCACGAGGTCTGGCCGTCGGCGAAATGGCTGCCATGGTTCGCGCCATGACGACCGAGCGAGACGACACCGACACCCGCCGCGATTGGCTGACGCTCCTCACCCAGGAGCTGTGTCAGACCGAGCAGTCGGCCCGTGAACACCCGATCGTCGAGGCCCGGCGCCTCGGCGACGTCCCGCCCGCCTGGGCCCTGCGCGCCGTCGCCGAGCACGCGACCGCCGCTCACGCCGGGCTGCAGCGGCTGACCGCCCGCCCCGACCGCCCCGACGGCGTCATCGGTCGGACGATCGGCCACGCCTTCTCGGTCCTCCGCGACCACTTCGCCGACGTCCTGCTCAGCAGCGAGAAGTCCTACCGCGCGACCTTGCTCGGCATGCGCCACGGCGTCGACCTCACCGAGCTGGTGCGCTCGCTGGCCGCGACCACCGGCGACGACGACCTCGTGGCCTGGTGCGACGCCTGGCTCGACCGCCGCCGCCCGCTCGTCGAGGCCGCCGCCCGCGAGCTCGCCTGGTTCGCCGCCCACCCCGCCGAGGCCACCGCCCCGGCCCGCCACGACAGCCCGATCGCCCGCGGCCTGCACAGCCTGCTCAGCGGCTGCCAGCACGCCATCCAGCGCCTGCGCCGCACCGCCGCCCTGCGCGAGCAGACCCCGGCCGCCGCGCAGTGACGCGCGAGCCTCAGCGATCTTCGAAGCAGTACAGGCGATTCGCCGTGGCGCACAGGCGGGTCGCGTGGTGCGTCCACTGCGAGTCGGCCTGCTCGGCCGAGCCGACCGCGCCCACCGTCTCGCCGACGTCGCCCCTGTCGGTCCAGCCCGCGCAGTCGTCGGCGGACGCGACGGTGCCGTCGGCGAGCGTGTTGGACCACACCCCGCCGTAGACCGGCTCGCCGCGCTCGTCGGCGCCGATGTCCCGCTCGAGGAGGCCATCGACGAGGTCGTGCCAGCCGCGCGCGAGCACCGGGAACCCGAACGACAGCAGGCGATAGCGCCCCGTGAACCCGCGGTCGAAGCGCCCCGCCGGAGCCGACCCCGCCGCGCCGAGCCACGCCTTGTAGCTCCCGGACAGCCCGGCCGCGTGCGCCAGCGTGTCGCAGCGTAAGTCCGCCAGCGCGATCCCGTCGAGCGCCTCCGGATCGTCGACGCCGCGGTTCATGTCGCCGAAGTACGCGACGCTGGTGGCGAACACCCGCCGCTCGGCCACGCAGTCGGGCGAGCAGCCGTCGCCGACCTCGTGGTCGGCGTCGTCGCAGCCCTCGCCGGCCGCGGCGTTGACGACCCCGTCGCCGCACACCGGCAGCCGGCAGTCCGCCTCGCAGCCCGCCGTCTGCGCCCCGCCCTCGTCGCACAGCTCCGGCCCGTTGCGCGATCCGTCGCCGCAGTGGGCCACGCGCTGGCACTCCGCCGTGCAGGCCACGGACACCGGACGCGACGGCGAATACGCGGGGTCGTCGTTGACCCCGTCGTCGCAAGCCTCGGCCCCGGCGACCACGCCGTCACCGCAGGTGTTGCAGTCCTCCGGGCAGCCGAGCGCGTCCTCGCCGGTCGCGCACACCTGGTCGCCGCAGCGCCCCGGCGCCTCGTACCCGGAGGACTCGCCCGAACCTTCGCTCGAAGCGCCGTCCGCGAGCGTCTCGGACGGTTCTTCGGCGGCGCAAGCCGCCACGCACAACATGAGGGACAAACTCCGCAGATCCATGGTCTTCACGATCTCCCGAAACACAAAAACTCAGCGGTCCTCGAAGCAGTAGAACGCGTGGACCTCGGCGCAGGCGGCCTCGCCCTCGCTCGTCCACGCGGCGCCGGTGGCCCAGCTGACCCCGGTCGTGGCGAACACCTCGATGCTCCACGCGCTCTTCGACCAGTTCATGCAGTGATCCGACGAGGCGACCAGCCCGTTGCTCGTCGTCGACGTCCAGACCCGGGCCAGCATCGTCTCCCCGTGCTCGTCGGCGACGATCGGGTGCAGCAGCTCGCCGTCGACGAGGTCACGCCACGAGCGCGCCACGACCTGCGCCTCGGGCGTCGGCAGGCGATACAAACCCTCGAAGTCGGTGTCGAAGCGGTCCGCCGGCTCCGTCGTGAAGTCCGCCAGCCACGCCTTGTACACGCCCGGGAGCCCGGCCCGCTCGGCCTGCTGGTTGCAGCGCAGGTCGGCCAGGGCGATCCCCCGCAGGTCCTCGGGGTTGCTCTCGAGCGGCTCGAAGTCGCCGTGCAGCTCGTAGCTGGTCACGAACACCCGGCGCTCGCGCTCACAGTCCGGCGAGCAGCCGTCGCCCTCGACCGCGTTGGCGTCGTCGCACCCCTCGCCCGCATCTTTGTTAACGACGCCGTCGCCGCAGACCGGCGCGCGGCAGTCCGCCTCGCACTCGGCCGTCTGCGCCCCGCCGGCGTCACACTGCTCGGGCCCGTTCTGCACCCCGTCGCCGCAGCTCGCCACCAGCCGACACTCCGCCGTGCAAGCCTCCGCCCGCACCCCGACCGCGTACGCCGGATCTTCATTAATGCCGTTGTCGCAGGCCTCGCTGCCGAACACCACGCCGTCCCCGCAGACGTTGCAATCTCGCGGACAGGACTCCACCCCCTCGCCCCGCCCGCACACGGCGTCGCCGCAGACCAGCAGGCCCAGCGCGTCGCCGTCGACCCCGATCGTCGGCTCGGCGCCCGTCGAACCCTCGTCGTCGCCGACGCCGGACGCATCAAAAGCACAGGCCGGACCCGCGAGGATCCCCAGGAACAACACACATCGTCGCATCGCAGTCACGTGCCATGAGCGACGCTTCCGCGGGCCTCAGATCGAGGATTTCTCGTGGCATTAACTGTATGGGCCAATACAATTTCTGGCGCGGGCGACAACCTGGCAATCCTGCCCAGGTCGCCCGCCACGACCCGCGGCGGCTCAGGTCAGCAGCTCGGCCACCGGGTTCGAGGTCGTGAACTGGTCGCTGCCGAAGCTGGCGACCGGCACCCCGCACGCCTTCAAGCACGTGAACGGCACCCGCGAGGCGATGTCCCCCGCGAGCGCCGCGTGCACCCCCGGGTGCACCAGCGCCCCGCCGGCCTTGCCCGCCACGAACAGCGGGAAGTCGTTCATCGCGTGGTCCCAGCCGCCGGCCACGTCGCTGGTGCCGAGGATGCAGCAGCGGTCGAGCAGGTTGCCGCCCGCCTCCGGCAGCGCCTTCAACGCGGCCACGAAGTCGCCGAACACCTCGACGAAGTAGCGCAGCCCGGTGAGCACGTTGGTGTCGTAGCCGTTGGCGTGCTCGTACTCGTGGAACGAGGTGCCGAGCCCCTGCCCGGTGATGCCGATGTCGGGGTAGTCGACGTGCGAGGCCGGGCTCGAGAACTCGAGCGACACCACGCGGTTCAAGTCGCAGGCGAACGCCAGCGCCACCAGCTCGGCCATCACCTTGGCCCGCGCGCGCTCCGACGCCGGGTTGCCCGGGTCCGACGGCAGCGCGCAGGCCTCTCCGCCCATGACCTGCGCCGTCAGCCGGTTCTGCAGCTCGTAGATCCCCTCGAGGTGCAGGTCGAGCCGCGTGCGGTCGTTCTTGCCGAGGCGCCCGCGCAGGTCGGCCGCGTCTCCGCGGACCGCGTCGAGCACCATCACCCGGGCCAGCGCCGCCGGGTCGACCGCCCCCGGCTCGAAGCCCCCGCCGAACAGCGCCGCGAACAGCGCGCTCGGGTCCATCGTCGGCGGGTTGAACACGTACGGCGCCGGATGCGAGATGTAGCTGATCGCCGTGCCCGGCGCGTTGACGCTGCCCGCGTCCGACGTGTGCACCGGCGTCACGCCGAGCGCCAGCGTGCGAAACGGCGTCTTGCCGGCCAGCGTGTCGACCGCGATCTGATCGACCGACGGCGACGGCACCGTCAAAAAATCCCAGTCGTTGGCCTGCCCGTTGAACGACGGGTGCAGCAGCGGGTTGCCCCCCGCCAAAATTCCCACCGCCCCCTCCGCGTGCGGGTTCTTGACCGCCAGCGTCGGCAGCACCGCGCCGCTCACCACGCTCACGTACTCCTTCACCGCCGCCAGCCCGGCGAGCAGCCCCGTCGCCTCCCAGCCCGCGCCCAGCGCCGCCGGCGCCCACGCCCCCGGCTGCGTCCCGTTGCCCCAGAACCACACCCCGAAGCGCAGCGGCAGCGGCTCGCCGTCGGCCAGCGCCTCGCCGTTCGAGTCGAGCATCGCCTCGAGCAGCGGCAGCCCCATGCACACCGCCCCCGCACCGACAGCCCCGCGCAGCAGCGTGCGCCGCTTGATCGCTCGTACCCTCATGGCCAGTCCTCCGCGTGCAGCGACGCGTAGCGGAAGCTCTCGCTGCGCGCCAGCGCCTCGATCGCCGCCGTCAGGTCGTACCCGCCGTCGATCATCGCCTTCGTCAGGGCCGCGATCGCCGGCTGCTCGACGCCCTGCTCGATGTGCCCGGTCGCGTAGCGATACAGGTTGCGCACCACGCAATCGCCGGTCGACGCGTGCTCCGCGATCAGCCCCCCGAGCTCGACCGCGTCGGCGAACATCACCCCGTCGAGCTTCCCGCTCGGGTCGATCTCCAGCCCCTGGTCGGTCGCCCGCCAGCCCCCGATCGCGTCGAAATGCTCGAGCGCCAGCCCGATCGGGTCCGTGAACTGATGGCAGCCCGCGCAGGTCGGGTCGGTCACGTGCTGGTCGAGCTGCTGCCGCTTCGTCATCGGCGCGTCGTCGCCCGGCTCCGGCAGCATCGCGTCGACCCCCGGCGGCGGCGGCGGGATCGTCTGGCACATCAACACCCGCCGCACCACCAGCCCGCGCTTGGTCGGCGACGTGCTCGCCTCCCCCGAGTTGATGGCCAGGAACCCCGCGAGCGTCAGCAGCCCGCCGCGCCCCTCCGGCAGCGTCACCGGCGTGAACTCGGGCCCGAACGCCCCCTCCAGCCCGTACAGCGCCGCCAGTTCGGCGTCGACGAACCCGCCGTCGCTCGCCAACAATCGCCGATAGTCGCGCTGCACGAGCACGGTGTCGGCGATCACCCGCACCATCTCCTCGCGCATCGCCGGCCCGAGCGTCGGCGTGAACGCCGGCAGCAGCACGGCGTCCTTCTGCAGCGACAGCAGCGCGTCGAGGTCGAACATGTCGACGAACAGCTGGATCACCCCGTCCCGCGCCCGCGGCGACGCGAACAGCCGGTCGACCTGCGCCAGCGTGCCGTCCTCCTCATCGAGCTCGCCCGCGGCGGCCGCCGCCAGCAGCTCCTCGTCCGGCGTGGTGTTCCAGAGCAAATACGACAGCCGCGAGGCCAGCTCGTAGCCGTCGAGCCGCACGAACAGCGGATCGTCCGCCGCCACCGGCGCGCCGAGCTCGACGCGATACAAAAAATTCGGCGACTGCAAGATCCCCGCGACCGCGTACTGCAGCCCGACCCACGCGTCCCCGCCGAGCAGCCCCGACACCCCGACCACGACCTCGCCCCAGCGCTCGACCTCCGCCGCCGTCAGCGGCCGCCGCCACGCCCGCCGCCCCAGCATCGCCACCACCTGGGCCGCGCACGCGTCGCCCGGGCTGGCCGTCGGCGTGCACCCCGCGACCTGCAGGCGCACCGCCGGGTCCGCGAACACCGCCGCCGTGATCGCCTGCGCCGCCTCCTCGTAGTCCTCGACCGCCGCCGCCGCGACCCCGCCCTGCGCCGCCGCGATCGACGAGCGCCACTGCCCGACCATCGGCGCCGTCGCCACGCCCAGCACGTCGATCACCGAGTTGCGGTACTGCGTCGGCGTCAGCAGCCGCAGCCCCGTCGGCCCCGCCGCGTGCTCCTCCGCCGCCTCGCCGGTGGTGCCCTCACCACCGCCGTCCGACGACGACCCGACCTCCACGCCCGAGCTGCCCCCGCTCTCACCGCCGTCCGCCGCGCTGCCCGAGTAACACCCGCACGCGAGCGTCACCCACGCGACCCAGACCCCGCGGCCGACAGCATGCGCGCGCCTCATCCCACCGACTCTACACGCCCGCCGCCCGCGACATCCAGCACAACGACGAGCACAACGACGCGGGGTACCCCGCCCCCACCGCCAGCCCACACACGCTCGCCCGCACCGACAGACCGCCAGAGGATCGAACTCTGTCCGCAGGATTTGGTGTCCCGCAGCCCCCCCAGGAAGCGATCGAAAGTCCCCAATTTTAAAAAATCTCAAAAGATCCTCCGCCACAGGCCGCCAGGGGATCGAACCCTGCCCGCCGGATTTGGAGTCCAGCGGTCCCCCCAGGAAGCAGCCTATCTCTCGTCCCGCGCCACAGGCCGCCAGGGGATCGAACCCTGCCCGCCGAATTTGGAGTCCAGCGGTCCCCCCAGGAAGCAGCCTATCTCTGCACTCATCGCTGCCCGCGGATCGGGCTCCGACGGCCCCTTCCGGGCCACGGCCAATGCTCTCTCGACAATACGAATCTCCGCACTGCACATTCGCAGCACCTTCATTCGCCGCACGCGCCCCGCGTTCGCAGCACCGCGTGTCGCTCGCGGACGACCCGACGCACGCGGACGCACGTCGTCGCGCGCACGACGTCCTCCGAGACGCCCGCCGTCGCACCGCCGCACGCCAGGCCGAACCCGCAGAGCCGCGAATTCAGGCCAAAAGACGCCGCAGGAGTCGATTACGCCCGAACGCGAGCCCGAGCTATGCGCGCCACCACGGGCACCAGGAGCGCGACCAGAGCTCCGCGACGCGCGAAGCGGCGGGCATGGCGGCGGGACCGGCGATGTGGATGGCGAGCGGCACGAGCACCTCGATGAGCCCCGATATCTACGCTCCCGCCGCCTCAATGTCAACACTCTCGACCCCGCACTATCAACAATTATTAAATCGTCGATCGTCGGCCGCGGCCCCGCGGCCGCGCGCTCACCCGCGCCCACGCGGCCGCAGTGACCCTCAACGCCGGAGCGCCCGCACCACCGCCACGAGCGCCCCCGCCCCGACGCCCCCGACGACCACAAACCCGAGCGCCGGCCCCCAGACCCCGACGCGCGCCAGCTTGATCGCCCCGACGCTGAGCATGTCGACCGGCTGCCCCGCGAACCCGACGACGGGGCTCGCCGAGGGCGACCAGTGCGACGCCGCGATGTAGCCCGACCCGTCCATGCGCATCATCAGGCGCGCCATCCACTCGAAGATCGAGTGCACCCCGAACCACCCCGACAGCCCGACCGCCAGCCCCACACCGATCCACCAGCACACCCGCCGCCAGCGCGCCCACCCCGGCACCACGTCCTCGAGCGCCGCCGCGAACCCCAGCATCGCCAGCGGGATCACCGGCACCAGGTGCCGCGCCCCCAGCCCCCACCCGCCGTACCAGTCGCTGCGCGTCGAGATCACCAGCCACCGCAGCAGCATCGTGCCCACCGCGAACCACCACACCACCGCCCCTCTGCGGCGCAGCGCCGCCCACCCGAGCAGCCCCAGCGCCGCCGCCGGCGAGTACAGCCAGAAGCTGCGCCCCGGCCCCACGAGCAGCCCGGCGAGCCCCTCCCACGGCCACACGAACCAGCTGTAGTGGCCGAACCGCCCGGTCTCGAGCGGGTCGCCGAACCGCCACCACTGCCCGAGCAGCAGCAGCCCCGCCGCGAGCGCCAGCAGCCCCGCCGCGCCGATCCACCCGCGCCGGTCGCCGCGCCCGTACGCCAGCGCCAGCCCGATCGCACACGGCAACAGCGTCACGTTCAGCGCGTGCACGTGCAGCGAGAACCCGACGATCGCCCCCGCCAACCACAGCCACCGCGACCCCGCCCCGCGCCAGCGCGTCACGCAGTACGCCGCCGCCACCACGCACAGCCCGCTGAGCGGCTCGGACAGCATGGTGCGGCTGTACGCCCACGCCGACGTCGCCAGCGCGAACGCCCCCGCGGTCACCAGCGCCGTGCGCTCGGCGAACCCGAGCGCCCGCAGCCACAGCGCCAGCAGCCCCACCGTCGCCGCCGTCACCACGCAGTTGACCAGCGAGACCACCAGCCGCAGCCAGTCCGCCCGCGGCTCGCGGCGATGAAACACATAGTGGTCCGACCGCACCGCGTGCGCCCACGTCGGCGGCACCGCCGGCGCCGTCACCTCGGCGATCGCGACCAGCGGCAGCGCCACCAGCGACAGCCCGTGCCCGAAGAACCCGTAGCGGCGCCCGTCCACGTCCGCCACCCCGAACGTCCCGTCCGGCCGCCCCTTCGGCTCCCCGGTGCGCTTGGGGATCCCGGCGATCATTAAATCGCCGTCCTCCCACAGGCTCACCGCCGTCTGGAACACCACCTCGTCGTCGGGGAACTCGATGCGCCCCGGCGCCGTCAGCAGATACACCGCCCCCGCGAGCACAGCGAGCGCGCCGGCGCCTCGCACCGTCACGCCCGCCGTCCTGCGTCCGCCGCGAACGCGCCCCTCGCCGCCCACGCGGGGCTCGTCAGCCGCTGGTGCCGCCGGACATGTCGTTGGTGCACAGCGACGTGTCGAACGTGCAGGTCACCGCGTCGCACAGCAGCGTGCCGCCGGTGTTGCCGAGGCTCTCGCAGGTGAAGCCATTGAGGTTCTGGCCGTCGCACTGCTCGTTCTGGTCGATGGTCCCGTTGCCGCAGCCGCCGATCACCGGGCCGGTGCCGCCGGTCTCGTCGGGACCCGGGCCGGTCGAGCCGCTGGTCGAGCCGCCGCTGGTCGTCCCGCCGCTCGTCGTCCCGCCGATGCCGGTGGTGTTGCCGGCGCTCGACGAGTCCTCCTCGCCGCCGGTGACCGTGCCGCCCGGGCCGGTCGTCGGGTTGCCGCCGCTGCTCCCGCCCGAGCTATCGGTGACCGGGAAGTACGTCTCACCCTCCTCACCCCCGTTGGGCAAGCTCGAGAACCCGCTCGCTTCCATGACCTCGTCGCCACACCCAGTCAGGCCGGACAGGAAGATTGCAGCTACAGCGAGCGGGCGAAAAATCGTCATGGTCCTCTTTTCGCCCCCCCGAGCAATCGCGGTCAAGAACAAAGCCCGAAATACAAGAGAGTACGGTCACGGCCTGAAGCCCCCACCCGCGCAGAGCTGCCTCGCCCCGCCGAGCCTCTTGCGCATACATCCCCCCGGCGCCCCGCCGGCCGCACCCGCGCCGCGGCGCACTCTTTGGACTTGCAACGACCCGGCCCCGCCTGGAAGCTCTCGCCTTCCGGCCGCCTCGGCCCCAAATCACCGAACCCCCAGCGCTCATGCCCGAGATCCCCGCCGGCCTGCAACCCGTGACTGCGCACCCCCCGACGACGGCGGACGGCCCCGTCAACGAGGCCCAGGCCTGGCTGGACAGCCTGCGACGCGTCTGCGGCGCCGTCGTCTCGGTCCGCATCGACGCCACCCGCCCGTTCGACACCGAGTGGAACGGCACCTCGCAGGCGACCGCATTTGTGGTCGACGCGGAGCGTGGGATCCTCCTCTCCAACCGCCACGTCGTCCACCCCGGCCCCGTCGTCGCCGAGGCCGTGTTCCTCAACCACGAGGAGATCCCCCTCCGCCCGCTCTACCGCGACCCCGTCCACGACTTCGGGTTCTTCCAGTACGACCCCGCCGCCCTGCGTTTCATGCGCCCGGTGGCCCTCCGCCTCGCCCCCGAGAAGGCCCGCGTCGGCACCGAGGTCCGCGTCGTCGGCAACGACGCCGGCGAGAAGCTCTCCATCCTCGCCGGCACGCTCGCCCGCCTCGACCGCCCCGCCCCCACCTACGGCACCCACCGCTACAACGACTTTAATACCTTCTACATCCAGGCGGCCTCGGGCACCTCCGGCGGCTCGTCGGGCTCGCCCGTGGTCGACATCACCGGCGACGTCGTGGCCCTCAACGCCGGCTCGCGCACCCAGGCCGCCTCGAGCTTCTTCCTCCCGCTCGACCGCGTCGTGCTCGCCCTCGAGCGCGTGCGCGCCGGCCTCCACGTGCCCCGCGGCACGCTGATGACGACCTTCGTGCACACCCCGTACGACGAGCTGCGCCGCCTCGGCCTGCGCACCGCCAGCGAGCAGGCCGCCCGCGACGCCGACCCCGAGGGCACCGGCCTGCTCGTGGTCGAGAAGCGCCTCCCGGGCGGCGTCACCGACGGCCTGCTCGAGCCCGGCGACATCCTGCTGGCGGTCGACGGCGCGCGCATCTCCGGGTTCGTGCCCCTCGAGGCGGCCCTCGACGCCCGCGTCGGCCACGCCGTCGACCTCGAGATCGAACGCGGCGGCGAGCCCATGCGCGTGCGCCCGCACGTCCAGGACCTCCACGCCATCACCCCCGCGAGCTTCCTCGAGTGCGGCGGCGGCGTGCTGCACGACCTCTCGTACCAGCGCGCGCGCAACCCCCAGGTCCCGCTCGTCGGCGTCTACGTGGCCAACGCCGGCTACATGCTGGCCCCCCTCGAGCTCGAGCGCGGCGCCGTGATCCGCTCGATCGGCGGCAAGCCCACCCCCGACCTCGCCGCCGCCGAGGCCCTGCTCAGCGCCCTCCCCGACGGCACCAAGACCACCGTCCGCTACTACGACCTCGAGGCCCCGACCCGCGAGCGCGTCGCCGTGATCACCATGGACCGGCGGTGGTTCGCCATGTCGCGCGCCGACCGCGACGACGCCACCGGCCTGTGGACCCCGCGTGCGCTCGCCCTCCCGCCGCCGCCGCCGCCGCCGCAGCCGACCACCACCAGCTTCCCGCGCAGCGACGACCCCCGCATCCAGCGGCTGATGCCCTCGCTCGTCACCGTCGACGCGGCGATCCCCTACAAGATCGACGGCGTGCACAACATCCGCTTCCGCGGCGCCGGTTTAATTATCGACAGCGTCCGCGGCCTCGTGCTCGCCGACCGCAACGCCCTGCCGATCCCGCTCGCCGACGTGCGCCTGACCTTCGCCGGCGGCGTCGAGATCCCCGCGAAGATCGTGTTCCTCCACCCCCACCACAACTACGGCGTGGTCCGCTACGACCCCGCCCTGCTCGGCGACACCCCCGTCCGCGACGCCGAGCTCCACACGGCCACGCTCGCCCCCGGCGACGAGGTCAGCGTCGTCGCCGTCAAGCACAACCACCGCATCGTCGCCTACTCCACCGAGGTCGCCGCGGTCGAGCCCGTCGACCTCCCGCTGCCCCGCCCGCCCCGCTTCCGCGCCATGAACATGGAGCGCATCGCCGTCTCGACCGCCGTCGAGTCGATCGGCGGCGCCCTCACCGACGCCGTCGGCCGCGTGCTCGCCCTGTGGGCCACGTTCTCGTACCAGGACGGCAAGGACCACCGCACCCACGAGCACGGCATCCACGCCGACCTGCTCGCCGACATGGTCGCCGCCCTGCGCGCCGGCCAGGAGCCGGTGTTCCACGACCTCGGCTGCGAGCTCGGCCTGCTCTCGCTCGCCGAGGCCCGCAACCACGGCCTCTCGCCCGCGGCCGCCGCCCGCATCGAGGCCCACGACCCCGTGCGCCGCCAGGTCCTCGTGGTCCAGCGCACCTCGCCCGTCGGCCCCGGCTGGCGCCCCGGCGACCTCGTGCTCGCCGTCGCACCTGCCCCTCCGGACCTGTCCCCCGGGACCTTGACCCCGGGACATGTCCCCTGGGGCAGCCCCGTGACCAGCTTCTGCGAGCTCGAGCGGGCCGCCGCCGCCGGCCGCCTGCACGTCACCGTGCTGCGCGACGGCCACGAGCTCGGCCTCGTGGTCGCCGCCACCCCGCGCCGCGGCTGCGGCACCGACCGCGTGATCCACTGGGCCGGCGCCCTCCTGCAGGCCCCCCACCACGCCGCCCAGGTCCAGCGCAACCTGACCCCCGCCGGCGCCTACATCTCGCTGTACTGGTACGGCTCGCCCGCCTCGCGCTCCCGCCTCCGCGCCGCCCGCTGCATCGTCGCCGTCGACGGCAAGCCCACCCCCGACCTCGACAGCTTCCTCGCCGCCGTGCGCGGCAAGCCCAACCGCGCGTCCGTCCGCCTGAAGACCCTCGACCTCGACGACAAGGTCGAGCTCATCACCCTGCGCCTCGACCTCGACTACTTCCCGACCTACGAGCTCCGCCACGTCGACGGCGCCTGGGTCCGCACCGAGCTGTGAGCCCGCCGCGGCGCACGTCCGCGCCCCCCGGTCCGCCGACCGCGCGCCGAACCACTCCCGCGAGCGCGGGCCGCCCGCCTACAATGCCGGGATGATGCCTCGCCTTCGCCTGCTCGTGCTCGCCGCCATCCTCCCCGCCTGTACCGACCGCGACCCCAAGGGCGACCCCGGCGAGACCACCGGGACCCTCACCTCGACCGACCCCACCGCGACCGACACGCCGCCGACCAGCAGCGACCCGAGCACCCCCACCAACTCCGAGCCGACCACCGGCGGCCCGCCCGACAGCGACACCCGCGCGCTCGCCGTCAACCGCGCCGTCGACATCCTGTTCGTCATCGACAACTCGGGCTCGATGGCCGAGGAGCAGGCCCGGCTCGCGGCCAACGCCGCCGCGTTCTTCGACGTGCTCGACGCCCCCGACGTGCGCGCCGACTACCGCATCGGCTTCACCACCACCGACGCCGGCAACCCGCGCTGCGCGGCCACCACCCCGGAGAACGGCGGCCTGACCCTGAAGAGCTGCGTCGACCGCGTCGCCGAGGGCGAGTTCATGACGTTCGACGGCGACGTCTCGAGCGCGTGCACCGACTTCTGCAACATCAGCGGCCTGGCCACCACGCCGACGCCGATCGACCAGGACGAATCCTCGGCGCCGCGCATGTGGATCGAACGGACCGGCGGCGCCACCAACCTCGCGGGCGACATCGACATGCTCGCGGCCTTCCAGTGCCTCGCCCCCCAGGGCGTCACCGGCTGCGGCTTCGAGTCCCACCTCGAGGCCATGTACCGGGCCCTCGCCGCCAGCAACGACAAGAACTCCGTGACCAACTACGGCTTCACCCGCCAGCAGTCGCTGCTCTCGCTGGTGTTCGTCACCGACGAGACCGACTGCTCGAGCAACCCGCAGTGGAAGGACATCTTCGTCGCCAACAAGGTGTTCTGGTCGAGCCCCGACGACCCCGCCCCGACGTCGGCGGTGTGCTGGCGCGCCGGCGTGTCCTGCTCCGGCGCCGGCCCGACCTACGAGGCCTGCAGCGCCGAGAACTGGGACGAAGCCGGCTCCCCCGGCGCCCCCGACGAGCTGGCGGTGCTGCACCCGGTCGGCCGCTACATCGACTTCGTGCAGAACATCGAGGCCCAAAAGCAGCAGTTCGACGCGAACCAGCAGGTGCTCGTCTCGCTGATCGCCGGCGTGCCGATCGGCTACGAGTCCTACGCCAGCGAGATCCAGTACGCCGACAGCCCCGACGCCGACTTCCAGAGCAGCTTCGGCGTCGGCCCCGGCTGCATCGTCGGCCCGATCGACGCCCCCGAGTCCACCGCCGTCCCCCCGGTCCGCGAGCGCGAGTTCGCCGAGGCCTTCATGGTCGACCCCGAGCAGGGCCGCAACCTCTACTCGGTCTGCGAGGACGACTACTCCGCCGCCCTCGCCGACATCGCCGACGCCATCCGCGACCAGCTGCCCGCGGCCTGCTTCGACGCCTGCGTCGCCGACCTGTCGCCCGGGACCCCGCTGCTCGAGCCGGACTGCCAAGTCTATCAGGAGAGCCTGTTCGACGGCACCCGCGTCCCCGTGGTCGAGTGCAGCGAGGGCGTGGGCCCCGACGGCCCGGCCTGGGTGGTCCCCGACGGCGAGACCGTCTGCTCCGCCGAGCTCGTCGACCGCGACTCCCTCACCCCGAGCTCGCTCGATGACATGTCCCAGCGCTGCAGCGACGCCGGCTACAACCTCGAGTTCCTCATCGTCCGCGCCGGCGCCACCCCGCCCGGCGTGACCATGTCCGCCGCCTGCGAGCTGTCGAACGACAAGCCCAAGGACTGCCCGAACCTCTGAGGTAGCCCGCGAAGCCCGCCGACGCGACCGGACCACGCCGCCCGACACGACGCGGCTCCGGCGCCTCGCCACACCCTCGCATGCTCGATTCCGCCCAAAATTTACCTCCACAATCTGACTTGCATCGGACAACAAAAGGATCTTTCCTATTAAAACAGGCAAAACAAATGTCTACCACAAGCAACAAATCTCTCTCCTTACGTCCTCTTCACCTGCTCTGGCTGGTCCTCGGATGCCCGGCGGGCTCGGACAACGACCCGCCCGAGACCTCGGATCCGGCCCCGCAGAGCTCGTCCGAGGGCGGGGGTCAGTCCGAGACCGGCGGCGTCTCGCCGACCACCTCCGAGGGCGACCCGTCGGACACCACCGGCGCCGTCGACCCCGACGGCGGCAGCGAGTCCTCGCCGCCGGGCACCACCTCCGACACCTGCAACTTCATCTGCACCGACGACACTCCGTCCGTCGGCGTGCAGTGCGACCCGTTCGCCCAGGACTGCCCCGACGGCCAGAAGTGCAGCGCCTACGCCGAGAGCGGCGGCAACTCGTGGAACGCCACCAAGTGCGTGCCGGTCGCCGAGAACCCCAAGCAGCCGGGCGACGCCTGCACCGTCGAGGGCAACGGCGTCAGCGGCATCGACGACTGCGACCTCGGCTCGTACTGCTGGGACACCAACGCCGAGAACATCGGCACCTGCGTCGCCCTGTGCCACGGCACCCCCGAGGCCGCCAGCTGCGACGACGTCGCCAAGACCTGCGCGATCTACAACGAGGGCGTCTTGAACCTCTGCCTCGACTCCTGCGACCCGCTCGCCCAGGACTGCGACATGGCCGACGACGTGTGCATCGGCAACCCCTCGAGCGACGGCTTCCTCTGCGTGCTCGACGCCTCCGGCGAGGAGGGCCAGCAGCACGACGCCTGCGAGTTCGCCAACAGCTGCGACCCCGGCCTGCTCTGCCTGAGCAGCACCGCCGCGAGCGAGTGCGACCCGGCCTCGTCCGGCTGCTGCGAGCCGTTCTGCGACCTCTCCGACCCCAACGCCGACGCCGACTGCGGCGGCGTCGGTCAGGTCTGCAACCCCTACTACGAGGAGAACACCGCCCCTCCCGGGCAGGAGAACATCGGCTACTGCGCGATCCCCATGTGATCACCGGGTCGGTTGACGCCGACCCGTCGCCGCCTCGATCATGCGGGCCATGAGCTACGGCTTCATGGTCTGGTCCGTCGACACCCTCAAGATCCGCCAGGTGGTCGGCTCGAAGGACGACAAGCTCCGGCGCATGATCGGCGGCCGCTTCAAGCGCGACCTCGCCTCGCTCGACGACCTCTTCGACCACGCCATCGCCGCCGGCGCGCCGAACACCTACGAGGCCCTGCGCCGGATCGTCGACGGTGACGAGCTGGGCCGCGACCACGGCGCGATCTACCGCTACGCCTACAAGCTGATCGTCGAGCACTTCGGCAGCGCGCTCGACAACAACGCCGTCTACCCCTGGCGCGGCGAGTTCGACGGCATCGACGGCGCCCTCGCCGACCTCGGCGTCCCGTTCAAGCTCAGTCGGTTCTTCGCCACCGACCTCCCGGTCGACCTGCCCCGCCCCGACGACTTCCCGCTCAGCGGCTGGGTCGACGAGGCCGGGGTGAACGCCGCCCACGCCGCCTTCCAGCGGGCCAGCCTCGCCGGCGTCGCCCCCGAGTGGCGGGGGGTCGTCGACTGCGTGCGCCTGTGGTTCCACCAGGCCGCCGCCAAGCGGCGCGGCCTCGTCAGCTTCTACCACTGAGCCGGCGCCTCGCCGTCACGGCGGGACCAGGGCGAAGTCGTTGGTCACGAGGATGCGGGCGATCGCCGCGCGGACGTTGCCGTTCTGGCCCTCTTTGTTGCGGAAGCGGAAGTAGTGCGTGCCCGGGGCGAGCGGCAGCGTCCACTCGTACTGGTCGCCGCACGAGTTGCCGTCGACCCCGCGGACGCGGTGCCACGCCCACGGCTTGGGGTCCTGCTCGGTCTGGCAGCCGTAGAACCACTCGATCTCCGGCCCGCCGTCGACCCGCGCGTAGTACGAGTCTGGATCGTTGAACTGGTGGACCCCCGGGTCGTAGTCGAAGACCCGGCCCCACACCCTGAACTCGCCCTGGCACGGGATGTCGACCGCGAACTCGACCGTGCCGAGCTCCGGCACCCCCGAGCTGGCGATCTGCCCCTCCCCCATCGAGCTCATCTCCTCGACCATGGGGAACTCGATGTCGGCGGCCTCGACGAGCGCGTAGACCTGCACGATCGGCCCCGGGCACACCGCGGGCGCGCCGGTCGTGGTCTCGTCGGTCGTCATCGGCCCCGTCGTCGTCGTGCCCGGGTCGCCGGTCGCCTCGTCGCCGGTCGTCGTGGCCCCGGTCGTCACCGGCGGCAGCGTCGAGGCCGGGCCCGTCGACTCCGAGCCGCCGGTCGTCACGTCGACCGCGCCCGAGCTGCCCGACATGCCGACCCCGCCGGTCGTCGGCCCCGGCCCGCCCGTGCTGCTCTCCGCCGCCCCGTCGCCGCTCGAGACCCCGCCGCCGCTGCTGCTGCTCGCCCCGTCCCCCGCCGGCCCGCCCGCGCCCTGCTCGCCCTGGCCCGAGCCGTCGAAGCTGCAGGCCCACAGGCACGGGAGCCACAGCCAGGGCAGGAGCCAGGACGCGGGCCGGCGCAGCATCGCCTAGCCGCGCCTCCGCCGGCGCAGCCCGAGCAGCCCGAGCCCCAGCGCCCACAGCGGCGCGGAGCCCTGGCTGCGGCAGCCGCAGCCCTTGTCGTCGCCGGCCATCTCCGCGGTGGTCGACACCGGCGCGGTCGCCGAGGCGTCGCCCGCGTCGTCGTCGGCGTTGCCCTCGTCGCTCCCGCTCTCCGACGCGCCTGTCGTCGGCGGCGCGCCGGTCACGTCCTCGGAGCCGCCCTCGGAGCCGCCCTCGCTGTCGCCATCGGTGTCGGTCTCGCCCTCGACCGGCGGGTCGACGCCGACATAGACCTTGGCCTCGGCGAACCCGACGTTGCGGTCGTGGTCGATGGCCTCGACGCGGATGGTGTAGGCGCCCTTCGGCGGCGCGAAGTCCCAGGTCTTCTGGCCGTTGTAGACCGGCTGCTCCTGGCCGAGCTCGGGCACCATCAGGCGCCAGCCGTAGCCCTCGTGGTCGTCGCTGACCTCGACCTCGACGTGGACCATCTCGCCCTCGGCGATCATCGTCGGGTTGGCGGGCGACAGCATGGTCACGGTCGGCGGCACGGTGTCGGGGCTGTTCTCGCCGAAGTAGGCCAGCAGCTCGGCCACGTCGTTCTGCTGGCCGCCGCCGCAGAACTTGTTGTGCGTGCCCTGGCAGCCGATCGCCCCGGTCGCGGGGTTGTAGTCGGTGCACTCGTCGGCCCACACCTTCAGGCCCGGGGTCGCGTACGGGTACATGATGTTGTTCTCGCCGTCGATGTGGTCGAGGCCCCACGCGTGCGCCGCCTCCTGCAGCGCCGTGGTCCCGAGCACCGGCACGTCGTTGGTCTGCTCGGTGAACGCGAAGGTGGTGTCGCGCCACCACTGGTCGCCGCAGTCGAGGTTGCACGCCACCCCGAGCACCCCGTTCGGCAGGCCGATGATCCCGGGCGACCCGCCCATCATCACCTGGCTGTACGGCAGGTGCTTCGGCGGCACCTTGTCGTAGGCGATGCGGATGCCGAACGGCGCCGCCGCGTCGACGAACACCTGGATGATCGCCAGCGCCTTCTGCTCGGTGCCGCCGTAGCCCGGGTACTTCACGCTGCCCTGGATGCACGGCGACTGCATCTCCGAGGCGTTCGTCCCGCCGGTCATCATGCCGCCGAAGAAGTTCAGGAAGATCGTCTGGCGGTGCGGCGGCAGCTCCCACGCGCCCTCCGGCTCGATCCCCGGCGGCAGCTCGACCTCGCCGGTCAGCGCTCGCTTCGGCATGACCTGCTTGTCGATCAGCACCAGGCCCTGGCGATCGAGGTGCTCCGCCAGCCCGGCGGCCCGCGCCTCCAGCTCCTCTTCCGTCAGCGCATCGGCCTCCGTCACCGGCTGACCGAACAGCGTCCGCGGGGCCTGTTCGGCCGCGGCGACCGGCGCGAACAGAGACAGACCAGCGACCAAGGGAACAAAGAGGGTGCGTGCCATGAGGGTCAGCCGGCACCGTATCACAGCCGCTCCTGCGCAAGCTGCCATTCCCACCCCCCCCGCGCGCGTGCGGTCACTTGCCCTTGGGACAGGTTCGCCGGCCCCGGGTCTTCGCCCGCAGCTCTCACCCGCGTCGGCGATCTTCGCAAGCACACGCGCGTCGTCCGTCGCGCGCGCGAGCTGGGGGCCGCCGCCCCTGGCGCGCTCGGACACCTGACCGCCGATCCGCCGCTGCTGCCGGCCGCGACCTCTCCACCGCGGGTCGGGGCCCGTGAACATCGCGGACGCGAGACACCAGCCGGCGCCAGACCCCTCCCGCCTCGGGCGATCGTGGCGATTGACACGGTTTTTCCCCGCTCTCTAAAGTGATCCGATGCACGCAGGTCCACCCCGCGTCGATCACCCGCTCTCCTCCGCGACGCGGTTCGTCCTCGTCGCCCTGCTCGCCGCCACCGGCTGCTACTCCGGCGCCAGCGCCGACGCCGACGCAGATGGTGACGCCGACGGCACCGCCGGCACCGCGCCCACCGCCGGCTCGGCCGGCACCGCGCCCACAGGCAGCGCCGGCGAGGCCGAGGCCGGCGACGAGACCGCAGGCAGCGACGAGACCGGCGGCGACGACGGCGGCGCCGCGGCCCTGCCCGAGACGTCCCGCTACCCGCGCCTCAGCCACGTCCAGTGGGAGAACACGGTCCAGGACCTGTTCTCCCTCCCGGAGCCGACCGGCCTCAGCGCGCTGTTCATCGGCGACCCGATCAGCGGCGGCTTCGACAACAACAACGAGGCCCTGCAGGTCACCGCGACGCTGTGGACCGACTACCAGCGGGCCTCCGAGCAGGTCGCCGAGCAGGTCGCCGGCGACCCCGCGATCCTCGCCAAGATCGTCCCGGTCGTCGACGGCGACTCCGACGTCAAGGCCCGCGCCTTCATCACCGCGTTCGGCCGCCGCGCCTACCGCCGCCCGCTGACCGCCGAGGAGGTCGAGCGCCACCTCGAGATCTTCAACGCCGGCGTCGACGTGCCCGGCGAGCTCGGCCCGTTCGAGGCCGGCGTGCGCCTGGTCGTGCAGACCATGCTGCAGTCGCCGCACTTCCTCTACCGCGTCGAGGCGAGCGACACCGTGGTCGGCGACGCCATTCCGTTGAGCGACCACGAGGTCGCCGCCAAGCTGTCGTACATGCTGTGGAACACCATGCCGGACGACGAGCTGTTCGCCGCCGCCGACGCCGGCGGCCTGACCGACCCCGCCGGCGTCGAGGTCCAGGCCGCGCGCATGCTCGACGACCCGCGCGCCCACGCCATGGTCGCCAGCTTCCACTACCAGCTGCTCAAGGTCGACCACTACATCGACGTCTACAAGGACCCGGTCAAGTTCCCCAGCTACGACCCGGCCATGAACGACGCGATGGTCAAGGAGACCATGATGTTCGTCGAGGACGTGGTGTTCGCCCAGAACGGCGACCTCGCGACCCTCTTGACCGCGCCGTACACGTTCGTCAACCAGACGCTCGCCCCGCTCTACGGCGCCGCGCCGCCGCAGGACGACGCGTTCGTGCGCGTCGACCTCGACCCCGCCCAGCGCGCCGGCATCCTCACGCAGATCGGCTTCCTCGCCAGCAACGCCGGCGCCTTCGAGAACGACCCGATCCACCGCGGCGTGTTCCTCAACCTGCAGCTGCTGTGCACCGGCCTGCCGCCGCCGCCCAACGTGGTGCCCCCGCTGCCGCCGCCCAAGGACGGCGAGAGCCTGCGCGAGCGCATCGACCGTCACACCGGCAAGGGCACCTGCGGCGAGGCCTGCCACGGCAACCTCATCAACCCGCTCGGCTTCGCCTTCGAGAACTACGGCCCGCTCGGCGAGTGGCAGACCATGGACGCCGGCAAGCCGGTCGACGCCGCCGCCGAGTTCCAGTTCAAGGCCGGCAAGCTCGCGTTCGACGGCGGCGTCGAGCTCGCCAACCTCATGGCCGACGACGAGGGCGCCCACCGCTGCTACGTCGGCCACCTGCTCGAGTACGGCTACGCCCGCGACCCCCAGCTCGCCGACAAGGCGCTGATCGACCGCATCACCGCCGGCTCGCTCACCGGCGACATCTCGATCAAGCAGATCATCCTCGAGCTGACCCGCGACGCCGCCTTCCTGACCCGCGCCCCGGTGGAGGAGTGACCATGTCCCGCAAACCCAACGTCACCCGTCGCCTCTTCCTCACCGGCATCGGCGGCGTCGCCGTCGGCCTGCCGTTCCTCGAGGGCCTGCAGCCCCGCACCCTGCGCGCCGACCCCCCCGCGCGCCCGCGCTACGCCGTGTTCGTGCGCCAGGCCAACGGCTGCCAGCAGGCCGAGGGCATGGAGCCCGAGGGCTTCTGGCCCCACGAGCTCGGCGCCGTCACCAACGAGACGCTCACCGGCGTCGACGCCGACCGCGCCGTCAGCGAGCTCGCCGAGTTCGCCGACAAGCTCCTGCTCGTCCGCGGCACCCGCTTCGGCTTCCCGGGCAACGGCTGCGGCCACTCCGGCGGCGGCAACCAGGTCCTCACCGCCGCCAAGGTGTCCGACGTGCCGAGCGGCAACGAGTCGCTCGCCATGGGCGAGTCGGTCGACAACCGCATCGCCCGCGAGCTCAACGGCCCCGCCAACCCCGAGCCGCTGACCGTCTACGCCGGCCCCATGGGCGGCTACATCAACGAGGTGCTGTCGTACCGCGGCCCGCTCGACCTCCGCGCCGCCGACCGCAACCCCTGGAGCGTCTACACCAAGATGGTCGGCATCACCCAGCTGCCCGCCGAGCTCGCCGCCCAGATCAAGGCCCGCCGCACCAGCGTCAACGACCTGCTGCGCGAGCAGATGACCAGCCTCATGGGCAAGCCGGCCCTCAGCACGGCCGACCGCGCCCGCCTGCAGCTGCACTTCGACGCCATCCGCGACATCGAGGTCGAGCTCGCCTGCACCCTCCCGCCCGACGACGAGATCGCCGCGATGGAGGCCCAGCAGGGCTACAACGGCCAGGACGACCTCATGCAGGTGATCTGCCGCATGCAGATGAACCTCATCGCCCTCGCGTTCGCCTGCGACTACACGCGCGCCGCGACCCTGCAGATCGGCGACGGCAACGACGGCAGCGAGTGGATGATCGACGGCGTCAAGTTCCCCCGCTACCACCAGATCTCCCACCGCATCTACAGCGACGGCTCCGAGGGCGACCCGATCCCCGACGCCGTCGACAAGCACCACCGCATCGACCGCGAGCACGGCAAGCTGTTCCTCCACCTGCTCCAGCGCCTCAACATGTACTCCACCGACGCCGGCACCCTGCTCGACGACTCCGTCGCCGTGTGGTGCAACGACCTCGGCACCGGCGTCGGCCACTCTTACAACAACATCCCCTGGGTGTGCGCCGGCTCCGCGGGCGGATTCTTAAAGACCGGCCTCTACGTCGACGCCGGCGGCGTCACCCACAACAAGTTCCACAACACCATCCTCAGCGCCGTCGGCCTCACCAACGCCGAGGGCAACCTCGTCGACGACTTCGGCGACCCGAGCCTCGAGCCCGGCGTCATCGACGCGATGGTCAACGTCTGACAGTTCGACGGTTCGATACGAGCAGCCCGCCCCGCCGTCCCGGCCGGACGGGCCGCTCGCTTCGAACCGTTTATTTAATAGAACAGAGCCCCGGAGACGCTGACCCGACGCTCCCTCGAGCCTCTCAGGCCGCCGCCGCGATCTCAAGACAGCCTCCGTTCGCTCTGTCCAAAAAGACAGAGCGCCTGGCCCGCGGCCGGCGCTCCGTCAGTCCTCGCAGTCGCCGCAGCGACCCGCCGCGCCTGTCAAGCGGGCCTCGCCGTGCACTTTCAACCGAGCCCGCGCCGCGCAAGACCGGCACGACCACTCACCTGTCCTTCGGGACACCTGCTCGACGCCTCACCGATGCGTCGCCGCCGCGGGCGCTGCCACACGTATCACGACAGCAGGGCAACCCCGGCCCGATCCCCGACGCCCCGGGGATCCCCGGCCGGCGAGCAGCCGCGCCCGCTCGCCGCGCCGACGACGGAGCGGATCACGCCGGCACACCCCACCCGACATCGCTCCGGCCGCGGCCATTCCCTCGTGTCCGCCCGGCCGCCCGAAATCGCCGCCAGCAGCAATCCTCGCGCCGCGCTGGCCCGGACCCTGGACCGGCGGTAGCCTGGTGCGTGTGACTGGCTTCTCTCGGCGTTCCGGTTTTATTCAGCCGTGGCTGCTGGCCGCCACTCTGGCCCTCGGCGCCTGCGCCGGCCGCAGCACCGTCAACGGCGTCGTCCTCCAGCAGGGCCCCGACGCGCGCGAGCTCGAGGCCCTCGCCATCGCCCAGAAAGGCGCCGCCGCGGTCGCCGTGGTCTCCACCGACGTCGGCCGCGGCCTCGCCTTCGTCGTCGACCCCGCCGGCTACCTCATCACCAACCGCCACGTCGTCGAGGACGCCGACCACGTCGAGGACCTGACCTTCCCCGCCCTCCGCCCGCCCCGCACCTTCTCCCGCGTCCGCATCGTCTACATCGACCCCCAGCGCGACCTGGCCTTATTAAAAATCGAGACCGACGAGACCCTGCCGTACCTGACCCTTGCGACAGGCAGCCCGCGTCCGGTGCAAAATTACGTGAGCCACGCCGACCGCGTGCTCCTGCTGACCCGCGCCGGCGAGGACCGCCGCGACGGCGCCGACGGGGCCGGGTTCGTCGCCCGCACCGGCAAGGTCCGCGAGCTCGAGGTCTACAACGAGGCCGTCGGCCCCGGCGCGTTCTTCGGGCTGACCCAGCAGGTCCAGCGCGGCATGAGCGGCGGCCCCGTGCTCGACCGCTTCGGCCGCGCCGTCGGCGTGGTCTCGTGGACGTGGAAGCACCGCAAGGGCGGCTACGCCATCCCCATCGCCGAGGCCGCGCAGATGCTCGCCGAGCGCCCCCGGCTCGACACCGCCAGCCAGCAGGCCCACCGCGCCGAGGACCGCGCCCGCGGGTTCGTCGACGCCATCCACGGCGGCCAGCTCGACGTCGCCAGGCGCATGATCTCCCCGACCTACGCCCGCAAGGTCCGCGGCTACACCATGCGCACCATCGCCGAGCAGCTGCCCGGCGAGGGCCGCGAGCCCGTGCGGCAATTCGTGGCCGCGCTCGACGGCATCCTCGAGAGCCAGCCCCACGACGGCGAGTCGCTGCCGTTCTCGGCCGTCCAGGAGGTCGTGCTGCGCACCGGCACCGACGCCTTCATGCACGCCCTCGGCGTCGACGGCCTCCTCACCCGCGAGCAGGTCGTCAGCTTCTTCTTCGAGTTCTCCCAGGCCTACGTCAGCGCCCGCTTCTTCACCGACATCGACCGCGACGCCGCCATGGACGCCGCCCTCGCCCGCCTCCAGACCGTCGACGCCGCCCGCACCTTCGCCTTCGCCGAGATCGCCAGGCGCATGAGCACCGGCGACGACATCCGCGTGGCGAAGATCGAGATGATCCCCGGCGACTACGCCCCCCAGGCCGTCGCCCACGTGCGCATCGCCGCCCGCGACGAGAAGCCCGTCGACGTCGTCATCCAGCTGCGCCTCGAGTGGGGCGACTGGTACGTCGCCGAGCTCCAGACCGTCGGCGTCACCGGCTGAGGCCGACCTCGCGGCCCTCCCCGCCCGCGCCGCGCCGCACCTCGTCGACGCACGCTGCTCCCGGCGCGCCCTCCGATCAGCGCGAGGCCCTTGCGGCGTTCACGGCCCCGCCGCCTCGGCGAGCACCGCCTCCGGCGCCGGCTGCTCGTGCGCCGTGCGCTTGTCCTCGCCGACCTCCTGGCCCTTGCGCACGCGCACCACGCTGCCCGGCTCGCCCGCGTGCTCGTAGCTCGAGATCCACCCCGGCGGCACGTCCGGCGCGACCAGCCCGTACACGTACCGGGCGTCGCTCGGGGCCAGGTTCACGCACCCGTGGCTCTTGCGGTGGCCGAAGCCGTTGTGCCAGTACGCCCCGTGCAGCGCGAAGCGCCCGTCGAAGTACATCACCCACGGCACCGCCTCGACGTGGTACGGCGACTCGTCGGCGTCCTCCGGCCGGTTGCGCATGGCCCCCAGCGCGACCTTGTTGCGGATGCGGTAGGTCCCGCGCGGCGTCGAGGTGTTGGGCTTGGCCCCGGTCCCGCTCGAGACCAGCGTCAGGAAGATCGGCTGCTGGCCGCGCATGACCGCGAGCACCTGTTGCCCGACGTCGACGTCGAGCCACAGCTCGTCGTCGCCGACGCCCGCGAGCTCCGGCCCCGGCTCCCAGCGCCGCACCTTGCTCGCCTCGACGAACGCCGGCACGCCCGGCCCGAGCCCGTCGGGGATCTCGAGCCACACCCCGCCCCCGCCGCGCTTGAGCTCCGGCAGCACCTCGATCGCCGTGTGGTACTCGAGCTGCCCGACCGGCCCCAGCTTCATCTTCGGCTGGGCCCGCAGCAGCGTCTCGTGCGACACGGCCCACGCCGCCACCCGCCCCGCCGTCACCGGCCTGTCCGCCAGCACCCGCCCGGCGAAAAGGCTCGGCTCCTCGAGCTTCATGTCCTTGGCCGGCACCATCTGCTCGAGCGCGTCCTCGAGCACCTTGCCGTGCCGCGGCAGCTTGTGCACGGCCACGAACGCGTAGTTGCGGTGCGGCGCCATGAAGTCGAGCGGCTCCTTGTCGTACTGCAGCGCCAGCTTGTTGCGGTAGCGCGGCACCTCGACCAGGAGGTTGCCCTTGCGGTCGTGCTTCGGCTTGGCGTAGATGTACGGCACGTTGAGCCCCTCCGGCAGCACCGGCAGGATCGACGGGATCGCGTCGCTCGCGGTCGCCGCCTTCAGGCACACGTAGCCGTCCTCGGGCCGCGGCCCGGCCATCGCCCAGCCCTCGCCCGCACAACCTGTCCCCTGAACCATCCCGTAGATCGCGAACGGCGTGTCCGGGTCGATCCTCCCGCGGTAGTCGCTGCCCGCCCGCGGCACCGCGTAGACCAGCGTGGTCCGCGTCGACACCCGCACGCCGATCGGCGCCGGACCGTCCGCCTCGTCCGCCTCGTCCTCGTCGACCTCCTCGACCCCGGCGACCTCGACGTCGGCGACCTCGGCGACCTCGGCGGCCTCGGGCTCGGCCGACTCCGGCAACTCGGCCGGCGGCGGCTCCCCGGCCCGCGCCGCCGTCGGCGAGGCCTCCTCCTCCGGCGGGTCGCAGCCCCACAGCAGCAGCGCCGTCGGCAGCACCGGCGCGGCGGCGCCGAGCACCGCCGCGACGATCGTCACGCGTGAACCCCGTGACGGCGGACGGCCTTTGGTGCCATCCTCCGAGGCGGTGCAGGGCTTCACAGGGACCTCCGAGTACATCGTTTCTCCGGAACTGGCGCGGGCGGTGGACGTCGCGGTCGCCCTCGGGCGGCCGCTGCTGGTGAAGGGGGAGCCGGGGACGGGCAAGACCCTGCTCGCCCGCGACATCGCCGCCTTCTACAACACTCCATTCGAACGCTGGCATGTCAAATCTACGACAAAAGCGGTCGACGGTCTCTACCAGTACGACGCGGTGCGCCGCCTCCACGACTCGCGCTTCGGCGAGGGCGCCGTGCACGACATCGGGCGTTACATCACGCTCGGCCCGCTCGGGCGCGCCTTCAAGCGGGACGAGCGCGTGGTCGTCCTCATCGACGAGATCGACAAGGCCGACCTCGAGTTCCCCAACGACCTCCTCCACGAGCTCGACACCATGAGCTTCACGGTGATGGAGACCGGCGAGACCATCACCGCCCGCCACCGCCCGATCGTCATCATCACCAGCAACAACGAGAAGGAATTGCCGGACGCGTTCCTCCGCCGCTGCGTGTTCCACTGGATCGAGTTCCCCGACAAGCCGCTGATGACGCGCATCGTCAAGGTCCACCACCCCGACGTCGAGGAGCGCCTGCTCGCCAGCGCCCTCGAGGCGTTCTACTCCCTGCGTGGGCTCGACGGTCTAAGAAAGCCCCCGAGCACCAGCGAGCTGATCGACTGGATCTCCGCGCTCCGCCACGGCGGCCTCGACCCCGCCAAGCTGCTCGGCGCCGGCCTCCCCTACCTCGGCACCCTGCTCAAGAAGGAGCAGGACATCGACACCGCCCAGCGCCGATTTAATAAGGGGCCGCGGCACTGACGCCGCGTCGACCATGTTCCTCGAGTTCTTCTACAACCTGCGCGCCCGCGGCGTCCCGGTCACGACCCACACCTGGCTGGCGTTCGTCGAGGCGCTCGCGCGCGACCTCCACCGCAGCTCGCTCGACGGCTTCTACCAGGTCGCCCGCTGCATCCTGATCCAGAGCGAGGCCCACTACGACGACTTCGACCGCGTGTTCGCCGAGACCTTCCGCGGCGCGACCCCCGACCTGCGCGCGATGCTCGCCGAGATCGAGGCCTTCCTGCAGGACCCGAAGCGCCTGCTGGAGCTCGACCCGGCCCTGCGCGAGGCCCTCAAGAATTTGAACATGGACGAGCTGCGCCGCGAGCTGCTCGACCGCCTCGAGAAGCAAAAAGAGCGCCACGACGGCGGCTCGCAGTGGGTCGGCACCGGCGGCACCTCGCCGTTCGGCCAGGGCGGCTTCAACCCCGCCGGCATCCGCGTCGGCGGCGGCGGCGGACGCAGCGCCCTCGCCGTGGCCGACGCCCGCCGCTTCCGCGAGTTCCGCCGCGACCTCGTGCTCGACACCCGGCAGATCGCCGCGGCCCTCCGGCGCCTGCGCCGCCTGTCGCGCGACGAGTCCAGGCTCGAGCTCGACCTCGACGAGACGATCGACGCCACCGCCCGCAACTGCGGCGACATCGAGGTCGTGCTGTCGCCCGAGCGCCACAGCGACGTGCGCCTGCTGCTCCTCCTCGACGTCGGCGGCAGCATGGACCCCCACGCCGACCTCGTGTCCCGCCTGTTCAGCGCGGCCCACCAGGGCGGCGGCTTCAAGGAGCTGAAGAGCTACTACTTCCACAACTGCGTGTACCAGCGCGTCTACGAGGACGCCCGCTTCGACCGCCCGGTCCAGACCCGCGAGCTGCTGCGCACGCTCGACAGCAAGTGGACGGTGGTGCTCGTCGGCGACGCGTACATGCACCCGGGCGAGCTGACCATGTCGAGCGGCGACTGGTGGGAGTCCGCCCGCGGCCCCTCCGGCCTCACCTGGCTGGCCCGCATCGCCGACCGCTTCCCCCGCAGCGCCTGGCTCAACCCCGAGGCGCCCTCGCTGTGGCGCTCCGGCACGATCGCGGAGATCGCCCGGGTGTTCCCCATGTTCCAGCTGACGCTGTCTGGCCTCGAGGACATGGTCCGCCACCTCCGCCGCCCCTCGCTCTCGGGCCAGCGCCGCGCCCTGATCTCCGCCCTCGCGCAGGGCAAGTGAGCCCGGCGCAGGCGCTCGAACAGCGCCGCCTCGCCGCCAAGCTTGCGCTCGCGCCCCACGGCGCTCGCCTGCACCCTACGAGGAGGCCACCATGAGACACCAGGCGATCGATCACTGCGACATCCTCGACGTGCTCGAGGAGGCCGCCATCTTCCGCAAGCCCGTCGAGGTCGAGCTCCGCGACCGCCACCGCTTCACCGCGCGCGTGCGCGACGTCTACACCGCCGACGGCGAGGACTTCGTGGTGTTCGAGGACGGCGACCCCATGTCCGTCGCCGAGATCACGCAGTGCCAGACCAGCGCAGACGTGGTGCCCTGACGCGCACGCCCAGCAGCCACGCGAACCCGACCAGCATCAGCGCCGCCCCCAGCACCCCGACCAGCGCCGGACCCGCGAGCTCCGCTCCCGCGCCGACGCCGAGCAGCATCAGCCCCAGCGCGGCCGCCAGCCGCCGCGGCCACACCACCCGCGGCGGCGGCCGCGGCCGGTCCCACCGCTCGAGGTGGTCGAGCAGCTCCGTCAACGACGACCAGCGCCGGTCCGGCCCCGCCGACAGCCCGCGCAGCAGCGCCGCGTACACGTGCTCCGAGTCGACGGTGCCGCGCAGCGGCCGCTGCATGACCCCGCCGCGGACCTGCACAGCCACCTCCGCCAGCGTGCTGCCGGCGAACGGCCGCACCTTGTAGAGCGCCTCGTAGAGCACGGCGCAGAAGTTGAACTGGTCGCTGCGGGCGTCGATCGCCAGCCCGCGGTGCTGCTCCGGCGACATGTACGCCGGCGTCCCGAGCACCACCCCGCTGCTGGTCAGCCGCACCGACGCGTCGGGGTCGAAGCTCGACGAGCCGACCTGCTGCGGCCCGCCGACGATCAGCGCCAGCCCGAAGTCGACGACCCGCGCCCGCCCGTCGCCGCCGATCACCACGTTGTCGGCCTTGAAGTCGCGGTGCACCACCCCGACCGCGTGCGCCGCCGCCAGCCCGCGACCGGCCTGCACGTACATCCGCAGCGTCTCGGCGGTGGTGCGCGGCGCCGCCGCCTGCCACTCGCTCAGCGTCACGCCCTCGATGAGCTCCATCGCCACGAACGCCTGGCCGCCGCACGACCCGCTCTCGAAGATCTGGACCACGTTCGGGTGCGACACCCGGGCCAGCGCGTGGGCCTCGATCTGCGCCCGCGTGCGCGCTTCGCCGTCGCCGTCGTCGAGCACGCGCTTGATCGCGACCTTACGCCCGAGCGACGGGTCGTGGGCCGCGAACACCGTCGACATCGCCCCCGCGCCGACCCGACCGAGCACCGCGAAGCGCCCGAACCGCGGCGGATCGTCGCCCGCCGGCTCCGTCGCCTGCGGCCCGCTCACGAGCGCCTGGTCGCTGGCCCGCGGCCCTTCGACCTCGGCCTCGCGCCGCGCCGGCGCGGCCCGCCTGCCGCCGGTCACCGGACGCACCACCCGCAGCCCGCGGCGCGGCGGCGGACGCCGGCGCGACTGCTGCTGATTCGAGGAGCGCACTGGCAGCATCGGCGACCTCCTCACATGGCCGCGGCGCTGGCCCGGGCCTCGTCGAGGCGCCGCGCCCCCTCGAGCACGAGGTACGAGGTCGGGCACTTGACCTCGTCCTCCATGTCGACGCGCAGCGCGCGGAACTCGAACTTGCCCTCGGTCCAGCGCAGCATCCAGTAGACCGCCTCGGCGTTGGTCAGCGCCGGGCCGCGGTCGAGGCGGGCGCAGAACACCCGGCCCTCGCGCAGGAACAGCCGCCCGCGCTCGCCCTCGTGGCGCACGACGATCATCCCGCTCTTGTGTTCCATGTCGAGGAACGACAGCAGCGCGGTCAGGCTGATGTCGGACAGCGAGCCCGAGAACCCGAACTTGTCGCTCTGCACCCCGACCTCGCTGGGCCTGATGAACGCCTGCGACGAGCCCGGCGTGCGGTACAGCAGGTGGTCGACGCGGTCCTGCAGGTCCTTGGCCTGGAACGGCTTTGGCACGTAGTCGTCGGCCCCGAGGCGAAAGCCGCGCTGCAGGTCGCGCACCTCGACCTGGGTGGTCATCAGCACGAACGGCACGCCGATCAGGCGGCTGTGCTGGCGCACCCGCTTCAGCAGCGTCCACCCGTCCATCACCGGCATGACCACGTCGGAGAGGATGAGGTCCGGGGTCGTCACGCACGCCCGCGCCAGCGCGGTCACCCCGTTCGACGCCGTCAGCAGGTCGTAGCCCCGGCCCTCGAGCGCGACCTGGATCTCGCGCTGCATCCACGGGTCGTCCTCGACAATCAAGATCTTGGGTTGCATGGCGCGGCTCCCTTGCCCGGAGCCGTCGAGCAAGCCGCATGCCAGCGAAAGCCTTGCTTCGTCCTCACCTTACGCAACCCTTAAGCGCCGCTGCTCCGGCCTTCTCGCGGCTTCACGCCGCTTCGCCGGTCTCGCGCGGGGCGCTTCGCAAGTGGCTCGCAACCGCGCACGTGCACCGCTTGCACCGCTTCTGCACCGCTTGCGTACGGAGCCCCGCGGCCCCCTCTCGCGGCTTCAAGGCGGCGGCGCGGCCGGTGTCGGCGCCGGCGACGCGACCGCGGACGGGACAGCCGCAGATCCTGCAGCTCCCGTCGCGTCACCCGGCCCGACATCGGGCGGCCCGTCGGGCACGACCAGCGGCGCCGGTGTCTGCAGCTTGCCCGGCTGCGGCGAGCCGCAGATCTTCGACCCCGCCTTGCAGCCGCGGACCTTCAGCTCGCCGAGGATCTCGTCGCTGCGCCCGCGGTACGCCGCCGCGAACTCCTTGTCGCCCGCGACCTGGACCACGACCTTGTACTTGTCGGTCACGAACAGCGACACCGTGTAGAACTTGGCCTTGTCGGTGCCCGGCAGCACGTAGTCGAAGTCGAAGCGCGTGCCCTCGCGGCCGTTCTTCGCCTCCACCGCCGCCTGCCCGGTCAGCACGTAGCCCCGCCGACCGAGCTTGGTCACCAGGTCGCTGGCCCAGTAGGCCAGCGTGCCGCCCTTGACGTTGTCGAAGCGCCGCACGCTGAGGCCCACGTTGTCCTGGGCCTTCATCCGCATCTCGTAGTCCCCGCCGCTGACCAGCGCGAACCCCGGCGGCGGCTCGAGCTTGTAGGCCGCGCAGCCCGTCAGCGCCGCCGCCGCGCCCACGCCCATGAGTGTCGTCTTGATGAAGGTGTGCATGTCAGTTCCACTCCGTGGCCTCGACGCCGAGCCCATCGACCCACGGGAACGGGTCGTTGCTCGACGGGATGGCGTTCTGCGGCCCGCGCTGGCTCATGCGGACGGTCAGGGTGCTAAAGCCGATGAGGCTCTCCAGCATGCGCAGGCGGCCCATCGCCTGCTCGAGCTCCATCGTGATCTGGTCGAGCGAGCGCCGCACGTTCAGCGCCTCCTCGACGTTGCGCGCCGACTTCAGCAGGGTGATGAGCTGCTGCTGCGTCTCCTTCAGCACGCGGATGCGGGTCGTCAGGTCGACGAACTCCTCGGTCACGTCCTGGGCCTGCAGCGAGCGCGACTCGACCACTCCGAGCTTGCCGAGCTCGGCCATGACCCCGCGCAGCTTGGCCGCGGGGATCCTCAGCACGTAGTAGCCCTGCGACATGCTCTGCACGTAGCCGCCCGACTCGAGCGCCAGCGCCTCGGCCCGCTCCATCGCCTCGTCGAGCTTGAACACGGAGATGCCCATCTCGGCGGTGTAGATGATCTGCCGCGCGACCTTCTCCGGCTCCTTGCTCGGCCCCCTCTCCTTGCCCTCGCTCACCTCCGCCGGCTTCTGCTTGGGCGGCTCCAGCTTGTCGGTCGCGCCCCCGCTCGGCGGCGTCCTCGCGGGCGCGGCCGGCATCGTCGTCGGCGTCGTCATCATCGGCTCCTCCGGCATCGCCTTGCCGTCGCCGCCGTACGCCTCGTCCCTCTTGACGGACTCGTAGTCGGCCGGCATCGCCGGCGCCATGTCGGCCGTCGACCCCGCCGCGTAGTCGGGCGAAGGCGCGGCCGCCTCGTAATCGGCCCGCTTGGCGCACCCGGACAACCCGAGGCCGGCACACAGGAGCAGGAGCATGGTTCGATGCATCGGAAACCTGTCGTCGAAGTTGAAGCGGGTGACCCACCCGGTGACCCGCGAGGACCATGTGGCTCGCGTGGTGGCGACGAAACGCCCGCGCCGCGGCCCAGCTTACACGGCTTGCCCGGGCCCCGGCGCCCCGGCGATACTCCTGCGATGCTCGCGCGCGCCGCGAACCATCCGTTCAGCAGCCTGCTCCGTCGGACCTCGCTGCTCGCCCTGCTGACCCTGCTCGCCCCGCTCACGCCGGCGTGCGAGCGCTCGAACCCCGTCGCGGTCGACGACCCGTGGCCCGCGGGTCTCGCCAAGCCGGCGAGCGTGGCCGAGGCCCGGCAATTAAAGACCGCGGGCGTGGTCTGGACCGATCGTCAGGCCCGCCAGCTCTACCTCGAACGCGTGGCCGCGATCGGCCCCGCCGACGACTCCGCCCGCACCCGCGGAGACGGCCCCGAAGCGCGCGCCAGGGCCGCTTTCGCCGCGCGCCACGACGCGCGCAGGATCGCCCGGGCGATGATGCAGGACGCCTCCGCGGTGCTCGCCCTCGAGGCCCGCGACCGCGACAAGTACGGCGACCCCGACGGCCCCACGTTCGAGTGGCTGGTCGAGCGCAACACCGGCAAGGGCCTCGCCGGCGACGCGATCTTCGAGGCCATCGTCGCCAGCGCCCAGCAGACCGACGCCGCCACCAACGCGTCCCTCGGCCTGTGACCTCGACCGTTGCGCCTGCAACGACGTCGACGCCGAGCTCGCCGACGCGACGCGAAGGCGCTTGAACGCCGCTCGCCCCGCGGCCCTGACAGTGCGGCCCTCGTCGTCCGCGCACGTGCGACGGGCTCGCCCGTGCCCGCGGCCGTAGACCGCCGCTCGCCGCCCGGCGTTTCGCCCCACCGTCCGGCGAGCGGATCAGCGCGGCGGGCGATCCTCCGTATGTCCCGAAGGGCAGGTAGATCGCCACCCCGCGTGATGCGATGCTCTCGCCTCGCGCTCTCTACCCGAGGTGTCCCCGTGTCCACTCCTGCCCTCTCCCGCAAGCGCGGCCGACTGTTCGTCGGCGTCGGCGTCGCCCTCCTGCTCGCCGGCGGCGTCACCCTCGCGATCGTCAACCCGTGGAAGAAGCCGCCGCCCGTGCAGACCCAGCGCCTCGGCAGCAGCCTCGAGCTGGCCGCCGGCGAGGTCCTGCTCGACGGCCCCGCGCCCACGCGCCTGCTGTCCGGCACCCCGCTGCCCGCGGACGCCGTGGTCCGCACCGGCGCCGGCGCGCGCGCGATGATCCGCCTGCCCGACGGCTCGCGCGTGTTCCTCCGCGACGACACCCGCGTGACCCTCGGCGCCGGCGTGACCCTCGACGACGGCCAGCTGTGGCTCGAGGCCCCGCCGCTCGAGGAGGGCCAGACCGGCGTCCCCCACCGCGTCGGCCCGCACAGCGTGTCGCTCAGCGACGGCGGCGCGAGCCTGTCCTTCAAGTCAGGTCAGGCGTCGATCTACGTCGCCGAGGGCCTCGCCATCGTCAGCTCGGCCGGCGGCCGCGCGGAGGTCAAGGCCGGCGAGCAGGCCGGCATCACCGGCGACAGCGCCCCCACCGTCGAGCCCGTGGCCTTCTGGGACGACTGGACCGGCGGCATGGGCGACCGCGGCGGCGGCGGCCTGCGCTCGGGCGTCGGCTCGGGCGCCCTCTACGCCGTCGACCGCTCCGCGCCGCCCGGCACGCCCGCGCTGCCGCTGTCGATCCAGCGCCAGACCGTGAAGATCGCGCTCGAGGACGACATCGCCGAGACCCTCGTCGACCAGAAGTTCTTCAACCCCGCCGGCGCGGCGGTCGAGGGCTGGTACTGGTTCACGATCCCCGAGGGCGCGCAGCTCGTCAGCTTCGCCCTCGAGACCGACGGCCGCCTGATCGAGGGCGAGATCGTCGAGCGCAAGAAGGCCGCCGCCACCTACGAGGCCGCGGTGCAGCGGGCCAACGACCCCGCGCTGCTCGAGTGGATCGACGCCCGCACGGTGCGCGCCCGCATCTTCCCGGTGCCGCCGCTCGGCGAGCGCCGCATCGTCCTGCGCTACCAGCAGCTGCTCACCGAGTCCGAGGGCAAGCTGCGCTACCGCTACCCGCTGTCCGGCCCGCCCGGGCGCGAGGCCGCCGCCATCGAGGAGTTCGCGCTCGAGGTCCAGCTGCGCGCCGGCCTCGAGCAGGACTACGACCTCGCGACCCTCGGCGAGGCCCGCGTCGAGCAGGACGGCCGCCGCGTCACCATGCGCCGCTCCGGCTACACCCCGCGCGCCGACTTCGAGCTCGAGCTGACCCGCAAGCCGGACAGGCCGCGCGTGCCCCTGCGCTACAACCTCCTCGACCCCGGCGGCGACGGGGCCAGCTTCCTCATGGTCCGCTACGCCCCCGACCTCGACTTCTCCAAGCTCGCCATGCCCCGCGGCGACGTCGTGGTCGTCATCGACACCTCCGCCGCCGGCGACACCTCCGAGCAGCAGACCAAGCTCGCCGTCGCCGAGGCCCTGCTGCGCTCGCTGTCCGCCGGCGACCGCTTCGCCGTGATGTCCGCCGACGTCGCCGCGACCGTGCTCCACCCCGACGACGGCCTCGCCGACGCCACCCCGGACAACATCTCCGCCGCCCTCGAGAAGGTCGCCCAGCACGCCGCCGGCGGCGCCACCGACCTCGGGGCGATCTTCGAACAGGCCCTGACCCGCGTGCACGGCCTCGAGCAGCCCGCCGTCGTCTACATCGGCGACGGCCTCGCGACCTCGGGCGAGCGCGCCGGCGACGCCCTCGCCGAGCGCCTGCGCCGCTCGATGACCGGCTCGCGCGCCCGCCTGTTCACCGTCGGCGTCGGCAACGACGTCGACGACGCCATGCTCGGCCGCCTCGCCCGCGTCGGCGGCGGCGAGTCGCTCCGCGTCGACGCCCCCGAGCAGGCCGTCGTCCGCGCGCTCGAGCTGTCCGGCGCGCTCAAGACCCCGACCGTCACCGACCTCGAGGTCGACCTCGGCGAGGGCCTCGACGACGTGTTCGTCACCGCCGGCGGCAAGCTCTCGCGCGGCCAGGAGATGGTGATCCTCGCGCGCACGCACCACGACCTGCCGAAGACGATCACGGTGTCCGGCCGCCTCGCCGGCGAAGATTTCAAGAAGGAGTACCCGCTCGTGCGCGACCGCGGCGTGCTCGACCAGGTCGTGCCCCGCCTGTGGGCCGCCGCCTACGTCGAGCGCCTGCTCGGCGACTCGCGCGGCGTCGAGGCCGTGCGCGGCAAGATCCTCTCGCTCGGCCTCGAGTACGCGATGATGACCCCCTTCACCTCCTTCCTCGCCCTCGACAGCGAGCTCGCGTATCAGCAGCAGGGCATCGGCCGGCGCCCGCGCCTGTTCCCCGGCGTCAAGCTCACCGCGGACGCGAGCTGGTCGCGCGGCATCGAGGCGCCGCCGCGCCCCGGGGTGATCGCCATGTTCGCCGCCGCCGCCTCGGCGCCGCTCGGCTGCGGCGCCCAATCGGCCCCCGCCGAGGCGCGCCGCGAGGAGACGCCCGTCGCCCACAGCCCCGGCTCGACCGCGACCGCCAACGCCGCCCCGCCCGCGCCCCCGCAGCCGTCCCCCGCGTCGCCCGCCGCCACCACCCCGACGACCGCCGAGGCCCGCGCCCCCGAGGCCGAGGAGGCCCCACCAGCCGCCCCCCCGGTCCCCGAGGTCCCCGCCGACCGCGACGACTTCGCCGCCAAGTCCGCGCCCGCGCGCCCCGCCGGCAGCCCCGGCGGCGGCGCTCGCAACCTCGACAAGAGCGTCGCCGACATGCCGGCCAGGAAGGATGAGAGCAAGCCCGCGATCTCCCCGCCCAAGACCCCGCCGCGCCCCGGCTACCAGCCGCTCGTGTCGTCCGGCGTGACCCGCGGCCTGAAGCTCCCGTGCTCCGACGCGGCCGCCCGCGGCCTCTCGCACCGCCGCCTGCTCTGGCAAAAGCGCCTCGATGGCGCCGACACCATCTACGCCGCGCTCAACACCTACGAGGCCGCCGCCGGCTCGTGCGAGATCACCGGCTGGAAGGACCAACGCGTGTTCCTCCAGCTGCTGCACGAACGCGTGCGCACCGAGCAGGAGATCGCCGTGCTGCTCGCCCACTTCACCGGCGAGCGCGACGCCCGCGAGTACCTGGCCCGCGGGCTCATGCGCCGCCTGGTCGAGCCGTCGCTCGTCGCCGCCGTCGAGAACGCGATGTTCCACGGCGGCGTCGACTGGAGCGACGTCGATCGCCAGCTGTTCCTCGTCGCGCCGCCCGAGGCCGAGGCCAAGAAGCTGGCGATCGTCCAGCAAGCGCTGCTGCGCAGCCCGGGAGACCCCCAGGGCGAGCGCCGCATGATCCGCCTGCTCAGCGAGCAAGGTAAGCTCGAGGAGGCGATCGCCCGCGGCCGTCGCCTGCGCGAGCAGGGCCTGATGACGCCCGTGCTCGCCCAGCAGATCGGCGAGGTGTTCGTCGCCCACGGCCAGGAGGCCCAGGCCCAGCGCATCTTCTCGGAGATCGTCGAGTTCGACCCCGAGTCGCCGCAGAGCCGCCGCCTGCTCGGCGACATCTTCTTCCGCTATCACTGGTACGAGCGCGCCTATCGCCAGTACCAGGACCTCGGCGAGATGACCCCCGACGACGCGCTCGCCGTCATCCGCCTGGCCCGCGCCGCCGCCGGCACCGGGCGCGTCGACGAGGCCCTGCGGATCCTCCGCAAGGTCGCCGCCGGCGAGGGCCGCCCCGGCGCCGACGACCCGCGCCGGTTCGCGCGCCTCCACGCCGCCGCCCTGCTCGCCACGCTGCTCGCCACCCCCGACCCCAAGACCCCCGAAGGCGGCGTCGCCCGCGAGCTCGGCCGCCTGCAATTGTTCGACGCCCCCGCGACCTGGACCCTCGTGCTCTGGGACGACCTCGGCGCGCGCCTGACCCTCGCCTCCGACCCGCCCGCGCCGATCGCCGGCGACGCCATCGACGCCGGCGACACCGGCCTCTACGCCGTCCAGGCCCCCGCCGCCGGCCTCGGCCCGCTCGCGGTCCGCCACCAGGGCATCCCGCTGGATCGCCCCGTCGGCTTCGTGCGCCTCGTCATCACCTGGGACGGCAAGCAGTTCCGCGTCGAGCGCGAGGCCGGCACCATCCCCGCCGGCGCGGCCGCACAGGCCGCAGCGCCCGCTGCAGCCCCGTAAGACGCCCGCCGCACCCCGCGCGTCCTGTGGTATACGGGCCCGCGATGGCTGAAGCGATCCGAATGACCCCGCAGGGGCTCCACGTCCCGACCCACCCCATCATCCCCTTCATCGAGGGCGACGGAACCGGTCCCGACATCTGGGCCGCTTCGGTCCGCGTGTTCGACGCCGCGGTCGCCAGGGCCTACAACGGCGAGCGCAAGATCGAGTGGCGCGAGGTCCTCGCCGGCGAGAAGGCCTTCAATCAGACCGGCAACTGGCTCCCGCAGGAGACCCTCGACATCTGCCGCAGCCACCTCGTGGGCATCAAGGGCCCGCTGACCACCCCGGTCGGCGGCGGCATCCGCAGCCTCAACGTCGCCCTGCGCCAGGAGCTCGACCTCTACACGTGCCTGCGCCCGGTCCGCTGGTTCGAGGGCGTGCCCTCGCCGATCAAGCGCCCCGGCGACACCGACATGGTGATCTTCCGCGAGAACACCGAGGACATCTACGCCGGCATCGAGTTCCAGCACGGCACCCCCGAGTGCGAGACCTTCAAGAAGAGCTTCTCCGAGAGCTTCCCCAAGCTCTACAAGAAGGTCCGCTTCCCCGAGACGGCCGGCTTCGGCATCAAGCCGGTCTCGCAGCAGGGCACCGAGCGCCTCGTCAAGGCCGCCCTCAACTACGCGATCGCCAACAAGCTCCCGAGCGTGACGCTGGTCCACAAGGGCAACATCATGAAGTTCACCGAGGGCGCCTTCCGCGACTGGGGCTACGCCCTCGCCAGGTCGGCCTACGGCGCCACCGACCTCGACGGCGGCCCCTGGCAGGTGTTCGAGAAGGACGGCCACAAGATCGTTGTCAAAGACGCGATCGCCGACGCGTTCCTCCAGCAGATCCTGACCCGCCCGAAGGAGTACTCGGTCATCGCCACCCTTAACCTCAACGGCGACTACATCTCCGACGCCCTCGCGGCCTGCGTCGGCGGCATCGGCATCGCCCCCGGCGGCAACATCAACTACGACACCGGCCACGCCATCTTCGAGGCCACCCACGGGACCGCCCCGAAGTACGCCGGCCAGGACAAGGTCAACCCCGGCTCCGTCATCCTCTCCGGCGAGATGATGCTGCGCTACATGGGCTGGAACCAGGCCGCCGACCTCATCATCCAGGGCATCGAGCGCGCCATCGCCGCGAAGACCGTCACCTACGACTTCGCCCGCATGATGGACGGCGCCAAGGAAGTGAAGTGCTCGCAGTTCGGCGACGAAATCATCAAGCACATCAACGCCGGCTCGGCCGCCTGACCCGAAGGTCAGCCTCCCCGCCACGGGCGCTGGTTCAACTGCCGGCGCCCGTCTCGCGTTCGTCGCGGCTCACGGGATCTGCACGGTCTCGCTGGCGTTGTTGCACACCGGCGGACAGCCGGCCCCGTTCGGCTGCACGGTCTTGTAGGTCGGCGACAGCCTGGCCGTGTGCAGCGCCTCGCCATCTTTCATGATCTTGAGCTCGACCTCCCGCGGCGGCTCTCCGCCGCCGAACTGGATGTCCGAGAAGCCGTGCGACTCCGGCGGCAGCGCGCAGCCCGACTCGCCGATCGTCACCCGGTCGGCCGGGTCGCACTGCAGCGACGGCCCGGCGTCGCAGGCCTTCAGCGGCAGCGCCCCCTTGCAGGTGATCTTCGTGCCCTCGACGCCGATCTCGAACGTGTAGCCGCCGGCCGCCCAGGCCGTCGCCTTGTCCATGGTCACGCGCAGGCCGTTGATGCACCCGATCTCCGTGCACGCCCGCGGCCCGCCCGCGGCCGGCGGCCCCTCCGAGCCGGGCTGCTCCTTGGTACAGGCGCCGAGGCCCAGGATCATGACGAGCGTGACGAGGCTGCGCATGCGCCCACCTTGCCACGCTTCGCCCGCCCGGCCAAGCCGGCGCTCACAGCGGCTCTCCGCTCACCACGTGGAGGATCTGCCCGGCCGTGACCCCCGTCCATTCACCCGGCACGGCGACGGTCTGGCCCGTCAGCTTCGACGTCCCGTACGCCGTGTACGGCACGTTCAGCTTCAACATCTTCACCGACAGCGCGACCTTGTTGCGCCAGTGCCCCGGCACGATGATCTGCAGCGAGTAGCTGCGCGTGTCCTGGCGGGTCTGGTTGGTCGCGTAGGACCACGTGTGCGTGGTCGAGGCGCTGACGGTCACGGACCCCGACGCGAACACCGGCGTGCCGAAGTTCTTGGTCCCGGAGGCCGAGAACGTGAACGCGTGGGTCTGCTCGAACGACGACGAAGTCGTCGCCTGGTGCGTGTACGTCGCCGTCTTGTTCAGAGGATTCGACTCGGTGTTCTCGACCACGGACTCGTCGACGAAGTCGGGCTGGGTGGTCATCACCGTCGCCGGCAGGTTGAACTCGACGCGGTCGAGCTCGATGTCCTCCGGGATCAGCACCCACTGCTGACGCCCCGAGTTGTCGTCCGTGGTCCACAGGTCCACGCGCTTGCCGTCGCCGCCGCAGCTCAGCAGCACCCGCCCGCCGCTCACGCCGCCCTTGACGCGGATGCGAAAGCAGCCCATCGCCAGCGGCTCGAGCGTCCAGCGCTGCCGCCCCGAGCCGTCGTCGGTGGTCCACAGGTCGACGCGCTCGCCGGTGCCGCCGCAGCTCAGCAGCACCCGCCCGTTGTTCACCCCGCCGAACACGCGGATGTTGTACGACCCGTCCGGCAGCTTGATGAACTGCCACTTCTGGCGGTTCGAGTCGTCGTCCGTGGTCCACAGGTCGACCTCGCCGATGGCGTTGCAGCTGAGCAGCTTGCGGTCGCCGGTCACACCGCGGTAGACTCGGACGTTGTAGATCACATCAGGGAGCGGCAGGCTTGGCAGTGTCATCGATGCACCTGCCGCCGAGTCTGTCACGACCCGCCGCGCCTTGAACCGTCTCCGTACGCACGGCCTACGTCACGTCTCGTCAGGCACGCGCTCACTCGCCGAACACGCGCAGCACCTCGAACCCCGCTCCGAGTCCGCGCACCGCCGCCATCAGCTCGCCCCGCGTCCGCCGCCAGAACGCAGTCAGCGGCTCGTCGACGGTGTCCAGCGCTTGCACGCGCGCCGCCAGCGCGCGCAGCGGACCGGCCAGCGCAGGCGCGCGCAGCGGGTCGTTGTTCCACCGCGGCGCGACGCAGTTGATCTGCCAGCGCGCCGTGCGGAACATCGCCGGCTCCTCCGCGCGCCGCGGCTCGATCAGCAGCCACAGCGGCGCCGGCGTGGTCTCTGTCTGAAAGGACAGGTGAAAGCACACGAACCCGAGCCGCGCGGGCGCGTCGACCTCGCCGCCGCCCCGGACCGCCTCGGCCCGCCGCGCCTCGACCTGCTCCGTCACCGCGTCGAACGCCAGGTTGCGCACCAGCCCGCTCGTCAAAATTAAAAACGCCTTCTGCGGGCGCAGCTCGGTGTCCTCGCGCAGCAGGATCCGCTTCGACTCCCAGAAGTAGTCGTCGCGGCTCAGGGTCTGCTGATAGTAGAAGCGGACCATGCGCAGCAGATCCTCGAACAGCTCGGCGTGGTGCCGCTGGTAGCGCTCGGCCACCTCGCGCCCCGCCAGCAGCAGCTCGGCCGCGTGGAAGCCCGCGTGCATGGCCAGGAACACCCCGGTCGACAGCACCGGGTCGATGAACCCCGCCGCGTCCCCGACCAGCAGCCAGCCCGGCCCGGCCACGCGCGACATGCGGTACGACCAGTCGCGCTGCGTCCGCACCGGCGTGACCCGCTCCGCCGCGCCGAGCACCCGCGAGAACGGCTCGCTGCCCCGCACCTGGGCCATGAACCGCTCGGCCCGCAGCTCGTCGCCCTCGCCCTCGTCGCCCGGGTCGAGCCGCACCACCCCGACCGAGGCGCGCGTCGGCGACAGCGGGAACAGCCACAGCCAGCGGTCGCGCTCGGCCACGAACAGCGCCTGGTGCTCGCGCGGCGGCGGCAGCCGCCCCGCGCGTTCGAAGTGGGCCCACGACGCCTGGTGCTGCAGCCCCGCGATCGTGCTGCGCAGCCCGAGCGCCCTCGCGACCAGCGCCGCCTGCCCCGACGCGTCGACGGTCCATGCCGCGCGCGCCTCGTGCACCACCTCCTCTCCTCGTCTACGCCAGCGCACCCCGCACAGCCGCTCGCCCTCCCACAGCAGCTCGCGCACGGCCGCGTGCGTGTGCGTCGCGGCCCCGGCCCGGCCCGCGGCCGCGAACAGGATCGCGTCGAACTTGCCGCGCTCGACCAGCCACGCGTGATCATAGAGGTCCGTGTCGGCGAACCACAGGTCCCAGCTCGGCGTCGTGCCCCACTGCCAGTGCGTCGTGCCCGACTTCGGGGTGAAGCCGGCCGCCTCGACGTCGGCGAGCGCCCCCATGCGCTCGAGGATCGGGACGATGCCAGGCAGCAGGCTCTCGCCGACGTGCACCCGCGGGTGCGCGTCCGCCTCGAGCAGCAGCACCCGCAGCCCGCCGCGCGCCGCGATCGCGGCCACCGTCGACCCCGCCGGGCCGCCGCCGATCACGATCAGGTCCCACACGTCGGGCACGCTCGCGGGCCACGCTACGTGGTGATTCGCGCCGGTGTCAACCTCGTTGACAGTTGGCGGCGAATCGGCCACCGACGTTGTCGCCCGACCGCCACGCGTTCGCTCACATTTTTATATAGTTCAATGATTTCATCGTGGTATGGCGGGTGCAAACCATGAGCGGCGAACCCAGCCCGGAGCAACCCGCCATGCGCACCCCCGTCCTCGCCGCCAACTTCGTGTCCACCCTGTGTCTCGCCACCCTCCTCGGCGGCTGCCTCGACCACCCGCTGAAGTCGGTCGACTACGAGAAGGTCGTCACGCCCGAGACCGAGATCGTGCTCGAGCCCCGCGACGTCGACATCCTGTTCGTGATCGACAACTCGGGCTCGATGGCGGACGAGCAGGCCCGCCTCGCCCGCAACTTCACCGGGTTCGTCGACGCCCTCGACGCCATGAAGGTCGACTACCGCGTCGCCATCACCACCACCGACGTCGACCACAAGGCCTGCGAGGACGCCACCCCCGAGAACGGCGACCTCGTGCTGCGCAGCTGCAGCGAGGCCGTCGCCGCCGGCGCGTTCGAGTTCAACGGCACCGACGCCTCGGCCGCCTGCACCGACCAGTGCAAGCTGTCCGCCGCCGAGCTCGAGATCCAGCCGAGCCTCGCCGGCGACGGCGAACGCGCCGCCCGCCCCTGGCTCGAGTCGATCGCCGGCACCCGCAACCTGAAGGACGGCGTCAGCATGGCCGACGCCTTCGCCTGCTTCGGCCCCCAGGGCATCGACGGCTGCGGCTACGAGTCCCCGCTCGAGGCCATGCGCCTCGCCGTCAGCAAGGCCCGCAAGGACAGGGGCGGCTTTTTACGCCAGGACGCCCTGCTCACCGTCGTGTTCGTCACCGACGAGGCCGACTGCAGCACCAACCCCGACCAGATGGCCGCCTTCACCAGCGACCCGACGTTCTGGAACAGCGAGGACCCGCGGCGCACCTCCGGCATCTGCTGGCGCGCCGGCGTCGAGTGCAGCAACCCCGCGGGCCCCGACCTCGGCGAGTGCCACGCCGCCAACTACGATCTCGAGGGCCAGCCCGGCGCGCGCGACGAGGACTCCGTGCTCTACTCGGTCGACCGCTACATCGACTTCCTGAAGGGCCTGCCGGGCGCCTCCGACGGCGGCCCGCAGGCGCGCGACGTGCTCGTCTCGCTGATCGCCGGCGTGCCGGTCGGCTACGACAGCTTCGCCGCCGAGATCGCCTACAAGACCGCCGAGGCCGGCAGCGAGCAGCAGCTCAGCTTCGGCGTGGCCCCCGGCTGCGTCAACACCGAGGACGGCAGCAACAGCACGGCGATCCCCCCGGTCCGCGAGCGCGAGGTCGCCGAGGCGTTCGCCCGCGAGGGCGAGCGCAACCTGTTCTCGATCTGCCAGGACAGCTACGTCGACGCGCTGGCCCAGATCGCCGCCGCCATCGACCGCGAGCTGCCGCCGTCGTGCGCCGACACCTGCGTGGCCGACCGCGACCCCGCCACCCCCGAGCTCGAGCCCCAGTGCACCGTCACCGAGTCGCTCGGCGACGCCACCCGCGACGTCGCCGCCTGCGTGCACGACGGCAGCGGCTGGAAGCCGGCCGACGGCGCCAGCGTGTGCTTCTACATGCTCACCGACCCCGACGGCCGCACCGCGTCCACGCTCGACGACATGACGATCCCCAACGGCAAGTCCACCCCCGAGTGCAGCACCGACGAGACCAACCTCGAGTTCAAGCTGCTGCGCGTCGGCCCCCGCGACCCCAACGCGACCTACCGCGCCACCTGCGTCGCCGCCGCCAACGACGCGGCCTGCGAGGAGGACTGAGAATTTATTAATGAGAACACGCGGAGCGCCGTCCCGGCCCGGGCGGCGCTCCGCGTGTTTAATTATTCTATTCGAACTCCAGCCGCTCACGGCGCCGGCCGCACGCACCAGCCCGGCATGTTCGACCCGCTCTGCGACATCTGCGACGGCTGCCCGGTGCTCATGCGGATGGTGCGGATGCCCATGTTGTCGAGCTTGGTCGCCGTCCAGTGGTCGACCGGCTGCACGTCGAGGAACGGGTGGTTCGGCGGCAGCTTGACCGCGGTGGCCGCGCGGAAGTCGATGAGCGAGCGGACCTCCTCGATGGTCGGCTGGCGCCAGCCCGTGAGCCCGCCGGTCGACTTGCCGGCGCAGGCCGCGTCGATCTGCGGCCACTTCGCCCCCGGCGCGGTCGGCGAGCGCTCCCACAGCAGCCGCGTCTCCTGGTCGACCACCGTGAGCCCGTCCGCGTTCGGCACGAAGCGCCCGGACGACCCCGCCGGCCAGCTCGCCGCCGCGTCCATCTTGACGCAGAACCCGCCGTGCGTGGCATCGGTCTTCGGCAGCTCGACCACCGAGCCGTCCGCCAGCTTGACCGCCCGCGCCTTGCTCGCGTCGACCGAGTCGAGCGTCCACATCGGGTTCTGGTCGTACGGCGTCCACGTATTATTGAACGGGTGCCCGACCGGCAGCTTCGGCGACTCCGGCGCGTTGGTGTCGATCAGCCCGAGCAGCTCGTCGCGCGTGGCCAGCCGCCAGTCCGCGCCCCTGGCCCTGCACGCGATCCGCGCGTCGTACCAGCTCGCCTGCCCCTCCGGCTGCCGCGCCCACACCCGCCCGGTCAGCGTGTCCTCGACGGTCTGCTGCACCACCTTGAACCGCGGGTTGGTGTTCGGATACGCCGTGTTGCCGCCCCCGCGCACGCACCACGCCCCCAGCTCCTTCGTCATCAGATCGGAGAACACATTGCCGTTGGCCGGCAACAGCGAGTGCGCCGCCGTCACCTGCACGTCGGTCGACGACCACACCCCGCCGCTGCCGCCGATCGTGAACGGGTGGTCGGGCGGCAGCGGCGAGTCGTAGGGCCCGTTGAACAGCCCCTTCAGCTCCTCGGTCCGCGGCAGCCGCCAGTCGTCGCGCCCCGCCAAGTTCTTCCCGTCGCAGTACGCCTTGGCCGCCGCCCACGTGCGCAGCGAGGTCATGTTCGGCGCCCGCTCCCACACCCGCCCGCTGGTGTTGTCCAGCACGACGGTCCCGCCCGGAGGGATCGTGAACCGGCCGTTGCTCGTCGTCGTCCCGCCCACCGTCACCCCGCCCGTCGAACCGCTCGGCGACAGACCCGGGAGCTGCTTGCTCGGCCGCATGCTCGGCATGTTCTTCTTCATCGGCTCGAGCGGAGCGCTGTGCGCCCCCGACGACGCCACCAGCGCCACAACCCCGACCGCGATCGCAAACCCGTAGCGACGATCCATCCCGCACCTCCGAACAAACGCCGGCCATCATCGACCAGCCGGCCCCGCCTGACCAGCGGCCCGGCGCACCCACCCGCGCGCGCTCCAGCGCCGCCACCTCACGCGCCGGCGCCAGATCGTTCAGCCCCGATGCGTCACGGGCGTCGGCTCGGCTGTCCCGTGGGACAGCCGAGCCCGCCGCCGCCCTGACGTCGCCGCTACCGCGCTCACAGCAGCCGCGCCCGCCCCTGCGACGCCAGCGTGAACCCGATCAACTTATAGAGCATCCGCGCGCCGACGTTGCCGTCCCACTCGTCGCCCTCGGGGCCGGGCGCCACCTCGTTGAGGTCGAACCCGACGATCGTCCGCCCGGCGCGCGCGAGCTCCCGCAGCACGAACACGGCCTCGTGGAAGTCGAGCCCGCCCGGCACCGGCGTCCCCGTGTGCGGGCAGAAGCGCGGGTCGAGCCCGTCGATGTCGAACGACACCCACACCCGCTCCGGCAGCGCCGCGACCATCTCCTGCACCGCGCTCTTGAAGGGCTCGCCCGACAGCCGGCGCATGGCGAGGTCGCGGTCGAAGAACACCTTCACGCGCTCGCCGTGCCGCCGCATGGTCTCGACCTCTTCTTCACAGACGTCGCGGATCCCCACCTGCACGAGCTTCGCCACCCCCGGCACCCGCTCGAGCACGTTGTCCATGATCGACGCGTGCGAATCATTAAAGCCCTCGTAGGCCCGGCGCAGGTCGGCGTGCGCGTCGAAGTGCAGCACCCCGATGCCCGGCGCGCGCCTGGCGACCGCCGCGATCGCTCCGAACGGCACCGAATGATCGCCCCCGACGACCCCGACGATCTTGCCGGCCGCCAGCAGGCGATCGGTCTGCGCCTCGACCCACGCGTTCAGCCGCTCGCTCAGCGCGTTGACCCGCGCGAGCGTCGGGTCGCCGTCGTCCGCCCCGCCCGCGTCGATGATGCCCCGCGCCAGCCCGCGGCCCTCCTCGTTCCACGCGATCACCCGCGCGTCCTCGCCGAGCATGTGCACGCCCGCCTCGTACGGCCGCTCGACATCCAGATCGTACAGGTCCACCTGCCGGCTCGCCGCGAGGATCGCCGCCGGCCCGCCCGACGTGCCCCCGCCGTACGACGTCGTCACCTCCCACGGCACGGGCACCAGCACGACCGCCGCCTCCGCCTCGGAGTGCGGCAGGCCGAAGATGCCGGAGTCGGGAGACGAGGGTCCGTTCGGATCGAAGCTCATGCGCCGCCCTTACCACAGATCGACCAGAACGCCGCGGGCGCAGGTCTGGCGGCGATTCGTGCACCCGTGCGGATCCGCGCTGGACCGCCGCGCGTGACGACCACCCCGCACGACGCCCTGCTCAAGGCCGTGTACTCGGCGCCGCCGCGGGCCGCCGAGCCGCTGGGCTCGCCGCTGCCGCCAGCGCTGGTCGCGGCGATCGCCTGGAACACGCTGGCGCTGCAGCCCGGCAGCTTCGTCGACGCCGCGCAGCGTGCTCGTCGACGTCCGGGCGGCGGCGTCGACAGCCTCACCGACCGGTTCGTCGTCGCGTCCAGCCTCGACGAAGTGTTCGAGCCGGCCCACTGACGCGGCTCAACGCGCGTGCAGCTCGCGGACCGACGCTCGCGGCGCGCGCGCGCGGACGGCCCCGTCGACGCGTACGCGCAGCTCCGTGACATCCGCCCAGCCCGCGGGCAACCGGGCCGCTACCATGTGCCCGTCGGCGTCGGGGATCGGCGCGTACGCGGCCGGCGCCGCGATCGTCGACCCGCCGACGGTGAACTCGACGACGGCGTCCTGCCGCGGCGGCACCGCGCCGGTGGTCGTGTACCAGCGGGCCGAGCCCGCCGCGCCGATCACCCCGACGAGCAGCGGCCGCGCCTCCGCCCCTTGCATGCTCCGCGCGTCCCAGCTCGACAGCTCCTTGATGAAGTCGTACGTCAGCCGCCAGCCGAAGTCCGACACGAAGCTGCGATCGCAGTAGCTCATGTAGTCGCGGAACGCGGTCGGCGAGCGCAGCTGCGTGTCGTGGATCCCGTAGCCCCAGCGGCCGATGCGCCCGTTCGAGTGGGGATAGGCGTCGTCGGTGCCCGCCTCGCCGCCGCTGCAGGCGATGTGGTAGCGGCCCTGCGAGTGCCCGACCTCGTGCACGAACGTGTCGCGCGCCCCCACGCCGCTGCCCCGCCAGCGCCCGGTCGCGACCCGCTGGAACGCGTACGCGGGCGTCGGCGCGTCGGGGATGGCGATGGCCGTGCCGAGCAGCCCCGGCGGGTAGCCGTCGCAGCTGTCGAGCAGCCCGTAGTAGTAGAGGTTGTCGGGCGGCTCGTCGGCGGCCCGGCGCGCGCCGAGCTCGCCGAGGATCGGCACGAAGCCCTCCTCCGACGTCCCGATCGACGCGGTGTACGTCATCGGCTCGCCGACCTCGAGGATCGCCCGCTCGACCGGGTTGTGCATCTCCATCCACACGCGCATGTCGTCGATGTCCGCGTCGGTGATCGCCGGCATGCACACGTCGCCGCCGAACTCGTGGCGCACCGGGATGAGGCGCACCTTGATCTCCATCGGGTCGTCGTCCACCGCCAGCGCGCCGCGGCCCGCGAGCGGCAGGATCGGCGGCGGGTCCGAGACCTCTCCGCTCGCCAGCGCCGGGTCGGGCTCGAGCACCTCGATGCGATACTCGAGCCCCGGCCGCACCGCTTCGGGCGGCAGCTGCCACGAGAACGTCTTGAACAGGTCGCCGTCGTTGCTCGGCCCGTCGACCATCACCTTGAACTCGAACACGTCGTCGGCGCCCTCGGGCGTCCAGATCGTCAGACGGCCGATCAGCTCGCGCGGCACGAAGTCCGCGTGCAGGCTCCACTCGGCGCGCAGCACGGTCTTGCGGCGGGAGATCAGGCGGACCGGATAGTCCGCCGCCGGCACCTCGACGCCGTCGATCACGAGCTCGGTCTGGACCGCCTGCGTCGCCGTCACCCGCGTCAGGCGGATCCCCCGCGCGAACTCGAGGTCCGCGTCGTCCTCGCCCGTGCTCGTGGTGTCCGGCTCCGCCCCGCCCGTGCTCGCCTCGCCGCTCGCCTCGCCGCTCGTCGGCGTCTCCGCGGCGGTCGTCTCCGCCGCCGACGTGCTCGCCGCCAGCGCCGGCGTGTCGCCCCCGCCGCACGCGCCGAGCCACCATAAACCGCTGAACAAACAAACCGTGGTGAGACGCACCCGCATGCGAGCCGCGAGGATATCACGCGCCTCTCGTCCCCGCGCCATCCGGCACGATCGCGCGCCGATCAACGTTCCCACGGCGACATGATCCGGAGCGGACAAGCCCGGCCCTTGCGCCGGCCCGCGCGCCTCGCGTACAAGGATGAGGTCGTGAAGCTCATCCGCCGCGTCTCCCTGGGCCTCCGTGAGGGCAACTCCGACAAGGTCTACATCGTCGACCTGTGCGAGGTCAGCAACAAGAAGTTCGTGGTGAACTTCCAGTTCGGCCGCCGCGGCCAGCCGCTGAAGGACGGCACCAAGACCGACACCCCCGTCGCCGAGCCGGTCGCCCGATCGATCTTCGCCAAGCTCGTCGACGAGAAGACCCGCAAGGGCTACCGCGAGACCTCGCTCGCCGCCGCCGCCGCCGCCGCCAGCCCGGCCCCCGCCGCCGCAGCGCCTCCGCCCCGCCGCCGCGGCGCCGCCCTCTCGCGCGAGGACGCCGTGCTCGCCCGCCTGCGCGGCGAGGACGCCAGCTTCCGCAAGCAGTGGAAGCTCGAGCGCGTGGTCTGGCGTGCCGGCGAGATGCGCCTGAAGGCCGCCGTCCCCCTGCTCGTCGACAAGCTCGGCTCCGGCGAGCCCATGCTCGACTACTGCCTGGCCTGGGCGCTGGCCCGCTGCGGCGACGAGTCGACCTACGCCGCGATCTGTCACGCCCGCCGCAAGCCCGGCCTGAAGCCCGCCGAGGCGGTCGCCGCCCCCGCGCAGCTGGTGCCCAAGGCCGCGAAGAGCGAGCAGGTCGAGCGCATGGCCCTCGAGATGCTGCGCGCCCTCGGCGACGACCTGAAGGCCGCGGTCGCCGAGCGTGCGCTCGCCGCGATCCCGCCGGGCCTGCGCTACGCCGCCGAGACCGGCCCCGCCGAGGCGTTCGCCGAGGCCCTGCAGCGCACGCTCGCCGCCGGCGAGTCGCCCGCGGTGCTCGAGCACCTCTACCGCGTCGACAGCCCGATCGTCCGCCCCGGCCTGCTCGCCGCCGTGCGGGCCCTGCCGTTCGTGCCCGGCTCGTTCCGCACCGTCCGCCACATCTGGAAGATCTCCGAGCTCCGCGGCGACGCCCTGGTCTTCGGCGCGCTCGCCCACCGCTTCGAGAAGACCCCGCACAACTTCGCCGCCAACCGCCGCGGCACCCACATCGACGGGCGCTGGACCGACGTCGCCCGCGAGCTGAAGAAGCCCGACAGCCGCCTCGCCTACGGCGAGAAGACCCGCAGCTTCCTGCGCAACCGCACCTGGCTGTCGCTCGCCCGCGTCGGCCAGCTCGGCGACGCCGCCAACTACGTGCGCGCCGCCGTCGGCGTGCTGCTCCCCTTCACCGACGCCGACGGCGCCGAGCCGCGCAGCATGTCGCGCTACGACTACAGCGCCCGCCGCTCGGTCTCCACCCACTGGGACCGCTTCGGCGGCTACCTCGCGTTCAACCACATCCTCCACGGCAACGGCGGCCGCTACGAGCTGAAGGGCCGCACCAAGACCTGGCGCTGCCGCGGCCGCTACAAGCCCGGCGACCCCGCGCCCGAGACCCGCGAGGAGATGTTCCCCGCGCTGTGGGACCAGGTCCCGGTCGGCCTGCTCCACCTGCTCGCCGAGAGCGAGTGCGCCCCGGTCCACGTGTTCGCCGCGCGCGCCCTCCGGCAAAACCGCGAGTTCTGCAACAAGCTCGACGTCGACACCATCTCGATGCTGCTGTCGCGGCCGTACGTGGTCACCGCCCGCCTCGGCTACGACCTCGCGCTCGAGCGCTACGACCCCGGCAACCCCGACTTCGAGCTCGTCGCGGCCCTCGCCAGCGCGCCGGTCGAGGAGGCCCGCAAGTTCGCCCGCGAGTGCATCGACGCCAACCGCACCCTGTTCGCCGGGGCCCGCGACCTGATGGCGAGCATGATCCTCTCGAAGTGGGCCGACACCCGCAACCACGCGCGCACCATGCTGTCGAGCGTGTCGCTGCCGCCGGGCGTGGGCGAGTCGCTGATCGCCCGCGTGATCGCCGTGATGCTCGAGTTCCCCGCCGACGCCGAGCACGAGTACCGCTCGCGGGACGGCGGCGAGATCCTGCTCCGCGCGTTCGCCCGCCCGCTGCGCACGCTCGGCATGAACGTGCTCCGCGACCTCGCGCGCCACCCCCTCGCCGGCGTCCAGCGCTTCGCCGCCGAGGTCCTGCTGGCCCACGACACCCGCCCGGAGAAGCTGCCCGAGGACCTCATCTCCGCCCTCGCCGTCGAGTCGAAGCACGCCGACGTGCGCAGCCTCGGCATCCGCCTGTTCGGCGAGCTCCCCGACGGCGCGCTCATGCAGCGCGTCAACCTGCTGCTGGCGTTCGCGACCTCGGCGCTCGTCGACCAGCGCGCCGCCATCCGCCCGGTGCTGCAGCGCCTGGCCGGCAGCCAGCCGAGCTTCGGCTTCCAGATCGTGCCGCCGCTGCTGGCCGTGCTGATCAGCAAGGAAGAGCACGAGGGCATCCACGCGTTCGTGCTCAGCCTGCTGAAGACCGACCTCGCCGCCGCCCTCGGCAGCGTCAGCAAGGACGCGGTGCTCCGCCTGCTGCGCGCCAAGTACCCCCAGGCCCAGGAGCTCGGCGGCATCCTGCTCGGCCGCAACGTCGACCCGTCCACCCTCGAGGTCGGCGAGGTCGCACGCCTCGCCTCGCACGAGATCCTGTCGGTCCGCGAGGCCGCGTGGAAGTTCTTCCGCGAGAACAAGCCCCGCGTGCTCGCCGAGCTGTCGGTCGCCATCAAGATCCTCGACGCCAGCTGGGACGACTCGCGCCAGTTCGCCTTCGAGTACTTCCGCACCTTCGACGAGCACGAGTTCTCGCCCGACGTCCTGGTCGCCGTGTGCGACAGCGTGCGCCCCGACGTGCAGGCGTTCGGCCGCGAGCTCGTGACCCGGTTCTTCCAGGAGTCGCAGGGCCACGAGTACCTGCTTCGTCTGAGCGAGCACCCCTCGGCCGACGTGCAGCTGTTCGCCACCAACTACCTCGAGCGCTTCGCCGCCGGCAACCTCGAGCGCATCGCGCTGCTCGAGCCGTACTTCCTCGGCGTGCTCTCGCGGGTCAACCGCGGCCGCGTCGCCAAGGCCCGCGTGTTCGCGTTCCTCCACGCCGAGGCCGCGCGCTCGCCCGAGGCCGCCGCCCTGGTCGCCCGCCTCATGACCCGCCAGAGCCTCACCATGGCGATCGGCGACAAGGCCGCCAGCATCGAGGCGATGGTCACCGTGCGCCACCGGTTCCCCGACATCCCCATGCCCGTGACGATCAAACAGCCACCCCTGTGGACCCGGAAGGAGGTGCGGCGTGGAGTTTGAGTACCGTTACCACGGCAGCTCGGCCGTCGACTCGTCGGCGCGCTCGACCAACATGTCGTTCGCGCCCGACACCAGGCGCGAGCCCACCTACTTCCGCGGCGAGCTCCACCAGAACCTCGAGTTCCGCGAGGCCATCTCGGCGCTCAACGCCGTGGTCGTGTCCGACCTGCGCTACAAGCCCAAGGACAAGACCGCCTACAAGGCCTGGCTGGCCCAGCAGGAGCAGATCAACTGGCAGAACGTGGCCCAGCAGCGCAGCCGCAACGCCCAGCAGGTCAAGGACCTCCAGGCCGAGCTCGACCGCCTGGTCCGCACCAGCAACCAGCGCATGGCCCCGTTCCACGCCGCCAAGCGCCGCTACTTCGACTACCTCTACAAGAAAGACCTCGACGCGTGGTTCGTGCTCGACCCCGTGATCACCGTCCACCCGGACGAGGTGTTCTTCGAGTGCTTCAGCCAGGACGAATCCACCTACGGCCGCCTCGGCGCCGGCTACGAAGTCTTCAAGAACATCGGCGAGTTCGCCTGCGGCACGACCAACATCGACTACTCGGCCGACCTGTACAACGAATTTCAAAAAATTCGCCGCTACAAGCAGACGTTCTTCCAGGTCGACCCGTCCGGATTCGAGGTCCAGACCACCGCCGAGGACACCTTTAAAGAGCTGAAGATCGATCTGCCGGACACGTGGGTCCGCGGGTTCCTGCAGGTCAGCTCGGCGATGACGCTGCCGACCGTCAGCTTCGACCTCCACCCGATGGACGTGCACAACCTGTGCTTCGTCCTGCGCCGCCACAAGGAGCGCGTCGGCCCCCGCAGCCTGCGCTACCGCCTGAAGCCCGGGCAGCCCGTCGAGGTCCTGATCGAGCCGTGGAACCGCATTATTAAATTCCCGCGCTCGCCGTTCATCGGCGACAAGGAGCACGAGATCCGCGTGTGGGGTCGCCGCCGGATCTTCATCCTCGAGCGCCTGATCCAGCTGGCCCGCAAGTTCACCGTGCACCTGCTCGGCAGCGGCCTGCCGTCGTTCTACATCGCCGACCTCGGGCACATGAATTTTACTCTGGGCCTGTCGGGCTGGACCGCCAACGACTGGTCGCAGGCCGGCAACTTCGACCTCATGGCCCCGCGCGCCGAGGTCGACGAGTTCACCAAGCGCCGCGTGTTCGACGGCCTGAAAAAGCGCTGGTTCGGCAGCGTCGACAGCCTCGCGGCCGAGCTGAACATCGACCGCGGCGGCGTGCTCGCGGCCCTCGGCATCTACACCCAGGCCGGCCGCGCCATCTACGATCTGAACAAGCAGGTCTACCGCGTGCGCGAGCTGTCGCGCGAGCCGCTGCCGATGTCGAAGCTGCGCTTCGCCAACGAGCGCGAGCAATCCGCCAACCGCCTGGTGTCGGACCGGACCGTGACCGTGCGCGCCGCCGAGGAGTCGGCCGCGGGCCTGCGCCTGCGCGGGCGCGTGAAGGACGGCGCGCGCACCTACGACCCCGAACTCGTCATCGATCGCGACCAGCGGCTCGCGTCCGCCACCTGCACCTGCAACTTCTACACGCAAAATAAGCTGTACAAAGGCCCCTGTGAGCATATACTGGCGCTGCGGATCCAGCACCGCCGCTCTCAGGGGTGACTCGTACGAGTACGTTCCACCCCTTCCCCAAGAGGTCCAACGATCCAAGAATTTTGTCACGACAACGGCAAGTGCATAGCCTTGCAACCCGGGCGGCGGATCGCCGTCCATGCAAACAGCTCATACACGCTTCACTGGCCCGCTCTTGACTGTGCGGTACATCGGGTAGCAGCGGCTATTCCGGTGTGGCTTCCGAGAAGCGAATGAGCCGCTGCTACCCGGTACCGCTTGAGTTGAGCGGTCCAGTCCTGAGAGCCTTCGAAGGGCACTCGCCGTTGTCGTGACACCCTTGATCGAGTCCTTTAGAGCCGAGAGGTGCTGCCAGCATGGCGTCCCAACCGTCCACCCGCGAAGCGCTGTATCAACGGATCCGCGAATCCTCCAAGGACGAGGTCATCCTCGAGGAGATGATTCGCCTCGGCTTCTGGCCGGCCGCGGGTGACGTACCGAACGACCCCGCCGACGAGATCCGCCGCCGCGGCGAGCTCCAGCGCCAGCTCGACGAGCTGCGCGAGAAGGGGCGACGCCTCTACAACGAGAAGGCTCTGATTAATGAGGCCCGCAAGGCGCGGATGGCCGAGTCGCGGCGCAAGCAGGCCGAGACCAAGGCCCGCCGCGAGCGCGAGCGCGGCGAGAAGGCCAGCGCGTGGGCCAAACGCAAGTCGGGCGAGATCCTCTACCTCGGCGAGGGCGAGTCGGGCGGCCTGTCCCAAAAGACATCCGACCCGAGCAAGCTGGCCCACTTCGGCCTGCCGAAGCTCGACACCGCCGAGCAGCTCGCCGCGGCCATGGGCATCGAGATCAAGGCGCTGCGGTTCCTGGCCTACAACCGCCGCACCTCGAAGGTCTCGCACTACCGCCGGTTCTTCATCCCCAAGAAGACGGGCGGCCAGCGCCTCATCTCCGCGCCGATGCGGCGCCTGAAGACCGCGCAGACCTGGGTGCTCACCAACATCCTCGACAAGGTCACCCTCCACGAGGCCGCCCACGGGTTCCGTCAGGGCCGCAGCATCGTCACCAACGCCAGGCCGCACGTCGGCTCGGCGGTGGTCCTCAACCTCGACCTGAAGGACTTCTTCCCGACCGTCACGGTCCGCAGGATCAAGGGCGTATTCCGGGCGCTCGGCTACAGCGAGGCCGTGGCCACCGCGCTCGCGCTGGTCTGCAGCGAGCCCGAGGTCGACGAGGTCGCGCTCGACGGCGAGACCTACTACGTCGCCCGCGGCCCGCGGCACCTGCCCCAGGGCTCGCCGGCCAGCCCCGGCATCACCAACCTGCTGTGCCGCCGCCTCGACCGCCGCATCGAGGGCCTCGCGCAGTCGCTGGGGTTCGTCTACACGCGCTACGCCGACGACCTCACGTTCTCCGCCCGCGCCGACCGGGCCGGCAGCGTCAACGTCGGCAAGCTGCTGCGCGCGGTCAAGGACATCGTCGAGCACGAGGGTTTCAACGTGCACCCCGACAAGACCCGGGTGATGCGCCGCGGCCGTCGTCAGGAGGTCACCGGCGTGGTCGTCAACGACCGCATGGGCGCCCCGCGTGCCATGCTGCGCAAGTTCAGGGCCACGCTCTATCAGATCGAGAAGGACGGCCCCATGGGCAAGAAGTGGGGCAACGGCGGCGACCTGCTGGCGGCGATCCACGGCTACGCCTGCTTCGTGGCCCAGGTCGACGCCGACAAGGGCAAGGCCCTCATGGCCCAGGTCGACCGCATTTTTAATAAGTACGGCAAGCCGCGGCGCCCGGGCGGCGGCGGCGGCAAGGGCCCCGGTGGCGGCGGCGGCAAGACGCCCGACGCGGCCAGGCCCGCGACCGGCGCGACCACGCAGAAGCCCGCCGAGCCGGCCCCCGAGGCGCCCAAGAAGAAGCCCGCCTGGAAGCTGTTCTGAGCCTATGATGCGGACGACGCCATGATCTCCCGCTCCGCGCTCCTCGCCCTCTGCCTCGCCGCGGTCGCGTGCGACGGTCAGACCTCGACGACCCCGCCCACCGGCTCCACCGGCAACGGCGCGTTCCGCATCTCGGTGATGAACGCCTGCAGCCAGGACCTGTTAATTAAAGTCGCGACCTCGCCGACCGCGGGCGGGCGCCAGCAGATCCTGAACAAGAACATGCGCGACACGGTCACCGGGACCGACGAGCGCGTGTACCTGATGTCGAACGACGAGGTCGTCTACACCTACGAGCCGATCGCCGGCGACCAGCGCGCGACGATCCCCAGCGACTGCACCGCGATCGTGCGCGACTGACGGTCAGGCCGCCCGCGCGCCGCGGCGACGGAGCAGCAGCAGCAGCGGGAACAGCAGCGCGTTGAGGGCCACGCCGCGGCGGCCGACCGAGCAGACCGTCGAGTCGTCGTTGAAGGTCGTGTAGTAGTCGCGCTCCTTGTCGGCCGTCTGCGACCTGGTGAGCTGCATGTCCTTCAGGTCCGCGGCCGCGAGCGTCGTGCGGAAGCGGCTCAGGCGGTAGCCGGTGAACGGCACGCGGTCGAGGAACGCCTGCACGTCGGCCTCCTCGCCGGTGGTGCGCTCGTTGAGGAGGGCCGCGTTCCAGCCGTCGATCAGGCGGGCCGCGTCGAAGCCGCCCTGGCTGAAGTCGAGCACCCAGCCGCCGTCCATGATCGCCTGCTCGTAGAGGTCCTGGTAGTTGGTCTGCTCGGGCGAGGTCGCGACGACGGCGTTGGGATCGATGCGGGCGACGCCGACGTCGAGCGGGCCGACCGAGCCGGACGCCGCGAAGTAGGTGGTGATATTCAACGTCTCGCCCGGCGGCAGCGAGTGCGCGGCCAGCCCGAACGGGATCGAGAAGGCGCTGACCTCGGACTTCGGGAGGTGGACCTCGAGCGGCGGCATGGCCCCGTCCGCCACGCCCGGCTTGATCTTCGCGGCGAGGAAGTAGTGACCGTCGGCCACGTACGGGTCGATCGCCGCGGCGTAGTCGACCGGCAGCGCGTAGCCGTTGGCGGTCAGCCAGTCGACCACGCCCTGCCCGGTGTCGCCGCCGACGACCTCGTAGTCGTAGCTCGCGGTGGTCCCGCGCTGCAGCACCTGCACGTCGTCGCCCTCGCCGTCGAAGTTGCCGCCCCCGCTCTTGTCGCCGGCCGCCGCGCCGCACAGCGTGCGGTCCTCGCCGCCGCCGTCGTCGACGAAGATGCTGACCTGCGGGGCCGTGAGCTCGTCGAGCGCGACGAACACGTCGAGCGCCGCCTCGTGGACCTCGAGCGGGTTCTGGCGCACCGGCAGCAGGAACGCCGCGCCCTCGCCCGCGCCCTTGTAGCCGGCCGAGGCGAGCACGACCGTGCGGTCGGCCTGGAACACCACGAGGACCTCCTGCTCGCGCATGCCGCCGACGCGCTCGGCGTGCTCCGGGTAGACCATGCCGCCGCACGCGTGGGCGCGGCCGACCGGCGCGAGGACCAGACCCGTCACGAGGGGCAGACAGAGGGCGGCAACGGCGGGGCGCAGCATGTCCGCAGTATGCCACCGCGAGGCCAGGGCGGTGAAAATCGCCGACGCGACCGCCGTCACGACATCGCTGTCCGGCGTGTCCCTCGGGACAGCTTGCCGGCGCGCGGCCGCTGCCCTCGGCTCCGGCGCGGCGACCCCGACGCTCCCGCTTCGGCGCACCCCGGCGAGGCCGTGACACCCTGCGCCGGTGGTTGGCGGCCTCGCGGCGGTGTCGGCGGCGCTGCGCCCGACGAGCGCGGCCGCGGCCGCCCGGCGCGGCCCCTCGACGTCGCCCCGGCCGACCCCTCGCGCGACGCGGTCGTGGCCGCCGACGTCCCCGCGGGTGAACGACGTACGAGCCACCAGTGGTTGCTCGCGGGCGGCGTCACGTTCTGATCGCGACGTCACCGGGCGAGGTCGCACCGGCCGCCAGCGTTGTCGAGGTCGACGCGCCCGGAGTATCGTGAGGCGTTTCAGGCGGGTGCATGGATGTCGGATCTGCAAGAGGTCGAGGTGGCCGCGCTCGTGGCCGGGGCGATGGCGAAGATTCGCGGCGGCGATCCGGGCGGGGCCGAGGCCCTGCTCCGCGGCCAGCGCGACGCCGGCGGGCGCATCGCGGCCCTCCGCGGCGACGCCCTGTTCCTGCAGGGTCGCCACGAGGAGGCCGCGAGCGCCTACCGCGAGGCCCTCGCCTGCCAGCCCGACGCCCACGCCTGGGCCAGCAAGGCCGAGCAGGCCTTCAATAACTTCGTGATCGGCGCGGCGGACTCGTCGCCCTCGCCGGAGCTGTTCCACGCGCTCGTCGACGCCGCCGGGCGGATCGTCGGGCCGAGGATCTCGCACCCGCAGGTCGGCGCCTCGGCGCCCGCGACGGCGCGCACCGGCGTCGCGGGCGCGCTGCACCGCCTCGGCGAGCGCGTCGGCGCCGAGCTGACCGACGCCGCGGGCGAGGCCCTCGAGGCGATCAGCGACGTCGTCGGCTCGACCGGCATCGCCGACGAGGTGTGGACCAACTGGTACCACCAGGTCACCGGGGTCCGCGCCGCCGACGAGGCGATCGGCATCTTCAAGCTCGCGTTCATGCGGCGGGGGCTGTTCGCCGACAACATCGTGCGCACCTACCCGGAGGGCGCGCGCACCGGCCACTTCCGCGGCGGCGCGGCCGGGCCGCCGGCGTGGGCGCTCGACAACCGCACCGAGGACGGCAGCTGGAACTGGCTGCCGCTCGACGCCAGGGGCCGGCGGATCCGCGGGCCTCACCCCGACCACGACCCGCTGGTCGGCGCCGCGTTCACCCGGTTCTTCCGCAACGTCGGCGACGACCGCGGCCTGCAGGCGACCCACGGCGTCGCCGACCCGGGCACCGATCCCGTCAACGTGCTGACGATCAGCCACAGGCTGCTGACCCGCCGCGGCCCGATGCTCGAGGTCCCGTTCTTGAACTTGATCGCCGCGGCGTGGATCCAGTTCGAAAACCACGACTGGGTCAGCCACGGCGAGAACCGCGGCGAGGATGTCGACCTCGTGCCGATCCCCGCCGACCACCCGGCGCGCGCGCGCTACCACATCGAGGCCATGCCGGTGCAGCGCAGCTGGCGGGACCCCACGCGCGTCGACGCCGAGGGCGCCTGGCCCGCGGCCTACTTGAACGAGGTCACGCACTGGTGGGACGGCTCGCAGATCTACGGCAGCGATCGCGACACCGTCCGTCGGCTGCGCAGCCACCCCGACGGAACGCCCGCTGCGCACGGCAAGCTCGCGCTGGCCGACGACGGCCTGCTCCCGGTCGACCCGCGCACCGGCGGCGAGTCGTCCGGCTTCACGCGCAACTGGTGGGTCGGGCTCTCGCTGCTGCACACCCTGTTCGCGCGCGAGCACAACGCGATCTGCGACATGCTGCGCGCGACCTACCCGCGCATTACCGGCGACGAGCTGTTCTTGAAGGCGCGCATGATCAACGCCGCCGTCATGGCCAAGATCCACACCGTCGAGTGGACCCCGGCGATCCTGCCCAACCCTGCCCTTTTTAAGGGCATGCACGCCAACTGGTACGGGCTGCTCACCGACCTGTTCGATCACTCGGCGCACCCGCGGGCGCTCGAGGAGATCCGCGTGCGCAACCGGGAGCTCGGCGGGATCCTCGGCAACCCGACCGGCTCGGCGGCCAAGTACGCGCTCAGCGAGGAGTTCACCGCGGTCTATCGCCTGCACTCGCTGCTGCCCGACCGCGTGCGTCTCGGCGGCGAGTCGGTCGCGCTCGCGGCCACCCGCCTGCGCGCGGCCCGGCCGCTGCTCGCGCGCCACGGGCCGGCCGCGCTGTGGGCCGACTTCGGCGCGCAGCACCCCGGGCAGCTGGTGCTGCACAACTTCCCGGCGACGCTGCAGGACATCGCCCTGCCGGGCCTGCCGTTCCAGGACCTCGGGGCCATCGACCTCTACCGCGACCGCGAGCGCGGGGTGCCGCGCTACAACCAGCTGCGCCGCGAGCTCGGGCTCAAGCCGATCCGCAGCTTCGACGACCTGACCGACGACCGCGACCAGGTCCGCGAGCTGCGCGCGGTCTACGGCGCGACCGACGGCGTCGACCGCGTCGAGGACATCGACCTGCTGATCGGCACGCTCGCCGAGGCCCACCGCCCGACCGGCTTCGGCTTCGGCGAGACGCTGTTCCAGGTGTTCATCCTCAACGCGAGCTGGCGCCTGCTCGGCGACCGCTTCTACACCGACGACTACCGCCCCGAGGTCTACACCCCCGAGGGCCTGGCGTGGGTCGACGACGCCGACATGAAGTCGGTGCTGCTGCGCCACTACCCCGAGCTCGCGCGCACCGGCCTCAGCAACCTGCGCAACGCGTTCGAACCGTGGGACGAGGGCCGCCTCGACGCGGCGCGCCACCCGCTGCGCGCGTGGGACCGCAGCATCTCCGGCGACAAGTGGGCCGGCGAGCGCGGCTGACGTGGCCCGGGCGGCGGGTGAGGACTGCTCGCGTGACCCGCGGCGGCGGATCGCCGGAGCTGTTCGCACGTCGCCCCGACATCTCGCCGCCGAACGACGTTCTCAGGCCAGGCGTGGCCGCGCGGGCAATTCCGCCTCTGGACTCGCGAGGGGCCATGGCCGACACTCAGCCGGCCCGCGAGGCCGCAACCACACCAGGCCAGGGCGAGCCAGCGCGCTCAAGGAGGAACACCCATGGGTCTACTTTCCAAACTGACCGGTAAAGTCACGCCTCAGAAGAAGCCGGCGGACGACGCCCTGTTGCTGCACGCGATGCTGCTGATGTGCGGCGCGGACGGCAACTTCGACGAGCAGGAGATCCCCACCGTCGAGGCCTACTTCAACAACCTGCCCGAGTTCGAGGGCAAGGACTTCAGCAGCGTCTACACCGAGGCCGCCAAGGTGCTGAAGCGCTTCCCGACGCTGAAGGACTCGGTCAAGGCGCTCGGCGACCTGTCGACCCAGACGGTCAAGAACAAGTGCTACCTGCTCGCGGCCGACATCGCCATGGCCAGCGGCGACGTCGACGAGGCCGAGGACGCCATGCTCGAGGCCATGCAGCGCGTGCTGCAGGTCGAGGACAGCCTGGCGACCAAGATCCTCGAGGTCCTGACGCTGAAGTACGCCCGCTCCTGAGGCGGCGCCGGAGGGCACCCGCGACGCGTGGACGCGGGTGCGCCCGAACGGGCCCGGTCGGACGACGGCCCGTCGTTGGTAGCGCGAGAGGATGGACGACGATGCGGATCGACCCCCAGCAATTCCAGGTGCGGCGCGAGCGGCAGCTCCGCGAGGAGCTGACCTCGGACTACGGCGTGCGCAAGGCGCTGGCGAAGATCCGCGAGGCCCGCGGCGGCAAGGGCTACGGCTATCGCCGCGGCCTGCTGAGCTCGACGCTGCGGCTGACCCGCTCGATGTCGCCGGAGATCGCCGACACCGTGGCGCAGTGCAAGGCGCTGCTCGGCTACGACTCGCCCGTCGAGGTCTACGTGACCCCGCAGCACGAGTTCAACGCCAGCTGCTACCGCGAGGTCAAGGGCCCGACCGTGCTGACGCTGTCGAGCCGCCTGCTCGAGGCGTTCTCCCCCGCCGAGCTGCGCTTCGTGATCGGCCACGAGCTCGGCCACGCGGTGTTCGACCACTACGGCCTGCCGATGCCGCTGACGGCGATGATCGAGGACGTCGGCGGGACCTTCGTGTCGCGCCAGGTCTCGCTGAAGCTGTACGCGTGGTGCCGCAGCGCCGAGCTGTCGGCCGACCGCATCGGCCTGCTGTGCGCCCAGGACCCCCAGGCGGCCGCCAGCGGGTTCTTTAAGCTGGCGAGCGGCATGGCCAACCCGCGCATCGCGCCCGACCTGGCGACGTTCGCCCGCCAGGTCGAGAGCCTCGCCTCCGCCCCCGAGGCCCGCGAGAAGGAGTACGAGGAGGACACGCTCGACTGCTTCTCGACCCACCCGTACAACCCGGTCCGCGTGCGGGCGGTGTGGGCGTTCAGCCGCTCGACGTCGTTCAACCAGGCGATCGGCCGGGCGGCGGACAGCATGTGGTCGCTCGACGAGGTCGAGGACATCGTCGACCGCGACATGCAGCTGATGGAGCCGACGTACCTGCAGGAGAAGACGCAGAACTCGGACACGCTGCGCCGCCTGCTGTACACGGCCGGCATCGCGGTGGCGGCCGCGTCGGGCGGGGTCGAGCCGGTCGAGCTCGACGCGATCGGGCGCCTGCTCGGCTCGGACCACAGCGACGCGCCGGTCGACGTGAGCAAGGTGCTCGGCGACCTCGACGGCCGCATCCGCGACGCGCTCGACGTGCCGCTGGCCCAGCGCGCCCAGCTCGTGCAGCACCTGACGATCGTGGCGGCGGCCGACGGCCAGGTCAGCCACGAGGAGCTGCACGTGATGGAGGAGATCGCGATCAAGCTCGAGGTCGGGGCCGGCGTGATCCACCAGACCATCCGCGGGGCGATGCACCCGATCGACTGACCGCGAGCGGGCGCCGACGAACGAGCTTCAGGGCGGGTCGAGGGCCGCGGACCAGTGGACCTCGGCCTCGATGTCGAGGTTGTTGACGCACTCGATCGGCATGAAGGCCTGGTAGTTGGCCCACGTGGTCGACTGGACGTGCTTGGTCGTGGCGGCGGGGACGTGGACGCCGCCGTCGACGACGAGGTCGTGGCTGCCGGGCTCGAGCTCGCAGCAGTTCTGCCCCATGCCGGGGCAGCCGCACGAGCCGTCCAGGGCGATGGTGGGCGCGAAGGGGTAGCTCGGGTCGTCGATCTTGGTCGGCGAGTGATAGACCCCGAAGATCGGCTCGCCCTGCTCGAAGTCCTGGACGTAGAGCGCGCCGATCTTGCACTCGGGCAGCCAGTAGACGTGGATCTCGCCGCAGAACTCGCGGTCGGCGACGCCGAGGTAGAGCTTGCCGAACTCGTACTTGTACTCGTCGGACTGGTTCGGACAGGCGCCGCCGCCCCACTGCAGCTTGCCGCCGATGAAGCGGCCGTGGCCGGGGAAGGCCTGCACCGGGTTCTGGCAGGACTCGAACGGCATCATCGTCTCGAGGTTCATGACCGTCTGGCTCGGCAGGCCGAGCTGCACGTTCTGGCACAGCGGGACGGGGTCGGGGTCGAGGGTCGTGCCGCCGTCGGGGTCGAGGGTCGTGGTCTCGCTGACGAGCGTGTCTTCGGTGTCGGGGCCGCCGGACGACTCGGCGGAGGTGGTGCCCGAGGCGCTCACGTCGACGGTGGTCTCGCCGACGGCGGTCGTGCCGGGGCTCGTCGACGTCTCGGGCTCGACGGTGGTCGCCGTCTGACCCGAGGCGCCGGTCGGCTCGGGGCCCGAGCTCGGGCTGCCGCTCGGGTCGGAGCTCGTCGGCGGCGCGGTCGAGGTGTCGGGCCCGCCGGTGCTGCCCTCGCCGCCGCCGGGGGTGGAGTCGTTGTTGGTGACGCCGAACACCGGGTTGTCGGCGCACGCGGCCAGCACGACGAGTGAAAAGCCAAGCAGACGCATGGCGGCACAGTATCAGGGGACGCGGCGCGGGGGCGCCCGCGCGGCTCACTGCACCATGAACATGGGCGACGTCCCGGTGATCGGGCTGATGGTGCCGATCAGCGACTTGGCGTCGCCGTGGTAGACGATGCGGTACTCGCCGGGCTCGGCGTCGGCGGGCACGCGCCAGTCGATCGTCACCTCCGAGGTCGGGCTCAGCGGGCCGCCGGTGCGCTGCCAGCGGAAGGTGGTCTCGGGGTCCCAGTCGCGGGCCACGGTGAACCAGTCCTCGTCGGCGCGCTGGACCTCGAGGAAGCCGGTGCCGGTGCGCAGGTCGTTGCGAGGGTGCGCGCCGCGGAAGCGGACGACCACGTGGTCGCCGGGCGCGACCATCATCGGCGGGTCCTGGATGACGTCGCCGAACTTCTCGGTGAAGCACAGCGCCGCGTCGGGCAGCGCGCACGGCGAGTCGGCGACCACCGGGGCGGTCTCGATGAGCTGGTCGTCGCTGAGGTCGAGCGGCACGCCGGTGTCGACCGCGGGCACGCCGTCCTTCAGCGCGTCGCTGACGGTCGCGAAGTTCTGCTGCCAGGCGGCGAGGGTCCACGGCCCGAACTGGGTGAACGCGCCCTCGTAGTGCTGGGCGGCGTACTCCTCGCGGGTGGTGACGTAGCTCGAGTAGCCGTTGCTGAGGCCGGCGATCACGGCCCGCTCGACGCCGGTGCCCGCGAGGTGGTCGAGCACGGTGGCGCGGATGCGGTCGCCGGAGATCGTGGTGATCTCGAACGGCACCGGCACGATCGCCAGACCGCCGACCCGGACGACCTGCGCCGGCAGGATGGTCGGCGACCAGGGGTACGGCAGCATGCGCCCGACCGGCAGCAGGATCGCCTTCTCCTCGTGGCAGTCCTGGTCCTCCGGCACGATCGTGATCGGCGGCCAGTTGTCGCCGTACTTGATGCCCTCGTCGATGAACGCGACCGCGGTGCCGTCCTCGGCCCCGGCGGCGATCGAGAAGCCGATCGCCGCGCGGCAGGTGTGCTGCTCGGCGCCGCCGGTGAACTCGGGCGAGACGGTCACGTCCTCCATGTCGTAGAAGGCGAGCCGGCCGTCGACCGGTCCGCGCAGCAGCTCGTCGGCGCCCTCGAACAGCTCGACGGCGCGCAGGTACTGCTTGTCGCCGTGGACGGCGGCGTTGGCGAGGTCGTCGCACTCGGGGTCGGGGCTGCCGTCGCACGGGCGGACCACGGTGTTGGGGGTGCCGAGCACGACTTCGTTGGGCGAGACGTCGCCGGCGTCGCTCTGGGCGAAGCCGGCGACGAACACCGGGTCGTCGCCGAGGTAGTCGGCGCCCATCTCGCGCTCGAAGTAGTAGGAGGCGAGGCCCTTGTGGTCGCCGCTGACGAGGCGGTTGACGTTGGACACGCTGGTCGCGTGGCTCGAGAACCACGTGAGCGCGCCGATCGGCGTGCCGTCGAGCTCGCCGGGGCCGGTCCGCTCGAAGCGCAGCACGGTCATGCGGGTGTTGGTGTCGCGCGCGTGCTCGGCCTCGTGGGCCGCGCGCTCGGCCGCGGGGTTGCCGGCGTAGGCCTGCGGCGAGCGGTTCCAGTTGGCGTCCTGCAGCGGGCCCTGGGCGATCTTGATGACGCCGTCGGCCATGCCGTCGTGGGCCTCGACGATGGCGGCGACGATGCCGGCGACCACGGCCTCGAAGTTGTCGGGGTCGTAGCCGGGCACGGCCAGGTTGAACATCGTGTAGTGGGAGAAGCCGGCCACGCCGCTGTGCGTGTGCGTGGCCGACAGCGCGACGTTGTCGCGGGTGTACACGCCGGGGCCGTAGTGCTGCTCGAGGCGCTTTAGCACCTCAAGGTGCACGCCCTGGAACACCTGGCCGACGTCGGCGCTGACGAACACCATGCGCTTGCCGTTGCACGGGCTCTCGACCGCGAACGCGCGGGCCCACAGGCGCGTCGAGATGCCCTCGGCCTTCTGCTCGGGCATCGAGTAGCCCATCATCGTCAGCTCGGCGACGGGCCCGGTGACGTCGTGGATGCCGACGCCGACCCTGTAGAACGGCGAGTCGGCGCAGGCGTCGCCGCCGGTGTCGGTGTCGCCGGTGTCGCCGCTGCTGCTGCCGGCGCCGGTCGGCTCGCTGGCGCCGGCGGTCGAGCTGCCGGTGTCGTCGGCGCTGCCGCTGCCGCCGGAGGTCGGGGCGGTCGAGGTCGGCACCTCGCCGCCGGAGCTCGGCTGCGCGTCGGTCGGCTCGCTCGAGCTGGCGGCGCCCGAGCTGTCGCCCACGGAGCCGCCGGAGGAGTCGCCGCAGGCGAGGACGGGCGCGCACAGCAGGGCGAGGAGACGTCGCATGCGCGCATCATACGCGAGGCGGGCGCGCGGGCGGTGGCCGGTCCGCCCGTTGCGTAACGGCGGGAAAAGTCACTACATTCGGGGGATGTTCGCTCTGTTAGAGACCGTCGAGGCGGCGCTGCCCGAGCTGCTCGGGCGCCGCGACTGGCACAGCCTGCGGGTGACGTACGAGCCGCCCGAGGTCGAGCGGGTGTGGCGAAAGTGGGGCGAGTACAGGATCTCGCTGCACTGCATCCACCCGTGCGCGCCGGGTGAGCCGCTGTTTCACCCGCACCCGTGGCCGTCGATCGTCAAGGTGCTGGCGGGTCGCTATGAGATGGGGGTCGGATACGGCGCCGGGGTCACCAGCCCACCGCTGGCGATGACGATGATCGCCGGGGCCGGCACGACCTACGCGATGACCGACCGCGACTCGTGGCACTTCGTGCGGCCGCTGGGCGAGCCGTCGTTCTCGCTGATGGTCACCGGCAAGCCGTGGCAGCGCGACATGCCGCGCGGCGACCACCCGCAGCAGCCCGCGCTCGCGCCGGAGCGCGCGGCGGCGCTGCTGCAGGAGTTCGCGGCCCGCTTCTACCCGCTGCGGCCGGGTCGCAGCAGCTGAGAGGTGTCGACGCGCAGGCGGTTGTGCACGTCGAGCACGCCGACCACGCGGTAGGCGAGGTCCTCGGCGAGGCGCTTGTGGGCGCGGCGGGTGACGTTGCCGTGCAGCCAGATCTCGCCGCGGTCGACGGTGATGTCGATGCCGGCGGAGCGCAGGCTCGGCTCGGCGCCGAGGACCTGCATGACGTCGGTCAGGATGTCCTCGTCGTCGCGCGGGGCGGTGAGGTTCGGGGTGTCGAGCAGCGGGCCGGTGTAGTCGAGGTCGGCGAACTCGGCGTTGTCGACCCGGCTGCCGTCGAGCGCCGCGTAGGCGCCGTAGCCGTCGTAGGAGGCGTCGGCGTCGGGGAACACGCCCTCGTTGCGGATGGGGCCCTGGGTCTGGAAGCGGGACCCCTGGGGGTCGTCACGGGTGGCGCGCAGGCCGTCGTCCTGGTCGTGGACGCGGCGGTTGCCCGGCGGCGTGGCGCGGAGGATCGGTCCAGTGGGGCCGATCAGCGTGCGGGGGTCTTCGCTGATGCTTGTGCTGACGCGATGCATGGGCTCACCTTCTCCATGACCAGCATGGGCAAGGCTTCATGAATGGCAAGTGCGGGCGATCGCAAAATGTTGCGTCCGCGGGCTCGGCGGACTCACCGCCGCGGGGGCGCGTGGGGGCTGTGAGCGGCACGGCGAATGCAACGATGTTCATGTGGACGCGGGCGCTTAACGCCGTGCGACGCGCGTGGCAGCGGCGATGACGACGCCAGTCGCGAGCTCGCCGCGCACGCCCGGCGAGCACTCGCGGGCGGCGCGGCGCCGCGGTTCGTCGGCGGAGCTCAGCGGACGAAGCTGTCGGTCCAGGTCGGGCGCGGCGGGGTCGCGTAGTCGGAGAACTGCTCGGCCCAGTCCTCGTCGGTCTTGCGGTCGTACATCTCGGTCAGGTGCGAGTGGAAGCTCGAGACCGGGCCGATGTACGACTTGACGCCGGAGCAGCTCGGGGTGGTGAACACCAGCAGCATCGGGCGGCCGGTGCCGGCGTGCAGCACCCAGCCCTTCTCGTTGCCGTCCTCGTCGGTCGGGGCGGTGTGCACGTCGGCGATGGTCGGCTTGAACTCGGCGATCTTCGACGAGTCGTAGAACAGCTGGGCGTACCAGCCGTCGTAGAGCGTCTCGCCGCAGCCGACCTGCTCCTGCTCGATGGTGCCGCGCAGGAACTCGAACTCGGCCTGGGTGAGCTCGGCGCCCTCGAGCTCCTTGTGGGCGATGGTCTCGAGGGTGGTCGCGGTCTGCGTGAGGTGGGCGTAGAACTGCTGGGCGCGCTCGACCGGGAAGCCGTCGTCGCCGAGCTGCTGGCTCATCTCGGCGCCGAGCTGGCCGAGGTGGGCGAGGCGGGCGTAGAACGCGGGCAGCGGCTCGACGTAGGCGTCGGGGTACTCGCAGCCGTCGCCGCCGGAGTACGACTGTTTGACGTACAGCAGGGTGTCGTGGCGCAGCTCGGCCCACGAGGCGGCCTGGGTGTTGAGGGTCTTGTCGGCCCAGGCGGCGGTGCGCATGGCCTCGGGGCGGCTCTCGAACTCGGCGTCGTCGTTGAGCGCGCGGATGGCCGACAGCCAGCCGTTGTAGAAGTTGGAGTCCCAGAAGTCGTCGGGGTGGGCGTCGGCGAGGAAGCGCATCTCGTGGAGCACGCCCTGGTAGCCGTAGCGGTCGAGGTCGGGCTTCAGGTGGTCGGCGGCGGCGTCGTTGCCGAGCACGAACTGCACGTCGAGCTCGCTCGGCAGCATGCGCTTGACCTTCTGGCCGGTGGCCAGGTTCTGCACGCGGTCGTAGGTGACATTGTTGAAGACGTAGGAGTCGAGGGTGAAGCGCTGGCCGAGCAGGAGGTACACGCGGGGCAGCACGACCGGCGGGTCGGTCGGGTCGGTGTACATGATCTGCGACATGATGCGCTGGATCCCGTAGTCGCTGGAGATCAGCTGCTTGTAGACCTGCTCGTCGTCGGCCGCGGCGAGCTCGGCGGGGCTGTGCACGCCGAGCTCGTCCATGAACTTGGTCATGTCCTGCGGGTTCATGCTGTCGCGCTCGCCGATCAGGCGGACCAGCACGCCGTCGACGCGGTCCCAGTTGGCCTGGGCGCCGCTGTCCTTCAATAGCGTGTTGGTGAGGAAGGCGGCGTCGAGGCCCCGGCGGTTGAACTTGGGCTGCTGCTCCTCGTTGAAGGTGACCATGGCCATGTCGGTGCGGCCGAGCCACATCATCGCCCGGAAGTAGCGCTGCAGCTCGGGGCCCTCGGTGTAGTGGCCGCGCGGCTCCATCTGCGAGAAGTCGTAGAGCGTGTCGACGCCGAACAGGTCGACGTTCTCGGGCTGCAGGCCGGTCACGGCCGCGAGGATGCGGCCGACCTCCTCGTCGACGCCGGCCTGGCCGGTGACGCCCTCGGCCGGCCAGTCGTCGAGCAGGCTGCGGGCGACGGCGAGGTAGACGTCGAGGTCGCGGGCGCTCTGCTGCAGCGACTCGGGCCACGACTTGCTGGCGGCGCCGAGCTCGTCGTGCATGCGCTGCAGCATGCGGCCGACCTCGGGGATGAGGACCTGACGCTCGAAGTCGAGGAGCATGGCGTCGAACGACTGGTGGAGCGCGTAGAGCAGGCTGTCGGCGGAGATGAAGACGGGCAGGTCGTTGAAGTAGAGGTCGAGGTAGGTGGTCGAGAAGGTGTGGGTGGCGGCCTCGCCGACGGCGACGAACCCGTTCTTCTGCAGCAGGGCGTCGTGCTCGGGGGTGAGGCCGGCGTACTCGGAGATCTCGGCGAGGAAGGCGGCGTCGCCCGGCTTGTAGGTCAGCGCCTTCAAGTACTCGCTGCCGGGGTAGCTCTCGAGGAACTCGTCGACGCTGAGCTGCTTGGCCTCCTCCATGACCGGCTTGTAGACCTGGAGCACCCAGTCGTCGGCCTGCGGCAGCTCGACGTCGGGGGTCTGGTCGTCGGGGTCCTGCTCGTCGGCGGGCGGGGCCGCGTTGCAGGCGACGCCGGCGAGGAGCGTGAGGGCGAGGAAGCGGGACGAGAAAGCCAATGCCATGATCCGAGGGTGGCCCGGCGCGCGGGCGGGCGTCAACCCGCGGACCGGCGTTCGCGGCGGTTTCGTCGGCGTGCGTGGTGACATAAGCCCATGACGGCGGTGCCGCGGGCTGGCACGAATGTCGCGGAGCCGCGGGCACGCACGCGCGCGCCGGGCTGACGTCGACGTCACGGAGGCCCGCGCCGCGGCGGTGAGACGCCGTGTACGCGACGGGCTCGCGGTCGACGCGTGCTCGGGCGGCGGGCGAGGGGGCGAGGCGGCCCGGCGAAAATCGTCGGGCGCAGGATCGGTGGAGCGCCGCGGCGGGGCCGCAACGAACGCGGCGGGGCGACGAAATGTTGCCGGCCGGCGCGGGTGCCGAAGCTCGCGGATGGGTCAACACTCTCGGGCATGAGCCTGCAAACGCCCGCACAGATCACCTTTCACCAGATGGACCACTCCGACATCCTCGAGGCCGACATCCGCGACAAGATCGACCAGCTCGACGCGATCTACGGCGGCCTCATCAGCTGCCGCGTGGTCGTCGAGTACGAGCATTTTAATAACAAGCACGACCCCGAGGACCGCGGACCGGTGGTGGTGCGCTTCGAGGTCGGAGTGCCGGGCGGCAAGACGATCATCGGCGGCGGGCCGGGCACCGCGAACTCCGCGTTCGAGGATCCGTTCATGGCGGCCAGGGCCTCGTTCGAGGCGGCGCGGCGGCAGCTGCAGGACCACGTCGACAAGCGCCGCGGGTTCACCAAGACCCACGCCGACGACGACGTGGCGCTGAGCGGCGAGTGATCGCCGCGAGACACGCGGCCGGCGTCGCGCTCGCGACGTCGGGCCACGTTGCGCGCGCGGAGCGAGGGGGACCGGCGGTCGCCTGACCCTTCGGACAGGCGACCGCCGCGGGGTGCGCGTCATACGGGCGCGGCGTAGCGGGCGCGCAGCTCGGCGACGGCGGCCTCGCGCGGGAGGACGCGCTGCTCGCCGCGCTCGCGCAGGGCGAGCGCGCCGGCGGCGGCCTCGCGCGGGCCGATGACGGCGAGGCAGGCGACGCCGGCGGCGTGGGCCTCGGCGACGCGGCGGGCGAGCGACTCGTCGGGGGCGGCGAGCTCGGCGCGCAGGCCGGCGGCGTGCAGCTCGGCGAGCGCCTCGGCGGCGTGCGGGAGCTGGGCCGCGGAGATCGGGGCGACGCGGACCTGGACCGGGGCGAGCCAGGCCGGCAGCCCGCCGCTGCGCTCGAGCAGCAGGGCGAGGAAGCGCTCGACGCTGCCGTAGAGGGCGCGGTGCAGCATGACGGGGTGGCGGCGCCGACCGTCGCGGTCGTCGTACTCGAGGCCGAAGCGGCGCGGGAGCACGAGGTCGAGCTGGATCGTGCCGCACTGCCAGGCGCGGCCGAGGTGGTCGCGCAGGCTGAACTCGAGCTTGGGCCCGTAGAAGGCGCCCTCGCCCGGCTGCGGCCTGGCGTCGAGGCCGGCGGCCGCGGCCGCGCCGGCGAGGATCGACTCGGCGCGGTCCCACAGGTCGTCGTCGCCGGCGCGCTGCGAGGGCCGCGTCGAGATGGCCGCGCCGAACTCGGGGTAACCGAGGGCGGCGTAGAAGCCGGCGGCGCCGCGGCAGAACTGCTGGATCTCCGCGGCGGCCTGCTCCTCGGCGCAGAACACGTGGCCGTCGTCCTGCGTGAACTGGCGCAGGCGACACAGGCCGTGCAGCGTGCCGCCGGGCTCGTCGCGGTGGCACAGGCCGAACTCGCACAGGCGCAGCGGCAGGTCGCGGTACGACAGGCTGCTGCGCGCGGCGATCTGGATGTGACACGGACAGCTCACCGGCTTCAGCGCGGCGCACACGCCGTCCTCGACGACCGCGAACATGTTGTCGCGGAAGTGCTGCCAGTGGCCGCTGGCCTCCCAGATCGGCTGGCGCAGGAGCTGGGGCGTGCGGACCTCGTGATAGCCCTCGGCGAGCACGCGGCGGCGGGCGGCGTCCTCGAGGCGACGCATGACGGCGAGGCCCTTGGGGTGCCAGAACACCATCCCGGGGGCTTCGTCTTGTAGGTGGAAGAGGCCGAGGCGGGGGCCTGCGGCGCGGTGATCGTCGTGGTCGAGCATGGTACGGACTCCGGTGCACTCAGGCCCGAAGGGCCGTGAGGCGAGAAGGCCCGGCCGACGGAGCGACGCCACCAAACGCGCGCAGCCCCGCCGGCGCGGGCGGGGCTGCTGGGACGTGGCGCTGGTTATCGGAGACGCAGGCGCACGCGACCGGCCCCACCCTCGCGGGTGGTGGTGGTGGTCGCGGTGGTGCTGCGAGACGCCATCGAGATCCCAGGGTGATGCAGCGAGGCGCGGAGGGTCAAGCGCCGGCGATGTGCGCTACGTCCGGGGTCACTTCCTGATACCCTCCGCTCCAACGATGTCTGCGACTGTCCCACCGCTGCTCGCCGAGCTGAGCCTGGACGGGTTCCTCTCGTTCGGTCCGGAGCCGCAGACGATCCAGCTGTCGCCGCTCAACGTGCTCATCGGAGCCAACGGCGCGGGGAAGTCGAACTTCATCGAGGCGCTGTCGGTGATCCGCGCCGTGCCGCGCGACTTACCGCTGCCGATCCGCCAGGGCGGTGGGGTTCGCGACTGGCTGTGGCGCGGCCAGCCCGCAGCCACGCGCGCGACCCTGAGCCTCACGGTGTCGGCGGGCCACCTGGTCCGCCACACGGCGCTGCGCTACAGCCTGTCCTTCGGGGCAGCCGGGGATGCATTCGTCGTGCTCGACGAACGCCTCGAGAACGCCGCCCCGGCCCCGGGAGAGGCGCGCCCCTACTTCTATTTCGGCTACGAGAACGGTCGGCCGATGCTCAACGTCAAGTCCGGGCGGCGCGAGCTCCGACGCGAGGACATCGACACGACCCAGTCGATCCTCTCGCAGCGGCGCGACCCGGACACCTACCCGGAGATCACCGCGTTCGCGGCGGCGCTCGGCAGCATCCGGATCTACAGGAACTGGTCGTTCGGCCCGGACGCCCCCATCCGCGCGAGCTGCCGCGCCGACGTGCCGACACAGGTGCTGTCGGAGGAGTTCGACAACCTCCCGGCCCGGCTGGCGGTGTTGCGACGCGATCCGCGGGTGAAGAGGCAGCTGATCGAGCAGCTCGCGGACCTCTCGCCCGGGTTCGATGACTTCGAGGTCGTGCCGGAGGGCGGATACCTGCAGCTCTACGTGACGGAGGGGACACGCGTGACCCCGGCGCGGCGGCTCTCCGACGGCACGCTGCGGTTCCTCGCGCTGCTGGCGATCCTGCTCGACCCGTCCCCGCCCGCCCTCGTGGTGATCGAGGAGCCCGAGCTCGGCCTCCACCCGGACACCCTGCCGGTGATCCGCGACCTGCTGCTCGACGCCAGCAGCCGCACGCAGCTGGTGGTGACGACGCACTCGCCCACGCTGGTCGACAGCTTCACCGGGCGCCCGGAGGTGATCCTCGCCTGCGACAAGGTCGAGGGGACCAGCCGGCTGTCCCGCCTCGACCCCGAGCGCATCGCGGCCTGGCGTCACCACGGCAGCCTGGCCCAGCTGTGGACGAGCGGGCACATCGGAGCCGACCGATGGTGAAGAGGGGCCCGTCACCCAGACGTCGCCGTGGGATCACGTGCGTCAGCGCGTCGGCGACAAGTGGGAGCGACCCGCGGACGTGAACGACGACGACCTCCAGCTCATGGCCCAGTGTATGGAGACGTGGATCGCCGCGGATCGCAAGCGGCTCCGCGAGTACTTCGGCGAGGCGTTGCATGAGAAGGCGCTGCCTGCCCGTGACGACCTCGAGCAGGTCGCCAAGCGGGACCTCTACCGGGCGCTGGCCGAGGCCACACAGCGTTCGAGCAAGGGCTCGTACGACAAGGGCAGCCACTCGTTCAAGCTGCTCGAGGGTGCCGACCCGGCGCAGATCCGCCGCGCGTGCCCGACCTGGGGCGCCCGGTTCTTCGCCACGCTCGACCGCAGGCTGCCGGCGCGGCGCTAGGCCAGGTCGAACGCGATCGCGTTGCTCCGCGAGGCCGCGCGGGCGCAAGCAGCAGATGGATTAATCAAAATTCGAGCGCTCGGTGCGGAGGCAGAGGGCGCCGGCGGCGACGAGCATCAGGCTGGCGGCGATGAGGCCGCGGTCGAGCAGCACGCGGGCGTCGACCCGCGGGGCGGCGAGCAGCGCGAGGTCGACGGACCCGGCGAGCGTGGCGAACACGCCGGAGCCGAGAAGCAGCGCGCCGACGAAGGTCGCGGTCGGGCGCGGGGCGCCGGTCTGTCGCCACAGCGCGGCGAGGCCGACGACGAGGGCCAGGCAGGCGCCGGCGTGCAGCAGGGCGTGGCGCGGGGCGGCGAGCTCGGCGGGCGTCGCCTGCGTGCGCAGCAGCTGGACCAGGCACCCGGCCACACCGGCGCCGAGCAGCAGACCCGCGCGCACGAACGGGCCGCGCGGCGTGCTCGCGGGCGTGGGGCGGCGGTTGTTCCGCGCCGGCGGGAGGGCGCGGCGCGGGCCGGTGCCGAGCCGTCGCGGACGATCGCCGGGGAACAGGCGGGAGCTCGACTGCGAGTCCGACGGGCGCTCGTCGACGAGAGTGCGATCGAAGCTCGAGCAGCTGGTGTCGTCCTCGACGAGGCCCGCGAGCGAGTCCCCTGCCCCGTCGTGCGCCGCGGGGGGCGGAGGCTCGCGGATCCGGAAGCGGAAGATCTTCGTCGCCGGGTTGGACACAGCTTCGACAGCAATACAACGCCGGCGCGAAACAGCCCACCGCACATTTTTACACGGTTCCGAGCCAGGCAACGCCCGCGGCGCGGCCGATCACACTTTTTAATATTTGGGCACGAACGGCCGCAACGCGGTCGCCACAACGTGAAGGGCACCCCACCAAGGAGACTCGGACATGTTGCTTCCCATCGTCATCGGTGCTGCTGCCCTCGGATTCGTCGCCATGAAGCGCCGTCACGGCCGCGGCTGCCACTCTCACCACATGGACCGCGGCCATGGTTGCCACGGCGGCCGGCGGCGGCACGGCCGGCGCTGGCGAGGCGGGCTCTACTGGGCCCTGGCCCGGCTCGGCGCCACCCCGGCGCAGGAGAAGGTCGTCCGCGAGGAGTTTAATAGGTTGCGCGAGCTCGGCTTCGCGGCCCGCGGCGAGGCGTTCGCGGCCCGCGGCGACCTGGCGGAGGCGCTGCGCGGCGAGAGCCTCGAACAGGGCCAGCTCGACGCGGCGATCGGGCGCGTCGACGGGGCTTACGCGTCGTTTAAAGCCTCGATCGTCGACTCGTTGACGCGCCTGCACGCGACGCTCGACAGCCGCCAGCGCGAGCAGCTCGCCGACTTCCTCGGCGAGAAGCGCGGCCCGGGGTCGGGCCCGTTCCGGACTTGATACAGTGAGCCATGGCCGTCCGGGTCCTGCTCATCGACGACGACGCGCGCCTCGCCGAATTGCTCGGCGGGTACCTCGCGCAGCACGACGTGACGATGACGTACGCCCGCGACGGCGTGGCCGGGCTGCGGGCGCTCGGCGCGGGGGCGTTCGACGCGGTCCTGCTCGACGTCATGATGCCCGGCGTCGACGGGCTCGAGGTCCTGCGGAAGATCCGCGCCGGCGCCGACCGCCGCGTGCCGGTGCTGATGCTGACCGCGCGAGGGGACGAGGCCGATCGTGTGGTCGGCCTCGAGCTCGGCGCCGACGACTACGTGGCCAAGCCGTTCTCGTCGCGCGAGCTGCTGGCCCGGCTGCGGGCGGTGCTGCGGCGGGCTCAGCCCGAGGCGGCCGGCGAGCGCCTGACCGCCGCGGGCATCGTCGTCGACGTCGGCGCGCGCGAGGTCACCGTCGACGGCGAGCCGGTCGAGCTGACCGGGCTCGAGCTCGACCTGCTGGCGGCGCTGATGCGGCGGGCGGGGCGGGTGGTGCCCCGCAGCGCGCTGCTCAGCGAGGCCGGCCGCGACGAGGTCACGGTCGGCGAGCGGGCCATCGACGTGCACGTGTCGAAGCTGCGCAAGAAGCTCGGCGAGAAGAGGATCCGGACGGTGCGCGGGCTCGGCTACGTGGTGCCCAAGGAGCTGAAGGAGTGAGGCGTCACCACCACCATCGTCACGGGCGGCGGCCGCCGTGGTGGCGGATGCACTGGCGGCTGCGGCGGCGGCTGTTCGCGTGGTTCTTCGTGGCGGTCGGGGTGTCGGCGGGCCTCGGCGCGTACGCGGTGCGCCACGGCGTGTCGCCGGCGTGGGTGATCGCCGGCATGGCGCTGGTGCTGTGGGCGGCCTCGGGCGCGATCGCCTGGCGCCTGACCCTGCCGCTGGCGGAGCTGGCCCGGGTCGCGCGCCGGCTCGGCGACGGCGACCTCGAGGCGAGGATGGGCCCCGGCAGCCACGGCGCGCGCGAGCTGACGGCCATCGCCGACGCGATCAACGACATGGCCGCGCGCATCGAGGGGCAGCTCCGCGACCAGCGCGAGCTGCTGGCCGCGGTGTCGCACGAGATCCGCACGCCGCTCGGGCACCTGCGCGTGCTGCTCGACACGGCCCGCGACCGCGGCCTCGCGGAGGAGGTGATCGCGCCGCTCGAGCGCGAGGTGCTCGAGGTCGACGCGCTCGTCGACCAGCTGCTCGCCAGCTCGCGCCTCGACTTCGGCAACCTCGAGCGGCGCGCGCTCGACGTGGCCGTCGAGGCCGCGCGCGCGCTCGAGCGGCTGGGGGTCGACGCGTCGGTGCTCGACGTCCAGGCCGACGCCTGCGTGGTCGCGGCGGACCCGACGCTGCTGCGCAGCGCGCTGGCCAACCTGGTCCGCAACGCGCTCGACCACGGCGGCGGCGTCACCGGGGTGATCGTCCGCAGGACCCGCGACGGCGCGGTCGAGGTCGACGTCGAGGACGCCGGGCCGGGGTTCTCCGCCGACGTGCTGCCGCGGGTGTTCGAACCGTTCTATCGCGGCGCCGAGCGGGCCGGCGGCTCGCTCGGGCTCGGGCTCTCGCTCGTCGACAGGGTCGCGCGGGCCCACGGCGGCGCGGCGCGGGCCGGCAACCGCGTCGGCGGCGGCGCCCGCGTCACGCTCGTGCTGCCCGCGGCGTGACGCTAGGCCGGCGTCTCGTCCTCGGCGAGGTCGTGCTCGCGGGCCAGGCGGTCGGCCACCGCGGGGGCGCCCCAGCGGTGGTAGGCGGCGATGGCGGCGCGCAGGTGCATGTGGCCGACGACGTCGTCGCCCTGGGTGAGGGCGAGGCGCCCGGCGAGCTCGTGGGCGAGCGCCTCGGAGCCGGTCTCGCCGTGCTTGCGGGCGGCCCGGATGGCGACCTTGAAGCGGGACTCGGCGGCGTCGAGCTTGCCGCACACGCGGTCGTACTCGGCGGCGGCGATGCGGGCGCGGGCCTCGAAGTTGGCGGGGCAGATGTCGGCGAGGCTCGCGAGCTCGGCGATGTCGGCGGCGAGGGCCGCGTGGGCGGCGGCGGGGTCGCGGGCCTCGGCGATGGCGGCGCAGCCGTGCAGCACGCGGTAGAAGAACACGTCGACGGCCATCGGGGTCAGCAGGGCGTTGAAGCGCTCGGCGGCGGCGGGGTGCATCGGCGGGACGTCGTGGCGGCCGAAGTGGTAGAGGACGAGGCTGCGGTAGATGTGGAGGTAGAGCAGCGGCAGCGGGGTGCGCTCGTGGGCCAGCTCGCCGTCGAACACGTCGGCGGCCCAGCGCTCGACCGGGCCGTCGTCGGGCGCGAGCAGCTCGCCGGCGAGGCAGCGGGCCGTGCGGATCGCCATGCGGATGATGCCGGAGCCGTAGACCTCGAGGATCGGTCGCGCGGCCAGCAGCAGCTGCTCGGCGGTCGCGCGCATGTGCGACACGCTGCGGCGGGCCGCGATGAGCACGAGGATCACGCTGGTCGCGTTGTAGGTCGCGGCCGCGAAGTCGCCGGTCTGCACGCCGACCGTGTAGCCGCGCTCGAGCGTCGCCGCGGCGGCGGTGAACGGCTGCGTCCAGCCCATGATCAGCGCGCCGACGATGTGCAGCATGCGCGCGCCCTGGGCCGGGTCGGGCAGGCGGTCGCGCAGGCGCAGGGCCAGCTGGCCGTAGACGAACGCGCCGGCGAAGTCGCGGCGCGAGCCGGCGAGGTAGAGGCCGTAGCCGGCCAGGCCGTAGGCGGTCGCGCGGGTCGGGCCGTGGCGCAGCCACAGGTGGACCAGCTGCATGTACAGGCGGTAGGCCAGGCGGGTGTCGGCGAACATGGCCGCGGGCGCGGTGGCGGCCAGCAGCTCGGCGGTGCTGGCGACCCGCGGGTCGGCGGTCTCGCGGCGGGCGAGCAGGACCTCGAGCGCGCCGGGGTTCGGACCTGCCCCGAGGGCCAGGTCCGGATCGGTGGCGGTGAAGGCGGCCGCGCGCATGTTGGTGGCGGTGTCGGCGGCGCCGACGTCGTCGTCGTCGTCGTCGAAGTCGTCGAAGTCGCCGGGGTCGAAGTCGCCAAGGTCGGCGTCGGCGACGGCGGCGAAGGCGGCGGCGAGGGCGAGCGCGTCGGCCTCGACGGCGTCGGCGGCGGGGCGGGGCTCGAGGTGGATGCCGAGCTGCCCCAGGCCCGCGAGCCCGGCGGCGATCGCCTCGTGGGTGCGGCCGTGGTAGGTGTCGAGCTGGCACTTCAGGCGGTGGAGGTCGGCGCGCTCGAGCGGGTCGGGGGCGCGGGGCACGAGCACGGCGAACATGGCGTCGGCGGCGGCGAGGTCGCCGTGCATGGCGTCGGCGTGCATGCACTCGCGGTGGAGCTGGAAGGCGAGCTCGGGGCGGGCGGCCCAGATGTCGGGGAGGCCGGCGGAGCCGGGCGGGGCGCTCAGCTGCTCGAGCGCGGCGATGCCGGCGCGGGCGTGGCGGACGGCCGCGGCGTAGGCGGTCTGGCCGCGGGCGCGGCGGGCGGCCTCGAGGTAGAGGCGGGCCAGCTGCTCGCGCTCGAGCGGGTCGGTGATCGCCTCGGCGCCGCGCTGGAAGTGGTCGATCGCGGTGAACAGATCGTCGCCGATCTGCAGCAGCTGGCGGCCGACCTGCAGGTGGATCGCGGCGCGGTCCTCGGGCGTCAGCAGGGCATAGGCGGCCTGGTGGATGCCGTCGTGCAGCGGCTGGTAGAGCGCGCGCCGCGAGCTCGGGTCGAGCTCGCCGTCGACCGTGACCAGCAGGCCCTCGCGCAGGGCCTCGCGCAGGTCGCGGGCGGTGGCCACCGGGCCGCGCGCGTCGATCGCGCTGAGGGTCGCGAGGTCGATCGGGCGGGCCGCGCAGGCGGCGATCGCCAGCACGCGCTGCACCCCGGGCGCGAGCCGCAGCAGCTTGCCGGCGAGGAACGTCGCCACGTCGTCGGCGCCGCGGCTCGTCGGGGTGCGGATGTCCCAGGTCCAGCGCCCGACCTGGCTGCTCCACTTCAGCTGGCCCTCGCGGCGCAGGCCGAGCAGCAGGTGGCGCAGCACCGCCGGGTTGCCGCGGGCGTCGATGTCGAGCACGCGGGCCAGCGGCGCGGCCTCGGCGAGCTCGCAGCCCAGCGAGGTGGCGACGAACCGGGCCACCTCGGCGGACGCGAGCGGCTCGACCGGGACGTCGACCACGGTGGCGCCGAGCCGGCGCAGGCCGTCGAGGTGGACGCGCAGCGGGTGGGCGTCGTCGCCGACGTCGCGGCAGCTCGCGACCACGAGCAGGTGGCCGCCGGCGGGGTCGGTGAGCAGCAGCTCGAGCAGTTGCAGGGCCGACGGGTCCGCGCCGTGGAGGTCGTCGAGGCCGAGCACGAGCGGGGGCCGGCCGGCGGCGAACAGGCGGACGAGGCGCTGGAAGGCGGCGTGGAAGCGGTTCTTGGCCTCGCCGGCGTCGGCCGAGCTGGCGCGCGGGGGCGGGCCGAGCAGGCCGTGGAGCTCGGGGACCATGTCGTCGAGGACATGGCGGTTGGGACCTGTCGCTTCGGCCAGGTCCTTCAGCCACGAGGCGCGGGTCCCGGCCGGCTCGGCGGCGATGTGGCGGGCGACCGCGCGCAGGGCCTCGGCGAGCGGGGCGAGCGGGGCGCCGCGGGCGAGGTGGTCGAACTTGCCGGCGGCGAAGCGGCCGCCGCGGTGGTTGACGGGGTCGCGGAGCGAGGCGAGCAGCGTCGACTTGCCGAGGCCGGTGTCGCCGCGCAGGAGCACGAGCAGGACCTCGCCGCGGGCGGCGCGGTCGACCGCGGCGAGCAGGGCGGCGGCGTGTGGTTCGCGGCCGAGGAGGCCGTGGGGCAGCGTGATCTCGTGGCGCGGTCGGGCCGCGGGGCTGGCGTCGGGTTCGGCGCCGGCGGCGAGCTCGGCGTCGAGTTCGGCGACGAGCAGGGCGTCGAGGGTCGCGGCGAGCTCGTCGGCGGTGGCGGTGCGGTCCTCGGGGTTCTTGGCGAGCGCGCGGGCGAGGGCGGCGTCGAGGCCGGCGGGCACGCGGGGGCTCAGGCTGCTGGCGGGGGTGAGCTCGTCGCGGGCGGTGGAGATGAGGATCTCCATGGCCGAGGCGCCGCGGAACGGGCGGGCCCCGGTGACCATCTCGTAGAGGATCACGCCGAGCGAGAAGATGTCGGCGCGGGCGTCGACCGGGCGCCCGCGGATCTGCTCGGGGGCCATGTAGCTGGGGGTGCCGAGGATCACGCCCTCGCCGGTCGAGAAGATCGTGGGGGCGTTGCTGGCGTCGTGGCCGGTCAGCGCGCCGGTCTGTTTGGCCAGGCCGAAGTCGAGGATCTTCAGCACGCCGCGGGCGTCGAGCATGAGGTTCTCGGGCTTCAGGTCGCGGTGGATGACGCCGGCGGCGTGGGCGTGCGAGAGGGCCAGGGCGATCTCCCGGGCGATGCGCAGCGCCTCTTGCAGCGGCAGCGGCCCGGCCTGCTCGTCGAGCGCGGCGCGCAGGGTCTTGCCGTCGACGTACTCCATGGCGATGAACACGGCGTCGTCGAGCTCGTTGATCTCGAACACCGCGGCGACGCACGGGTGGACCACCGCGGCCGCGGCCTGGGCCTCGCGGATGAAGCGCATGCGGGCCGAGCGGTCGCGCAGCACGCTGTCGTTGAGGACCTTCAGGGCCACGCGGCGCTGCTCGGCGTCCTCGGCGAGGTACACGCTGCCCATGCCGCCGACGCCGAGCAGGCGCTGGACGCGGTAGCGCCCGAGCACCTCGCCGGTGCGGTCGCGGGGGTGGTGGGCGGCGCCGGTGTTCACGTCCCGGCGCCGACAATACACCAGGGCCGGGGGTCAGGGCGCCGCGGGTGCGGCCGCGGACGGCCCGGGGGCCGTCGCGGCTGTCACGGTCGCGGCCTGCTTCCGGGCCTTGCGCTGCGCGCGGCGCTTCTGCAGGAGGAGCTGGGCCTTGCGGGCGATGCGGTGGCTCTTGCGATCCCTGGCCAGACGCTCGAGCTGCGGCAGCTCGAGCAGGCCGTCGGGGTCGATCTGCTCGAGCGCGACGAACGCCTGCAGGCGGACCTCGCGGTCCTCGTCGCCGAGCGCGGCGATCAGGATGTCGCGCGAGCGCGGCAGCTTCAGCATGCCGAGCGCCTGGATGGCGGCGACGCGGAGCTCGTCGTCGCCGGTCAGGTAGGCGGCGTGGATCTCGGGGAACAGCTCGCCGCCTTGCGCGTGGAAGCCCGCGGCCCGGGCGGCCGCCGCCCGCACGTCGGGGTCCTCGTCCTTCAGGCCGTTGCGCAGGCCCTGCAGGCTGTGCTCGGCCTCGGCGTAGCGCATGACCTCGATCAGCTTCTTGCGCACCAGCGGCGAGGCGTCGAGGTTGACCATCGCCGCGGCGCCCGCCTGCCAGTCGCCGCCGGTGAGCGGCAGCGCGTCGACGATCGCCCGCCGCACCCTGGCCGGGTCGGTGCCGGCGAGCAGGCGCCGCAGCAGCACCGTCGCGGCCCGGCGGTCGCCGAGCTCCTTGGGGTTGAAGTAGAGCTCGCCCTCGACCTCGCGGTCGGGCTGGAGCGCGTTGAGGCGGTCGAACAGGGCGGCGTCGGCGGTCTGCAGGTCGCGCACGGCCACGGCGAGGCGCGAGCGCCAGTCGAGCGTCGGCTTGCTCGCCGGCCCGGTCGCCGCGGCCTGCGGGCCCGCGGCGGCGGACGGGGCGGCGACCGGCCGGGCCTGCGGCGCCCTCGCGGCGGCGGCGACCGGCTTCGCGGCGGTCGGCGCGGCCGGCGGAGCGGCGGCCCCGCCGGAGGCCTGCGGAGCGGCGACGGCGACCGCGGGGACGAACACGACGAGGGCGGCGAGGCGGCGGAGGTCCATCGCCCGCGAGCGTGGAGAGTCGCGCGGAGGCGTGCAAGCGCACGATTGCGCGGGGCGGCGCGGGGGCGTGGCGGGGCTTTCACGGGGGTTTGTATCCATGCAAGACGGACGTCATGTGAGTCTTGCTCCAGGGTCCGGCGGACCGTTTTGCGCGCGAAGCCGCGCACGTCTCCGGGCCTGCGGGAGCGCGGTGCGGGCGTGCGTCCGCGGGTGTTGCGGCTCGTCCGGCAGACGGTCGCGCGGCGAGCAGGTGGCGACGCTCCTCGACCTGTCGAACGACTCGCACCCGGGGCGCCGCCACGCCGCTTCAAGTCTCAAAAATTAATTATTAAGGTCGCGGCGTGACGACGTGGTTGCAGATCAGCGCGGGGCACGGGCCCGAGGAGTGCACGTGGGTGGTCGCGCGGCTGGTCGAAGTGGTGCTGGCCGAGGCGGCGGCCGCGGGGGTCGAGGCCGAGTGCGTCGAGGCGGTCGCCGCGACCCACCCGGACACCCTGCGCTCGGCGGTGATCGAGCTGGCCGACGGCGGTGAGGCGTTCGCCGAGGGCTGGACCGGCAGCGTGCTGTGGGTCGGCGAGAGCCCGCTGCGCCCGCACCACCGCCGGCACAACTGGTTCGTGCAGGCGACCATGCTGACGCCGCCCGCCGACGAAGAAGCGGCGTTCCGCGCGGACGAGCTCGAGATCTCGGCGATGCGCAGCAGCGGCGCGGGCGGGCAGAACGTCAACAAGCGCAGCACGGCGGTGCGGATCAGGCACCGCCCGAGCGGGCTCGAGGTGGTGGCCCGCAACGAGCGCACGCAGGCGGCCAACCGCAAGGCGGGGCTGCTGCGGCTGGGCCTGCTGCTGCGCGAGCGCGCGGCTGCCCGCCGCGACGCCGGACAGCGGGCGCAATGGGACGCGAAGGGGCACATCGAGCGCGGCAACCCGCGGCGAGTGTTCCGCGGGGCGGAATTCGTGGCCGACGATCGGCGCTGACGGGCTGGTCGACGGGTCGCGGCTTCGGTAGGGTGCGCCATGGCAGAGCCGCGGACCGACTGGCAGGAGACGATCCCCGAGGGCGAGGAGGCCGCGCTGATCGGGCTGGCGGAGCTCCTCCGCGAGATCCAGCGCAAGCACTCCCGCAAGGCCGGCGCCGGCCGCGGGCTCCACCGCAAGGCGCACGCGGGCGTGCGCGCCGAGGTGCGCACGCGCGACGGGCTGCCGGAGCCGTACCGCGCCGGCATCTTCGCCGCCGCGGGCACCTACGCGGCCTACGTGCGCTTCTCCAACGGGGCGCCGCGCCGCCAGCCCGACAAGGTCGGCGACGTCCGCGGCATCGCACTAAAAATCGTCGGCGTGCCCGGCAAGAAGCTGATCCCCGGGATGGAGGACGCGCGCACCCAGGACTTCCTGATGATCCGCACGCCGTCGACGCCGTTCCGCAACGCGACCGAGTTCGTGCGCGTGGTCCAGGCCGCCGACAACCCGCTGCTGCTGGTGCCGACGCTGGTGCGCGTGGGCTTCGGGCGCACGCTGCAGATTCTGAGGGCGGCGACGGCATCATTAAAGGTGCCGGTGACCAGCATGGCGACGCTGCGCTACTGGACGGCGGCGCCGATCCGTTGGGGCGCGTACGCGGCGCGGGTGTCGCTCGTCCCGCAGGCGTCGGACCCGGCGCACGCGAGCGGGCTGCGCGAGGACCTGGCCGCGCGCCTGAAGGCGGGGCCGGTGGCGTTCACGCTGGCGGTGCAGCTGTACGTCGACGCCGAGCGCACCTCGATCGAGGACGGCTCGGCCGACTGGTCGGAGCAGGACAGCCCGTTCGTGGCGGTCGCCGACGTGGTGCTGCCGCAGCAGGACGTCACCGGCGAGCAGGGCAAGCGCGTCGAGGCGTTCGTCGAGTCGCTGTCGTTCGACCCGTGGCACGCGCCGGTGGAGTTCCGCCCGCTGGGCAACATCATGCGGGCCCGCAGCCACGCCTACCGCCTCAGCGTGCTCGAGCGCTCCTCGGCGCCGGAGCCCGACGGCAGCGAGACGTTCGCGTAGGGTGGCCAGCTTCAATAACGCCTACCAGCGGGTGCTGGCCGGCGGCTCGCCGAGCCACGCGTGGATCGGGCTGCACCGCGTGGTCGAGGCGTTCTGCCGCACCTCGGGCCGCGACTTCAATGATGTGTTCGCGGAGCTCGAGCAGCGGTTCGACTTCTCGCGCGGCGACACCAGGCGCTGGCCGGAGCTGGCGACGATGAAGGCCGCCGCGGCGATGCTGCACGAGGAGCGCGAGCGGGTGCTGGCGCTGCGGCGGGCGCTGGGCGCACGCGACGACGCGGCGGCGCGGGCGGAGCTGCGGGCCTTCGACGCGCAGGTGCGGGCGCACGCCGAGCGCGCGCGGCACGTCGGCGTGTGGGGCTGGCGGCGGCTGCGGACGCGGCGCTGAGGCGAGGTCAGAGCGGGGTGATCCACACGCCCGCGGAGGGGCCGTCGGGGGCGGCGTGGACCAGGCGCGGCGGGTCGTCGGTGGTGACGGTCCAGCGCGCGACCGAGGGGGCGAGCGCGGCGGCGCGGCGGCCGTCGACCGAGAGGATGACGAGCCGATCGTCGTGCTCGCCGGGCACGCGCATGACCGTGCGGCCGTCGGGGAGCGTCACGGCGTCGAGGCTGGCGAGCGGCTGCAGCAGCTCCGCGAAGCCGTGGGCCGGGTGGCGCAGCCACAGCGCGCCGGGGTCGCCGTCGAGCCAGCGGATGCCCTCGGGCGTGTGCGTCGGGTGGAGCGGCGTGCTCGGGCCGCGGTACCACTCGTAGTCCTCGCCGGTGTGCGGGTCCCACACGACCTCGACGCGGTCCGGCTCGGGCGCGGTGGTGAGGAAGAACCACGGGCCGCCGGGGGCGGCGTCGTCGCGCACCGACACGTGGGGCGGCGGAGCGGCGAGGCGGCGGCCGTCGCTGCGGTCGTGGGCGGCGAGCAGGCGGCCGGAGGCGTCGACGGTGGCGACCGCGGCGTCGGTCCAGCGCCAGTCGGCGGCGGGGCTGCCGCTGCGCGTGCCGGGCGGCTCGAGGGAGATCGCGGGGCCGCCGGCGAGCGCCCGCAGCTGCGTGGTGGTCGAGGCGCCGCGGGCTTGCCACACGAACTGGCGGCCGTCGGGGGCGAGGCCGGCGCGGCGCACGTCGGTCTCGAGCACGCTGACGACGCCGCCCTCGAGGCGCAGCAGCGTGCCGTCCTCGGTGAGCGCGAGGAACAGGTCGAGGCCGCCGCGGGCGAGCCACACGGCGTCGTCGGCGAGCGGCGCGGCGGGGGCCTCGGGGCCCTCGGGGCCGGGGTAGAAGCTGAGGCGCTGGAGGTCGTCGCGGCCGGGCACGCTGGTCCACAGCAGCATGCCGTCAGTCCAGCGGTACCAGCCGGAGTCGCTCGGATCGACGCGGGCGATCAGCGTGGGCTCGTCGACGCCGGGCTCGTCGAGGCGGTCGATCAGCCACAGCTCGCCGGGGCGCTGGCCGAGCGCGAGCGGGCCGTCGGCGCCGGCGAGGGCGAAGGCGCCGGTGAACTCGTCGGACGCGTCGGCGAGGCGCGACTGCGAGGCGCCGCAGACGTCGACGATGTCGACCGTCGCGGGCACGCCGGCGGCGACGACGACGCGGTCGTCGGCGAGGGTCGGGAGGGCGATGTCGAGGGCGTCGGCCGCGGGCGCGAGCACCCGTCGCGGGCCCTCGGCGCAGGTCGCGGCGGCGCCGTCGTCGCAGGCCGGGACCGGCGAGAGCAAGGCGAGCGCGAGGACAGACCGACGCATCCCAGGACCGTGACCGCGGTCGTGCGCACGCACAAGCGCAGTTCCCCGGCCGAGCTGCTGCAGTCTGTGCGCACCGGGGGCGCGGCGTGCTACGACGGTGCGGTGGACCACGACTTCGAGCTGCCGGCGCTGGGCCACCTGTGCGACGTCCGGGTCGATCACCCGCGCTGGAGCATGGTCAAGCGGCGGGAGGACGGCAGCTTCGACTTCGTGTCGCCCCTGCCCTGCCCCTGGAACTACGGGTCGATCACGGGCTGGCGCTCGGGCGACGGCGACTCGCTCGACGCCGTGGTGCTCGGGCCGCGCCTGTCCTATGGGACACGTGTGAAGGTCGCCGCGGTCGCGGTCGCCGGCTTCCTCGACGACGGGCTGCACGACCCCAAGGTGATCTGCAGCGCGGGCCCGCTGACGAGCTCGCAGCGCTCGGGGCTGGCGCTGTTCTTCCGCTCGTACGCGGGCTTCAAGGGCGTGCTCGGCAAGGCCCGGGGGCGCCAGGGCGCGACCCGCTTCCTCGGCTGGCTGCGCTGAGGCCGGTCCGTCGCGGGTCGGAGCGACGCCGCCGCCGCCCGGGCCGCGCGGGCTGCCTCGCACGGGGCGCCGGCTACACGTCTCCTGCCGCGCCGTCGCCTCGCCGGGCGTGAGGCTCACGCCGATCGCGTGCTGCGGGCGCGGCCCGGGTCAGCGCGTGGCGAGCACGATGATGACCGCGAAGCTGCCGAGGATCACGACGATCAGCAGGCCCCACACCAGCATCTGCTCGTTGGACAGCGGGATGCGCGACCAGAGGGCTGGCCGCCCCGCTCGCTGTGGTGTTTGAGGTGACGCGGCGCGTGGCTCCGCGGTCGCGGGCGGCGGGGCGCCGCGGGTCGGCGCGGGTGCGGGGCCCGGTCGCTTCGCCGGGGCCTGCGAGGCCGGGCCCGCCGACGCGGCGGCTCGCTTGGCCGAGGCGATCGCCGAGACGCCCGGCTTGCCCGGCTGGATCGGCGACGTCGCGGCGGCCCTGGCGATCGGCCTGGCGGGCACGACCGGGGCGCGCGCGCCGGTCGGCTTCGCCGCCTGCGCGGAGGCGCCGGCGACCTGCGGCTGCGCGCCGGTCGACCGCGCCGCGGCCGGACCCGCCGGCGCGGCGGTCGGCTTGATCCCGTCGGGCACGGGCCGGGCCGCCGGGGCCGCGGCGCCGCGCTGCGGCATGGGTGCGACCGGGCCGGTCGGGCCGCGAGGCAGCGAGACCTGGGCCCCGGTGCGCTGCGAGCTCGGCACCGGCAGCCGCGGCGAGCGCACCGACGCCGCCGGATCGACCCTGTCCGCAGGGACAGGTTGAGCGACGGGCTGCGGCGCCGCCTGGACCGCGACCCGCGGAGCCGCCTGCACCGCCGGACGCTGCGCCCCCGGCTGAGCCTGCGCTTGCGCCTGGGCCTGGGCGGCGCGCTGGGCCGCGAGCGCCGCGGCGACCTCGCGCGAGGCCAGCTTGGCGGTCGCGCCGCTGGCCCCGGCGGCGGCGACGGCCTCGCGCGCGCGCGGGCCGGGCTGTTCGAACGGCGCGAGCGCCTCGGCCAGCGCGTCGGCGCTGGCGATCCTCCGCTCCGGCGCGCGCACCAGGCAGCGCGCGATCACCTCGGCGAGCCCGCGCGGCGCGTCGGGTCGGTGCTGCGTCAGCGGCGGCGGGTCGAACGTGCGCAGGGCCGCGAGCGACGCGCCGACGTTCTCGCGGGCGAACAGCTGCACGCCGGTGATGGCCTCGTAGAGGATCACGCCCATCGACCACAGGTCGGCGCGGGCGTCGACCTTGGAGGCGCCCTGGACCTGCTCGGGCGCCATGTAGTGCGGGGTCCCGAGGGTCGCGCCGGCGCGGGTGTTGGGGTCCTGGGTGAACTTCGAGATGCCGAAGTCCATGAGTTTGATGATCCACTGCCCGCGGATCGCCCGGCACAGGTGGATGTTCTCGGGCTTGAGGTCGCGGTGGATGACGCCGGCGCGGTGGGCCGCGGCCAGGCCCGCCAGCGCTTGCCTGGCGATCCACACCGCGAGCCCGGGGTCGAGGCGGCGGTGCTGCTGTATTAGATCGGCGAGCGAGCAGCCGTCGAGCAGCTCCATCACGATGTAGAGGCCGATCGGGCTCTCGCCGAAGTCGAGGACGTCGCAGATGTGCGGGCTGCCGATCTTGCCGGCGGCCGCGGCCTCGTTGCGGAAGCGGGCCAGCAGCTCGGCGTCGTCGGCGTAGCGCGTGTGCATCAGCTTGATCGCGACCGTGCGCTCGACGCGGACGTTGGTCGCCTGCCACACGCTCGCCATGCCGCCGTCGCCGATCTTCTGGTCGAGGCGGAACTTGCCGTCGAGCAGGCGACCCTCGAGCGGCAGCACCGAGCCGTCCGCCGCGCACGCGAGCACCTCCGCGGGGTACGATCGGCCGCACGTCCGACATGGGGCCGGCGCGGCGCCGGCGGGCGGGACGGTCCTGGACGGCGGGGCGGGCACGAGGCGCCCAGTGTACGAAAAAACGCCGCGCGATCAGGCGCGCGAGAGTGGCCCTCGCGGGCGGCGCGTCACGCGATCACCGGCACGCCGTGGGCCGCGTCGTCGGTGAGGATCTCGAAGGCCGCGCGCCGGCGGGCGTGCAGGCGCAGCTCCGGCCGGCCCGCGCGGCGCAGCACCACCCGCGCGTCGGCCAGCTTGGTGTTGAGGCAGGTCTTGCTGCCGCCGGGCGGGTTCGCGTAGGTCAGCCCGACGAAGTCCGCGCGCGGGGCCGCGATCTCGGCCTCGATCTCCGCGTCGCCCTGGCGGGTCCGCATCGTCCAGCGGAAGTCGGTGAAGTACGACCACTCCCCGCGCGCGCGCGCGGCCCGGGCCAGGCTGTTGATCGCGACCTCCTCGCCGCCGATCCGCAGGACCACCAGCGTGAACCGCGGCGACCACAGCGGGCCGATCTTGATCTGGGCGGTCGAGCACTCGAGGAACGCGTCGGGCGCCTCGTCGAAGCCGGCGACCTGACCCCAGGCGTAGCGGTCGGTGTGGCGGCGGCCCCAGTTGTGGTTCTGGCTGCCGACCCAGCCGTCGATCGCGTGGGCCTCGCCGTCGACCGTGATCGTGCCCGAGTACGCCGCGTTCGGCGTGCCGACCAGCGCCTTGGCCTTGGGGAACGCGCCGTCGTAGAGGCGCTCGGGCAGCAGCAGCAGCGGCGGCGCGTCGCCCTGGTAGCGCAGGTCCCAGGCGATCGTGTGGCCGGCGCTCGCGGCCTCGCCGCGCAGGCTCGACTCGTTGAGGCGGGCCGCGCCGACCTGTACGTCGAGACAGGTGCGGTCGAAGCGGCAGGCGGACAGCGGCACCGCCGACTTGGCCGCGGTGATGCGCCCCTCCTCGCCGTCGAACCAGATGGCCCACAGCTCGCCGACGGCGTCGCCTGGCCGGCCCTCGGGGCTGAAGATCGTGTAGCGGATCCACCAGCCGAGCGGGCGCGTCGGGTGGTTGGCGCGCTGGAAGTAGCTCTCGTAGTGGCCGACGCGCCGCGCGGGGTCGTGGCGGCAGCGGTTCCAGGCGATGCGGGCCTCGTCCGGGCTCATGCCCCGCACTGTCGGCCAAACCCGGGCCGCTTGTCCAATGTCCGTCGCGTCGCGGGCCCCGGCTCAGCCGGCGATGAACACCCCGCGCAGATCCTCGGTCGCCGACAGCGGGGTCATGCCGCCGACGTCCTTCAGCGACACCGCGCGGAACTGGTAGTAGCTGCCCGGGGTCAGCGCCGGGCCGGCGTAGGGCACCTCGATCGGCTCGCCGCCGCCGACCTTGGGCACGCTCGTGTCCCAGATCACCGCGCCGAACCCGTCGAACACGCGCACGTCGTAGTGGTCGGCGCCGGGGTCGGAGGCGAAGCGGAAGGTCGGCGCGCCGGTCACGACCTCGGCCGCGTCGACCCCGGGCCCGAGCACCGCCAGCGCCCCGGTGATCTTGAAGGCCTCTTTGATCTCCGCGTCGGCGCCGGCCTTGACGCTCACGGTCGGCACGCCGGTCCCGCCGATCGTCAGGTCGGGGTCGCGGACCAGCGAGTCGTTCTCGAAGCCGGCGAGCACGCGGTAGCTGCCGGCCGGCACGCCGCGCATCACGAACGTGTTCTTGACGTCGGGCGCGGCGCCCGGGTCCGGCGCGCGCAGCCCGAACGGCAGGGGCCCGCGCGCGAGCGCCGGGTCGTACACGCTGTCGGGGATCAGCACCACGCTGGTCGCCTCGCCGTCGCCGGGGTCGACGAGGTTGACCGCGCCGCGCACCTCGGCCACCCCGGCCGCGTCGGCCGCGAGGTCGACGCCCGCGAGGTCCTCGCCGGCGACGTCGATCTTCTCGCCGACGACCGCGAGGTCGCGGCGGTACGCGCGGACCGTCGCCGGACCCGCGGGCACGTTGAACAGCACGTAGGCGCCGTCCCGGTCGGCGACGCCGTAGGGCGCGGGCTTCGGGCCCTCGGCGACCACCAGCGCCCCGCCCGGCCGCTCGCCGCCGACGCGCCCCGAGACCTCGACGCCGCCGCGCCGGTCCTCCGGCAGCGGGACCAGCGCGATCGTCGTCGGCGGCAGCTCGACCACCCAGGCCCCGCGCTCCTCGTCGAGGCGCGCCTCGGCCAGCGCGACCGGCAGCGCCACCCGCAGCCCGGCCGGGAACGGCTGATAGTCGGCCGCGAACGCCTGCAGCGTGAGGTCGACCGCGAGCGGGGCTCCGTCGGCCGCGCGCCGCACGTCGACCGCGAGCGCGTACGACCCGTCCTCGCCGCTCACGGCCGCGGCCGCGAGCACCTCACCCGCGACGTCGACGCCGTGGACCCGCGCCCCCACGATCGCCGCCTCCGAGGTCGCGTCGATCACCTTGCCGCGGACCTCGACCGGCGCGACGCACACCCGGCGCTCGTCGTCGTCGTCGTCGTCGTCGTCCTCGTGCTCGACCTCCGCGCACACCAGGCCTTCGCGGCACGCCTCGCCGTCCGCCCCGCAAACTTCGTTCTCGTCGCCCTCGCTCGAGACGTCGAGCACGCGCAGCTGGCAGCCGATCAGGCCCCACGCGACCAGCGCCGGCGCAATTCCCCGCATGGCTCGACCTTGGACCGCGATCACGGGCACCATTCCAGCCACGCCCGCCCCTCTGGTCAAGACGGCCGCTCCGTGGCACTCCTGTACGCCCTCGTGTCCCCGTCCGCCGTCCTGCTCGTGGCCCTCGCGGCCGCGGCGCCCTCGCTCGACGTGACCGCGACCGCGGTCGACCCGGCGGCCACGACCGCGGGTCTGCGCGCGCGCACCGGCGCGGCGCTCGACGGCTGGCAGGTGACGGTCCGCGACGGCGCCGCCGCCGACGAGGTCGACGCGGTGCTCGTGGCCCCCGACGGCCAGCGCGAGCAGCGGCGTCTGGTCCTCACCGGCGCGACCGTCGACGAACGCAGCCGCGAGCTGGCGGCCGCGCTGGCCCTGGTGGTCGAGGACCGCGACCCGCCCGCGCCGGCGCCCGCGGCCCCGCCCGAGCCCGAGGCGCCCGCGCCGGCGGCGAAGCTGCGCGGCTGGCTGGGGATCGGCCCGCGCCTCGAGGTCGGGCTCCCGCCGGCCGGCGGCCTCGACCTCGCCGGCGGCGCCTGGCTGCTCCGCGATCACCTGCAGCCGCTCGCCAACCTGGCCTGGACGTCGACCGCGTCCCAGGGCCTGCGCATGCACACGCTCCGCCTCGGCGGGGGCCTCGCCGCCGGGGCCCCGCTGGCCGCCGGCAAGATCTGGCTCGGAGGACATGTCCTGCTCCACGCCCAGTGGGTCCAGGCCCGCGACGCCCGGGTCGCCAGCGCCTGGACCGCGGCGACCGAGCTCGGCGCGACGATCCAGGCCCGCTGGTCGCGCCTGGTCGTCGGCGGCCGCACCGGCGTCGACCTCAACCTCCCCCCCCTCGCCCTGCAGGGCGACGCCGCGCGCCTGACGCGTGGCCCGGCCGCCTGGCTGTTGGCGGTCCATGTCGGATTTGTGTTCGGTTGACCTGCAATCTTCGTGGCCTGCTCGGTCCATGGCTCGGTGGAGTCCTCCGTTACACTCTCGGCGGCCATGACCGCCCGCGACGAGGATGCAGACGAGGCCGCGGTCCTCGCCGCGGCCCAGCGCGGCGACCGCGCGGCGCAGTCGGAGCTGTTCCACCGCTACCGCGATCGCGTCGCTCGCCAGGTGCTGCGCATGTGCGGCGACCCGGCCGCGGTCGACGACATCGTCCAGGACGTGTTCATCGCCGCCTTCGCCGCCCTGCCCCGCTTCCGCGGCGAGGCCCGCCTCGGCACCTGGCTGTACACCATCGCCACCAACCGCGTGCGCAACTTCTGGGACGCGACCCGCCGCCGCAAGCGGCGCGAGGACGTGGCCGCCCTGCGCAACCCCGAGGCCGCCGAGACGCCCGAGCACGACCTCGTCGCCAAGCAGCAGCGCGACCGCCTCTACGCCGCCCTCGCCGCGCTGCCCGACAAGCTGCGCGAGGCGTTCGTCGCCCGCGCCATCGAGGGCATGGACCTCTACACCGCCTCGGCCGCCCTCGGCGCGCCCATCTCCACCGTCTCCTACCGCACGCGACGCGCCGAGCAGCTGCTCTGCGCGGCGCTCGGCATCCCCTGGAGGGAGTCATGACCGTCATCCGCCCCCCGTCGCAGGACGAGCCCGCCGTCACCTCGCCCGCGCTGCAGCGCCTCGTCGACGCCGCCCGCGAGCAGCCGCCGCCGCGGCTGCGCGTCGACGCCGACGCGGTGTTCCGCGGCTACACCGCGGCCAGGCACGGCCAGCGGCGCGCGCTCGCCGGCGCCGCGGTCGGCCTGCTCGTGGCCGCCGGCGTGGCCGCGCTCGTGCTGATCCGCCCCGACCTCGGCGACGCTCCGACCACCAGTCCTTCGGGACATGTCGCTCAGCGCATGGCCCCGGGGCCAGACGCCCCGCGCGCCGCCGTGCCGCGCCCCCCGAGCCTCGCCGCCCAGGTCCACATCGCCGCCGAGGGCGACACCCCGGGCCCGACCGTGCTCGGCCCGTGGAGCGTCGGCCTCGCCCCCGGCACCTACAACGTGGCGGTCGACGACCACGCCGGCGACGAGGTGCTGCGCGCGCGCTCGGCCGGCGGCAGCGTCGAGCTCCACCACGGCCGCGTGCACATCGTCGTCGGCGCCGACCACACCGAGGCCAAGCTCGTCGAGGGCGAGGCGACGTTCATCGCCCCGCTCGGCGAGCGCCGCCCGCTGACCCGCGACGAACCTGTCCCCGCGGACATCCCCGCCGAGCCCGACGCCCCCACCCTCGCCCGCCGCGCCGAGGCCCAGCTGACCGCCGGCAAGCGCGACGCCGCCATCAAGCTGCTCACCCAGCTCGTCACCGGCCACCCCCAGCACTCCGCCGCCCGCAGCGCGCTCATCGACCTCGGCGGATTATTAAAGGCCGAGGGCCGCCCCGACGAGGCCCGCTGCGCCTACCGCATGTGGCTGGCCCGCTACGGCGCCAGGGCCCAGCTCGCCGACGACGTGCAGAAGGCCCTCGACCGCCTCGGCGACGGCCCCGCCTGCCGCGGCCTGCGCCCGCGCTGACGCTCACGGCCCCCCGAGGCCGCGCGCCCGCTGGCATCCGCGCCGCGGCTGCTAGACTGCCGACCCATGGTGTTCACCCTGCTCCGGCTCGCGCTGAAGGCCGTGTTCGCCGCCCTCGCCGTGGCGATCCCGCTCCTCGCCGTGTGGGTCGCCTCGTCGCTGGCGGCCTACCGCAACGGCCCGGTCTGGCTGGCCTGCCTGTGCGGCCTGCTGCTGTTCCCGCTGCTCCCGCTGCTGTGGGAGGGCCTCGGCCGCTGGCGCACGAGGCGACGCCGCGACCTCCGCGCCCGCGTGCTGCGCTCCGAGTCGCTGCGCCAGCCGGACGGGCTGACGTTCACCGACCGCCTGATCCTGCGCACCCTGATCGTCAGCTTCGTGTTCCTCGGCGCGCTGATCTTCCGCTGGCCGCAGACAACCTTCGCCGCCCTCTCGACCCGCGGCGACTGGCTCCTCGACGGCCAGGGCGGCCCCGCCGCCGAGCGCGCGCGCCGCGGCCTGTTCACCGCCGCCGACCGCCTGCAGTGGCTGTACAACGCCCTGCGCGACAACGAGGTCGAGGGCCTCATCGACCCCAAGCTCGAGGCCGATCCGCCTGTCCCGAAGGCCAGCCCCGCCGAGCCCCTGCCGCAGCGCCCCCCGGAGCCCGCGCCCGAGCCGACCAAGTCCGAGCCCACCGGGACCGAGCCCACCGCCCAGCCGAAGCCCGAGCCCCCCGCCGATCGCACCGCCGACGGCCGCCCGCTGTGGCCGCTGCCCGCGACGCTCCACCCGATCGTCAGCGACATCCCCGCCGACGTCGAGACCAGCCTCGAGAGCGTGGCCAGGCACATCGCCGCCAACGAGCCCGACCGCTGGCTGCGCATCAAGGCGCTCCACGACTACGTCGCCGACCGCGTCGCCTACGACACCGTCGCCTACTTCTCGCGCGAGATGCCCCCGCAAGACGCCGTCACGGTCTTCAACACCCGCAAGGGCGTGTGCGCCGGTTACGCCCAGCTGCTGGCCGCCATGGGCATCGCCGCCGGCGAGGAGATCGTCATCGTCGTCGGCGACGCGCGCACCGAGTCGAGCGACCTCACCGGCGAGGGCCACGCCTGGAACGCCGCGCAGATCGACGGCGCCTGGTACCTCATCGACCCGACCTGGGACGCCGGCCACCTCGACGGCCAGTCATTTATTAAAGCCTACTCGACCAGCAACCTGTTCACCCCGCCGTCGGTGTTCGCCGTCACCCACTTCCCCGACGAGCCGCGCTGGCAGCTGCAGGACCCGCCGATCGCCCGCGGCGACTTCTTCCGCCAGCCGGTCATGCGCCCCGAGTTCTTCGCCTCCGGCCTCGAGCTCGTCTCCCCCAAACGCAGCCAGGTCGACGTCGACGGCCCCTTCGACATTTTAATTAACCGCCCGGAGGGCCGCTACCTGCTCGCCCGCTACAAGACCAAGGACGGCGTCGAGGGCCGCTGCAGCGTGACCCACGCCGCGACCACCACCGTGCACTGCCCCCTGCCCGGCCCCGGCACCTACGACGTCGACCTGTTCGGCGGCCCCGTCGAGTTCGGCACCTACAACCTCGTCGGCCAGTTCGAGGTCCACCGCGCCGGCTCCTAGCCGGTCGTGCTCCCGCCCGTCGTCCCGCCGGTGTCGCTGCCCGAGCCGGTGTCCGAGCCGGTGTCCGTGTCCGTGCCGTAGCTGTAGCCGCAGAACCCGAAGTCCTCCTCCTTGGCCCTCATGGTCACGTCGGCGGTGAACTCGATGTCCATCATCGGCGCGTGTAGCGTCACGTGCAGCACGCCCGGCTTGCCGTCGACCGCCGTGATGTCGGGGATCGCGTCGGGCGGGAACATGGCCAGGAACGAGTTCGAGTAGTCGTAGCCGTAGGTGTCGTACGAGCAGTCGACCTCGAACGAGTAGTCGATGGTCTCGAAGAAGTGCCCGCTCGGCCCGACATTAAAGCCCTCGACGTCGAGCGTCACGCTGAACGACACGCTCTCGCTGTTCGGCGGGATGAAGCCGCCGAAGTGCGGGTAGATCGGGAACATCAACGACCCCTGCCCGCCGCACTCGAGCGTGATCAGCGAGCCCATGGCCTCGATCGCCATGAGGTCGCCGTTGTCGATCGTCAGCGTGTAGGGCGCGTCCGGCTCGAACCCGTTGCACCAATCCGGCGGCAGCTCGCCGGTCGTCGGCTCGCCGGTGGTCCCGCTCGTGGTCGTCACGCCCTCCGTGGTCGACGTCGGCGCCTCCGCGGTGGTGCCCGATGTCGGCGGCGCCGCCGAGGTGCCGCCGGTGTCGGTGCCCGGGCTCGAGGTGTCGGGCGGTGTGCCGCTGTCGTCGTCGATCTTGATCGTGCAGGCGACGGTGAACGACAGCGCGAGGGTCGATGAAGTGCGGAAATCCATGGCTGATGTGCCAGTCTAGCGGAGCCCCCCGCGCACGAGCGCGCCGCGTCCGGACCCGCGATCGCGCTCGCTCCAGCGTCACCCGGCGACTCGTCACCCCACCCCGCGCCGGCCCGCGTGGCGACTCGTCACCCCACCCGCGCACGTGTTGTCGCGGACTTCGCCGCGGCCCGCTTCTCGCTCCTTCATCGGCGAGGAGCCCGCCATGACTTGCACCCTGATCGCCAGCGCCTGCACCTTCGTCGGCCGCCGCAAGCGCAACGAGGACGCTTACGTCCTCGACGCCGAGCTCGGCCTGTTCGCCGTCGCCGACGGCATGGGCGGCTACAGCGGCGGCGAGATCGCCAGCCACCTCGCGGTCGACGCCCTCGCCGAGTTCTGGTCCGCGAGCGCCGACCCCAACGCGACCTGGCCCTACGCCTACGACCGCGCGCTCGGCTTCCACGAGAACCGCGTCGACGCCGCCGTGCGCCTGGCCAACCGCAGGATCCGCGAGCGTCGCCGCGGCGAGCTCAGCAACATGGGCGCGACCGTCGCCGTGCTCGCCATGCGCCCCGGCACCGTCATCTGCGCCCACCTCGGCGACAGCCGCGTCTACCGCCTGCGCCGCCGCGACGGCGCGCTGGTCCAGCTCACCCGCGACCACTCGCTCTACGAGCAGCTGCGCGAGGCCGGCGCCCGCGACCTCCCGCCGCTCGCGGACTACGCCTACGCCAACGTGGTCACCCGGGCCCTCGGCGCCGCCGACGAGGACCGCCCCGAGCTGCGCAGCCTCGAGCTCGCCGACGGCGACATCTACCTGCTGTGCAGCGACGGGCTCAGCGGCGCGCTGCCGCCCGAGCAGATCGCCGAGCTGCTGCGTGACACGCCGATCGAGGAGGCCGCCGACATCCTCGTCAGCGCGGCCCACGAGGCCGGCTCGAAGGACAACATCACCGCGATCGTCGTCCGCGTCGACCGCCGCGCCTGACTCACTCGTCGTCCTCGCCGACCAGCGGGGGCACGAGCCCGTGCTTGCGCAGCAAATTCCGCAAGTGCTTGCGGTCGACGTCGGCCGCCCGCGCCGCCGCCGACAGGTTGCCGCCGCTGCGGCTCCACAGCTCGCGCAGGTAGCGGCGCTCGAACCCGTCGATCACGACCTGCTTGGCCGCCGCGAACGGCAGCTCCGGGCGCACCTCGAGGTCTGTCCCTTCGGACCTGTCCCCGGGGACCTGCCAGCGCAGGTCGTCGAACCCGCGCGCGCCCGGGGCGAGGGCGATGGCCCGCTCGACCGCGTTGCGCAGCTCGCGGACGTTGCCGGGCCAGTCGTGCGCCATCAGCCGCGCCAGCCCCGGCCCGCCCACGCCGTCGGTCGCCAGCCCGCGGCGGCCCAGCAGCTCGCGCACGATCGGCTCGATGTCCTCGCGCCGCGCCCGCAGCGGCGGCAGGCTCACCCGCACCACGCTCAGCCGGTAGTACAGGTCCGGCCGCAGCGCCCCCCTCGCGACCGCGCCGGCGAGGTCGCGCTGGGCCGCCGCGACCACCCGCACGTCGACGTCCTGCTCGCTGTCCCCGCCGACCGGCCGCACCCGCCGCGCCTCGAGCGCCCGCAACAGCCGCGGCTGCAGGTCGAGCGGCAGGCTGTCGAGCTCGTCGAGGAACAGCGTGCCCCCGTCCGCCCGCGCGAACGCCCCCTTGCGCGCCGCCATCGCCCCGGTGAACGCGCCCTTCACGTGGCCAAGCAGCTCGCTCTCGACCAGCCCCGCCGGCAGCGCCCCGCAGTCGACCGCCACGAACGGCCCGCGCCGCCGCGCGCTCGCCTCGTGCACCGCCCGCGCCGCCAGCTCCTTGCCGGTGCCCGTCTCGCCCTCGAGCAGCACCGTCGCGTCCGACGCCGCCGCCAGCTCGAGCACCGCGAACACCTCGCGCATGACGAGGCTCGCCCCGACCAGCTCGCCGAACCGCTGCGACCGGCTCGGCTCGACCTGCAGCCCGTGCGGCTCCGGCTGCACGCGCAGCGAGGTGCGCCCGACCAGCAGCGTGGCCCCCGGCGCGACCGTCACCGCCGTCACGCGCGCGCCCTCGAAGTGGGTGCCGTTGGTGCTCCCGAGGTCCTCGACGAGGAACTTGCCCTCGACCTCGGAGACCCGCGCGTGGTGCCGCGACACGCCCGAGTCGTGGAGCACGAGCGCGCAGTCGCGGCCGCTGCCGACCACGATCGGCCCCGGCCCCAGCACCGCGGCGCGCCCCATGTCGGGGCCCTCGACGACCACGAGCTGGCAGCGCACGCGCCCGCGGCGGCCCGGGTGGTCGGGGTGCGCGTGGGCGATCGTCGCCACGGTGGAGGTCGGCGTCGCGATGCGGGTATCTTAGCGGCAAGATGCCGGCCCACGGCGACCTCCCGGCCAGCCTCGGCCCCTACCGCCTGGTCCGGCCGATCGGCCACGGCGGCATGGCCGAGGTGTTCCTCGCCGTGCGCTACGGCGCCAGCGGCTTCGAGAAGCGGGTCGCCCTCAAGGTCCTGCGCCGCGAGCACCGCGGCCGCGGCGATCTCGAGCGTTTAATTATCGCCGAGGCCCGCCTCGGCGCCCGCTTCAGCCACTCCGGCCTGGTCCAGGTCCACGACCTCGGCCACGACGGCGAGATCTACTACCTCGTGATGGACTACGTCGACGGCGCCGACCTCGCTAGGCTGACCCGCAGCAGCGAGCGCGCCCGCACCATGCCGCCCGCGCTGGCCCTGCACGTCGGCGAGTCGGTGGCCCTCGCGCTCGCCCACGTGCACGACCTGCGCGACGAACGCGGCCCGCTCGGGCTCGTGCACCGCGACCTCAGCCCCAAGAACATCCTGGCCTCGAGGACAGGCGAAATTAAACTCGCCGACTTCGGCATCGCCAAGGCCACCGCCCTGCAGGACATCACCTGGGGCCGCTTCATGAAGGGCACGTTCGCCTACCTGTCGCCCGAGCAGGCCGAGGGCGCGGCGATCGGCCCGCGCAGCGACCAGTTCAGCCTCGGCGTCACCCTCGGCGAATTGTTGGTCGGCCGGCGCCCGTTCGACGCCGACGGCCCGCTCGCCCTGCTCGCCGTCATCCGCCGCGCCGAGCTCCCGCCCGACTACCTCGCCGGCCTGCCCGCCGAGCTCGCCGCCCTGCTGTCCCGCATGCTGTCCCAGAGGCCAGGCGACCGCCTGCCCGACCTCGCCGCGGTGGCCCGCGCGGTCGCCGAGGTGCGCCGCGGCCTCCCGCCGGCCGGCCCGCTCGAGCTGGCCGCGTGGGTCCGCGCCGCCCTCGACGGCGACATCGACATCGACGTCGACGACGACGTCCCGCCCACCGAACACCTCGAGTGAAGCCCGGCGGCGAGCGGCCCGCGAGGCAGCCCGGCGACCGAACCGAATACCCGCGAATTCGCGGCCCTGGACCCCACCAGCGGCCGTTTTACGCTTGCTCCGGCAGGGATCAAGGAGGCGGCGCTGCGCGTGCTATCTGGTGGTCCATGACGCCGAGCGAGATGACCTGCGACCCGCACACCCTGCGCCAGATCTACCGCTGCACCGCCGGCTACTGCCACCGCTGTCGGCGCAAGCTCGCGTTCACCGGCTTCGCCCGCCGGGCCGTGCGCGGCGCGTGGGACATCGACGCCAACCTGCGACCCGCGTGCCGCCCGTGCCTCGCGCGCCGCCCCGCGGCCCGCCTGCGCCCGCCCGCACCGCCTGCGCCGAGGGACAGACGTCCGTCCGGCGATGTCGCGCGAGCTCATGAGCGCCGCGCGAGCGTCTCGTGTCGTCACACGATCCTCGGCGGACTGCTCGGTGCTTTCTTTGCCGGACCCTGGGGCGCGCTGCTCGGCGGCCTGCTCGGCTCGCTCGCCGACGCCGGTGGCTCGCCGCCCGCGCGGCAGCTGTCCGATGCGACAGCTCTCGACTAGAGACGAGAATCACCGCCGAAAACAAGGTTCCGCGAGCCACGCCGATGGCCGCGTGCTAGACCGCGGAGCCCACGGCAAGGAGGGGTCATGGCGAGGCGGAGCTTTCCGTGCGGACACTCGGGTAAGGGTCAGTACTGTCACCGTTGCAAACAAGAGGAGCAGGCCGCGACCCAGAAGGCGCAGGCCAGGGTCGCCGAGGTCGAGGAGCGACGCGCCGACAAGCAGGCGTGGGAGGCCACCTTCGCGGACGACGCCATCGACCTGCACGTGCTGCAGACCCGCGAGCGCGTGACCAAGGCGCGCGACCTGCTGCATCGGCTGGCCGGCGGCGAGCCCTACACCTCGCTCGGCGGCAAGCGCTGGGAGAGCGACCGCAGCGTCATCAGCATCCCGATCGGCTGGGGCTATCGCCTGGTCCTGCGCGACGACGGCGGCGGCAAGCTGCGCCCGCTCGCCTGCATGACCCACGAGGCCTACAACAGCCTGAAGCCCGGCACCCTCGGCTGATCTGGCCGCGGGGAGCGCCGGTGCTATCCTCGCCCGAATGGCTGTCCAAGACGACGTCAAGGGTTGGGTCAAGGGCCACGCGCAGCGCATCCGCGAGGACCCCCGGGCGTGGGCCCGCGCGCGCGGCGAGCAGCTGAAGGGCATGGTCGACGTCGCCCCCTTCAGCGACGCCGCCCTCGCGCGCGAGCTCGCCGCCCTGCGCGAGCGCCTGGCCCGACGCGCCGACCTCTCCGCCGACGAGCGCCAGCAGCTGCACGACGACCTGCTCGCCCTCCACGACCGCCTGACCCCCGGCGGAGCGATGGCCAGCGGCGCCAAGATCGGCCTGGCCGCGGCCGTGCTCCCGCTCGTCGGCGTGATCACCGGGCCGATCATCGGCGGCGCCTACGGCGTGCTGCGCTCGCAGACCCTGACCGACGCCCGCGCCGAGATCCAGACCATGCTCCGCGAGCTCGCCCGGGGCTGACCGCGGCGCTCACCCGGGCGGCGTGTAGCCCTCGCAGGCGCTCGAGATCTGCGCGATCGCGTCGGAGAAGAACTGCTTGTACGACGGCGCGCAGATCTGGCCGACGATCCCATAAGTAAACATCTCGGTGAATTCGACCAGCCGCGGCGACAGCTCGGCGCCGATGATGCCGCCGCCGCACTTGTCGAGCGCCGGGCACGGCTGACCGGTCGGACCGATCAGCGACAGCACCACGACGTTGGTCTCGACCCCGGCCTTGGCCGCGACCAGCCCCTGGAACCACCCCGGCGGCTCGCCCGGCGAGCCCGGCTGCGGGACCATGTTGCACGCCTGGACCTCGTGGTCGTCCTCCTCGTCGGTGATGAGCACGACCACGAGCAGCGCGTCCGGGCGGATGAAGCCGTCGTTGCACGCGCCCGGCCCGTTCATGCCGGCGCCGACCGCCGTGATCATGGCGTGGATCGGCCGCTCGTTGCCGTCGCCGTTGATGCCGACCTGAGCCGCGCACGAGAACTTTTGGTTCAGGTTCGGCTCGCTCTGGTCCATCCACCGCTTGCCGGTGGCGAACGGCGTGCACACCGAGTTGCTCGACCCGGCCCCGCCGGTCTGCGTCACCAGGGCGCCGTCGACGGCGCACACGGGGTCGTTGAACGGGTAGGCGTCGCTCGACACCACGCCGATGTGGTAGCTGTCCGTGTCGGCCAGCTGCGTCTGCATCTCCGCCACGAAGTCGGGGAAGCTCTGGACCAGCACAACCTGCTCGTCCTCCATGCTGCCCGAGCTGTCGATCACGAACAGCAGGTCGACCTTGGTGCAGCCGGTGTCCGGCATCGGCTCGGCGACGTCGGGCTGCACGCCGAAGTCGAACTTCGGCAGCGTCGACGCCGCCCCGGTGTCGTCGTCCTCGCCGGACCCGCCGCTCGCTCCCGTCGTCGGCGCCCCGCCGGTGGTCGCCTGCGTCGCCGTGCCGTCGGTCTCGCCGGCCGACATGCTGGCGTTCGTCAGCGTGCCGATGCTGCCCTGCGACGACTGCGACGCCGCCGAGGCGGCCGACTCGCGGCTGGAGTCGTCGCCGCATGCACACGCAAGCACCAGGGGCAGGGCGATGAAGCGCATCCTCGCACCATACTGCCGGGCTCACGGCGAGGGCAAGCGGGCGCCCGCCCGTGGCCTGCGAGCCTCACGGTGTGCGCGGCGCGTAGCGGGCGAAGTACTGCCGCATCAGGAACCGGCGGAACCACGTATTGATGGTCGCCTGGTCGAACATCAGCCGGCCGTACACGACCAGCGAGGCCCCGCCGATGCTCACGCCGTGGGGGAAATCCTCGCGCAGTCGATGCGGCAGCAACGACGGCACCCCGCGGGGGTATGTCGCCGGCTCGGCCGCCAGGCGCAGGAGGTTGCGCGCGACCACCTTCGCCTGCCAGATGCACTCGATCGCCCGCTGCATCGTCGGCCACTCGCCGGTCCCGCCGACCACCCGCACCGCGTCGCCGCAGGCGAAGATGTCCGGCCGGGTCGGCCGCGGCGTCGGGAAGCACTGCAGCGTCGGTCCGACCGCCAGCCAGCCGTCGCGCGTGTGCGGCACGTCGAAGCCCGCGAGCACCGGCGCCGGGCGCACCCCGCCGGCCCAGAACGCCCCGGCGCAGGCCAGGTCCTCGGCCCCGTTCGCCCCGTGCAGCGCCACCGCCGCCGGCAGCACCCGCACCACCCGCGTGCGCAGCCGGACGTCCACGCCCTGCTCGCGCAGGTGCCGCTCGGCCCGTCGACCTGCCCGTTCGGACAGGTGCGGCAGCAGCCGCTCGCCCGACTGGATCAGCGACACCTCGGGCACGCGCCAGTTCGCCGGGCGCACGCGCGCGAGGTGGGCCAGCTCGCCCGCCAGCTCGACCCCGCTGATGCCCCCGCCGATCACCACCAGCCGCCGGCTCGGCGCCGCCACGCCCTCGCGGTAGGGGTGCTCCGCCCCGCCGCCGAGGCCCACCGGCGGCGCCGGCGGCTCGCCCCCGCCGAGCAGCGCCTGCAGGTACTCGAGCGTCTCCGCGAACTCCCGCTCGAACTTGTAGCCGCGCAGCAGCTCGCGCCCCTCGAGCCCCGGCGGGGCCGCGAGCACGCTGCCGAGCGCGACGACCACGAAGCGCCCGACCAGCCGCTCGCCCGAGGCCAGCGTCGCCGCCTTGGCGTCGACGTCGAGGCCGACCACGTCACCGACCACGTAGCGCTGGCCGGCCGCCTCGACCGCCCGCGCCGTCGCCAGCGCCGAGGCCTCCCGCGGCAGGCGCCCGACGAGGCGCTCCTGCACCAGCGGGATGTACCCGTGCAGCGGCTGGCGGTCGACCACCGTGATCTTCAGCGCCCGCCCGGCCCGGCTCTTGCGCAGCTGATGCACGAGCTCGATCCCGGCGAAGCTCGCCCCCAGGATCAGCACGTCGCAGCGTTCGTCGGCCATGCATCACCCCCCGAACACGTGGACCCGATCGCGCACGGCCGCCGGGAAGCGCGCCCGCACCACCGCCTCCGCCTCGCGCCGCGTGTGTCGCATGCTGCGATGCACCAGCACCAGCGCCTCCCCCGTGAACTGCTCCGCGCGCGCCACGATCTCGTCGACATGGGTATGACCCCAGCGCCGCGTCTGCGCCACGTCGCGGCGGTCGTCCCAGCTCGTGACCTCGTGGACCAGCACCTTGCAGCGGCGGACCTGCTCGTGCGCGTCGAAGAACTCGATCTGCGTGTCCCCCGTGACGCACAGGAGCGGCGCCGTGCTCGCCTCGGTGATCGCCTCGCCGGACGCGCGCAGCCTCGCCAGCTCCTGCGGCGGGCGCCCGACGTACTCCGCGCGCAGCTTGTGGGTCGTGCGCTCGAGCAGCCACCCGATCGACGGCACGCGGTGGGTCGTGCGCAGCGCCACCGCCTCGACGTCCCGCGCCACCCGCACCCGCGAGCCCGGCGCGTGCCCGACCACGTCCGCCTGATAATTAAACCCCTCGATCGCCGACCACGCCGCCAGGATCTGCCGCATCGGCGGCACGACCTCCTCCGGCAGGTGGACCTCGATCGGCGGCGCCCGCATGAGCCCACGCTGCGACACCAGGTACGCCAGCCCGCCGAGGTGGTCCGCGTGCCCGTGCGACACCAGCGCCTTATTGAACTTGAGCGCGCCCGGCGGGCACATGCCGATGTCGAACATGACCCCGAGCGTCGGCACCATCAGGCAGGTCTCGACGCCGCCGCGGGTCACCCCGCGCAGCTTCAGGCCCGCGACCTCGAGCGTGTCGAGCCCGCGCGACCCCTCCTCGTCGCCGCCGACGTCGAGCGCCTCGTCCATCGCTCAGGTCACGTAGTTCCGGCTCGGCGTCCACAGGATCTGCGGCCTGGTGTAGGCCGCGCGCGCCGGGCCCTTGACCGCCGCGGCCTTGCGGATCGCCACCACCTCGCGGGCCGCCCGCTCGACCTTCTCGGGGCTGACGACGATCGCCTCCTCGACGTGCACCGGCGAGGGGATGCCCGGGCTCGGGTCCTGCCCGAGCACCCGCGTGATCACGTGCTCGCCGCCCAGCGCCTCGTGCACCGCGCCCTGGATCTCGCGCCCGAGCGAGGCGAACACGCGGTCCTCGTGCACGACCAGCAGCCGGCCGGTCTTGCGCACGCTGGCCAGCACCGCGTCCATGTCGGGCGGCACGATCGTGCGCAGGTCGATGAGCTCGCAGTCGACGCCCGCCTGCGCCAATTTGACGACCGCCTCGTTGCAGAACAGCGTGCAGCGGCCCCAGGTGACGATCGTCAGGTCGCCGCCGGCGCGCCGCACCGCCGCCTTGCCGAGCGGCACGCGGAAGTCCTCCGGCAGGTCGGGGATGTGCCCGCCGAACCCGATCGCCCGCTTCAGCGCCGCGATCTCCTTGGCGTCGGTCGGCTCGCCCGGGAACGCGTCGCCGAGCGTCATGCGGTAGAGCCCCTTCGACTCGAAGACCACCACCGGCCCCGGGTACTCCGCGGCCGAGCGCAGGAGGCCGTACACGTCGCGCGACGTCGTCGGCGCCACGATCGTGAGCCCCGGGATCGACGAATAAAAACCCTCCATGCACATCGAGTGGTACACCGACCCGCCGTGCAGCGGCTCGACCGGCAGGCGCAGGATCACGTTGACGTTGACCGTGCCCGCCGACTGCCACAGCTGGTTGCCGAGCAGCACCAGCCAGTGCAGCGTATTTAAGCTGTAGTCGGAGAACTGGATCTCCGGGATCGCCGTGGCCCCCTTGTGCAGCGCGAACCCGAAGGCCGAGCCGACGATCAGCGGCTCGTTGATCGGCGCGTCGCGGACCTGCTCGGGGAAGCGCTCGTACAGCCCCTTGGTCGCGACCATGACGCCGCCCTTCTTGGCGATGTCCTGGCCGTACATCCACGTCATCGGGTTCTTCTTGAGGATCCCCTGCATGGCCGAGCGGATCGCCCCGTTCAGCGAGATCGCGGTCTGCCGGCCCTCGAGCGGCGGCTCGCTGACCGCCGGGAACGGCGCCCGGATGTGCTCGAAGTTCGACTCGACCGTCGGCTCCGGCTCGCCCTCGCAGATCTTCATGGTGTCGACCACGTAGTCGTCGGCCGCCCGCGCCAGCGTGCCGAAGTCGTGGCGGCGGAAGAAGTCCTTGCCGTCGACGACGCTGTTGCGCCTCAGAATCTCGTCCTCGCGGCAGATCCCGCGGGCGACCAGCGCCTTGCCGAAGTCGAGCAGCGGGTCGTAGCTGTCGAAGTCGAAGGTGAAGTCCGCCGCCGACGAGTGGTTGTTGAGCCGCGACAGGTTCTTGACCCACACCAGCGCCGGCTTCTGCTGGCCGACGCAGTAGCCCGCGGCCGAGCGGGTGGTCTCGTAGGTCTGGACGAAGTCGTTGCCGTCGCACTCGAAGTAGGCGAACCCGAACGCCTTGGCGTAGGCCTCGAAGTCGCGGATGCCGCGCCCGTCCTCCGGCGTCACGCTGATCGCCACGCGGTTGTCGGTGATCAGGATCAGCACCGGCAGCTGCAGGATCGACGCGCCCGTCATGCCCTCGTGCAGGTCGCTCTCGGCGCAGGTGCCGTCGCCGATCACCGCGACCACCAGCCCGTCCTGATAGCCCCTGCGCCGCAGCCCCTGGGCGTAGCCCACCGACTTGCCGAGCTGCATGCCGAGCGCGCTCTGCACCGGCATGATGTTGTGGCGCAGGTCGTTGAAGTGCGCCGTCATCAGCCGCCCGCCCGTCCACGGGTCGGTGGTGCGGCACAGCTGCTGGCGCATGTGGTCGAGGTGGAAGTCGTCGTAGCCGCGCAGCCGGCACCACATGCCCAAGAGCCCCGCCGACCGGTAGTGCCCGCAGATCCCGAACGCCTCCGGGTTGGCCAGCTCCGACAGCGCGATCGCCTCGGCGACCCCGTGCAGCTCCTCGCCCGAGCCCCAGATCGCGAACTTGATCGTGCCCTTCGCGCACTCCTGGACCACCCGCTCGACGTGGAAGCGGGCCACCAGCATCTCGCAGTAGGCCTTGCGCAGCAGCTCGGGCGTCAGCTGCGGAAACAGGTCGAGCGCGCTCAGGTCGTAGCGGAGGGCAGACGAGTCGGTCGTCGGGGTGTCCATGGCAGCGCCGGAAGCCTATGCGATGCCCTCCCCCCGGTAAATACGGCCGAGCCGCGGGCCCGCGCACGCGCGCGTCGCGGGCGTGACCTGGCGCATACGAACGAACGGCACCTGCCCCAAAGGACAGGTGCCGTCCAGCTGTCCGCACGAAGGTGCGGGCCCGGCCGCTCACTGCGGCAGCGAGGCCACACCCGCGAGCGCGGCGTGGGCCTCGGAGTCGGGGTCGCCGCCCTCCTTGCGCCGGTGGCTGAAGTAGAGGGCCACGCTGAGGCCGACCATCAGCGAGTACATGACCGCGGACAGCAGCGCGCCGACGGCCGAGGCCAGCACCAGCCCGAACGGCAGGTTGATCAGGATCATCGACAGGACGGTCATCGGGATGGCGATGGCGACGCCGAGCACGAGGATGGTGACGATCGGCCCGACCCAGTCGAGCTTCCACAGCTCGAAGTTCCGCTTGACCACGTCGCCGAGCTTGCGGTTCTCGATGAAGTAGATCGGCCCGGCGAAGATCCCGAGGAGCGCCATCGGGACGAAGCAGTTGAGCGGGCGCTCGGCCCCCTTGCTGGTCGTCTCCTTGATCGCGTCCTTCATCTCGATCGGCATGCCGAAGTGGTGCCCGAGCACCACCCGGAACGCGCTCGGGAAGATCACCGCGGTCGCCACCAGCAGCGCCAGCGAGACGATCCAGCCGATGACGCCGACGATGCCGAGCAGCGAGACCGGCATGATCGTCAGCAGCAGGGCCATGAACACCCGCGCCGACACGAACACCGCCGCGAACACGATCGTCATCGGCACGAACACCGGCGAGCTCAGCTTCCACATGGCCGCCAGGTAGAACTTCATGGCCCCGACCGGGTCCTTCGGCGCCTCACCGACCAGCGGCGCGCCGCCGTCGGGCAGCGGCGCGATCGCCTGGTCCTGGCCGCCGTACGCCGCCATCGGCGCCGCGGGGATCGGCGTGGGCTCGTCCTCGATGTCGACGGACACGGGCGCCGCCGGCGGCGCTGCCATCGGCGACGGCCCGGGCGGCGGCGCTGCCGGCGAGAAGCCCGGCTGCGGCGGCGCTGCCGCGAACGCGGGCTGCGGCGCCGCCGCGAACGCGGGCTGCGGCGGCGCTGCCGCAAACACCGGCTGCGGCGGCGCGACCGGCGAGAACGCGGGCTGCGGCGGCGCTGCCGGCGAGAAGCCCGGCTGCGGCGGCGCGGCCGAGAAGCCCGGCCGCGGCTGCTGCGACGGCGGCATCGGCGGGGCCAGCGGGCTCTGCATCTGGGCCGTCGGGGCGAACGCGAAGCCCCCCGGAGGCGCCCCCGGGGCCACCGGCTGCGGCGCCGGCGGCCGCGGGATCGGTGCCCCCGCGGCGACCACCGGACCCGGACCCGGCGGACGCATCGGCGCCGGGAAGCCCGGCGCCATGCCCGGACCCGCGATCACCGTGCGACCTTTTCCGGCTACATTCGGCGCATCGATCGCGGTCACAGTGACGAGCGAGTTCCCGAGGCGCAGCGCGATGCCCGGCGTCAGCTCGATGTTCGCGACCCGCTGGCCCTGCATGAGGAAGCTGCCGTTGGTCGAGCCGACGTCGGTGTAGCGCAGCGTGTTGCCGTCGAACGTGATCTCGCCGTGGCGGCCCGAGACCTGACTGTCGTGCAGGACGATGTCACCCGCGTCGCGACCGAACGTGATCTTCGCTTGGGTGAACGTCCGTGTCTCTGCGGGGCGGTCGACGTATTGGATGTGGAGCGTGTACGAGGCCATCGAGGTCTCCGGTTCGCGGTAGGCTGAGCACAGTGTCACAAATGCCCGCCACTAGGCGCAACAATCGCGCCGTCGCCCTCGTCCAGCAAGCGTCTCCTCCGCCGTGGGGCCCCGCCGAGATCCGCGCCCTGCAAGCCGTCCTGTCCTCACGGCCCTCCGCGCCTGATCTCGCCGGCGCCCCCGACCGTGAAATTTCGCCGCCACGGCCCGCCGCGGGCGCGCAGGACGGCCATGAGCGACCCCGCGCAACGGCTGCGATCGGCGTTCCCTTCGACGCCACCGCCGATCGATCGCGGCCCGACTGGGACCTGCTCGTCGTCGGCGCCGGCATCACCGGCGCCGGCATCGCCCGCGACGCGGCCATGCGCGGCCTCCGGGTGCTCGTCCTCGACGCCCGCGACCTCGCGTTCGGCACGTCCTCGCGCTCGAGCCGCCTGATCCACGGCGGCGTCCGCTACCTCGAGCAAGGGGAGATCGGCCTGGTCTACGAGGCCCTGCGCGAGCGTCGTCTCCTGTACAAGATCGCCGGTCACCTCGTACAGCCCGTCCAATTCCTGTTCCCCGCCTACCGCGGCGACCGCCTCCCGCTGTGGAAGCTGCGCGTCGGCCTCACGCTCTACGACGCCCTGACCCTGTTCCGCAGCCGCGGCCACCGCACCCTCTCGCCCGCGGCCGCCCGCCTGCGCGAGCCGATGCTCGCCGAGGCCGGCCTGCGCGGCGCCGTCAGCTACGAGGACGCCGTCACCGACGACGCCCGCCTCACCCTTACGACCCTGCAGGACGCCCGCCGCCACGGCGCCCAGGTCCTCACCTACAGCCCGGTCGCCGCCCTGCGCCGCAGCGGCCCCGACCACGTCGCCGAGCTCGCCGACGGCAGCCAGGTCCGCAGCCGGGCGGTGGTCGTCGCCGCCGGGCCGTGGACGTCCGAGCGCCTGCTCGGCCAGTCCGGCCACGACCTCCTGCAGCTGTCGCGCGGCATCCACGTGGTCCTCCGCGCCAGCGACCTGCCGCTCCGCCAGCCCGTGGTCGTCCAGGCCGCCCGCGAGAAGCGGATCCTGTTCGTCGTGCCGTGGGGCGCGCGGACCTACCTCGGCACGACCGACAGCGCCTACGAGGGCGACCCCGGCACCTCCGGCGTGACCCCGGCCGACGCCGACGAGCTGTTCGCCCTCATCGGCCGCGTCTTGCCGAGCCCGCACCTCCGCCCCGACCGCATCGTCAGCGCCTGGTCCGGCGTCCGGCCGCTCGTGCGCGCCGCCGCGGCCAAACCCGGCCGATCGACGGTCGAGCTGTCCCGCAGCCACCGCATCCTCGAGACCGAATCCGGCGTGCTCGCCATCGTCGGCGGCAAGCTGACGACCTACCGCGCCATGGCCGAGGACATCGTCGACCGCGTGGTTGCCGCGCTCGGCCATCGCGGCCCCCGCTGCGCCACCCACCGGCTGCCGCTCGTGCCGGGCGTGCCGCTCACCAACCTCGAGCTCGCCCACCCGCACCTCGCCGCCCTCGCCCCGCGCCACGGCCCGTTCGCCCGCGAGCTCGCCGCACGCATTGCGCAAGATCCCGCGCTCGGCACCCAGCTCGTCCCCGACCTCCCCTACCTCTGGGTCGAGGTCGACCACGCGATCGCCCACGAGGGCTGCGTCCACCTCGAGGACATCCTCCGCCGCCGCCTCCCCCTCGCCCTCACCGAGCCCGAGCTCGGCGTGCAGGTCGCCCGCCGCGTCGCCGAGCGACTCGTCGACGCCTGGGGCGGCACCTCCAAAGAGGTCGACCTCGAGCTCGAGCGCTACCGCGAGACCATGCGCCAGGAGACCGGCCGCATCCTCGCCCCCTGCTGACGCGCGGCCTGCGTCACCAGATCAGCCCGATCACCCACATCACCGCGGAGGCGATCCACCCGTCGTGGTGGTTGGCCCCGACGTAGACCCCGCCGACGAACAGCCCGCCGAACAGGAGCCCCGGGATCACGACCCACCCGAGCGCCCAGCCGAGCCGCGACTGCGGCGCCTCCTCGGGCTCGGGCGCCTTCTCCGGCGGCTTCTTCACCATCGCGTTGCGGTTCGGCTGAGCCATGGTCAGGGGTTCTCCTCTCGCTCGTCGGCCGGCGCCTCGGGCTCGTCGTGCACCGTCGGTGGCGGCGAGGGATCAGGTTTCGGCTCGCCCCCGGGCGGCGGAGCGAAATCGAAGCTCTTGTGCTTCAGCATGCTCAGCCGGTTGGCAGCATCGAGCTTGATCGGCACGCTGTCGTCGGCCCGCAGGGAGTTCGGACCCATCCACGAGCCAGCGATCGCGTCCTCGCTGTTCTCACCCAGGACCTCGCCCCCGAGCACGACTCCGATGGCGAACAGGAGCCCCCTCATGTGCTGGGCCTTCGACCCCTGCGTCGCGTATACGACCATACGGTCGAGGTTCGCGTTGTCGTACCGCTTCGTCCGATCCGGCGAAGGCGTCTCGTTCATGAACGCCAGCACGAGATCGGCTCCGTCACGCGAGTAGTTCTTCAGCCCATCGACGCCGCGGAGTGTTTCGTTGAGCTTCACGATCCCCTGGAGATCGAGCGTGAGGCCGAGCTCCTTCTCGTACACCTGCGACGCCCACGCCATGTGGCGCTGTACGTACGCCAGCCAATCCGGGCGGCGCGTCGCCAGCCCCGGGTCGACAAGCACCTTCACCGTGACCCGCACACGCTCATCGAGCCTGAGCTTGTCCTCGCCGCTGAGCGGCGCCGGCTCGGGGAACGGCAGCGGCAGCGGATCCTCGACCCGCGCCAGCACCGGCGCCACCGGCTCGACCGTCGGCGTCGGCTCGACCTTGGTCGGCTCGACCTTCGTCGGCTCCGTCTTGATCGGCTCGACCTTGGTCGGCTCCGTCTTGGGCGGCTCGACCTTCGTCGGCTCCGTCTTGGTCGGCTCCGTCTTGGTCGGCTCCGGCTTCGGCGGCTCGGGCCGCGGCTGACCGGGCACCGTCACGTCCATGCCGAGCCAGTCGCGTTCGAACGCGAGGACCGTCTCGCGGTGCTCGTGCCCGCAGTACACCCCGCAACTGAACAGTCCTACGAGCACCACGACGGGCCCCCCGAGCAGGAGCCCCAACTTGGCCAGGTTCTTGATCCGCGAAGCCATGAGGTGGGGGCAGTATACTGCGCCTCGCACGAACACCAGGCGCGCCGCGAAGATTCCCGATCTGCCGGCCTAAAAGCCGGGGTCTCGCCCGTCCCCCGGCCTGGTCCACCCGCCCGCGGCAGGCGCCCCGCCGCTCGCGCGGGCGGCCTGCAGCCGACGGCGCCGCGATCGCGGCGTGGCGCCGGCGCCCCACGCGGACCGAGCTCGCCGCCGCATCCGCGCCGCACGTGGCCTGTAAGCCGCGCGCGAGGCCTCGCGTTCGAGGCCCTGGAACCGCCGACATGCCCGCCCGCTCGCTCGCCTGCCTCGCCCTCGCCCTCGCCACCCTCACCGCTTGCAAGCCCGACCGCGTCGAGATCACGCCGCCCGACCCCGTCGCCGCCCAGGCCCCCGCGCCCGACCCGCGGCTCGTCGACCTCGCCTCCGCGCTGCCCTACAAGCTGATCGCCGCCGACCGCGCGGCCGAGGTCCAGGTCCGCCTGCGCATCGACGGCGGCGCGCTCGCCGGCAGCAAGCGCCCGCCGATCCACGTCGTGCTGGTGATGGACAGCTCCGGCTCGATGGAGGGCCCCGCCGTCGCCCACGCCCGCAAGGCCGCGCTCGAGCTGGTCGACGGCCTCGCCGACGGCGACCACCTCGCGGTCGTCACCTTCGACTCGCAGAGCCGCGTGCTCGTGCCGTCCACCGTGATCGACGACAGGACCCGCGCCGACGCCCGCACCCGCGTCGAGGCCATGGCCGCCCGCGGCACCACCGACCTCGCCGGCGGCCTCCGGCTCGGCCTCGCCGAGGCCTCGCGCGGCTACCTCGCCGACGGCGTCAACCGCCTGGTCCTGCTCAGCGACGGCCTGCCCAACGACCCCGCGCCGATCGCCGCGCTCGTCGACCAGGCCGCCGGCATGCGCGTCGCCGTCACCGCGCTCGGCCTCGGCCTCGAGTACGACGAGACCCTGCTGGCCGCCATGGCCCAGCGCACCGGCGGCAAGTTCCACTTCATCGAGGACTCGGCGCAGGTCGCCGCGGTCCTGCGCGACGAGGTCCTGCGCCTCGAGCGGATCGTCGCCCGCAACCTCTCGCTGCAGCTGCTGCCCGGCCCCGGCGTGACGATCGACGGCGTGCTCGGCCACACCGCGCAGGCCACCGGCAACCGCGGCGTCGTCGTCGGCCTCGGCGACCTCGGCGAGTCGACGCAGCGCGACCTCGTCGTCCGCCTGCGCGTCGGCCCGCACAAGCCCGGCGCCTCGCTCGAGCTGATGGACGCGATCCTCGGCTTCCAGGACGCTGTCGTCGGCGCGGGCCAGCTCGAGCGCCGGGTGTTCGTCGGCGCCCGGACCAGCGACGACGCCAGGGCCGTCGCCGCCAGCCGCGACGTCGACGTCGAGCGCCAGGTCGCCCGCGCGCTCGCCGACGCCGCCACCCTCGACGCCATCGCCCTCGCGCGCCAGGGCCAGCTGACCGCCGCCGTGGCGGTCATCGACCGCGCCGAGCCGCTCGCCCGCGGCGCCGCCGACAGCCTCGCCGACCCCGAGCTGCGCGGTCAGGCCGACGAACTGGTCAAGCTGCGCAGGGCCCTGCCGAGCCTCGGCCCCGCGCCCCAGCCGATGCCCTCGCCGAACCAGCCGCTCGCGGCCGCCGACAGCCAGCCGCTCACCACCATCGCCGCCCCGCCGCGCGCCCCCGCCGACGCCCCGTCGACGGTCAAGCGCTCGCACGGCCGGGCCATGCAGCGCCTGCACGGCCGCTGACCCGCGCCGAACGGCCGCCCGCGAGGCCGCCCGGTTTGACGACACACCGCGACGCGAACCCTCTATGGTTCGCCATGCACCGCACCCCGCGCATCCTCGGCCTCTCTCTGTGCTGCCTCGCCGCCGTCGCCTGTGGCGACGACGTCGGCGGCGTCACCACGACCGCGCCCGCCACCACGACGTTCCCCGCGACCACCACCAGCGACGACACCACCGGCGTGGCGCCCACGACCGCCGGCCCCGACGACACGACCTCCTCCTCCTCCACGACCGGTGACGACGCCACGTCGACGACCTCGACCGGCGACGACACCACCTCCACGTCCACCGGCGACGACACCACCGGCGGCAGCACCGACGACACCGACCCGAGCGCCGCCACCACCGAGCCCGCGGTCTGCGGCGACGGCGTGGTCGCCCTCGGCGAGGCCTGCGACGACGGCAACGCCGACAACACCGACGACTGCCTCGACACCTGCGCGCCCGCGGCCTGCGGCGACGGGTTCACCCAGGCCGGCGTCGAGGACTGCGACGACCAGAACGCCGACAACACCGACGCCTGCCTCGACACCTGCGCGGCCGCGGCCTGCGGCGACGGGTTCGTCCAGGCCGGCGCCGAGGCCTGCGACGACATGAACGCCGACGACACCGACGCCTGCCTGGCGACCTGCGAGATGGCCAGCTGCGGCGACGGCATCGTGTGGGACGGCGTCGAGGCCTGCGACGACATGAACATGGTCGACGACGACGCCTGCAGCAACGCCTGCGCGGCCGCCAGCTGCGGCGACGGCGTGGTCCAGATGGGCGCCGGCGAGGAGTGCGACGACAACAACGCGTCCGACGCCGACGCCTGCCTCAACACCTGCAAGCTGGCCAGCTGCGGCGACGGCGTGGTCTACGACGGCATGGAGGACTGCGACGACGGCGGCGCCAACAACGACGAGACCGGCCCGTGCCGCACCGACTGCACGCTGTGCGAGTGCCAGGGCGACGACGTCATGGGCAAGACCTGCGACGACTTCGGCTTCACCTGCGGCCAGCTCGCCTGCGACGGCTGCGGCTTCGACACCACCGCCTGCGCCGCCCCCTCGCTGCCGAACTTCATGGGCCAGCCCGGCCCGGTGTTCGGCGACGGCTGCTGGCAGCAGTGCGAGGGTTACCTCGACATGCCCGGCGGCGACGACATCCCGACCGCGTGGGGCAACGACTGCGTCGGCGCCGAGTTCTCGCGCGTCCGCCTGGTCTGCGGCGCGTCGCTCGACCAGTATCGATACATCACCGTCGAGAAGAACGTGTTCAAGGACGGCCTGTCCGGCTACCCCGAGGCCGGCCTCATCTCCCAGGCCAAGAACCAGGCCGGGGTCGACTTCGCCATCAACAACGTGATCTACGCCGAGGTCAACAACCACCCCAACCAGGGCCGCAGCTGGTGGAACGGCGGCAACGGCTGCGACGAGCTGGCGACCAACACGACCGTCAACAACATCTGCTCGTGGGAGGCCTCGAACTGCTTCGGCCAGGGCCTCCAGGGCAACCGCTTCCTCTGGGTCTACGTGGCGCCCTGATCGCGCTCACGCGAGCTCCGGCCCCGGGCGGTCCGCGACCTCCCGGGCGATCCTCCCGAGCGTGCGCACCGCGTGCTCCTGCAGGTCCGACCACGGGAACCCGCAGCTCATGCGGATGCAGTTGGAGAAGCGCGGCTTGGCCGAGAAGATCGGCCCCGGCGCCACGCTGATCGACTGCGCCAGCGCGCGGTCGTGCAGGGCCAGCGCGCTGGTCCCCGGCGGCAGCTCGATCCACAGCACGAACCCGCCCTGCGGCCGCGACACCCGCGTGCCCGCCGGGAAGTGCTCGGCGATCGCCGCGCTCACGTGCTGCGCCTGCGCGGCCAGCCGCCGCCGCAGCCCGCGCAGGTGGTGCTCGTAGCCGCCGTTCTCGATGAAGTCGGCGATCGCCAGCTGCGGCAGCGTCGGCGTGGCCACGCTCTGGGCGAACTTCAGCGCCTCGACCTTGTCGCGGAAGCGCCCCGGCGCCGCCCACCCGACCCGGTAGCCCGGCGCCAGCGTCTTCGAGAACGACGAGCACAGCATGACGAGCCCGCGCTCGTCGAACGCCTTGGCCGGCCGCGGGCGGGCTGGCCCGAAGAACAGGTCGCCGTAGACGTCGTCCTCGATCAGCGGCACGTCGCGGCGGGCCAGCATCTCGACGAGCCGCTGCTTGGCCGCGTCCGGCATCACGCACCCGAGCGGGTTCGAGACCGTCGGGCTGACCACGCACGCTTTGATCTTGTGCGACGCGAGCGCCTCCTCGAGCGCGTCGAGGTCGATGCCCGTGCCCGGGTTCGAGGGGATCTCGAGCGCCTTGATGTTTAAACTCTCGATCAGCTGCAGCACCCCGAAGTAGGCCGGCGACTCGATCGCCACCGTGTCGCCCGCCTGCGCGACCGCCCGTAGACACAGGCACAGCGCCTCCGATGCGCCGACCGTGGTGACCAGGTCGTCCGGCGTCAGCGCGCAGCCCCACTCGACCGCCCGCCGCGCGGCCTGCCGCCGCAGCGGCGCGCAGCCGGGCGGCGGGTCGTACGACACCCCGACCGCCCCCGACGTGCGGGCGATCCGCGCCAGCGTCGCGTGCAGCCGGTCGGTCGGCAGCAGGTCCGGGCCCGGGTAGGCCGCCCCGAACGGCACCATGTGCGGGTCGCGCGAGGCCCCGTAGACCTTGGCCACCAGCCCGGCCACGCTGACCCGCGAGGCCGTCGCCGACGTCCGCGGCGCGCGCGGCTCCGGCAGCGGCGTCGGCCCGCGCCGGCGCACGTAGTGCCCCGACTGCGGCCGCGCCTCGATCAGCCCGTGGTCCTCGAGGTGCAGGTACGCCTGCACGACCGTGGCCACGCTGACGCCCTGCTGCTGGCTCAGGCGGCGCACCGACGGCACCCGGTCGCCCGGACGCAGCGCCCCCCGCTCGATCAGCCCCGCCACGTGCGCGGCCACCCGTTCGTACAATAGCGGCTCGGCGATCACCTCCAGAACCTACCCCGCCCCCCTCGCGCCGACCAGCACAGCCGCGCGGGGCGCCCACCAATACAGTCCGGCGGATCCCCGACTGTACCGGTCACATACTCACACCGCTGCATCTGTGCCGGTGGCGGCCCCCGGACCATGCTCATCGCCATGGCCTCCCGTCCGCCGCCGCTCGTCCTCGCGGCCCTGGTCACGCTCTACCTGATCTGGGGCTCGACCTACCTCGGCAACGTCATCGCCCTCGAGACCCTGGCCCCCGCGACCCTCGGCGCGCTGCGCTTCCTCAGCGCCGGCGGCCTGCTCTACGCCTTCCTGCGCCTGACCGGCAGCCCTGCCCCGAGCGCCCGCGAATGGCGGGCCTCGCTCGTCACCGGCACCCTGCTCGGCCTGTGCGGCAACGGGTTCGTGGTCGTCGGCCAGCAGTGGGTCAGCTCCGGCCTCGTCGCCCTCATCGTCGGCACCATGCCGCTGTGGGCCGCCCTGTTCGGCTTCGCCCTGCAGCCGTCCGGCGCCGACGTCTCGCGCAGCAACGCCGTCAGCCCGCGCGAGTGGTTCGGCCTCGGGCTCGGCTTCTTCGGCATCACCGTCCTCCAGCTCGGCGGCGAGCTCTCGGCCGCCGGCCTCGGCGCGCTGCTCATCATCCTCGCCCCCATGTGCTGGGCCCTCGGCGGCGTGCTCGGCAAGCGCCTCAGCCTGCCCGCCGGCGCCATGGCCTCGGCCACCCAGATGCTCACCGCCGGCCTCGGCTTCTCGCTCGTCGCCCTCGCCGTCGGCGACCCCTTCCCGGTCGCGCCCTCGGCCCGCTCGCTGGCCGCGCTCGCCTACCTGGTGGTGTTCGGCTCGCTGCTCGGCTTCACCGCCTACGGCTTCCTGCTCCGCCGCACCCGCCTCGCCGTCGCCAACAGCTACGCCTACGTCAACCCCGTGGTCGCCATCGTGCTCGGCGCCCTGCTCGCCGGCGAGTCGGTCAGCGCCCTCACCTGGGCCGCGACCGTCATCATCCTCACCGCCGTCGCCGTCATCAACTGGCGCCGCCGCTGAGCCGGCCGATCGAGGGGCTGGCAGCTCCGTCGAGCGCGCCGCGACGCGCGTCACGAGTCACCTCGAGCCCGCCCGAGACTCGGTCGACCACGCCGCGGTCCGTCCGCGGTCCGACGTCTCCCGCACCATCTCGTGCGACGCTCGTCCCGTGTCCTCGCGCCTGCTCGCCGCGCTCGCCCTCGCCGCGGCCCTCACCCCCGCCTCCGCGCACGCGACGGCCCTCGTGCTCGGCCGCAGCGAGGCCACGATCCAGCGCGCCACCACCCTCGCCATCATGCGCCACGGCAAGCGCACCGCCATTTCTATACAAATCACCGTCGAGGGCCCCACCGACGACGCCCTCGTGATCGTCCCGCTGCCCACACCGATCCAGCCGCCCCAGCTCCACGGCCTGTCCCACGCCGTCTTCGATCGCCTCGACCGCCGCAGCGCCCCACGCCTCGTCGAGCTGTGGGAGCAGCCCCCGTGCGACGGCATCCACAGCCACAACGAGCCGCCGCGCCCCGATCTCGGCCTGCGCCGGACCCCCGATCGCCGACACCGGTCCGAGCTCCGCAACATCTACACCCACACCGGGTCGCCGGCCGGCTACGAGCCCGACATCCTCGGCGCCCGCGACTCGCGGCACATCCTCCGCTGGCTGCGGGCCCGCGATCGGCCCGTCCCTCCGCGCGCCGCCGAGGCCCTCCAACGCCTCGCCGACGCCGGCACCAGCTTCCTCGTGCTCCGCCTCACCGATGCGCAGGTCCGCCGCGACCCGCACGGCCGCGCTGTCCTCCCGCCGTTTCGCGTCGACTACGAGAGCGACAACCTCACCCTCCCGCTCGCCCTCCTCACCGCCGCCCCTCCGTACGACCTCGTCGTCCACGTGATCGCCGCGTCGCGCCATCAAGCGGTCGGTCGCCCCAACCTCGTCGTCCCCTCCGCCCTCGACGTCACCCCCACCACCCGCGACGCCTTCGACGACTTCTACGGCGCCCTCCTCACCCGCACTGTGACCCCCGGCGCCGTCGTCACCGAGCACGCGCACGGCTACCCGATCTGCCACTTCTGCGAGTTCCCCAACCTCATGTACATCGAGCTCCACGCGCTCGGTGCGAGTGCCCTGTGGATCCCCGAGCAGCCGCCCTCGATCGCGCGTGAGCCCGACACCATGCCGACCGGCGCCATCGCCGTGCCCGACGACGACCCGTTCCAGCCGACCGAGCAACGCATCCTAAACAAACGCGCGACCCGCCCGCACCCCGAGGGCTCGCTCGACCTGCCGTGGAGCTTCACCCTCACCCGCCTGCGCCTGCGCCTCGACCCCGACGACCCCGACAGCACCCTCACCCTGTACCCCGTAAGCCCGTCCCCCACCCTCGGCGAGGTCCGCCACGAGATCCACGCGAGCACCATCCACACCGATCGCTTTTATCCCCACTATTTCATCAAACACCCGTGGATCGGCCCCATCGCCTGTCAGGCCCCGATCCGCGGGATCTGGGGCCGCCCGCCCGACGGCACGACCCGGCCCGAACCACGCCGCGTCACCGCCGTCCCGCGCGACACACCCGACACCCCGCTCGAGTTCTTCCTCGCCGTCGACGAGCCCACGAAGGTCACGGCGCTGCCCGCGGCCTACCCGCCGCCGCTCCACAACGCCCGCTGCGATCACTCTTCCGACCACCCGCCCCTCGCGCTCATCTTCTTCATGCTGCTGCACCGACGACGACGAGGGCCGCCTCCATGACAGAGACGACCCTCGCAACCGCTCACGCGTCGCTCACGGAGCGAAGTACTCGTGCCCCTTGTAGGGCCAGTAAGTAAACGCCCCCGCGCCGTTGCTGAGCGCGACCCACACGTCGGCCTGCACGTCCTGGGTGAACCCGATCAGGTCGTCGAGCCCGTCGCCGTTGACGTCACCCACGGTCAGCGTGTCGTTCGCGTCGCCGAACCAGTCGTGCCACAGCGCCGACGCGAAGTTGTTGGCCCCGTTCGAGGTCCCCACGTACACCAGCCCGTTGCGCACGAACGTCAGGATGTCGGCGCGGGCGTCATTATTAAACCTGCCGAGCGCGGGCACCTCGCCGGCCGGGGCGAACCAGCTGTTCCACACCGTCGCGGCGCCGAAGCCGCTGCCGGTCGACAGCGCCACGATCGCCTGCGCGCCGTTCATGCCCTGGGTGAAGGTGACGATGTCCGCCCGCCCGTCGCCGCTCACGTCGGCGACCATCGGCGTCTCGCCCTCGGGCGCGAAGAACTCGTGCCACTTGGCCTTGTTGCTGAAGCTGTTGCCCTGCGACAGCATCACGTGCACGTCGCCGCTGCCGTCGGCCGCGAACAGGATCGCGTCCGCACGCCCGTCGCCGTTGACGTCGCCGGCCCGGCCGATGTCGTCGTTGTCGGCGGTCCCGTTGGCGCTGACGACCAGCGCGCCGCCAAAGTCGTGGCCGCGCGAGAGCCCGACGTAGACGTTGTTCTCAGTGAACGCCCACACGTCCGCGCGGCCGTCGCCGTTGAAGTCCGCCACCGTCGGCTGGTGCCCGCGGTGGGCCCACCAGTCGGCCCACAGCTGGCTCGCCCCGAACGTGCTGCCGTTCGACAGCGCCACGTACACGTCGAGCGGCCCGTAGCTCGAGTCCCCGTGCGTGAAGGTGACGATGTCGTCGCGCCCGTCGCCGTTGACGTCGCCGACCGCCGGCGTCTCGTGGATCGCCGTGCGCAGCCAGCGGTGCAGCGCCTGCGCGCCGATGCGGGTGTAGATGCCGGGCTTGTTGGGCCGCGCGCAGCCGTCGCCCCAGCTCACGACGCCCATCTGCTGCCAGCCCGTCGCCGACCACACCATCAGCGGCCCGCCGCTGTCGCCCTGACACGAGTCCTTGCCGCCCGCCAGCGGCCCCGCCGCCACGTGCACCTTGGGGTTGAACGACCCGCCGTAGCTCGCCGACCCCTGCGCGTCGGTCAGCACCGGCACCTGCACCTCCTGCAGGATGTTGGACCCGCCGCAGCCCTCACACAGCGCGCCCCAGCCGATCACCGTGGCCATCGCCCCCGGCAGCCAGTTCACGCGGTCGCTCGGACCCGCCGGCCCGGCCAGCTCGACCGGCGCGCGCGTCGACGCCGAGGTCAGGCGCAGCACCGCGAGGTCGTTGGAGAACGACCCGGCGTCGAGCCCGTAGCGCGGGTGACGGATCACCTCCGCCACCGTCCGCACCTCGCCGGTCGCGGCGTTGCTCAGGTTGGTCCGGCCGATCGTCGCGGTGATGTCGCCCGGCAAGGAGATCGCCCCCGGCCGCGACGTGTTGGTCACGCAGTGCGCCGCCGTCAGCACGTGGTACGGCGAGACCAGCGTGCCGCCGCAGCCGGCGCCCTGGGTCGGCCCCACGATCGACAGCGCGACCATGAACGGGTACTCGCCCTCCGACGCCGGCCCGCCGCCGACGATCGTGGTCGGCTCGAGCGCCGCCGCCAGCTCCTCGCCGCCGGTCGAGCCGGCGTGCCCGGCCGTCTCGCCCTCGTCGTCGCTGCCGTCGTCGCCTCCGGCCTCGTCGCCGGCGGTCTCGGTCGCGGTCGCGGTGTCCTCCTCGATCGCCGCGTCGCAGGCGGGCATGGTCAGCAGGAGGGCCGCGGGGATGATGATGCGCTTGTGCATGGTCGTTCCTTGTCTTTCGTACAGGTCGCTCGGGACAGGTCGTTGCGGACAGGCGCCTCGCCCGGGCCGCGTCGCCCCGCACGCACGCGCGCGCGGGTCCGCGGCCAGCCCCCGCCGGCGCGGCGGGTGGGTCGTGCCCGGGCCAGCAGGCGACGCTGTCTGGCGTCGTCCCGGCCGGCGGAGAGGCTCCGTCCTGGTCTGCCGGCCCAACGCCGCCCGCCCGCGTTCTTCCCGACCCTTTTAATAATTTTAATTTTTTCTAAAAAAAACTCCGCCCCGCCCGCTCGAACACCGGCACGCTGGCCGCGCCGCGTATTCAGCCGGGGCCGCTCACTCGAACACCAGCACGCTGGCCGCCCACGTCGCCCCCGCGCCGAGCCGCACGCGTTCGTCGCGCACGGCCGCCGCCGGCGAGGCGCCGTCGCGCACGCGCCCGCGCACCGCCGCGAAGAACGGCCCCGCCTGGCGGTCCTGCACCGGCGCCGGCGAGGCGATCACCGCCCGCGCCCCCGCCTCGATGAACGCGACCGGCAAGCTCCACGCCTCGTGCAGGTACGGCGCCACCTGCCCCGCGTGACAGGCCCCGAGGATCACCAGCGGCTGCGCCCGCAGCGTCTGCCCGCGGATCTGCCCGGCCGTCAGCGCGTGCCGCCCGTCGGCCCCCGGCGTGAGCGCGAGGAACGACGCGTCCGACACCCCGAGGTCGACCAGCCCGTGCACGTGGAACTCGATCTCCGCGGCCCCCGGCATGGCCGCCAGCACCCGCGCGGGGTTCGCCTCCGGACCCGCCAGCAGCGTCGCCCGCGGCCCCTCGTCCGCCGCCTGCCACGGGGCCAGCCGGGGCAGCCCGAGCGCCGCCGGCGGCTGCGCGTCGGCAATTATTAGCCGTCCGCCCGCCACGGCCGGCCCGCGCGCGCGCGTGTGCCCCACGTGGTACGACCACGCGAACTCCGGCGGCAGCAGATCGGTGCGCCCCGCGACCGGCGGGCGGGCGAACACCGCCACCTCCGGGCACGCCCGCAGCGCATCGACCATCTCTCCCGGCACCTGCAGCGCCGCATCGACCGCGCTCCGCGTCAGCGCCCCCGAGGCCGCGCCGTCGGCCGCCAGCGCCGCAACATAACTGCGCTCGTGATCGACGACCACGCCCAGCGCGCAGCGCTCCGGCGCCGCCTCGCCGACCTCCTCCGCCAGCCGGGCCAGCGCCGCCGCGTGCTCGCCGCGCCCCGCCGCCGCCAGCGCCAGCGACGCGTAGCTGAACGACAGCGCCTTCAACGCGTACGGGTCGCTGCGATCGATCTCCCGCGCCGCCGCGATCGAGCGCATCAACAACGCCTCACCCGCCGCAGCCTCCGTCTCGACCCGCACGCGCCCCTCGATGTGATCCGCCAGCGCCGCCTCGCCCGGCGACAGCGTCCCCGCGCGCACGACCGCCAGCCCGTCCAGCGCCGCGCGAGCGTCGGCCGGATCGCCGCCGAGGCGCGCCAGGTCGGCCTGCACGAACAGTCGCATCAGCGACGGCGGCGGCGCGCACCCCGGCGTGCCCTTCAACGCCAGACGAGCCCCGTCGACGTCGAGCCCGACGATCGCCAGCGCCGCCAGCACGTCGCGCCCGTAGCGCTCCGCCGTGCAGCGCGTCGCCGGGTCCGCCGGCAGCCGCAGCAGCGTCTCTTCAGTGATGGCCCGCGCCAGCCCGAAGCTCCCGCGCAGCCGCGCCTGCTCCCCCCGCAATTGTAAGAACGTGCCCTCGAAGCCCCAGTGCCGGTCCGTCTGCACCCGCTGCGACCCCGCGGCCAGCAGCGGCGCCGCCTCGCTCGGTCGGTGCATCAACAAGTACAGCTCCGCCAGCGCCAGCTCGACGCGCGCGCAGCGGTAGTCGAGCCCCGGCCCGCACGTCGGCCGCGCCGCCAGCAGCGTCGCCTCCGCCTCCGCGTACGCCCCGCGCGCGACCTGCTGCGCCGCCAGCTGCTGCGCCGCCAGCTGCGTCATCCACGGGTCGTTGGCCGCCGCCGTCAACTCGCCCAACAATTCGAGATCCGCCGCCACCCCCGGCTGCACCAGCGCGCCGATCGCAATGTCCTCCTGCCCGGCCGCCGCCGCCCGCCTCGCCAGCGCCGCGCCGTCGCCCTGCCCCTGCAGCAGCGCCGCGTACTCGCCGGCCAGCGGCCCGCGCCGCTCGAACCTCGCCGCCGCCACCTCCTCGACCAACCCCTGCAGCACGCGCCCGCCGGCCCGCGCGTCGAGCTTCTCGGCCAGAATTTTTAAAGCCTCGACCTGCCGCTTCGACCCCGCGACCCGCAGCGCGTCATAAAAATACAGGCGCACCAGCCCCGGCGCCGCGTCCACCAGTTCGTCCGCGATCGCCGCGCCCGCGCGCAGCGCCGCCCCGGCCGCCTGCACCTCGGCGAACACCCGCTCGCGCGCGTCGACCGGCCCGCGCAGCGCCGCCGCGTCGGCCGCCGCCTCCGCCGCCCAGCCCGCGGCGCCGACCTCCGCCACCCGCTCGAACTCCCCCGCCGCCAGCCGCGGCAGGCCCAGCTCGCGCAGCGCCAGCGCCCGGTTCCAGCGCGCCTGCGCGTGCCCCGGCTCGGCCTTCAGCGCCGCGTCGGCGAAGCCCAGCGCCGCCTCGGCGTCGCCGTCGAACAGCGCCAGCGCGGCCCGGTCGTTGTCGCGGTCGGCCGACGGCGGCGTCCGCTCGAGCACCGCCCGCGCCTGCGCCGACTCCCCGCGCAGCAGGTGCGCCGCCGCCAGCCCGCGCAGGTCCCCCGCCGCCTCGAGCCCCGCCATCTCGGCCAGCGCGATCGCCTCCGCGTTGCCCCCCGCCGCCCGCACCACCGCGTACTCGCGGTGCACGTCGGCCTGCGCCCAGCTCACCCGCGCCTCGAGCCCGCGCGTCGCCGCCAGCGCGACCCTCACCTCGGCCTCGCCGCCCTCGTCGCCTTCACCTGTCCCTTCAGACCTGTCCCCAGGGCCAGGCAAACCGATCGCGATCGCCGCCGCCGCCGCGACCGCCAGCAGCGGCGCCGCGACCCTCCAGGCCGCCCGCCGCGGCCGCAGCGGGACCACCGCGCCCGCCTGCGCGACCGGCATGGTCGCCGCCGTCATCTGCAGCAGGTCGTGGAGCCCGCGCTGACACTCCGCGCAGCCGACCAGGTGCCGCTCGAAGGCCGCGCGCTCGCCCGGCGGGAGCTCGCCGTCGAAGAACAGGTCGAGGTTGTCGCAGGGCGGGTTCATGGGTGGCTCTCGTCGGCGCCGCGCGCCGGCATCAACAGGTCACGCAGCTTGCGTCGCGCCCGCGCGAGGCGGGTGCCGACCGTCGCCTTGGGGATGCCGAGGCGCGTCGAGATCTCCTGGTACGGCACGCCCTCGAGCGTGTGCAACTCGTAGACCCGGCGAAAGTCGGGCTCGAGCCGCGCCACCGCGGCGACCACGTCGTCGCGGGTGAGCCGCGTCCACGCCGGCTCGCGCGTCGGCTCGGGCGCCGGCACGACCACGTCGTCGATCGGCGCGTGCGCCGGCCTGCGGCTGCGGGCCCGACAGCGGTCGAGGAACAGGTGATGCAAGATCGTGCACAGCCACGCCTGCAGGTTGGTGCCGAGCTCGTACTGCTCGCGCCGCCGCAGCGCCCGCTCGTAGGTGTCCTGCACGAGGTCACCGGCGTCGGCCCGGCTCCCGCACAGGCGCACCGCCAGCCCGCGCAGCACCGCCTCGTGCTCGCGCAGGCGACGAGCGAAGTCCGCGGCCGCGTCGACCGGCACCACCGCGTCGTTGACGGACATTGGCGGCATCGCAGGAGCCGGCGGACGATGCCATGAGGCCCATGGAGGGTCAATTCGGCTGGACCTGCCCGATCAAGCCGCCGGCGAAGGCCGCGAGGGTCGCGACGTCCATCATCTTCGCCACCAGATCCCTCGGCACGCCCGCGGGCCCCGGCGGCACCGGCGGGCGCACGATGATCACCGCCCCCGAACCCGCCAGCGTCAGGATGCTCGTCGGCGCCGACCCGTGGGCGTCGGCGGAGCCCGGCTTTTGGCCCACCATCTGACCGATCGTCAGCAGGTGCCTCAGCTTGTCGCCGTCGCGGACCGCGGCGACGCGCTGCTGCTTCACGTCGACGAGGAACGCCATGAACCGCGCCGGGTCGTCGGCGTGGTCGGTCACCACCACCACCCCGACCTCGACCTGCGGCCAGCCCGGCCCTTGCTGCCACATGTCGAGCTTCTCGAGCGGCAGCACCTCGGGCAGCTTCAGCGCCTCGGCCGTGTACGCCCCCGGCCTCCAGCCGAGCCGCGGCGCCCGGTTCACCGGCGCGTCGAGCTCCGGCAGCGACGCCCTGTCCGCCACCCCCGGCACCATCGGCGGGAGCTTCACGCCCGGCAGCGGCGCGACGAACACGGACAACCATCCAGCGAGGAGAACATGCAGCGACATGACAGGCTCTTTCTGCGCGCGACGCGCGACGGCTCACCCTACAACGCCGCCGCCGATCGATCTTCCCGCCGCAGTCTCGTCAATTTTCGCGGCACGTCTCCGCGCGCGCGCGCGCGACCTCAGCGACCGGTCAGCACCGCCGCCGGGTCCATGCGCGCCGCCCTGCGGGCCGGCAGCGCCGCTCCGAGCACGCAGAAGCCCATCGCGAAGCCCAGCGCCAGCGCGACCAGCTCCGGCCCGAACACGAAGTACGTCTCGGGCTTGTAGGGGAAGTCGGGCACGTAGCTCGCCGACACCGCGTCGAACCCGAGGCTCGCCGCGTACGCCAGCAGCACCCCGATCGTGCCCGCGACCAGCCCCACGCAGGCCGCCTCGCCGAGGATGATCGCACGGATGTCGCCGCGGGTCGCCCCGACCGCGCGCATGATCCCGATCTCCCGCTGGCGCTCGTACACCAGCATGAAGAACACGTGCATGATGTTGATCGCCGCGATGCCGACGATGATCGTGCTGAGCAGGCTGAACACCAGCACGAACACCGTGATCAGCATGCCGGCCTGCTCGGCGCCGCTGTCGGTCACCTCGAGGCCCTGGTCCTGGATGGCCTTGGCGACCGCCGCGACCTTCTCCTTGCTGTCGACCTTGACGATGATCGAGTGGTAGCGGTGCGCCGCCTCCTCGGTGCCGTAGGCCACGTTGTAGCGGGCCACGAACCCGCGCGGCAGGGTGATGCCGAGCGTGATCGCCTTGTCGCTGACCCCGACCATCTTCACGCGCTCGTACAGCACCGCGTCCTTGGCCGACGCCTCGACCATCGACGACCCGACCTGCATCTCGATCGACACCCCCTGCAAGAAGTCGGGGTTGAGGCGCGGCAGGTTGTAGGCCCGCCGCAGCGAGCCGTTGTAAATCTCGATCAGGTGGTTCGACACCAGCAGCGGCACGTACTCGCGGCAGACCCTGTCCTTGCCGCCCTTCAGCGGCTTGCCGCAGTAAAACGCCTCGCTGCCGCAGTCCTTGTCGGCCGCGCACGCCGTCTCCGGCTGCGCGGGCGACGGGTCGTGGAACGCCGGGCCGATCTCGTCCGCGACCAGCGCCGGGTCGATGCCGTCGACGATCAGCTCCGTGCGTAAATTGTTGCCGATGATCTCCTTGCCGCCCTGCCCGATCGCCGGGACCGTCAGCTTCATCTTCGGGTAGACCCCGCTGACCCCCGGCACCTTGCGCAGCGCCTCGGCCTTGTCGTCGTCGAGCACGTCGCTGGCCAGGCCCATGCTCACCGGCCCGAGGTCGAGCGTCATCGTCTTGGCGACCACCTCGAGCTGGTCGAGCGGGAAGATCTTGCCGAGCACGATGCTGCGCACCCCGGCCCCCAGCGCCAGGAAGAACGCGAACGCCGCGATCCCGACGATGATGCCGATCGACGCCAGCACGAAGTGCACGAGGTTCTGGCGCAGGTTGCCGCCGACCACCCGCGACAGGCTGCCGAGCTTCACGCCTGCACCTCGGCCGCCTCGCGGCGGTTGGCCCGCGACGTCGCCAGCCCGTCGTGGATCTCGATCACGCGGTCGGCCTGCGCCGCGACGCCGGGGTCGTGGGTCACCAGCACCAGCGTCACCTTCTCGTCGCGGCACAGCCCGGTGAACAGCGCCAGCACCGCGTCCGCCGTGGCGCTGTCGAGGTTGCCGGTCGGCTCGTCGCCGATCAGCAGCGCGGGCCTGTGGAACAGCGAGCGGGCGATCGCCAGCCGCTGCTTCTGCCCGCCCGACAGCGTCGACGGGCGGGCCGTCGCCTTCTCGGGGATGCCCACCTTCTCGAGCAGCAGCCGGGCCCGCGCCGCCAGCTCGGCCGGGCCGGCGGCGTCGCGGGCGAACAGCGCCGGCAGCATCACGTTATTCAGACAGTCGAGGTGGTCGAGCAGGTGGAACGACTGGAACACGAAGCCGATGGTCCGGTTGCGGTACGCGCTGAGGGCCGCGTCCGACAGCTTGTGCAGGTCCTGCTCGGCCACCACCACCTCGCCGCGGTAGTCGGTGTCGAGCCCGCCGAGGATGCCCAGCAGCGTGCTCTTGCCCGAGCCCGAGCGCCCGGTGATCGCCACGAACTCGCCCGCCGCGACGTCGAGGTCCACCCCCGTCAGCACCGGCAGCTCGGCCTTGCCGGTGCGGTAGCTCTTGTGCAGGCCGCGGGCGCGGATCACCGGGGCACCCTACCGCTGCGCCCGCAGAGGGGTCAACCCCTGCCCGGCGCCCGCGCGATCGTCGACCTGACCATTCGGACAGCCCGAGGCGCAGCTCGCCCGCGTCCGCGCGCCGAGGTCCGACCTGGCTCAAAGACCATGACCGCCTCGCCAGCCCCGTGCAGCCTCGAGACCCCATCACCCGGCGACGCGCCGCATGAACAGGCCTCCCACGCGCTCGCACCCGCCAAGTTTGCCGCGGACTTGTGCGACCCCTCGATCCCCGGCACCATGCGCTCTGGTGGACGTCCCTGCCTCGCACAGGTCGCCGGCCGCGGCCCTCCTCGCCGCGCTGCTCGCGTGCAACCCCCCGCCCGCGGCCGACACCAGCGACGCCACCGCGATCACCACCACGCCCGGCAGCGACGCCACCGACGGCCCGCCGCCGACCACCGGCCTCACCTCCACGCCGACCACCGGCACCGCCTCCGCGAGCGTCACCGGCACCACCGGCGCGTGCGAGGACGGCAGCGTGCTGTGCCCGACCCCGGAGACGCGCCAGGTCTGCGACGGCGGCGCGTGGGTCGACGCGCCCTGCCCCGCGGGCGAGGGCTGCCTGCCCGACGACGGCGTGTGCCGCCCGTGCACGTGCGAGCCCGGGGCCACCCAGGGCTGCGCCGACGCCGGCAACCTCCAGACCTGCACGTGCTTCGGCTTCGCGCCCTCGCCGTGCCCCGACGACACCGCCTGCGCCGACCTCGACGGCGACGTCGCCTGCCACCCGGTCGTGTGCAACCCCGGCGAGAGCGAGTGCGACGGCGGCGAGGCCGCCCACGCCTGCAACGCCAGCGGCACCGCCTGGGTCGACCAGGCCTGCGCGGCCGGCGACCTGTGCGACCCGGGCAGCGGCAAGTGCATGGACGCCTGCGCCGTGGTCGCCAAGACCGACTCGAGCCTCGGCTGCGAGTTCTGGGGCGTCGACATGCCGAACGTGCCGCCGCGCCACAACTTCGTCTACGCGGTCGCGCTCAGCAACCCGAGCTCGACGAGCGCGGCCGACATCGCTATCTACGACCGCAACAACCTCGGCAACGAGCAGATGATCGCCAGCGGCACGATCGCCCCGCGCGCGGTCGAGATCTTCCCGCTGTCCGGGACCAGCAACGGCGACGTCGGCCACTACCCGACCGACGCCGGCTTCAACGGCACCGGCATCGCCAAGGGCCGCGCGTTCCGCATCACCAGCGACGCGCCGATCGTCGCCACCCAGTTCAACCCGCTCGGCGGCGCCCAGGCCTACACCACCGACGCCTCGCTGCTGCTGCCCACGCACACGCTCGCCAACGCGTACTACCACCTGGCCTGGGACAAGGGCAGCGGCGCCGGCTCGACGCTCGTCGTCATCGCCACCGAGGACAACACCGTCGTCACCGTCACCTCGCCGGTCGACACCGTCGCCGGCACCAACGGCATGCCCGCGCTGCAGGCCGGCGTGGCCAAGGCCCTGCCCGCGCTGAAGCGCTACGACTACATCCAGATCTCCGCCTCCGACCAGCAGGACCTGTCGACCGCCAAGATCACCGCCAACGCCGAGGTCGCGGTGTTCGGCGGCCACAGCTGCGGCCACGTGCCCGACCTCTCGGTCGGCAACTGCGACCACCTCGAGGAGCAGATCTTCCCCATCAACACCTGGGGCGGCCACTACGTCGCCGCCCGTCCGCCCGCCCGCGCCAGCGAGCCGACCATGTGGCGCGTGCTCGCGGCCAAGGACGGCACGGTCGTCACCTTCAACCCGCCGGTCTCCATCGGCCCCTCGGCCGAGCTCGACGCCGGCGAGCTGGTCCAGTTCACCTCGACCGGCGACTTCGAGGTCGGCACCAACCAGGAGCACCCGGTGCTCGTCGCCGGCTACTTCTACGGCTGCGAGTCCGCCCAGCAGGGCCAGTCGTGCCCCGGCGACCCCTCGATGGCGCTCGTCGTGCCCGCCGCCCAGTGGCTCCGCGACTACGTGTTCCTCGTCGACTTCTCCTACGCCAACGACAGCGTCAAGCTGATCCGCCCGACCGGCCAGAGCGTGGCCCTCGACTGCCTCGGCCCCGTCACCGACTGGAAGGCCGTCACGCCCGCCTACGAGTCCGCGGTCGTCAAGTTCAACGCCGGCAGCTGCAAGCCCGGCACCAACATCGCCACCGGCGCGGCGCCGTTCGGCATCATGGTCGTCGGCGAGGCCGAGAGCACCAGCTACGCCTACCCCGGCGGCCTGCAGCTGAAGCCGATCAACCCGCAGTAGCCCGCGGCGATTGCCGGTGACGCGCGCGCACCGCCGGCCTACCATGCCCGCGTGCCGCTCCACAGCAAGATCCTGCTCGGGCTGGCGATCGGCGCCGTGCTCGGCGTCGCCGCCAACCTCGGCCTCGGCCCCGACCACCCCGTCGTCGTCGGCCTCGAGCGCTACCTCGCCGGCCCGCTCGGCCAGGTGTTCCTGCGCATGCTGTCGATGGTCGTCATGCCCCTGGTGTTCGCCTCGATCGCCCTCGGCGTCGCCTCGGTCGGCGACGTGCGCCGCATCGGCCGCATGGGCGCCAAGACCCTCGCCTACTTCCTCGGCACCACCACCCTCGCCGTCTGCCTCGGCCTGCTGCTGGTCTCGATCGTCGAGCCCGGCGTGCACATCACCGCCGACGTGCGCGCCCGCCTGCTCGCCGACTACGCCGCCAGCGCGAGCACGAAGATCCAGGCCGCCGCGACCGCCGACTTCGGCGTGGACACGCTCGTCGGCATCGTCACCCGCAACCCGATCAAGTCCGCCGTCGACGCCGACATGCTCGGCGTCATCTTCTTCGGCCTGGTGTTCGGCGCCGCCGTCACGATGATCCGCGCCGACCGCTCGCGCACCATGGTCGCCTGGCTCGAGGCGCTCAGCGACGTGGTCGTCACCATCGTCGACATGGCCATGCGCATCGCCCCCTACGGCGTCGCCGGCCTGATCTTCGGGGTCACCGCCCGCTTCGGCTTCGCCCTCCTCGCGCCGCTCGGCCTCTACGTCGGCCTCGTGCTCGCCGCCCTGCTGCTGCACGCCGCGCTGACCATGGGCCTCGTCATCCGGTTCGTCGTCGGCATGCCGCCGCTGAAGTTCATCCGCAAGATCCGCGCCGCCCTCGTCACCGCGTTCTCGACGTCCTCCTCGAGCGCCACCCTGCCGACCAACATCCAGATCGGCGAGCAGTCGCTCGGCATCCCCGCCAAGGTCTGCGGGTTCGTCTACCCGCTCGGCGCCACCATGTGCATGAACGGCACCGCCCTGTTCGAGGGCATCACCGTGATCTTCCTGTGTCAGGTGTTCGGCGTCACCCTCGACGTCGGACAGATGGCCGTCGTCATGGGCATGGCCGTGCTCACCTCGGTCGGCGCCGCCGCCGTCCCCGGCGGCTCGATCCCACTGCTGGTCGGCATGCTCACCATGTTCCACGTGCCCGCCGAGGGCATCGCCGTGATCCTCGGCGTCGACCGCATCCTCGACATGGCCCGCACCGCCGTGAACGTGCTCGGCGACCACACCGCCGCCGCGTTCGTCGCCCGCTCCGAGGGCCTGTGGAGCCCCGCACTCGCCGACACGACGAGCGCCACCAACGTCATGTCACGACGCGACGACACGTCACGCAACGTCACCGCCGAACACGCCGACAACACGGCCTCCCGGGGTGATATGGGCACATGAACCACACCGCCCCCGGCTGACGGGCCCGTGGTCCAGAGCCCTCCTCGCTGCATGTCCTGCGGCGTCGCTCGTCCTGAGATCCTGCGCTATGGTTGGCCGCCATGGTGTCGCTCCAAGAGCCCCGTACAAACGATGTCGCGAACGCGGCGTGGAAGCCCCGATCCGCGCTCGTGGGCACGCTCCTGGCCAATCGTTACCGCGTCGCCGGCCTCATCGGACAGGGCTCGACCGGCGCCGTCTTCCGCGCCGACGACGTGCTCATGCACCGCCCCGTCGCCGTCCGCGTCCTCGTGCCTGCGCTCGCGCAGCAGCCCGCGCTCGTCGCCCGCATCCGCAGCAACATCGAGCAGCAGGGCCAGCGCGATCAAGAAGCCACCGTCAACCTCGTCGACATCACCGACGTCGGCATGACCCTCGAGGGCGAGCTGTTCGTCGTCACCGACTTCCTCGACGGCGAGCACCTCTCGACCATGCTGGCCCGCGGCGGCCGCCTGCCGTGGAGCCGCGCGCGCAGCCTGCTCGTGCGCATCGCCCAGATCCTCGGCGGCTTCCACGAGCAGGGCATCGTCGTCGGCACCCTGCAGGCCCGCCACTGCTACGCCGTCCGCACCAGGGCGAAGCAGCAGGCCATCAAGGTCCTGCACAACCCGATCCTCGAGCACCTCGCCGGCACCATCGGTCCGGGCTCGGGCCACGGCGCCGCCATGCTCGCCCGCTACATCGCCCCCGAGCAGGCCTGCGGCGAGCCGACCGACGGCCGCACCGACGTCTACTCGTTCGGCGTGATCGCCTACGAGCTGCTCACCGGCGTGCTCCCGTTCACCGACACCAACCCGATCCGCCTGGTGTCGATGCACCTGCAAAAGCCGCCGCCCTCGCCCCGCGCGGTCGCCCCCGACGCCGAGATCCCCCTCGCCGTCGAGGCAATTTTATTGAAGTGCCTGGCGAAGACGCCGGACGAGCGCTTCGCCTCGATGGAGGCGCTGACCGACGCGCTCAGCGCCGTCGCCGAGTCCGCCAGCGACCCCGCGAGCGCCACGCCCGTCGTCGCGGCCACGTCGCTCGCCGCCGCGAGCGCCTCGCTCCTCGCTCCGTCGACGAGCATCACGACGACCGCGCCGCTCACCTCGCCCGCGACGTCCCCGGACGCGTCCACCTCGCTCACGGCGCCCACCTCGCCGCTCGCCGCGTCCGCTTCGCCCACGGCGTCCACCTCGCCGCTCTCCGCATCCGCGACGTCTTCTTCCACCTCGCCGCTCGCCTCCGCGACGTCCTCGCCCTCGGCGTCCACCTCGCCGCTCGCCGCGTCCGCTTCGTCCACCTCGCCGCTCGCCGCGTCCCCGACGTCCTCGCCCACCGCGTCCGCCTCCCCGTCGGCCTCGCCGCTCGCCGCGTCCGCGACAACCTCGCCGACCGACACCTCCGCGACGTCCTCGTCGCTCGCCTCGTCGGCGCTCCCGACCTCCGCGCCGTCCGCGAGCGTCGCACCGCCCGTGACCCCCGCCGCGCCCTCGGCCCCGCTGCCCGCGGCCCCGCCGACCCTCGGCGGCAGCATCAGCGAGACCGGCAAGCTGCGCCTGCCCCCGCCGCCCAGCCTCGGCCGTCCGGCCACGCTCCCGCCGCTCGGCGGCGGCATCCCCACGCCCGTCCCGCGTCCGCCGTCGATCGGCATCGGCGCCGCCCTCCCGCGCCCGCCGACGCTCGCGCCCGGCTCGAGCGTGCTGCGTCCGCCGTCGATCCCCGCCCCGGCCGCGCCCTCGCTGGGCTCGTTGCCCGCCTCGCCCACCGGCACGCTCCTCGGCACGCCCGTCGCACCTGTCCCTTCGGTCACCCCGGCCGTGCCGATGCCCTCGGCCGCCCAGACCGCCGCCGAGATCCCCGCCGCGCCCGCCCCCTCGGCCGCCCAGACCGCCGCCGAGCTCCCGGCCACACCCGCCGCCTCATTCACCCCGGCCGCCCCGATCTCCGCGGCCCCGGCCGCACCTGTCTCTTCGCACACCCCGGCCGCACCTGTCTCTTCGCACATCCTGGCCACGACCGCCGCACCTGTCTCTTCGGACACCCCGGCCGCACCTGTCTCTTCGGACACCCCGGCCGCACCTGTCTCTTCGCACACCCCGGCCGCACCTGTCTCTCCGCGCATCCCGGCCGCGACCGCCGCTCCGTCGCCCACCGACGCCGCGCCGGTCCCTTCGACCACCCCGGCCGCCGCCCCGCTCGCCCCGCCGGTCGCCGTCGAGACCCCGTCGCGCGCCCCCGGCGAGGGCAAGGTCACCGACAGCGCCCGCATCCGCACGCGCATCGCCGCCTTCAGCGAGGACGAGGCCCGCCGCGGCCCGTCGACCAGGAACCCGCTGCGCGCGTCGAAGCTCGCGACGGCCCCCGCCGGCACCACGCCCGCCGAGCCCACGGCCGCCCCGGTCGACGCGGCCGCCGCCGCCGCCACCGCGGCGACCGTCACTGCCCCCGCCGCGCCCGACCTGCGCATCGTCCCGGCCCAGCCCGCCGAGCCCGCGCTGGCGCCCGCCGCCAACGACTCGCTGAGCGACGGCGAGGCCCCGCGCAGCCGCACCGGCTGGCTCGTCGGCGGCATCGTCGGCCTGCTCGCCGCCGCCGGCGTCGCCGTGCTCGTGCTGACGAGCCCGAGCTTCACCGGCGAGGACACCAGGAACCCCGCGAACGCGCCGGCCAGGACGGCCTCGGCGATCGGGGAGATCCCCCAGCCTGCGAAGTCGACCCCGACCAAGATCGCCGAGGCCGAGGTCCCCGCGCTGCCCGAGCGCGGCACCGCCGTCGAGCCGCCGCCCGACACCCCGCCGACCGGCGACGCCCCGCCCGCGAGCGACACCCCGCCCGCGAGCGACACCCCGCCGACCGGCGACCCCCCCGCCACGCCGACCGCCGCCGTCGTCGAGGACACGCCCGCGTCCAAGAAGAAGGACCCCAAGAACAAGAAGAAGCGCCGCACCCGCAGCCCCGAGGACGATGAGCCGCGCGAGAAGGACGTGTTCGACCAGCTCCGCGAGCACATGGAGGCCAAGAAGGCCGCCGAGGCCGCCTACGCCAAGGCCGCCGAGGCCGCCTACGCCCCCAGGCCCCAGCCCGCGCCGGCCCCCGCGCCAGCCCCCGCGCCGCCCAAGTCCGACGACGACAAGGCCCGCGAGACCCTCGACCGCGCCCGCCAGGCCTCGTCCGCCGGCAACCCCTCGCTCGCCTACTCGCTGGCCAAGCAGAGCTACAACCTCAACAAGACCCAGGAGGCGCTCGAGCTCATGGGCGTCTCCGCCTGCCGCGCCCGCAACGCCGACAACGCCCGCTCCGCCTTCAACAGCCTGAGCGGCTCGCGCCGCACCGCCGTCGCCTCGGCCTGCAACCAGTCCGGCATCACCCTGTGAGCGACCTGTCCCGGCGGACATGCTGTCCCCGCGGACAGAGCCTGTCCCCGCGGACAGCCTCACCCGCGGCGGATGCGGAACGGCAGCATCGTCTGCACCACCGGCGAGCTGAACCGCTCGAGCGACAGCGACTCGTGCACCGCCGTCATGCGCACCCCGGCCAGGCTGGTCTCGACCGCGCTGCGCGCGTAAAACGGCGTGTCCTCGAGCGTGCGCAGCACCCGCGCCGGCGCCCCGTCGGTCCGCGTGGTCCGCGGCAGCAGCCACTTCGAGCGCCCGAGGTCGACCCGCCGCGGCGCCGCCAGCGGCGTGCAGCCGCCGTCCCGCGCGAACATCCGCCCCATCTCGAGCGCCGACCCGTCGACCCGCCGCGCGTCGTACAGCACCGCCGTGCGCTCGCCGGTCGACGCCCGCGACCAGTGCCAGTCGCGAAACGCCGCCTCGAGCGGCTCGTCGCCGCAGTTGGCGTCGTGGTACCCGCTGCCCGAGAACTTCACGTCGGGCTGGCAAAGCCGCGCCTCCACCCGCGCGTGCGGGGCCACGGCGTACCACGCGTGGTGCCCGCGGGCGTCGAGCGGCACCCGCCAGACCGGCAGCGCCGACGGATACAGCCGCACGACCCCCGCGACCCGCTGCCCGAACACCGCCGTGCGCTCGTCGAAGCGGACCACCAGGCAGTCGCCCTCCCACGCCATGCTGCTGCCGCCGACCGAGAAGCGGTCGCGCGTGCGCTGCACGTCCGCCGGCCCGTACTCGCTGAGCACCCAGCGCGCCGAGGGCCCGTAGATCGCCACGTTGATCGCGCAGTGCTCGAGCGGGTCGGCCATGCGCCAGCGCGACCGGGCCCGCGCCCGCGCGTAGTACGGCGAGAACACGCTGCCGACGAACGCGATGATCGTCAGCCCGTGGCGCCCGTCGTCGCTGAGCGCGTCGAGGTACCACCACGAGTATCCGCCGGGCGGAACCCCGCGGTCGAACGCAGGTCCTCGCAGATCGCCGCCGCCGCGTAGCGGCCGCTCAGCGTCGCCATCGGCACCCCCGCCCCCGGATGCACGCTCCCCCCCGCGAGGTACAGCCCCGGCAATTTGGTCCGCGCCCCCGGCCGCGCCAGCGAGTCCGTCCAGCCCCGCGTGGCCGCCCCGTACAGCGCCCCGCCCGTGCCCGGGAACCTCGCCGCGAACGTGTCCGGGGTCGTCACCGTCGTCGCCGACGGGTCGAGCCGGATCGTCAACCCGCAGCGCCTCAGCCGCTCTACCGTCGCCCGTTGACATGCCTCGATCTCCGACACTGTAAAGCAGCCCTCGCCCCCGCGGGCGGGCGCGTTGACCAGGATCAGCAGCCGCTCCGGCCCGCCCGCGAACGCCTGTCCGTCGCCGCGGTCCTGGGCGCACACGTAGACCGTCGGATCGGCGGGCAGCCGCCCCGCCGCCAGGTCCTTGAACTCGCGCGCGTAATCAGCGGAGAAGCACACGTTGTGGCGCACCAGCGGCCACCCCGAGGTCTCCGCCACCGCCGCCCACGTGACCGCCGACAGCGACCTCCGGCCCTTCGCCGGCGCCGCCACCGCCCGCGCACACGCGGCCCCGTGCCGCCCCTCCGCCGCCGCCGCGACGTCGCCCGCGAGCACCACCGCGTCGGCCGCGAGCGCCCCGTCGCCGACCACGACCCCGAGCCCGCGCCCGCGCGCCTCGATGTCCCCCGCCTCGGCCCCGCAGCGGATCTCGACCCCGAGCCCGCGCGCCAGCCCCTCCATCGCCGCGGCCAGCGCGATCATCCCGCCCTGCACCGACCACACCCCGGCCTGCTCGACGTGGGCGATGAGGTTGAGCGTGGCCGGCGCGGTGAACGGGTCGCTGCCGTAGTAGGTCGCGTAGCGCCCGAACAGCTGGCGCAGCCGCGGGTCCTTGAAGAAGTCTCCGAGCGCCCTCCACATGCTGCGGTGCCAGTCGACCGTCAGCACGCCCTTCAGCCCGCGCAGCCCGAGCGAGCCGATCAGCCCCGGCAGCGTCGGCCGCGACGAGCGGATGAACGGCCCCGCGACCAGGCGGTAGATCTCCTCCGCGTGGCGACAGAAGGCCACGAACCCGCGGGCCTCGGCCGCCCCCGCGAACGCGGCGATCGCCTCGGCCGAGCGCGCCGCGTCGGCGTGCAGGTCGAGCCGCGACCCGTCGGCCCAGGCGTGGCGCGCGAGCACCGTCAGCGGCTGCAGCGTGACGGCCTCTGCGAGCGCAGCCCCCGCGTCCGCGAACAAACCCTCGAACACCCAGCGCATGGTCAGCACGGTGGGCCCGGCGTCGATCGCCCGGCCGTCGACCTGCTCCTGACGGATCTTCCCACCGACCGCCGCGCCCCGCTCGAGCAGCGTCACTCGCACGCCCTGGCGTCGCAGATCGATGGCACACGCGAGTCCACCGACGCCTCCTCCGACGACCACCACGTGCGGCGCCTCTCCTGTCGTGCGTACGGTCAAGGGCCCCAAACGTAGCGCGACGAGAAACTCTTTCAAGCCTTGTCCAAGTCCCAACCCTCTTCGTTGACAATGCCTGGACACCGGCTCATGATTCCGACCAGCCGGCCACCTATGGACCCCCGTCGCCTCGAGCGCGCCCTTCGCAGCTGTCTGGACCACGCCGCGGCTCCTCCCTGTCCGCCCCGCCTCGCCCAGGCGCTGCGTCACGCGGTCTTCCCCGGCGGCGCCCGCTTTCGTCCGACGCTCTGCCTCATCGTCGCCGACGCCTGCGGCGACGAGCACCCCGCCCTGACCGAGGCCGCCGCCGTCGCCGTCGAGCTGCTGCACTGCGCCTCGCTGGTCTACGACGACCTGCCCTGCTTCGACGACGCCGACGTGCGCCGCGGCAGCCCCTCGGTGCACGTCGCCTACGGCCAGGAGCTGGCGATCCTCGCCGGCAACGCGCTCATCGTCCAGGCCTTCGACTCGCTGGCCCGCGTCACCCCGGCGACGCCCAACTTGCCCGCGCTGATCCGGGTGATCGCCCGCGGCGTCGGCAGCCCGACCGGCATCGCCGCCGGCCAGGCCTGGGAGTCCGAGGCCCCCACCGATCTCGGCTCCTACCACCGGGCCAAGACCGGCGCCCTGTTCGAGTCGGCGATCATCGCCGGCGCGCTCACCGGCGGCGGCGACCCCCTGCAGTGGACCGGCCTCGGCCACCGCCTCGGCGAGGCCTACCAGGTCGCCGACGACCTCCGCGACGCCCACGGCCGCCCCGAGCTGCTCGGCAAGCCCACCGGCCAGGACACCGCCCACAGCCGACCCTCCGCCGTGCGTGAGCTCGGCCTCGCCGGCGCCCTCGCCCGCCACGCCGCCCTCTGCGACGAGGTCGTCGAGCGCCTGCCCGCCTGCTCCGGCCGCCACGAGCTCGTCGCGTTCGTGCGCGGCTGGCAGACCCAGGTCCTCCCGCTGCCCCGCGCCGCCGCCGCTCCCTGACCCGAGGGCCCTGTCCTTTTTTACCTGTCCTTTCTTACTTATTATCTCGCCCTGCCCATGCCCGAGCCCGAGCTGCGCCACCAAAAGGCCGCCGTCCCCTCCGCGTTCGACCGCGTCGCCCGCCGCTACGACCTCCTGACGGGCCTCAACCCCGGCTACAACAAGCACCTGCGCTGGAGCGCCGAGCGCATGGGCCTCGAGCCGTCGGGCCCGCAGGACCTGCTCGACCTGTGCTGCGGCACCGGCCTGTCGACCCGCGCGCTCGTGCAGGTCTACCCCCACGCGCGCGTGACCGGCCTCGACGCCTCCGCCGGCATGCTCGCGCTGGCCGCCCGCAAGCCGTGGGCCGCGGCCGTCCGCTGGCTGTGCGGCGACGCCATGGACCCCGCCGCCAGCGGCGCCGAGGGCCCGTTCGACGGCGTCCTCATGGCCTACGGCATCCGCAACATGCCGGACCCCGACCTCTGCCTCGCGCGCCTCTTCCAGCTACTAAAGCCGGGCGGCGTGGTCTGCTTCCACGAGTACTCGGTCAACGACTCGCGCCGCGCCCGCTGGATCTGGAACGCGGTCAGCCTCGGCATCATCATCCCCGCCGGCATCGTCACCTCGCCCGGCTCGGACATCTACCGCTACCTGCGCCGGAGCGTGAACGAGTTCGACGGCGCCGCCGCCTTCCAGTCCCGCCTCGCCCGCGCCGGCTTCACCGCCCAGCACCGCCACACCATGGACGGCTGGCAGTCCGGCATCGTCCACTCGTTCGTCGCCCGCAAGCCCGCCTGAGACCCATGCTGGGCTTTCGCCGCACCGCCTTCAACCACCCCGACCGCGGCCGCCCGCGGATCCCCCCGCGTCGCGCCGACGTGGCGGTGATCGGCGGCGGCATCGCCGGCATCGCCGCCGCGACGATCCTGTCCGAGCGCGGCGTGCACGTCACCCTCGTCGAGTCCGAGCCCCACCTCGGCGGCCGCGCCGGCGCCTGGCCCGACACCCTCGCCGACGGCACCCCCTTCGCCATGGAGCGCGGCTTCCACGCGTTCTTCTGCCAGTACTACAACCTCCGCGCCCTGCTGCGCCGCATCGACCCCACGCTCGCCCGCCTGGTCCCCGTCGACGACTACCCGCTGCTCGGCCCCGACGGCCTCAAAGAGTCGTTCGCCGACCTCCCCCGCCTGCCGATATTGAACCTGATCAGCCTGGTCCGCCGCTCGTCGACCATGACCCTGCGCGACGCCCTGCGCGTCGACGACACCCTCGGCCGGGCCATGCTGGCCTACGACCCCGACGCCACCTACCGCAAGTTCGACGACCTCACGGCCCAGCAGTTCCTCGACCGCCTCGGCTTCCCCCCGCGCGCCCGGCAGATGCTGTTCGATGTGTTCGCCCACTCGTTCTTCAACCCCGAGGACGAGTTCAGCGCCGCCGAGCTGATGATGATGTTCCACTTCTACTTCCTCGGGAACCCCGAGGGCATCGTCTTCGACGTCGTCGACGGTCCGTTCTCGACGCGCCTGTGGCAGCCGCTGCAGCGCTACCTCGAGACCCACCGCGCCGAGCTCCGCCTCGCGACCGCCGTCGAGACGATCGGCCGCGACCGCGACGGCCGCCTGCACGTCGCCTGCAGCGCGGGCCGGCCGATCGCCGCCGACGCCGTGATCCTCGCCACCGGCGTGCCCGGCCTGCAGCGCATCCTCGCCGCCTCGCCGGGCCTCGGCGACCCCGCCTGGCGCGCCCGCATGGCCGGCCAGGCGGTGACCGCCCCGTTCGCCGTGTGGCGCCTCTGGCTGGACGCCCCCACCGCCCGCGATCGCGCCCCGTTCGTCGGCACCACCGGCCTCGGCCTGCTCGACAACATCTCGCTCTACCACCTGTTCGAGGACGAGAGCCGCGCGTGGGCCCGCCGCACCGGCGGCTCGGTGGTCGAGCTCCACGCCTACGCCCTGCCGCGAGGCCTCTCCACCGACGAGGTCCAGCGCGACCTGCTCGCCACCCTGCACGCCCTCTACCCCGAGACCCGCGCCGCCCGCATCCTCGACCAGCGCTGGCTGCTGCACGCCGACTGCCCCGCCTTCCGCCCCGGCTCCGCCGCTTCGCGCCCCCGCGTCACCACCCCCGACCCCGACGTGCTCCTCGCGGGCGACCACGTCCACACCCCGTTCCCCTCCGCCCTCATGGAGCGCGCCGCCGCCACCGGCATGCTCGCCGCCAACCACTTATTAAATCGCTGGGGCGCCGCCGAGGAGCCGCTCTGGTCGGTCGTCCCCCGCGGCCTGCTCGCCCGCCTCGTCCACCGCTGACGGGCCGCGCCGGCCCGCCGGCCGGGTCCGCGCCCGTAGTTCTCCCCCTCGACACACACGGCCCCACTCGCCTACCGTGGCGAGATGGCCTTGTCGCAACGTTCGCTCCTCCCCCTCCTCGTGTGCACCGCCCTCCCGCTCGCCTGCGGCGACGACGGGCGCGAGACCGCCGACGGCTCCGCGACCAACCAGCCGGTCACGTCGCTCACCAACAACCCGAGCGGCATCAGCTCCGACCCGACCGACGGCACCGCCAGCGCCACCGACACCGACCCGAGCGGCGGCACCATGTCCGGCGCGCAGACCGAGGCCAGCCAGGGCAACACCGAGACCGACCCCACCAACGTCTCGAGCGTACCGACCACCGACACCGAGCCCTCGACCGTCAGCGACACCGACCCGGTCACCGCGACCGAGCCCGACACCACCAACGGGCCGACCACCGACCCGCCCTGCAACATCTTCGAGTGCTCGGACGACCTCGGCGAGGTGCTGTGCAACGGCGAGGTCGTCGAGAACTGCGGCGCCGGCACCTACTGCATCGAGGGCGCGTGCGCCCCGCTGACCGCCTGCGAGGCCGCCGAGCTGTTCAAGGGCAGCGAGGGCTGCGACTTCTGGGCCGTGAAGACGGAGATCATCCCCGAGGGCTCGGGCGCCTGCTTCGCCGTGTTCGTGGCCAACACCAGCGACCAGCCGGCCCACATCAACGTCGAGTACAACGGCTCGATGCTCCCGGTCGCCAGCTTCGCCCGCATCCCCAGCGGCCAGGGCATGGCGATCCAATACAACCCCTACGACGCCGCCGCCGGCCTGCCGCCCAACGAGGTCGCGATCCTGTTCCTGTCGCGCGGCCCCGGCAGCCTCATCAACTGCCCGATCCCCGCCGGCATCCAGCAGGAGGTCCAGGTCGTCGGCACCGGCCGCGGCCACGCCTTCAACATCACCACCGACCAGCCCGTCGCCGCCTACCAGATGCTGCCCTACGGCTCCGGCTCGGCCGCCGCCACCTCGGCCACGCTCATGCTCCCGACCAGCGTGTGGGACGTCAACTACGTCGCCGTCGACGCCTACCAGGACAGCGCCGTGGTCGCCTCCGCCGACCCCCTGTTCGTCATCGTCGCCGACGAGGACGCGACCACCGTGACCCTCGAGCCCAAGGTCGCCGTCAACGGCGGCGGCGGCGTCGCCGGCGGCCCCGCCGGCACCCCGATCCAGTACGTACTAAACCGCGGCGAGACCATCCAGTTCGCCCAGCCGCAGGAGCTCACCGGCTCGCCCCTGCTCGCCGACAAGCGCGTCGGCGTGTTCGGCGGCGCCAGCTGCCTCAACGTGCCCACCAACGGCATCGCCTGCGACGGCGCCCACCAGCAGATCCCCCCGATCAAGGCGCTCGGCAGCACCTACCCCGCCGTCCGCTACCGCAACCGCACCGGCCAGGAGGAGTCGCCGCCGTGGCGCGTCGTCGGCGTCGTCAACGACACCCAGCTGACCTACGCCCCCGCCAAACCCCCCGGCGCCCCCGACGTGCTCATGCTCGGCCAGGTCGCCGAGTTCAACTCGTCCGGCGGCTTCGTGGTGTCCAGCCAGGACGTCGACCACCCGTTCTACCTCGCCGCCTACATGACCGGCGGCCAGAACTACAACGGCTCCGGCGACCCCGAGTGGGTCAACGTCGTGCCCTCGGCCCAGTTCCTCGACAAGTACGTGCTGTTCACCGACCCCACCTACCCCGAGACCAGCTTCGTCGTCATCCGCCGCCGCGTCGACGGCGCCTTCAGCGACGTGACCCTCGGCTGCGCCGGCATGCTCGGCGGCTGGCAGCCCATCGACGCCGACCACGAGTTCACCCGCATCGACCTCGTCACCGGCAACTACCAGAACGTCGGCGGCTGCTCCAACGGCCGCCACGAGCTCAGCAGCGCCGGCCCGTTCGGCGTGACCGTGTGGGGCTGGGGCTCGACCGCCACCGGCGGCTTCGGCCTCGGCGACCCCGCCTACTCGCAGTACGTGTCCTACGCCTACCCCGCCGGCGCCGGCCTGCGCGCCATCAACGACGTCGAGGTCATCCCCCAGTGACCCGCGCGCCGCGGGCCCGGACGCCCCGCGCGTCCCGGCCCGCGCCCCGCCACCTGTCCCGAGAGCCATTTTAATAATTATTAACTATTAATTTCTCCGCGCCGACGCGCCGATGCGGTGCATGAGCGACCTCCGCGATCCGCCTCGCCGTCGCGCCCGGCGCGCCCCGGCGGGGCTTCGTTCACGGCCGCCCGAACATGCGCTGACCCACCAGCCCGCCGGCGGCCAGCACCAGCAGCGTCAGCAAGATCCAGCCCCAGGCGCGCCACCAGCGGAGCAGCGCGCCGGGCCGGTCGTAGATCTTCACGCGCGACATGGTGACCTCACAGATGGTCGTAGGCCCGCGACGGCGACTGGTAGCGCCGGAACTGCCGCTCGCGCTCGAGGTCGTCGACCGTGAACGTCCGTCCGGCCACGTTCACCTCCTCGAACCCCTCGGCCTCGAAGTGCGCGCGGCGCTTGTCGACGTCGACCGCGCCGCAGTCCGCCAGCACGTCGGCCGCCGTGCTCGACAGCGCGTCGCTCGCCTGCACGAGCACGAGGATGCCGCCGCGTCGCACCGCCTCGGCGAAGAAGTGCGCGTCGTGCTCGGGCACGCCGACGCCGACCAGCGCCCCGACCAGCCCGCCGACGGCCGCCCCCGCCGCGGCGCCGACCCCGGCCGCCGTCAGCGTCGACAGCATCGGCCCGACCGCCACCAGCGCGCCGAGCCCCGGCAGCACGAGCGTCTCCATGCCGACGAGCAGCCCGACGACCCCGCAGCTGAGCGACCCGACCACCGCGCCGGTGCCCGCGCCGGTCCTGGCCGACTCGGCCATGGCCTTGCGACGCACGTCGCTCTGGATCACGTCTTGCCCCGGCGCGTGCGGCTCGTGGTGGGTGTCGATGTCGCTGGCGAGCACGCTGATGTCCCAGCGGTCGAACGACCGCTGCAGCAGGCGGTGCACGGCGATCTCCGCGTCCTGAACCTCGTCGAACAATCCGATGACCGTCTTCATGGTTGCCTTCCTCCGCCGAGCGCGCCGCGCTCGCGGTGCGCCCGGTCGACCGCCTCGAATTGTCGCGCAGCAGTGAACCCCGGCAATCTCGCCGCCGGCCGCCGCGCCCCGCCTCTGCCACATCACGGCGTTTCTCCGCCCGATCCGCGGCCGACCCCCGGCGAGCAAAGCTTGCTGCGGCCCGCGCACATTCGCCGATCCGCCCCGCCGCAGCCCGCGCCCGCCGACGACGGCACCGACGACGCCTCCACCGCCGCGCTCACCGGCGCCGACGCGAGCGACACCGCCGTCCCCACCAGCGGCGACGAGCTGTGCGGCAACTTCCAGGTCGACGAGGGGCTGCACCTTCGAATGCTCGACCCCGGCCCGGCTGTACTGCTTCGAGCAGCCCGCCGGGTGACGCGGCTCAGCCGCCGCAGCAGGCGTCGGCCTTGGCGTCGATCTGCTCGAGCGTCATGCACACGCCCTCGGCGGCGCACATGCCCGCCGGCTCGCCGTCGATCGTGCACGTGCACGTGGTCGCGTCGCAGTCGAGCTCGAGCGTCGACTCCGGGCAGATCCGCGTCAGCGAGCACTCGGTGCCCTCCTCGTTGCCGCCGACCCCGCTCTCGCACACCGCGCCCGCGCACGCCTCCTGCTGCGCCGCCAGCTCGTCGCTGCACTCGCCGAACTCGTCGTTCTCGACCGCGTCCTTGAACTCCGGGCAGCCCAGCCCGATCAGGCACTCGAGCGTCGCGCTCGTCGCCGCCGGGCAGCCCGGCGCGTCCGACTCGAGGGCCTCGCCGCACTGCAGCTGGCACTGGGGCCCGCCGAGGTCCACGCCGCACTCGTCGGCGTGCATGCACAGCGTCTCGCACACGCCCGTCGTCCCGGTCGGGTCGCTCGGGTCGGCGCTCGTCGGGCCCATGCCCGTGACCTCGCCGCTCGAGGTGACCTCGCCGGCCTCCGCGCCCGAGTCGACCGTCGTGCCCCCGGCCCCGCCCGTCGTCGGCTCCGAGCTCATCCCCAGCGTCGCGCCCGACTCCTCCCCGCCCGTCGACGACGCCCCCGTCGACGCGTTCGTCTCGCTGTCGTTCTTGTCGTCGCCGCACGCCGCCGCCAGCACCACCAGGCCAAGCAAGATCTGCCGCATGGCGCGATCATACTAAAGCCGGCGCACCGACGGCGTGGTCCGCCGGACCCACCCGCGTCCGCGCCGGACCTCCTCCTTCGGCGCGATGCCCCGCCCGCGCGAACCCTGGCACACTGCGGCCGATGCTCCTCACCCGGCTCGCCGACGACCTGTGGACCCACGAACGCCCGCTGCGCTTCCTCGGCGTCGAGTGTGACGCCCGCATGACCCTCGTGCGCGTGCAGGACGGCCTGCTCGTCCACTCCCCCGCGCCGCTCTCGCCCGCCCTGCGGGCCGAGGTCGACGCCCTCGGCCCCGTGCGGGCGCTCGTCGCCCCCAGCCGGTTTCACCACCTCGGCGTGCGCTCGTGGCAGGACGCCTACCCCGGCGTGCTGACCTGCTGCTGCCCCGGCCTCGAGCGCAAGCGCGGCGACCTGCGGTGGGACCGCGTGCTCGGCGACACGCCCGAGCCCGAGTGGGCCGGCCAGCTCGACCAGGTGTTCTTCGCCGCCCGCAGCCTCGAGAACGAGGTCGTGTTCCACCACCCCGCCTCGCGCACGCTGATCTGCGCCGACACCGTGTTCAACCTCTCGCGCCACCCCTCGCGCCTGACCCGCGTGGTCGCCCGCCTGCTCGGCCAGCGCGAGCCCGGCGCGACCTGGCTCGAGCGCGTCATGATGCGCGACCGCGAGGCCGCCCGCGAGCAGATCGGCCGCATGCTGGCCTGGGACTTCGACCGCATCGTGCTGTCCCACGGCCCGATGATCACCAGCGACGGCCGCGAGACCCTGCGCCGCGCCTACGCCTGGCTCTGACGATCCTGTACCCTCCGAGCCGTCCATGCCGAAGAAGCCCGAGAAGATCACCGTCGGCCAAGACTTCACCTACGCCGGCGACGCCGACCTGAACGCGCAGGTCGCCGCCTTCGCCGCCGCCCACGAGGCCGCCCACGACGAGCGCCTCGCCATGGACGCCAAGCGCTCGCTCGGCCCGGGCAAGGTCCGCGTCACCTTCCGCGTGGTGCCCGCGAAGGCGAAGGGCCGCTGATCGCCCCGAGCCGCACCGACGCGCGCAGCATGACCACCGCCTGCGCCCACTCGTGGTTCTTCCTGGCCAGCGGCAGCATGCCCGCGAGCTCGAACCCGAAGCGCTTGAGGTTGCTGAAGCGCAGCGCCGCCGCGGCCGCGTACAGGTCCGTGTTCGTGGCGTAGCCGACGACGCTGTGGAGGTCGATCGCCACGCCGAACCGCCGCACCGGCAGGAACTCCGCGCCCGCCGTCAGCGAGGCCCCCATGCGCAGCCCCGGCCCCGCGCGCGAGGCCACGGCCGAGGCGAGCAGCCCGACCTGGCCGCGCAGGTGCACCTTCGGCGTCGCCGCGAACTGCCCGGCCACCCCCATGTCGAAGCCGAACGGCCGCGCCTCCTGATAGAGGCCCGTCGCCGTCGGCAGCACGAGCTTGCTGTTGAAGGCGATCGTCGCCCGGTCGCCGGTGACCGCCCGGATCGACCCGCCGAGGAACGAGTGCCCGAGCCCGAGGTTGCTGGCCGACAGCGACTGGATCACCGTGTCGTAGCGGACCGCCTCGATCCCCGCGAAGACCTCGGTAATTTTGTTCGGCGCCCAGCTGCCCTCGATCGTCGCGCCCGCGCTGACGCGTCCGTAAAAGTTGGGGATGTCGACCATCAGCACGCCGCCGCCGCGGATGGCCACCTCGCTGCGCCCGCACACGCGATAGGCCCGCCCGAGCCCGCCGTCGAGGATCGGCGCGACCACCGGACCCGTCGCCATGCCATAATTAAAGTGCTTGCACGGGTCGGCCGAGGCGCTGGTCGACGCCAGCGCCGCGCCGACGAACGCCCCCGCGGCCAGCCGGCGGGCGCGCTTCACTTCACCCCCTGATACCCGCCGCCGTCGCGGTCGAAGATGAGGGGGTTGGTGAACGCCGCCGGGTAGCCCTCGGCGTTGACCGCCCAGAACAGGTACTCGCGGCTCTCGCGGTCCTCCGGCTTGTCCGGCTCGGTCAGCGGCCCGCCCGCGAAGCAGGCCCCGTCCGGCGCCGACGACAGCTCCGACGAGTCGCGCCAGTCGATGGTACCGTCGCGGTTGTTGTCGCCGGTGTCGGGGATGCCGTCGCAATTAAAGTCCTCGAGCGGCTCGAGCCGACGCCCGGCCTCGACCACCAGCCACGCGTCCCCCTCGGCCGGCAGCAGCTCCGCCAATTTGATCTCGGTGTCGAGCCGCAGCAGCCCGTCGGTCCCGTACGGGTCCGCCGGTCTGCTCAGCGCAGCTCCGTCGAGCGTGCGCGCGACCTCGCCGTTGACGATGATGCGCACCTCCTCGACCGGCACCCACGGCGCCGCCGAGACCTTGACGTCGAGCGTCGCGTCGTTCGCCGGTCTAAAACTGTCGAGCCCCGGGGTGCGCACCCCGCCGTCGCCGTCGACGGTGCGGACCTCGATCACCGGCCCGTTGGTCCCGATCATCGCCCCCGCCCGCACGGACCGGTTGAACAGCGCCGCGTCGAAGTCGGCCACCGTGGTGTCGGCCCACACCAGCGTGCGCGGCGAGCCGACGATGTTGTCCGACAGCCCGTGGCTGTCCGAGTTGGCGGTGCCGGCGCGCACGACGCCCTGACCCAGCAGGTAGAACCAGAACGCGCGGTACGGCTGGTAGTAGCCGTTGTTGGTCCCGTTCATGACCTCCTGCGCGTGATAGTCGGCGTTGTTGAAGTCCGAGCCCGCCGGCGTGCGCAAGAACAGGCTCTGCGGGGTGCCGTCGAACGCGCGCGGCAGGTCCTCGAGCGCGCTGATCTCGAGCGCGTCGGGCCAGCCGAGGTCGCGCCCGAAGTCCAGCGGGTAGATGGGGTGGTTGAGCTGCGCGACGCCGATGTCCGCCTGCCAGCCCGCGTCGCGCATGCGCGTGAACAGCACGCCCGGCTCGACCAGCTCGTCCCACGCCGCCCCGCGCCACGCCTCGGTCGGCCGCTGCGGCACCGGCCAGAAGTTCCAGTGCCCGATCACCTGCGGGTACGGCAGGTCGGGCAGGAACTTCCACAGCACGTGCCCGGTCGTCTCGGTGCCGGTGATCAGCGCCAGCCGGCCCTGCACATCGTGGGCCGCCACGCCCGCGGCGTAGTCGCCGACCACGTCGTGCTCGGTCGAGGCGATCACGTCGACGCGCGCCGCCAGGAACGAGAGCACGCGGTCGACCTCCGGCACCGACGAGTCGAACGAGCGCGCCCCGTGCACGTGGAAGTCGGCCGACAGCGTGCCCGGCGGCTGCAGCGGCAGGGACTGCAGCGCCAGCGCCACGCTCGCCGTCTCGCCGTCCGCGACCTCGACGCGGGCCGCCCGCGCCACCGTGGCGAACGGGCCCACCGTCGCGAACACGTCGTAGCGGCCCGGCAGCACCGCGAACGTGCCCGCGCCGCCGCGCAGGAACGCCCGGTTGCACGCCGGCGCCCCGCCGTGCGGGTGGCCCAGCAGCGGCGCGCACGCCGAGTAGCGGCCGAACATCTTGCCGCGCACCCGCTCGTCGGTGGTGTCGTCGGCCGGGTACAGCAGCAGCTGCGCGTGGTCCGGCGCGCCGTCGACGGTGACCTCGACCTGCATCTGCCCGACCGCCGGCACCTCGATCTCGCCGGCGTCGACGTCCGCGCCGGCGACCGCGACCTCGGCCTCGGCGACCCGCTGCCCGTAGGCCTCGACCTCGAGCACGTAGGTCGCGTCGGCCGGCACGCGCGCGCTGAACCGGCCCTCGGCGTCGGGCGTCGCCTGGGTCACGCGCACGCGCTGCTCGTCGCTCGAATCGCCGGTCCCGCGCGAGACCAGCACCGCCGCGCGCAGCACCTCGCCGACGTACGGCCCGGGGTCGCCGGTCACCGTGACCTGCCCGCGCAGCTCGACGCTCGGCTCGTCGAACAGCCGCTCGCGCACCGCCATGGCCACGTCGCCCGCGCTGGCCAGCGAGGCCGCCTCGCCGACCCCGATGAACCGCTCGAACACCACGTAGTCGCGGGGCATCACCACCCGCCGGGTCGTCCCGACCCCCGTCACCACGTTGCTGTGGAAGCCGGTGGCCTCGCGCGCGTCGCACATCACGTGCGCGTACGTCACGCTCGGGCGCACGTGGGTGGCCGCCAGCATGTACGGCGCGTCCTCGAAGGCCTCGTTGATGTCGCTGAGCCCGAACGAGGTGTGCTCGTAGCCGCGGCCCGGCCCGGGCACGAACGGCAGCCCGCGCCGACCGCCCCAGTAGAACGCGTCGGCGCCGACCCAGGTGAGCGGCACGGACCCGTCGTTGACGATCTCGGTGCGCACGCGCACCCCGGGCTCGCACGGCCGCACCTCGTAGCGGGTCGCGACCCGCAGCGACGGCTCGCCGTCGAGGTGCCCGCGCAGCTGCAGCGCCGCGAAGCCGTCGCCCTCGAGCACCTGCGCCTCGTCGTAGAACGCGGCGTCGCCGGGCAGCAGGCCGGTGGCCTGGAACATGTGGGTCAGCGCGTCGGTGCCGCCGTGGGTCGCGAGGTCGATGAGGTTGCCGCCCGAGGGCGCCAGGTAGTGCGGGTGGTCGAGGCCCTCGACGACGGCGACGATGCGGTCGTTCTCGAGGCGAAAGTCGCCGATCGCGCCCAGCGCGGACGGCCCGCCGAGCTGGTCGTCGGCGCCGGCGATCACCCGGATCTCCGCGCGCCCGCCCTCGCAGGTGAACGCCAGCGCCTCGCACGGGCTCGGCACCACGCAGCCGGGCTCGCCGTCGAGGCAGCCCTCGCGCGCGCAGCCCGCGTCGATCAGCGCGGCGCTCAACAGGGCCGCCGCCCCCACGAACCCCGGTCGTCGCCGGCCCCCACGCACGCGCATCGGCCGGCGAGTGTACCGGATCCGCGGCCGCGGCGGGCAACCCCGCCGCGCGCGCTACGACCTGGCCCGCAGGCCCAGCAGACCCCCGAGCGTCATCACGCCCGCCGCCGCCAGAGCCAGCTGGACGGTGTCCTTCTGCAGCCCCGAGGGGATGATCATGTCGCGGATGATGATCGGCTTGCCGTTGTAATCGAAGTACAGGTACGTCAGCACCAGCGCGCCGATCGCCCCGAGCAGCGCGAAGAACCGCAGCGCCCCCGAGTCCTTGACGAGCGACAGCACCCCGCACAGCAGCGCGACCGCGGCGGCCGCCGCCGCGCCGAGGCTCTCCTCGCCGTCCCACGCCGTCTCGACGCCGTTGGTCTGTTGATACCACGGCATGAACGACAGCCCGAGGAACGCGACGGCGCCGAGCAGGAGGAGGATCTTTCCGATTTTCATGGGGTCTCCGGCGCGGAGAATCCCCCGCCCGCGCCGCGCGTGTCAACGAACCGCGCGACGTCCCGCGGGAACGCCGTCTCGCCGGCGCTGGCGATCACTTGCAGATGTTCTTCAGGCTGCCGAGGTCGAACTTGCAGCCGGCGCCGCAGCACTGCGCGTCGGTCTGACAGGCCTGGCCGTCGGCCAGGCAGCACCCGCCGAGGTCGAACATGCAGCCCGCGCCGCACGCCAGCGTGCCGCCGCCCTTGCCCGCGAAGTCGCCGCACTGCTTGCCCGCGAGGTCCAGGCCGTCGCACGCCTCCATGCCCCCGACCACGCCGTCGCCGCACATCGGCGGCGGCGGGCCGGTCGTGGTGGTCTCGTCCGCCGTCGTCGACGTGCTGTCTCCGCCCGACGTGGTCTCGTCCGCCGTCGTCGACGTGCTGTCTCCGCCCGACGTGGTCTCGTCCGCGATCGTCTCGCCCGCGCTCGTCGACGGGTCGCGCGTGTCCGCGGTGGTCGACGGGTCGCTCGTCGCCTGCGTGGTCGACGGGTCGGTGGTGAAGCTCGTGGTCGACAGGTCGCCCGCCGTCACCGTGGTCGGCGGCTCCGTCGAGTCGTGCGCGCCGGTCGGCGGCGCGGTCGGTCCCTGCGACGTGGGTCCGTCGTCGGCGGTCGGCGCCGCGTCGCCGCTCGCCGGCCCCGTGTCGGCGCCGGCGCTCGCCAGCACGCAGCCGGCGTCGCTCGGCCGCTCGGCCACGCAGCCGTCATTGATCGACTCGCACAGGTCGCAGAACGGCGCGGCCGCGCCGCACGCCCCGTCGCCGCCGCGGTAGCCGCAATGCGTGGGTCCGCAGCTCCACGCCCCCAGCCCGAGGCCGAGGCCCAGCGTCAGCGCCGCCAGCACGCGGACTCGCATCGCTCCACGATGCCCGCCGACCCGCCGCGCGAACAGCGGCCCGCGTCACACCTCGCCCCGCAACCTCTTCGCCCCGCGCCGCCAACCTCGCAGCGCCACCGCGGCCCGCATCCGACCGCCTCGCGTACGCCCGCGCGGAGCGCCCGTGTGAAGCCGCGCGGGCGCGGGACCACGCCGACCGACGCACTGCCGGACCCGCCTCGATGCATGGGACAGTCGCTCCCCGATGCTGACGATCTCCTTCGACCAGGTCGACGTGTTCCGCGCCGCCACGCTCGCCACCTTCGAGGCGGCGATGATGCAGCGCTGCGCCGAGCTCGCCCCGCGCCGCGCCGCCGCGCTCGGCGAGGCCGGACTGCGGGTCGCCGTGCACGCCGCCGTCGAGCGCGCCAGGCACCACCGCCTCAACAACCGCGGCCCCGTGCGCCTGTTCGTCGAGCTGTCGGCGCTGCTCGGCAGCGGCTTCGACCGCGACGTGCAGCTCCCGTTCGCCGCCCGCATCCTCGCCGGCGACGGCCCCCAGTCCGACCGCGCCGACGAGCTCTACGCCCACGCGGTCGCCTTCCTGAGGGCCGTCGGCGGGCCCGGCGGGCGCCACGAGCACGACGCGTCGATGCGCCTGCGCGCCCTGCTGGCGGCCGAGCCGGCGTGGGACGAGGCCCGCGACCTCGGCGCCGCGCTGCTGACGACCATGGCCGCGACGCACCCCGAGAGATACGCCCGCGTCGGCGAGCCCGCGCTGCGCGCGCTCGTCGCCCGCGCCGAGCTCGAGGCCCGCTCACACGACCTGCACGCCCCCGCGGACATCGCCCTGGTCGCCGGCCTGATGTTCGCGCTCGGTGAGGGCTGCTTCGCCGACCCGTTCCACCCGTGGCTCGCCGCCGCCGTCGCCAGCCCGAACCCCGGCGCGTCACTGCGAGCCGAAGCGCTGGCCCGGCTGTAGCCGCTCACTTCTTGGCCGCGGCGGGCGTCGCCGCGGCGGCGGCCGCGGGCTTGTTGGTGCACTCGGCCAGCTTGAACGCGACCTTGGTGGTGCCGAAGTTGGTGCGGCGCTCGGCGTACGAGTCGGTCGCCTTGTTGACGATCGCCGTCACCGCGTTGACGTCCGCGTCGGCCTCGCCCTTGTCGGCCGGGTTGTTGATCTTGTTCATCGACCAGAACGCCATCGCCGAGACCATCGCGCCCTTGGCGGTCAGGATGTCGTCCTCGCGGGTGATGATGTCGACGCCCGAGTCGGGGTACTTGGCGTCGATCTCCTTCTGCACCGCGTTGTAGTTGTTCTTCAGGGTCAGCTGGATGTAGCCCTTGCCGCGGTACTTCCAGCCGTCGCCGCTCTCGACGTCGCCATTGCCCTCGCGGTTGGCGTAGGCGCGGTTGGCGATGGCCACCGGGTCGGCCTTGTGGTCCTTGTTCTTGCCGTACAGCGTCGCCTCCTCGGGGTGATCCCTGAAGTACTTGAACTTCTTGGGCAGCACCTCCTCGCGGTAGTGCAGGTCCTCGGTCTTGCTTTTGATTGAAGGCCCGACCTCCTGGAGGATCTGCGCGAAGAAGTGCGACTTGCGCAGGCAGGTGTCGATCTGGAACTTGCGGAACGCGTCGTTGAACGCGTTCTTCATGCCCTCGATCGCGTCGTCCGACGCGCTGGTGAAGATCTGCTTGAGCTGCTCGCTGGTGATCTGCGCGGTGCACCGCGGGCAGTTGGGGCAGCTGGTGACCGCGGCGTCGGCCGGCTTGTCGGCGTTCGCCCCCGCCTTCGGGTCGGTCGGCAGACACGCCTGCTCCGACCGCGGCGTGAACTTGCTGGGGTCGCCGCCGATCGGCGTGTTCGCCACCGCGGGCCCGCTGAACTTGCCCGGCGCGCCGCCCAGCGGCGTCGGGCTCCACAGGTTCGGACTGTTGAAGTTCGGCGCGACCAGCCCCGGATCTTTTTCCCCCGCCATCGCCCCACCACCCCCGGACCGACGCTAACAGCCGGTAGAGGGCCAGACAACGGCGTTCAGCGCGGCGCGGCCCGCACACGGGCGGGCGCGAACGCCTGCAGGATCCGCGCCCCCGCGCCGCTACGCCGCGATCCAGCGCCGCAGCAGCGCCGTGAACGCCTCGCGCTTGGCCTCCACGTCGGCGCCGTCGCGAAATTTCACCGACGCACGATCCGGCCCGAGCCACTCGAGCAAGCCCGTCGGATCCTCGATCGCGTGCACGGGCGCGGCCCGCGACTTCGCGCCGTGGTGGAGGATGATCTGCACCCCGCCCCTGGCCCGCAGGTGGAACGTGGCGAAGTCGTCGGTCGTGCGGAAGCTCGGCGCGTTCCACTTGATCCCCTCGCCGATCGCCGGGTCCACCGCCAGCAAGACGCGCCGCAGCGCCAGGATCTCGGCCTTGAACGGGTGGTCGAGCGCGGCGAGGAACGCCTCGACGTCGGCCGGTTTCGGGCTGCTCTTCGCCATGGGCCGCGCAGAGTAACAAGACGGCGCGCCGCCTCGCAGCGGCAATCTTCGCCCCGGCCGGACCTTCGGACCACGGACCGCCCCGCCGGGTTTCGCGGCGTCACGCCGGACGGTGAGGCCCGAAGCTCCGCGTGAACGCGTGTACCATCGCCGTGGAGGTCCGCGCCGGCAGGTCCGAACATCGTCTGGTGCTCTCGCCACGCAAACACGACAACCTCGGGGGCATGGTCGCGTCGCATCATGGCTGGCTGTCCGCCGCGCTCGCGGCCGCGGCCGTCGTCGCGCCCGCGACGGTCCGCGCCGCCGACCCCGTCGAGCTCGGCGGCTTCGTCACCGACTCGGTCAAGAAGGAGCCAGTCGCCGGCGCCATCGTCATCGTCCAGTGCACCTGCCTGCAGGGCGAGCGCCAGGTCCTGACCAACAGCGACGGCGCCTACGCCTTCCGCGACCTACCGCCCGGCACCTACACCGTGCAGGCCGCCGCCGGCGAGGCCCTGTTCAACAAGATCGTCGAGCTCGGCCCGGGCAAGCGCCGCCTCGACTTCGACATGAACCCCGGCCAGGGCTTCGTCACCGACGTCGTCGTCGAGGCCCCGGTCAAGACCGGCGGCGGCACGGTCATCAAGCTGCGCCCCGAGGAGTACGGGCGGACCGGCGCCGGCGGGACCGACCGCAGCTACACCGCGCTCGTCGACGTCGCGCCCACGGTCACCGCCGACGCCGGCGGCCTGCGCATCGCCGGCACCAGCAGCAGCGAGAGCCGCTACACCCTCGACAACGCCAACATCAACACGCCGGCGTTCGGCAACCTCAGCACCACGATCGTGCAGGAGTTCATCTCCGACGTCGAGGTCCACGAGGCCGGCTACGACGCCGAGTACGGCGGCGCCGCCGGCGGCCAGGTGCGCGCGCGGAGGATCGGCGGCAACAACGACTTCCGCGGCACGATCCTCATGCGCGTGGCCCCGCGGCTGGCCCCGCCGCGCTTCATCTCCGCCACCGACGAGGCCCTGCGCGTGGCCGAGATCGCCGAGGTCGACGCGCAAGCCGTCATCCAGGTCTCGGGCCCGATAGTCAAGGACAGGCTGTTCTTCTCGATCGGCGTGGCGCCCGGCGGCCAGCGCAACACCCTGATCCAGTCGTTCTTCCGCCGCCGCGACAAGGACCGCTCGGGCGGCTACGAGGCCTGCCCATACGAGAACGGGACCAACGACTGCGCCGCCGCCGGCAATTACATCGACACCGTCAAGTTCGCCGAGCAGCGGTTTCGCACCGGCCGCGTCGACCTGCAGTGGTCCGGCACGCTCGACTGGCAGATCACGCCGAAGCACCGCCTGCGCCTCGGCGGCGGCAGCTCGCCGGTCAGCCTGCGCCGCACCGCCTTCCGCCTGCCGCCGGGCGCCGAGCCGAGCGCCTTCGGCACCAACCCGGCGGCGCAGATCGGCGGCAGCTCGCGCGTCGCCCAGGGCGTCGTCAACGACAGCCTCGGCACCAACCTGCTGCACGTCTCCGGCGCCTCGCTCGACTACCAGGGCCGCACCGCGCGGGACAGCCTCGAGATCGACGCGACGCTCTACTACTCGCGCTACCGCGGCGTCGACGCCTGGAAGCTCGACGACCCCGGGCTGAAGGACCAGCCGCTGGTGCAGCGCACCGACACCCAGGGCATCAACCTCTACAAGCTGCTCGACCGCGAGGGCGCCACCTCGCTGGTGCCCGGCGTCGACGAGGCGTGCAACGACAGCAAGCTGCCGGGCCTGACCTGCCCGACGCGCACCTGGCTGTCGGGCGGCATCGGCAACTACTCGACGTACGTCCAGGACCGCGTCGGCGGCCTGCTGTCGTTCACGCACTTCCTCGGGACCCGCCGCGCCGGCGCCCACCAGATCAAATACGGCACCGAGATCGAGGGCGTCCGCTTCCGCCAGGTCTCGGCCTACTCCGGCAGCAACGACCCCTCGTTCTACCGCAACTGCCCCGCGGGCCAGCTCGGCGGCGGCGAGTACTGCTACGACCCCGCCACCGATCAGTACACGCTGCACACCGTCGGCCGCGTCGACAACCACCGCGCGGTCAACATCAGCGCCGACAACCCCGACCAGCGCAACACCCTCGGCTACGGCCGCGTGCGCGCCGAGCAGGACGACCTGCGCGCCATCTCCACCGCCATCGGCGCCGGCGTGCGCGTGCCCGCCTACGACGCCACCCTCACCACCCAGAACTACGCGGTCTACCTGCAGGACCGCTGGCAGCTCCTGTCCAACCTCTACCTCCACGCCGGCGTCCGCTGGGAGATGCAGGACATGCGCGACCTGCTCGGCCGCCGCAACGTGTTCATCTGGGACAACGTCGGCCCCCGCCTCGGCCTCAGCTACGACTGGACCGACGAGGGCAAGAGCCGCCTCTACGCCGGCTACGGGTGGTTCTTCAACCAGCTGCCGGTGCTGCTCAACAGCCGCGCGTTCGGCGGGCTGATCAACGTCCAGCGCACCTACCGCAACTCCGACTGCGTGACCCCGGCGCCCGGCGGCCAGAGCCGCAGCGACGCCGCCGAGCTGCCCACCGAGTACTGCACCGACGCCAACACCTCGACGTCGGGCCTCACGTCCGGCTCGGTCGCGCCGCGCCTGAAGGGCATGTACACCCAGCAGTTCCAGGTCGGCTACGAGCAGGAGATCCTCGAGGACCTGGTGGTCGGCGTGCACTGGGTGCACCAGGACCTCGCGCGCGTGGTCGAGGACATCTCGACCAACGGCGGCCTCAACTACCTGATCGCCAACCCCGGCGAGGACGTCTCGCGCAAGGACCTGGCCCGCCAGGCCGACAAGTGCGCCGACCTGCAGCAGCAGTTCGACGACGCCGCCGACGGCGCGCCCGAGCGCGACAGCCTGGCCCGCGAGGTCAACCACTGCAACTTCCTGCTCGACGCCTTCCGCCGCGTCGGCGACGACTTCGTCAGACCGACCCGCAACTACGACGCCTGGACCCTGCGCGTCAACAAGCGCTTCGGCCGCAACTGGCTGCTGGCGGCCAGCTACACCTACTCGCGCCTGATCGGCAACTACGACGGGTTCGTCGCCCGCAACACCGGCGCGATCAACCTCGGCGCCAGCACCCAGTACGACCTCCCGGACCTGATCCGCAACAGCTTCGGCCCGCTGTTCGACAACCGCCCCCACGTCGCCAAACTCGACGCCTTCTACACCTTCGACCTGCGCAAGTCCGGCCGCCTCACCCTCGGCGGCTCGCTGCGCTACCAGTCCGGCACGCCCATCAGCCTATACGTCGACCACAACCGCTACCGCGGCCAGTTCCTCACCTACGTGCTGCCGCGCGGCTCCGGCGGCCGCCTCGAGCCGCAGTACTTCGCCAACATCAGCGTCAGCTACGCCTACCCGCTGCCCCGCGGGCTCGAGCTCGAGTTCACCGCCCGCCTCGCCAACCTCACCAACGCCAAGGCCGTGCTGCGCGTCGACGAGGTCTACTCGTTCTCGCTGTCGCGGGCGATCGCCGGCGGCGACCACGTCGACCTCCAGCACGCCAAGACCCAGAACCCCAACGCCCCCACCCAGTTCTTCCGCCGCGACGTCGTCCCCAGGCAGGGCAACTTCGGCGTGCAGACCGTGTTCCAGCAGCCCGTCCAGGCCCAGTTCGAGCTCCGCCTTCGCTTCTAGAGAGCCACGAAACACCCTCCATTGACCGTCCTACGCCTCCGTTGCGTTTATTGCGTTTACTGTTATGCTCGCCGCATGCTCGGCGTTCACCTCCCCTCCGAAGACGAGACCCGCAAAGCCGCGGCCGCCCGCAAGGCCCTGGACGAGCTCGAGCTCTGCGACAACACTACCGAGATTCGGGCCCGGTTCGATCACGTCGAGGTCTCGCTCCCTCGCGCGATCTTCGAGACCTTGCTCGAGATCCTCAAATACACACAGAAGGGCCACGCCGTCACCCTGCTGCCGATCCACGCCGAATTGACGACGCAGCAGGCCGCCGCCCTGCTCAACGTGTCTCGCCCACACGTGATCCGCCTGCTGGAAGACGGGAATATCCCGTTCCACATGGTCGGCACCCACCGCCGCATCCGTGCCTCCGACCTCCTGCAATACAAGGCGAAGCTCGCGGTCGAGACGCGCGACGCGGCCGACGCCTTGACCGCGCAGGCCCAGGAGCTAGGCTTCGACTATTGATACGACGAGTCGACCCTCGCAGACACGGATGTCGTCATGCCCTTCATCGTCATTTATGACGCCTGCGTGCTGTTCTCCCCCAGCATGCGAGACCTGCTGATCCGCATCGCCCAGACCTCGCTCGTCCAGGCCAAATGGACCGACGAAATCTTGAACGAGACGTTCCGCGCCGTGCTGCGCGAACGCCCGAGGGTCACCGCCGACCAGCTGGGGCGCACCCGGTCCCTGATGAACGCCGCCGTCCCGGACTGTCTGGTCACCGGGTACGAGGACCTCGTCGAGGGCATTCGCCTGCCCGACATGAACGATCGCCACGTGCTCGCCGCAGCCGTCCGCGCCGGCGCTCAGAGCATCGTCACGGCCAACGCGAAGGACTTCCCGGCGGACGCTCTGCGGGCCTACAACATCGAGGCTCTGACCCCCGACGAGTTCATGATGGACATGCTCGACCTCGATCCCGCGCTCGTGATCCAGATCCTGCACGAACAGGCGGCCGCCCTGCGCAACCCTCCGCGCACCGTGCTCGACGTGCTGACCAGCCTGCGCCGCTCGGGCTTCCGCGAGTCCGTGGCCAAGATCCACGAACTCCTGGAACGCCTCGAATCGTGAGCCGCGCCCGCGCGCCGGTCACTGCGGCCTCGGATCGCAGAGCGCGCCGCCCTCGATCTGCGCGTTGGTGCGGAAGGTGTTGAGGCTCTCCCAGTTGTTGACGGGGAACTGCGGGATGGTGCTGTCCTCGCGCACGTTGGTCACGTAGTAGGCGTGCTGGTTCCAGATGCGGCGGGCCTGGATCCAGCGGTCCTCGGCGTCGCGGAGCACCTGCAGGGCGGGCTTGCCGGAGTACGAGACGACCATGATCTCGGCGGAGCCGTCGTTGTCGACGTCGGCGACGGTCGGGTACTCGCTGATCGTCGGGCTGCCGCGCGGCACGGTCAGCTGGACCGCGCCGGTCTTGCCGTCGTAGATGCGGAAGTTCTGCTCGTCGGCGTACATCGCCTCGGCGACGCCGTCGCCGAGGAAGTCGAAGGCGGTGCCGCCGGCCGCGCCGGAGAAGTCCTGGATCTGCGCCTGCCACACCACGTCGGCGGCGTTCGGGCCCTGCATGACGGCGTAGAAGTCGCGCGAGGACGAGGCCCACTCCGAGCTGAGGTCGCCGTCGAAGTCGTGGATCGTGCCGGGCCGCTGCCACACGAGGTAGGCCGAGGCGGCCACGCCGGTCGGCGTGGCGGGGCCCCACTTGATCGCGCCGGTGTGCTCGACCATCCACACGCCCTGGCCGGAGGTGATGAAGATCTCCGGCTCGGGGTCGCCGTCGAGGTTGCCGACCTGCGGGATCGACTGCGCGGTGATCGTCGGATAATTCTCGAAGTACTGCGCGCCGTCCCAGCGGTAGGCCGAGTGGCCGGTGATGACCTCGAGCTTGCCGTCGCCGTCGAGGTCGGCCGCGGTCGTCGCCTCGAGCTCGCCCGCCATCGGGTTGGGCTTGAACCACAGCATCTTGCCCATGTGGTCGTAGACCTCGTGGTTGAACACGATCTCGACGTCGCCGTCGGCGTCGAGGTCGTGCAGGGCGACCGCGCCCGACTCGCGGTAGAACTGGTCGGCCTGGCCGCCCTCGGTGGTGTTGGCCCACTTCAGGGTGCCGTCGTGCTCGAACGCCTTCAGGCGGAACACCCCGCCGTGGTTCCACACCGCGACGATCTCCGGCAGCCCGTCGTTGTCGATGTCGCCGAACGCCGGGGTCGCGGTGCACGAGATCGACTCGCTGGTCGGGATGTTGAAGTGCTCGCTGCCGGTCGCGCCGTCGAGGATGTAGATCGGGCACAGGGTGCTGTACGACACGCCGACGCCGGCGACCAGCAGCACGTCGGGGATGTCGCACAGGTCGATCTCGCCGTCGCCGTTGTCGTCGGTGAAGTTGCCGGCGAGCGGGGTCACCCAGCTCTGCATGCCGTCGCCGAACGACCACTGCACGTCGGGCGTGAAGCTGTTCGGCGGGGCCACGTCGTCGCACTCGCCGATCGCGTCCATGTCGTCGTTGACCTTGCACACGTCGACCGGCGCGGTCGTCGAGTCGTCGGTCGTGGCCTCGCCGGTCGAGCCGGTGCCCGGCTCGCTCGACGTCGACGGGTCGGACGTCATCGGCGCGCTCGTCAGGGTGTCGCTGGTGGCATCGCTGGTGACGTCGCTGGTGACCTCGGCCGAGCCGGCGGTGGTGCCCGTGGTCGCCTCGCTGGCGCTGCCGGTCGCGCCGCTGACCGTCGAATCGCTGCCGTCCATGGACTCGCCCGAGGTCGGCGGCAAGGAGGAGGGCCCGCTCGGGTCGGACAGCGTCGGGGCGGTCAACGTGCCCTCCGCGGTGGCGCCTCCGTCGTCGCCGCAGGCGAGGAGCAGGGCCGTGAGGACGAGCGTGGACCGGGTATGGATAGGTGACGACATCGCCGCATCGTCGGCCGATGTGGTCCCGCGGGCAAGCCGACCCGCGGAAAACCCGACGCGCGCGCGCGCGAGATAGCTCCCGGCGCGCACGCCCGACCGCCGACCGGGGCCGCCGCGCCCCGGGCGACGCGCGGCGCCCCCGTCGCTCGCGACGACGAGCGTTGGCGGGTCCCGACGTCGCTAGCGACGCGCGACGGCCCCCGTCGCTCGCGACGACGAGCGCCCGCGGGGTCCCGTCCGGCGTGAACGGGGGCCGCGCGGCGGTCGCCTCACCCGGGGTCGGCGACGGCCCGCGCGGCGGCCTGGCGGCGCCACTCGGCGGGCAGGCCGATGGCGAGGAACACCGGGAAGCGGAGGTCCGGGTGGCGCCGCTCGAGCTCGGCCCGCACGCGCGCGAGGGCGGCCTCGTCGGGCTCGCCGCCGGGCCGCTCGGCGGCGACGAGGGCGATGACCTCCTCGAGGTACGCGCGCTGCCTGCCGAGCAGCTCGGGGCCGCCGGAGGGGCCGCGGCCGGGGTGGACCCACCGCGGCTTCATCGCCTCGATCTCCGTCAGGCGGTCGAGCCACGCGTCGGTCTTGCCGATCTCGAGCCAGCTGTGGGCGCCGTTGGCCACCAGGTCGCCGACGAACACCTGGTCCTCGAACTGCAGGACCACGTGGGCCTCGCTGCAGCCGGGGCCGAGCACGTGGGCGGTGAGCGTCAGGCCGGCGGCCGACTGCGTCGCGGTCGCGGCGCCGAAGGCCTTCGGGGTCGGCATGGCGAGCGGGTAGTCGGGCTTGTAGCGCTCGTAGAACGCGTCGACGCGCTTCTCGTGGATCGGCGGCATGGCGTCGAGCACCTGCTGCGAGGTCAGCACGTCGACGCCGCGCTGCTGCAGCGCGGCGGTGCCGTTGAACTTGTCGGGGTTGGCGTGCAGCACGTAGGCGGTGGTGACGCGCCGCCCGGTCGCGCGCTCGGCCAGGTCCGCGGCCTCGAGGCCGAGGCTCGGCAGGAACTGGGTGTCGACGAGCACCAGCCCCGCGGGCCCGCTCACCCAGAAGCTCGAGGTCGCGAACGTCCAGCCGTTCGACACGTACTGGCCGACGCGCGGGTCGCCCGCGAACGTGCGGGCCGCCCCGCCCGAGGCGCCCCGCAGCGGCTGCTTCGCCGGGCGGCCGGCGCACGCGGCGAGCAGGCACGCGGAGGCCGCGAAGCCGCGGCGGGACAGGGTCGGACGGACGGGGTCACGCACGCGCGCAGCATCGTCCGCGGCCGCCGGGGCGTCAAGCCGGCGCGACGCGCAGCGACCGGCCGCGCAGGCGCGCCAGCAGGGTCGCGGCGAACAGGGTCAGGCCGGCGAGCTCGAGCGTCTCCTCGACCCAGTCGATCAAGAAGTAGCCGAGGCCGTCGTCGCCGTGGTGCTCGGTCCACCAGCCGAGCGGGAGCTCGCAGGCCACCGCGCCGCCGACGTAGAGCGCGCCGGCCAGCACGAAGCGCCGGGCGGTCGGGCGGTCGAGGCGGCGCAGGAACCCGACGAAGGAGAGGCCGACGACCAGCACCACGCCCGCGGCGGGGATGACCCAGCCGAAGTGGAGCACGCCCTCGGTCTCGAACAGCGCGCCGAGCAGCTCGTGCAGGCCGACCGCCTCGTCGATCGAGATGTACAAAAAGCCGAGCGCGAGGGCCCGCCAGCGGCCGCGGTCGCGGGGCTCGCCGGCGGAGATCCACGCCAGCAGCCCGGCGCAGACCAGCGGCAGCAGGCTGGCGTACCACGACGGCAGGTTGCCCTCGTAGCTGAGCGACCAGATCGAGACGGCCGCGTGGTCGCCGACCACGAGGTGGCGCAGCAGCTCCGCCGCGAGGCCGACGACGCAGAAGAACGCGCTCGCCGCGACGAGCAGGCGCTGCGCCCTCCGCGGCGAGACGGCCGGCTCGTCGGCGGACATGGCCTCAGGCGGCCTCGGTGGTCGACGGCGCCTCGACGATGCGCAGGCCCTTGCGGCCGTCCTCGACGTCGTAGAGCTCGACCCGGCCGTCGCGCAGCAGCTGGTCGAAGATGTGCTGCTTCTCGGACTCGGGCATGTCGAAGCCGGTGCCCTTCCAGCGGGTCAGGAAGTACTTGACGCCGACGTAGCCGCCGCCGTTCTGGTGGTAGTCCTGGGCGCGCCTCAGCTCGGTGAGGAACACCTCCTCGCTGGTGGTCGAGGCGCGCGACAGCGGGGCGGCGGGTCGCAGCGCGGCCAGCTCGTCGGCGGTGTACTCGAACGCGGGCAGGCCCTGCACGAGGTCGATGTGGTCGAACGAGGCCCGGCGGATGCGCGGCGCGAGCCCGTGGCCGCCCCAGGTCGAGACGAACACGATCTTGCCGAGCGAGCGCACGCCCTCGACCGCGGGCGCGTGGTCGGCGTCGCCGGAGACCAGCACGAGCGCGTCGAACGCCCCGACCGCGGCCATCTGCAGCATGTCGGCGACCATCGTCGTGTCGACCTCCTTCTCCTTGGTGAAGGTGTTCTCGGCCCCGCACGCCTTGCAGCAGAACGACTCGACGCGGCGCGGGAAGCGGTGCACGAAGTAGCCGCGCTGCATCTCGAGCATGGTGAGGAAGCCGGCGAGGCCGTCGCGGCGCTCGTCGGGCTCGGTCTCGAGGCCGGTGTAATAGTGGCAGCCGACGAGCAAAGATCCGCCGGCTTGCTGGGCCAACCACGCGGCTAGCCGCGGGAAGTTGAGGCGACGCCCGATCGCGTGCTGCTGGTAGCCTTTATAAAAATTCTTGCCGTCGACGAAGATCGCTACTTTCATGGTTCTCCCCGTTGGATGGTCCGCAGGCGCACAGGCGCCTGCGCGCGGAGCTGATAACGCCGCTCCGCGTAGGCGATGTCCTCCTGCCACAGCCGGGCCGCGCGGGCGTTGATGGCCGGGCGCAGCAGCGCCGCCAGCCGGCGGGCGACCGCGAAGCCGGGGCGGTCCGACGTCGCCAGGGTCGCCTCGATCATCGCCGTGCGGCCGGGGGCGATCGGCGTGGCGTGGGTCTCGACGAGCGAGCCGACGCCCTCGCCGTCGACGATCGTCATGACGATGGTGCGCGCGTCGGGGCAGTGGAAGGTGGCGTCGACCTCGACCGCGAGCGGGCCGACGACCTTGTAGGCGACGCGCAGCAGCAGCAGGTCGTCGCGGGCCTCGAGCACGCGCAGGCGCACGAAGCTGTGCGGGTGGTAGTGCACGCCGTGCCAGGGGTCGAGGCGGTTGGCGAGGATGTCGCCCGGGTCGCAGCGGGCCTCCATGCGGATCACGCCGGCGATGAAACTCGCGGGCCGCGGGGCGAGCACGGGGGCGTCGCTCGGGGCCTCGCCCGGCAGGCGGACCCACGCGAGCACGCCGTCGTCGTGGGTCGGGTGGACGTGCCACTTGCCGTGGCGCTCGCCGAGCTCGAGGCCGTGCCACGGGCACACCAGCTTGTCGCCGCGCACGCGCGCGCAGGCCAGCGAGGCGCCCATGTGCGGGCAGGCCTCGGGGGCGGCGCGCAGCGAGCCGTCGGCGCCGCGCCACAGCACCAGCGCGTGGCCGTCGATCGTGTAGGCCCGCGGGGTCGCGGTGATGTTGGCGCGGTCGTCGACCGCGAACCACCCGCCCGACGGCAGGGCCAGGGCCTGGGCCAGCGAGCGCTCGATGCGGGCCGGGTCGGCCTGGGCCCAGTCGGGCAGCTCGCGGCCGTGCGCGGCGGGGGCGGGCGTGGACGGGAGGTTGCCGAAGGTGATCACACGGGCCATGGTCGAAGGTTCCTGTCCGAAGGTTCAGGCGGCGGGGCTGCGCAGCCAGCGGGCGCGCGAGCGGACCACCTCGGCGGTCATCTGCCCGAGCGGGCTGCTGGCCATGACCCGCAGGTTGTCGAGCGGCCCGGCGTGGTCGGTGAGGAAGCGGCACAGCAGGTCTGGCGGGAGCTTCTCGAACAGGTCGACGAACAGCGCGGGCGCGCGGTCGGGGTGGCGCTCGATGTACGAGAGGAACACGCGGTCCATGGCGACGGCGGCGGCCGGGCGCGGCGCGGGCGGGCTCGGCGGGCGCCGCGGGCTGGCCACCAGCTGGCCGGCGAGCGCGGCCGAGTAGCGCTGGATCGCCGCGAACGCGTAGCCGGTCGACGGCTTGGCCAGGCCGCCGCGCAGGCCGAGGTGGACGATCCGCGGCGACGTGCGCGCGACGCTCGGTGCGGTCGTCATGGGGATGACGCCGCGCTCGACGAACCGCGGGCTGACCTCGGCGACGCCGACGCGGCGCGCGAGCCAGCCGCGGATGTCGGCCTCGCACTGCGCCTCGGAGATCGCCGCCGGCGTGATGTACGTGGCCTCCACCAGCGCGCGCTGCGGCGAGAACGGCAGCGCGTACATGAAGTGCAGGCCGCGGGCCTGCGCGACCGCGAAGTCCATGACCTCGGCGACCCCGGGGTCGAACACCGCGCGCCCGACGTCGACCTCCCAGCCGACGAAGTTCTGCAGCAGCGCGACCTCCTCGACCCCGGTGGCCGACGCCGGCGGCGCCGGTCGGCTGTCGAACGCGAGGGCGGCGCGCAGCGGGCCCGCCGACGTCTCGGCGTGCACGTGGTCGCCGCGCTCGGCCAGCGCGTGCACGCCGACGCCGAGGCGCAGCTCGACGCTCGGCTCGGCGGCCAGCAGCGCCGCGGCGGCCGCGTAGAAGGCGTCGGCGGGGATGTGCTCGTAGGCGTGGCGCGGGTCGCCGCGCACGACCCGGCGGCGCTCGTCCTGGACCGCCCAGCGCGTCCAGCGGTGGCTGACCGCGGCGGCGAACGGGTGGTCCGCGCCGACCCGCCACCCGCACAGCGTACGGTCGCGGGCGTAGGCGGTCCGCGGCTCGAGCAGCACGATCCGCGGGCACGGCCTGCGGGCCTCGCGGGCCGCCGCGGCGACGTGGACCGCGAGGCTGAGCCCCGCGCAGCCGGCCCCGACGATGAGCGCGTCCGCCTCCACGGCCGACACAATGGCCCGGCCCTCCTCGCGACTCAAGTGGCCAGGGCGACATCCCGGCGCCCGGGTGCGAGGCCTTCGTGGTAAGGTCCCCGGCCATGCGCGACACCTCGTCTCTCCGCCAACGCATCCTCACCGCACTGGCCCTGCCGCTGGCTGCGGGGCTCGCGTGCGGAGGCGGGCCCACGCCGACGCCGGGCGAGGCGCCCAGGGCCGCGCCGGCGCCCGCGGCCAAGGCCGACCCGCTGCCGCTGCGCCCGCCGATCCCCGACCCGCCGCCGTGGACCTCGCCCTACCCGGCGCGGACCGGCCAGGACCCGCTCGACCCGGACGGCGTCGAGGAGGAGGGCTGCCCCAACGGCGACTGGTGCGGCAGCCCGGCCGCCGCCGAGAAGTTCCGCGCCCGCATCGCCACCGACGACCCGATCGGCTGCCCGACGCGCCTGCAGGGCTCGGCCCAGCCCGCCGCCAAGCCGGACGACCGGGCCTACAAGGGCCTCTCGTTCAACCCGATGATGCAGGGCCGCCTCCGCAAGATCGCCACCGCCGAGCAGCGCCAGGCCACCGGCAACGACGCCCTGTGCTGCTACCACTGGTTCGACTACTGCTCCGGGCGCCCGCTGCTCGACGACGGGCTGGCCAGCGTGCGCGCGCCGCTGCAGGCCGGCGACGCCTGGCTCCCCGGACATGTCCCCGAGGCCAGCGACGAGCTCGCCCCCGGGACCCGCCGCACGCTCGCGGCGCTGTGGCGCGCCGACGCCCGCGACGAGCACGCCTCGGTCGCCGCGTTCGCCCGCGCGACCCTCGAGCTGCTGGCGGTCGGCGCCCCGCCCGGGCTGGTCGCCGCCAGCCAGCAGGCCAGCCTCGACGAGATCCGCCACGCCCAGGTGTGCCTCGGCCTGGCCGCCCGCCTCGACGGCGAGGCCGCCGAGTTCGGCCCCCTGCCCGCGCTCGCGCCCCGCGGCGGCGGCCTGGTCGCCCTCGCCTGCGCGACCTTCCTCGAGGGCTGCGTCGGCGAGACGATCGCCGCCCTCGCCGCCGGCCGGGCCGCCCGCGGCGCCAGCGAGCCCGCCGTGCGTGAGGCCCTCGCCGCCGTCGCCGACGACGAGGCCCGCCACGCCGAGCTCGCCTGGGCCACCGTCGCCTGGGCCGTGCGCACCGGCGGCCGCGCGGTCGCCGAGGCCGTGCGCGCCCTCGCCGACGAGCTGCGCGCCGGCCACGACGAGGCCCACGCGCCCGCGGACGCGCTCGCCGAGGCGACCCTCGTCGCCCACGGCCGCCTGCCCGCCCGCGCCCTCGCCGAGGCCCGTCGCGACGCCTGGGACGACATCCTCGCGCCGACCCTGGCGCTCGTGCTGGCCTGACGCGATCGCCGAGCCGGCGCCCGCCGCCCGGGCGCCGTGATACGGTGGCGGCATGCGCGTGACGGCCTCGCCGGTCGGTGGTTCGCTGCACGTCGCGTGCGCCCGCCGGTCGATCGAGCCGCCGGCGCCGCACGCCCCGTTCATGGCCGCGGCGCCGCGCCTGCGCCGACCCGCGGCGCCGCCTGACCCTGCGGACATGTCCCGGTGAGCACGCTCGCGACCCTCGCGCTGATCGCCGCCGCGCTCGCGCCGCACGCCGAGGCCGCGACGAGCATGCCGGGCCCGTCCGAGGGTCACACCCGCCGCGACGCCGCCGACCGCAACGCCGCTTGCGAGCGCTGCCACTCGGAGATCGCCGCCGAATGGCGGGGCTCGCTGCACCGCCGGGCCTACACCAACGCCAGCTTCGCCGCCGCCCTGCGCCGCGAGCCGATCGGCTTCTGCCGCGGCTGCCACGCCCCCGAGGCCGACCCCGAGCGCGCTCCGCCGCGCGCGCTGGCCCGCCTCGGCGTCGGCTGCGTGACCTGCCACAGCCCCGGCGCCGGCGACGGCGTGCTCGCCGCGCCGCGCGACGACCTGTCCCATGAGACAGCCCCGCACCCGCTCCGCCGCGACCCGCGGTTCGCCGGCGCGGCGGCCTGCGCGGGCTGCCACGAGTTCGCGTTCCCCGGCGGCCGCGAGCTCATGCAGAGCACCGTGCGCGAGCACGCCGCCTCGGACCGCGCCGGCGACGGCTGCGCGAGCTGTCACATGCCGCCGGTCGGCGCGGACGAGCGCCACCGCAGCCACGCGTTCGCCGCCTCGCGCGAGCCGGCCGTGCTGCGCCGGGCCGTGCGCGTGCAGGCCGCCCGCGGGCCCACGGCGATCGCGCTGGCGCTGACGCCGGGCGCGGTCGGCCACGCGTTCCCGACCGGCGACCTGTTCCGCCGCCTGGTCGTCGTCGCCGAGGTCGTCGGCGACGACGGGCGCCCGGTCGCCGCCGCGACCCGCTTCCTCGCCCGCCACTTCACGCTGTCGCGCCGCGAGACCGCCGACGACCGCGTCGGCGCCCCCGCGCTCGCCGGGGCCGCGCTGCCGGTCGCGTTCGACTTCGGCTCGCCCGCGGTCGGCCGCGCGATCCGCTGGCGCGTGGTCTACGAGCGCGTCGCCTTCCCGCGGGCCAGCGACGCCCACGCCGAGGTCGAGGCCAGCGTGGTCGTGGCCGACGGCACGCTGGGGCCGTGAGCCGAGCTCGCTGCGCGCGCGTCGATCTTCGGCCGGCGCACACCGGCGACCCGCCGCGCGTGCCCGCGCCGACGACGCGGCCCACCGCGTGCCCGCCCCGCGGTACCCTGTGGCGCGATGGACCCCGCCCCGCGCAAGCGCTGGATCCTCGGGCCGCTGGTGCTCGTCGCCGCGGCCGCGGCGATCGGCTGGTGGCTCTTCCGCGACCACGAGGAGCGCGGCGTGGTCGCCGGCATGCGCTGGACCCACACCACCCAGCTGCAGCGCTGGACCGACGTCGTGCGCGAGGGCTGGCGCGACGAGCTGGTGTTCCACCCCGGGACCCCGCCGATCCGCGGCGCCGGCGAGGTCCCGTCGGTCCTGATCGGCGCCTGCCGCGAGCGCCACCGCCGCGACGAGACCTACGCCTGCGGCGACGAGGCCGGCACCCGCCGCGAGCGCTACCACTGCGGCAGCGAGCGCCGCTGCGAGCGGGCCCGCGTCGGCAGCGGCGCCGAGCGGCGGGTCGTCGAGCGCTGCCGCGACGTCGAGCGCCAGTGCTTCCGCGAGGTGCCCCACGAGCGCACGCGCCAGTGCACGCGCGCGGTCACCGGCGAGTGGTGCGAGTACAGGACGCAGGAGTGGATGCCGGTGCGCAGCGAGCGGATCGAGGGCGACGCCCACCTCGGCATGCGGTTCCCCGAGCTGCCGCCCGCCGGCGACGACGAACGCAGCCTCACCAGCGCCTCGTACGCGATCACCTTCACCGCCCGCGGCGGCCCGCACACCGCGATCGTCGAGCGCGCCGAGTACGACCGCTGGCGCCTCGGAGACCCGGTGGTCCTGCGCCTGGGGGCCGCCTCCGGCGTGCTCGCCTACGTCAAGCCCACGCCGGCCGCGCCGCCCCGCTGAGGCCGCACGCCCTCGGCCGCGACGCGCGCCGTCAGGCCCGTCCGGCCCGCGCCCGGCGTCGCCGACGATCTCTCGTGTGCGCCGGCTTGCACGGCTCGCCCGGCGCACGCGTGTTCGTGCACTTGCGAGCGCGCGAGTTGCAGGTGCACGCGACTTGCGCTTAGGATGGCCGGATGCTCCGCCCGCGAGCCGCCCTCACGACCCTGCTCGCCCCGCTCGCGGTCCTCGCGCTGCTCGCGTGTGCAGGCGCCGACGACGACCAGCCCAACGGCTCCAGCTTCGGCAGCGGCGGCTCGGCGGCGCCGACCATGCCGACCATGCCGGGCACGTCGATGACCGCGCCGACCACCGGCCTGACCGACGGCGGCAGCGACGACGGCGACGTCGACGAGGGCCCGTCCCCGACCTCGAACGCCAGCAACGACCCCAGCGGCCCGCCGCCGTCGATGTGCGGCAACGGCGTGCTCGAGGACGACGAGGCCTGCGACGGCGACGACCTCGGCGGCAAGGACTGCACGAGCTTCGGCTTCGACATGGGCACGCTGTCGTGCGCCGCCGACTGCAGCTACGACACCTCGTTCTGCTCGGTGCCCGGCTGCGGCGACGGCGTGCTGATGGGCGGCGAGGAGTGCGACTGCGGCGAGCAGGCCGGCGCGTGCACGCCGGCCGGCCTCAACATGTACGAGTGCACCGACCTCATGAGCCCCAAGGGCACGCCGTACTCCGGCGGCGTGCTGACCTGCAACAGCCCCGACGCCTGCAACTTCAACAAGACCGGCTGCACGTACTGCGGCGACAACATGATCAACGGCGCCGAGCAGTGCGACGGCGCCAACGTCAACGGCGCGACCTGCGTCAGCCAGGGCTTCAAGGCCGGCAACCTGTTCTGCGAGGCCAACGCGTGCACGTTCAACACCTCCGGCTGCACCAACGTGGTGTGCGGCGACGGCGAGTGCGCGGCCCCCATGGAGGACGACTGCACGTGCCCCGAGGACTGCCCCGACCAGGACCCCAACATGTGCTCGGCGTGCGAGTGCGGGGCCACCAGCACCGCCTGCGGCTGCGACATCCTGTGCCTCGCCTTCAACGACTGCTGCGCCAACGGCCCGTGCTGAGCGCCGGCGGCCGCGCGCGCCCGCCCTGAAGCGGCCATCCGCGGCCGAAATTTTTACCACCAGGAGCGCCGCAGCGGCTATCGTGGCCCTCGTGCTGCTCGATCCAGGCGTGGCAGAGGCCGCCCCCACCGTATTGAAGGGGCTGTCGCACCACGCGGTCCTGATGCTGCTGATCCAGATCGCCGTGCTGCTGCTGATGGCGCGCTTCCTCGGCGAGATCATGCGCAAGCTGAAGCAGCCGCCGGTGATCGGCGAGCTGATGGCCGGCGTCGTGCTCGGGCCCTCGGTCCTCGGCATCTTCGCGCCCGAGCTGCAGGCCATGCTGTTCCCGCGCGACCAGCACCTCGCCGACCTGCTCGCGGCGATCTCCTGGATCGGCGTGCTGTTCCTGCTGATCTGCACCGGCCTCGAGACCGACCTCGGTTTAATTAAGCGCCGCGGCAAGACCGCGCTGATCATCTCCGCCGGCGGCATCCTCGTCCCGCTCGTCACCGGCTTCGCCATGGGCGAGTGGCTGATCGACGACCGCTTCCTCGCCGCGCCCGACGCCCGCCTGGTGTTCAGCCTGTTCATGGCCGTGGCCATGAGCATCTCGGCGGTCCCGGTGATCGCCAAGGTGCTGATGGACCTGAAGCTGATCCGCCGCGACATCGGCCAGCTGATCCTCGCCGCCGCCATGACCGACGACACGATCGGCTGGATCCTCCTGGCCGTGGTCGCCGGCCTGGCCAAGACCGGCGCCGTCGACATCATGACCGCGCTGAAGTCGGTCGCCGCCGCGGTCGTGTTCATGCTGTTCGCCTTCACGCTCGGCTCGCCGCTGATCGCCCGCATCATGGGCGTGGTCGACAAGCGCTTCGGCGGGGTCGGCTCGCAGATCTCGATCGTGCTGGTGATCGCGTTCTTCGCCGCCGCCCTCACCCACGAGATGGGCATCGAGGCCGTGCTCGGCGCCTTCACCGTCGGCATCCTCGCCGGCCAGGCCCCCCGCTTCCGCCGCGAGGTCGGCCACACCCTCGAGCTCATCACCGCCAGCTTCCTCGCGCCGATCTTCTTCGCCTCCGCCGGCGTCAAGGTCGACCTCATGAAGCTCGCCGAGGTCGAGGTGCTGCAGGTCGGCGCCATGGTCCTCGGCATCGCCTGCTTCGGCAAGTTCGTCGGCTGCTACCTCGGCGCCTGGGCCTGCAAGATCCCCCACTGGGAACGCCTCGCCCTCGGCTCCGGCATGAACGCCCGCGGCGCCATGGAGATCATCGTCGCCACCATCGGCCTCAGCCTCGGCGTGCTCGGCGTCGAGATGTACTCGATCGTCGTCATGGTCGCGATCGTCACCTCGCTGATGGCCCCGCCGCTGCTGCGCTGGACCCTGTCGAAGGTCAAGATGGAGGCCAGCGAGGCCCAGCGCCTCGAGATGGAGGCGATGGCCACCACCAGCTTCATCCGCCAGGTCCGCCGCGTGCTCCTGGTCAGCCGCAGCGCCCGCGCGGCCGAGCTGCCGGCCGAGATGCTCGGCTACCTCAGCCACCAGCAGCCCATCGAGGTCACCGCCGCCTACGCCCGCCCGCAGGCCCTGCCCACCCCGTGGTACCGCCCGTTCGCCCGCCGCGTGCGCCGCTACAACGCGCTCGGCAAGCAGGCGCTCGAGCGCCTCGGCCGCCGCCTGCGCCGACTCAAAGGCTCGCGCCCCGAGCTCAAGGTGATCTCCGACGCCGACCCCGCCGAGCAGGTGCTGGCCGAGGCCGCCCGCGACTACGAGCTGGTCGTGCTCGCCGACACCGCCCGCCGCACCGACGCGCTGTTCGGGCCGATGGCCGACCGCATCATCCACAAGTCGCCGTGCCCGACGCTGATCTACCGCGAGCCCGCGCGCGCCCGCACCGGCAAGCCCGAGCCGTTCCGCGAGTGGGCGCCGAAGAAGATCCTCGTGCCCACGGTCGGCACCGAGTACAGCAAGAACGCGGTCGAGCTGGCCTCGGTGCTCGCCGCCAGCATGGAGGCCGAGCTGACGATCGTGCACATCTCGCGCACCGGCTCGTCCGACGTCGACCACGCCAAGCCCCACGAGATCGGCCTGCAGATCGTCGAGCGCGAGGCGGAGCGCGCCCGCAAGTTCGGCGCCAACGCGGTCCCGCTGGTGCTCGAGGGCACCCGCCCCGAGCAGGACATCGTCCGCATCGCCGCCGAGGGCGGCTTCGACCTGCTGATCCTCGGGTCGAGCCTGCGCGCCGTGTCGGTGCGGGCGTTCTTCGGCCACCGCATCGAGAACATCCTGCGCGACGCGCCCTGCCCGGTGCTGCTGCTGAGCGCCGGCTAGACGAACGGCGCGGCCACCTCGGTGTAGGCGTAGTCCGAGACCCGCTCGCCGAGCCGCATCTTTAATAGCGCCTTGGCGCGGGCGCTCGGGGCGAGCAACGCGTCGCGGTCGGCGTGGCAGGCGGCGGCGTGCCGCGGGTCGACGGCCCAGGCCCCCAGGCTGTCGCGGATGACCTGACGCGTGTAGCGCCACAGCGCCGGTTCGTCGGCGCCGAGGTCCGCGGCCCACCCGATCACGGCCGTGAGGTGGGCGTGCAGCAGGGTGTGGGCGACCTTGCTCTGGACCTCCGCGAGGTCGTCGGTGACGACGAACGACCCGGGCGCGAGCGCGACGTCGTGGCCGGCGGCGCGCAGGCGCGGGCGGTGGATCCGTACGCCCCCGAGGTCGCGCACGAGGAAGCCGGCGACGCGCCCGCGGTCGTGCACGACCAGGGTGTTCTGCAGGTGCACCTCGAGGGCCACCCCGTGCGCGGCGCACAGGCGCAGCACCGGCGGCACCAGCTTCAAAATGTAGTCGCGGAGGGCGTGGTCGGGCGAGGGATAGGCGGCGGTGATCGTGCGCAGCAGGCGGTCGCCGGCGCGGCGGTGCAGCAGGCCGGGGTCGTGCATCAAGGAGGCGGCGACGTCGGCCCCGGGCCGGCGCTCGCCGAGCGCGGCGCACACCCACACCTCGGGGCTGGCCGCGGCGGACAGCTCGCGGGCCAGCGGCGCGGGCTCGGGGCGGATGATGACGCCGAGCTGACCCGCGAGGCCGCCGTGGCGCCGCGGGTCGAGGCCGGCCGCCGCGAGCTCGGGCTGCACGCGCAAGCTGGCGCTCACCGAGGGGTCCGCCGCGAGCACGCGCGCGAGCAGGGCGGAGATCGCCGGGCCGTTGTGCACGCTCATCGGCGAGACCTGGCGCAGCGCGCTGGTCGTGTGCATCGCCGTCGCCAGCTTGATGTGGAGCTCGCCGAGCGCGACGGTCCGCAGGCTGAGCAGCGAGCGGCCGGCGCGGGGGAAGCACGCGGCCGGCCGCATGCGCGCGCCCCACACCGCCGCGAACACCTGCGGCAGGCGCCGACGCTGCAGCAGGTGCACCGGCAGGCGCACCCACCCGGGCGCCGGCGCGGGGAACACCGCGTGCTCGGCGAACTCGCCGACGCGCACGACGTCGTCGGCCAGCACGTCGACGGCGCAGGTGGTCCCGCGGGCCATGACGTCGGGCCCGTGGCGCAGGTTGTCGTGCAGGTGCAGGCCGAGCCGGGTCTTGCACATCGGGTGCCACGGGTGGCCGGCGATCACCAGGCTCTCCGGGTCGAGCGGCGCCGGCCAGCGTCGACCCGCCAGCAGGGTGCGCGCGCGCAGCTCGGCGACCACCAGGGCGACCGCATAATTAAACGCGCTGTCGGCCAGCTCGTCGGCGATCCGCGCGTGGTCGCCTGGCCCGAGGGACAGGTCGGGCGCGAGGCGGTCGAGCAGCGCCAGCGGGCGGTCGAGCGCCGGGTCGCGGGCCGCGTCGAGGTCGGGCCGGTCGAGCCCGAAGGCGCCGGCGCGGGCGATCGGCACGCTCAACGCGGCGCCGCCGGTCGGGCGCAGGACCACCGCCCCGGGCCCGCGGTCGGCGGCGACGAGGCGCTCGCGGGCGCAGGCCAGGGCCAGGCGGGCGGCGATGTCGCGGCCCGCGAGCGTCCACGCCGCCGCGAGCGCCGCGGTCGGCAGCAGCGTCGGCGCGGACGAACTCGCGGTCAGCGCGAGGGCCCGCGGCAGGGCCGAGGTGGTCCACGCGAGGAAGGTCGCGCGGGTGCGTGCGGGGTGGAGGCGGCTTTCGCGGGGGTCGGACATCAGGGTGCGGGGGAGGCGACGAACCGTTCGAACAGCCCCTCGCCGAGCATGAGGAGGCCGACGCCGAGGAGGACCCAGGCGATGATCTTCAGCAGCGTCTCGGGGGCGAGCTTGCCGGTGCGGCCGGCTCCGAGGTGGGCGCCGACCACGGTGGCGAGGCCGACGACGACGAACGCGGGCACGTCGACGTTGCCCTCGCGGAAGGTCGCGACGCCCGCGGACAGGCCGGTCAGCGTGCCGATCGCCATGTTGGTGCCGATCGCCAGCGGCGCGGGGATCCGCGCGTAGCGCATCATCGCCGGCAGGCGCAGCGACCCGAGCAGCAGGCCGACGAGGCCCGAGAGGGCGCCGAGGCCGACGCCGACCGCGATCTCGGCGACCGGCGCCGGCAGCCTCGGCGGCTCCGCCGGCGCCGGCGGCTCGGGCGGCCGCGGCACCAGCATGCGCGCGCCGGTCGCGACCAGCACCGCGGCGATGACGAGCTTCAGCAGCCACTGGTCGACCTGCCCGGCGTGGCGGGCGCTCACATAGGCGGCCGCGGCCGAGGGCGCGCCCACGGTGAGCAGCAGGCCGAGGCGCACGCGCCCGCCGGCGGCGTGGCGCACGGTGCCGACGAGCGTGCCGGCGGTCGAGATCGCCAGGCTGGTGGCGGTGCCGACGACCGGGCTGGCGAGCGCGTAGATCAGCAGCGGCAGGCGCAGCTGCCCGAGCACCAGGCCGACCGTCGCGCCGATGTGGCTGAGCACCAGCGAGACGGCGGCGATGAGCGCCAGCATGAGCGGATCGGCGGTCACGGCGTCGGGCCGGCACGGTAGCACGCGGGCCGCGAGCCGGCCGCGAGCTTGACACCGGGGCGGGCGCGGCGGCATCGTCGCGCCTCACGATGCCCGCGGCAGCACCTGTTGGCCCCCTGGCCACCGAGGGCGATGGGCTCGGCCGCCTCGTCATCGTCAACTGGGAGCCCGAGGCGGTCGGCCTGGTGCGCGCGCTGCAGGAGCTCGGCGCGCGCGAGCTGGTGTGCGTCGGCACGGCCGCGGCCGCGACCGCGGAGGTGGCGCTGGCGGACGCGCGCGGCCCGGTGCGCTACGTCGCGGCCTCGGTCGGCGACGGGGTCGAGGCGTTCGCGGCCCGGCTCGCCGACGACGTCGCGGTCGCCGCGGCGCAGTGCGTGATCGTGCTGCCGCACCACGGCGGCGGCGAACCCGACGCGTTCTCGCGGATCACCTGCGCGGCGATCCACCGGGCCTGCCGCGGGCGCCCGCCGCGGGTGCTGGTCGCCGTCGAGGACCCCGAGGCCACCCACGAGTTCGCCGGCCTCGGCGTGGCCACGATCTTCTACCCCGGCTTCCTGCGCGCGGCCCTGCTGGCCCACGCCTGCCTCGACCTCGCCGCCTTCCGCGTGCTGCTCGGGCTCGTGCGCGGGCGCCTGCGCGTCCAGACCTGGCCGGTGCCCGCGGCCCTGCAGGGCCGCACGTTCCGCGACGCGTGCCTCGAGGTCGAGGCCGACGCCGCCGGCGACCCGATCACCGTGCTCGGCCTGTTCACCGGCCCCGGCGACGCCCCGAGCATGGTCGTCAACCCGGGCCCGGCGCGCCCGCTCGCCGACGCCGTCGCGCTGCTCGTGCTCACGGGGCAGGACGCATGAGGCCCGCGCTGCTGCTCGGCGCGGCGGTCCTGCTGCTGACGAATCATGCCCACGCGCGCGAGCCCTGGCGCTTCGGCTCGGGCTCGAAGGGCGGCAACTTCGCGGCGCTCGGCGAGGCCCTGCAGGCCGACCTGGCCGCCGACGCGGGCGGCCCCCGGCTCGTCAGCGAGGTCACCAAGGGCTCGTGCGAGAACATCCGCCGCCTGCTCGAGGGCAGCCTCGACTTCGCGCTCGTGCAGTACGACGTCGCCGCCGAGGCCTACCGCGCCAGCACGGCCGAGGTCTCGAAGGGCCACGAGGACGAGTTCGGCGGGTGGATGTGCAAGATCTCGCCGGCCCTGGCCCAGCGCGCCGAGCTGCGCACCGTGGCCGCGGTCAGCGACAGCGCCGTGCACATGCTCGTGCGCCGGCCGGTGCGGCTCGACGACTTCGACGCGATCGGCGAGCGCGGCGTGTTCATCGGCAAGGACGGCTCGGGCAGCTTCGAGACCGCCAAGGTGATCCTCGGCGCCGGCGGGCGCCCGGTCGACGGCGTGCGCCTGTTCGCCGGCAGCGCCGACGAGTCGCTGCAGGCCATGGGCCGCGGCGAGGTGCTGATGATGCTGCGCACCACCGACCCCGGGCACGTCGACATCGCCGCCGTGCTCGACTCGGGCCTCGCCGCGCTCAACCCCCTGCCCGAGCAGGTGTTAAACCGGCTGATCGACGGCTACCCCTACTACCGCGTGTGCCCGATCGAGCCGCGCCACTACCCCGGCAAGCTCGAGTACAGCCTGCCGACGGTGTGCGTGACCTCGATCGTGCTGGCCGCCCTGCCGCGCGAGCAGGCCGCCGACGACGCCGCGCGGGCCGAGCAGGACGCGGCCGCGCTGGCCGTGCTGCAGGGCCTGGAGCGCGTGGCCAGCGACCCGCGCCACGCCGCCCTCGCGCTCGACCTCCGCTCCCGCGACTTCGCCGAGACCGAGCCGATCCCGCTGCACCGCGTGGCCGCCGAGCGCGAGGCCTGGGCGACGTGGGTGCGCCGCCTCGAGGTCCTCGGCGGCCTGCTCGCCGCGCTGCTGCTGGCCTGGGCCGTCCGCCGGGCGCTGCGGCGCCGCGGCATCGGCGGGCTGGCCTCGGGCTTCGAGGGCCAGCTCGCCAACCCGCTGGTCCCGTTCGCCGCCTTCGCGCTCGTCGTGGTCTGCTCGACCTACCTCGTGTGGCTGCTCGAGCACGACTCGAACACCAAGCTGCGCACGCTCAACGACTCGTTCTGGGAGATGAACACGTTCGCGACCGGCAACTTCAACGCCGAGACGCTGAAGACGTCGACCGCGCGGGCGGTCGGCGCCGGCGCGACGATCCTCGGCCTCGGCCTGCTCGCGTGGTTCACCGCGACGCTGACCAACATCTTCGCCCAGGACCAGACCCGCCTGTGGCGGCGCCTGCGCGGCCACCTGGTGGTCCTCAACTTCCGCGAGGACATGCTCCCGCTGATCCGCCTGCTGCGCAGCCCCGGCCCCGCCCGCCTGCGCTCGCTGCACGTGGTCGTGCCCGACGCGCTGCCGAAGCGCGTGCGCCTGCAGCTGGGGAAGATCAAGTCGCTGACGATCCACTACGACAACCCCGAGGTCCCGGAGAACCTGGCCGCGCTGCGCCTGCCGCGGGCCTCGCGGGTCATCGTGCTCGGCGGCGAGCCCGAGTCGCGGACCGGCACGCAGTACGACCCGCTGCGCATCGCCCGCGCCGTCCACCAGGCCTGCGCCCGCGACCCGCTGTCGCTCGCGGCCCTCGGCAAGCCCGGCCACGCCGCCGCGATCAGCGTGGCCGCGACCATCCGCGGCCCGACCGCGGCCATGCCGATCCTGCCGGTCACGCTCGTCGAGGCCTCGGAGGACGAACCCGGCGAGATCTTCGAACCGTTCGCCGCCTGGCTGCTGCCCGTCGACAGCCGCATGCTCGCGTTCACCTGGCTGGCCACCGCCTGCCGCGACCCCGCGTTCGCCGAGTTCTTCTCCGGCGTCGTCGCCTTCAGCGACGCCAACGCCGAGCTCTACAGCCAGCCCCTGCCCGCGTGGTGCCACGGCCAGACCTGGCGGACCATCCGCCGCGCCCTCTACGGCCTCGGCAACGCGGACGCCGGCGGCGGCGTGGTCCCGCTCGGCCTCTACCGCACCAGCACCAGCGCCGCCGGCAACCCCTACAGCGCCCACGCCGACCTGCGCACCCGCCTGCTCATCAACCCGCCGCTGACCGCCACCGTCGCCGCCGGCGACCTCGTGGTCGCCCTCTGCGAGGACGAAGGCGCGCTCGTCCGCGCCCTCCGCAGCGCCCGCCCGCCCGCCTGAGTCAGTCGTCGTTGTACGTGTACGTCACCGAGTAGGGGTGACAGACCGCGAGCGGGGCCGAGTCGACGCGCAGGAGGATGCGCGCGTCGTGCTCCTCGCCGACGCAGCTGAACTCGAAGTTGAGGTTGCCGCCGTCGACGCAGCAGCCGTCGACGCCCTCGGGCGAGACGTCCGGGGTCCCGTCGCCGCAGTCGAACAGCTCGGGCGCGTCATTAATCGAACAGTCGAGGTACACGCACATGCGCAGGCCGGGGGCGGAGATCAGCGTGTGCGACGGGCGCGGCGTGCCGTTGCCGCAGCCGTTGCCCCACGTGCCGGTGTACGTCCACCAGTCGACGTCGGCGGTGCCCGCGAGCACCCCGGTCACCTGGCTGATGAGCTGCTTGCACTTCTTGGCGGTCGCCGGCGCGGCGCTGCCCTCGTCGTCGTTGGGCTCGGGGTCGGGCTCGATGCAGACCAGGCCGCCGGTGGTCTCGTCGCTCGTCGTGCTCGACTCGCCGCCCGTGGTGCCGGAGCTCGTCGCGCTCGACTCGCCGCCCGTGGTGCCGGGGCTCGTCGTGTCCGGGTCGACCGCGGTCGTGCTCGGGTCGGACGTCGCCGGGTCGCTCGTCGCCTCGCCGCCCATGCACTCGCACGCGCCGAAGCCCGCGCCGTCGGACGCGCAGGTGTGCTGGCCCTCGACCGACCCGCAGGTGCACGCCTCGACGCTGCCGGGCTCGCAGACCGTCGACCCGCCGCTGGTCGGCGACGGTCCGCTCGACGCATCGCTCGCGCCGCCGCTACTGCTGCTGCTCGAGTCGGCGCCGCCGTCGACGTTGCCGGTCGCGCTCACCCCGGTCGCGTTGAAGCTGCACGCGAGGCCCGACACCCCCGCCCAGACCAGCACCCGTCTGCCCATCCCGGCATGCTAACGCGCCGCTAACATCGTTGCAGCGGCGCATTCGCGGGCCCCCGCGCGTTTCTTCGTGGGGCCTTCGGGCCACGCGTTGACGCTGGCGCGTGCGCTGCGCTACCCGTGGAGCATGCCGCGGACGCACCGATTGCCGCTCGTCCTGCTCGCCTTCGCGGGCTGTTACCAAGGGCTCGACGAGGACGCGTCCGGGCCCGCGAGCTCGACCGGGGCCGTGACCACCGGCGCCGCGGGTGCGGGCCCGACCGCGGGCGACGGATCCGCCGCGACCGGCGCCGACGCCGGGCCGACCTCGCAGGGCCCGGATCCGACCGTCGACTCGCAGGTGAGCGCGACCGAGGCTGGCGCGACGGACATGTCCGCAGGGCCAGGTACGTTCACCACCGGCGGCGAGCCCGACACCGGCGACCCCGACACCACCGCCCCCGGCACCTCGGGCCCGATGACGACCGACCCGATGACGACCGACCCGGCGACCTCGGAGCCGATGACGACCGACCCGAGCACCGGCGACCCCCCGCCCAGCGAGCAGGAGCAGCTGTGCGCCCGCTGGAACGGCGACCGCGCCGCGCTCGCCGAGGGCGCCTGGAGCGGCAGCGTGAACGGCTGCAACAAGGGCACGCTCGGCGCCGAGGGCCACGACAACGTGCTCAAACTCGTCAACCTCTACCGCTGGATCGCCGACCTGCCCGCGGTCACGGAGGACGGCGCCAGGAGCGACCAGGCCCAGGCCTGCGCGCTGATCATGGACGCCAACGACAAGCTCGACCACGGCCCGCCGATGAACGCGACCTGCTGGTCGGCCGACGGCGCGAGCGCGGCCGGCAAGAGCAACATCGCCGGCACCGCGGGCGTGCTGGGCGTCGACCTCTACATGGTCGACCCCGGCAACGACACCACGATCGGCCACCGCCGCTGGATCCTCTCCAACAGCCTGGGCCCGATCGGCGTGGGCTCGACCGACACCTACTCGTGCCTCTACGTGATCGGCGGCAGCGGCGACGCCGGCGCGGCCTGGACCGCCTGGCCGCCGCCCGGCCTGGTCCCGCTGCAGGCCCTGCACGTGCCCACGGTCGGGTGGGCCCACGTCGACCAGACCGGGTGGACCGTGCAGAGCGACTCGATCGACGTCACCGGCGCGCAGGTCACCGTCACCGAGAACGGCGTCGACAAGCCGGTCGCCGTCAACCCGCTCGGCGACAACTACGGCTCTTCGCACGCGGTCCGGTTCGTCCCGCAGGGCTGGACCGTCGAGCCCGGCAAGACCTACGACGTCGCGCTCTCCACCGGCGGGATCCAGTACTCGGTGACCATCGTCGACTGCGGCTAGCGCTTGCATTCGGACGCAATAGGTGGTGGATTGGCAGGATGGCTCGCCTTCCACTCCTGTCACTGCTGCCAATTTTCGCCGCCGGAGCGACCGTTTTCGCGCCTCACGCGGCGCAGGCGTGCGGCGGGACTTTCTGCGACGCGGGCCCGCAGGCGATGCCCGTCGACCAGACCGGCGAGAACGTGCTGTTCATCGTCGACGGCGACGAGGTCGAGGCGCACATCCAGATCCGCTACGACCCCGACACCGACGCCAGCAAGTTCGCGTGGATGATCCCGCTGCCCGCCCTCCCGCAGTTCGAGGTCGGCTCCGAGGCGCTGTTCACCGCCATATTGAATGCGTCGGTGCCGATCTACGGGCTCAATCCCACCGGCCCGTGCGGCGGCAACAACGGCAGCGGCGGCACCTTCATCACCCGCAGCGACATGGGCGGCGGCGGCGAGGATCCGCCGATGGTGCTCTACGAGGGCGCGGTCGGGGCCTTCGAGGTGGTCGTGCTGGCCGGCGAGGACGTCGACGGCATCATGGCGTGGCTGACCGCCAACGGCTACCAGGCCGACCCGAACGCCGCGCCGATCCTCCAGCAGTACCTCGACGAGGACAACGTGATCGTCGCCTTCAAGCTGGCGACCGGCGAGGGCCTCGACGCCATCCACCCGGTCGTGCTGCGCTTCGCCGCGGCCGAGGGCTGCGTGCCGATCCGCCTGACCCGCATCGCCGCCGTCGACGACATGGACATCCGCGTGTTCGTGCTGGGCGACGCGCGCACGGTCCCGACCAACTACAAGCACGTGCTCGTCAACCCGCTGAAGATCGACTGGCTGAGCCTCGGCGCCAACTACAAAGAGGTCGTGTCGATGGCCGTCGACGCCTTCGGGGCCGAGGGCCGCGCTTTCGTCACCGAGTACGCCGGCACCAGCGACGGCATCTTCGAGGACCTGCAGTTCTCGCTGTACTGGGACGCCGACAAGTTCGTCGGCCTCGACCCGACCGCGGTCATGACCGTGCTCGCGGGCCAGCAGCTCGCCGAGTGCTTCGACGCGCAGTGTCTATTTTATCACCCGCTGCTGCCCGGCCTGCTCGCGCAGCACCTGCCCGTGCCCGACGGCCTGACCGCCGACGAGTTTTATTCCTGCCTGTCCTGCTACGAGGGGCAGATCGACCCGGCCGCGTGGAGCGGCGGCGAGGGCTTCGCCGCCGACTTCGCCGAGCGCATCGTCCAGCCCGGCTTCCACGCCGCCTCGCTGCTGCAGACGTGGCCCTACCTGACGCGCATGTACACCACGATCTCGCCGAACGAGATGACCGCAGACCCCGAGTTCGTCGAGAACCCCGACCTGCCCGACGTGCCCGCCCTGCGCATCGCCCAGGACTTCATCTCCTGTGAGGACGAACGCATCGTCACCCTGCCCGACGGTCGCGAGGTCCATCTGAAAAATGGCGAGCCCTGGCCCGCGTTCCAGGACGAGATGCCGTGGGAGGAGGACGTCGACGAGATGCCGCCGAAGGGCGCGCCGCAGCCGCTGGTCGACAACACCGCGCTGATCGACAGGCTGCTCGCCGAGTGGAACCAGACCGGCGGCGCGACCGGCGGCGGCGACGACACCGGCGGCACGAGCAGCGGGTCGAGCGGCAGCGACGCGACCTCGAGCGACACGCCGACCGGCGGCGCACCTACAGGCGGTACGTCCTCGGGCGGCGAGGGCTCGGGCGGCGAGGGCCCTGGCGGCGGCGGCTCCGCCAACGGCGGAGAAACCGGCTGCGGATGCCGCGACGCCCGCGCGACGCCGTGGTGGGCGGCGCTCGCGATCCCCGCGCTGCGCCGGCGTCGACGCGCGTGACCAGGCCGCCCTCGCGGGCCCGTCCCGATGCGTCGACGTCGCCCGGCCTGTCGCGCGTGGACGGGCCGCCCTCGCCGACTCATCCCGACGCGTCGACGTCGCCGCGCGCGCGCCCGGCCTGCCGCGCGCGGCCCTGTGTTATTAACCTCGCGGCCGATGTGGACGCCGCCGCAAAAGATCCGCCACGCGATCACCGAGACCCGCTGGCCTGACGCCGAGGAGGCCGCGCGCAGCCTGTGGTTCTCGCCGATCGCCGTCGGCCCGTGCACGCTGCGCCAGCGCACCTGGGTGCCGGCGATGGTCCCGTGGCGCGCGACCGACGACGGCCTGGTGACGCGCGACGTGATCGACTGGTACGCCCGCTTCGCCGCCGGCCGCCCCGGCGCGATCGTCGTCGAGGCCACCGGCATCCGCGACGTGCCGTCCGGGCCGCTGCTGCGCATCGGCGACGACCGCTTCGTGCCCGGCCTGCGCCGGCTCGTCGACGCCGTGCGCACGGCCAGCGGCGGACACACCCGCCTGCTGATCCAGCTCATCGACTTCCTCGCCGTCAAGCGCCGGCCGCCCGCGGACAAGTTCTTCGCCCGCTTCCTCGCCGTCGACGCCGGCCACCGCGCGCGCCTGGCCGCCGCGACCGCCGACCCGCGCTGGCACGACGCGCCCGAGCCCGACCTGCGCGCGGCCCTGCATGCCGGCGGGGCCGGTCTCTGGGGACATGTCCTGACGACCAGGGAGCTGCGCGACCTCGAGTACGGCTACCGCGAGCAGGTCACCGACGTCGACCTGCCGCACGTGCGCGACCTGCCCGCGGCGCTGCCCGGGCTGTTCGCCGCCGCCGCCGCGCGGGCCGCCGCCGCCGGCTTCGACGGGGTCGAGCTGCACTACGCCCACGCCTACACCATGGCCAGCTTCCTCTCGCGCACCAACACGCGCGGCGACGGCTGGGGCGGCGCGCGCGAGGGCCGGGCCCGCCTGCCGCTGGCGGTGATCGACGCGGTGCGCGCGCGGGTCGGCGCCGGCTTCGTGGTCGGCTGCCGCATGCTCGGCGACGAGGTGATCGCCGGCGGCAGCGACGTCGACGACGCGGTGTGGTTCGCGCGGGCGTTCGCGCGGGCCGGCCTCGACTTCGTCAGCGTGTCGAAGGGCGGCAAGTTCGACGACGCCGAGCAGCCCCGCGTCGGCGAGGCCGTCTACCCCTACACCGGCGAGAGCGGCTACGAGTGCATGCCGACCGTGCACAGCGACGCCCGCGGCCCGTTCGCCCGCAACCTCGGCCTCGCCGCGGCCATCCGCGCCGGCATCCGCCAGGGCGGCCTCACCACCCCGGTCGTCGCCGCCGGCGGGTTTAATGACTTCGAGCGGGCCGAACAGGCACTGCAGCAGGGGCAGGCCGACATCGTCGCCGCCGCCCGCCAGAGCCTCGCCGACCCCGACTGGTTTTTAAAGGTGTCCGAGGGCCGCGGCGCCGCGGTCCGCCGCTGCAAGTTCACCAACTACTGCGAGGCCCTCGACACCAAACACAAGCAGGTGACCTGCCAGCTGTGGGACCGCACCGACCTCGACGCCCCCGACGTGACCCTCGCGAGCGACGGCCGCCGCCGCCTCGTCGCCCCCCGCGGGTGAGCGGCCAGCTCCCCGGCGGTTGAGGGTTCGTCGAGGCCGCACGGGCCGCGCCTTCGGCGCACCGCCCGCGTGACGCTGGGTGACCGTGGTGAGGCGGTCGCGGGTCGTTTGATAATTCAATAATTTCGCCGAGCGTATGCCGCAGCACTCTCGAGAGTTGTCCGCCCACGAGCGCCGGATCGTCGACGCGATCCTGCAAGACCGCCCGATCAGCCGCGACGCGCTGAAGGACGCCCACGAGCAGCGCACGCTCGGCGAGCGGGTGGCCGACCGCATCGCCGCGTTCGGCGGCTCGTGGACCTTCATCATCACATGCCTCGGGCTGCTGAGCTGCTGGATGCTCGTCAACTCCCTGGTGCTGCCGGGCGACCGCGCCTTCGACCCCTACCCGTTCATATTATTAAATTTGGGGCTGTCGATGCTCGCGGCGCTGCAGGCCCCGGTGATCTTGATGTCGCAGAACCGCCAGGCCGCGCGCGACCGGACCGACGCGGCGCACGACTACGAGGTCAACCTGAAGGCCGAGCTCGAGATCCGCCACCTGCACGAGAAGCTCGACGAGCTGCGCGAGCAGAAGTGGCTCGCGCTCGTCGAGATGCAGCAGAAGCAGATCGAGATGCTGCAGCGGCTGCTCGCGGCCCGCGATCAGGCCTGAGCGTCCGGGCGCTCGCGCGTGCGGACCGCGAGCATGTGCGCCAGGCAGGCCAGCCCGGCCGCGGCGACCAGGTGCTTGAGCGTGTGGCCGCTGACGAGGCCGCCGGTCGCGGCGAAGATCGGACGATCGTAGGACTCGCACAGCTTGGCCAGCGCGTAGGCGCCGAGGCCGTACCACTGCAGCCGCGCGTGGCTGTACTTGCGGGGGTACATGGCGAGCAGGCCGGCGATCACGATCAGGGACAGGAACTGCACGAGGATGTACGGGCGCAGGTCGCCGCGGCCGGCGCGCTCGCCGTGGATCCACCACAGCACGCTGGCCACGCCGACCAGCAGCAGCGGGACCAGCAGGCGCCGGGCCCACGCCAGCGACACGCGCTCGCCGAGCGTCGCGGCCAGCAGGGCCATGAAGCCCACGGTCATCGGCAGGCGGTCCCAGACCAGGCGCTCGTGGTCGGGCGCGAGGTGGTACCAGCCCGAGCCGAGGCCGGTCAGGGTGATGCCGGCGAAGAACACCGCGTACATGCCGCGCTCGTCGCTGCGCCGCCGGCAGGCCGCGAGGCCCCACAGCCCGACCAGCACGAACGGCGCGTTGGACAGCACGTTGAGCGCGTTGGCGACGCCCCCCAGCGCGCGGTCGTCGGCGAACGCGTGGTACGCGGGCGACTGCGGGATCGGCGGGCCGAGGGACACGGCGATCGCCGCGGCGGCCACGAGGGCCAGCAGGATCGCGGTGCGGCGGCGCATCGCCCCATGCTGGTCGGCGGACGGGCGGCGCGTCAAGGCCCGCGGCCGCTCACAGCGGGCGCTCGGCCAGGAACATGGCGTAGGGCGGATCGGTGTCGGCGACCTGGAACTCGTAGTACGCGAAGGCGCAGCCGTCCGCGGTCACGCTGCTCGGGCACAGCACCCCGCCGCTCGAGGGGATCGAGTCCAGCCGGGTCGACGGGCCCCACGCGGCGTCGAGGTCGGCGCGGTGCACGTGGTAGATGTGCATGACCTCGCTGGCCGAGTCGAACTCGATGTCCGCCTCCTCCGTGCTGATGAAGAACAGGTCGAGGCCCGTCGGCGCGAGCGCGGGGCACAGCACCAGCTGCAGCGGCGGCATCGCCGGCGACACGTCGACGACCTCGCCGAACGCGCCGAGGGCCACGGGCGCGGCGCGGCGGGCCTCGTAGAAGCGGAACGACCCCGACAGGTCGGCGACCGGCGGGCCGTCCTCGCGCTGGAACAGCAGGCGCGTGCCGGCGAGGATGCCGTTGGGGTGCGACTCGCGGAACATGGTGTTGACGCCGGCCATCGGCGTCAGCGCGCCGTACTGGTCGTTGGGGTCGCCCGCCTTGAACGCGGCCGCGTACAGCTGGTCGCTGCTGGCGACCACGACCTCGTCGAGGCCGAGCGTGAACGTCGGATAACCCGGCGCGAACTCGGCGTCGCCCCACTGGTCGATCGGCGCGCCGTTGGGGAACGGCATGAACGGCCCGGCGCGCGTCGAGCGGAACGGCTGACGGTTGTCCACCGTGCCGGCGATGTAGACCAGGTCGAGGCCGTCGGGCGACAGCTCCGGGTCGCTCGGCGACGCGTCGGCGAACCCGCTCAGCTTCACCGCCGGCGGCCAGTCGTCGATCGGCTGGTCCCAGCACGACGCGGGCGCGCCGGTCGTGGTGTCGGTCTCGGCCGCGGTCGTCGCGCCGGTCTCGCCGCTCGTGCCGCTCGTGCCGCCCGTGCCGCTCGTGCTCTCGTCGACCGGGGCGGTCGTGCCGTCGTCGGTCGGGCCGGCGACGGTGCCCTCGCTGCCGCCGGTGCTGGTGCCCGGCGGCGGCGCCTCGGTCGGGCCGGACGTCGAGCCCGGGCCGGCGGAGCCGCTCGCGTCGCCGTCGGCGTTCGGATCGAAGGCGGGGTTGGGGCCGCAGGCCGAGAGGACGAGCGCGAGGCAGGCGGCGGATCGCATGTCTGGCACTGAAGCAGCGCCGCCCGCGTGCCCACAAGACGCGGGGCCGCGTCGCATGCATGGGGATCCGCACGGGCGCGCGCTGAAACCCGCGTGTGCGGCCGCGTGACGGTGTTCCTGGCGTCAGGGTGTGACCATGACGTCGGCCTGCACGAACACGGGGTCGAAGTCGGCCGTGAGGTGCGCGCGGACCACGAGGCCGTCGCTCGGCAGGCCGGTCGAGGCGAAGTCGAAGACGTGGGCCCCGGCGGCGGCGTCGTACTCGAGCTCGTAGCTGTCGCCCATCGGCACGTCGCCGACCAGGAAGTCGACGGTGATGGGCTCGCGGATCGTCGCGGGCGCCATGACGTTGACCTCGGGGTCGAGCAGGCGGTAGCCGGCGGTCGGCCAGGTGCCGTCGACCTCGTACGCGTGCGGCGCGTGGGTCCACTTCAGCGTGAGCTCGCCGGCGCCGTCGAGGCTCGCGTCGAGCGCGTCGTGCTGGCTCTGGATCACCGCGAACAGGCTGGTCACGACCTCGTAGTCCTCGGCGGCGCCGTCCCACGCGCTGCCGGTGGCGCGCAGGCGGTACTTGCCGCCCGGCAGGTCGAGCGGGACCTGGAAGTCGACGTACCAGTGGTGCGCGCGCATCGGCAGGATGAGGCCGTTCGGCTCGGGGTCGGGCGCGTAGTGGGTGATCATGTGGTAGCGGCTGTTGTCGAACACCGCGCCGGGCCAGCCGCTCGGCGAGGGCATGGCCACGAACTCGCCCGGGCTCTCCTCGTGCTCGAGCACCACCCGCGGCTCGCCGAGCGAGGCGTCGCCGCCGCCCCACATGAAGCGCATGGTCTCGCCGCGGCCGATCATCGGCGGGGTGTTCTCCAGCAGCGTGCCGGCGTCGGCGCTGGCCTCGAACGCGCGCGGCTCGAACGGCTTCGGCAGCGAAAGGTTCGGCGACTGCTCCTCCCACACCGGCGCGGCCGCGCCGTCCGCCAGCGCCTCGACGAGCTCCATCTGGCGCCCGACCAGGTACTTGGCGGCGAGCGGGCCCCACAGGCTCATCTCGGTCTCGTAGCCGCCCTGGAACCAGTCGTCGGGGTGGGTCAGGTAGAGCATGTGGTCCTGCGAGTAGCCGAACACCATGCCGCGCACGTCGCGGGCCGCCAGCTCCTCGCGCACGTGTTTGATGACCGAGTAGGTCGGCTCGCCGGGCAGGGTCACCAGGAAGAAGTCGTCGAGCGCCGCGACGGTCAGGTAGATCTGGTGGACCTCGCCGTTCGGGGTCGCCTCGCCGACCGCGTCGAGCAGGGTCTTGATCGGGTAGCAGTCCTTGGGCTTGCCCTCGAGGCTGGTCGCCGGGTCCTCGTCGTCGGGCGCGCCCTTGCACTGCCAGCCGCCCCACTCGTAGCCGACGCCCTGGGCGTTCTCGAACTCGGGGTACTCGTCGTAGCCGATGCCTTTGTAGGTGAGGTCGATGCGGCGCGAGCGGACCCCGAGCGCGAGCTCCGACCGCCACTCGATGTCGTCGTAGAGCGGCATGGCCTGCCTGGCCCCGTGGTGGCCGATCAGCTCGATGCGCGCGGGGCCCGGGTGGCCGAGGTGGTCGCCCGCGGGCGACATGTCGCCGCCGCCCGACTGCACGAACATCGCCAGCACCGGCGCGCCGCGCTCGGCGAAGAAGTACTCCTCGAACTTCATCTCCAGGCCGCCGGCGGCGTCCTCGGTCAGCAGCTCGTTGTCGCTGTCGAACACGGTGCCGTGCATGCCGAAGTTGAGCAGCACGGCCATCGGCGTGCCGTCGGGGCGGCGCACGCCGAGCATGGTGAGGCGCGGGTCCTTGCCGTAGGTGGGGTTGTTCTCGCCGCGACGGTCGCGCGAGACCAGGTTGTCGGGGTCCCAGTCGTCCTTGTGGACGGTGCCCCACTCGGCCGGGCCGAGGTCGTCGACGGCGGCCTTGATGACATCGGCGAGCCGGGTCGAGATCTTGTCGATGACCTCCTCGTCGGGGCTGTCGGCGCCGACCGCGGCGAGCGCGGGGGGCAGGCGCCAGTAGCGGGCGATGTTGTGGTGCGAGTGGGTCGCGGCGGTGAGGATCCGGCCGTTGAAGTCGAGGCCGTGCAGCTCCTGCAGCTTGGCGATGGTGCCCTCGGTGATCGAGGCCTCGCTGCTCATCATCGGAATTTTTAATAAGGCGACGCGCTCGCCGTCGACGTCGAGGACCACCGCCTTGGCCACGCCGTAGCCGTAGAACCCGGCCGAGCCGTTGAGCACGTCGTTCCACGGGGTCTCGTTGGTCTCGGTGCGCCCGCCGTAGCCGGCCATCGACACGCCGACCGGGCCCGTGAGGTAGCCGTGGGCCGCGCCCGCCTGCAGCGGACCGCTGGGCAGCGCGCCGCCGCCGGTGTCGCCGCCGCTGCTGCTGCTGCCGGGGGCGATGGTGGCGTCGCCGTCGGTGCCGGTGCCGCCGCTCGTCGAGGCGGCGCCGGTGGTCGGCGGCTCGCCGCTGTCGCCCGCGGTCGCGCCGGTCGAGGCCATGGTGGTCGAGGCATCGACGACGGGGCCGCTGCAGGCCAGCGCGAGAGAGGCGGGCAAGGTGACGAGGACGACGGACCGCAGCATCTTCCGGACTATACGGCCGCGTCTGCGCGGAACTCAATCGCTCCGCCGCCCGCGGCCAGCCGGGATGCGGTAGCTTCGCGGTGCCCGTGGTGCCCGCCTCGCCGACGCTCTCCCTCGTGCTGCTGCTGGCGGCGCCCTCACCGGCCACCGACGCGGCCAGGCGTGCGACGCAAGAAGACGCGGGGGCCCAAACACCCGACCCGCCCGACACGCCGATCGACGTGAGCCCGGGCAAGGCGACCGGCGAGCCCAAACCACCGAGCGACCCGGACCCCGGCGAGCCCGACGACGAACCGGCGACCCCGCCCGGCCCCGGACCCGCGACGGTGCCGACGCCGGTCGACGTGCCCGCCACCTCGCCGACCCTGCCGGCGGGCGCCGTGCCGACCACACCCAACCCCGCGCTGCCGGCCGCGGTGCTGCGCTGGCAGTGGCTCAACAACCCGCTGGGCCCGAGCCGCGCGGCCCAGCAGGGCCGCAAGCTCTCGCCGCACCGCCTCCTCCCGCTGCCGAGCCTGCGCTCGCAGCCGGGGGTCGGGCTGATGCTCGGCGCCTCGGTCAACTACGCCTACCGCCCGAAGGACGACGAGCCCAACCGCATCTACCTGTTCCTCGAGGCGCGGGTGTCGCTGAAGAAGGTGCACAACTACGGGTTCTTCGTGCGCCTGCGCAACATGCTCGGGCGCCAGGAGATCTTCGAGGTCGGCCCGACGGTGATCCTCGACCCGGTGCTGCCGTACTACGGCGTCGCCAACCACGCCAACCTGCGCGGCCAGGACCTGACCGGCCGCTACTATCAGGTCGAGGTCCAGACCTTCGGCGGCGTCTTCAACTTCCAGTACCCGCTGTACCGCTGGCAGCCGCGCGACAGCGATCGCCCGCCGGCGGTGCTGCGCTCGTACTCCGGCCTCACGTACCACGTCGACCGCATCCGTCCGTACGAGGACTCGCGCTTCGCCGAGGAGCGGGCCTACGACGCCGGCCTGACCCGCCGCGGGGTCGTGCGCCTCGGCCTGGTGTGGGACCGCCGCGACAACGAGTCGAACCCGCGGCGCGGCGCGCTGCACGACGTCACGGTCGACTCGGCCGGGCCGTTCACCGGCTCGTCGCAGGGCTGGGGCCGCTTCAGCGCGACGATGCGGCACTACTGGACGCTCGGCACGCCGAGCCTGGTGCTGGCCCACCGCCTGACCTTTGACTCGCTGTGGGGCGACCCGCCGTTCATGCCGCTCGGCGACTTCGGCGGGCTCATCCCGGTCGACGCCGTCGGCGGCATGACGGCCGGCCGCGGCTGGATGCGCCGCCGGTTCGTCGGCAAGCACAAGGCCTACGCCAGCGTCGAGCTGCGCTTCGACCCCATCGAGTTCAAGCTGCGCCGCAAGACCGTCGGCATCGGCATGAAGGGCTACGTCGACCTCGGCATGGTCGCCCAGACGATCTCCCAGCTGCCGAACCACCTGCTGGTGTCGGGCGGCCCCGGCGTGCTGCTCATCTGGGACCGCTTCGCCGTCATCCGCCTCGAGGGCGGCTTCAGCCGCGAGACCGCCGGCTTCTATCTGATGACCGAGCACGCCTTCTAATCATTTTAATAATTTTTGAATTATCTAAAGCAGCGGCTGGGGGTCCTCGCGCGGGGTCGCGGGGTCGTGCACGAAGTCGACGGCGTGCGCATGACAGCCCACGCAGCCGCGCGCGCCGGCCTCGGCGACGGTCGGCCTGGCGTCCTCCGCGGTGCCGAACACCTCGTACCAGTACCAGCCCTCGCCCAGATCGCCGGAGGGCCCGGTCTTCACCATGAACGCGAACCCTTTAATTGTTGAAAGATCGGCGGACCACAGCTCGCGCACGGCGGCGCTGCCGATCGGGTGCTCGGCGGCGCGGGCCTGCCAGGACGCCGCGAGGGTCTGATTAAAGAACAGGCGCTCGCCGCCGTGCTCGCCGGTCGTGCGCAGCTCGCTCATCGGCGTCCATGTGCGGTAGGCGAGGCTCTGCAGCCACTCGCGGGTCGCGGCCGGGTCGCCGGGATCCGGCGCGAGCGACCGCGCGGGCGCGGGCGCCACGACCGGTGTCACGACGGGCGCGGGCGCGGGCGCGGGCGCCTGGCAGCCGAGCACCAGCGCGGCAAACAACGAAGATCTCAATCGAGGGCTCCCGCGGCGATCCAGTCGCTTACGAGCCCGGCCTGGGCGTCGTCGAGGCCCATCGAGCCCTGCGGCATCTTCGGCGCGCACGGGTCGCCCATGTCCATGGCGGCCGGGCGCACGCGGTACCACAGGATGCTGGCGTCGAGCGAGCCCGGGACCACGCGCGCGCTCTGGCCGCACACGGCGGCGGTCGCGGCGATGTCGACCAGGTTTGCGTACGACGTCGCCTCGTCGGTCATCTCGAGCCCGCCCGCGCCGCCGCCGTGGCAGTAGCCGGCGTTGCAGCCGTTCGGCATGATGACCTGCTCGTAGACCTCGGTGAACGAGACCGCGGCCGGGCCGGTCTCGCCGTTCGTGCTCGCCTCGCCGACGCTGCTCGCCTCGCCGACGCTGCTCGCCTCGCCGACGGTCTCGCCCTCGCTGCTCGCCGCGGCCTGCGAGCCGCCGGTGGTCGGGTGCTCGATGCCGGTGGTCGCGCCGCCCTCGGTCGTGCCGCCGGTGTCGCCGGGCGTCGAGGTGTTCGGGCCGGAGCTCGCCGAGGTCGAGCTGTCGGAGTCGCCGATGGTGACGGTGCAGCCGGCCGCGCCGGCGAGCAGGAGGAGGATCATGGAGGCCCGCATATTCGCCGAACTTAGCGGCCCGCCAGCGCCGCGTCCATTTGCGCCTGCGAAACGCCGGCGTCAAGCGCCGCTGAACAATCGACGCCCGCCGGTCGGCGTATCCCGAGGCGCCGCGGCTCACGACCGCCTGAGGCCCCGCGCAGCAGGACCCGCACAGCATCGACTTCGACGACCGCACCGCCGCGACCAGCACCCGCGCAGCATCGACTTCGACGACCGCCGCCGCCGAGGGGCCCTCGCGCGCGCCGCCCTCGCGACCGCGCCGACGGCCCGCGCCCGGCCCGCCTGCTCGCCCGGGCCGCCGCGCCCGCGCCGAGGCGATCCACGCCGCCGCGACGGCCCGTCCGCGCTCGTATGCGCCTGCTCGCCGCCTCGGCCCCCGCCCTCGCCGTGCGCCGCGCCGGCGCCCCGGCCCGGCCCCCGACGTCGCGCCGCCCGGCTGGCCTCGCGCGCAGACAGCCCGCGCGTCGTCGCGTTATGCTCCCCGCCTCGCATGAACCGCCCGAACCTCGTGTTCACCCTCCCCGAGTACCGCGGCATGCAGGCCACCCTGTGCGCCGCCGGCCACGAGCCCGGCGAATTCGAGGTCGACCACTTCCCCGACGGCGAGCGTTACCTGCGCATCGCCACCCCGGTCGACGGCCGCGAGGTCGTGCTGGTCGGCGGCACCACGTCGGACGCCGCGACGCTCACGCTGTTCGACCTCGGCTGCGCGATCGTCCGCTACGGCGCGCGCCGCCTGACGCTCGTGCTGCCGTACTACGGCTACGCGACCATGGAGCGGGCCGTGCGCCCCGGCGAGGTCGTGACCGCCAAGACCCGCGCCGCCCTGTTCTCGGCGATCCCCCCGGCCTCCTACGGCAACCGCATCCTGCTGCTCGACCTCCACGCCGAGGGCATCCCCCACTACTTCGAGGGCAGCATGACGGCCTTCCACGTGTACGCCAAGCCGGTGCTGCGCCGCGTGATCACCGAGCTCGGGCGCCGCGACGGCCCCGCGGGCGGCGACTTCGTGGTCGCCTGCACCGACGCCGGCCGCGCCAAGTGGGTCGAGTCGCTCGCCAACGACGTCGGCGTGACCGCGGCCTTCGTGTTCAAGCGCCGCCACGACGGCAGCCGCACCGAGGTCTCCGCCCTCGACGCCCAGGTCCAGGGCAAGCGCGTGGTCGTCTACGACGACATGATCCGCACCGGCGGCTCGCTGCTCGGCGCCGCCAGGGCCTACCTGCGCGCCGGCGCGGCCTCCCTCGCCGCCGTCACCACCCACGGCGTGTTCCCCGGCGACGCATTAAAAAAGATCCGCGACGCCGGCGTGTTCACCGACATCGTCTGCACCGACAGCCACCCCCGCGCGCTCGAGCTCGCGGATCAGGGCCTCGTGGTCGAGCCCGTGGCCGCGCTGTTCCTCCCGTACCTGTAAACCACCTGCCCCTCCGGACAGCCACGTCATGCACCTCATCAAAGTCGCCGCCGCCTCGCTCAACCAGACCCCGCTCGACTGGGACCGCAACCAGGCCAACATCGTGCGCGCGATCCGGGCCGCCCGCGGCGCCGGCGTGGCCGTGCTGTGCCTGCCCGAGCTGTGCATCCCCGGCTACGGCTGCGAGGACGAGTTCCACAGCCGCGGCGTGACCCTGCAGTCGTGGCGCGTCTTACAAGAGGTGCTGCCCGAGACCGCGGGCATCGCCGTGGCCCTCGGCCTGCCGGTGATGCACCGCGGGGTCATGTACAACGCGGTGTGCCTGGCGGTCGACGGCAAGATCGCCGGCCTGGTCGCCAAGCGCTTCCTGCCCGGCGACGGCGTGCACTACGAGCCGCGGTGGTTCAAGCCCTGGCCGCCCGGCAAGTCGATCCAGTGGAAGCACGACGGCCAGACCTACCCGCTCGGCGACCTGCTGTTCGAGGTCGGCGGCCTGCGCATCGGCTTCGAGATCTGCGAGGACGCGTGGGTGCCCGGCCGCCCCGGGCCCGAGCTCGCGGCCCAGGGCGTCGACATCATCATGAACCCGAGCGCGTCGCACTTCGCGTTCGGCAAGCACGAGATCCGCCGGCAGATCGTGCTCGAGGCGGCGCGCAGCTTCGGCGCCACCTACGTCTACGCCAACCTGATCGGCAACGAGGCCGGCCGCGTGATCTACGACGGCGACGTGCTGATCGCCACCCCCGGCGCCATGAAGGCCGAGGGCCCCCGCTTCGGCATGGACGACGTCTACCTCACCGTCGCCGCCATCGACATCGACCACGTGCGCATGTCCCACGCGCGCACGACCTTCACCCCCGCCGTCGACGACAGCCTCCGCCCGGTCGTCCGCGTCGACGTGCGCCTGCCGACCGCCGACTACGCCGCCACCCCGCCGCTGCCGACCACCGTGTGGGCCGACCCCAGGTTCGAGAAGCACGAGGAGTTCTCCCGCGCGGTCGCCCTCGGCCTGTTCGACTACCTGCGCAAGAGCCGCTCGCGGGGCTTCGTGGTGTCCCTCAGCGGCGGCGCCGACTCGGCCGCGATCGTCTATTTAATTTCGCTGATGGTCGACATCGCCTGCCGCGAGCTCGGCGTCGGCAACGCCTGCATCAGGCTCGGCGTGGCCCCGGTCGCGAGCCCGCGCGAGCTCGTGCGCAGGCTGCTCGTGTGCGTCTACCAGGCCACCGTCAACAGCTCCGACACCACCCGCAACGCCGCCCGGACCGTCGCCGAGGCCGCCGGCGCCGAGTTCATGGTCTTCGACGTCGAGCCCCTGGTCCGCGGCTACGTCGGCATGGTCGAGCGCTCGATCGGCCGCGAGCTGACCTGGGAGCACGACGACGTCGCGCTACAAAACATCCAGGCCCGCGTGCGCGCCCCCGGCGTGTGGATGATCGCCAACCTCCGCAACGCCCTGCTGCTGGCCACCAGCAACCGCAGCGAGGCCGCCGTCGGCTACGCGACCATGGACGGCGACACCTGCGGCGGCCTGTCGCCGATCACCGGCATCGACAAGGCGTTCCTGCGCGAGTGGCTCGGCTGGGTCGAGTCGACCGGCCCGACCGGCTTCGGCCCGTTCCCCGCCATGCGCGTGATCAACGTGCAACAGCCGACCGCCGAGCTCCGCCCCGCCGCCAACCACCAGACCGACGAGGCCGACCTCATGCCCTACCCCCTGCTCGACGCGGTCGAGCGCGCGGCCATCCGCGACAACCTCACGCCCCGCGAGTGCCTGAGCGTGATGACCTCCCGCTTCCCCCAGTACGACCGCGAGCAGCTCATCGTGTGGATCAAGCGGTTCTTCCGCCTGTGGTCGCGCAACCAGTGGAAGCGCGAGCGCTACGCCCCGAGCTTCCACCTCGACGACGAGAACCTCGACCCCAAGACCTGGTGCCGCTTCCCGATCCTGTCCGGCGGCTTCGAACGCGAGCTCACCGAGCTCGACACGCCCGCGGGCTGAGCCGGGGCAGGCCCCGTCGAGACGATGGCCGTCTACTCCGCCGGCACGCGATAGACGCGCCCCTCCGCGAGCACGAGCCGATGTCCGCCGCCCTCCCAGCGCTGCTGCACCTGCTCGTAGTCGAGGCAGTCGAGGAGCCACGCGCAGCCGGCCGAGACCTCGGGCTCGAGCATCGCGCGCAGGTACGCCGCGATGGAGTCGTACGAGCCGAGGTACTCGGCCTCGTCGGAGACGGGGTCGCGCACGTCCGACGCTACAGCGGAGGACTCGTCGTCTTGCTCGTCACCGAGATCGAGAACAATATCGTCGTCCTGTTCAGACTCGTGGGGTCGGTCAGGCGGTTCGCCATGCGTCATGGCCTGGTGATAGCTCGTCCTGTGGATATGACCCTCTAAACATTCTTTTCGCGGACTTTTCATGTAACCACGAAATCTCCCGCGTCTTGGACGCCGCTTGCAGTGACATTGCGTCGACGCTCGCCCGTCGTATCATCGGACTCACCGTGCGCACCCTCGGCGTCGACATGGCGAGCCAGCCGAACAAGACCGGCGTCGCCCGCATCACCTGGCTGACCGACCGCGCCGTCGTCGAGGACATCGACCGCAAGGCCGACGACGCCCGCCTCGACCGGCTCGCGGCGGAGGCCGACGCCATCGGCGTCGACGCCCCGTTCGGCTGGCCGCGCAGCTTTAATGATTTTCTCGCCGAGCACCGCCGCGGGCTGCTCGTGGACACCGCCTGGTCGACGGCGCGACGCGACGACCTGCGGTTTCGTCGCACCGATCGACGGGTCCACGAGCGCACCGGTCGCTGGCCGCTCTCGGTCTCGTCGGACCTCATCAGCATCCCGGCCATGCGCTGCGCCGCCTTCCTGGCCCGCCAGCGGGTCGGCGATCGCAGCGGCGACGGCCGCGTCTACGAGGTCTATCCGGCGGCCGCGCTGACGATCTGGGGCTTCTCGCGCGACAGCTACAAGGGCGACCAGCACCCGGCCCGGACCGCGCTGCTCGCCGAGCTGCGGCGGCGCGCGCCCTGGCTCGAGCTGTCCGCGCCGCTGGCCGAGCGCTGCGTGGCCAGCGACGACTGCCTCGACGCGCTGCTCGCCGCCCTGATCGCCCGCGCCGCGGTCCGCGGGCTCACCGTGCGCCCGGCGCCCGACGACCTCGAGCTCGCGCGCGAGGAGGGCTGGATCGCCCTGCCGCTCGCCGACTCGCTCGCGCGCCTCATGGAGCCGCCGCTGCCCGGCGCGCCCGCGTGACCGCTCACCCCGGGTCGAACGCCGGGCGATCGCCGTGGTCGCTCGTCCGTGTGAGCGCCGCCGTGACGCCCGCCCGCTCGTCGGCGCCGCGAGGGCCAGGCAGACCTCGCCACCAGGACGCGTGACGACGCGGGGCGCGCCTGTGCACCCGCTCGCCCGGAGGTCCGCTCGCCGACGTCGCGGTCACGCCGCGTCGAGCTCGGCGAACAGCGCCGCGTGGCGGGCGAACGCCGCGCACGCCTCGTCGGCGATCGCCGCCGCCGTCCGCTCGTCGACCGGCATCGCCGTCAGCCCGGCGCGGAACGCCCGCCGCAGCCCGGCCGCGTCGGCGAACGCGTACAGCTCGAGACCTGCCCCCTCGGACAGGTCGTACGCGCGGGCCGCCGCCCGCCGCAGCGCCTGGCCGCCAGCGAGGTCGCCGAGGTAGCGCGTGTACGCGTGGGCGACCAGCAGGGCCGGCGCCTCGGCGGCGAGCCGGCGCAGGTGGGCCGCGTAGTCGAGGGCCGCGGGCGCCGGCGCGGGCGGCTCGCCGTCGGCGACGCACGCGAGGTCACGGGCGATCGCCGGCCCGCGGCCCAGCGCCGCCAGGTCGATCCACGCCAGCCGCGGGTCGGCGCGGCGCTGCTCGAGCCCCGCCTCGAGCGCCGCGTAGATCGGCAGCAGCGCCGCCAGCATGCGGGCGTAGCCGCGACGGTCGAGCTCGCCGCGCAGCAGACGCTGGACGAACGGCGCGGCCTCGGCGTCGCGGTGGGCCGCGGCCGTGGCCTCGCGCAGGCGAGCGGCGAGGTCGAGGGTCGGGCGGTCGGCTGTCACGGGCGGACGAATGCGGGCGAGGGTAGCCGGATCCCCCGCGGTCCGGCCGCCGCGTTTTTGCCCCGGGCGCCGCGCCGCCCCCCGTGACCGCGGCTCCGCCGGCCTCCGTCGGTCGATCACGCGGCCGCGGTCGTCGCCGCCGGGGCGCGACAACGGCCCGGCGCGCCCCGCCGCGGCCTTGCCAGCGCGCACGCGGGCGTGCTCCGATGGCCCCGTGGGTAGTCGTCCCTGCGTGATCGGCCTCGGCCTGGTCGCGGCCGCGTGCCGCGACCCCAACCCTTACTTCGACGAGCCGCCGTTCCCGACCACGACCGCCGCGTCGAGCACCGGCTACGAGCCGCCGACCTCGACCGACGTCCTGCCGACCGACGGCGTCACCGGCGACACCGGCACCACCGTCGGCGGCGGCTCGCTGTCCGCCAGCGCCAGCGACGTCGGCGAGACCACCTTCGAGACCACCGCCACCACCGGCGCCCTCTGCATGGCCGGCGAGACCGTGTGCGACGGCCTGGACGCCAAGATCTGCGACGGCATGGGCGGCTACCTGTCCAGCGAGGGCTGCGGCGCCCTGTGCGTGTCCGGCATCGGCTGCGCCGACTGCGTGCCCGGCACCGGCCAGTGCGTCGGCGACTTCGCCCAGAGCTGCGGCGACGACGGCCTGTGGATCGACGAGCAGGACTGCGACCCCGCGCAGGGCCTGACGTGCGACCCCGACGCCGGCGCGTGCGACGGCGCCTGCGCGAGCGCGGCGCTCGGCACCAGCCACCTCGGCTGCGACTTCTACGCGGTCACGCTCGCCAGCTACCACCCCCAGGACCCGCCGTGGTTCGGCAGCTTCGCCGCCGTGATCGTCAACCCCGGCGGCGAGATCGCCAACATCACCGTCACGCAGGGCGACCTGCTGGTGCTCATGGGCCCGGTGTACGGCGGCACCGCCGCCACCATCACCCTCGACTACGTCGACCCGCTCGTCATCCCCGACGGCGCCGACACCGGCCCCAGCGCGCTCGTCTCCGGCGCCGCCTACCGCATCCGCTCCGACCAGCCCGTCGCCGTGTTCCAGTTCGACCCCATCAACGCCCAGACCACCGGCGAGGCCAGCCTGCTCTACCCCGTGCACACCTGGACCGGCGACTACGTGGTCGCCTCGCGCGCGCACTTCGTCAGCGCGAACGACGACTCGCTGCCCGGGTTCTACACCGTCGTCGCCAGCGAGGACGCGACCACCGTCGCGGTCACGCCCTCGCCCACGGTCGGGGCGGTCCAGGCCGGCGGCGGCATCGACGACGCCGGCGACGGCGTGGTCGTGCTCGACGCCGGCGACGTGCTGCAGGTGCTGTCGTCCGACCTCGGCAACCCCGGCGGCTCCGACCACACCGGCACGTTCGTCAGCGCCGACAAGCCGATCGCCGTGTTCGGCGGGCACAAGTGCGGCGAGGCCCCGACCGACACTTTCTACTGCAACCACCTCGAGGAGTCGATGCCGCCGATCGCCAGCCTCGGGACCGACTACGTGCTCGCCGCGCCCCACGGCCCCAACCTCGAGGTCCTGCCCACCGTGACCCGCGTGATCGCCGTCTTCGACGACACCGAGCTCGTCTACGAGCCCGACGACCTGCCGCTCGCGACCAACCTCGCCAAGGCCGGCGACTTCCTCGAGATCGACGGCTACACGATCGACCGCGTCACCGCCGACGCGCCGATCCTCGTCGTCCAGTACATCGGCGGCGTCAACCAGGTCGGCGCCAAGACCGCGCAGGCCGTCGCCGTGCCGCTCGCGCAGTTCCGCGACAGCTACCGCGTGTACGCCTCGCTCGGCTACGGCTCGGCCAGCGCCACCCTGATCGCCGCGACCGGCACGACCGTCACCCGCGACGGCGTGCCCGTCGAGGGCTGGACCGAGATCGGCGCCACCGGCCACTCCGTCGCCCGCGTCACCCTCGCCGGCTCCGACGACGGCTCCTACGAGTACCTCGGCGACGCGCCGTTCGGCGTCTCGGTGTACGGCTACGACAACGGCGTCAGCTACTGGATCCCCGGCGGCCAGGAGCTCGCCGTCCAGTGACGCGATCGCGCCTCGACCGCGGGCGCACCCGCACCGCCCGCGACGGCGACCGCCAGCCCGCGCTTGCGTGCCACCGCCGCGGCTGAGACGCTGCGGTTGTTCGCATCCATGGGCAAGCCCGACGCCATCCCCGTCGACGCCACGGCCGTGCGTCCGGCGTCGTTCGCCGAGACCGCCGAGGTCGCCGCGACCCGCTCGTCGAGCGCCGCCCTCGCGGCCACCGGGGTCGCCGCCCGCGACCCCGCGCTCGAGGAGACCGCCGAGGCGTTCGCCAGGCCGCCGGCGACCGCCCCCTCGCTCGCCGAGACCGTCGCCCCGACCCGCGCGTCGGGCCTGCACCTCGACGCCACCCAGGACTCGCTGCGCCCCGGCTCGTTCGCCGACCCCGACGGCCCGACCGCCCACGACGGCCCCGCGCTCGAGTCGATCATCTTCGCCGCGCCCGGTGAGCCCGGCCGCATCGACCGCTTCGCCGTGCTGCGCCGCCTCGGCGCCGGCGGCATGGGCGTGGTCTACGCCGCCTACGACGAGCAGCTCGACCGCAAGCTCGCCATCAAGGTGCTGCGCCCCGAGCAGGTCGCCGGCACCCACGGCCGCGCCCGCATGCTGCGCGAGGCCCAGGCGATGGCCCAGCTGTCGCACCCCAACGTCGTGCAGATCTACGAGGTCGGCGAGTTCGCCGGGCAGATCTTCATCGCCATGGAGTTCGTCAGGGGCCGCAGCCTGAAGGACTGGCTCGGCGAGCCCCACCCGCTCGACGAGATCCTCGAGGTGTTCGTGCAGGCCGGCCACGGCCTCGCCGCCGCCCACCGCCAGGGCCTGGTCCACCGCGACTTCAAGCCCGAGAACGTGCTCCTCGGCGAGGACCACCACGCCCGCGTCCTCGACTTCGGCCTCGCCCGCAGCGACAGGCACGGCCCGCTCCCCGGGCCCGACGACGACTCCGCCATCCAGCGCATCGGCCACCGCGCCAGCGTGCTGTCCGCCGACCTCACCGTCGACGGCATGCTCGTCGGCACCCCCGCGTTCATGTCGCCCGAGCAGTTCAAGAACGAGCCGGTCGACTGGCGCTCGGACCAGTTCAGCTTCTGCGTCGCCCTCTACGGCGCCGCCTACGGCCAGCCCCCGTTCGCCGGCAACAACCTGGTCTCGCTGCAGATGTCGGTGTGCTCCGGCGCCCTGCGCCCGCCGCCGCCCGACTCGAAGGCCCCGCCGTGGCTGTTCGAGGCGCTGAGGCTCGGCCTCGCCGTCGACCCGGCCGCGCGCCACCCGTCGATGGACACGCTGCTGGCCGCCCTCACGCCCGAGCGCGCGCCCGCGAGGCGCTGGCTGTGGCCGGTCGTCACCCTCGCGGCCACCAGCCTCGCCGTGCTCCTGACGATCTTCATCCTCGACCCCGGCGACCCCACCGAGGCCGAGCTCCAGACCATCGCCCGCCACACCCGCGAGGGCCGCGACGCCGCGCTCGCCATGCACTGGGTCTACCCGCCGCCCGACGACCTCAGCAACACCGCCTACAACCGCGTGGTCCTGCTCGACGCGATCGACGGACCCGCCGCCGAGCAGGCCGACGACGCCGCCGAGGCGCTGCGCCGCGAGTGCGCCGGCACGCTGATCGCCCTCGGCGATCGCCACTGGGACGACCCCGACACCCGCCCGTTCGCCCGCGACTACTACGCGCAGGCGCTGCTGTTCTCGCCGCTCGACCCGCAGGCCAGCGCGCGCGCCGGCGTCACCGTCGGCCAGCTCGCCGACCTCGGCGAGCGCGCGTCGTCCGGCGAGTTCTACGCCCACGAGATCTTCGCCGCCGAGCCGCTGCGCATCCTCGCCGAGCCCGACCAGGCCCGCGCCCGCGAGCGCGCCCTCGCCTTCGCCAGCGGCCCCGAGCACGGCACCGCGCTCGCCGGCCTGCACTTCGACGCCATCCTGCGCAAGGCCGGCCTCGCCCCCGAGCCCGCGCCGGTCGAGCCCGCGACGCCGCCCGCCACCCTGCTCACCGAGCGCCCCGAGCTGCCCGCGCCGGCGATCGCACCGGACCCGCCGGCGCCGCAGCCCACCATGCCGGCCGCGCCGCAGCCGCCGCCCAGGGTCCGACCGCCGCGCGCCGACGGCCCGCCGGTCACGCCGACCCCGCCGGTCACGCCGACCCCGCCGGTCGCCCAGCCCGACGCGCCCGAGCCGACCCCCGCCGATCGCGAGGCCGACCGCGCGACCTCGCAGCAGCTCGCCGAGGAGGGCAACGCCGCGTTCAAGGCCGGCGACTCCGACCGGGCCGAGAAGCTCTACAAGCAGGCGCTCAACCTCTGGCAGGAGAACACCGCGGCGCTGATGGGCCTCAGCGACGTGGCCTTCGACGACGGCCGCTACGCCGCCGCGATCTCCTACGCCGAGAAGGCGGTGCGCCTGGCCCCGAAGAACGCCGACTACCAGATCCGCCTCGGCGACGCCCACTTCAAGGCCTTCCACTACGACGACGCCCGCGTGCGCTACGAGAAGGCCCAGCAGCTCGGCCACCCCAAGGCCAAGGAGCGCCTCGCCCGCGTGGAGGCGGAGCTCGGCAAATGATCCCCCGCGCCCGCATCCTCGCCGCCCCGCTCGCGCTGAGCCTCGCGCTCCCGCCGGGCTCGTCGCGCGCGCAACAACCCGACGCCCCGCTGGCGGCGCCCTCGCCCGAGCCCGAACCCGCCGAGGCGACCCCGCCCGCGCCCGAGCCCGCGCCCGCCGCACCGCCGCCCGTGGTCCCCGCGCCGAGCAGGCCCGCCGGCGGCCCGCGCACGCCGCTCGTGCTGCTGCCCGTCGCGCTCGACGGCGCCGACAACCCCACGCTCACCCAGCGCATCCGCGGCCACCTCGAGACCGGCCTGCTGCGCGGCGACTTCGCCATCGTCGACGCCGCCACCGTCGAGCGCCTGGCCCCCGGCGGCTGCGACACCCCGGCCTGCCTGTCGGCCCTGCAGGGCGAGACCCGCGCCGACTTCGCCCTGCGCACCCGCGTCACCGTCAACGACCGCGACTACCAGGTCCGCCTCGAGCTGCTGCGCACGCGCGACGCATCGGTCGTCGCCTCGAGCGACGAGAGCTGCGGCCTGTGCGGCCGCGAGGAGCTCGGCAAGCTCGTCGAGGCCCAGGCCGCCGTGCTGCGCCGCGCCCTCGAGGACCTGGTCCAGGGCCCGCCGCGCCTGACGATCACCAGCCAGCCGCCCGGCGCGCTGGTGTTCATCGACGGCGAGGTCGTCGGCCAGACGCCGATCGAGCGCACGCTCGTCGAGGGCAAGCACGTGGTGCGCGTCACCCTCGAGAACTACGTGTCGGAGGAGCGCCCGCTCGAGCTGTCGCGCGGGGTCCGCAAGTCGCTCGACCTCCAGCTCACGCGCGAGCCGCGGGCCGCCCGCCTGCGCGCCGTCGGCTGGGCCGGCGTCGGCCTCGGCGTCCCGGCGCTCGCCGGCGGCGTCACCCTGCTCGCCTTCAACGGCAAGCCCGTGACCTCGGACTGCGAGGTCGCCGACCGCAACCAGGACGTCGACGGCGACTGCCGCTACCTCCACGACACCGACTGGAGCGGCGCCGCCGTGCTGGCCGCCGGCGCGGCGCTCGTCGGCGTCGGCCTGACCCTGCTGCTCGTGCACCGCACGCCCGCCCGCACCCGCACCCGCGCCCGCGCGACCCTCCGCCCCGCCGGCCTCGGCGTCGCCGGCCGCTTCTGAGCTCAGGCCGCCGCGAGCTCCGGCCGCCCCACCGCGCGGCGCCCTCCGGGTATACTGCCGCGCCATGACGGTCCCCGCGGCGCGGCATGTCGGCATCGGCTGGCGCCCCGAGCTCGCCGCCGACCTGCTGCGTCGCCCGCCCGCCGGCCCCGAGTTCATCGAGGTCGTCGCCGAGAACTGCTTCGTCTCCCCGGCCGCCTGGCGCGAGGCCGCGGCCCTGCGCGCGCTGTGGCCGGTCGTCCCGCACGGCGTCAAGCTCTCGCTCGGCAGCGCCGAGGGCATCGACCGCGCGCACGCCAGCCGCCTCGGCCGCCTCGCGCGCGAGCTGCGGGCCCCGCTGATCAGCGAGCACGTCGCCTACGTGCGCAGCGGCGGCGTCGAGGTCGGCCACCTCACCCCCGTGCCGCGCTCGCGCGAGGCGGTGCGGGTGATCGCCCGCAACGTCGCCCGCGCCCGCCGCGAGCTGCCCGACGTCCCGCTGCTGCTCGAGAACATCGCCTGCACCCTGCAGTGGCCCGCCCGCCCCGGCGACCTCGCCGACGAGGGCCTGTTTCACCACGACGTCGCCCGCGCGACCGGCTGCGGCCTCCTGCTCGACCTCGGCAACCTCCTCGCCAACGCCCGCAACGCCGGCGTCGATCCGCTGGCCGCCCTCGACGCGTTCCCCCTGGGCGACGTGGCGATGATCCACGTCGCCGGCGGCCGCGACATCGACGGCTACTGGTTCGACACCCACGCCGACCCGCTCGGCGAGCCGATCTACCGCATGCTCGCCGCCGTGTTCACCCGCGTCGGCCCCCGCCCCACCCTGCTCGAGCGCGACGCCGAGTTCCCGCCGATCGCCGCGCTGCTCGCCGAGCTCGACCGCTGCCGCCAGGTCGCCCGCGCCGCCGAGGCCCGCGAGGCCCCCGCCCCGTCGCCCACCGACATCACGCCCGTCGACGCCGACGAGCTCGCCGCCCGGACCCGCCTCGCCGGGCCGCGCACCGACGAGTTCGCCGCCCTCGCCTCCGCCCAGACCCGCCTCGCCGCGCTGCTCACCGACCACGGCCCCGCCCCCGCGGCCGGCATCACCGCCGCCGACCTCACGCGCACGCGCGCCGTCCTCCAGCGCAAGCGCGTCGACGAGGCCCTCCCGCTGCTGCCCCGCACCGCCCGCCACGGCTCCGCCGCCGCCCTCGCCGAGCGCGCCCTCGCCGGCCGCCCGCGCGCCGCCAGCCTGCCCGGCATCGCCGACGCCTGGACGATCGCCGCCGCCGCCCGCGACGAGCCCGCCCTCGCCGACGGCGCCAGCGTCGACCACCTCGTGCTGCGCGCCCGGTTCGTCGGCCCCGACGCGGCCGGCGGCTTTCACCCGCGCAGCGCCCCGTACGTCGGCCACACCACGCTGTCTCGCGGCGGCACGGTGTGGATCTTCAAGGGCCCCGGCGCCGGCGCCGGCGTCCACCTCCGCGAACCTCGAGGCCACCGATGACGCACGACCTGTCCGCCCTGCCCGCCACCGTCCGCACCCGCCTCGACGACCTGCGCGTCGTCCTGCGCGCCACCCTCGGCGAGTCGCTGACCGCGCTGCTGGTGTACGGCTCGCTGCCCCGCGGCGAGTACAGGCCCGACTACAGCGACGTCGACGTCCTGCTGGTGCTGGCCGCCCCGACCCGCGCGAGCCTCGAGTCGATCGCCGGCCCGCTGCAGCTGGCCCGCAACGCCGCGCGGATCGAGTGCATGATCCTCGACGCCGCGGAGATCCCCCACGCCGCCGACGTCTTCCCGCTGCTCTACGACGACATCCGCCGCTGTCACATCCTCCTCCACGGCGTCGACCCGTTCGCCGACCTGCGCATCGACCCCGCCCACATCCGCCTGCGCATCGAGCAGGAGCTGCGCGAGGCCAGGATCCGCCTGCGCCGCATGGTCGCCGACGGCGGCGGGCGCCGGGCCGCGCTGCGCGGCGCCGTCGAGCGCAAGCTGAAGCAGATCCGCGAGCCCCTGGCCGCCCTGCTGCGCCTGCGCGGCGAGCCCGACGTGCCCGAGGCCCTCGCCGACGTGCTCACCCGCGCCGCCGCCGTCTACGGCCTCGACCCCGCGCCCCTGCTCGACCCCGCCGCCGACCCCGCCGCCGCCCACGACCGCCTCGCCGCCCTCTTCACCGCCGCCATCGACGACGTCAACGCCCGGTAGGTCGCCATGCTCCACCCGCTCGACTTCTATCCGCTCAACGTCCCCGCCGGCACCGAGTTCCTCGGCATCTACGCGGTCGTCTCGCTCGCCGTGCTGGTCGCCACCTACTACGCGCGCGAGGCCGTCGGCCGGCGCCTCGACGAGGCCCAGCGCGTCCCCTCGTCCCCCGGCGGCAGCTACCGCGGCACCTCCGGCGACGAGCTCACCCTCGGCGAGATCCCCCGCCCCGAGCACGCGCTCGCCCTCGCCTACCTCTACGGCGGCGTGCAACGCGTCAACGACGTCCTCCTCACCGCCGCCGTCGCCGACGGCTGGCTGGCCCGCGACTTCACCGTCGTCCGCGCCCCCCGCGAGCCCGGCCCCCAGCAGGCGCTCCACGCCGCCATCGTCGCCCTCGGCGAACAGCCGTCCTACGCCAGGGTCCGCGTCGCCGCCGCCTCGGTCGTCGCCGGCCTCGTCCCCGCCCTCTGCTCCACCCTCGAGCGCAGCGGCCTCATGCGCACCTCCGAGACCCGCCGCACCCTCCGCAACGTCGCCCTGCTCGGCGGCCTCCCGCTGCTCGCGTTCGCCGCCCTCCGCATCTACGTGCGCGCCAGCATGCCCGGCGACGCCCCGTTCCCCGCCTACCTGCTGGTCGCCATGATCGTCGTCGGCGTCGCCACCGCCACCCTCGCCAGCGTCGACACCACCGCGAGCACCGCCGCCGCCTACAAGTCCTGGCTCACCGACGCCACCCACTCGCTGCGCGGCGACATCGGCACCCGCCGCCGCGACGCCGACGACATCTCGCTCGCCGTCGCCGTCGGCGGCACCGTCGTGCTCATGTCGCACCCCGAGATGGCCCTCTTCGCCAGCCAGGCCCAGGCCTACCAGGCCACCGCCGCCACGACCTCGTGCTCGACGTCGTCGTGCGGCGGCGGCGGCGGCTGCGGCGGCGGCGGCGGCTGCGGCGGCGGCGGCGGCTGCAGCTGATCGCCCCCCGACGATCGAACACCCTCACCCCACGCGACCCGACCCCTCCGCTCCCACGCGACCTCCTCGCTACATCCCTCCGCTCCCACGCGACCCTCGCGACCCCCCCGCCCCTCGACCCCTCCGCTTCCACGCGACCTCCTCGCTACATCCCACGCGACCCCTCGCGCAATCCCCACCCGCCTCCGCCGCCCTCCTCACGTCCCCGCGTGACCGCCGTCGACACCACCGATCACGAGCCCGCCCCGATCGCCGAGGTGATCGACCTGCTCGACGGCGCCGCCGCCCTCGTGCGCCGCTCGCCGACCCTCGACGGCTCCGTCCCGCTGCGAGCCGCCCGCGCCTGCACCCCGCTGCTCGCCGGCAACGCCCTCGGCTGGCAGGTCGCGCTCCGCGACGGCGTGCACGCCCGCCGCCGCCTCGGCCGCTGGCAGCTCGACCCGCGCGGCGACCCCGAGCCCGTGCGCCGCCGCCTCGCCGCCGCGCTCCCGGTGGCAGTGCGCCGCGGCCTGCTGCGCGAGGGCTCCGCCTGGCACCGCCGCCTCGCCGCCGGCCCGTGGTGGGTCGAGTCCGGCGCCCTGCACTGCTGGACCGGCCTGCTCGTGCGCGCCACCGCCGACGCCTGGCTGCGCGTCGCCCCGCCGGCCAACCGCCGCGCCCTCGACCACGTGTGCGCGACCACCTGGATCCCTCCGTCCGCCGACCCGGTCCCGCTGGTCCTGCGCCTGACCCCGAGCCACCACCGCGACCTCGAGCTCCACGGCGAGCTCGCCACCCTCGCCGCCTTCTCTCCCCGTCACAGCATCGACGAGCGCCCGCTCGCCGCCGTGCCCGAGCTCGCCCACGCCCACCTCGAGTTCTTCGACGCCGCCTACTTCGACCGCAAACGCGACAAGAGCACCTTCAAGTACCGCAACCACACCCGCCACAAACCCCCGCCCGCCGCCGACCTCGCCCCCTGCACCCTCGCCGCCGCCGGCCCGTCTTCATGGTCGATCGTCGCGCTCGGCGACCGCGTCGACACCCCCGACGGCCCCGACCTCCCGGCCCCCACGACCGCCCGCGTCGCCGCCCTCGAGGTCCGCAACGCCCTCGACCTCGCGGTCCACCACGACGGCCTGCATGTCACCGCGAAATTTTTGAACGACGACGAGCTGGCCGCCCGCGCCCGCGCGATCGAGGCCGCCTTCGAGTCCCTCGGCCCCGCCGTGCGCGCGCGCCTGGCCGCCCACCGCGGCGCCCTGTGGTACTTCACCAAGTACTTCACCCCCCACGTCGCCGGCGAGCCCAACTTCTTCGTCAAACCCAGCGCACTATTAACAACGCCGCACGGCGTCGCCACCGTGCTGGAGGGCGCCTGCAACCCGACCTGGGACGTGCTCCGCGGCGTCGTCGCCACCGACCTCCTCCACGTCATGCCCGCCGTGTTCCGCATCCACGCCCCCGGCGACTTCGAGGTCCCGCGCGGCGCCCCGCTGCTGCACGCGATCCCCACGCCCGCCGCCCTCCTCGAGTGCCCGCTCGTCCGGCGCGCCCTGACCTGGTGATCGCAGATGTGGTGGCGAACCCGCGGCGCCGCGACCTGGACCTGGACCGACGAGCGCGGCCCGTCGCACCTGCGAGCCGAGCTCGCCGCCCGCGGCTACACGGTGTGCCGCTTCGACGTCCGCGCCGCCGCCGAGGACCCCTGGCGGCTCGCCACCCGCCTGCTCGCCGGGCGCCCGCAGATGGTCGAGCGCCAGCCGATCCACCCGGTCCCGCGCGGCCGCTCGTACGCCTCGACCGCCGGCGAGACCCCGCTGCACAGCGACAGCCAGCGCTTCGCCGGCCGCCCCCCGCACGTTCAGGCCATGCTGTGCACCCGCGCCGCCCGCCGCGGCGGGGCCACCACCCTGCTCGACACCCGCGCCCTGCTCGGCGAAATTTTAATTGATGACCCCGCGCTGCACGCCGACCTGCACCGGCGCGAGCGCACGATCCCGTTCGTGTCCGGCCCGCTGATCGGCCCGACAGTCGTCACCGATCACGAGCACACCTGGTTCACCCACTCGCCGACGCCCCCGCGCGACGAGATCGGCGAGCGCCTCGCCCCCTGGCTGCGCCGCGCGGCCCCCATCACGTTGACCCTCGCCCCCGGCGAGCTCCTGATCGTCGACAACCACCGCATGCTCCACGGCCGCACCGCCTTCACCGGCCCGCGCGCGTTCGTCCGCCTGCTGATCTGGCCCGCCATCAGCGCCACCCCGGCGCGGCGCCGCCTCGACCTCGTGCTCGCCATGCTCGGCGGCGCCGCCCCCGGGGCGCTCGCCGCCCGCGAGCAGCTCGACGAACCGGCCCTCTATCGCTGGCGCGACCGGGCCCTCGCCGCCGCCCTCGCCGCCCTCGAGGACGACGAGTGAGCCTCACATGAACCGCGCGAACGGCCCCGCATAAGCAAAAATTCCCGCGGTCCCCGGCGCGTACGCCGTCAGCGCGCGCACCTGAAAGTGCGGCGCCCAGGCGGCCACCGGCGGCGAAATATCGAACTCCGCCGCGGCACGAAACCCGAACCGCGCGTAAAACCCCGGGTCCCCGAGCAGCGCCACCAGCGGCTCGCCCAGCGCGTCGGCCGCGCCGAGCACCGCGTGCATCAGCGCCGAGCCCACGCCGCGCCGCTGCAGCCCCGGCAGCACGCCGATCGGCCCGAGTCCGAGCGCCGCCGCCTCGCCGACGAACCCACGCGTGCACACCACGTGCCCGACCACCGCCCCCTCGAGCTCGGCCACCAGCGCCAGCGCCGGCAGCCACCCGACATCCGCCCGCAAGTCCTCGACGAGCCCCGCCTCGACCGGCTCCGCCCCATCCGCGCCCGCGAACGCCGCGATCGTCAGCGCCCGGATCGCCGCGACATCCCCCGCTCGCTCGCGCCGCACCAGCACGCGCACCGCCCTACGCGAGCACCTCGTCGAGGCTCGCCGCCGTCAGCACGCGCGCGGTCCACTTCTCGAACAGCGCCTCGTCGCGGCAGCCTGACACCCGCGCCTCGACCTCCGGCGTGACCGTCCACCCGCGCAGGCGAAACAGCCGGAGCAGGCTCCGGGCCTCGCCCTTGGCCTCGCCCTTGGCCTCGCCCTCGGCCCAGCCTCCGGCCCACGACTGACGGAACTCTTCGCTGAAGAAGGGATTGCGGTCGTCGAGTTGCATGAGCTGTCCGAGGGCTGCGCGGGCGACCTTCCCGAGGAAGGCGACGATGAAGTCAGCGTAATGTAGCCGCGCCTGGCTGTCGAGGCGGTGGCAGGCCTCCAGCGCGGCCCTGGCGATGTGTTCGGCGCCCGGCTCGCGTCCGTGGGCCGCGACCGACAGCACCGCCAGCTCGGGCGCCGCGGCCGCCACGAGCGGGTCGGTGATCACCGGGATGTCGCGGGTCCGGATCGCCACCGGCTGCAGGCGGCCGCGGCCGCCGCTGAACACGATCGGCTCGCCGCACCAGTCGGCGACGTCGTCGTCGAGGGCGAAGATCACCAGCGTCGCCGGGCAGCCGAAGCGCACCTCGAAGCCGGTGACGTAGAACGGCCAGACCTTGCGCTTGCGGGCCGCCGGTTCGCCCTGGACCTCGACGATGAACGTCGCCGCCGGCTGCTTCGGATCGCCGAGCACCAGCACCGCGTCGGCGCGGAACTCCGGCAGGTCGAGGTTGACGAGCTCGGCCGCGGTGACCTGCGGCAGCACCTGGGCGCTGGCCTGCGGCAGCCCGTCGATCACCGACCGCAGCAGATCGACGACCATCGCCGGCGCCGCCCGGACGAGCTGGACCAGGGCCTCGTGGGGGAGCTTCGGCACGCGGCGCGCGTTGTAGCGCGCGAGATCGCGGACGCCAGCGGCGCCGCCCGCAGGGCCCGCGAACGCCGATCCGCGGCCTCGTTCGCCGCGCCGCCGCGGCCATCGAGCGGCCCTCGCCCGCGCGCCGTCGACTCGCGGACGGCGGCGCCGTCGCCGTCGGCGTGCGCCGCACGCGGCGGCGTCGTCGCCGGCGCGGCGTCAGCGTCGGAGCCGTGCCCACACCCTCGCCGCAGGGGGTACCAAACCACGGCCCCCTCTTCCCTGGGGGAGCGAAACCCCGTATCGATGGTGGTGATGACATCGGTGTTGCATACGATCTTGTTGGTGGAGGACGACCGCCCGCGGCGCGACGAGGAGGCCAGCGCGCTCGCCGAGGCCGGCTTCCGGGTGGTCGTCACCGACGATGCGGCCGGCGCCCTCGAGGTCCTCGCCCGCGACCCGACGGCGATCACCCTCGTGGTCGCCGACCTCGACGTCGAGCCGATCGGCGGCTTCAACCTGGCCCGGGCGATCCACCGCCGCTGGTCGAGCATGACCGTCGCCATCGTCACCGCCGAGGCCACCCGGGCCCTGGCGATCCAGGCCCTCACCGCCGGCGTCGTGCTGCTCCCGCGGACCGCCACCCCCGAGAACCTCGTCCGGGCGATCACCAAGGTCCTCGCGCCCGGCAGCATGGCGATGTCGCTCGCCGTGATGTCCGAGACCGGCACCTCGTTCGTGCCCCTCAGCGAGCCCGCTCAATAATTTAATTTTTGCTTTCTGGTCGACCGCGGCCGGCGCCGCCTTCGCCCGCTCGGTGGCGCTGTCCTGGCTTTCTCGCGCGACTGCTGGCATACCGCGGCGGTCATGTCGCGGAGCCTCGCCCTCAGCGCCCTCGTGCTCGTCGCCTGCCCCGCCGACCAGGACCCCACCGGAGCCTCCGCCGGCGGCGAGGCCTCCACCGCCGGCGGCGACGTCCCGACCGGCGCCGTCACCGGCCCCACCTCCACCGACGCGACCGGCTCCGCCGCGAACCCCACGACCGGGCCGACGGCCCCCGACCCGACCGCGACCGACCCCGGCACCGCGACGACCGCGACGACCCCGGGCACCGACCCGACCGGCTGCGCCCCGATCGATTGTGCCAGCGTCGGCGCCGCGTGCGGCGACCTCGACGACGGCTGCGGCGCGACCCTGAATTGTGGCACCTGTCCCGGCGACCAGGTCTGCGGCAACGGCGTGGCCCCCAACCAGTGCGGCGCCGCGGCCTGCAAGCCGCCCGAGCAGGCCACCGGCGACGGCGGCGGCCGCTGCGGCGACCTCGACCAGGCCTGGACCGCCCGCGGGATCAACGTCGGTTATTACCCCTACCGCGTGGTCGCCCCGGTCACCCAGTACTCCGGCGACTACGACGGCGACCCCGCCGCGATCTTCGCCGCCGGTCCGTCCGCGAAGGGCGTCATCCTGCAGGTCGTGCCCGCGGGCAGCTACATCGGCCTGTCGACCACCGGCCCGTGGTACATGCCCGCCGCCGACTGTCAGACCGGCGACACCTGCGGCAACAAGGACATCGACGCCTGCACCGACAGCGCCCCGCCGCTGCGCCCGAACATCGGCGGCTTCTACTGGGGCTACGCCTACCAGGGCGCCAGCCACATGCAGGGCTGGTTCTACTACGACCCCGCGCGCATGGTGTTCGCCGGCTTCGACCCCGCCCACCCGTGCGCGCGCGGCCCCGCGGGCGTCGACTTCGAGGCCGCGTCGGCGTGCGGCCAGGCCACGGCGTGCAGCGGTGACAACATCACCTGCGGCGCCGCCAACCGCTGCGACGAGGGCGCCGACGACTGCGGCCGCGAGGCGTGCGGGGCCATGAGCGGCGGCGCGTTGACGCCGACGGCCCACCGCAAGCTCGTCACCTACCCCGCGGGCACGCACCCGTGCGCCAAGGACGTGCCGCACCCCTCGATCACCTGCTTCGCCAACGGCGACGAGCCCGACTTCTTCCTCGCCTACCCGTTCGGCGCCTACCTCTACTGGGCGCAGAACAGCACCACCAAGCACTGGCTGCACTACGGCGACCGCGTGCAGTCGTACTACCACACGCGCGACGCCCAGGGCGTGCTGTGGGACTTCGTCGAGGTCCTAAACAGCGGCGCCGCAGTCCTCACCCCCGCGAGCGACGGCGCCGGCGCCGGCGGCGGCTGCAGCGCCGACGACCCCGGCGCCTGCGACCCCTGCCACAACGGCGGCACCTGCGGGTGGATCCAGGAGGTCTTCCTCAAACCGGAGTGACATGCCCGCACGACCCGCGCCCCTCCCTCTCGTCCTCTGGACCTGGTTCGCCCTCATCCTCTGCGCGACCAGTGCGTTCTTCCTGCAGCTCGCGCTGGTCCCGCTGACGTGGTGGTGGGACCGCAACCGCCGCATCACCGGCCGGCTCTACCGCCTCGCCGCCATCTGCACCGCCAGGCTGACCCCGCTGTGGGACTTCCGCGTGCTCGGCGAGCTGCCGATCCGCCGCCCCGGCCGCACCGTCGTGGTCGGCAACCACTGCTCGCAGACCGACCCGTTCCTCATCTCGCACCTCCCGTGGGAGATGAAGTGGCTCGGCAAGGCCTCGCTGTTCCGCGTCCCGGTGCTCGGCTGGGCCATGTGGCTCGCCGGCGACGTGCCGGTCGTGCGCGGCGAGAAGACCTCGGCCAGGAGCGCCATGGCCCGCTGCCGCCGCTACCTCGAGCGCGGCATGCCCGTCATGATCTTCCCCGAGGGCACCCGCTCGCTGACCGACGAGCTCGGCCCCTTCAAGGACGGCGCCTTCCAGCTCGCCATCGAGTCCGGCGCCGACATCCTGCCGATCGCCGTGTACGGCACCGCCACCGCCCTGCCCGTGCACGACTGGCGGTTCGGCCGCGCCCGCGCGTTCGTCAAGGTCGGCGACCCGATCTCGACCGCCGGCATGGGCCTCGAGGACGTGCAACACCTGAAGCAGATCGTCCGCGCCGAGATCGAGGCCCTGCGCGCGAGCATCCGCCCGCACGTCGACTGACCGACCGCCTCACGCCACCGGGCCGTCGACGCAGCGCCCGCGCACCTCGTCGGCCGCGTCGCCCGCCAGCACCCACAGCGCCACCACCTCGGCCAGGTCGATCGACGCCGCCTCGCCCGCGCCGAGCACCACGCGCCGCTCGCCGCCCCGCGTCACCTCGACCCCGAGCAGCAGCTCCCCGCGCGCGACCAGCCGCTCCGCCAGCGCCGCGAAGCTGCAGCGCCCCTGCCCCGGCGTCGTCACCACCAGGCGCGCGAAGCTCTGCCCCCACGGCCCGAGCAGCTCGCCGTACACCAGGTTGAACCCGGGGATCACCGCCGACTGGAACAGGAACGCCGCGCGCAGGTTCTCGAGCGAGAACACCTGCACCAGCTCGTCGCCGACCTGCCGCGCGCGCCGACGCAGCCGCCGGCACAGCTCCGCGTCGACCACCTCGGCCACCACCCGCAGGCGCGAGCGCCGGCCCCCGTGCGTGCGCACCACCTCGAGCGCCAGCAGCGTCTGGGTCGTGCGCGCGTCGCTGTCCTCGCGGCGGGTCGCCAGCACCAGCGCCAGGTCGAGGTCCCCCGCGTGCCCGAACCCGTGCGGCAGGTCGATGAGCTGCGGCAGCGACGTGCGGTCGCCGACCGCCAGGCGCACGCGCCCGCAGTGCTGGTCCTGACGCACGCGCGGCTGGTAGACGAAGCTCCCGTCGGCCTGCGGCGCGAAGCTCCCGAGCGCCAGCGTCAGCGCGCGGTAGTCGGCCAGCGCGCGGTGCTCCCCGAAGCGCTCGACCGCCGCCGCGCGGGTCGCCTCGTCGTCGACGAGCACGAGGATCTCCGCCGCCGGCTCGGCCAGCACCAGCGCCTCGAGCAGCCCCACCGTCGCCGCCCGGAACCCGCACACCAGGATCTTCTTCAGCGGCAGGTCGGCCTGGCGCTCGGTCCGCGGCGGCGTCGGCCCCTCGCTCGCCGGGCTCGCCGCGCTCGCCGGCGCCGGCCGCTGCAGCGCGTCGGCGAAGTCGCGGACCACCGCGAAGCTCGGGGCCAGCGCCACGAACCCGATCCACCGGCGCTCCTCGTCGGCCTGCCCGCCGAAGTGCACGCGCTGGCTGGCCCACTCGCCCTCGCCCTCCTCGGCGAGCAGCCCGATCGGCACCAGGAACCGCCGCGCCGGCCGGTCCGCCGCCGCGGCCCGCAGCGTCGCCATCGCCTCCGAGGCCCGCCCCGGCAGCGACGGCGGCGTGGTCGCCTGGTAGCTCAGCGCCGGCGCCGCGAAGAAGCAGGTGTAGAGCTCGTGCCCCGCGCTCGACAGCAGCTCGTCGAGCACCGGCACGAGCCCGCCGATGCGCGCCACGCAGGCCATGTAGAGCCCGATCAGCCGCTCCACGTGCACGACGAACGTGCGCACCTCGCCCGACCCGTACGAGATCGCCGCCCACGCCGCCGGCAGGTTGCGCTCGTCGAGGATCTCCGCCACCAGCAGCCTGCCCTGCGACGCCTTCGCCCGCCCGGCCTTCAGCCGCGCCAGCCCGCGGCGCCGCGGCATGGCCGTCAGCACCGGCCTGTCCGTCGCCGCCGACCCGCGCGGGTGGAGCCCGTCGTGGATCGTCAGCAGCGCGTGGATCGTCTCGGCGTCGGGGTTCTGCGCGTCCATGTCGGCCAGCACCAGCACCCGCCGCGCCCGCGGGATGTCCGCGCGGGCCATGAAGTCGCGGTCCGCCGGCGACCCGTGGCGATACACGATGTGCGGCAGGTGCCGCAGGTACGTCGGCGGCTCGTGCTGGTGACCGAGCACCACGAAGCGCGGCCCGAGCAGCAGCTGGCGGGCGTTGGCCGCCAGCTGCCGCCACCAGCGGCGCGACAGCGAGCCCTCGGGGATCAGCTTCTGGTAGTAGTTGGCCAGGTCGACCAGCAGCGGCCGCGTCGCCGCGTTGACGTGCACGATCACGGTGTGCCCGCGCAGCCCCGGCGGGCGCATGCGGCTGACCGTCATCAGCTCGCGGACCACGTCGGTCCCGAGCCCGATCAAGAAGCTCACCAGGAACAGCCCGAACACCGTCAGCACCACGCTGACGACCACCGCCCCGACCGCCTCGGGCGCGCCGAGCATGTTGCCGGGGTCCTGGATCTGGCGGAACGCCCACCACAGGTGCACCGAGAACCGGCGGTCGCGCGCGGTGACCTCGCCGTCGTCGTCGTAGTCGACGTTGGCCCCCGAGGCGACGTCGAGCTGCTCGAGCACCAGCGCCCCGATGAACGACAGCAGGCCCACCAGCGCGCCCATCACCAGCACCTGGCGCGAGCGCTCGCGCCGCAGCAGCACCACCCGCAGGTCGTACAGCGCCGGCGCCCAGTAGCTCAGCAGCGCGACCAGACGAACGACCCGCAGGAGCCGCATCCACGGGGTGTCGTGGGCCACGATCGGCAAGAACGAGACCAGCGCCAGCAGGTCCGCCAGCAGCAGCAGCGCCGAGCCGAGCCGCGTGCCCCGGCGCCCCTCGGCCGCCGCCTCGTCGCCGGTCCCGAGCAGCCCGAGCCCGCAGCGCAGCAGGAACTCGACCCCGAACACCGCGAGGAACGCCACGTCGAGCTCGCGCACCCACCCGAGCGGCAGCAAGCTCGTGACGATGCACGCGCTGAGGAACAGCCGGGTCCAGAACTGCCCGAGCAGCCGCCGCAGCGCCAGGTCCCAGTGGCTCGCTCCGTCGCTGCGCCCCGCCACCGGCCGAGGATAGCCAACCGCGCCCGCCCGCGCGACACTCTCGTTGCATGTGCGGCCGCTTCACCCTCACCGTCCCGCGGGTCGAGACCCTCGCCGAGCTGTTCTCCGCCGAGCTCGACCCGCGCCTCCCGCAGCTCCACCGCCCCCGCTACAACATCGCGCCCAGCGCCGTCGCCGTCGTGCTCACCGCCCGCGAGCGCCAGCGCCGCCTGCAGCCCGCCGCCTGGGGCCTGCCCGGCTTCGACGAGCGCCGCCCCGGCGGCTACATCAACGCCCGCAGCGAGACCGTCGCCACCTCCCCCGCCTTCCGCGACGCCTTCGCCCGCGGCCGCTGCGGCGTGCTCGCCGACGGCTTCTACGAGTGGGCCGGCGGCGGCGAGCGCCGCCTCCCGCTGTGGTTCCACCCCCACACGCCCGGGCCCCTGGTGCTCGGCGCCGTCTACCGCGACCTCGCCGACCCCGAGACCGGCGAGGTCACCCGTCGCTTCGTCATCCTCACCACCCGCGCCAACGCCACCCTCGCGCCCTACCACGAGCGCATGCCGGTGATCGTCCCGCCGGCGCAGCTCGACCTCTGGCTCGGCCCCGACGCCCGCGCCGCCGCCCCCGTCATGCGCCCGGCCGCCGACGACCTGCTCGCCGCCACCGCGGTCACCACCCGCGTCAACAGCGTGCGCAACGACGACCCCGAGTGCATAAGGCCCCGCTGACCGCCCTCACGGCAGCGGGCACACCACCTCGAACACCCCCGGCTCGACCTCGGTGCAGAAGCACGTGCCGTTCATCTGCGGCAGGCACTGGCACGACGGCGTGCCCTCGCAGAAGGTCGGGTACGGCACGCAGCCGTTGTCCGGCGTGTCCGGCTCGACCACCGGGCACAGCCGCGGCTCGTCGCCCGCGCCGGCGCGCGCCAGCCCGTTGAACACCTGCTGGCAGTAGTACTCGTTGGCGTCGCACTCGCAGCCGTAGCAGTCGAACAGGCGCGGCGGCGGCCCCGTCGTCGAGTCGCCGTCGCCGCTCGATCCGCTCGACGTCTCGCCCGCGTCGCCCGACGTCTCGCCGCCGCTCGACGCCTCGCCCGAGCTGCCCGCCGCCGTGCTCGCCCCGCTCGACGTCGACGTCTGCTCGACGACCGCCGTGGTCGGCGGCTCCGTCGTCGACCCGCTCGACGAGCTCCCGCCCCCGGTCGGCGGCGACGACGACGACGACGACGACTCCAGCGTCGTCGCCCCGCCCTCCGACGCCCCGGGCGGAGGATCCTTGGGACAACCGACCAGCGCGAGCGACACTCCGACCACCAGCGACCCCCGCATCCCCCACCTCCGGGCGACAAATACCGGTCGGGCGCGACCCGCGGCCGCGCCCGACCGATCAGTTGTACTCGGTGGCGCCCGAGCGCAGCAAGTACTTCTCGGACACGCTCTTCAGCTGCACGCGCCCGAGCAGCGGGTCGCGCCGCTCGACCGCCGGCCGCATCACGATGCCCTCGCGGATGTGCAGCTCCCGCCCCGTCACCGTCTCCTTGCCGTCGGTGTGCGTGCGCATGGCCTCGCGGGTGAACGGCCCGCGGTACAGCACCGGAACACGTGCCAGCCCGAGCCGCTCGCACGCCGCCGACAGCGGCTCGTCGCTCAGGTACGCGCCGTGGCCGGGCCGCCCGACGTGGATGTCGAACACGCGAAAGCCCAGCGTGGCGTCGACCCGGGCCCCGTAGCCGAGGTCCTGGACCCCCGCCCCGAAGATCTCCCCGAGCACGAACACCGGGCGGTCCGCCGCCAGATCGGCGACGAACACCTCCGCGAGCCGACGGTCGATCTCCAGCGTCCGCGCGATCCGCAGGTACAGGTTCGTGGCGTTGTCCGGCGCGTCCGGGATGAACGCCAGCCCCTTGTGCGACAGCCCCTTCGAGCTGACGACCAGGTGCCCGTGCTCCCCGATCATCGACGCCGGCAAGTACCCGACCTGACACCACGTCCCGTGGATCTTCTCGGTGAACACGACCGGCTCGTCCGGCCGCAGCACCTCCGGCCACGCCTTGAAGTTCTCGATGTCGTACTTCATGCAGCGGTCCGGCCCGGCCGCGTAGCACACCCCGTTCATGTGGGCCGGCGGCGCCGGCGGCTCCCACTTCGTGACCCCGAGCTCCGCCTTGACGTCCTGGCCCAAAGACCAGCCCGGACGCGCCGGGTAGACCAGCCCCTGCGACAGCACCCCGCGCAGCTTGATCGCCTTGACGCGGTTGCCGTCCTTGCCGGCCAGCTTGCCGCGCAGGCCCATCTCGTCCAGCAGCGCCTCGCCGACGAGCGCCTGCTCCGGGATGTACGCCACCAGGTCCCCGGTCTTGAACTCCCCCTTGCGCACCACCGCCCGGTAGTCGCCGATGCGGGCGATCTCGAGGGCATCCGCGTTCTCGTGCGGCTCGATGGCCACACGCACAACATTCACGGTGAACGTCGACATTGTCCTGTCTGCTCTCCCCGGGCGGCTCTCATCGTCACGACGGCCGCGCCCGCCCGAAACACGCGCTCCGCCGGCGGCGATCGATCCGCGATCGACCCCGCTAAAAACCCTTCTGCTCTCCTCTCCAGCGACCCCTGCAGCCCCGACCGGGCCGCTGCGACTCACGCCCGGGGCGACACCAGGAACACCCGGTCGTAACCCCACAGGCGGGCCGCGCACGCTGGCCGAGGCTTCGCCGGACCGGCCGAACCGACCAGGCGAGCGGACCGTAAGGCCATATGTGCACGAGCGAACATCGCGGGGGAACCCAGGACCGCGGAGGCTACTTCGCCGCCGCAACACTGTCAAAGCAATTCGCCGCGCCCCGACCGACTACGCACATTCGCACTACACTCGCGCCATGCACCTGGATTTTTACGCCGACCCCATCTCGCCGTATGTCCACATCGCCTGGCACCGCCTGAAGCTGCTGCAGGCCGAGCGCCCGGACATCACGGTCACCGTGCGCCCGGTCCTGTTCGCCGCCCTGCTCGCCCACGGCGGCCAGCTCGGCCCCGCCGAGATCCCCGCGAAGCGCGTCTTCACCTTCAAGGACGTGTGGCGCCGCTGCGCCGAGCTGGGCCTCGTGGTCCGCGGCCCCGCGACCCACCCATTCAACCCCCTGACCGCCCTGCGGGCCGTGCTCGCCGCCCCCGAGGCCGACCGCGCCCGCGCCTTCGCGGCCGTGCTCGCCGCCGGCTGGACCCACGGCCACGACATGGCCGACCCCGAGGTCCTCGCCCGCGCCCTCACCGACGCCGGCCTCGACGGCCCCGCCCTCCTCGCCGCCACCCACGACCCCGCCGTCAAGCAGGCGCTCGTCGACGCCACCGCGTCCGCGATCTCCCGCGGCGTGTTCGGCGTGCCGACCTTCGGCGTCGGCGACGAACTCGTGTGGGGCCAGGACCGCCTCGCCGACGCCGTCCGCATCCTCGACGGCCGCGACCCCGTCGACCCCGCCGTCATGGCCGCCGTGCTCGCGCGGCCCGCCGGCGCCGTCCGTCCCCGCTGACGCGGCGCCGTCGCGGCGCCTCGCTCCCCGCGCCCGGCCCTGTCGACAAAAGACAGGACCAAACCAGCTTGCAACCCGCCCGCCCGCGGAGCGACACTGTCAAACATGGCGGTAGACCCGCCAGGCCGCCATGCAGTCCACCATCCTCACCGCCGTCTTCCTGCCCGTCGCCGTCGGCGTCATCATGCTCGGCCTCGGCCTCTCGCTGACGCCCGACGACTTCCGCCGCGTCTTCAAATATCCGAAGGCGGTGTTCATCGGCCTGTTCTGCCAGACGCTGCTGCTGCCGGCGATCTGCTACGGCCTCGCGGTCGGCTTCGGCCTCCCGCCCGAGCTCGCCGTCGGCCTCATGCTGCTCGCCGCCTCGCCCGGCGGCGCCTCGGCCAACCTGTTTAGCCACCTCGCCCGCGGCGACGTCGCCCTCAACATCACCCTCACGGCGATCAACAGCGTCCTCTCGCTCGTCACCCTCCCGCTCATCATCGGCCTCTCGCTCGTGGCCTTCATGGCCACCGACAAGAGCATCGCCATCCAGACCGGCAAGGTCCTGCAGGTGGTCGGCTTCGTCATCGTGCCCGCCGCCATCGGCATGCTCGTCCGCGACCGCAAGCCCGCGATCGCCGAGCGCCTCGACCGCCCCGTCCGCATCACCTCCGCGGTCCTCCTCGCCGTCATCGTGATCGCCGCCCTCATCCAGCAGCGCCACGTCGTCGTCGACGCGATCGCCAGCTGCGGCCTCGCCGTGCTCACCTTCAACCTCCTCAGCATGGCCGTCGGCTACTACCTGCCCCGCCTGATCGGCCTCGACCGCCGGCAGGCCATCGCCTGCGGCATGGAGATCGGCATCCACAACGCGACCCTCGCCATCGCCATCGCCGACAAGGTCCTCGGCAACCAGGTGATGGCGATCCCCCCGGCCCTCTACGGCATCCTGATGTTCTTCACCGCGGCCGCCTTCGGCATGCTCGTCAGCCGCCGCCAGGACCCCTGACCCGCCCCCACCTCGCCCGTCGCTGGTGCCGACATGCGACGATCGTCACCGCGTCGGTTTCGACCTTGTAGACCAACCAATAAGGAAACCCTCTCACGAACCCGCGGCGATATCCCGGCTCGAACTCTCCCCAACGCAGCGGCAGTTCGCCGCTGCAGCGTCAACACTGCAGCCTGCAACCGCAGTGCGACGCTGCGGCTTCTCCGTGCATACCACTCGACCACCGCCGTGAGCTCCGCCTCCGCGCTCGCGGCCATTCGCACTTCGTACTTCATGGGACCGTCCCTGGCCTCCTGGGCGCCCGCGGCGCCGTCCCCTCAAAGAAGGTCTACTAACGAAGCTTGGCGAAGATCCGGGCGTTCATCGCGTCGTCCCACGGAAGCGCCACTTCGCGGCCTTCCTTGTAGTCCTTCCACCGCCGCTCGATCTCCTCCATCCAGTCGGCGTCGATCGCCGCCTGCTCCTCAGGCGTCAGCTCGACGTCATCGTCGTCGAACACCTCGACATCCTCCTCGTGCGGAGGAACCGGCGGGATCGGGCGCGTTCGCAGGTCGTCGAGCGGCACGAAGCCACCCTAACACCCGCTCTCACCGCGCGCCAGCGCACCTGAGCCACCGCCGACAACGGCCTCGCAGACCCGGACCGAGCACGTCAACCGCCAGGACTTCTGATCCGCCACGCCCCGGGGCGCCGGCGCTGCGACCGGACCCGCCGACGACGCCCGCGACCTCGACCTCACCCGTGGCCCTTGGCCTTCTGCAGCTCCTCCTCGAGCACCTGGATCGCCCCGCCGATGCGCAGGAGCGTCGAGCGGACCTCCTGCGCCCGCGCGTCGAGGTCCGCGAGCATGCGCTGCCCCGCCTCGTATTCGTTCTTGAGCTGCTGCAGTCGTGCGTTGAGCTGTTCCTTCATACCCTCTCCGGAGCCGCCATTGTACGCGTCCTCCGCTCGCATGGACATGCAAGCGGGCGAGCGCGCCCACGCGCCGCCCGCCGCACGCTCGCGCCCATCACTCGCCGTCAGCCGACGCGCAGGGCCACGAACCGCTTCAGCCGCTCGCCCGCCAGCTCGTCGCCCACCGCCGTGTCGGCGAGGTACAGCGCCTCCGCGAGGTGACCCGCGCGCAGCGCCAGCTTGCGCGCGCTCGCCTCGAGCGCCGAGCCCCCGGCCATCAGCGCCTTGCTGGCGACGTCCTTCAGCCCGCGCACCCCGTCGCGGATCGCCGCCGCCGCCGCGCGGTCGATCGGCCGCGCCAGCCGCTCTGCCCGCAGGGTCATGTCGCGAAGGACAGCCGAGAAGCCCGCCTCCCGCGCCTCCGCGCGCAGCAGGTCGAGCGCCAGCACGTTGGTCGTGCCCTCCCAGATCGGCAGCACCTGGGCGTCGCGCAGCAGCCGCGGCAGCCCGGTGTCCTCGACGTAGCCGGCCCCGCCCATGCACTCGAGCGCCTCCGAGGCCAGCGCCACCGCCTGCTTGGCGGTCGTCAGCTTGGCCAGGGGGATGAGCGCGCGCAGGCGCCGGCGCTCGTCGTCCGTGGCCGCCCCGACCTCGGCGCGCCCGAGCAGCGCCGCGCACTCGAGCGCCAGCGCCAGCGCGGCCGCCGTCTCGGCCTCCATGTCCTCGAGCGTCGCCGCGTGCAGCGGCTGCTCGCCGAGCGGCCGCCCGAACGCCGACCGCTTGCCCGCGTACTCGCGGGCCAGCGCGCACGCGCGGTGCATGCCCGACGCCGACGCGATCGCGTTGTAGAGCCGCGTCACGTTCAGCATGCCGGAGATGTTGGCGACCCCGCGGCCCGGCTCGCCGATCAGCGTGGCCTCGCAGCCGTCGAGCGTCAGCTCGGCGGTCGGCAGGGCCCGCGTGCCGAGCTTGTCCTTCAGGCGGTTGACGGTGATCCCGTCCCACCCGTGCGGCCCGCGCCCGATCTCCACGCAGAACAGCGACAGCCCGCGCGACCCCGCCGTCGGCGCGCGCTCGCCGTCGTCGACGCGGGCCAGCGTCAGCGCCATCTCCGACGTCGTCGCCGAGGTGAACCACTTGACCCCGTGCAGCGTGTAGCGCCGCTCCTCGCCGACGACCCGCGCCGGCCGGGCGATCGTCTCGCTCCCGCCGACGTCCGAGCCGCCCGTCCGCTCGGTCATCCACTGGCCCGAGGTGATGAAGCGCCGCGGGTCGCGCGAGGTCAGCCGCGGCGCCAGGCGCTCGCGCAGGCTCGCCGGCGCCAGGTCGAGCAGCACCCGCGCGGCCGCGTCGGTCATCGCCAGGTAGCAGCTGTACGTCGCCGACGTGGCCGCGAACAGGTGCAGCAGCCCCGCCTGCACGACCCGCCGGTGCTCGCCGAGCCCCTCTTCGTAGCCGGTGGCGACCAGCCCGTGCTCGGCCGAGAACCGCCGCAGCTGGTCCCACGCCGGCGACGTGTGGATCTCGTCGACCCGCCGGCCCCACGCGTCGTACGGCACGTGCACCGGCAGCTGCCGCTCGGCCTCGGTCATCCACTGCGCCAGCGGCCCCGCCGTGGCCTCGCCGATCGCCGCGCAGCGCCGCCACGCCTCGGCCAGGGCCGGCTCCGGCAGGCGCCGGCGCAGCTCCGCCTGCAGCGCCGCGTCGACCGCGAACAGATCGGGATTGCCGGGACCTTCCTGAAAGAACGCCATGTTCACACCTCGATGTCGATCGCCTCGATCGGCTTGACCTTCAACTCGCTCGCCGGCGCCGGCTCGGTCGACTCCAGCGGCCTGCCCTGGTACCAGCGGACCGCGTTGCGCACGTCCTCGACCGCCAGGTACAGCGACGGCACGATCAGCAGCGTGATCCCCGTCGCGAACATCACCCCGAACCCGAGGCTCACCGCCATCGGAATTAAAAACCTCGCCTGCACCGACGGCTCCATGATCATCGGCGTGAGCCCGAAGAACGTCGTGATCGACGTCAGCAAGATCGGCCGGAACCGCCGCGCCCCCGCGGCCGCCACCGCCTCGAAGTGCGGCATGCGCTGGCCCTTGTGGAACTCGTTGGTCGCGTCGACCAGCACCAGCGAGTCGTTCACCACCACGCCCGACAGCGCCACCATGCCCATCAGGCTCATCACGCTGAGCTCGAGCCCGAGCAGCACGTGCCCGCCGAGCGCGCCGACCAGCCCGAACGGGATCGCCGCCATCACGATCAGCGGCTGCACGTAGCTCTTGAAGGGGATCGCAAGCAGCGCGTAGATCGCCAGCAGCGCCATCGCCGCCCCGGTGCCGAGGCTGCCGAGCGACTCCTGCTGCTCGCGGTTCTCCCCGCCGAAGCCCCAGGCCAGGCCCGGGTACGCGTCGGGCAGCGTCTTCAGCACGTCCTCGGTCAGCTTGGCCAGCACCGGCCCCGGCGTCGCCTCGCCCTGGCGGATGTCCGCCGTCACGTGCACGATGCGCCGCCCGTCGGCCCGCTCGATCGACGGCCAGCTGCGCCCGCGCCGGATCTCCGCCGCCTCGCGCAGCGCGATCTCCCCGCCCTGCGGCGTCCGGATCAGCAGCTCCGCGATGTCGTGCTCGCTCTTCCGCTCCGCGTCCGGCAGGCGCACCAGCACCCGCACCTCGTTGCGGCCCTCCTGCTGGCGCAGCGCCTCCGCCCCGTAGAACGCCCCGCGGACCTGCCGCGCGATGTCGGTGGCGCTGAGGCCCAGGCTCACCGCCTCCGGCCGCAGCGTCAGGTCGAGCTGCGGCTTGCCGAGCGCCACCCCGTTCTCGACGTCGGTCACCCCCGCGTACGTGCGCAGCCTCGCCGCCACGTCCTCGGCCGCCTGCTCGAGCACCTTCGCGTCGTAGTGGCTGAGCTCGACGTCGACCGGCCGGCCCGCGCTCGGGCCCATGCTGAAGTTGAAGTTCAGCGACTTCGCCTCCGGCACCGGCCCCACGCGCTCGCGCCACTCGGCCGCGAACTTCGACGTCTCGAAGTCCCGCAGGTCGCTGGCCACGAAGTACACCTGCACGTTGGCCAGGTGCCCGCCCGCCGTCTGCGCCCCGGCCCCGCCGGGCCCGAACACCGGCGCCGGCGCGCCGACCTGGGCGAACAGCCCGCGCTTGATCTTCTCCCCGCCGTGCTCCTCGACGAGCTGCTGCGCCGCCGTCAGCAGGCGCTGCTGCACCGCGCGCGTCTGCTCGACGCTCGACCCGAACGGCAGCTCGACCGCCGCCGTGACCACGTCGCCGTCGATCGCCGGGAAGAACCGGAACCCGATCAGCCCGGCCCGCATGTAGCCGACCGCGACGATCAGCGTCGCCACGCCGATCGCCAGCGTCAGGTAGCGCCAGCGCAGGGCCGCCCGCGCGACCGGCACGTAGAAGCGGACGACGAACCGCTCGAGCCCGCGCGAGACCTTCTGCTGCTGGCGGTGGATCCACGCGTACCAGCCGCCCGGGTCGGGCCGCTTCATGTGCCCGATGTGCGCCGGCAGGATGAACAGCGACTCGACCAGCGAGATCATCAGCACCGAGATGACGATCACCGGGATGACGCTAAACAGCTTGCCCGAGAAGCCCGGCACGAAGAAAAGCGGCGAGAACGCGGCCACCGTCGTCAGCACCGAGAACACCACCGGCACCCCGACCTCGCTGGTCCCGCCGATCGCCGCCGCCAGGTACGACTCCCCGCGCTGCGTGCGCTCGTAGATGTTCTCGCCGACCACGATCGCGTCGTCGACCACCATGCCGAGCACGACGATGAACGCGAACAGCGTGATCATGTTGATCGACACGTCCAGGCCGGGCATCAGCAGCAGCGCCCCCATGAACGACGTCGGGATGCCCATGGTCACCCAGAACGCGACCCGCAGCTCGAGGAACAGCCCCAGGCACACCAGCACCAGCACCAGGCCCATCGCCGCGTTGCGCATCAGCAGGTCGACGCGCTGGGCGTAGATCTCCGACATGTCGCGCCACTGGGCGATCTGCACGCCCTGCGGCAGCCAGCGCCGGACCTCCTCGGTCTGCTCGCGGACCGCCGCCGCCACCTCGAGCGGCTTCTGCTCGCCGATGCGGTAGACCCGGATCATGATCGCCGGCTTGCCGTCGAAGCTCGCCGACTCGTCGGTCTCGGCGAACTCCTTGTGGACCCTGGCGATGTCCCCCAGGCGGATCTCGGTGCCCGCCGGGCCCGTCACCACCGGGATGTCGGCGAACCCGCGCTCGTCCTGGCGGCGCTCGTTGGTCCGCACCAGCACCTCGCCGGTCGCCGTCTTGACCCCGCCGCCCGGCATCTGCAGCGACGTCTGGGTGACCTTCTGGGCGATCGCGTCGAGCGTCAGCCCGTGCACGCGCAGCTGCTCGCGCGGCACCTCGATCGAGATCTCCCGCGGCGGCGCGCCGGCCAGGCTGACCTGGGTGATGCGCCGGTCGGTCAGGAACTGGTCGCGCACCTGCTCGGCCAGGTTGCGCAGCACCTCGAGCTGCTGGTCGCCGTAGACCACCACCGACAGCACCTCGGAGCGGTTGGTCACCAGCGTGACGACCGGCCGCTCCGCCTCCTTCGGCAGGCTGGTGATGCGGTCGACCCCCGACTTGATGTCGGCCAGCGCCTTCTCCTTGTCGGCGTCGACCTCGAGCTCGGCGCTGACGTAGGCCCGGCCCTCGGCCGCGGTCGCGACCACGCGCTTGACCCCGTCGATGCCGCGGACCGCCTCCTCGACGGCGAGGATGATGCCCTGCTCGACCTCGGCCGGGCTGGCGCCCGGGTACGGCACCGAGATGGTGATCATGTCGAGCTCGGTCTCGGGGAACACCTCCTGCTTGACGCGGCAGCTCATCAGCAGCCCGCCGATCAGCAGGAACAGCATCAGCAGGTTGGCCGCCACCGGGTTGCGGGCCATCCACGCGATCGCGCCGGATCGCCCCGCGAGGTTGTCTTCGTGTTCGCTCGCCACCACAGCCTCGTTTCGCCTACTCGCTCGCCGACGCGGCCGCCGCGATCACCGTCGGCGCGTCGTCGATGCGCACGCTCATGCCCTCGGTCGGGGTCGCCAGCGGCGTGGTCACCACCGCCTCGCCGCCGCGCAGCCCGCGGACCAGCACGGTGTCGGTCTCGCGCCAGGCGACCTCGACCTCGCGCGCCCGCAGCTTGCCGTCGACGACCAGCCAGACCTGGTGGTCGTCGACCAGCGCCACGCGCGGGATCTCGGTGGTGTCCGCCAGCGGCGAGCCGGCGATCTGCACGCGCACGAAGCTGCCGAGCAGCAGCGGCAGCGAGGCCCTCGGCTTGGCGCCCTCGCTGGCCCGGGTGTCGGGCTTCAGCGCGGCCTTGCCGACGCCCAGCGGGTCGTCGACCGCGACCAGCACCCGGGCCATGCGCCCGCGCGCGTCGACCTGCCCGAGCAGCCGCTCGATGTACCCCTCGCGCTCGATCGTCACCCCGCCGCCGGCGTCGAGCAGCACCTTGGCGGTCGAGCCGCGCTGGGTGGCCGCGACGTTGACCCCGGGGATCTCGAAGTGCACCAGCTGCGCCACCGGCACCGCCACCTCGATCCAGTAGCGGTCGATCGCCACCAGCACCGCCAGGCTCGCCGCCGGCGTGACCAGCTGGCCCATCTCGACGGTCGCGTCGAGCACCAGCGCGTCGAACGGCACCTTCACCGTGGTCTTGCCGAGGTCGCGCTTGGCCCGCTCGAGCTGCGTGCGCGCGGCCGACAGCCCGGCCTCCGCGCTCTTGACGTGCTGCTCGCGCAGCGCGAACACCTTGGCGTCCGTGGTCAGCTTGTCGATGTTGGCCGACCAGTCGTACTCCGCGACCTGCTTGCGCCCGCGCTCGTCGACGAGGGCCACGTGGGCCTGCTCGAGCGCCGCCGACTGCTGGGCCACCGCCGCCGCGTGGTCGCGGGCGTCGATGCGGATCATGGTGTCTCCGCGGTGCAGCAGCCCGCCGGGCACCAGCCGCGGGCTGCGGTCGACGACCCGCCCGCTGACCTCCGGCTGCAGCACCAGGCGGTGCACCGGCTTGACCTCGCCGAGCGCCTGCAGCACCGTCGGGTGGTCGCCCGGCTGGGCCCGCAGCACCGTCACCGGCACCTCGCGCTGGGCCTGGGGTTTGGCCTCGACCTGAGGCTTGGCCTTCATCAGCGCCCCTGCCGCCATCACGGCAGCGACGACCACCAAAATCGGCAAAAGGATCCGCAACACGCGTCGCATGGACCTCGCGGTCATAGCGCGGCGAGCCCGCGAAGTACACCGTTCACCCCACGGCGGCCCGCGTCCGAAAACTCCGGTCCGCCGCGAAACACGACCTGCCGGGTCCGCCGGCCCTCACGACTCGGCCGCGTCCACGCGCCGCGAGGGCCCCTCCACACGCGCGCCATGTGCGTTCGCGCAGCCCCTCGCGCCGCGCGTGCGACGAACCGTCGCCCCTGCGTTACTCTCCCCGCCTGCGCGCATGCCGAGGACCTCGGACAACCTGCCCCGGGCCCACGGCTCCGACCCCGACGCCTGGCGCAGCCACGACTCGCGCCTGACCGCCGACGAGGTCACCCGGGACTCCGCCGCCTCGCACACCGACGGCGGCGACGCCGACGGCCCCGAGCACCGCGAGCGCGCCTCCGGCTACCTCGACCACACCGCCCGCATCGGCCGCTTCGCCGTGCTGCGCCAGCTCGGCGAGGGCGGCATGGGCGTGGTCTACTCGGCCTACGACGAGCAGCTCGACCGCCGCGTCGCCCTCAAGCTGCTGCGCCCCGGCCGCGACAACAGCGAGCGCAACCAGAGCCGCATGCAGCGCGAGGCCCGGGCCATGGCCAAGCTCTCGCACCCGAACGTCGTCCAGGTCTACGAGGTCGGCCGCTTCGAGGACCAGGTCTACCTCGCCATGGAGTTCGTGCACGGCCGCACGCTCGGGGCGTGGTTGAAGGCGGCGCCGCGCACCTGGCAGCAGATCCTCGACGTGATGGTGCAAGCCGGCCAGGGCCTGCACGCCGCCCACGAGGCGGGCGTGATCCACGGCGACTTCAAGCCCGACAACATCCTCATCGACGCCGCCGACAAGGCCCGCGTCGTCGACTTCGGCCTGTCGCGCCGCGCCGAGCCGGCCGGCGCGTCCCTGCGCGCCCAGCAGCTCGGCGAGACCACCCGCGTCACCGGCTCCCACCCCGTCGTCCCCCGCCTCACCGGCTCGCTCGTCACCCCCTCGACGTCCGCCACCCCGCCGACGCCCGCCTCGCTGCTGCTGCCCGACGACGCCACCCGCCACGGCCCCGAGGCCCCCCGCTCGAGCGCCCGCATCGCCGGCACGCCCGCGTACATGGCCCCCGAGCAGCACCGCCACCAGCCCGCCGACCAGCGCAGCGACCAGTTCAGCTTCTGCATCACCCTCCACGCCGCGCTCTACGGCCGCCACCCGTTCGCCGGCGGCAGCCTGCTCGAGCTCGTCATCAACCTCACCGACGGGCGCATGAACCATCCCCCGCCGAGCGGCCACCCCGTGCCCCCCGGCGTCTACGCGGCCATCACCCGCGGCCTCTCGCTCGACCCCGACCAGCGCTTCGCCAGCGTGCAGGACCTGCTCGCCGAGCTCGAGCGCGGCTCGGGCCGCGCGCGCGACCCCGAGTTCGACCTCTCGGTCGCCCGCCGCCAGCGCGTCCTGCTCGGCGGCGTGATCGGCGTGACGGTGCTCGGCGTCACCACCGCGATCATCGGCCTCAACGAGACCCGCCTGCCCTCGCCCGGCCTCAACGTGCTCGCCGGCGCGGTCGTCAACGCCCTGATCTTCGGCCTCATCTACGGCTACCGCACCTCGCTGCTGAAGAACACCATCAACCGCCGCGTGATGGCCTGGATCGCCGTGTCGAGCCTCGCGCTGCTGGCCCACCGGGCCATCGCCGCCTACAACGGCGTGTCGGTGGCGGCCACCATGGTCAACGACCTGATCATCCTCGGCTCGATCGCCGTCATGGCCGCCGTCTCGATCGAGCGCTGGATCGCCGGCGCCGGCGTCATCCTGTTCGTCGCCGCCGCGCTCACCATCCTGTTCCCCGCCGCCTCCTCCGCGCTGCTCGGCGGCGCCATCGTCGGCGTGTTCTGCCTCGCCGTCCTGTTCTGGTCGCGCTGAACCGGCTCGCGGCTGTCCCGGTCGATGTGCGCCGCGAGCAGCAGCGGCCGCAACAATTCCGCGGCCCGCGCCGGCGATGAGGACGTGGCCTCGAACGGCGCGTCGCGGCGCGTCGCGGGCGTTTCACGGGCGCCGGCGCGGATCCGCACGCACGCAAAGACGGCCCCCTGACAGGCTTTTGTCCAGGTTCTCGTCCCCCGCGAACTTCGGTGCAGCAGCAAACGAGCGTATCATCCGGCCCCGGCGATCGCCGGCCCGGGCCTCATGTCAGAGCGCGTGCAGGACTTCATCGATCGCGTCGGGCGCGGCCTCGTCAACACCTACCACGGCGACGCCCACGACCACAGCGCGCGCTACGTGGTGCGCACCGGCAGCTACCCGCAGGACCTCTCGGGCCGGACCTTCACCACCGTCTTCCCCTACCAGTCGATCCACGAGCACAAGGAGATCGCCGTCAACCCGCACATGCTCACCGCGAGCGGGCGCCTGTTGACGATGGACCTCGAGCCGCTGACCGACCGCAACGGCACCTTCATCCGCGTCGCCACCCGCTTCATCGAGAACCAGTCGTGGCACCTCCGCAAGCTCGCGCCGGAGGCGTTCGTGCGCACCGACTTCGCCGAGTTCTCGTGGTTCGGCACCTCCAACCTGACCAACACCGCGCCCGTGCCCGCGTTCCCGGTGCTCGGCCAGGGCGGCTACGAGGGCCGCCGCGTGCTGCTGTCCTACGACGCCGGCCGCCCCGTCGAGGTCTCGCCGCTCACGCTCGAGCACCTCTCGCCGGTCGGCCGCTCGCGCGACTACCACGCCGCCGTCGGCAGCAGCTTCAGCCCGATGATCATGACCTCGGGCCACCCGGTCTACGACCCCGACTTCGAGCCCGGCCAGCCGCGCCTGCTCTACACCAACATCGTCCCGCGGGTCGCCGACTTCCTGAACGTCAACAAGCCGATCCGCGCCGACCTCTACCTCATGACCTGGGACGGCGCCGGCCCGCCCACGCCGCCGATGCGCGTGACGGTCGACGGCAAGCCGGTGATCCTGCGCCACGCGTCGGTCCACCAGCTGTGCCTGACCCGCAACTACCTGATCGTCTTCAACGCCAACCTCGTGCTCAACACGGCCTCGCTGATCGAGCCGCTGACCCCGCTGCTGTGGCGCTTCCTGGTCGAGCAGCGCACCCCCGAGGTCCCGCACAACCTCCGCGTGTTCTACCGCTGGCTGCGCATCCGCATGCGCGAGGCCACCCCCGAGCACCGCTGCCCGGTCTACTTCATCCACAAGGACGCCATCCGCAAGGCCCTGCAGGCCGGCGAGCGCAGCGTGCCCGCCCGCGTGGTCGAGCTGCACTGGGAGCTCACCCACGCGCTCGCCGACTACGACGACGACGACGACATCGTCACCCTGTTCTGCCAGCACAACATCGGCGCCGACCCGGCCGACCAGATGGAGGAGGGCGACCGCCTCGTCGGCGGCGGCACCGTGCCCACCGAGCTGCTCGGCATGTTCTCCTCGGCCACCGACCTCAACCAGGTCCGCCGCCACGTCGTCGACCTGCGCCGCGGCCGCGTCGAGACCCGCGCCTTCCCCGAGGCCGGCGACCGCGAGCGCTTCGCCTACGGCCTCAACCTGCTGCCGCCGCTGCAGGTCGCGCCCTACCTGTCCGAGTACGCCGACTCCGACGTGCCCAACCTGCTGCGCGCCTGCCGGCGCATGGACGCCACCTACTGGGTCGCCGGCGGCTGGCTGCCGCAGACCATGAGCACGCGCGTGTTCTCCAACTTCCGCCGCGGCCGCCCCGACGACGCCTGGCCGCCGCGGCGCATGGTCGCGGTCGGCGAGTTCATCGAGCGCACCCAGGACCCCGACAACACCGTGCGGTTCTTCCGCCTGACCCACGACATGCAGCTCGAGAGCACCTACCAGTTCCCCCCGGGCTGGTTCATGGCCGCGCCGATCTTCGTGCCGCGCCCGGGCTCGCAGTCGGTGTGCGACGGCTACCTGCTCGCGCAGGTGTGGGGCCCCGACAACCCCGACATGGAGCTGTGGATCTGGGACGCGTCCCGCCCGCTGAGCGACGGCCCCTGCTGCACGCTCGGCCCCGGCCCCTACGAGCACGGCATCCGCCCCGGCTTCCCCCTGCACTCGTCGTGGGTCGACCGCGCCGGAGTCGAGAACTGGATCCGCCCCGGCTACAGCGCGCCGACCATCGAGATGCCGCGCTACTTGAAATTGCTCGAGCTCGGCACCATCGGCGCCGGCGTGCTGCGGCGCCTGATCCAGCAGCGACTGTGAGCGAGACCCGCCATGGACCGCGCCCACGACATCGCCCACGACGGAGCCCGCCTCATCGCCCGCAACTTCGGGGCCCACGGCGAGCGCTGGCTCGCCGCCCTGCCGGCCCAGATCGCCGCGCTCGAGCAGGCCTGGGACGTCGAGAGCATCGCCCAGCTCGGCAACGCCGGCGAGTGCGCGTGGCTCGGCGTGGTCCGCCGCCACGACGGCAGCGACGCCATCCTCAAGATCTCGGTGCCGCACGCCGAGGCCCGCCACGAGGGCGACGCCCTGCGCGCCTGGACCGGCGACGGCGCCGTGCGCCTGCTCGCCGCCAGCGACGACGGCTTCGCCCTGCTGCTCGAGCGCGCGGTGCCCGGCGACACGCTGTGGAACCTGCCCGTCGACGCCGGCAACGCCGTCGCCTGCGCGGTCGCCCGCCGCCTGTGGCGCCCGGTCGAGGCCGGCGCCCCCTACGTCCGCCTCGGCGACCTCGTGGCCCGCTGGCGCGGCCAGATCCCCAGCGACGCCCCCGCGCAGGGCTACAGCCGGCGCATGATCGACACCGTGCTCGCCCTCGCCGCCGACCTCGTCGCCGACGCGCCGGCGCCGGTGCTGCTCCACGGCGACCTCCACCCCGGCAACATCCTCGCCGCCGACCGCGAGCCCTGGCTCGCCATCGACCCCAAGCCCGTGCTCGGCGACCCCGCCTTCGACTGGGCCCAGCTGCTCGCCAACCGCTGCGAGGCCGCCCTCGCCCTCGCCGACCCCGCCGCCGAGCTCGTCCGCCAGGTCCACCAGCTCGCCGCGCTCTGCGAGCTCGACCCCCGCCGCATCGCCGCCTGGACGGTCGTCAAGTCGCTCGGCTGGGACATCGGCCCCTCGCGCGCCGCCCTGCTGTTCGACGTGTGGGACGCGTTCGACGCCCGCCGCTGACGAACGCCCGCAGGCGGCCGCGCACGACCGCCTGCGGAGCCTTCACGCATTGTCTTCAGCGCCGACGCCGACGCAGCCCGAGCAACGCGAGCCCCGCGAGCCCCGCGAGCCCCGAGGACCCGTCGGTCGCGCACCCGCAGCCGCTGTCGGTGTTGCTGCCGGCCGAGCCCGAGCCCTCCGAGCCCGACGAGCCCGAGGCCTCGTCGCCGGCGTCGCTGCCCTCGCTCGCGCCGCTGGTCGGCACGTCGCCCGACGACTCCGGCGAGGGCCCGCGCGGCCACCCGTGCAGCAGGTTCCACTCCTCGAGCACCTTGGTGATCGCCGCGGTGTTGTTGACCAGCGTCATCGGCGCGCCCTTCAGCGCGATGGTCTGGACCTCCTCGCTCCACCACTCCTCGTTGGGGATGTCCGGCCACACGAACCCGCCCGGCACGTAGACCTCGCGGTCGTCCGGCAGGGTGACCACGGCGTCGCCGTTGCACAGCATGTAGCGCTCGGCCGTGCGCAGCTGGGCCACCTCGTCGAGGTCCGGGTTGGTGTGGAAGATCGGGTCCTCCATCATCTCGCTCGGGGAGATCGTGGTGTACATGCGCGTCAGGTACGGCCACGTGTCGAGCAGGTTGACCGCGTGGATGCCCGGGTCGATGACGCGGTCGAGCAGCCCCGCCGAGAACTCGGCCCCGCCGTTCCACTTCATCGTGTCGATCTGATCGGCGAAGTCCCCGAGGTACGGGTAGAACTGGATGGGGTCGACGCCGTCCGGCGGCGGCAGGTGCTCGAGCAGCAGCCCGAACACCAGCGGGTGGTTCCAGTTGCAGAAGAACTCGTCCTGACAGTCGGCCAGCCCCTGGCTGTTGAGCATGTTGACGACCTGCGTGGGGTCGAGCCCGACGAACGGCTGCTCGTTCCACGCCGGGTCGTAGATCCCCTGCTGCGACACCCCGCCGCTGGTGCCCGCGTACTCGGTGACGAACGCCCGCCCGTCGGCCATGTCGGCGTCGACCGCGTTGCTGATCACCTCCTTGTAGTTGGTCGCCTGCTGCAGCCAGTCGATCTTCAGCGGGTTGACGAGCACGTGGCGGTAGTTGGTCGGCACCGCCCGGTCGCTCGACAGCACGAACACGCGGATGTCCATGTCGTCGACCGCGGCGATGCGGGTCAGCCGCAGCGGGAAGCAGGTCTCGTTCGACGGGTACGACAGCGTGATCGGGTGCACGTCCTCGAGCCCGGCCCCGGTCGTCAGCTTGAGCGCGGCGATGACGTTGCCCTCGTCGAGGTACTGCTGCAGGATCGGCGCGGCGTTGGGGTCCCAGTTGTAGCCGTTCGACTCGAGCCACTCCTGGATCGGCGCCAGCTCGGTGTCCTGCAGGACGACCACGTCGAACGCGCCGACGGTCTCCATCAGCAGCACGTCCGGGCCCGGCGCGTCGCCGGTGCCGCCGCTGGTGGTGCCGAAGCCGCCGCTCTCGTCGCCGCCCGGGTCGCCGTTGCTCGCCGTCGACAGGCCGCCGTCGTCGCCGTTGCCGCACTGCTCGAACGTCGTGTTGAGCCCGTACAGCGGCACGCTCGCCGCCCGCACCTGGTCGAACAGCGGCTGCGAGCCGACCGAGAACTCCGGCACGGCCGCCAGCGGCACCAGCCACGCGAACTTCTCCGCGTTGGTGTCCGGGTCGTACGTGATCTGGATGTGCACCTCCGACTCGGCGCCGCCGATCACGAAGATCACGTTCTCGCTGGTCTGGTCGACCGGCATCGGCCCCGGCACCCCGCCGTCGCAGAACGTCCCGCCGCACGCCTCCGCCCGGTTCGGCGCCATCGCCAGCGCCGCCGTCGCGGCCGTCACACACAATAATGCTGCTCGTCGCATCTCATCGCTCCCAGGAAAGTTTGAAGGCTAAAATCAGGAAGTGTCCCAGCAAAGCACAGTTCGCGGCGCCCCACCAGCGCCGCGACCGTGCCCCCGACCACGACATTCGTGCCCCCGACCACGACATTCGTGCCCTACCGCCCCACCCCCGACGAGCGCCCTTGCGAGCCAGCCGCGCCGGGGCTCCGTGGCCCCCGGACCCTAACCCCGCAGGCGCCGACGGGGACGCAGCGCCAGCAGCCCGAGCGCGAGCCACAGCCCGTGCCCGCCGCCCTGGCTGCGGCACCCGCAGCCGCTGTCGCCGCTCTGCCCGCCGGGCCCCGAGCTCGAGCCCTCCGAGCCGCTGTCCTCGTTGCCGCCGGTCGGCACGTTGCCGGTGTTCGCGTCCGGCCCGCGCGGCCAGTCGTGCGACAGGTTCCACTCGGTCAGCACCTTGGTGATCGCCGCGGTGTTGTTGACCAGCGTCATCGGCGCGCCCTTCAGCGCGATGGTCTGGACCTCCTCGCTCCACCACTCCTCGTTCGGGATGTTCGGCCACGGGCCGGCGCCCGGCACGTAGACCTCGCGCTCGTCCGGCAGGGTGACCACGCTGTCGCCGTTGCACAGGATGTAATTGTTGGCCTGGCGCAGCTGCGGCACCTCGTCGAGGTCGGGGTTCAAGTGGAAGATCGGGTCCTCCATCATCTCCGCCGGCGAGATCGTGGTGTACATGCGCGTCAGGTACGGCCACGTGTCGAGCAGGTTCACGGCGTGCACGCCCGGCTCGATGATGCGATCCTTCAGCGCCGCCGAGAACCCGGCCCCGTCGCTCCACTTGGCGAGGTCGATCTGGCCCGCGAAGTCCCCGAGGTACGGGTAGAACTGCGCCGGATCGACCCCGTCCGGCGGCGGCAGGAACTCGAGCAGGAGCCCGTACACCAGCGGATGGTTCCAGCTGCAGAAGAACTCGTCCTGACAGTTCGCCAGCCCCTGACTGTTGAGCGTGGCGACCACCTGCGTGGGGTCGAGCCCGACGAACGCGGCCTCGTCCCACGCCGGGTCGTGGACCCCGGCCTGCGCCACCGTCGAGCTGGTGCCCGCGTACTCGGTCACGAACGCCCGCCCGTCGGCCATCTCGGCGTCGACGGCGTTGGTGATGACCTCCTTGTAGTTGATCGCCTGCTGCAGCCAGTCGATCTTCAGCGGGTTGACCAGCACGTGCCGGTAATTCGTCGGCGCCGCCCGGTCCTCGCCGAGCACGAACACGCGGATGTCCATGTCCTCGACCGCCGCGATGCGCGTCAGCCGCAGCGGGAAGCAGGTCTCGTTCGACGGGTACGTCAGCGTGATCGGGTGCACGTCCTCGAGCCCCGCGCCGTTGGTCAGCTTGAGCGCGGCGATCACGTTGCCCTCGTCGAGGTACTGCTGCAGGATCGGCGCCGCGTTCATGTCCCAGCTGTAGCCGTTGGACTCGAGCCACATCTGAATCGGCGCCAGCTCGGTGTCCTGCAGCACGACCACGTCGAACGCCCCGACGGTCTCCTCGAGCAGCACCATCGGCTCGTCGAACGAGGTGCTCCCGCCGTCGTCGAACCCGCTGCTCGCCGGCGCCGTGTCGTTCGAACCGCCGCCGGTGCCGGTATTAAAGCCGTCGCTGCCGCAGTCCTCGAACGTCTGCGACAGCCCGTACAGCGGCACCGTGGCCGCCCGCACCTGGTCGAACAGCGGCTGCGAGCCGACCGAGAACTCCGGCACGGCGGTCAGCGGGATCATCCACGCGAACTTCTGGGCGTTGGTGTTGGGGTCGTACGAGATCTGGATGTGGACCTCGGCCATCGCCCCGCCCATCACGAAGATCACGTTCTCGCCGGTCTGGTCGACCGGCATCGGCCCCGGCACCCCGCCGTCGCAGAACGTCCCGCCGCACGCCTCCGCCCGGTTCGGCGCCAAATTTACCAGCGCGGCCAGTGAGGCCGCCACACCCGCCCATGCTGCTCGTCGCATCTCGTCGCTCCGCGTCAAAAGAGAAATGGATCCCCAGGAGAGCACACGCCCCGCGTCCGCACTACCACGACACAATTGTCCCGCTCACGACATCGGGGACGCGGCCGGCGACCCGCCATCGATCGCCATGCAAAAGGCCCGGAGACGGCGTTCCAACGCCGTCTCCGGGCCTCTTCGGCGTTCACCCGATCAGCGACGCCGACGCGGGCGCAGGGCCACCAGGCCGAGCGCGAGCCACAGCCCCTGCGGACCCGAGTCGCTGCGGCACCCGCAGCCCGAGTCGGTCTCCTGGCCGTTGGTCGCCGAGCCCGAGCCCGAGTCGGTCTCGGTCGCGGTCCCGGAGTTGCCGCCGGTCGCGCTGCCCGAGTCCTCGCCGCCGCCGGTCGGCACGTCGCCCGACGACTCCTCCGGCGCGCGCGGCCAGCCGTGCGACAGGTTCCACTCCGTCAGCACCTTGGTGATCGCCGCGGTGTTGTTGACCAGCGTCATCGGCGCGCCCTTCAGCGCGATGGTCTGGACCTCCTCGCTCCACCACTCCTCGTTCGGGATGTCCGGCCAGATCGACCCGCCCGGCACGTAGACCTCGCGCCCGTCCGGCAGCGTCGTCACGCTGTCGCCGTTGCACAGGTTGTAGTTGGTGGCCTGGCGCAGCTGCGGCACGTCGTCGAGGTCGGGGTTGAGGTGGAAGATCGGGTCCTCCATCATCTCCGCCGGTGAGATCGTGGTGTACATGCGCGTCAGGTACGGCCACGTGTCGAGCAGGTTGACCGCGTGGATGCCCGGCTCGATGACGCGGTCGAGCAGCGCCGCCGAGAACTCGGCCCCGTCGTTCCACTTGGCGAGGTCGATCTGGTCGGCGAAGTCCCCGAGGTACGGGTAGAAGTTGACCGGGTCGACGCCCATCGGCGGCGGCAAGAACTCGAGCAAGAGCCCGTACACCAGCGGGTGGTTCCAGATGCACGTGAACTCGTCGAAGCAGCCGCCGAGCCCCTGGCTGTTGAGCGTGTTGACGACCTGCGTGGGGTCGAGGCCGACGAACGCGTTCTCGTCCCAGGCCACGTCGTGGATGCCGAGCTGCGACACCGTGTTGCTGGTGCCCGCGTACTCGGTCACGAACGCCCGCCCGTCGGCCATCTCGGCGTCGACGGCGTTGGTGATGACCTCCTTGTAGTTGATCGCCTGCTGCAGCCAGTCGATCTTCAGCGGGTTGACGAGCACGTGGCGGTAGTTGGTGGGGGCGGCGCGGTCGTTGCCGAGCACGAACACGCGGATGTCCATGTCCTCGACCGCGGCGATGCGGGTCAGCCGCAGCGGGAAGCAGGTCTCGTTCGACGGGTACGTCAGCGTGATCGGGTGCACGTCCTGGAGGTCCGCGCCGGTCGTCAGCTTGAGCGCG
>JAEUJW010000088.1 GCA_016793465.1 Myxococcales bacterium
GCCCATGGACCAAGACGAACGGTTTCGGATCGCGCTGTGGCGCATGAACATCCTGGGCCCGCTGGTGAGCGCACGTCTGGAGCGCGGCGATCGGCGGGCGTACTTCGAGGAGGCCGCGGCGCGGACGCACGAGCGGCCGGACGGCGCGCCCGTGCGGGTCTCGGCGGCGACGCTCGAGCGCTGGTACCACGCGTACAAACGCGGCGGCGTGCACGCGCTGGGGCCGAAGCCGCGAAAGGACCGCGGGGTCAGCCGGGTGCTCTCGGCGGACGTCGCCGAGAAGGTGCTGGCGCTCAAGCGGGAGAAGCCGCGGCGGACGATCGAGCAGATCACCGAGGCGCTCGAGCACGCGAAGGTCGTGCGACGCGGTCAGCTCGCGCGGTCGACCGTGCACCGGCTGCTGTGGTCGAGGTCGCTGTCGACGCGGCCGCCGCGGCTGGAGAAGCGCGAGCGCCGGAGCTTCCTGCCGGGCCGCGCCGGCGACCTGTGGATGGGCGACGCGATGCACGGGCCGCAGGTCGTCTGCCACGACGGCCAGCGCCGCAAGGCGTACCTGCTGACGCAGCTCGACGCGGCGACGCGCTTCATCGTCCACAGCGAGTTTTTCCTCAGCGAGGACGCGCGCCACCACGAGGCCGGGCTGCGCACGGCGATCGAGCGCTACGGTCTGCCACGCACCTACTACGTCGACCGCGGTGCCGCGTACGTCGCCGACTCGCTGCGGGTGATCTGCGCCGAGCTCGGCATCCGGCTCGTGCACACCTCGCCCGGCGACTGCGAGGCGAAGGGGGCGATCGAACGCTGGCACCGGACCTGGCGCGACGGCCTCGAGCACGAGCTGCCGGACACGCTGTCGCTGCCGGAGCTCAATCGCCGGCACTGGGCGTGGATCGCCGAGCGCTACCACCGGCGCGAGCACGCGACGACCGGACAGGCGCCGCTGCTGCACATGCTCGCCGACCGCGAGCACCTGCGGCCCGCGCCCGGCGAGCGCGAGCTGACTGCCATCTTCCTCCACCGCGAACGCCGCAAGGTCCGCGGCGACGGCACCGTGCGCTGGCTCGGCGGCTACCTCGAGGTCCCGTACGCGCTCGCCGGCCAGCGCGTCGAGCTCCGCTTCGACCCGATGGACCCGTATACGCCGCCGAAGGTCTTCCAGGACGGCCGCTTCGAAGCCGACGCCGTCTGGCTCGACCGCCACGCCAACAGCACCGGCGCCCGCAGACCTGTCCCCAAGGCCAGCCCCGAGCAGCTCGTCCCACCCGGCATCGACCCGCTCGACCTCCTCGTGCGCGCCCACGAGGCCCGCCTCGGCCTCGCCGACCTCGGCGACGACGGCGAGGAGGACGAGCCATGAGCCCGCGCCTGCGCTTCGGCCTGCGCACCCTCCCACTCCCGCGCGGCGCCGCCGGCAAGCACTTCTTCGCCGATGACGACGCCCTGCGCCGCCTCGCCCGCGTCTTCGAGTGGCTCGCCGCCGAGCCGGGCCTCGCCGTCCTCACCGGCGAGCCCGGCGTCGGGAAGACCTGCGCGCTGCGCCACCTCTGCGCCCAGCTGCCGCGCCCCGCCCACCGTGTCCTCTACCTCGCCGACACCGCCGTCCGTCCGACCACGCTCTACCGCATGCTGGCCGCCGAGCTCGGCCTGCGCCCCGGCCTGCGCAGCACCCTGCTCGTCGACATCAAGCGCGCCGCCACCGAGCTCGTCGACGAGCGCGGCGTCCAGCCCGTCCTCCTCGTCGACGACGCCCACCTCCTGCACGACGACATCCTCCGCGAGCTCGCCGTCCTCCTCAACTTCGACCTCGACGGCCGCGACCTCCTCACCGTCTGGCTCGTCGGCCACCCGCTCCTCGAGCGCCGCCTGCAGATGCACGCCCACGCCGCCCTGGCCCAGCGCGTCGTCCACTACATCCGCCTCGCGCCCAAGACCGACCGCGCCGTCTTCGACGCGATGATCGCCCACGCCATGTCCGCCGCCGGCGCCCTCACGCCGCTGCTCTCCGACGCCGCCACCGCGCTCCTCTTCCGCGCCAGCCGCGGCGTCCCCCGCGTCGCCGCCCACCTCCTGCGCTCCGCCCTCTTCCTCGCCGACGAGCGCGGCCAGAACGACCTCGACGAGTCCATCCTCCTCGCCGCCATCGACGCCCTGCGCATCACGCCCGGAACGAACAATCCTGCCGCCTCGGCCGACCCGAATCCCCGCACGCAATCCGGAACGAACCCCCGCAAATAAACCGAGACGACACACTGAGGCGCAGGCGGTAGCGGTCGAAATCGACGACGTGCACGGGCGATCCTGAACACGGATCCCGAGCGGTCGCAAGGGGCGGCTGGATGTCGCTGCAGCGAGACCTGATGGAGTTGTCGCCAAGTTGCCTGACAGTTCAGGTCGAGTGGCGGCGAAGTGTGCCCAGAGTACGCGTGGCCAGATGAGCGCGCTGCTGGTCGGTGAGGGCTCGGCAGCGACGCGCGCGTCGCCCAGGCCAGCTTCACCGCGGGCGACGCGACGGTGCGCGCGGCGAGAGCCCTCGAGCGCCGTCCTGGGTCACCGCATCGGCGCCGGTGCTGTCTCACTGGCTGGCCCACCCGCCGGTCGAAGCGATCGGTGCAACAGCGCAGCCATGCGCGCGAGGGCTATGTAAGCGGGCCACATGATGATGTGGCCACGCCCAGCGGGCATGCGGGGCCCACTCACGACCTGCCTGCTCACCCTCGATCGGCGGCTCGATGGCCGCACGGACGACCACACAGCTGGCGGCTGCCAGTGTGGCGGTGCGGCCTCACAAGTGGCCGCCGACCGTGCGGACGTCCGTGGGGGCCCGTCGTGCGGCCGCTGGTGTGGCCCGTCGTGCGGCCGCTGGTGTGGCCCGTCGTGCGGCTGACGGGCCGCCCGACGCCCATCTCCCGAACGGGCGAGTTGCCGCGCCGGGGCCCGATCTCGGGTGGGCGAGCGGCCGAGTCGATATGCGGAGCGCGAAGCTGGGGGCACTCGAGTTCGCTGGGCCCGGGGAAGTCGCTACGCGGGGGCCTCCCTGCCGGACAACCGAGTTCATCGCGACGAGCGGTGGCTTTCGGGCAGCGGGCAGCGCCGCCGCACCGCCGCGGCGCCGCCTGCCGCACCACCTCGTCGCCGCCTGCCGCTCGCGGCAGCGCGGCGCGCCGGCTGGCCGCGCCCGCCGGGCCCCGCCGTGTGGTCCCCTCGCCGCCGCCGACGACCCGTCTGCGCCGCGTCACCGGCCGCGGGCCATCCGTGTTCCGCGACGCGGAGTGCTGCCACGCCGCCACCAAGGGCGCGGTGCCAGTCGCCGCTTCGAACCGGACACGCGGCCGGGCGTCATGCCGTTGCCCGCCCGGCACCGGGCACGAAAACTTCCCTGACTGGCGCGTAGATCGCGTGCTCCACACTCGCCGACCGCCGATTAGGCCCGTGCTGCGCGGACTGATGCGACGCGCCGTGTAGAGCGGCCGGCCTCGCTGCGCATGCCGCCATACCGTATCGCTGTATCAACTGGTCGGGCGCAGCGTGTTTGCACCATCTAACCGGCGGTATCGCGCGTGATCTGGCGAGTTGATACAGTTCATACGGTATCGCTGAGGTGGACTGCGCCCCGGTACCGACCAACGAGGGAACTGGTCGAGTCCGACCGGCTGTCTCCGATTGATTGCGCCGCCGAACTGGTGAATCCACGTGCCCGGGCGCCAGGGGTAGGTAGCCGTGAGCAAGGCTACCTACCTGGGGCCGACGTCGACGGGTCGACCTCCCCGCGCGCTGTCGCGCGCCGAGTGGACGTGCACCGGCGCGTTCGACTGTGGCTCCGTGCGCGACCGCGAGAAGGAGCGCGATGGCGTGCGTGGTGGATAGCGTGGCGGATGAAGGGGTGCGACTGGTGCGGGTCGGCTGGTGGGTAGCGAAGGGTTGTGATGGGGGGCTTCGTTGCGGGGGAACGCCGTGTCCGATCGTCTGGGTATCGTGGAGGTACCCGTGTCCGCTAAGCGGCTGGGGCCCGTGTCCAATCCGTGTCCGATAATCCGGGCGACAGGAACGGGGCCGTGTCCGATAATCCAGGGGACGGGTACGGGGCCGTGTCCGATAATCCGGGGGACGGGGACGGGACGTGTCCGATAATCCGGGGAACGGGGACGGGAGGACGGGGCCGTGTCCGGTAACCAGCGCGACACAGGACGACGGCTCCGAGCAACACCTGGCGCACGCCCGGGTACCGCGGGACGTCCCGCGCCGGTGATGGCCCCGGACGAACTCGGCGTGTTGCTCGAGGCGCACTCCCGGCACGCGACGGTGGAGCTTCCGCCGGGCGAGCCGGACGTGCGGTGGGCGGCTGATTTCCTGGCCGCGCTGCCGGCCGCGTGCGCGCGCCGGTTGCCGGACCTGATCACGACCGCCCCAAGATGTTCGAGTTCCTCGTCGGGCAAGGCTTCTTCGCGGCGATGCCGAGCCCCCGGCTGGTGCCCCTGGTGCTCGGCCTGGTCGCCAGGGTGTCGCCGCTCCTGCAGGCCCGGAGCGCGCGGCAGTGGGCTGTCGAGCGCGCTGTCGCCGGGGCCGTCGGACGCGCTGTTGGCGGGGCTGTCGAGCGCGCCGTCGCCGGGATCGGGCTGTCGGCGGGGCTGTCGAGCGCGCTGTCGCGGGGTCGTCGGGTTGTCGGCGGGGCCGGCGCTGGTGCTGTTCCTGTCGAACCCGTGAGCGCCGCTCGCGTTCGTCGTCCTGCTTGTCCGCCGGCGCCGATCGTATGCCTGTTCTGCGCCCCCGGCCTTCGTCAGCTGCCAGTCAGGTCGTGACCATGCCGCAGCACTTCTTGTACTTTTTGCCGGACCCGCAGGGGCACGCCTCGTTCCGGCCCAGTTTCCTGACGGTGGCGGCGGCCTGCAACGCCGGATAGTCCGCGGGAGGCGCGACGTTGACGACGTTACGTCGTCCATGAGCCGGACGAGCTGCGACCGGCGGGGTGGTCACGGCGGGGAGCGCCCCGTCCACCGGTTCGGCGTCGGTCGAGGGCTCCGACGGCGGCGTCGCGCCGGGTTCAGCCGGCGGGAGATGATCGAGGACGGCCTCGACGTCGTTCTCGCCGAGGCTTCGGGCCAGCGAGTGCAGGACCGCCTCGGGAATACGCTTGGCTGCGAGCAGCTCGCGGATCTTCGCCGTTTCGTCGGCCTGGGCCTGTCGGACGCCCGCGAGCTCCTGGCGCGTCGCGGCGAGCGCGTCGCGTGTTTCCTGCTCCTGCGCCTGCATGACCGCGAGCTCCTGCGCGAGTCGAGCCGCCTCGCCGGCAAGGCGACGAGCCTGGTGCTCTGGGTCGATGAGGGCGCGGCTCTCCGCCGTGGGGTACTCGGTCTGCGCCGGGCCTGCCGGGGATGAAGAACGAAGCGCGTCGAGTTCGACGGCGAGCTGGTCACGGGCCTGGTCGACGCGCCTGAGCTGCTCCTCGGCGATCAGGCGCTTGTCCTCGGCGTCCAGGTGCTCCTCGGTCTTGGCGCGAAGGCGGGCCTGCAACTCGTCGACGTGGCGCAGGGAGTTCTCGGCGTACGGGTTGGTCTGTCCGGCCTCCTGCCCCCGCGTCTCGTCGCTGCGTCGATCGTCTTCTCGGGCTCGACGTTCGGCGGCGAGCAGCGCCTGGACTTCTGCGAGGTGTCGCTCGAGCTCGGCGACGGCGGCCGCCGGGTCCACGAGCTGGGTCGCAGCGCCGGAGCGGAGTTCGGCGAGCTCGGCCTCGAGGCTGTCGCGGTCCTGGACGACCTGCTTCAGCCGCGCCTCGGCGAGCAACCGCTTGCTCTCGGCCTCGAATCGCTCCTGGGCCAGCGCGCTGAGCTGGGTCTGTAGCTCGAGGACGTAGCGCAGGCTGGTCTCGAATTGCTCCGGGGTCTGTCCACTCGGCCCTGCGGCCTCGGTGCTGCGTCGATCTTCCTCCCGGGCGCGCCGTTCAGCGGCGAGCAGCGCTTCAGCTTCCGCGAGGCGGCGCTCGAGATCCGCGACGGTGGTCGCTGGTTCGCCAGTACGGGCCGTGTCAAGCGACGGCGGCTTGATCACGACCCCCGGGAGCTTCTCGGCGCGGCCACCCCACACGATGCGGTTGTGCTCGCCCTGCACCTCGAGGATGACGAGCAGCGAGGACACCGCGGCGAGCAGATAGATGCGGTCGCCGACGGCGAGCTCGCCGAACACCGGCCCGGCCTTCACGTGTTGGAACAGACGGCGTTCCTCGCCGAGCTTGACCGCGAGCGGGACCGTCGTTTGCAGCAGAGACTTCAACTCCCCATCGCGGGGGTGATGCATGAGGTCGACCAGGCTGTGCGGGGCGCCGTGCGGCGCGAGGCGAACCGCCGCCATCGTCTCGCAGTCGAGGGCGAGATGCCCGACGAGGACGCCGCGCTCGTCGACGTGGTGAAGGATGTCCGTCGACCGGTAGCCCGGCTGGCGCGACGCGAGCCAGGGCCGCACGAGCAGGGTGGGGTCGAGCGAGTCGTACCAGCCATCCGGCGGCTCCGGGACCGTCGGACGCGCGGCGGTTTTCGGGCGACGAAGACGCGCGAGGAACGACTCCGTCATCCTCCCCAGGTGGTCGACAAACCGCTGGGGCAGTGATGCGCCCCGGGCCAATGCGCCCCACGCGACCGTGTACACGTCGCCCCACTGGTCGCCCGAGAGCTCGGCGAGGTGCGGAAGGAGGGCGCTAGCGAGCTCAGGCCGCGGCTCCCGTGGGGTCCATGATGCGGCGGGAGGTCGAGCAACGCGCGGCTCGGTCCCCGCATCACCGTAACGTCCGAGGCGAGGAGGGCGCAGGGGTCCGAGGCTGGGCGTCGTGCCGCCGGTTCGTCCGGGCATCGGCGGTGGAGCGGGAGGCGATGGGGTAGGTTGCGCCCTATCCGGCGCTGATGCGGGCGATGGGACTGTCTCCTGGGGACGGGCCTGGCGCGCGGCACGTGCGTGCCGGGTCGCACGACGCCGCGGCGTCCCGGTACTGGTCACCGATCCGTCCCCGGCGGCCTGATGCGGATCGTCGACGAGTGACAGCTCGACGTGAAGCGCATCCGCGACGCGGGCCACGTCCGCGAGGGAGAGGCTATCCGCATCGGACAGGGCGAGCGCGGCGAATCTTTCGGCTCGCTTCCCGGGCTGCCCGAGCAGCTCGGCCCACTCGAGACCTCGCGCCCGTCGCTGCCCGTCCAGGTGCGCGACGATCTCGGCAGCGACGCGAGCGCCGGCAGGCGCGACCTGGCAGTGAAGCGGCGGGAGCAGGCGCATCACGCTTCGGAGGCGCGGGCTTGCCGCGCCGTTCGCGAGCATCCGTCGAAGGTTCCCGGGCTGCATCCCTGCGGCACGCGCCAGGTCGGCGAGCGTCACCCCCCGTTCGGCGGCGCGCGTCCGGATCGCCGCCATCAGCTTCACCCCTGTCATCGGCTCAATCTACTGCGCCGTCGCGCGCGAAGGTACGCGCAGCATCCGGCGTCGCCGCGACCTTGAAGCGCCGGCGCTCGAGATCGCAGTCTAAAGCGCGCGGCGGACCGTGATGCGGGTCCATGCGGCACATCAGTGAGGGCTGATGCGCACGGTGCTCGACCCCGCGCGGATGCGCCGCATGCTCTCGCGCGTCATGACGCGGTAACTTGAAGCGCATGGCAGACAAGGAGATGGATCGCCGCTTCCGCTTCACCGTGCTGAGGCCGCCTGATGCGGCGAACGGGACCCCGACCGTCGCGCTCGACCTGCCGGGCATCGGTAGGGAGCATGTCGACGTCCTGCGGGAGCTCATCGCGCCCAACCTGGGTCCCGGGTTCGTCCTCACGATCAACGGCGAAGCCGTCGCACACGGCCCCGGCACGGCGGACGACCGCCACTCCGTCCTGTTCCGGGAGGTCCAGCGGCTCACCGAGATGGCGGTGCAGCAGCACGAGTACATGTGCGCCGAGCTCCGGCGGATGCGCGACGAGCACGAGCACGACTTCGCCCAGGAGCGGGCCATCCTTCGAACACTCCGCGGCCGCTGGCTCGAACGGGTCCTGGATGACAACGTCCGCGGCGAGGACGCGCTGCGCTACCTCGTCGAGACCATCCGCTCCACCGCGAAGAAGACCGAGCCTCCCAAGGCTGGCGGCGAACAACCACCTTCCGGCGGATAGACACGTCTGCCGCGCCCGGTTGACAACGCCTACTGGCTGGCGTGGTCGATCGATAGCCGCGCTCACTGCGGAGGATGCTGATGCGCCCCGTTCCGGCGGGTTTTAGTCCAAGAGGGCCGCGCGGATCTCCGCGCCGGCGCCCCGGATCGGCCCTCGCGCGGTCGCGTTACGGACGCGACCGCTACCCGGCATGGTGACGCCGAACACCTCGATCACGCGCCGGCGTTGACATTCCTCGCGGCGCCTGCCTACGATTCGGATCTTCGATCGAGTCGAGGTGGGGCGATGCCGGGTCTGGTCGTGGTCAACGGGGCACGGATGCAGTGCAACAAGCTGTCGAGCTGCGCCGAATCCACCCTGGTGATTGCGAGCGGGTTCTTCGATGTCGAGGGTCAACCCGTGGCGACCGTGCATCACCACATCGCCAGCGTGAACATCATGCCGTTCCCCGGCAAGTGCCTCACGGATCATCAACCGTGCGCTCCGGATACGCCCTCGCCGTGGTCGCCCGGTGAATCGAGCACCTGGCTGACGAGCCTGTTTCCGATCGTCGCCGTCGACTCGACCCTGCAATGCAACAAATGCGGGACGATCCGCATCACGAACCCTGGCCAGGCGACGCTGAGCGCCGATTCGCCGCTCGTCGAACCGGAGGTCGACAGCGCCAGAGAGCTCCTCGGCGCCGTCGTCGCGGTCGGCGCCGGGGCCATCCGCGGCGTGCAGAGCGGCGTCAACGCGATCCCGTCGATCGCGGGGAAAGCCTTGCCGTTCGCCGGCAAGCTCGCGGGGGGCGTCGTGTCTGCGTTGGTGCTCGCCAAGCTGCGCAAGGAGGGGTACGAGCACCTCGGCAGCCAGGTCGCTGTCAAGACCAAGCTCAGCTTGCGTCACATCGATCACCTGGTCCGCGACCCGAAGACCGGGGAGATCCTAGCGATCGAGGTCAAGAGCGGCGGGGCCGTCCGCAGCGCCAAGCAGCTGGCGAAGGACACCGAGATGGAACGCAAGGGCGCTGAGATTGTCGGCAAGAACGCCCATGGCGACCTCAAGGGCCAGTCGCTGCAGAGCAAGACCGAGGTGCGGAATTGACGGCGCAGAAGTACGACGACGCCTCCTGGCACACCGCGACCGACTTCCCAGCCGTCTTGAGCCACGAGCGGGCGACCACGCACATCGGGATGTTCTTCGGGTGGATCGTCGACCGGGGGCTCGTCGGGCCGCTCCTGACGGAGCGGTGCGCCGACGAGCTCGCGCGGTTCAAGGCGCGCGAGTTCACCGGCCCCCAGCTCCTGCGCGCCTGCTGCGACGATCAGCTCACCGACGATTGGCTCGACGAGGTCGGAGACGCCTTCGCCGCAGAGTATTATGCGTCATCGTCCTATTATCATGACTACGACGATGTCCTCGGCGGCGGCATGCCGACTTTGTTCCACGTCGAGGATACATGAGAGAATTACGCAATCCTCGCGATTCGCCTCGATCAGCGGTTCGAGGCGTGGTGGGCTGACGTCTCCCCGGCGGATTGATGTCGACGTTCGGCGCCGCGGGGCGCCGACGGCCAGCCGGCGATCGCCGCGACCTCGCCGCCCGCACGGCGAGGGCGACGACCCTCGACGAACCCGACACGCGCCTGCGTGGCCCCTCGCTTCGGACCGCCGCGGACGCCGGGCCGACGCGCCGAGCGACCCGCGGCGCGCGTGGACGGCGGCCTCGACCGCGCGTTTGCACGCACCGGCCCGGCGTGGAACCGTCGCGGCCTGTGCTGCGACTCGCCCTCGCCGGGCGCCTGATGCTCGCCCAGGTCTCCGAACCGCCGGAGCTGCGGGCCGAACGCGACGACCTCCGCGCTCGCTGCGGTGATCTGGGTGCGGGTCCGGTGCAGGCAACGCCCGGCGCGCTCGCGGAGGCCGAGCACCGGCTGACGCAGGTGCAGGCGGAGCTGGCGGGGGCCCGAGGGGACGTCGAACGCCTGACGGCGCTGCTGAGCCGGAAACGCGAGCTCGTCCACGCTCTCCAGAAGACGAAGGACGCGCAGGAGATCGAACTCGCCGCGGCGAACGCCGAAGTTTTGTCCCGAAAAACAGGAATGTCGGGGCTGCTGTCCATCGCTCTCGCGCGTGAGCAGGCCATGCATGGAGTTCGGGAAGCTCAGGCGACCCGACCGCCGGTGGAGATCGACGACTAACAGCGCTGGGCCGACGGCGGCGGTCGAGTCGGGTCAGTCGGGTCGGTCAGGTCTTGCGGTCGGGCGCTGATGGGGCCAACGCCGACGGGCAGATCGGCGACGCCAGGACGCAAGACCGCCGGACCCCGACCGCCGTCTTCGCGATCGGCCCGGCGCGCCAGCTTGCCGCCGGTGACCGGCACACCTGCGCCCTCCTCAAGACGACGCCGTGTGGTGCTGGGGCGCGAGCGCGAGCGCGCGTCCGACCCGCGTCTCCCTGTGAACCCCGTCAGCCGACCCGCCTGCTGCGGGTGACCCGAGCACTTCGCCAAGGTGCCCCCAGTCGAGCGTGCGGACCTCCCGGGCCGCGATGTGCGATGTCGCGCGTCGCCTCGTCCAGAGCCAGCAGCGATTCCGGTCTGATCCGTTGGAGACGGAACGGCCGCTAGACAGTGTCTCCATGAGGCCCCTATAGTCCATCCGCGCGAAGGCGCGCGTCGTCCAGGAGAACGTCCCCGATGCCGAGCACCAGCCTCAAGTTCCGGCTCGTCGACGTCGACGACCTCGACACCGAGCAGGGCGCGACAGCGGAGGACGACCTCATCGGCACCACCATCGCCGGGCGCTACATCATCCAGGCGCGCCTCGGCGGCGGTGGGATGGCCGACGTCTACCGCGCCCGCGACGAGGAGCTCGACATCGACATCGCCGTCAAGCTGCTGAGGCCGGAGATGGCGACGGGCGAGATGCGCGCCCGCATGGTGCAGGAGGCGCGGGCCGCCGCGCAGATCCGCCACGGTAACCTCGTGCGGGTGTTCGGCACCGGCAAGACGGCCCACTCCGCCTACATCGCCATGGAGCTGCTCGACGGTCCGAACCTCGAGGACTACCTGCGCGAACGCCCCGGCCAGCGCCTCCCGTGGAACGAGGCCCTCGATCTGTTGCTACCGGCGCTCGAGGCCCTCCACGCGGTCCACGAGCGGGGCTATGTCCACCGCGACATCAAGCCCGGCAACATCCTCGTCGCCCGCGAGCCGGGCTGCCTGCCGCGGGCCGTGGTGATCGACCTGGGCCTGGTCAAGCCGGACCGCGCGCTGCGCGACGACGCGGGCCCACCCACGACCGAGGTCGGGCGCGTGCTCTGCACGCCGGGCTACGCCTCGCCCGAGCAGGCGGCCCAGCTCCCCGTCGACCGCCGGTCGGACGTGTACTCGATGGCCATCACGCTCTACCGCGTGCTCGCCGGTCGCCCCCCGTTTCACAACGCCCGGGGCAAGCCGATCTACGTATGGTTCCATCACCACGTCAACGTCGACCCGACGCAGCTCGTCGACGCCGCCGGTGACGCGGACATCCCCCCGGCGATCGTCAGGGTCATCGAGTCGGGGCTGGCGAAGGACCCCGCCGATCGGCCGCAGACCATGCTGGCGTTCGCCGAGGCGTTGGAGGCCGCGGCCGTCGCATCGACCCCGGCGCAGCGCTCACCGTTCCATTATTGGCCGCACGGGATCGTGCTGGCGCAGGCCCTCGTCCTGTTGTTCGCGTGGCGGCTGGCGACCCCCGCCCTGGATCCTCACCCGGGCAGAACGATGGAACCGATCCACTCCGCCAAGACCAAGGTGGCGACCGAACCGCCGACCCCGACGACGCAACCCGATCCGCCCGCGCTGACGATGCAACCCGATCCGCCCGCGCCGGAATCCCCTGCACTGCTCGAGCAGTCCACGCCCACGGTGCTGTCTGTGACCGAAATGCCCGAACAACCGGCGACGCGGCGTCTTGACCCCGTCGCCGTTACCCGTCGGGTTCTCATCCGGCGCGCTCCGGCGGTCCAGGCGTGCGCCGACGAGGCGATCGGCAACATCGAACGCCTCGCCGCCACGGTGAACATCGACATCGACGGGCGCGTCTCCGCCCACATCGACGGCGCCCCGGATTCCCCGCTCAGCCGCTGCCTCGGCCAGGTCCTCCGGCACAACACGATGTCACCCCCTCTCCGGCCAGTGTCCTTCGTCCATGTCTTCAAACTGAAGACGCCGTCCCACCGCCCGTGATCTTGATGGCTTCCGTCCTCACCCTGGCCCTGCTCCTCGCCCTCGAACCGCCGAGGAGCCTGTCCCCGGAGGCCGGCGAGCACAACACCGTGGCCATGCAGCACTACGACGCCGGTGAGTTCGGGCCCGCCGTCGACGAGTTCTACGCCGCCTATCAGGCAATGCCCGACGCTCGTCTCTATCGTGAGGGCCGCGTGCTCCTGCTCGGCTCGATGCGCGCCACCCTCCTCGCCCTCCACAAACAAACCGGCGAGCCCGCGCCGTTGTGCCGCCTGCAGAAGATCCTCAAGGAGCACCTCGACGCCCTCACCGCCGCGTACCCCGAAGACCCGGAGATGCTGGAGGCCCGCAGCGTCCGCGCGCGGCTCGGGGAGGTGACCCAGCAGCTCGCCGCCATCGGCCCCACCGCCTGCGAGCCGCCTCCCCCCGTACCAGCACCCGTGGTCGCTGCGGACCCCACGCCCCCACCATCCACCGAACCTGCGACACCTCCGGCCCCCTCGCCGCCGAAAGCTGCGACCCCGCCGAGCCCGGACGCCATCCCACCGCGCCAGCTCAAGATCGCCGGAGGGGTCACCCTCGGTCTCGGCGGGGTCCTGCTCGGCGTGATGACCTACGGGATCATCGCCGAGGCCAGCGCGCGAGCAGGCGCCCTCGAGATCCACGACAAGCCGCCCGGCTGCCCGCTCACCCCGACCGAGTACACCGAGCTGCAGAACCTTCAGTCCGATGCGCGTACCGGCCGAGGCATCGCCATCGGCACCGGAATCGCCGCGGGCGTGACCGCTGTCCTCGGCGGGACGCTGCTCGGGCTGGCACGCCGTTCGGCGCGCGCCAAACGCTGGTCCGCGATGCCCTGGTGGTCACCCACGGGGGCCGGGCTCGCCCTGCACGTACGGCTCGGTGCCGCGCGTTGACCCCTCACCGGAGACACACGACGATCCGCAATGAGGTCCCCATGAAATGCCCAGGTGTCCTGCTCCTCTCCCTCGCGCTCAGTCCGTCGTCCGTGGTTTTCGGTTGCTCCTCGGGCAGCGGCTCAGAGGGTCAAGTCGACCCGGGTTCGTCGAGCAGTTCGTCCTCTGGTTCGGCGGTCGATTCGCCGGTGACCGCCCCGACGACCACGGAGTCGACCGGCCTCGTCACGACCGGAACGCTCACGACGACCTCGACCACGACCGGCCCGGACGGCGTCAGCTCGAGCGAGACCAGCGTCGGGACTACGAGCTCGGAGAGCTCCTCGAGCAGCGCCACGGACGGATCGATCCAGAATTGCGGGAACGGTGTTCTGGACCCCGGAGAGGGCTGTGATGATGGTTATGCCGGAAATAGTAACGTCGATGGAAAGTGCACCCTCGCCTGCCAGTGGGCGGTGTGCGGCGATGGCCTCGTGTGGCAGGGGCACGAAGACTGCGATCTAGGGCCAAATAACAATGACGATCTTTACGGCGGCTGCACGACCCAGTGCCAGGCGGGACCGTCGTGCAATGATGGGCAGATCCAGGGTCCAGAAGAGTGCGATAACGGGAGCGATAACGGCTCAGGCAAGACTCCCGACGGTGGCGTTTCGTGCGATAATGGGTGCCGTTTCGAGGCCAAACTGATCTTTGTCTCCAGCGAAAAATACGTGGGTGGCGAGATCGGCGGAGCTGGGGGCGCCCATGCCAAGTGCCAGGATTTGGCCAAGAAGGCCGGGTTCGACAACCACCTTGGGTTCAAGGCGTTTATCAGCGACGCCTATTTCAACCCCGCCGCGCACTTCACGCACAGCACGATTCCCTACGTCCTTCCCAACGGCACCCGCGTCGCCGACGACTGGGACGATTTGGTCCTCGAGGGACCCAACCCTGGTATCACTCTGACAGAAACCGGTGTGCCCTTGCTCGCCACTAACGTCTGGACCGGGACCTACCCGGACGGCCATAAGTTTCCCGACCTGGCATGTGCTAGCTGGACCAGTTCGCAACCCAACCCGGAACCGAGCTCCCCTGACAACAAGGCCCGCACGGGCCGCACCCTCGCCGATGCGCAAGGGTGGGCCAGCGACGACAGCTCCGGGTGCTATTTGCAATACCGCTTGTACTGTGTGGAGCAATGACGACTCGAATTGTTCGACCCTATTTCCTCGCGGTGGCGGCATGCGTGCTACCGGCATGCGCAATCGAGTTGATCGACGACATCATCGACGAACGCGGCGTCACGTACTGCAGCGAGACCACGCAGGTGCTCGAAACGTCGACCAGCTCCACCGGATCGAGCGAGACCAGCAACACGACGCTCATCGACACCACGCTGCTCGGATCTTCGACAGAGGGAGAGACAAGCACAGGTACTGGCGAGAGTACAGATCAGAGCTCCAGCGAGGGCACGAGCTCCACCACTGATCCCGGGCCGGTTTGCGGCGACGGAGTTGTCGAGGGCGACGAGACCTGCGACGACATGAACGACATCCCGGATGACGGCTGTAAAGAATGCGCCCGCGATTCCATCGTCTTCATCACCAGCCAGACCTACCAGGGAAACGTCAACGGACTCGATGGCGCGGACCAGCGCTGCCGTATGCTCGCCGCCATCGCCGACCTGCCACGCTATAAGACCTACCGCGCCTGGCTCAGCTCCTCCACCGAGTCCGCCGGCGAGCGCCTACTCCACTCGCCAGGCCGATACGTGCTCGTCAATGGCCTAGTCGTCGCGCAGGATTGGGATGCTCTCGTGTCCGGCACCCTCGAGCTCCCGATCAACGTCGACGAGAACTCTCAAACTCAGCCGTATCCAGCCTGGACGAGCACGCTGTTCAGCGGTGAGGCCGCTCCGGGCGCCAGTTTCTGCGACGACTGGACTGGCGTCCTGGGCCCTGATGGCGGTACCGGCTTCCCTGGCGCGACCGACGCGACCTGGTCGTTTTTCGAAAACGTCAACTGTGGTAACGAGCTCGGCCTCTTCTGTATCGAGCAGTGATGGTCACCCGTCCACAGCCGCCTCGAGACCGAGGTGGCCTGCGGATTAGCTTTTATCATCCTGACGGTGTTTGACCGTTTCAGGATCACTCAACAATTGCTCAATCGTTCTTCCCGCGCCGATTTGCTGATTTACCCAGTCAACTTCTGCATCAAGAACCGGTTTAACGGCGCGCGCGATCTCTGCGAATGAGGACCGGCGCAAGGCTGCACGGACATAGAGCGCGAGCGGGATCGTGAAGGCTGGCCAGCGGGACGACCGGCCGTAGCTCCCGCGAAACTGGGTGTAGCGCTTGGGGAGGCAGTCCTTGTCGCCCCAGCTCAGGATGGTCTGACGGGAAACACCGACGGCTTGCGCGATCTCCGCGGTCGTCACCTCGTTGGGGTCCGCAACCATGTAGAAGGCACTCTAGCCCGGGGGTAGGCCGATCCTGGTGTTGTTGGATGACATGCAGCGAGCATCCGCTTGACATCCGGCGAACATGCGACTAGGGTGGATGTACGGCTGAAAACTGTTCAAAACCGCGCGCGGAGGGGCGAACATGTCAAGCACTGCGAGCAATGTGCAGTTCGGGGTTTATCGGTCCACGGAGGGGAGCTTCGGATTTGTGGGCGATCGATGGTGGCGGCTGCTGGACGCGACGGGCGGACTCCACGTTGCGCCTGCTGAGCGTCCGAGGGGGGCTGACTACATCGTGCCGAGGCGGCGAACAGACAACGAAAAGCGCGTCATGGATGTGCTGTCCAGCTTCGCCGAGAACGGGGAAGTGCTCCCGGTCTTCGTCGTCGACGATGAAGTCTTCTACGTCACCAGCAAGGGCAACCCGTACTTGCTGGCCCAGGGGCGGCTGTACCTGTGTCGCCCACGAACCATGCCGCCCGGCGCGCGACACTCGTTCACGTTCGACCCAGCGGTCCAAACGCTCGCGCGGCTCGCCGAGGACAGCGAGGGCCGGGACCTCGCGGATGTCGACATGACCGGCCTGTAGGGTCATTCGGCCCCCCTCCGGAGCGACGCGACCAGTTCGGCGCCGCGGGCCAGATCGCGGGCCGTGAGTTCCTCGACGCGCCAGCCGGCTTGTCGCAGACGGAGGCGGATCCGCCGGTCGCGGCGGAGGTTTGGCCCAGTGTAGAACGCGGCGCCGTCGATCGCGAGCTTGTCGCGTTCGAGGGCGAAGTCGGCGAAGGGATCGTCGAGCCGGTCGTCCCGAGGCGGCCCTGCGCCTCGCTCCGCGAGCGCGGCGGGACGGTCGCGTAGGCGGCGAGGCGCAAGACGGCGACGGCGCGGGTCCGTCAGGCGGGGAGGACGCTGTAGCGAGGGTCGAACAGGGCCTCCTGCTTCGTATAAGGGTCGCAGAGCGCCTCGGTGCGGGTTCGTAGCCAGCGCGTCAGTTCGTCCCGCTCGGCGGAGATCGTCGACTCGTGGGTGATGAGGATCTCGGCCGCGGGTACTTCGGAGAGCGCGAGGATCGCTACGTGGCAGGGTTCGGGGTCGGCCGCACTCCAGGCTGCGGGGGTGGTAGAGCCGGTGTTCTCCGACGGGTTGAGAGAAAACGACCTCCCAACGCGGTCCTCGCGCCTTGACTTGGGCCTCTGGCAGAAGCTCCGTCACGTGCGGGCATGGTACCCACTTCCTGCGCGAAAGAGGACAGGGGCAACGGCGGCTTTCGCGACGGGCATCCTGCCGCAGTTGGGCCACGTTACTCCCCCGGCTGGTAGTCCACGCCCAGCTCCGACCGGTACAGGTCCACCGCCTTCTCCCCGCGGTGGAGCACCGCCTCACGCACGGCTTCGCGCTTCATGTCCAGCACGCGCATGACGTTGTCCACCTTCGACATCGCCTCGATGCGGTGGAAAGCGTCACCGTACTTCTTCGCGAAGGCGGCGAGCGCCTTGAGTTTCATGGGTGCGTCCGCGAGGTGGTGGCCGTGGGGATCGAGGATGGAAGCGACGATCCTCCCCCTGATCTTGTTGAAGAAGATCAGGTCCGGATGCATGGATCGCCAGTTGCCGGTGGTCTCGTCGCGGTAGGCGACGCCCAGCGAGTCGACGGCGGCGCGTGAGGGATTGCGGTACCAGCCCCGGACGTCGGAGCGCTTGAGCTCGGCGAGCACGACCTCTCGCTCCCAGCTGTTGAGGGACGTGAGGGGGAAGTCGCCGGCCTCGTCGGACATGAGGTGGAGCGGCACAACGGGCGCGGCGACCACGTCGTCGCCTCTTTGGTCGGCGAAGTCCTCGATGCGCGTGCGCGGCGGTCGCAGCTCGCCGCGCTGCGGGTCGGTGGCCATGGCGCGGATGTTCTCGTACTCCTGCTGGCGCTCGTCGGTGAGGCTCTTGAGCTTGACCCGGTGCTGGCCGAAGAGGCGCTCGGTGATAGCGAGCGCCTTGAGGTCGACCTCGTCGCGCACCTCCTTGACGGTGGCGAGCGCGGCGGCGCGGACGTACGCCTCGCGGAGGCCGTCGTCGTCGGCCTCGACGTTGTCGGGGCCCGCGACGTGGTTGACGTACGAGGCGACGATGTCGGCGCCGAACGCTTTCTTGGCGACGAGGAGGCCAGTGCGGATGGCGCGATCGTCGGCGCGCTCGACGAATTCGGTGTAGGTGAGCCCCTTCTTGCCGAAGCGTCCCTCGATCTGTTTCACGTGGACGTCCCAAACCTCCTTCACGGCTGCGTCCAAGTTGCTCTGGTAGAGCAGGGCGTACGCGTCGAGGACGAGGTGCAGCTCCTTCTCGACAGCGGCGAGCGCGCCAGGTACCACCCCGTCCGCCGAGAGCGCCTGCGCCAACCTGACGAGTCGCTTCACGGGGCGGGCGCCGCGCTGCGGGATCGTTTCCGTCGGCAGAGTAGTCCAGAGCTGGCGAACCTCGTCGGGCACGTTCGGGTTGGGAAGAAGCTCGCGCCCGTCGAGGACGACCTTCTTCTCGCCGCCGGGCATCTCGTCGAGCTCACCCGTGAGGAAGCGGATGACCTTCACGGCCGTGGTGCGGTCGAAGAAGGGGAGAATGCAGTCGACGGCGTTGAGTCGCTCGTCGCCGGGGATGCGTCGGGCGAGCGGATTGCGCACCATGCGGCCGAGGAGCTGCGTGATGTGCGTGTTGTCCGTCGCGCGCCGGAAGGAGACGAGCACCTCGGCGCGCGGGCAGTCCCAGCCGGTCGAGATGGCGTCCTTCGCAACGAGCACGCGCACGTGACTCGCCTCCTGCACGCGCTGGGGCTCGATCCAGTCGACCTTCCACGCGCCGAACTCCTGCGCGGAGTGGTCGCCGAGGACGTGCCGAACTGACGCCGACTTCAGCTCCGGGTACTCGGAAACGATGGTGTCGAGCGCGACGCCGATCTCGTCGGGGTTGGGCGTGTTCGGGGTCTGAAGGATGAGGAGCGGCTGGACACTCTCCTTAAGCCCCTGCGACACGGCGTACTTCGCCCAGCGCTCGGTCGAGTCCTTCAGCTTGCGAGCGGCGCGCCGCACGAGGACGGAGTCGAAGTTGCCAGCCTCGTCCGGGATGTCTAGGACGAGCGTGTCCTTCACGAGGCCCGACTCCTGGACGCGGATCGGGTCGACGCGCACGTCCGGCAGTGCGCGCCGTCCTCCGGTCGCCTCCGCTTGCTGCATGGCGTCCTGGAAGTGCTTCGGCGTCGCCGAGATGCCCCACACGATCGGGATCGCGGGACGCCCTGTCGTGCCGTTGACGAGCTTGCGCACGATGGTCGGCTTCTCCGCCGTGGTCTTGGCGCTGAAGCCGCGATGGGCCTCGTCGAGCACGAGGTAGAGCGTGAGGTCGGGCGCCTTGATCGTGTTGAGGAGCGTCTCCCACAGCGTCCAGCCCTGCATGTCGGGTGCGGCGAGGTTGAGCCCTCGCAGGTTCTCCTGCCCCTCGCCGCTTTCGACGTGACCGCGCGTGAGCAGTGACTTGGTGCCGAGCTTCTGCGTGTTCAGGAAGTACACCTTGCCCGGCTCGAGCCGCGGCTTAGCGAACGGCGGCTCGATCAGCTCGAGGTTCGAGTACGTGAACTTCTCGGACGCTTGGAGCAGTCGCGTGCGGGTCTGCAGGTTCAGGCTCGGGTCGTCCGAGAACCAGAGTACGACGGCACCCGGGTCGGGCTCGAAGTCGAAGGTGTCGTTGCCCCAAAAGAGCGCCTCGATGGCGGCCGCCGCCATCACGGTCTTGCCGGCTCCGGTGGTGGCGGCGAGCGAGAAGGACGACCGCTCACCAGTGCTCTTGAACGCGTTGCGAGCGCGCTTGAGGTTGGCGAGGACGTCCTCGACGGCGTCGGCTTGGTAGTCCTTGAGGGTGAACTTCACAGCGCACCTCGGCCGGACTCGATCTCGAAGTTGCGCAGATACGACTCGTAGAGGCGGACGGGCTCGATGTGGTCGGGCAGCTGCTGTGCGAGCGACTCGAAGAGGCGATCCTCGTCGGTGACGATGTAGACGACGTCGAGGCCCTCGACGCGCGCGATGGCGTCGAAGAAGTCGAAGGCTTTGTCGAGGTCGGCGAGGACGCCGTACGTGTCGGCGACGTCCCACCCGCTCGAGATGTCGTCGATGCGGCGGCCGCGCGAGCCGGCTCGCATCCAGAGGAGCGGGGCGATCTTGGGGAACTCGCGGTGGGAGGCGACGCGGAGCGGCGCCTCGTAGGTGAGGGTGAAGAACTCGGCGTTCTCTTGGAAACCGTCGGCCATGGGGAACTCGTCGGTGAACTTGTAGTCGCCCTTGATGGGCTCGCCGTTGGGTGTCTTGCCGGTGATGGCGGCCTTGATGCGGGGCTTGGTGATGAAGTCGCAGATGCCGAGCTCTTCCCACTCCGGGTCAGCGGGGCGCAGGCCCTGGTCGCGGAGGACCTTATGCTCGTCGGCGCCGACCTCGTTGTTGGTGACGCCGATGGCGCGACGGCGTCCGCCGTCCTGCTTGTTGAGCCGCATCACGGCGTGCAGCGTGGTGCCCGACCCGGCGAAGAAGTCGATGACGGTGGCGTTCAGCTTGTCAGCGACGAAGAAGCGGAGGGCGTCCTCGACGGCGAAGAGGGACTTCGGGAACGGGAAGCGCCTCCCGGGCAGCAGCTTCGACAACACGTTGGTGCCACCTGTCTCCGCGTTGTGCGAGGCCATGTTCCAGACGCGCTTGGGGATGACTCCCTTCGCGGACTTGTAGGCTGCGATCACTGCGCCGTCATCATCTCGGCCAGTCACCTCGATGTCGCCCGACTTGATGGCTGCCACAGTGCCGCTTGGAAGGTACTGGATGGCCACATACTTGGTTTCGGGCTTGTAGTTCCGCGCTCGGAAGTAGCCACCATCCAGGTAGGCGCGAGCGGTATCCGGCGTGATGCCCCAGAGCCCCTCGGTGCCGTCGGGGAGGAGCGGCCACACCGCAAAAGTGCCCTTGGGCGCGGCAACCTTTAGCCGATCCACCCCGCCCGAGATCTCGTCGCCGATCGAGTGAACGTAGCCCGTCTCCGTGTTCACGAAGACAGGATAGAACTGCTTCGGGCGCGCGCCGCGCCGCGCGGTCGGCTCGCGCCTCCGGAGGCCGAGCCAATCCACGGGCTTCCCCACCTTCGCCGTGGCGGATCTCGATTCGTCAAGCATGTTGGTCTCTGCCAACGAGACCTCCTGAGCGCCCAGCCGAACGGTGAAGATGTACTCTTCGACCCGTGAGAACTGCCCGAAACGTGCGACTCCCTTGGAGCTGATCACCGAGGTGACCATCTCGATCTGCCCTTCGGGGAAGGTCTGCTCCAGCAGCAGCCCCAACCGCAGGTACTCCTTCTCGTCGATCGTCACGATCAGCGCCGAGTCGTCCGGGTTCAGCAGCTTCTTCGCGAGCAGCAGCCGCCGCTCCATGAACGCCAGCCACTTCGAGTGGCGGTACAGGTCGTCGCTCTCGACGTAGTCGTTGTTGTACTTCCAGTCCTTCGCGCCCGTGTTGTACGGCGGGTCGATGTAGATGCAGTCGACCTTGCCTCGGTGCGTGAACAGCAGCGTCTCGAGCGCGTGCAGGTTTTCGGCGTTGATCACCGTGTGGAACGGCTTGTCGCCGCCGCGCTCGATCTTCCCCGTCGAGACGAGGCCGGGGTAGATCGGGTCGCGCGACTGCGCGACCACCACGAGATCGTCGAGGGGTGCGGTGAGCACCTCGCGGGGAGTCTCGCCAGACGCCGCCGGGTCGAGCAGCTCGAGCTTTGCGGCGCGCGCGGAGCGGTCCATCCCGACGACGCGCCACAGCCGGTCGTCCGGCCTCTTCGTCGCCTTGCCGCGCGGAGGCAGCACCCGGACCTTGTCGCCCTTGCGCACCTTGCGCCCGGGCAACTCGACGACCTCCGGGAGGTGGCGCTCGAAGTTCAACCCGAACGCGCGGCGGTCGGCGAGCGCGCTCACCTCGCGCTCGAGATCGCGCGCGAGCGCGGGCTCTCTCGTTCTTAGCTCCCGCAAGAGGTCGTTTAGCCGAGACACGGGACAGACTGTACGTGATTTCGCTCGCGCTTGGGAAGATGTACCGTGCCAGGGTCATGACCACGTACACCCAAGCGCAGAAGGAGGCGGTCGCGTGCCTCGACCGGCCGCTTCAGATCGTCGCGTGCGCCGGCTCGGGCAAGACGCAGGTCATCTCCCAGCGCATCGCCAGGATTCTCGCACTCCCCGACGTCAAGCCGAGGAACGTCGTGGCGTTCACGTTCACCGAGAAGGCCGCTGCCGAGCTGAAGGAGCGCGTGCTCACCCTGGTGGAGAAGGAGCTCGGCACTGTGCACGGCCTCGCCGAGATGTTCATCGGCACCATGCACGGCTACTGCCTCGCCCTGCTGCAGCGGCTCGTGCCGGAGAAGTTCAAGTTCTCCGTGCTGAGCGACATCACTGCGCAGCTCCTCGTCAATAAGTTCAGTAAGGTGTCGGGTCTCACCAGTTGCCCGACGACCGCCGCGGGCGGCGTACTGCGCAGGTACATCAACACGCGGCTCTACCTCCAGGTCGTGAGCGTTCTGCGCGAAGACAACATCGACCTCGATCTTGTGCCTGCCGGCGTGCTCGAGTCCTTCGAGAAGTATGCCGAGATGCTTCGCACGAAGTCCTACTTTGACTACACCCAGATCATCCGCAGCGCGGTCGACTACCTTGAGGGCGACCCACTCGAGGACCAGGACTTTGTGCGCGTACAGGACCACGTGCGGAACGACATCAAGTACGTCGTCGTCGACGAGTACCAGGACGTGAACGCCTTGCAGGAGCGTCTCGTGCGTGGGCTCGTCCGGTTCGGCGCCAACCTCTGCGTCGTGGGCGACGACGACCAGACCATCTACCAGTGGCGCGGCAGTCAGGTGTCCAACATCGTCAGTTTCGCCACACGTCGTCCGGGCGTGAAACAGGTTACGCTCGACGACAACTTCCGCTCCAGTAAGGGAGTCGTGGAGCTCGGCCGGTCCGTCGCCGAGCGCATCCCCCCAGGCCAGCGCCTGCCCAAGAAGATGGTCGCCGCCGGCCATCAGGAGTGGAAGCGCGGGGACATCCTCGCTCTGACGTTCGACGACCCGCAGGCGGAGGCCCGGTGGATCGCGGACCGCATCGAGCACCTCCGCGGCGTCCCGTTTCAGAGCCGCCCGGACGTGTCGGCTCGAGGGCTGTCGTGGTCGGACTGCGCCGTGCTGTTCCGTTCCGTCGCGAATGACTCGGCGCCGCTCGTGGCAGAGCTGCGAAGCCGCAACATCCCCTTCCTAGTGAAGGGGCTCAACCAGCTCTTCGAGAGCCCCGAGATCAAGGCCGTCGTCGGTATCTTCCGGTTCATGGTGGCAGAGATCACGGCCGCGGACCTGAAGGTGCAGTGGACAGACGCAGACCTCATCCCGCCAGCCGGCGATTGGACAAAGGCGCTCGCCGTGTTGGAGAAGGGGCGCGACTTCGCGAAGACAAAGAAGCACTCCGTTTTCAACATTCAGCGCGTCTACCTCGACTTTTTGGAGGCGCTCGGGCTGCGCGAGGACACTGTGCCCGGCGACGCGAGCCGCGCCGAGCTCGTCTTCTACCAACTCGGAAAGTTCAGCCAGGTCATTTCGGACTACGAGCAGATCCACTTCATCACCCAGCCCAAGGCGAAGTACGAAGGATTCGCCAAGTGGCTCGAGCTCGAAGCGCCGGGGCAGTACGCCGACGCGGACACCGACGTCGGCTACGCCTCCCCCGACGCCGTCACGATCGCGACCGTGCACCAGTCCAAGGGGTTGCAGTGGCCGGCCGTGTTCCTACCGGCACTCCGCAGGAACCGCTTCCCATCGCGCGTCATGGGCGGGGTCCAACTCCACCACGTGATTCCGAACGACGCGCTCGACGACCCGGCCCGGTACCGGGGCACGGTCGAAGACGAGACGCGCCTCCTCTACGTCGCCGTCACGCGCGCCCAGAAGTACCTCTACGCGAGCTTTGCTCCGCTCGCGGACAACCAGCAGCAGAGGAAACGCTCCGAATTCTTCGAGCACATAGCGAAGCAGCAGTGGGTGTCGACCACGCCGGCCCCCATCCCGGGCGAGCGTCTCCCACCGCAGCCCCTCCAAGAGACGCCGCGGGTCACGCTCTCGTTCTCCGAGCTGAAGTACCTCTTCGAGTGCAGCTATCAGTTCAAGCTCCGTTTCCTTTACGGCTTCAACGCGCCCATCCACGAGGCGCTCGGCTACGGCAAGGCATTGCACGACGCCCTCGCCGAGGTCCACAAGCGCGCCCTCGACGGCGACTTCGTCACCAAGGAGCTCGCCCCCGCGCTCATCGACCGACACCTCAACGCGCCCTTCGCGTACGACGCCCTCCGCGAGAAGCTCCGCGCGGCCGGTATTAAGGCCATCGAGCGCTACTTCGACACGCACGGAAAGCAGATCGCCAACACCGAGTTCTCCGAGAAGCAGATCCAAGTCCACGTCGCCCCCGGCATCACGGTCGACGGCCGCATCGATCTCGTCCGGCGCCTCGACACAGGAGAAGTCGCCATCGTCGACTTCAAGTCCAGCGAGCGCGCGCAGGCCGAGGACGTCACCCGCGACCAGCTGCACGTTTACGCAGTCGGCTACGAGGAGCTGACCGGTAAGTCCGCCGACCTCATCGAGGTGCTCAACCTCGACGAGAAGGGTCAAACCAAGCGCGAGCCCGTGAACGATCCGCTCCTCACCGGCGTACGCGACAAGATCCGCGACGCAGGGGAGCGTCTACGCAAGAACGACCTGCCGCGCCTCCCCAAGTGGCAGGAGCACGCGTGCGGCACGTGTGACCTGGTGGGACTGTGTCGAGCGCGCCCGGCGCGCTGACTTGTTCCTCGTCGTCCAGCCTGTCCGTGCTGGCCGCACTCGCGCTCGTCGTACCTCTGTGGTTGATCTTCCGGCGGCCTCCGGCCGCCGTGACCTGACCGGCCGCGCCTTGCCGTCACGGACCGGCAGACGCCGCTGCCAGTGTCGGGTCTGCGGTCCGGAGCTCCTCCAGGCGCCCGCGCGTATCTTGTTGCAGCCGCTCGAGGCGCGCGCGCAGCTCGGGGTCCGGGCGGACGTCGACGCGTACGGCCAGCTCCGCGAGCGTCGCTACTGATGCCTGCAGCTCGTTGACGCAGTCGAGCAGTCGCTGGAGGATCTGCGCGCAGGACCTCACGATCTGCGGCGCGAGGCCCTCGACGAGCGGCAGCGACGGATCGTTCTTGGTGCCCTTCCGGTAGCGCTCGAGCTCGTCGAGCAGCCCCTGGCGGGCGTTCAGGAGCGACGGATAGCGCTGCAGGAGCTCGGCGCTCCTTCGGATCGCCTCACCGATCAGCGACTCCTGCATGCGGATTTCGTCCTTGTGCACCTGCTCTTGCGTGACAAGGGCCTGAAGCCGCCGCTGGGCGAGGGCGACGCGCTCGTCGACCGCTAGACCGTCCTTCTTGATCGCCTCGCCGATTCCGATGAACGCGGCAGTCGGCTCCATCAGGAACGCCAGCGCCATGTGTCCGACAAGTGCGGCCTCCGCCTGGAAGACCGCCTCGAGTGCGGACAACTGGCCGAACCCGAGCTGGCGGCGGATGTCCTGCAGCCGCTCGAGCGCAGGGAGCTCGTACTGAGGCGTCGTCAGCCCGCGCAGCACGTGGACGCCGGCGATCGTGACGAACGCCGCCTTGAGCAGCAGCAGATCGCCGTTTTGCCAGCTCGCCAGCAGAGCGTCGAGACCGATCCAGGCGACAGCGAGCGCCACGCTCGCGCCGATGAGCTCGCCGATCGGCGCGTCCTCGTGTTTGGGCAACGCGTGGTCCTTCGCGCTCATCGCCAGCATGATGGCCATCACCGCGGCGATCAGGAGGTAAAGGATGAACGGGACCAGCCACCAGCCGCCGACCGCCTCGGGCAGTACGGCGTAGCTGGCGACCGCCAGCAGCGCCGCCCGGACCAGATAGAACAGGAATTGCTGTCGCGCGTAGGGAAACGCCTCCGCGGTCCGCAGCACGCGGAGCTGGCTGCCGGCGAGCAACCCGAAACCGCGGCGCGGACGCAGCACGTACTCGAGGGCGTACACGAACTCCTGGGCCAGCGACAGCAACGCGACGAACTGGGCATACCGCAGCCACGCGAAGCCGGCCGCCGCGTCGAGCAGCGAGACGAACACCCACGCAAGGGCCGCGAGTGCGGCGGTGCTGGCCCATGAGGTCCAGCCGGTGCGTGTGACCGTCTGCTCAAGGCGTGCCATCTCGGCGTCGAGGGCCTTGGCTACGTCCCTGTCCTTCGGAGAAGCCGCGAACATCATCAACTCCGGCATGGCGCGCGGGAGCTGCGAGCGGAACGACGACTGGTGTGCGAGCGCGGCGAGGCGGACGTCGTCGGTGCCGGTCTGCGGCTCAGGGGGCGTTGCCAAGGGCGCTCCGGGCGAGTGGATGGACGGTGATCGACGCGAGCCGCTGCGCGACCGCGCCGGCGGCTTTGCGCACGTCGGAGGTGCGCGCGTGCTGGTGACGCGCGGCGATTGCGTCGAGGGCATCGAGCTGTTCGCCGAGCGACGAGGCGGCGGCCGCGATCCGCGGGCCGAGAATCGTGCGGGCGAGGTTGTATCGCTCCGCCAGCTTGAGCACCAGCGGCAGCGATCGATCGTTCACGGTGCGCGTACGGTAGTGCTCGATCCGCTCGAGGAACCGGACGTGGGCTGCCGCCGCATGGATCAGCGTGTCGGCGGCCTCACCGATGCGGACGACGATCTGGCTGGCGAGCCCCTCGCGCAGCGCGAGCTCGTCGGGGGTCACGTGCTCCTGGCTCGCCAGCGTAGCGACCTGGCGTGCGAGCACCTCGAGGTCCTCGGCGACGTGGCGCTGTTGCGCGTAAAGCGGCCGGATGGCCGCGCCAACTTCCTGCAGCGGCCGGGCCAGCACGAGCAGCGCGTTGTATCCGAACAACGCTCCGTCGGCCTGGATGACCGCGTCTTGCGCCGTGATCTGAGCGAAACCCAGCTTGCGCCGAATCTCGCGCAGGCTCTCGAGCGCGGGCAGCTCGAAGCGAGGCTCCACCAGCCCGCGCATCACATGGACCACGGCGACCGCGAGCAATGCCCCCTTGAGCGCGACGAAGTCCGTCGGCGCCCAGGAGTCGGCCAGCACGTGCAGACCGTAGCAAGCTATCCCGAGGAGGATCGCGTGGCGGACCAACTGGCCCGGGAAGAACTTGAGCCGCTTGGGGATGAACCGCTTGCGCAGGCTGAGCGTGAACAACAAGCAGACCGTCACGACCGCCGCGGTGTACCACACGAACGGCAACAGCCAGCCCCAGCCGATCAGCGCCGGCAGGAGGTACCAGCTGGCGGCGACCAACAGCAGCGCTCGCACGCCCTCGAACAGGTAGTACCGCCGCGCGAACGGCAGCATCTCGGCCGACACCACCATGCGCATTTGATCGCCAACGAGCGGACCGAGCCCGCGGCGCGGGCGCAGGGCGTTGTCGAGGCAGTAAACGAACTCTTGTGCGAACGACAGCAAAGCAACGAGGACCGCGAAGCGCGGCCATGGGAAACTGGCATCGACATCGAACAGCGACACGAAGATCCACAGGATGCCGGCGAGCGCGGCGGTGCCGATCCAAGAGGTCCAGCCCGACCGCGCGAGGGCCTGCTCGATGCGGGCCATCTCCGCGTCTAGGGTCTCCATCACCAGCTCGGGGTCGGGCGTCCGCGTCGGAAACTCATGGTCGCCGCCCGTGCCGAGGAGCGCCGTCAGCTCCTGCAAGTTCGGCGCGCGCGGCTTCGGTCGCGCCGTTGGGTTCTCGGAGGCCGTGCGGGGTGCCGTCGATGGCGGAGGAGAGGGTTCGTCCATGACGCTTGGGCGGCGTGCGCGAGCGGGCCGGGAGTCTACCGGACCCGCGAGACCGGCGCCACGGCCCGCGCCCGGCTGTCCAACGGCCGTGAAACGCTGCGTACGGACGAACTGCCGGAAAGTGGCTAGACTCGGGCATGCTCGGGTGGACGGAGCCGTCGACAAAGCTCGATCAGGGGATCGACCACCTGGGGCTCCGTGTAGCCGGCGAGGCCTGCTATAATCAGCTGATCGACTTCACGACGACGGTGAGCTGGCGGCCGCGCTACCTCTCGTTCTATTGCTGGGCCGCCGAACAGGCATTCCTGCGCGCCGGTGGGCAGCTTGACGGGCAGCCGCACGAGGTCGATGTCCAGGTCTATCGGAGCACCTTCAAACGTCTCGACTTCGCGCTGTCGGCGGCGACCCTCGTCGAGGATCTCGAGGCCAAGCACATCGTCGGCTCGACGGCCCTGCGGCGCCGCCTGTCCCGGCCGCCGTTCAAGGACACGAGGAGATTGCCGCTGACTGCGGACCACGTGGGCGCCGCGATGGGGGGCTTTGCGATCTACGCCGGACCGATGCGCTTGCTCGGGCTGCTGGGGTCGGCCCACGGCTTCGACGTCCCGAGACCGGGCACCCCGGGACAGGCGCTGGCGCACGCGTTCGGGCGCAGCGTCGCGGCGACGGGGATCGACCTGCTCGACGCGGACGCGCTGGACCGCGGCGCGCTGGCCCGGTTGGGCGAGGTCTGTGGTCTGGACCGGTTCGCCCGCCGCGCGGCGAGCCACCCGCGGGTCGCGGAGGAGCTGCAGCTGGTTCGTGCGGTGCTGGTCGACTGGGACGCCTTCGCCAGGGGCGAGGGTCCGAGCGCGGCGCGGGTGCTCAGCCTGGGGATCCTCCTCGAGCTCCACCGACGGGCGGCCGGGCGCCAGGTCCGGCTCGACGACTTCCGTGCGGCGACGCTACTGGGGATCCAGCCGCGGTTGCCGGCGATCTACGACGGGGTGCTGGCGCGCTGGCGGGTCTATCAAGCGCACGCGTACGCGACCCTCGCGCTCGAGTCACTGCTCGCGTTTGTGCTGGCGCTCGCGGCCCGGCAGGCGACGCCGCTCGGCTCGTCGCGGCTCGCCCGGGAGGCGCTGGCGGCGATCGGCGCTGGCGCGAAGCACTCGGAGCTGCGTCTGCCCGTGGAGCTGCGGCCGTGGCCGTCGTGCCGGCTCGGCGACGCGGCCGCGGATCCGTGGACGGACTGCGACGAACCTCGCATCAAGGCGAGCCTGCGCGCGGGTGAGGGCGGACCGGCGTGGGGCTACGACGCGTCGCTGCTGCTCGTGCGGTCAGTCGTGCGGCTGCGTCAGCTCGCGCGGGCGGGCGACCCCTGGACGGGCCGCCCGGATGCGTGGCGGCTCCCGCCGGAGCGGCTGATCGCGACGTTCGTGGCGGCCGAACAGGAGGGCGCGACGGTCAAGCAGTACCTGGCGAAGATCCTCGAGCGCGATGTCCTCCACCAGCACCACAGCAACGCGCTGCGCAAGCTGATCTCGCGGCCCCACGCGGACAGTGCCCGCTTCATGTTCGAGGAGGGCCGTGTGGTGCCGCTCGGGAACATCAACCCGGGGACATCCAGCCCGCGCTATGCGAACGCCGTGGAGTACCTAACCGAGCTCGGCTACCTCGACGGGGCCCGGCCGACCGCCGAGGGCCTCGCGCTGCTGCGCCGGGTCGACAGCGGTGGTGGGCCATGAAGATTCTCGAGGAGCTCCGCGTCGCGACCGGGTTCGAGACGTTCACCTGTCTGACCTACGGCGCCGATCTCGCGTGGTTCGAGTCTGCGCTGCTGCGACCGCTCCAGGCCCGGGGCGTCCGGCGGTTCCTGATCATGGCCGACCAGCGCCGGATCTCCTGCGACCTCGAGTCCTCGCCGCATCTGCCGGGGGGGCTCGGCCTCCACTACTTGCTGCACGGCGTCGCGGGACGCGGCGCGTTCGGGGCGTTCCACCCGAAGCTCTACCTGCTGGCGGGCGAGCAGACGGCGCGGCTATACATCGGGAGCGGCAACCTGACGCGCGGGGGTCTGGACCGCAACCTCGAGGTGTTCGAGCGGTGGGATGCAGGCCGTGAGGGCCCGATCCCGGGGGCATTCTCGGTGGCGCGGCGAACCCTTGAGGGGCTGCTGGCCGGGTTCGACGCGGACGACCGGGTCGAGCGCGAGCACCTGGAGCACACGTTCCGCTTCGACCGCCGCGGGTACGCGGGGGCGGACGCCGCGACCGTGGTGGCCTCGCCGGGGCCGTTGCTCGACCAGGTCCAGTTCGGACCCCCGGGGTGCGAGGTCTTGCGGCTAGTCGCGCCGTTCTTCGACGAGTCCGGGGAGGCGGTCCGGCGGCTCGTGCGGCGGACGAGGCCGCGGGAGCTGGAGGTGATCGTGCATCCGCGCATGACCAACATCACCCGCCGGATCGTCGGCGCAATCGAGGCGATGAACGGCCGCGTGCTCAAGGTATGTCCGAGGGACGAGGACGAGGCGGATCGGCCCGTCCACGGCAAGCTGCTGTACGCCCGCGCCGCGGGGTGGCGGCTGGGGATCTCCGGGAGCGCCAACCTCTCCGTGGCGGCATGGCAGGGGCACAACCACGAGCTGATCGCGGTGCGCCGCGGCGCCGACGCCGACGCCGTCAACGCGTTGATCGACGACCTGCCGTGCGAACCCCTGACGGAGGAGGATCTCGATCTGTTCGAGCGAAACGCGGCACAGCGCGCGCGCGACAACGAGGAGGCCGTGATCCCGCGGGGGCCGTCGCTGCGGTTCGCCCGGTGGGCCCGGTCGGATCGCGTGCTGGTCCGACCGGCGGAGGACCCCGGCGAGCCGTTTGCGATCGAGCTGCGGGGGCCACACGGGGTCGTGCGCGCGGTGGACGCGACGCGGAGCGAGGGCGGGTGGGAGTTCGCGGCGCCCGCGGTGATCCGGCGCGGGGCGCCGTGTCTGGCTCGAATCTCGGGGGCGGTCCCGGGGCCGTGGAGCGTCGTGCAGGACCCCGAGGAGCTGCTGGGGAGCACGCAGCCGGGCCGCCGCGAGCGTGAGGCGCTCGAGCGCTTGCTCGATACGCCGGGGTTCGACCTCGAGGGGGCGCGGCAGCTGATGGAGCTGATCGCCGACATCCAACGCAAGCGGGTCGAGCGGGCCGCGACCGCGGCCGGCCAGGCGGGGGACGTTGACGGCGCCGCGCCCGAGCTGCGGACGGTGTCGCTGCAGGACTTCGAGCGGCGGGCGCGAGACGCCGCGGACAGCCGCAGCTCGGGCCTCGTACCGCTGGCGTCGGTCCGTCTCATGAATCGCCTGCTGTTCGGCGACGACGAGCGCGACGAGCTCGACGAGGAGATGGACTCCGAGCTGGACGCCGACGACCTGGCGGAGGAGGCGATCCTGGCGCGGATAGAGTCCGCGAGGCGTAGCGGCGCCGGTCCGGCGAGCAAGGACGCGATGGACGCGTTCCTGCGCGCGAGTTCACAGGCCCGCGGTCGCTACATCGAGACGCTCCGCGGCCGGCGCGTCGACCCTTACCACCTGCTCGACCACCTAATGCTGCTGGCGGCGCCGCTGTACTACATGCTGCGCGGGCGGACGCTCGGGGACTCCGCGTTTCGGGCAGAGATGGTGGTGCTGCTGCGCGCCCTCGTGGGTGAGCCGCACGCGCCAATCTATCGGGCGATCCGCGAGCTCGACGCAGGCGCCAGAGACGATCTGTGGGACCACATGCCGGTATTTTATGTTGTTATGTTGCTCGTGTACAACGTCTGCGTCGCCGACGCGGAGCTGCACGACCCGCGGTCCCCGGCCGCCGCGACGTTTACCAACAGCCACCCGGTGCTGTGGTTGCGGCACCTGGTTCGGCTGGTAGACGCGGGGCGACTGGAACTGCTGCTCGCCGGCTTGCCGGAGGTGCTGGGGCGCCTCAAGAAGGGCCTCCTGTGGCCCGCGACCGCGTGGCCGCGCCAGCGGAGGAGCGCGCCGTTCGAGGAGTTCGTGCGCACCAGCGTGCGCGACGCCCTCGCGCTCGACCGCGTGGAGCAGCAGATCCGTGGGCTCCCGCCGCAGCTGTGCCGGCCCGGCGCGGCGGTCGAGGACGGCGATCTGGTGGTGGGGCTCGCCGCGCCGGGACTCATCGCCGCGGGTTGGGCCGAACCCGATGAGCCGGGGAAGCTGGCACGGTTGCGTTGCGGTGCGTTCGAAGAGGTGGAAGTCTCGGGGCCGGGGTCGTCGTATCTGCGCAAGATGTGGAGCCCACCGCTGTCGACCGTGTACGGGCTGGAGGCGCTGCGGTCGCTCGCCGGCGAGGGTGAGGGGCACCTGGACAGACACGGCCTGAAGGTCCTCGCACGCATCGGTGGTTAATGGCGTCGCGTGACACGAGCGCACCCTGGCCTGAGCGCCTGGTCCCTGCTGATGAACGGCGCGAGCAGATCGAGGTACCTCACCTCCTCGCCCTCGGGTTCGAGCACTCGCACGTTCTGCGACGTGAATGCCATGAAGAGGACCGGCAAGCCGCGGGGCGCCTCGGGCGTCCGCGGCCAGAGCTGCAATTCCGCGTGAAACCGGGGCTTGCCGTGGCCCATCGCGTCGGCAAACGACAGGAGACGACATTCTCGTGGTCGACTAGTCGATTCACCTCGGGGTCCCGCACCCGAGCGGTGATCATGTGCGCCGCCGCGTAGACCGCCCGGAAGCCACCGCTCGAGAGGTTGCCTGAACCATTTGACCACGGTCGGAGCGAGGTTCGATCGCGCCCACCATGAGTGTAGCGTTCACCCCGCGAGCGGGCCGCAGCACCGTTTGAACTTCTTGCCGGACCCGCATGGGCAAGGAGAGTTTCGTCCGACCTTGCCCGAGCTCAGGTCTGGTGCTGGCCGCGGCTGGTCGCGGTCGACGCCGATTGCTGCGAAGACCGGCGCCTGGCTCGTCAGCGGCCGCTCCCTCACGGGCGAGCGTCGCGGCGGCGGCGGTGGCGGTTCCGTCGCGCCCGAGGATGCCAGTGCCGGCGGAGGGAGTTCGGCGACCACGGGCGTCGCCGTGGGGGTAGCTGCAGGCGCCGGGGCCACGTTCAACGTCGGCACCGCGGGTGCCATGGGCGCATCCTCGGCGACGGCGGATCGCACGAGCGAGAGGAGGCCCTGAGCCGATTCATCAAGGTTGAGGCCGAGCATGCGCGCCGCGAGGTAGGTCGCCGCCTCCGGGATCCGCCGCGCCTCGAACAACTCCCGGAGCTTGTCCGCGTCGGCTGCTTGCGCCTGGCGGATACCATCCAGCTCACGTCGAACCTCCGCCAGCGCGAGAGCGGCCTCCTGCGCTCGCCGACCCGCCTCCTCGAGCGCCTGGCGTTCCTCGCCCCAGGCTCGGCGCTGTAGATCCAGCTCGGCTTCGGCGGCCCTTCGCCGCTGGTCTGCCTCGGCTCGTGCGTGGCGCTCGGCCGTCAGCTCGTCGCGAATTCGGGCGAGCTCGGCGAGCAATTCGGCCGAGGGATCCGAGCCGGGCGGCGAGACCTCGACGGCACTTGAGGTCTTCCCCTGGCTGGCCGACACCGGCTCGGCCGCCACCGCGTCCGCCATCGGCAGGCAGTAGAGCGCCGGCGTCTCGGCGACCAGCGCCCGGTGGACCTCGGAGGTCGCGTCTGCGAGGCCGGCTAGGCGCAGCTCCCAGATCTGCCGGCTGTGGCGCACAACGAGGGCCGTGTGCCCGAGCATGGCCCGCAGCGCACGGTAGACGCCCCGGGGATCGCCGGCGGCCTCACCGAGCCGACGGGTGATGTCGGCGTCGATCTGGCTGGACGCCCCGACGAGGTCCAGCGAGCCGACGTCCCCGAGCCGCAGCACGCGCTCGATCAACGCCTCGACGGCGCGCCGTTCGCCGCCGCGGATCGGGAGGCGCGCGGGGAGCCGGCGGAGGCAGGTCCGGACGACGGCGGACACGCGGTGGTCCGCCTGGCGCCCGAGGATCCGGGCGTAGTGCTCGGCGAGTTCGGCGGCCCTCGCCTCGGCGATCGGCCTCCGCACTCGCCCATCCGTCGTCCTCCCCGCCATGGTCCAAATCCCCCGCCGGACAAGATATCCGACCGCCTGGACGTTGGGGATGGTCGGCGACGCGCGCGCGGTGCGGGCCCGTGTCGGGACCACATCGGGGACTTTTCAAGTCCCGACCGGGCGCTTATCGGGTCCGTATCGGGCCCCACTTGACCCGAACTTGATCCGGTCTTCTCACGCTCTCCCTGCGCGCCTTGGCCGGCCATCGCGCGTCCTCCGAGCGCGGTCTACCCGAACGCGATCGACACTCGCGAAGTCGACCACAGACGCTTCGACCATGTTCGGCGCGTTGTCGCGGGGACTCTGCACGAAGTCGACACGCACTCCCTCCGGACTCGGACGGGGCGAGAGCGCAGCAGCAAGCGCGCTCGGATCGTCTTCGAGCGGCCGGCGTGCGCTCCCGTGGGCGATCGGAGGCGCCCGAGCTGGCGCTTGCGCGTCAGCCCGGGCGCCTCCGATCGCGACATCGTCGAGGACGTCGAGCCGTCGACCAGCTACCTCGACTTGCGGCGGTCGGACTTGCTGGGCCTCGACCTGGCGGTCCTGCCCTGCCCGGCGCGGATGATGGTCTTGGCCGTCTTGTTGACCGCCTCGCGCAGCGCCGTGTCGGCGATGTGGGAGTACCGCTGGGTCGTGCGGTAGTTCTTGTGGCCGAGCATCTTGCCGACGACCTCGAGCGGGACGCCGTCCATGATCGCGTCGCTGGCCAGCGAGTGGCGCAGGTCGTGGATCCGGGTGTCGTCGGGGAGGCCGGCCAGGAGGCGCACCCGCCTCCACGTCGCGCCGAGGCTGTGCAGCTTCTTGCCGTTCTTCGAGCAGACGACGAGCCCGCGCTGGGGGTGGCCCTTGGCCTGACCGATCTTGCCGAGCAGCGCCATGACGTCGTCCGAGGCGACGATCTCTCGCTTGCCCGTCTTCGAGTCG
>JAEUJW010000084.1 GCA_016793465.1 Myxococcales bacterium
TGAACGGGACCACCCCGAGGCCACTCGCCCGCCACCTCTCGATCGTCTGCCTCGCCTGATTCTCGTCGCTGTCCTGAGCCATAGCCCGAAGTCAGCCGCCCGGGGTCCACGTCTTCAAGATGGGTGGGCTCGGGGGCTTACGTGCAGCGAACGGAGCATCTTCGAGTACGTGTCGTTGAACGCGATGTTCGCCGCGTTGTCCGCGGGCGCAGGGCCCGTGAGGGCGGCTTCCCGGGGGAAGCGGACGTCCTGGCCGACGTAGTCCCAGCCGGTCGGCGTCTCGACGACGGTCCGCCGCTTTCGCAGCTCGCCGAAGACGTAATGGTGGGTCAGTTTTCCGTCGTAGTACGGCGTCGTGCTGAACCCTTCGCCCTCCTGGGCGATGTGGTCGAGTCCCTTCAGCACGGCGTCCAGGTCCGCGAACTGCGGCGCCCGGGCGAACTGTCCGGTCATGGAGATCGCGGGATTGTTGCATTCGAACGCCGCCGCGACGGCGGCGTAGAACCGGCCGATCGTCGGGAATGTCTCCTCCTCGAGCATGGCCGAAGGGATCGGGGTCTCGGGCTCCTCGATCGTCATGAACAGGTCGAGCTGGGAGTCGGTCAGCGCACCCAGGGTGACCGTGAGCGTCGGGTGCACACCGCCGGGCAGGTGAGTCCCGGGGAGTGGACGCCGCGCGCTCGGCGGAATCGTCGTACACCCCGAGCGGGGGTCGGCCGCGGCGGGCCGCGAGTGTATGGTCAGCGTCAGGACATTCGGCCCGCCCGGCTGTCCAGATTCCTGGACGCCGCTGCGAGGCGGGTGGACGCTGTGGGCCGGGGGCCCGGGCGAGCTGGATGCTGCGCGTCGCACCGCCCGCGACGTCGCGTCGCGCAGGTCAACCGCGGCCGGCCCGCGGTCACGCGCCGGCGCGGCGCAGCGACTCGACCACCCAGTTGACGTGGCGCCCGGGCACCACCCCCTGCGCGTGCTCGATCATGCACTCCGACTCGAGCACGCGGACGTGGTCGGCCAGGTTGGTCTGGAAGCGGCCGCCGCGGATCACGCTGCCGTCCGGCAGCAGCGCCCGGCCCTCGATGCGCATGCCGCCGAGCACCGCCAGCGAGGCCTGGCGCAGCAGCTCGTAGCGCTGCTCGGCGTGGGCCGCGTCGGCGGCGACCGCCACGATCAGCTTGCCGAACGTCGGGTCCTTGTTGACCAGCTTGTCCTTGACCTCGAACCCGCAGTCGAAGCGCACCGTCAGGTCGGCGATGCCGGCCACGCCGCGGGCCGCCAGCGCCGCGCGCACCTCGAGCGCGCTCGGCACGGCGATGACGTCGAACGCCCCCGCGTTGGGCACGAACAGCCCGAGCTGGCCGTCGCGCGAGTCCTTGATGTCGGCGCGCCACGACTCGGCGTTGACGCGGAACTCGCGGGCCACGTGCGTGTGCACGATGTCCTCCTGGGCGAACTCCAGCGGCGCGCCGTTGGCGACCGCCAGCTGCAGCGCGACCAGGTCGAGCGGCGCGAGCCCGGCGGGCGTGCGGATGCGGTGGGCCTCCTCGCTGACGGGGTGCTCGACCTGGATGCGGGTGTTCATCTCGAGCAGGAAGAAGTGGCCGTCCTTGAACATCAGCTCGACGGTGCAGGCGCCGGTGTAGCCGACGGCGTCGGCGATGCGCACGGCGACCGCGCAGATGCGCTCGGCGAGGCCGGGGTAGGCGCGCAGCAGGGCGGGCGGGGCCTCCTCCTGGATCTTCTGGCTGGCGCGCTGCTCGCTGCAGTCGCGCATGCCGAAGTGGCGGGTGTTGCCGTAGCGGTCGCGCAGCACCTGGACCTCGAGGTGCACGGTCTCTGGGATGTTCTGCTCGAACATCACGCCGTGGTCCCAGCCGTTGGCGGCGATCTCTCCGAGCACCCTGGCGACCGCGGCCTCGACGCCGGCCTCCGAGGGCACGACCGCCTGCCCGCGCCCGCCGCCGCCGTTGGCGGCCTTCAGGCGCCCGGGGAAGCGGAAGCGGCCCTCCGCGTGGCCGGCCCGGATGGCGGCGATGATGGCGGCCGGGGCCCCGGCGTCGATGACGATGCCGGGGACCACCGCCTGCTCGTCGATCGACTGGGCGAGCAGGCGGAACTTGCGCTTGTCGCCGGCGCTCTCGACGACGTCCTGCGGCGGCCCGACGAACACGATGCCGCTGCGGCGGAAGCACTCGATGGCGGCGGTGCTCTCGGCGAGCGGGCCGTAGCCGGGGTAGAGCGCCGAGCGGGCCAGCTCGGCCTCGGCGCGCTCGCCGAAGCGCTCGGCGTAGGCCGCGAGCAGCTTGCGGGCCATCTGCAGCGGGTTGGCGTAGCTCTCGCGGAAGTTGCCGGCGAGCGGCACGGCGAAGCCGCCGTGGCTGACGGCGAGGCGGACCTGCAGGGCGTCGGCGTCGTCCTGCGCGCTGTGCAGCACGACGGGGACCTTGCCGAGGGCGATCGCCTCGCGCACGGCGCGGACGCCCATCTCACCCTTGTCGGCGACGATGACGTAGTGCAGCGCCGCCGCGCCGACGGTGGTCGCCGGGAAGCGCGTGAGGTCGTGGCTGGCGAGGTAGATCAGGTCGGCGGCCCGCGGCGCCTCGCGGTGCAGCGCCCCGGCCTCGGCGCGCAGGCGTTCGCGCAGGCGCGCGGCCAGGGAGGGCGCCGCGGCGACGGCGCAGAGGATCCGCAGGGCGCCGTCGGCGTACTCGACCGTGGTCTCGAGGGTGTCGGCCAGCGCGCGCAGGCTCTGGCCCTCGAGCTCGCGGGCGAGCTCGGCCTCGCCGGGCAGGCCGTCGCGCGTCGCGGCGACCCGGGCCGCCAGGGCCCGCACCTCGGCGGGGCCGTCGGGGGCGACGGCCGCGAGGGCCTGCTCCCAGGCGAAGAACCGCAGCCAGGTCGCGCCGTTGACGATGAAGTAGCGCAGCGCCATGAGCCGCTGGCCGAGCGCGCCGAGCGGCAGCGAGGCGAGCTCGCCGATACGCGCCCCGGGCACCACCAATGCGGCGAGGACTTCCTTGCACCCGACGTAGCCCTTGCCCGGCTTGACGATGGCCTGCATGGCCCGCTGGATGTCGGCTTCGACGGCCTGGCGATAGTGGAGTTGAGTCGACACGGGGCGCGCAATCTATCCCACCCGCCCGGGGCTCGCCCAGCGCGGGTCCTGCCGGGGGCCGCCGCTGAACGGATTGGCAGCGCGCGGGGCGTCGCGCGTATCGGCCGCGTCGCGGGGGACGCGGGCGGGGTCGCGTCGAGGCGGGGACGCGGGAGGGGTCGCGTCGAGGCGGCTCCGCGGGGCGGGGGAGGTTGTCGGCGGACGACGGGCGGTGCCGACGAACGTGGGGCCCCCGTGACGCCGGTACCCCATGCCACGTGCTCGCCGCGGCGGTTCGACTCCGGACCCTCGCTGCGCAAAGCCCCCTGCCGAGGGGCCCCCTGGGCCGAGGCTTCGTGCCGCTGCGCGGGCCGGCGACGCGGCCAGGGGGACGGACCACGCGAGATCGTCGCGACGCGGCTGCGCGCGCTGTCATGGGGCCCCGCCCGGCTACGCCCCAGCGTCGGCACCGCTCGTCGTCCGAGCGGCATCGTCGGCGCCCCGCTCCTCGTTTCGCGGGCATGTCCTCGCGGACGACGCCGACGGCAGGAGCGTGGTCCGACTCGCGCGCGCGACGATGGAACAGTGGAGCGTCGCGGGCTGTTGCGGCCGTCGATGCGTGTGTCCGGCGGAGGCGTTACGGGGTACGAGTGGTGACTCGAGCGGGCGACCGAGCGGGTCGTCTGCGGGCTGTTCGATCATTGATGTCTGTGCGTCCGGCGGAGGCGATGCGGGGTACGAGTGGTGCGACTCGAGCGGGCGACGGAGCGGGCGGTCTGCGGGCTATTGCGGCCGTCGATGCGTGTGCGTCCGGCGGAGGCGTTGCGGGGTACGAGTGGTGCGACTCGAGCGCGTGACGGAGGGGTGGTCTGCGGGCTATTGCGGCCGTCGATGCGTGTGCGTCCGGCGGAGGCGTTGCGGGGTACGAGTGGTGCGACTCGAGCGGGGCGTCCGCGGGCTGTTGCGGCCGCCGATGTGTGCGCGTCTCGCATGCTATCGATACCGGATCGTCGCGCTCGTCTCGCGTCGCGGATGTCGATCACAGGCGGAGCATCCGCCACCCGCAGCGAGCCCTCGATCGAACGCTCGAGGCCGAGACGATTCGCCGTCACGATCTCCGGACGCGCGATGTCTCGCGCCGGGCGAAGAGCGGGGCCCCGACGATGCCGCTCGGGCGACGAGGTGGCCGACGCTGGGGCGTAGCCGGGCGGGGCCCCATGACAGCGCGCGCAGCCGCGTTGCGACGATCTCGCGCGGTCCGTCCCCCTGGCCGAGTCGCCGGCCCGCGCAGCGGCACGAAGCCTCGGCCCAGGGGGCCCGTGGGCAGGGGGCTTTGCGCAGCGAGGGTCCGGAGTCGAACCGCCGCGGCGAGCACGTGGCATGGGGTACCGGCGTCACGGGGGACCCATGTTCGTCGGCCACCCCGTCGCCCGCCCACACCGCCGCGAGCCCCGCGGAGCCGCTTCGACGCGATCTGTCGCTCGGAGTCGAGATCCGTCCGCAGCCCCGCGGAGCCGCTTCGACGCGACCTGTCGCTCGGAGTCGAGATCCGTCCGCAGCCCCGCGGAGCCGCTTCGACGCGATCTGTCGCTCAGAGTCGAGATCGGTCCGCGGAGCCGCGTAGACGCGACCCGAGGGCGAGCGCTCAGGGGTCCGGAAACAGGGCCGGGTCGCGCGCGGTCTTGCAGATGTAGCCGCGCACGTAGGGGGCGTCGCACGCGATGTCGTTCCAGCCGAGCTCGTCGTCGTCGGGGTCGAGGGTCAGCTCGACGCAGGACGCGGGCGCGCAGCCGGGGTCGCCGCAGCTGCAGCTCGCGCCGGAGGGCTGGGTCTTGTTCCACTTGGTGTTGTCGACGGCGGAGCTGTCGGTCCAGCGCCAGGGGACCACGGGGTCGGGCTGGTCGCAGTCGGCGGCGTACGGGTCCTGCTTGCGCAGCCCGATCCACGCGTGCACGCCGCCCGGGTAGCCGCTGAGGTGTTCGTCGGCCAGGGTGGACACGACCGCGTGCTCCTCGCTCGAGTGCACGCTGACGAGGTCGACGGAGAACTTGGCGCTGAACGTGCGGCAGCGGTCGCGGGCCGCGTCCTGGCTGACCGGGGGGCCGTCCTGCGGCAGCGGGCAGGCCCAGTAGACGTACGCCTCGGTCAGGGTGAAGCGGCAGCCGTCGCACTTGGCGAGTTCGTCGTCGTCGCCGTTGCAGTTGTCGTCGCGGCCGTTGCAGATCTCCTCGGCGTCGGGGTGGATCGTGGGGTCGTCGTCGGCGCAGTCGCCGGGGCGGTCGACGTGGCCGGGGGGCGGGTCGCAGGTCACGGGTTCGGCCGCGTCGTCGCCGAAGCCGTCGCGGTCGGCGTCGGGGAGCCACGCGCGGCCGGGCTGTCCGTCGGGACAGGTCACGCCGCCGCTGGTGGCGTGTCCGCTGCTGCCGTCGCCGGACTCGCCGGTGCTCTTGTAGGCCGGGTTCTCGGCGAGGAGGCAGCCGGCGAGCAGGGCTGCGGCGGCGGACGCCGGCGGACGGAGGTCCATGGTCGGCAGAGGGTAATGCAGCGCCGCGCGCGGTGGCGCTCGGCGTCTCAGCGGTCGACGAGCTCGGGCGGCGGCGGCAGGTCGGCCACGAACTCGGTGTCGGCGAGCGGGCCGTCGAGCAGGCGGGCCATGCGCTCGGCGGCGTCGTGGTCGAGCTGGGTCTGGGCCTCGACGTAGCGGCCGTACACCACGCGGGCCGCGAACTCGGGGTCGAGCGCGGCGAGGACCGCGGCGAAGCGCGGCTCGTGGGGGTGGATCCCCGGCGAGCAGGCGAACAGGCGCCCGTAGCCGAACGGCCAGGCCTCGGCGACGCCGCGGTCCTCGGTGAGCGCCGCCACCAGATCGAGCGACGCCGCGGCGCCCGGGCACGGGCTGCAGTCGGTCTCCATCAGCGCCACGCCGGCGAGGTGGCGCGTCGCCGGGTCCTCGTCGGCGGCGCGCAGGCGGCGGAGCTCGTTGGTGCGGTCGTCGCAGCGCCCGGGCTCGACGTCGGCCGGGCGCAGCACCGCCGGCGGAACGATCTGCAGGACCCGCAGGCGCAGCGCGTCGGCGGCGTCGGCGGGGCGCAGCGCGAGCGCCTCGCCGTGCGCCGGCAGCTGCAGCGTCACGTCGACCGGGCCGTCCTCGACCCACAGCAGGCCGAGCGCCGGGCCCTCGGCGGTGCGTCCGGCCAGCGCGACCACGCGGCCGCACGGCGTCGGCAGGGCGAAGCGGCCGGCGGCGTCGCTGTGGGTCGACACGCGGGCCGCGCGGTCGAGCGTGGTCGCGGCCACCTGCGTGAAGGGTCGCGGCGTCGCCTCATCGTCGACGAGCGTGCCGCGCACGCCGCAGCCCATGCCCTCGCCGGGGCCCGGGTCGCGGGCGGGCGTCGGCGCGGGCGCGGGCGTCGGCGCGGGGGGCAGCGCGCGGCAGGCCGCGAGGGCGAGGAGGAGTGCGAGGGCGGGGCGCACGGGCGGGGCTCCGGTCAGCGGGGCGAGGGTGGGGGCACGGGCGGGGCTCCGAGGAGCGGGGCGAGGGTGGGGGCACGGGCGGGGCTCCGAGGAGCGGGCGAGGGCGGGGCGCACGGGCGGGGCTCCGGCGCACGGGCGGGGCTCCGGTCAGCGGGGCGCGGGGCGCACGCCCGGCGGCAGCTCGGTGCCGGGCGCGAGCTCGGTGCCGGGCACGACCTCGAGGGTCTGCTTGGGAGCCGGGGTCGCCTCGATCTCGGCGTCCTCGGAGCAGGTCAGCAGGCAGGTCGCGCGGTTGGTCTCGCTGAGCGTGCGGTCGTCCCAGCAGCCGACGAGGCAGCCGCGCAGGTGCTCGTAGGCGCGGCGGGCGGCCGGGTCCGCGGCGGCGCCGAGCGACAGCTCGGCCAGGTCGTCGCACTCGAGCTTGCAGGTCTCGCGGTTGGTCGCGCTCGTGCGGCTCGTGTAGCACTCGCCGTAGCACTTGCCGTAGGCGTCGATGCGGGCCGCGAGCGGGGTGGTGGCGGTGGTGGGCGTCGACCACGGGTCGCAGGCCGCGGCGAGCAGGCAGGCGGCCGCGAGCGCGGCGCGGGGGGCGGTGAGGGTCGGCTTGGACATGGCGGGCTCCGGGGAGGGCACGGGCCCGTAAGGCAAGCCACGTGCCAGGCCGGCGGCGAGTCGTCGCGCGCGCCGGGTGCGGGCCAGGGCGCCGCGTTCTGCGGGCACATGCACGGATTGCCGGGCGGCGCTCGTACGTTCGGCGTTGCGCGGAGGTCCCTCTCGAAGGCCCCGGGAGGCCGATCGCGGCGTGGGTCACGAGCCCGAGGCTCCGGCGTGCTTGCAGCGCTCGAACCACAGCACGCTGAGCGGGCCGAGCAGCGCCCACGCCAGCAGCTGCGGGGCGGGCACCGCGGCGAAGCGCAGGGTCTCGCGCACGGGCGGGACGTAGAGGGCCGCCAGCAGCGCGGCGAGGCCGCCGAGCACGACCCACCACATGGCCCGGTTGGGCGTCCGCAGCACGCGCGGCAGCGGGGCGGTCCACGAGCGGTGGAGCACGATGAGCCCGAGGTCGGCGAACACCAGGGTGGCGAAGGTGACGCTCTGGGCCACCGCGAACGGCTGGCCGCGGGTGACGAGGCTGAAGTAGAGGGCGGCGAGGCAGGCCGCGAGCACCGACAGGCCCTGGGCCAGGCACAGCGCGAGGGTCCGGCGGTCGAGCAGGGGGGCGTCGGCGGGGCGGGGCGGGCGGCGCATGAGGCCGGGCTCGGCGGGCTCGGCCTCGAACACCACCGAGCAGGCGGGGTCGATGACGAGCTCGAGCAGGACCACGTGGACCGGATGGAGCAGCTGCGGCAGGCCGAACAGCAGGGGCACCAGGGCCACGCCGGCGATCGGCACGTGCACGGCGACGATGAAGCCGAGGGCCTTGCGCAGGTTGTCGAAGATGCGCCGGCCCTCGGCCACCGCGGCCACGAGATCGGTGAAGTCGTCGCGGGTCAGCACGATCGCCGCGGCCTCGCGGGCGACGTCGGTGCCGCGCCCGCCCATGGCCACGCCGATCTGCGCGGCCTTGAGGGCGGGCGCGTCGTTCACTCCGTCGCCGGTCATGGCCACCACCTCGCCGGCGGCCTGCAGCGCGCGCACGACCCGGAGCTTCTGCGCCGGCAGCACGCGCGCGCAGATCTCGACGCCGACCAGGCGCGCGGGCAGCTCGGCGTCACCGATCTCGGACAGCTCGGCGCCGGTCAGCAGGCGCTCGCCGCCGAGGCCGACCGCGGCGCCGATCGCCTGCGCGGTGCCGGGGTAGTCGCCGGTGATCATGACCACGCGGATCGCCGCCCGCCGGCACTCGGCCAGCGCCGCCGCGACCTCGACGCGCGGCGGGTCCTGCAGGCCGACGAGGCCCACGTACGTGCAGGCGAACCCGCCCGGGTCGTCCGGCAGCGGCGCGCCCTCGGGGTGCTCGGCGCGGGCCACCGCGAGCACGCGCAGGCCGGTCGCCGTCATCGCCGCGAGCGCGCCGCGCAACTGCTCGCGGGCGTCGGCGTCGAGGCGGCACAGCCCGGCGACGGCCTCGGGGGCGCCCTTCACCGCCACCAGCGTGCGGCCCGCGGGCGCGCGCCACACGTGGGTCACGGCCAGCAGCTGCGGGGTCAGCGGGTAGTCGCGCACGCGCTGCCAGTCGGGGTGGGCGCGCTCGGGCAGGCGCGTCAGCAGGCGCGCGCAGGCCTCGTCGATCGGGTCGAAGGTCTCGCGTCGGCTGGCCAGGGCCGCGTGCTCGGCGAGGGCGCGCAGCGCGGGGGGCGGCGGCTCGTCGCCGGCGGCCCGCCAGGTCGCCTCGGCGGTCCGCAGCTCGACCACGGTCTGGCGGTTGTGGGTGAGCGTGCCGGTCTTGTCGACGCACAGCACGGTCGCGCCGCCGAGGGCCTCGAGCGCCTCGACGCGGCGGACCAGCACCTGGCGCCGCGACATGCGCCACGCGCCGAGCGCGAGGAACACGGTCAGCACGACCGGGAACTCCTCGGGCAGCAGCGACATGGCGAGGGTGAGGCCGGCGAGCAGGCCCTCGAGCCAGGCGCCGCGGCCGAGCCCGAGGATCAGCACCACGACGGCGCAGCAGGCCAGGCCGGCGAGGCCGAAGATCCGCACCAGGCGGCCGATCTCGCGCTGGACCCGCGAGGGCTCGGGGGTCAGGTCGGCCAGCGACGCGCCGATCTTGCCGAGCTCGCTGCGCGGGCCGGTCGCGGCGACCTCGGCGACGCCGTGGCCGCCGACCACCAGGGTGCCGGCGAACACCCGCGCGGGCGCGCCGTCCCCGGCCGCCTTGGCGACCGCCAGCGACTCGCCGGTCAGCAGCGACTCGTCGATCGCGAGGTTGGTGGCCGCCAGCAGCGCGGCGTCGGCGGGCACGCGGTCGCCCTCGCGCAGGCGCACGACGTCGCCGACCACCAGCTCGGCGCCGGGGATGCGGCGCTCGACGCCGTCGCGGACGACCAGCGCGCGCGGGCTCGAGAGGTCGCGCAGGGTGGCGACGGCGCGGTCGGTCCGGCGCGCCTGCACGATCGTGATGGTCAGCACCAGCAGCACGCAGGCCAGCAGGATCGCGGCCTCGCGGCGGTCGCCGAGCACCAGGTACACGCCGGCGCAGGTCAGCAGCAGCGCGAGCATCGGCTCGCGCACGACGTCGAGCACGAGCCGGCCGAGCTTGCGGCCGGCGTCGCGGGGCAGGGTGTTGGGGCCGTCGCGGGTCAGCCGCGCGGCGGCCTCGGACGCCGACAGGCCGGCGAGGCGGGCGCTCACAGCTCCACCGTCTCGCGGTAGTCGGGCACGTACGCGTCCCAGCCGAGCTGCTCGCGGACGGCGAGGCGCAGCGCGTCGAGCCCGGCCGGCTCGCCGTGCACGAGGAACAGCCGCTGCGGGCGCGGGCCGGCGGCCAGCCAGGCGATCAGCTCGCGCTGGTCGGCGTGGGCCGACAGGCTGTCCAGGCGCGCGACCTCGGCGCGCACCGGCACGTGCTGCCCGTGGATCTTGATGCTGGTCGCGCCGGCCGCCAGCGCGGCGCCCCGCGTGCCGCCGGCCTGGAACCCGGCCAGCAGGATCAGGTTCTCGGGCTCGGGGGCGAAGCGCTTCAGGTGGTGGACCACGCGCCCGCCGGTCGCCATGCCGCTGGCGGAGATCACCACGCACGGCCCGCCGCGGCGGTCGATCGCCTGCGAGGCCGCGACGTCGCGGGTGTACTCGACGCCGTCGAACACGTCGCGGCAGGTCGCGGGGTCGAGGCGGTGCTCGCGGGCGTGGCGGGCGTACAGGCCGGTCACCGAGGTCGCCATCGGGCTGTCGACGTGGATCGGCAGGTCGGGGATCTCGCCGGCGGCGCGCAGGCTGTGGAGCAGGACCAGCAGCGCCTGGGTGCGGCCGACCGAGAACGCGGGGATGACGACCACGCCGCCGCGCGCGGCGGTGCGGCGGACCGCGGCGCCGAGAGCCTCGGCCGGGTCGGCGGGGTCGTGCAGGCGGTCGCCGTAGGTCGCCTCCATCACGATCACGTCGGCGGGCGGGCGCGGCTCCGGCGGCGGCATGATCACGTCGTGGTCGCGCCCGAGGTCGCCGGAGAACAGCAGCGTGCGGCCGCCGACCTCGACGCGCGCGCAGGCCGCTCCGAGGATGTGGCCTGCCCGGGTGAACGTCGCGTGCAGCCCGCCCGGCAGCTCGAAGCGCTCGCCGAAGCCGACCGGCGCGAGCAGCTCGAGCGCGCGGCGGGCGTGCTCGGCGGTGTACAGCGGCAGCGCGGGGTGGTGGCGCGAGAAGCCGTGGCGGTTGGCGTAGCCGGCGTCGAGCTCCTGCAGGTGGCCGGCGTCGGGCAGCAGCACCTCGCACAGGCTGGCGGTCGCCGGGGTGCAGTAGGCGGCGCCCTGGTAGCCGGCGCGCGCGAGCACCGGCAGGTAGCCGCTGTGGTCGACGTGCGCGTGGGTCAGGACCACGGCGTCGAGCGCCCGCGCGGGCAGCGGCAGCTCCTGCCAGTTGCGCAGGCGCAGCTGCTTGTAGCCCTGGAACAGGCCGCAGTCGACGAGCACCTGCACGCGGCCGTCGTCGACGAGGTGCTTCGAGCCGGTGACGGTCCCGTTGGCTCCGAGGAAGGTGAGGGTCGGCGGGCGCGTCATGGCGGCGGCCCGAAGCAATCGCCGTGCCAGGCCGCTCCGCGAGGCCGCGCGCCGGCGCGGCGCCTGCACATGCACGGCTTGCAGGTCCCGGCAGCGCGTGCGGGTCGGCGGGAGGCGACGAGCAGGCCGAGCCCGACCGCGGCCGCGAGGGTGGCGGTGCGTGCGGGTCGGCGGGCGGAGGCGACGAGCAGGCCGAGCCCGACCGCGGCCGCGAGGGTGGCGGTGCGGGTCAGCGGGCGGGGGCGACGAGCAGGCCGAGCCCGACCGCGGCCGCGAGGGTGGCGGTGCGGGTCAGCGGGCGAAGGCGACGAGCAGGCCGAGCCCGACCGCGGCCGCGAGGGTGGCGGCGAGCGGGCGGCCGAACTCGCGGCGGCCGAGGCTCAGCGCCGTCGCGGCCTTGACCAGCGAGTTGGCGACCACGGCGACGAGGATGGCGCGGCTCGCGGTCGCGTGCGCGAGGTCGCCGGCGTGGGACTGGCGGCTGACCGCGAGCGTGACCGCGTCGACGTCGGCGAGGCCGGAGGCGGCGGCGGCGACGAGCAGGCCGCGGTCGCCGAACTGCGCGCGGGCGGCGGCGGCGACCACCAGCACCAGCGAGAGCACCACGCCCCAGCGCAGCGCGGGCAGCAGGGCGAACGGGTTGGTGAGCGGCACCGGGTCGGACGGGCCGGCCCCCAGCGCGCCGGCCCGCAGGCGCCGGGCGGTCGCGGCCAGCAGCACCACCGCCATGGCGCCGAGCGGGGGCGCGAGCGCGGCCGCGATGCCGCGGTCGATCAGCGCCGCGACCACCAGCACCCGCGCGAGCATCACCGTGTTGGCCAGCAGCGCGGCGACGCGGGCCGGCCCGTCCGGCGCGCCGGCGCGCGACTGCTGGGCCATCGCCAGGGTCACCGCGGTCGAGCTGACGAGCCCGCCGACGAGGCCGCCGAGCGCCGCGCCGCGCGAGGGCCCGAGCAGGCGGTGGAGGAAGTAGCCGACGTAGCCGACGCCGGCGACGAGCACGATGAAGAGGCCGATCTTGCGCGGCGACAGCACGCCCCAGGGGTCGCGGGCCTCGACCGGCAGCAGCGGCAGGACCACCGCCAGCACGACCGCCAGCTGCACGGTCGCCGACAGCTCGACCTGGCGCAGGCGGGGGATGGTCCGGCGGAACCACGGCTTGGCGACCAGCAGCAGGGTCACGACCAGGCCGACCGCGACCGCGAGGTCGCGGCGGTGGTGCACGAGCATGCCGAGCGCGAACGTCGCGACCGCGGCGACCTCGGTGGTCATGCCGAGGTCGCGGTCGCCGACGCGGAGGTAGTGCGCGAGCACCAGCCCGCCGGCGACCACCAGCCCGGCCGGCGGCAGCCACGGCAGGCCGTCGCCGAGGACCGCGCACGTCCACCCGAACAGCGCGAGGATCGCCAGCGTGCGCACGCCGACGTGGTCCTCCGAGTGCGCGCCCTCGCCGTCGCTGTGCTCGCGCTCGAGGCCGATGAACAGGCCGATGCCGCCGGCGACCGCGGCCTCGAGCATCAGCGGGAGCGTGGCGGGGTCCATGGCGCCGCGGTCAGCAAGCCGCGTACCAGGCGGGCCGACGCCGGCCGCCGGCCCCCGCGGGCGCGCCGGCGTGCACGGACTGCGTGTCGCCGCAACCGCGGGGCGGCGCGCCCTGGGCCCGCGCCGCCAACTCGGTCCGCCCGCGATCCGCACGCGGGTGGTACGGGTCTTGCTGACCCCGGCCCCCATGCCGTCGCTCACCCCGGTGTCCGCCCCAGAGTCCTTGCAGGTGCTCGTCGTCGAGGACGACGAGCGTTCGGGCCGCAAGCTCGCCGACCTCCTGCGCCGCGACGGCTTCGCCGTCGAGGTGTGCCCGGGCGGCCTCGCCGGGCTGCAGCGCCTGGCCGACGGACCGGCGCCGGACGTGCTGGTGACCGACTTGCGGATGCCGCAGATCGATGGCATCACCGTGGCCCGCCTGGCGCGCACGCAGAGCCCGACGATGCCGATCCTCATTGTCACGGCCTACCCCGACCTGGCGCGCCGCCTCGACGGCGACGAGCCCACGCCGCAGCTGTTCGTCAAGCCGCTCGACTACCCGGCGTTCGTCGGGGCGCTCCGCGGGCTGCGCAAGGACGCCTGACATGCTGCTGCCCGTGCCGGCCCGCGAGACGCGCTTCGAGGAGATGAAGCGCTACGTCGAGTTCTCGCCCGAGGACGCCGCGCTGCTGGCCGGCTTCCGCGAAGCCGCCGCGCCGCACTTCGAGCGCATCGCCCAGGAGTTCTACGACCGCATCCGCCTGCACGAGGCGGCCCACGCGGTGTTCACCGGCGAGGCGCAGATCGCCCGCCTGCAGCGCTCGCTGGTCCGCTGGCTCGGGCGGGTGTTCGGCGGCACCTACGACGAGGCGTACTTCGCCGACACCACCGCGATCGGCCGGGTCCACGTCAAGGTCGGGCTGCCGCAGCGCTACATGTTCACGGCCATGGCGCTGATCCGCCTGTCGCTGATGGCCATCGCCGAGGCCTCGGGGCGGGGCGGCACCCGCGTCGCCCGGGCGATCTGCCGCATCCTCGACCTCGAGCTGGCGATCATGCTCGAGAGCTACCGCGACGACTCGATCTCCCGCGTGCAGCACGCGCTGTGCCTCGAGAAGGAGGCCCTCGGCCGCGACCTCGCGCAGACCCAGCACCGCTACGTCAACGCGGTCGAGCTGGCGCGCGTGCTGATCGTCGGCCTCGACCCCGCCGGCGGCGTGCGCCTGTTCAACCGCGAGGCCGAGCGCGTCACCGGCTTCGCCCGCGACGAGGTGCTCGGCCGCGACCTCGCGGACGCCCTCGGCATGGACCCGGACGACGACGGCGCCCGCGTCGGCGCGCTGCTCGCGGCCTTCCGCGCGGCCGAGGCCGCGGCGGCGCCCGGCCGCGACCCGCCGCCGATCGAGACGACGATCCGCGGCAAGGCCGGCCACCCGCGGGTGATCCGCTGGCACCTCACCCACGCCCCGGCCGACGACGACGACGTGGCCGTGTTCGCCATCGGCCTCGACACCACCGACGAACGCGCCCGCCAGGACCACGTCAAGCAGCAGGAGCGGCTCGCGGCCATCGGCACGCTCGCCGCCGGGCTCGCCCACGAGATCCGCAACCCGCTCAACGGCGCCCAGCTCCACGTCACCGAGCTCGACCTGGCCCTGCGCGACATGCACGCCGACGCCGACCTGCTCGACACGGTCCACGTCGTGCGCGACGAGATCCGCCGGCTCGGCGGGCTCGTCACCGAGTTCCTCGACTTCGCCCGCCCGCGCCCGCTGCAGCTGAAGCCGGTCGTGGCCCAGGAGCTGCTGCGGCGCGCCGCCCAGATGACGGCCGCCCAGGCCCAGGCCCGCGGCGTGGCGGTCGCGCTCGACCTGCCGCCGGCGGACATCGAGCACCTGGCCGACCGCGCCAAGCTCGAGCAGGTGCTCCTCAACCTGACCCAGAACGCGATCGAGGCGCTCGAGCCCGGCGGCCGCGTGGTGCTCCGCGCGCGCCGTCAGCCGCGGACGGTCACCCTCGAGGTCGAGGACGACGGCCCCGGCATCCCGCCCGGCACGCCGATCTTCGACGCGTTCTTCTCGACCAAGGCGCAGGGCACCGGCCTCGGGCTGTCGATCACCCACCGCATCGTCACCGACCACGGCGGCACGATCGACTATGAGACCGGCCCCGGCCGCACGCTGTTTCGTGTATTACTGCCGGTGACGGGTCCCCACACGCGGGGGCCACCCAGCGATCCGGTGACGATCCATGACCGACAGCAGCAATGAACCCCAGGGCCGCATCCTCGTCGTCGACGACGAACCCACCGCACGCCAGGGCCTGGAGAAGCTGCTGCGACGCAAGGGCTACCGCGTGCAGGCCGAGGCCGACGGCGAGGCCGCGCTGCAGGCCGCCGCCGAGTTCGCGCCCGACGTCGTCGTCACCGACCTGCGCATGCCGAAGATGGACGGCATCGAATTACTGAAGCAGCTGCGGGCCCAGGACCGCGACGTGCCGGTCATCGTCGCGACCGCGTTCGGCGAGGTCAGCTCGGCGGTGTCGGCCATGCGCGCGGGCGCCGACGACTACCTGACCAAGCCGCTCGAGATCGACGAGCTGGTGCTGGCGATCGAGCGGGCGATGGAGCGGCGGGCCCTGCGGAGCGAGGCCGAGAACCTGCGCCGGCAGCTGCGCGAGCGCGACGGCAGCGGCCTGCAGGGCATGCTCGGCGCCAGCGCCCCCATGCAGAAGGTCTATGAGGTCGCCCAGCAGGTCGCGGGCTCGCGGGCCACGGTGCTCATCACCGGCGAGAGCGGCACCGGCAAGGGGGAGCTCGCGCGGGCGATCCACAGCCTGAGCCCGCGGGCCAAGGCCCCGTTCGTGACCCTGCACTGCGCCGCGCTCGCCGAGACCCTGCTGGAGACCGAGCTGTTCGGCCACGAGAAGGGCTCGTTCACCGGCGCCGACCGCAAGCGGGTCGGGCGCTTCGAGCAGGCCCAGGGCGGCACCGTGTTCCTCGACGAGATCGGCGAGGTCTCGCCGGCCATGCAGGTCAAGCTGCTGCGCGTGCTGCAGGAGCGGAGCTTCGAGCGCGTCGGCAGCGGCGAGACCATCAAGGTCGACGTGCGCCTGATCGCCGCGACCAACCGCGACCTGGCCCAGGCCGTGCGCGAGGGCAAGTTCCGCGAGGACCTGTACTACCGCCTCAACGTCGTGCACGTCGAGATGCCGCCGCTGCGCCTGCGCGGGCGCGACTCGCTGCTGCTGGCCGAGCACTTCCTCAAGCGGTTCGTCGAGGAGAACCACGCGCGCATCAAGGGCTTCAGCGAGCGGGCCCGCCACAAGATCCTGCAGCACCGCTGGCCCGGCAACGTGCGCGAGCTGGAGAACGCGATCGAGCGCGCGGTCATCCTGTGCAAGGGCTCCACCATCGACGTCGAGAACCTGCCGTTCGAGGACGCCCCGGACGTGCAGGGCGGGGTCCGCATCCCCGGCTCGACGATGGCGGAGATCGAGCGCCACGCGATCCTCGCGACCGTCGACGCGGTCGAGGGCTCGACGTCGCGGGCCGCCGAGATCCTCGACCTCAGCGTGCGCACGATCCAGTACCGCATGCACACCTACGGCCGGCGCTGAGCGGCCCGTCTGCAAGCCGTGCGCCCGGCGAAGCGCGTGCGCCTCCGGGGCCGCGCGAGGCGCCGATTGTCGGCGGCGCGCCCGGTTGGTACGCCGGCTGCAGTCGAGGCGCGGCATGACCCCCGACAAGCCCTGGATCCTCGGCCTCGACCTCGGCCCCCGCTGCAGCGGCGCCCTGCGGTTCGCCCGCCTGCTGCGCGAGCGCCTGCACGCGCGCGTGGTCGGCACGTTCGTCAGCGAGACCTGGCAGCTCGGGCCGCCGCCCGGCGACGGCGGGGCGCTGGCGCTGGCGCTGCGCGACGAGGCCGGGCGCTGGCTGGCCGGCCTGCACGCGGGCGCCGCCGACGCGGCGGTCGACGCCACGCGGATCGTCGACGAGGTCGACGCCGAGGCCGGGCTGGCGTCCGCCGCCCGCGAGGCCGCCGGCGTGGTGATCGGCCGGCGGTTGACCACGCCGGACAGCTGGTCGCGCCTCGGCCGGGTCGCGCGGCGGCTGCTGCGGCGGCTGCCCGCGCCGGTCATCGTGGTCCCGCCCGAGCTGGCGCTCGACGACTTCGGCGGGCCGATCTTGCTGGCCACCGACCGCGGCGATCGCAGCGCCGGCGCGGCCCGCTTCGCCGTCGCCCTGGCGGCCGGGCTCGGGCGCCCGCTGATCTGCGCGCACGTCGGCGAGCCCCTGTGGGACGAGTACGGCGCGCTCGCCCCGTGGCGCGACGAGCTGCGCGCGACCCACCGCGAGGCGACCGAGCGGGCCGCCCGCGAGTGGGTCGCCCGCCACTGCCCGGGCGCCGAGCTGCTGGTCGAGTACGGCGACGCGGTCGACCGCCTGGTCGCGCTGAGCGAGCACCGCCGCCCGAGCCTGCTGGTCGTCGGCTCGGGCCGGCCGCAGATCGTCGAGCGCATCTTCGTGGGCAGCACGGCCAGCGCCGTCGCGGCCGCGGCCGCGTGCGCCGTCGCGGTCGTGCCGCCCGACGCGGCGTAGCCGTCGCGGAGCGAGCGGGCGGCGGGGCTTCGAACGCTCGCGGAGGGGCTTCGAACGCTCGCGGCGGGGCTTCGAACGCTCGCGCCGGGGCGGTCAGCGACCGTCCGCGTGGCAGGCCGCGCAGGTGGCGAGCAAGCCGCCGTAGATCGCCACGCGCTCGTCCCAGTCGCGGGCCGTCGCGGCCCGCGCCCCGAACGCGCGCAGCCGGGCCTCGACCACCAGCGGGTCGCCCTCGATCTCGACGTCGGGCGGATAGTCGGCGCGCAGCAGGGCCGGGTCGGCCAGCGCCGCCGCGCCGGACGTCCAGGCCGCGTCGCTGTGCCCGACCATCGCCTCCCACAGGCGGTCGGCGGCCCACTGGTGCCGCCGCATGCGCTGCCGGGGGTCGCGGCTGGTGATCGCCGGCGCGACCCGGGCCGGGAACGCGGGGCCCACGGTCGCGGCGTGGCAGTCGCCGCAGGTCCGCGCCAGCCCGGCGGCGGCCAGCGCCGCCGCGTCGAGGTCGGCGGCGACCAGCAGCGCCTTCGCGTGGCGGGCGGTCGCGGCGATGTACGGCCGCCACGCCGGCGGCTCGTCGCCGTCCCACTCGACCAGCCGCAGCGCCGGCGCCCGCAGCTCGTCGATCCGGCCGGCGATCACCGCGTCCTTGATGAACAGCGAGTCCTCGAAGTGCCGCGTCATCCGCGGCCCGGTCCCCGGCGGCGGGCCCGGGGCGTCGGGCGCCGCGGCGACGACCGGCTGCGGCGCCGCGGCGGTGAGCGAGCCGCCGTCGCAGGCGGCGAGCAGGAGCAGCAGCAGGTGCGAGGCGCGAGGCGTCATGCCGGCGCCTCAGCAACCCGCGTGCCACGCCCCGTCGACCGCGCGACGCGGCCGCGCCGGCGACGGTCGGTGCAGCGCTTGCAGTCGTCGCAGGAAGTGCACCGCGGGCGCCCCCGTGGGGCCGCGAACCCCGGCGACCGCGAGGCCGCGCGCCTGGCACGCGGCTTGCCCTGGGGCGGTCACGGATCGTCGGAGACGACTGCTGCCATGAACGACCGAACCTCTCCATCCCCCCGCGCTCGACCCTCCTCGCCGGCGACCGCCGACGCCCGCTGGGTCGTCGGGCTCGACCTCGGCGAGCGCAGCCTCGGCGCCCTCGCGTTCGCCCACTGGCTCAGCCACGACTCCGACCACATGGTCGGGGTCTACGTGCTCGAGACGTGGATGCGACCCTACGTCGAGGTCGACGTGATCACCAGCGTCCACTCCGCGGTCGCGGGCGCGGCGACGCGGCTGCGGATCCCCGCGCCCGCGCGGGTCACCGTGGTCGAGGCGATGAGCGCCGAGGACGGCCTCGCCCGCGCCGCCGAGGGCGCCGCCGGCCTCGTCATCGGCCGGGCCGCGCGCGCCGGCGAGGCGCCGATGGTCCGCCTCGGCCACGTCGCCCGCCGGCTGCTGCGCACGCTCCCCGGCCCGGTCGTGGTCGTGCCCCGCGACCTGACGGCGGTCGCCGCCGGCCCGGTGCTGCTGGCGACCGACCTCGACGACACCACCACCGCGGCCCTGCCGTTCGCCCAGGCGCTGGCGGCCCGCCACGGCCGCAAGCTCGAGCTGGTGCACGTCGGCGAGGCCCGCCACAACGACCTCATCGACGAGCTCGAGCCGAGCTGGCTCGCCGCCCGCGAGGAGCACCGCGCCACGGTCGAGCGCGAGCTCGGCGCATGGGCGCACGCCCACGGGCTCGGCGAGCTGCGCCGCCACGTCGGCTACGGCGACCCGGCGCTGAAGATCGCGGAGATCGCCGCGGCCCGCGACGCCGCGCTGGTGGTCGTCGGCTCGCGCCACCTCGGCATCGTCGGCCGGATCTTCCTCAGCAGCACGGCGTCGGCGCTCGCCGGCGCGGCGACCTGCCCGGTCGCGGTCGTGCCGCCCGCGTGAGCCTGGGCCAGCGAGCGCCGCTGCTCCACCGCCCGATCGGCTGCGTCCGCGATCGCCGGGGTTCAGGCGTGCGCCGCCTGTCACGTATGGGATCGCCCAGCCGTCGACCTGGAAGCGCCAGGCGACGCGACCGTCGGCCGGCGGCTCGACGGCGATCGGCCACGCGTCGCTCGCACCCTCGGCCGTGATCACGCGGGCCGTCGTCTCGCCCGGCGCGACGCCCTCGGACACGTACGCCGAGCTCCCGCCGTCGGTCCAGCGCGCCGTGGCGACCGCGACGCCGGGCCGCGTCGCGGCGAAGTCTGCTAGCGTCGTCGGCCCGGCGATGACGCTGCACGTCCATGCCCTCGGCTGGGCCGAGCTCGACCCGCACCTGCGCCCGGCCTTCGACCCGGCGGTCGCGCGTGCGCTCGTCGCCCCGCTGATCCTCCCGCGCCCCGGCGTGCACCGCGGTCACCCCGGCGCGGCCGTGCACACCGCGCTGCTGTCCGGTCTCGGGCTGTGGAGCGCCGGCTGGTCGTGGGCGCGGGCCGACGGCGGTCCGCTGTCCGGGGCCGCGTTCGCCGGGCTGATGGCCCGCGGACCCGAGCAGGCGCTCGCCGGGGTGGTCGCGGCCCTCGAGGAGTGGCAGCGCTTCCTGCTCGACCTCGCGGCGCTGTTCGCGACGCTGCGCCGCGAGGACGCCGGGCGCCCGCTCGAGGACCGGGTCGAGCGCGCCGCGGCTCGCATCCTCCCGCTGGTCGCCGCTCGCACGCAGCACGACGACGCCTGGTACGGCTGCTTCACCGAGGTGCTGCGCTGGTACCTCGAGTCGTGCGGCCTCACCGGCCCTCACCTCGAGCCGGCCATCGACGGCGTCGTCAGCGGGCGCTTCGCCAGCTGGGTCGGCCCCAGCGCCGAGGTGGCGGCGCTCGCCTGCGCCGAGCTCGGCCTCGCCGTCGCCGAGGCCGACGCTCGCCCCGCGGTCGACGGCACGGCCGCGTGGTGGCAGCTGCGCGAGCGCGGCTTCGCGGCCGCCCCCGCCGCGCCCGCGCGCACGCGCGTGGGCCGGGACGGCCACCGCGCGTACATCGACCGCGTCGACCGGGCCCGCGACCCGCTGCGCGCCGACCGCATGCACGCCGCCCTCGACCTCTGCCGCGCCGACGCCCGCGCCGGTCGAGCCTTGACCTTCGAGGCCCTCGCGGTCTGGCAAGCGGCGGTGCTCGCCGTCCCGGCCGTCGACCTGCGCCAGGCCGACGCGTACGCCAAGCACGGCCGCGAGTATTACCCGCGCGTCGCCGACCTGCGGGGGCGCCTCGACCGCGCCCTCGCCGACGCCCACGGCGACGCGTCGGTGGCGGTGCGAGCCGCCCGCGTCTACCTCGACCTCTGCTTCCTCCACCCGTTCGCCGACGGCAACGCCCGCGCCGCCCGCCTCGCCCTCGATCACGTGCTCACGCGCGCCGGCCTGGCCCTCCACCGCGCCGAGCCGCTGTTCGTGGTGGCGCGCGCCGCCGACGACGCGCGCGGCGCGTGGACCTTCGCCTTCGTGGTCGAGCAGCTCGTCGGCCTCGCGCCGGCCTCCGGCTGAGCCGCGGCGCGACACGACGTGACCCTCGCGCTCGGCGAGCGCACCGGCGCGTGCAGCTCGCCGGTGCGCTGACCCTCACGGCCGCGCGCGGAGGTGCGGGCAGAACGGCGGGCGCCAGCCCGGCTCGACCGCCCGGCCGCTGTACTGTCGGGCCTCGCTGGCGACCCCGAAGTCGCCGAGCGCCGGGTTGACGTCGCCCTGCAGGGCCCGCTCGCGCTCGCGGATCACCGCCTGCATGCGCCCGTACTTGCCGGTCTGGCGCAGGCTCTCGAACTGCACGTGCGGGTTGAACACCAGCGCGGGCCAGGGGAACCGCCGGCTCACGCGGCCGCTGCCGGGGTGCAGGCCGATCACGAACGAGGCCCGGCCCGCGAAGCTGAACGCGAAGCGCGGGTCGTCGGGGTCGGCGCTGACCTGGGGGTCCCAGCCGGCGGCGTCGACGTCGTGCAGCGCCTGCAGCTGGGCCCACAGGGCCGCCTCGAACTCGACCTCGTCGAGCTCCTGCGGCTGCTTGAACAGCGCGACGAACGTGGCGAACGCGCCGCCGATCTCGCCGATCCCCGCGGTGAAGCCGGCGAGGTCGCGGCCGAGGGCGGCGGTCGCGTCGCCCAGCCGCTCGTACACGCCGAGGCGGTAGCTCCCGCTGTGCACCGCGCTGCGGGCCCCGACGCACGAGTACTGCGGGTCGAGCACGAACGCGCGGAAGGCCCCGTGCATGGCCGAGGCGGTGAGGTCGGGCCGCGGCGCGCCGGCGCCGACGGGCAGCAGGCGCTCGGGGTGCGCGGGGTCGGGGCGATACATCGTCGCGTGCATCGCCGGGCAGAGGATGGCGGGCGGGCCCGGGTCGCGCGGCCTCGCGGGGGCGGTGTGTACGGCGGTCATGATGGTCGTCGCTGGACCGTGGCGGCGAGGTGACGTCGGTTCAAGCGCACGAGCCCCGCGGGCGCGCCGCGGGCCGCCTCGTCCGCCGTCAGGCGCGGGTCCGCGGACGCGCAGCAAACTCGTGCCGGTGTCCGCGGCGCGACAGGACAGCATGCGCAGGCTCCGCTGCGGCGCGCCGCGGCTCGTCGCACGTGCATCGACACGATGCGCACGATCGACGAGCCGCGCGCCGGACGAGGCCAGCGATCGACGCGCACGCGCCGAGCACGAGCGGGTCGTGCGATTCATCCTCGGGATGTCCCGAGCCTCGCGCCGACTGCGCTGTTCGCCGGCACGTCCTGCGCACGCGCCCGCGGCGGGCGTGGCCGGTGCGCCGCGTCGTTTCGGCGGCGGCCCGCGCGAGCGACCGGATGGGCCGCTACGGGTGGAGCGACCACGGAGCGTCGAGAGGGGCAGACATGAACCAGGGCGTCGGCATCGACCTGTGAGGGTGAGCGGGCCGCGCGGCGGGCAGCGGCGCCCCGGTCGCCCTGCCCGTCGCTTCACGTCGTGAGGTGCACGGGCACCCGGACGCGCAGCGCCGGGCGCCGCGGGCCCTCCAGCTCGACCGTGAGCTCGCCGCCGAGCCGGCGGCAGAGGCGTCGGCTGCTCTCCAGCCCCGGTTCGTCCGCGCCGTCGCGCGGGCCCTCGCCGTCGTCGGCGTGCGACAGGCTGGCGAACAGCAGCTCGAGCTGCCCGGGGTCCAGCCACAGCCCGCTCGGTCGGATCGCCAGCTCGAGCTCGTCGCCCTCGCGCGTGACCTCGAAGAGCACGCGCCCGCGGCGGGTGAACCTGCAGACGTTGCCGAGCAGGTTGAGCAGGACCCGGCCGAGCAGCGCCGGGTCGCTGACGATCGCCCCGACGTCGGGGGCGCACGCCAGTTCGAAGGTGTTGCCGTTGTGGCCGACGAGCGGGCGGACCGCCGCCGCGATCTCCTCGACGAACGGCTCGACCTCGACGCGGCGCAGGTCGAGCGCGGCCACCCCGGCCTCGGGCTCGCTGAGCGCCAGCACCTCGCCGAGGCGCCCGAGCAGGCGCCGGCCGGCGTCGCGGACGGCGCGCACGTGCAAGGCGGCGGCGCCGTCGACCAGCTCGTCGAGGGCCTCGGCCGCCGCCAGGATGTCCGTCATCGGCTCGCGATACGCGTGGATGACGGTGGCGACGAACGCCGACTTGGCGCGGTTGGCGAGTATGGCCTGGGTGCGCGTGCGCTCGAGCTCGCGGTTGAGCTGGCGCAGCGTCGACAGCGAGCGCCCGCGTTCGATCGAATAGCGGATCGAACGCTCGAGCACGTCGGCGTGTATTCGGCTCTTGACCAGGTAGTCGGCGGCGCCCGCCCGCGTGGCCTCGAGGTCCTGGGCGCGCCCGGTGTGCCCGGTCAGGACGATGATCGGCACCTCGACGCCCGCGGCCGCCGCGCGGGCCAGCAGCTCGACGCCGGTGCGATCGCCGAGCCCGTAGTCGAGCAGGCACACGTCGTGGGCCTCGCCGGTCAGCCGGCGCAGCCCCTCGTCGAAGGTCCGCGCCCAGGTCAGCGTATATTCGTCCCCGTCGATCTCGCCGAGCTCGGCGAGCAACGTGCGGGTCAGGATGTGGTCGTCCTCGTCGTCCTCGACGAGCAGCACCGATATTCGTCGCGCCATGTCCCCCGTGCTCCGGCTCGGCCGACCCTACCGCGGATCGCGGCGGGGCGGGAGCGGGCCGGGGCGCGGACCGGCGGGCGCCGCGATCACTTCGGCGCCAGCTCGACGATCTCGAACCAGTAGCGCTCGAGCACCCGCATCACGTTGACCAGCGACTCGAAGGTCACCGGCTTGATGATGAACGAGTTCACCCCGAGGTCGTAGCTGCGGTAGATGTCCTCCTCGGCCTTCGAGGTCGTCAGCACGACCACCGGGATGCGGCGCAGCTCGGGGTGGCCCTTGATGTGCTTCAGCGCCTCGCGGCCGTCCATGCGCGGCATGTTGAGGTCGAGCAGGATCATGCCGGGCCGCGGGGCGCTGTCCGGGTCGGTGTAGCGGCCGCGCTGCAGCAGGTAGTCGAGCAGCTCCTCGCCGTCCTCGACGAACCGCACGTCGTTGACGAGGCGGCTCTCCTTGAGCGCGTCCTCGGCGAGCATGCGGTCCTCCTGGTCGTCGTCGGCGATGATGATGGTGATGGAGCGACGGCTGGTCAATTCTTCTTCTCCGGCTGCTTCAGCGGAAGCAGGATTGTGAACGTCGTCCCCTGGCCGACGACGCTGGTGAGGTGGATGCTGCCATGGTGCTGTTCGACGATCTTGCGGCACACCGCGAGACCGACGCCGGTGCCCTCGTAGCGGCCGCGCCCGTGCAGCCGCTCGAAGATGCCGAAGATGCGGTCGTAGTGGCGCTCCTCGATGCCGATGCCGTTGTCGGCGACGACGAGGCGGAGGTGCGGGCCGGCGCCGAGCTCGGCGCCGGCGGGGTCCTCGACGACCTCGCCGGAGATGTGGACCACCGGCGGCGTGTCCGGGCGCGTGAACTTGAGGGCGTTGCCGATCAGGTTCTGCAGCAGCTGGCGCATGTGCAGCGGGTCGGCCTCGATGGCCGGCAGCTCGCCGATATGGACCTTGCCGCCGGTCTCCTCGACGCGGACCTCGAGGTCGGAGAGCACGCTGCGGGCGACCTTGGCCAGGCTGACGCGGGTGACCGAGTGGTCGCGGGCGGACAGCCGCGAGAACATCAGCAGGTCGTTGATGAGGTCCTGCATGCGCTTGGCCGCGCTGCGGATGCGCTCGAGGTAGTCGCGCCCGGTCTCGGCCAGCTCGCCCTCGAACTTCTCGCGCAGGCGGTCGCTGAAGGCCTGGATCTTGCGCAGCGGCTCCTGCAGGTCGTGCGAGGCGACCGAGGCGAAGCGCTCGAGCTCGCGGTTGCTGCGCTCGAGCTGGACCATGTACTCGCGCGACAGCTGCTCGGCGACCCGCTTGGCCGCCTCGGCGCGGCGCTCGGCGGTGATGTCGCGGGTCATGAGGATGATGCCGACGTTGCGGTCGCCGTCGCGGACCGGGCCGAGGCGGCTGTTGAACTCGAAGATCGAGCCGTCGGGCCACTGGGCCTTGACCTCGTAGGCGACGGTCTTGCCGGTGCGCAGCACCTCGGCGCAGCGCTGCTCCATCGCCGCCAGCTCGTCGGGCGCCGAGAACGAGAGCATCGGCTTGCCGACGACCCCGCCGGTGCCCTCGGCCACGCGGTTGGCGTGGGTCACCGTCACCTGCTCGTCGGTGATCAGCACGTAGTCCTGCGAGCATTCGAATACGGCGGCGAGGATCCTGCGGGCCTCGGCCAGCTCGTCGCGCAGCGCCCGCTCCTGGTTCTGCTCGCGGGCGACGAACAGCAGCCCGCCGTCGGGCGTGCGGGCGCACCGCGCCTCGAGCGGCGTGTATAGATTGTCGCGGGCGCGCATACGGGCCGCGAGCTCGACGGTGTCGTGGGCGGCGCGGGCCAGCTGCTCGGCGACGCGGTGGCGCTCCTCGGGGTGGACGAGCTCGGTGAGCGCGAGGCCGAGGAGCTCGGGCTCGGGGAAGCCGAGCACGCGGGTGCAGGACGGGTTCGCGGCGAGGATACGGAGCTCGCCGTCGAGGTGAAGCAACAGGTCGTGAGAGAGCGCGGCGATTGGCGAAGGGTCCGGCAAGTTGAACCTCCTCAACTGGTTGGCCCCAGCATATCCTCATCCGCGGCGCCTCCGCGTCGAGCTCCGCGGCTTTGATCGCCCGCGCGGCCGCGGTTCGTTTGTGCGCACTTCAGATACGGTGTACGCGCGCGAGGATCGGCCGGTCGGGCTGGCAGGTGGCGCCGACCCTCATGCCGACGCGCTGCTCCGGCAGCACCTCGACGCGGAACCGGCGGAGGATCAGCCCGAGCAGCAGCAGCACCTCGTAGATAGCGAAGCGTCGGCCGAGGCACGAGCGCGGCCCCGCGCTGAACGGCAGGTAGGCGTGGTGGTGGCGCGCCTTGACGCGTTCGGGCGTGAAGTGCTCGGGGAACAGCTCGTCGGGCCGCTCCCAGAAGTCGGGGTGGCGGTGCACGAAGTAGATGCCGAACATCACCGTGGCGCCGGCGGGCACCGGGTGGCCGCGCAGGACGTCGGCCTCGCGGGCCCGCCGCGTCAGCGCCCACGCCGGCGGGCGCAGGCGCAGCACCTCGTCCAGCAGCATGCGGGTGTAGACCAGCGCGTCGAGCTGCTCGAGCGTCGGCGACTCGGCGAGCGCGGCGGCCTCGACGCGCGCGCGCTGCATCATGTCGTCGTGGCCGGCGAGCAGGTAGAGCGCCCACGAGATCGTCAGGGCCGACGTCTCCTGCCCGGCGACGTACTGCGTGAGCAGCTCGTCGCGCAGCTGGCGGTCGTCCATGGCCTCGCCGCGCTCGCCGCGGGCCTCGAGCAGCAGGCGCAGCAGGGTGCGCGGCTGGTCGGGCGCCGGCGGCTGGCGGCGGGCCTCGGCGATGATCGCGTAGACCAGGCGGTCGAGCAGGCGGATGGCGCGCTGGAACCGGCGGTTGGTCGGGGTGGGGACGGCGAGCGGCAGGGAGAACGCGCGGTTGACCCGCTCGCCGGCGATCTGCAGGCCGTCCATGACCGCGTGGGCCGAGGCCGCGGCGCTGTCGCGGATGTCGAGGCCGAACAGGGTCAGGCCGACGATCTGGTGGGTCAGCTGCAGCAGCTCCTCGTGCACGTCGAAGGCCCGGCCGGCCGCGGCGTGGGCGTCCCAGCGGTCCAGCATGCCGTGCACGCAGCGGGCCATGGTCGCCACGTAGCCGCGCAGCATGTCGCGGTGGAACATCGGCTGGATCAGCTTGCGCTGGCGGACCCACAGCTCGCCCGAGCTGGTGATGAGGCCGTTGCCGAGCAGCGGGCGGATCGGGTCGTAGTTCCTGTCCTTCAGGTAGAGGTCGTCGCGGGTGACGACCCGCTCGATCGCCTCCGGGTGGGCGGCGACGACGATGCGCTGGCGGCCGAGGGTCGGCAGCTGGAACATGTCGCCGTGGGTCCGCCAGGCGCGCTCGACGTACTCGAACACGCCCTCGCGCAGGAGCCCGGGCAGGACGCCGACGAGGGGCAGGCCGCGGGGGCCGGGCAGCGGGGTGTCGACGCGGGGGTTCATCGCGGGTCTCCTTCGGCGGCGTAGCGCGCGGGCATGGCCGCGTACCAGCGGCGGATGTTGCTCATGCCGTCGCGGATGAGCGCGCCGAAGCCGTCGCCCGCGGGCAGGCGCTCGATCGCCTGCAGCATCAGGCGCTCCTGGCCGCGGCGCAGCGACTCGGCGAAGGCCCGCGCCGCCGCCGGGGCCATGCTGCGCTCGAGCAGCAGCACGACGTTCGACACGCGGCCGGCGTGGCCCTCGCGGCGCTCCTTCTCGGCGCTCTGGAGGTCGTTGAGCAGGCGCTGCGACAGGCACATGTGGCGCTCGGCGCGGGCCAGGCGCATGTCGTCGGCGCGGGCGGCCCGGTCCATGCCGTGGGCGAGGTTGGCGGACGAGATGATGCTCGTCAGGCCGGTGCTGTCGGCGCCGATCTCGAGCGCCTCGGCGAACGAGGCGGCCTCGCCGGCGCGCGACATCTCCTCCTCGGCGTACATGGCCCGGAACACCTCGGCGGAGCGGGCCAGCCACCAGCGGTGCTCGCCCGGCGCGCGCGCGCGGGCCCGCAGCTCGGCGGACAGGCGGCGGAAGAACGCGAGCTCGGGGGCGGGGTCGTCGCTGACGAACCCCGGGTCCTCGCCCATGGCGATCAGGTCGCGCCAGGTCGCCGGGCCGCACAGGAAGCGGTCGCTGCGGTCGTCGAACCAGAACCAGAAGGTGATGACGAGGCCGACCAGGAACTCGGCCTCGGGGTCGCGCGGGCGGCGGTCGTCGCGGCAGGCGGCGCCGATGTACAGGCCGTCGGCGGCGTGGTGGTCCTCGAGGTCCGCGATGCCGCGCGTCCAGGCCAGCAGGCGGGCGAGCACGGTGGGGTCGACGGCGTCGGCGATGCGCACAGCGGGGTCCTTTCGCGGGGTGATCTCAGCGGGCGCCGAGGCGGCGGAGCGCGGCCAGCACGCCGCCGGTCACGAACGCCTGGGTGTGGGTCGTGAAGTGGCTGAGCAGCGGGCGCGGGCCGTACATGTCCGGCGCGCCGGGCCAGGTGCCGTCGGCGCGCTGGGTGTCGACGAGGTAGGCGAGGCCGCGGGCGGCGCGGGCAGGGTGGCGGCCGCAGATCGCCGCGAGGGCGAGGCCGGTGGCGCTGGCGGTGCTCGGGCCCTCGGGGTCGGGCGACCAGCCGCCGTCGTCGTGCTGGCGCGCGGCGAGGGCGTCGACCCCGGCGCACACCAGCGGGTGGTGGGCGCCGATCGCCCGGCCGATCTCGGCCAGCGCGTAGGGCGTGCCGCGGTACCAGCTCGCCGACCACTTGCCCTCGCGCTGGACCTGGGCGGTCAGCCACGCGCGGGCCGGCGCCCGCGGGACGGCGTGGCGGGCCGCGCAGGCGTCGAGCGCCGACAGCACGTGGGCCACCACGTCCGCGACCGGCGGGTCGTCGCGGAACTGCCAGGTGCGCCACAGGCCGTCGTCCATCTGCACGCGGGCGAGGTAGTCGAGCGCGCGCTCGACGGTGCGTCCGCCCTGCAGCGTGCCGTGCAGGGCCAGCAGCACGGCGCCGGTGGTGTCGTTGTCCGACTCGACGCCGACGCGGAACGGCCAGCCGCCGTCGCGGTTCTGGTTGGCCTGCAGGAAGTCGAGGGCGGGCTGCAGCGCCCCGCGGGTGAACCTCGGCTCGCCCGCGAAGGCGCGGACGATCAGCGAGGTGTCCCACACGTCGCTCGTGCAGAAGCGCCAGGTCCCGTCGGCCTGGCGATCGGCGAGCAGCCGCGCGCGCAGCACGTACCACGGGTCCGAGCCGGGGGCGGCGACGCAGAGCGCGAGGTAGGCCAGCGCCGTGCTCACCGGGTTGAACAGGAACGCCGCCCGCGGGGCCTGCATGTGCACCAGATCGAAGCCGGCGGCCGCGACCGCGGCGGTGTGGCCGGCCCGCGCCTGCAGCAGGATGTGCTGGGCGATCAGCTCGACCTTGCTCCACTGCTTCTGGCCCGACTGCGTGCTGCGCTCGTAGTCGGCGGCGACCCGCGCCCGCAGCGTGGCCTCGTCGTACGGCGCGCGCACCTCGAGCCCGGCGTGGAGCGCCAGCGTGTGCAGCAGGGCGGCGCGGCTCGCCAGCACCGGCGCCGCCAGCTCCGGCGCGCCGAGGTCGACGACGCCGCGCTCGCCGAGGAGGATGCGCCGCAGGGTGTGCTCGAGCAGGTGGGCCACCGGGTGGTGGTCCTGCGGCGCGGCGCCGCGGGCCCACGCGCGGGCCCCGTCGACCGCCTCGCGGTCGAGGCCGCCGGGCGTGTGGGCGAGGGCGACGCCGGCGAGGGCCGTCTCGAAGATGCGGGCGTCGGGCGCCGCCTCCCACGAGCCGTCGCGGCGCTGGCTGGACAGGCAGTGGTCGACGGCGCGTCGCAGGCAGGCGTCGGCCGCCGCCAGCAGGTGGCGGTCCGCCGCGGGCTCGCTGGAGCGGTCCGCCGCGGCGAGGCCCCGCGACCGCGGGCCGGCGGAGCGTCCGCCCCGGGGGTGCTGCGCGTTCGTTGCCACTTGTTCGGAGCCTCCTGTCCAGCGGACGCCTCGATGTCGAGGCTTCGTGACGTCATCACGGCGTTCGATTCGCCGATGATGCAAGGTTTGTATATTCGACGCCCGGCCCTGGAGCGCCGTCCGTCTCGACGCCAGAGTGCATTATGTATAGTGGCGCGGTGGCTCGATACGGATCACGGCCCTGTGAACTTTCTTGCGCCCCGCGGCGATTCGTCGAAAGGTGCGTGTCATGAACGATGTTATCCGTCACGCCAATTCGCAATGATGGCAGTGCGGAGGGGCACGCACGGACGCGGCGCCCGCGGGGCTGCGCGCGGATCCTCCTGACCGCGGCGACGACGACGCGGCCGCGGATCGACGGTCGGCTCACCCGCGACGCGGCTCGCCGGCGACGACGAGGGCCAGCGCCTCGTGCAGGTCGCGCACGCATTCGATGCCCTGGGTGCCGACGTCGAGCTGGACGATGGCGCGGGCGACGGCGGGGCGCAGGCCGCACAGTAGGCAGTGCACGCCGAGCAGCCGGGTCGCCCGCGCCAGCGCCAGCAGGTGGCCCAGCGTCTGCGAGTCGACCTCGTCGATGCCGGTGAGGTCGAGCGCGAGGTGGCGGACGCGCTGGACCGAGATCTCGTGCAGGGTGCGGGTGGTGATCGCGTTGGCCCGCTCCTCGTCGAGCCGGCCGACGATCGGCAGGGCGAGCACGTCGTGCCACACGCGCAGCAGCGGGGTCGACAGCTGGGCCACGACCTCGCGCAGGCGGTCGATCAGGGCCTGGTTCTCGCGCTCGCGCTCGTGCAGCCGGGCGTTGCCGGCGGCCAGCTCCTCGGCGCGCTGCTCGGCGACGCGGCGGGCCGCCTCGAGCTCGCCGGTGAGGCGGTCGAGCGCCGAGTTCTGCTGGCGCACCGCGTCGACGGCGAGCGCCCGGTTGCGGGCGTCGAGCAGCTGGGCGCCCAGCTCCTTCTGGGCGGCGGTCGAGCGGGCGCGTTCGATGGCGTAGCGGATCGACCGCTCGAGCTGGCGCGAGCCGAACTCGCCCTTGACCAGGTAGTCCTCGGCCCCGGCCTTCATGGCCTCGAGGTCGAGGCGGTGGTCGGACTGCCCGGTGAGCAGCACGATCGGCGTGGTGTTGCCGCGCTGCCGCGCCTCGCGCAGGAACTCGAGGCCGGTGCGGGCCCCGAGGAAGTAGTCGAGCAGGCACAGGCACGGCTGGTCGGCGAGCAGCGCGGCCATGCCGTCCTCGTAGTTGTCGATCCAGCGCAGCGTGTACCGGCCCTCGCCGATGTCCGCCAGCAGCTCGGCGGTCAGCAAGTAGTCGTCCCGATCATCGTCGACGATCAACAACGTGGTCGAATCGGTCACCGCGCCCTCCGTCCCCGTCAGCCGCCAAAGCTTTTAATAATTGAGCTGATTCGTCGATCGGATCGGCTGACTGACAGCTTCCGACAGTACCGGAGTTTGCGCGGCCGGTGCAAAAAACGATGACTGGCGGATCGACGTGTAAAAGTCGGACGTTTCAGTCACGGAAATCGGCGATTGTCGGGGTGCGGTGCGTCACGGCGCGGTTTCTCCCCTGGCCGCGAGGCCCCGACGGGCCGGCGGGGATCGCCGGGCGTCGATCGCACTGTCACTTTGTATCGGCGGCGGCGGACGGGTCGCCGTCGCGACGCGGCCGGACGGGCCCGGCCGGCGCGCACGGCCGGCGCGGGCCGACCGGCGCGCGGGGAGCGGACGATCCGCTGCTGCCCGGTACCGCTCGAGTCGAGCGGGTCGCGGGCGGATCAGGCGGCGCGGCGGCGGCGGCCGAGGCCGAGCAGGCCGAGCAGGCCGAGCGCCAGCCACTGCGCGCCCGAGCCCGCGGGCGCGTCGCTGCGGCAGCCGCAGCCCTCGGAGCCCGACTGGCCGCCCGAGCCCTCGCCCGAGCCGTCACCCGACTCCGAGCCGGCGCTGGTCGCCGCGTTGGTGGTCGCGCCGCCGCCGGTCGCCTCGGTCGGGGCGCTGCCGCCGGAGTTGCCGTCCTCGGCCGAGCTCGGGCCGGAGCCGGTGTTGCCGCCGGTGTCGGTGTTGCCCGCGCTCGAGCTGGTGAGCGGGCCCGGGTCGGTCGGCGAGCTCGGGTCGGTCGACGGGTCGGGGTTGCTGGTGGCCACGCCCGAGTCGGTCGCGTCGGTGGTCTCGCCGGAGGCGGTGGTGCCGCTCGGGTCGGTCATGTCGCCGACGCACGTGCCCTCCATGCACACCGCGTTGCCGGGGCACGAGCCGGGCTCGTCCTGCAGGCCGTCGCAGTCGTTGTCGGCGCCGTCGCACACCTCGTCGGCGGGCGCGACGTAGCCGTCGCACACGGTCTCGGCGTTGACGCAGTGGACCACGCCGTACTGGCACGGCGCCTGGTCGTTGGGCGGATTGAGCTCGCCGCAGGGGGCGCCGTAGGTCGCGGGGTCGAGGTCGGCCTCCTCGTCGGTCTCGCCGTCGCAGTCGTTGTCGAGGCCGTCGCACAGCTCGTCGGAGGGCTGCTCGGGGGGGGCGTCGAGCACGCAGGCGGTGGCGCTGCCGTCGTTGGTGCACTGCATGGTGCCGGCGGTGAAGCACACGCCGAGCTCGCCGTTGTCGCAGGCGACGCCCTTGTCGGGGAAGCCCTCGTCGGTCTCGTCGTCGCAGTCGTCGTCGAGGTCGTTGCAGACCTCGACGCCGTCGTCGATGACGCCGCTGAAGTCGTTGTCGAAGCCGTCGCAGACCTCGCCGACGTACTCGCCGTCGAGCTCGAGGTCCCCCGCGCCGCCGCCGGCCTCGCCGGCGCAGATCGGGCAGATGCCGCCGCCCGCGCCGCTGACGTCGAACAGCGCCTGCGGGGAGATGCTGTTGGTGCGCGACAGCACCTTGATGAGCCCGCCGCCGCCGCCGCCGCCGCAGTCGTCGCAGGTGCCGTTGTTCTGGGTGCCGCGGCACTCGTTCTCGTCGTCGCCGACGTCGAACGGGGTGCACTGGTTCTGCGCGTTGGCGCAGACCATGCCGAAGTCGCCGCCGAGGTTCTTGCAGGTCTGCCCGAGGTTGGCGTCGCACTGGTTGTTGGCGGTGCACGGCGTGCAGTTGCACGGCGAGCAGCGGCCGTTGGAGCAGGTCTGGCCGGCCTGGCACTCGTTGTTGTTGGTGCAGGTCAGGCACTTGGGCTGCGAGTCGCCGCCGCGGCCGCCGTGGGCGGAGATGCGGGCGCTGCCCGCGATGTCGACGTCGTCGCCGACGATCACGACCGTGCCGCCGGCGCCGCCGCCCGCCGAGTCGTTGCCGCTCGAGCAGCCGCGAAAGCCGTTGGTGGTCACCCGCCCGGCGATGTCGATGTGCCCGGCCTTGTCGTCGGTCACCGCCACCAGCACGATGCGGCCGCCGCCGTCGCCGGCGCGCAGGTTGGCCTCGTAGCCGTCGCGGCAGCCCTTGTCGCCGCCCGCGGCCCCGAACTCCGACTGGTAGAAGCTGTGCGTGTAGGCCACGCCCGCGACCGTCGGGAAGCCGTCGCCCGCGCCGTCGGGGTTGTTGGTGGTGCCGTAGCAGACCGGCTTGTTGGGGTCCGGGGTGGCCACGCAGGCGTTGTTGACGTTGTTGCCGCAGTCCTCCTCCCACTCCTGGGGGAACTGGCACGAGTTGTTGGGCGCGACGATGAAGCAGTCCTTGGTGCCGCGCCCGCCGGCGCCGTAGTGCGCGCCGCCGCCGCCCGAGTCGAGCACCGAGCAGCCGCCCTTGCCGCCGGCGCTGGCGGTCGGGCCGGGGCCGTCGCCGCAGATGACGCCCTGGTAGCCGGAGCCCTTGGCGGTGATGCGGGAGCTGGCGTCGACGCTGATCGACGGGGCCTTGAGCACGAGGTTGCCGCTGGTGTTCTTGTCGCCGCCGGCGTACGGCGCGACGCACAGGGTGGCGCCGTTGGTCAGCGTGACCGAGTCGAACGACTTGTCGCCGGCGTAGCGGCAGCCCCGGTTGGCCGCGGGCGTGCCGTTGACGTTGCAGTCGCGGTCGACGGCGGTGCCGCCGTTGGGACACACGGCGGGGCCGGGGTTCGCCCCGTTGATGGTCAGCGGGACGGCGCCCGCCGACAGCGGAGCCAGCGTCAGGGTGACGAACGCGACGGCGAACGAAGAGCGTTGCAGCGACATAACTACCTCAGATGTTACGAACCACGGGCGACAGGCCCGCGGCCAGCGTAGCAAAAACGGCGGGGCTAGTGGGCGCGCGTGCGGCCGACGATCGCGGCGACGGACTCGCATGCAGGCCCACGCGCGTGCGCGTCACGTCGCGTCGGTCCGCGGCGGCGCATGTAGGCCATGGGTTACACGCCTGCACACGATCACGGACGCGCGGACGATGCCGACGTCCGCCGCGCGTGCGTCGTGCTCGCCGCGCCGCTCGTGCTCCGCGTCGCGGACGAGGACCGGCGATCGAAGTGACAGCGCCTCGCGCCGTCGTGTAGGATGGCGCGATGGATCGCCGGGGCATGGGAGTGGGTATGGCTTGCGACAATTATCGAACCTTCGCGCTCGCGCTGGCCCTCGCGGCCTGTGGCGGCGGCGGCGGCGGCGGCGACACGGGCACGGCCACCACCGGGCCGTCGACGTCGGCGACCGGCAGCGACCCCAGCGCGGCCACCGACGGCCCGACCGACGGCACCGCCGACGGCGGCGCCACCGTGGTCGCCGACGGCTCCGACTCCGACACGGTCACGGTCACCGGACCGACGGGCACGAGCCCGACGTCCGCCACCGAGCCGAGCACCGAGCCCGGCACCGAGCCGGGCACCACGCCCGGCACCGACACGTCGACCGACCCGGACACCAGCGCCACCAGCGCCACCGGCGACAGCAGCACGAGCTCGCCGGTGTCGGGCACCACGGGGACCTCGACCGGCGACCCGATCCCGCCCGGCTGCGGCAACGGCCAGCTCGACGACGGCGAGGAGTGCGACGACGGGCCGGACAACGCGCCCGAGGGCAGCTGTTACCCCGACTGCACGCTCAACGTGTGCGGCGACGGCGTCATCTCGCCGTCCGAGCAGTGCGACCTCGGCGACATGAACGGCCCGGACAACGGCTGCTCGACCGAGTGCAAGGTGCTGCCGTCGGCGTGCGGCAACCAGGCGGTCATGGCCGAGCTCATCCCCATCCCGGTCGACGTCATCATCGTCATCGACAACTCGGGCTCGATGACCGAGGAGATCCAGGCCGTCCAGAACAACATCAACGCCAACTTCGCCAACATCCTCGACGCCGCCGCGGTCGACTACCGCGTGATCGTGCTGGCCAAGCACGGCAAGCTGAGCGACCAGAGCGTGTGCATCGAGGCCCCGCTGAGCGGCATCGCCATGGGCGGCTGCGCCAACCCGCCGGTCCAGCCGGGCAACACCGCCAAGTTCTTCCACTACAGCCGCGAGATCGCCAGCAAGGACCCGTGGTGCCGCATCCTCGGCACCGTCAACGGCGCCGAGGACGACGACTTCGGGCTCGCGGTCGACGGCTGGCAGCAGTGGCTGCGCGACGGCTCGTTCAAGACCTTCATCGAGCTCAGCGACGACCGCGCGCAGTGCCAGCTCGGCAACGTGGTCTACAACGACACCAACACCTTCGCCGGCTCGACCGCCGCCGCCAACAAGTTCGACGCCGCCCTGCGCGCGCTCTACCCCCAGCACTTCGGGTCGACGCCGCAGACCCGCAACTACCGCTGGCACAGCATCGTCGGCCTGGCCTACAACAACCCGCAGGACCAGCCCTACCAGCCGATGGACCCGTTCGTGCTGACCAAGTGCCCCGAGGGCGAGAACCCCGGCTACGGCCACCAGGCCCTCAGCATGCTGACCGGCGGCACGCGCTTCCCGCTGTGCAACACCGCGTCCTACAACGCGGTGTTCCAGACGATCGCCGACAACGTGATCGACAGCGCCAAGCTCACCTGCGAGTTCGACATCCCCGAGGCCCCGCCCGGCAAGGTGCTCGACAAGGAGTCGGTCACCGTCAACTTCACCGGCATGAACCCCAACGAGTTCATGAAGGTCGACGGCCCGGGCAGCTGCAACGCCGACTCGTTCTACATCGAGGGCGAGAAGGTGATCCTGTGCCCGGCCGCGTGCGACTCGATCCAGGGCGACAAGGACGCCACCGTCTCGGTCGAGTTCACCTGCGAGCCGCTCGTGCCCAACTGAGCCGCGCGCGGGCGTTCGTGCGCCCGGCGGGGGCGGGGAGGCGGCCGGGGCCGGTGATATGCTGCCGCCGATGGCCCGGCCGCGCCGACCCGAAGCCCGCCTCGACGACACCCGCCAGGTCCTGCTCGTGCTCTCGCCGGGCGGCGACGAGCGCGGGCTCGACGGCTTCGCCGGCGCGGTGATCCGCGAGCCCGCGGCGGGCCTCCTCCCCGACCTCGCGGGCAAGGCGGTGTACCTGTGGGGCGACCCGTCGCGGGCCGCCGCGCTCGACCTCTCGGCGGCGGCGCGGGTGCGGGTGATCCGCGAGGGCTGCCCCGGGCGCGCGGACGAGGCCGCGCCCTGGCCGGTGGTCGGCCTCGGTCGGGTGCCGATCGACGTGCACGGGCTCGGCGTGTACTACCGCGGGTTCTTCGAGCCCGACGTCGACTACGTGGGGAAGATCCGCGGCGAGCACGTGTTCCAGGCGCTCACCGAATCGACCAAGCCGGGCGCCGCCCACCGCAGCGGGATCTACCTGACCCCGGTGCGCGCGCAGGCGGACGGCCTGCACTTTCACCTGCTGCGCTGCTCGACCAACCTGTCGGGCCCGACCGACAACTTCCGCGCGACCGACCGCCACATCGTCGACGCGCTCGACCAGGAGTCCGCGCTGGTGTTCACGGCGGCCGCGCCGCTCAACCACGTGCTGGCGCAGATCTACCCCAACACCCCGGCCGACGCCGACAAGAAGCAGGCGAAGGCCCGCATCTCGGCGCACGCCGACAAGACCAAGGACATGCCCGACGACGGGGTCATGGCCTTCTGCACGTTCTACGAGCACCTCGAGCGGCTCGCGCCCATGGCCGGCGATCGCTTCGACCGCGGCCACCGGACCGTCAGCGGGCTGACCCGGCTCCGCTTCCGCCGCAAGCCCGACGCGGACGGCGCGGGCCCCGAGCAGTTCACCCTCACGCTGTACCCCGGCTCGGTGTTCTTCATGTCGCTGGCGACCAACCGCCGCTACACCCACGAGATCGTGCCGTCCGAGCTCGAGGCGTCCCGCCTGCCGACCCGCCTCGGCTACGTGGTGCGCTGCTCGAAGACCGCGGCGGTGCACGCGGACGGCCGCACGTTCCTGCTCGACGGCGCGGCCCGGGTGCCGCTCGAGCCGCCCACGCCCGAGGGCATGCAGCAGCTGCGCCGGCTCTACGCCGAGGAGAACGCGACGGCGGCGCGCGTCGACTACGGCGAGGGCTTCCGCTTCAGCATGAACGCGGGCGACTACACGGCGCCGCTCCACGCGCCGGCGGACCTGTTCCGCGTCCACGCGGTGTCCGCCCGCGACGACCTGTTCGCCGCGCTGTCGGCGTCGGCCCGCTTCGAGGCGCTCGGCAAGGGCCGCAGCGGCGCGGTGCTGGTGCTGCCCGACGCCTCCGGCGCGGTGCCGGTCGTGCGCACGACCACGGCGTACACGCTGCCGTCCCGGCCGTTTGGTGATCTTCACGCCGCGCTCGCGCGGCAGATCCACGGCTGCGCGTCGCTCGCCCTGCCGGTTTTTAATAACGCATTGCTCGAGATCTACACGCGCGCGTACGCCACCATGGGCGCCCACTCGGACCAGGCGCTCGACCTCGACGAGGCCGGCGAGATCGCCGTGTTCTCCTGCTACGAACGACCGGCGGCCGCGCCGTCGCGGCTGCTGCTGGTCGAGTCGAAGGCCGCGGGCGGGCCGTCGTTCGTGGTCCCGCTGCTGCACGGCCACGCGGTGGTGTTCTCGTGCTCCGCCAATCGTCAGTTCCGCCACCGCATCGTGCTGGACCCCGCGACGGCCGACCCCGACAACACCTGGCTCGGCCTCACGCTGCGCGCGTCGAAGACGTTTGTCCTCTTGGCTGGTGCTGGTGCGGAGCCCGGGCGGGCGGTGTTCGCCGACGGGACGCCGCTGACGCTGGCCTCGGAGGAGGAGCGGCGCGAGTTCTATCGCCTGCGGCGCCGCGAGAACGACGAGGCCGAGTTCGTGTACCCGCGGATCACGTACACGCTGAGCCCGGGCGACCTCCTGCCGCCGCAGGCCTAGAGCTCGCCCGCGGCCCAGCGCAGCAGCGCGAGGTCCTCGGGGCCGGCGGCGGCGACCGCGGGCAGGCCGTCCCAGGTCAGCGCGCCGGCGTGGCTCATGGCCACGGCGCCGCCGCCGGACGGGTGCAGGGCGAGCGCCCCGGCGACCTGGCGGGCGGCGTCGCCGAGCGCGACCGCGGCGGTCGGGCTGGCGTCGGCGGCGACGTAGCGGGCCAGCACGACGTCGCGGTCGCCGGCGCCGGGCAGGGCGCGCTCGCCGAGGTCGATCGCGCCGGTGCTCGTGAGGGCGACGACCACGTCGCCGCCGGCGGCGAGCCCGAGGCCGGCGGGCACCTGGTCCCCGGGGCCGGTCGCGGCGGCGGCCCAGACCAGCGCGCCCGCGGCGGAGAAGCGGCCGATCACCGCCTCGGCGTCGCCGGCCGGCGTCAGCGCGAGCGCGCCGATGCTGGCCTCGCCGTCGACGGTGCCCGCGAACAGCAGGTCGTCGCCGCACTGCACGTGCGAGGCGATGTCCGACCCGGCGCCGCCGAGCCCGCGGATCCACAGCGGCTCGCCGTCGGCGTCGACGCGGGCCACGAACATGTCCTTGCCCGCGCTCGCCGCGACCTGCTCGCCGCCGAACGTCAGCGGGTCGGTGATGAAGCCCGCCAGCGCGAGCGAGCCGTCGGCGCACACGGCCACGCCGCGGGCCTCCTGGTCGCCCGTCTCGCCCCACCAGCGGCCGACCTCGGGGGTGCCGTCGGCGGCCAGGCGCAGCAGGTACATGCCGGTGCCGGCGGTGCCGGTGAGCACGAGGTCGCCGGCGGTGAACGGCGCGAGCGCGGCCCCGGCGATCCAGATCTCGTCGCCCGGACCGACCGCGACGGCGTAGCCGACCTGCCAGTCGACCTCGCCGAACTTGCGGCCCCACGCCGGCGCGCCGCCGGCGTCCCACTTGCCGACGAACACGTCGACCTCGTCGGCGACGAGCGCCTGCCCGCCGATCTGGTGGCTGCCCTCGAGCCAGCCGGTCACGATCACCGCGCCGGTCGCGTCGACCGCCAGCCCGGTCACGGTCGTCAGGGTCGGCTGGCCGTCGCTGGCGAACATCGCCTCGGCGTGCAGCGGCGTGCCGTCGCCGGCGTAGCGCGCGAGGTAGATGCCGCTGCCGTCGCCCGCCAGCGGCCCCAGGCCGGCATCGAGCGCGCCGTACACGTCGCCCGCGACCCACAGCTCGCCGCCGGCCGTGAACCCGAGCCCGCCCGCGCGCTGGCTGTCCGGCGCGCCGAAGCTGCGCAGCCAGCTCTCGCCGGCCGACTCGCCGCTGCTGCTGTCGCCGGCGCTGCTGCCGGTGTCGTCGGGGCCCGCGCCGGTGGTCGGCTCGCCGGTGGTCGCACTGCCGGTGGTCGAATCACTCGTCGCGCTCGTGTCGGTCTCGCCGGTCTCACCCGGGCTGGTGGCCTCGCCGCCGGTCGGCGGCTCGCTGCCGGTGGCGCCGCTCGTGGTCGCCGGCTCGCCGCTCGTGGTGAGGGTCGAGCTCGACTCGCCGCCGCCCGCGTCGCCGCAGGCCGGCAGGGTGAGGCACACGAGCAGGACGGACGCGGAGACGCGGGCGGTGGCGAGCACGGGCCGCAAGCTAACACCGCGGCGCAGGCGCGGGCACGCGGCATTTCACGTGCCTCGTAGGCGGCGCGCCGGAACGCGGGCCCACCCCCTCGAGCTCGATGAGGTGTATCAGGGCAGCGCGAGCGGGATGTCGACCCGCACCGTGCGGCCCGGGGGCGGCACGAACAGCGGCGGCAGGGCGTCGCCGACGCAGCGGGTCAGCTCCGGCGTCGTGGTCTCGGCCTGGGCCTGCCACCCGCGTGCGATCTGCCGGCCCTCGGCGTCGAACGTCAGGTTGACCAGCCACGACCCGGGCGCCTGCGGGGGCCCGCGATGGCAGCGCGCGCGCAGCAGGTCGCGCTGGTAGGCCAGGGCCTCGCTGGCCTGCCGGGCCACGACCTCGTGCGCGACCGCCGGTGCGGCGGGCGTCGGCGTCGGCGGCGACGGGGCCACCGGCGCGGGTGGGGCGGTCGGCGCTGCCCCGCCGCGCAGCCCGAAGAACAGCCCGGCCGCGATCATCGCCCCGGCGATCACGATCGCGGCCGGCGTGGCCATGCTCGCCTGTGCAACCATGCGCTCGCGGGTCCTCGCTGCCGCACCATATCAGCCCGCGGCCCGCGGCTCACGGGCCTTCGGTGACCATGACCCAGGCGTTGACCTGCTGGTTCGAGTTGATCGACGCGTTGCCGTTGGGGTTGCGCGCGCACACCCCCACGCGCCAGGTGCCCGCGCCCGGGACCACGCTCGCGCCGACCCCGTAGAGCACCCGGAACGCGCTGCCGTTGCCCGGCTGGAAGATGTGCGGGCTCATGAAGTTGCCTGCCACGAAGTTGACGAGCACCCCCTGCGGGTTCACGTCGGGCGTGTAGCAGAGCCCGACGTTGAAGGCCTGGGCGGTCAGCACCATCATCGGCGTCAGGCCGAGCACCACCGAGCCGGCGCCGGTCAATCGCTGGCTGGCGGTGGTGGTGACGGTCGCGAACGGGCCCGCGAACACGTAGGTGTTGTTGGCCGTCACCGCCCCGACCGGGCCGCTCAGCGACGTCGTCGAGACGATGCTCTGCGGGCCCGGGGGGCCGACCGCGCCTGCCGGCCCCGGGTCGCCCTGCGCGCCCTGGGGACCGGCCGGGCCGACGTCGCCTTGCAGGCCCTGCGGGCCCACCGGACCCGGGTCGCCCTGCGGCCCCTGCGGGCCCATCGGGCCCACGGCTCCGTCCATGCCGTTCGCGCCGGCGGGTCCGGCGGGTCCGGCGGGTCCGGCGGGTCCCGCGGGTCCGGCCGGGCCGACGTCGCCGGCGGGTCCGGCCGGGCCCGCGGGTCCTGCCGGGCCTGCAGGCCCCGCCGGCCCCTGGGCACCCGCCGCGCCGGCCGGGCCCGCGGGACCGGCGGGACCGGCGGGACCGGCGGGGCCGGCCATGCCCGCAGGCCCCGCAGGCCCGGCCGGGCCGATCAGGTTGGTGTTGTCGCCGAGCCACTGGCCCTGATCGTTGATCACCGGGCCGAAGCCCTGGATGTTGACGCTCTGCGGGTTGATCACCCCGCGCACGTCGCCGGCGAACAGCGCGTACGGCACGCTCACCACCGCGGCCCGCGGCGTCATCTCCGCGTCGTTGCCGACGGTGATGCCGAGCCAGCGCGTCGAGCCGTCGAACACCTGCTCGTCGAGCGTCAGCTGCTCGCCGAGGCGGACCGAGAAGAAGCCCGCGTCGAAGCTGATGTTGATGGTCTCCGACCACACCTCGGCGCCGCCGTTCTCGGCGTCGTAGAGCGTGAACTTCACGTCCTGCGCGGCGACCACCGGATCTCCGAGGCCGTCGAACAGCCGGCCCTGGTGGGTCACGAACGCCGGCACGTCGGCCCGCGCGCGCCCGCCGATCAGCCCCACGCCCGCCAGCGCCGCGCCCAACACCCACCGCCGCACCCGCACCACCCGCCACCCACGCATAGACCCCTCCCCATCCGCCGATCGATCCGCAGCCCGCCTCACCGCCGCATCACGCGTCGACGACCGGGCACCGTATCAGGCCGATAACGCGGTGTAAACGCGTGCGATCGCCCGAACTCGCCGCGGCGCCGGGGCCCGCCGTCCGCGCTCGCCGGCCGCCGACGCCGCCGGCCGCGACGCCGTCGCCGGCGACAATTGCCGCCCCGGTGCCCTGGACAAGCCGCGCTCACCTGCGTTAGCCCGGTTGCACATGCACGCGACGGCGCCGATGAAGAGTCCCCCGCCCGCGTCGACCCGGGCGGCGCTGGTCGCGGGCGTGCTCGCGGCGGCCTGCGGCGGCAAGGTCACGCCCGACGCGCCGGCCCCGCTGCGCGAGGTCGGGGCCGGGGAGCTGCGCGCGGTCGCCGAGTTCGACGGCATCCGCGAGCCGGCGGCGCGCTCGCGGGCGCTGTTCCTCGAGGCGAGCCGGGTGCTGCTGCACCCGCGCTGCGTCAACTGCCACCCCGCGGGCGACGCGCCGCACCAGGGCGACGCGCTCGCGCTGCACGACCCGCCGGTGGTCCGCGGCGAGGCGAACCACGGCGTGGTCGGCATGGAGTGCGAGGGCTGCCATCAGGACCGCAACGCGGCGCTGACGCGGGTGCCCGGCGCGCCGGGCTGGCACCTCGCGCCGCTGGCGATGGCCTGGGTCGGCAGGTCGGCCGCGGCCGTGTGCGAGCAGCTGAAGGACCCGGCGCGCAACGGCGGCAAGACGCTGGCGCAGATCGTCGAGCACGCGGCCCACGACGAGCTGGTCGCCTGGGGCTGGCGCCCGGGGGCCGACCGCACGCCCGCGCCGGGCAGCCAGCAGCAGTTCGGGGCCCTGATCGCCGCCTGGGCCGAGACCGGCGCGGCCTGCCCGGAGGAGCGACCATGACGATCAAGATCCGCGTCAACGGCGGCGAGCACAGCCTCGACGTCGACCCCGACATGCCGCTGCTGTGGGCCCTGCGCGACGTGCTCGGGCTGACCGGCACCAAGTACGGCTGCGGCGAGGCGCTGTGCGGGGCCTGCACCGTGCACCTCGACGGCCACGCGGTGCGCGCGTGCGTCACGCCGGTCCGCCGCGCCGACGGCAAGGCGGTGACGACCATCGAGGGCCTGGCCGGCGGCGGGCTGCACCCGCTGCAGCAGGCCTGGCTCGACCTGCGGGTGCCGCAGTGCGGGTTCTGTCAGGCCGGGCAGATCATGACGGCGGCGGCGCTGCTGGCCGCCAAGCCGCGGCCGAGCGACGAGGACATCGACGCGTCGATGGCGGGCAACCTGTGCCGCTGCGGGACGTACACGCGGATCCGTTCGGCGATCAAGCGCGCCGCCGGGCTGCCGGAGGGCGCGACGTGAGCGCGCAGATCCGCGGCGTCACCCGCCGGTCGTGGCTCACCGGGCTCGGCCTGGCCGCCGGCGGGCTCGCGCTCGGAGTGTTCGAGCGCGACGCGCTCGCCGAGCCCGCGCCGTCGCCCGCCTCTCCGGGGCCGCAGCCGCGGCCGGGCGAGGCGGCACCGGCGGCCGGCGAGCTCGCGCCCAACGTGTTCGTGCACGTGGCGCCCGACGGCCTGACGACGATCGTCTGCCACCGCTCCGAGATGGGGCAGGGCGTGCGCAGCTCGCTGCCGCTGGTGATGGCGGCCGAGCTCGGCGCGGACCCGGCGCGGGTGGTCGTGCACCAGGCGACCGGCGACGAGAAGTACGGCGACCAGAACACCGACGGCTCGACCAGCATCCGCAAGGGCCTCGAGCACGCGCGCCAGGCGGCGGCGGCGGTGCGCACGCTGCTGGTGGCGGCGGCGGCGAGGCGCTGGAGGGTCAAGCCCGAGGCCTGCGTGGCCGAGGACCACCAAATTAAGCACCCGCCGAGCGGGCGCGCGCTCGCGTTCGCCGACCTGGTCGCCGAGGCGGCCAAGCTGCCTGTCCCGAAGGCCAGCTCGATCGTCCTACGACCCGACGCGGAGCTGCGCGCGCGCCTGCCGGCCTCGCCGCCGCTGCTCGACGGCCAGGCCTACGTCGACGGGTCGGCGGTCTACGGCGCCGACGTCACGCTGCCGGGTCAGCTCGTCGCGGTCATCGCCCGCCCGCCGGTCGTCGGCGGCGCGGTCGCCAAGTACGACGCCGAGGCGGCGCTGCGCGTGCCCGGCGTGAAGAAGGTCGTGGCCATGCCGGCGCCGCGCGAGCCGTGGCTGTTCCAGCCGTGGGGCGGGGTCGCGGTGGTGGCCGAGAACACGTGGGCCGCGCTGAAGGGGCGCGAGGCCCTGGTCATCACCTGGGAGGACGGCGCCAACGCGGTCTACGACTCGGAGGCGTTCCGCGGCGAGCTGCTGGCGTCGGTGCGCGCGCCCGGCACGACGGTGCGCGAGGTCGGCGACGTCGACGCGGCCCTGGCCGCGGCCGCGAGCGTGGTCGAGGCCGAGTACGTGGTCCCGCACCTGGCCCACCTGACCATGGAGCCGCCGGCCGCGCTCGCGCGCGTCGAGGGCGGCCACGTCGAGGTGTGGGCCCCGAGCCAGGACCCGCAGACCGTCCGCGAGTCGGTGGCGCAGATCGTCGGCGTCGAGGCGAGCAAGGTGACGATCCACGTGACGCTGCTCGGCGGCGGCTTCGGCCGCAAGTCGAAGGCCGACTTCGCCTGCGAGGCCGCGTTCCTGGCCCGCGAGGTCGGCGCGCCGGTCCGCGTGCAGTGGACCCGCGAGGACGACGTGCGCCACGGCTACTACAACGCCGTCAGCGCCCAGCGCCTGCGCGCCGGGCTCGACGCCGCCGGCAAGCTGACCGCCTGGCACCACCGCACCGCGTTCACGCCGATCGGCAGCACGTTCCGCGCCGGCGTCGACGAGCCGTCGGCCGGCGACCTGCAGCAGGGCGTGCTCGACGTGCCGCTGGCGATCGCCAACGTCCGCGCCGAGACCTGCAAGGCTAAACCACGGGCCCGCATCGGCTGGTACCGCTCGGTCTACAACATCTTCCACGCGTTCGCGCTGGGCTCGTTCGTCGACGAGCTGGCCGCGGCCCGCAAGCTCGACCCGCGCGACATGTGGATCGAGATCCTCGGCCCGCCGCGCGTCGCCGACCTGAAAGAGCTCGGGATCGCCGGGCTGCAGAACTACGGCGAGTCGCTGGACCGCCACCCGGTCGACGCCGGCCGCCTGCGCCGCGTGGTCGAGCGCGTCACCGAATCCGCGAAGTGGAGCGACCGCGCCGGCCGCCACCTCGGGCTCGCGGCCCACCGCAGCTTCGTGGCGTACACCGCGGTGGTGCTCGCGGTGGTGCCCGACCCGGTCCGCAAGCTCCGCGTCGACGAGGCGTGGATCGCCATGGACTCCGGCACCGTCGTCAACGAGGACCGCGTCCACGCCCAGATGGAGGGCGGCCTGGTGATGGGCCTCAGCAACGCGCTGTACGGCGGCGTGACCATGAAGGCCGGCCGCGTCGAGCAGTCGAACTTCCGCGACGCCAGGATCTGCCGCATCCGCGACGTGCCGCGCCGGATCCACACCGACCTCGTGCGCAGCGACGGGCCGCCCTGCGGCGTCGGCGAGCCGCCGGTGCCCCCCGTCGGGGCGGCGCTCGCCAACGCGGTGTTCGCGTTGACGGGCCAGCGCATCCGCGAGCTGCCGATCGCGCGGGCCCTCGGGGTCTGAGCCGCGGCCCGGGCCGGCTCGAGCTCACGGCCCTGCATATCGGTGAAAGAGCCGTCGCTATGCCGTGGCGTGGATGTCGTGGCTTCGGGTGTGACGGCGTGACAGAGAACCTGCGGGACGATACCCTGACGAGATGGCGTCGTCCCCCGAAATGCGGGAAGAACTCCACAGAATCCTCAGTCGGGTGGCGGACGGCGGGGCAGACGAGCTACGCCGCGTAGCCGGGGAAATAGATGAATCTCTGCGTCTCGCGCTGCCAGCGGAGGGCGTCAGCCCCGCGAATTTGGCGACATCTCTGCTGACGGAGCTCGCTCATCGCGACAGCGAACGCGCGTTCTTCGCGCGCCTTGTCCGGCGCCCCATCAACCGCGACTTGATTCGGGCGGCGGAGATCGTCGGTGTCGCGCTCCCCGCCCGTCCGGCGGAGGTCGGCGACTCACCCTTTATCGGCCTGCGCAGCTTCTCGGCGGCCGAAGAGGCGATCTTCTTCGGGAGGGACGCGTCTATCGCGGGCTTTTGCCGCGCGCTGCTCGCGGCCGGCAACGGGGCAGTCGTGTTCATGTATGGCCTGAGCGGCGTCGGAAAGTCATCGTTGCTGCGCGCGGGGTTGATTCCCGCGCTCCGCCGACAACAGGCCGAGTGTCGGTACTTCCGCTGCCTCGGATTCGATGCGGTAGCGGGGATGCGCCTCGAGGGTCAAGAGGATGCCGCAGAATCGGCGGCAGGCCATCAGCCTGCGCGGTTAATCACGCTCTACGATCAATTCGAGAGCATCTTCACCGCGTCGAGCGCGGAGCAGAGGGCGACCCACCCCACACTGCTGTCGCATGTCCGAGAACGGGTGATGCGTCGTGGTGCAGACGAGTGTACGGTGCTCGCATTTCGCCAGGAGTACCTCGCGGATGTCGAGGCGCTGCTCTCCAACGCCGGTCTGCAGACCGCTCCGTTGAAGCTGCCGATCTCACCGATGCAGCGATCGGATGTAGTCGAGGTGCTCACGGCTCCCGAGAAATTGAGCGATTGGTTTCGCTTTGACTACGAGCCGGGGCTCGTCGAGGAGATCGCCGCCGATCTCTGCGACGATCGCACGGCTCCAATTGCGCCCACGCTGCAGCTGCTCATGCGCGAGCTGTGGAAGCGCCGCCAAGACGTCACCGTCGTCCGTGACGGGGTCCAGCACGCGATCAAGAGGGTGACTCGCACAAGCTACGAGGAGATTCGCGCATCCGGCGCCTATCTCCACCGATTTGTCGGCGAGCAGTTACCCCTGGCGGACGAACCCGACCTGGCCTCTGCCTTCGATTCCGGCCTCGTCCACGATCTGTTGTGGTTCTTTACGGACGAGGCTACCCTCACCGGGCAGGCGCGCTCGGAGTCGTGGATCACGGCCAACTTTCCCAGCGCCGATGTGCTCCTCAGAGTCGTCGACACCTACTGCCGCCGCGGGCTGATGGTCGTAGTCTCGCACGGGAGTTCACCCGATGCTCGAGCGACGGATCGCACCGTTCGGCTGGTCCACGACGCACTCGTACCGATCATCCTCCAGGAGTGCCGGACCTCGATCCGACCCGGAGTGCGCGCGGCACGACTCCTGCGGGCTCGCACGCTGCTCAGCGAATTTGAGCGCCAGCCGATGCCGCTCAGCACGGAGGAGCTCCTGAGGGTCCGCCGTGGCCGTGACAGCATGCATCGCCCCAACCCCTCCGAGACGCAAGTCCTCGAGATGAGCGAGGCGCTCTGGCGGACAGAGCGACGGCGTCGAGCTCTGTGGGTCTGGACCGGGGCCGTCGTGGCGACGATGCTCATCGTACTCGCCGCTCTGTCTTTGTGGTCGACGCTCAACGCCGCCGAGAGCGGACAGCGAGAGCTGACCCGCGCGCTGGCGTTCCAGGCCCAGCACGAGGTCGAGCTCGGACATCCGCGCGCGGCCATGGCTTTGGCGATGCGAGCGTTGGAACTTGGTATGACGGAGGAGGCCGGTATCGCGGCCAGTACGGTCGATCGGGCGTTGCGAACCGCGCTATCGACGCGTCTCCCGATCCTCGAGCGGACGGTACACGACGGTCGTCTCCGCGGAGTCATCGCTGTACCCGACATGGGAGAGGCAGTCTATCGGATCACATTGGCCGACGGGGGACTCCGTTCGGTGCCGGAAGATTCAGCGCCATTGATATTCCCGAATGGGGACACACCGATCATGGAATCACTCGTGGCCTCGCCGGACGGCGCGAGCGTGGCCGGCGCTGGCCGCGATGGGCGCGTCTACCACTGGCGAGCGGACGCGCTGTCGAGCCCGGCGGAGATTCTCCCCAACGCCGAACGTACACCGCAGCTGGCCCTCGCGTACGCCCCCGACGGCTGTACGCTCGCCAGCGGCGGTAGTGATGGCCGTGTGCGTCTCTGGGCGGTGTGCGGGTCTACGCGGCACGAACTGCCGGGCCGAGCTGGCCACGCCGGCGCCGTCCATGCGCTCGCGTATGTTGCTCCCGAGCGTCTCGCCACCGTCGGCGCCGACGGCCAGCTTCTCCTGCACGATCTCTCGACAACCTCAGAGATAATGCCGGAGGCATGGAAACACGACGAATCGCTGTACGCCGTCCTGACGCTTGATGGCGGTCGCGTGGTTTATGCCGGAGAGACCGGCGCTTTGTACTTCAGGGCCTCGCTGCAGCGCGAGCAGCCGGTGTTCCAGACGCGTATGACGTGGAACCCGGTCTCCTCCTTGGCTGCGAACGACGACGGCGATCAACTGCTCAGCGGTCACGAGGACGGCGCGATCCAGCGCTGGAAGATCGACGATGCCAGCCTGCTGGTCATGGACCGCTTTGTTGCGCACCAAGGCGCTGTTCGGGACCTCGAGATCGAACCCGGCACAGGGACCGCTGCGTCCGTCGGCGACGACGGCTATCTGCGACGATGGGAGCTCACGACCTCACCCGGAGAGGTTCGCACCGTCAGCAGCGAGGGTGAGGTGCGCCTGACGGATGTCTGGGCGACCGCCTCCGAGCCCGCGCGTGTGATCACCGTCGATGATGGCGGTTGCATGACGCCGCGGGATCCAACGACCCTCGAGTCCATAGACTCGGCTCATTGTTTGAGCAACCCCACACAAGAGCGCATTCTCGATCGGCAACGGGGGACGGACCTGGTCGTCCGTGGAACCAGCCTCTCGTTGACCGGCGGGGACTCGCAGCCGACCGAGCTCGCTGACGACGGTGAGTGGGTCGTCGGTCGTATCGCAGCGAACGACGGGAGGGTCATGGCCGCGACCTCCGACGGGAAGCTCGTCTCCTGGCGTCATGATGGCCTCCGATGGAGCCGGGAGGCCGATATCGTGACCGGCGAAGCTCCGGTCCAGGCCCTCGCCCTGAGCCCGGATGGTCGCGCGTGGATGTACTCGGATACCAACGGCGGCTTGTATTACACGGAGGCCGGGTCTGCGCCGTCATCGCTTCATCACGCCAGCGTGAACATCGGCGCCGTCGCCTTCAGCGCGGATGGGAAGTGGGTGGCGGCAGGCGGGCGTGGCGCCGCTTCGAAGGTCGAGATCTGGCGGCGAAACGCGCTCACGAACCCGCCGATCGAGCTCGCGGCTCCGGGGCGTCGGGTGACTGGCCTCGCGTTCCTCCCGGGAGACGCCGCGCTCGTCGCGGTGACCGCCGACGGGATCATTCGACGCTATCCCACCCTGGCGACACTGGCCGCCACGGCTTGCGAACTGCTCCGGCGCGATGGGTTCGCTCCGGAAGCCAGCAGCAGCGCCGAGTTCTTGCTCGGCGGAGCGTACGTGTGCGGCGTCGAACGGCCTCGTCGACCGTCACCGGCGCCGTCGGCCGCTTCTACCCCCGACAATGAGGACGCGTTCGGCTTCGCCGGCTGTGATCTCGTCGAGACGACTGCGGAGCGGACGACGTGTCTCGTCGCGGAGGCGCCGTCGACCCGGAGAGTCGTCGTATGGCTGCCTGGGGCGGGCCAAGGTCCATGCACGGCGCGGCAGGACGACGTGCCGCTCGCGGTGGAGTCGACGAGGGTGGACGGTGGTACCCAGGCCGCGGTGACGGTGGACGCGCGGACCTCGACGCTCACCGTCTCTTGCGGAACGTCGGAGCCTGGGGTCGTCGGCCTGCGTAGCGAAGAACGGCTCTCGCGCGCCGATAGGGACGACCTCCGGCGTGCCCTCGAGCGCGGACAGGAAGCGGAAATCACCGGCATCCTGTCCCGCATCGCTGCCTGGCCGCCGCTGACCGCCCAAGACGCCGCGAAGATGCTGGTACATCACCGTATCAACCAGGTGTATACCCTTCAAGGTGTCGGTCGCCGCGATGGCATCGCGGCCGTCGAAGCGCTCCTCGATCGGACTGTCGAAGCGCTGGGCGGCCCCCGATCCACCCTCGCCAACAACGTGATCCTTGGAGTCGTTCATCGCCTGGTAGAGCAGTTCGACATGCCGTGGGCGGCACAGCGAGTGCTCGCCCGATACGAGACGGCTCTGTCGCGTGTCGAGGACAGTCGAGTTGCCGCCCACCTCTACCTCGGCAGGATCTTCGGCCGGGGCGGACCACTGCTGCCGGACGCCGAGGCCGCTCTCCGCCGGGCGGCTCGGCTCGGGCGGCGATACGACGACCTCGAGAACGAGCTGAACGTGCTGCTGACGCTGTCCGAAGTGCTCATCATCCAGCGGAGGGAGGAGGACGCCGAGCAGGTGCTCGCACGTGCGGACGCGCTTGTACCACGGCTGTCGAAGATCCTCGCGGAAGACCCGTGTGACTACATCGTCCCCCTCCTCGCGGTGAACAAGGGCTGGGCTCAGCTTACAGGGATCGAGGCCCAGCGCAGATTCGGCGACCCGCGTCCCCTGTTCGAACTGGCACGCAAGGTCTACAAGACCGACGAGTGTTTCGACCAGCATAGCGAGCGGTGGGCGAATGCGACGGCCAACCTCGCCTACGCGTCCTGCCTGCTCGGTGATGCTGAGGCAGCCGCGGGGAAGCGCGCGGAGCTCGTCGCAGAGGTCCCGAACCTACCGCCAAGGGTCGAGCGGTTCGTGCAACTCAAGCTGACGCCGTGCATCCAGAGGAGCACCTCAGAATGAGGCCTGTAGCGCCAGCGGGACGATCTCCGTGCTCGAGACGTCATCAGTCGTCGTGATCTGCATGGTGAGATCGGCAGACTTGAGGGCGGTCCAATCGATCACTGTCGTCTTTGTGGAAAGATCGAGCCGCATCTCCTCTCCTCCGCGGAGCTCATCGCCGAAAGTTATAGTCTCGTCGTTGGTGCCGTCCGACAGTTCCAGCTCGACCAGCGTCGCCGCCGTCAGCTTCGGGTGGACACGGACGAACAGATATGAACCGTAGACGCCGCAGTATTTTCTCGGGCAGGCGATGTCGCCCGGCTGCGGGCCGATCGGACTAACCCCGTATGGGATCGCCGGGGTGACGAACATCGACATGACGTATTTGTAAATAGATCGCTCCCAGCGCTCGATCGAGGCCGCGATATCGGGCGCGGTTTGACACGTCGTATCGTCCAGCCATTCCGTACAAGCTGGCACCGTGGACATGGAATTACAGGTCTCTCGCAGCAGCAGGCAGAGGTCCGCGACCTGCTGCGTGCCGTCGCCGGCTGCGGGGCGAGCGGCGCTCGAATATACGGGGCTCAGGACATCGTCACCGCCGCGACCCACACGCACCATCATGGCGCGGGCGACGAGTCCGGTCACCGTCGCGGTCGCCGCCGAGGTGCCCGAGAGCACCTCGTACCCGGTCTCGGCGTTCGGCGCCGCGACGGCCAGCCCGTGCGCGAGCAGGGCCTGGCTGCCGTTCGAGATCGCCAGTCGCGCGTCCTGATGGTCGCTCGCAGCGACCGCATGGATCAGCGGGTACCGCTCCCCCTCTTGCCGCAACAAGTAGCCGCCTTCGAAGAACTTCGCCGGCTTCTTCGTGATGTACGAACAGAGCGGCGCATTCGGCCGCTTAAGGCGTGCTTTATACAACGACGCAGGGAAGCTCGGGGTCGCCCGCGCGCTCTCGGGGGGCAACGTATTGCCGGCGGCCGCCAGGACCGTCCCGCCGACGCACCAGACCTTGAGCAGGGCGTTGATCACCAAGAACCTCGGCGCCCCGAACAGGACGGCGAGCTTGTGGTGAGCCTGGGCGATCTGCGAGGCGGTCTTCGCCGTGTCCAGCGCAGTGAAGGCGAGTCTGACTTCCTTTTCGGTAGGCTCGCCCTTCTGGTACGTATCGGCCACGCTGAGGTTGATAAGCCGACGGGTCGCGTGGGGATTTGAGCTGTGTACCAGCCCGTTCGCCAGGTCCCCATAGCTTCCCCGGGCTTCACGGCCGTCCCACTCGGTCAGGACCTGACGGTGCCTGAGCTGCAGCGACGAGCGACAGTCCAGGTCGTCGCCGCAGGCCGAGTCGAACAGGATCGAGGCGACGGTGAGGCCGTGCAACGAGGCCGGCATGTCGTGCGTGGCAAGCAGGCTGTTCGCTGTGGACTCGTTCGGGTACTGGATATAATAAGGGGACACGCTGTCGAGGACGTATATTTGCAATTTGTCGAGCTTCGTCGCCAGCGCGCCCGGGTCGAACGCTCCGCCGCTCGCGTGGCGGTGGATCTGCCGCAGCGCCCGCAGGCGCCGGGTGTCCTCGGCGTAGGTCCAATCCTGCGCCTGAAAGTCCGGGCAATTGGCGCCGACCCCGACCAGCGGGTCCGGACCCTCGTACTCGGCCTTGAATCGGCTCAGGATTTCTTCCCTCGACAGCTCCGGTTGGTCATCAGGGAGGCTGTACTGGCAGACGAAACGGTCGAGCACGTTTGCGTCCTTGGTCTCATCGCTTGGTTCCGGTTCGCGGAGTGCAATCAGGAGAGGGGTCCGCTTCCAGCCGTTGGATTGAGCCAGGCATTTCGCTACATCCCCGGATGCAGGCACGGCGAGTACGCTGCGGGTCTTGCAGCGATCCTCCGAGGATATGGCCTGCGATGGTAGACCTTGCGGATCGACGGCTGTCGATGAAACCCCACCTGTCGATCCTTCGGCGGTGGGTGAGGCGGCTTTGTCCGGCTCGGAATTGTTGGATGGTACACAAGCGGGTCCAATGAACGGCACAGCGCCCGCCAGAAATCGCAGCACGAGGGACGTTGAAATTCGCATATTTTCAGAGAATTAATATAACGCGCGTTTTCGGTCAAGTAGTCTACATTATCGAGGGGGAGTTTGTTGGGTGTGATGCCGTGGGATCCTGCCGACTTGCTACGTGTCTATCCGTCGGCGACCGTTGGCGCGCGAGGGGGCGGCCTCCGCGGGCTGGCCCCGAGGACATGCCTCGAGGGACAGATCCCGCTTGCCAGCGCGGCCGCACCCGGGCCACCCTCGCGCCATGACCTCCTCTGGCTTGTTTAATTATGCGGCCCTGCTCCTCGCCGTTCTGGGCCTGGCCTGCCAGTCCCCCGCCGATCCCGCGGACACCGACGGCTCCTCCGGCGACACCGGCGGCGCGACCGGTGGCGCGACCGACGACGCGCCGACCGGCGGCGAGACCGACGGCGGCCCCGAGGGCGCGCCGATCCTCGAGCGCACGCCCGTGCTCAGCCACACCTGCGAGGCGACCGCCCCGCTGGTCCAGCTCGGCGACGCCGGCTGGCACACCGACGCGCTCGCGGTCCACGCCGGCGCGGCCTGGCAGGTGCGCTCCGACGTCTCGGCCCTGTCGCTGTCGACCGTCGCCGCCGACGGCACGCTCGGCGCCAGCGTCGAGCTCGACGGCGAGGACTGGGCCTACCGCGAGCCCGACCTCGCGGTCTCCGGCGACCAGCTCGCCGCCGTGTGGCTGCACCTCGCGCAGAGCGGCGAGGCCAGCCTGCGCTTCGCCGTGTACGCGCCCGACGGCGCGCCGGTGGTCGCGGCGCACGACATCGGCGCGGCCTCCGGCTACTACCTCCGCAACCCGCGCGTGCTACCGCGGGCGGCCGGCGGCTGGAGCGTGTTCTACGCCGACGCCGACGACGCCGGCGCGAGCTCGCTGCGCCACCTGGCGGTCGACGCCGACGGCGCGGAGGTCGGCGCGGCCGTCGAGGTCGTGGCCGGCGGCCAGACCTACGGCTACTTCGCCCACAGCGTGGTGACTACGCCCGGCGGCTACGCGCTGCTCTACACCGACGACCGCGGCGCGGGCTTCGAGGTGTTCGTGCGCTCGCTGGCCGCCGACGCCGCGCCGAACGGCCCGGAGCGCCGGCTCTCGCGCGCCGCGGGCGGCGGCTGGTACGCCAACGGGGGCTTCAGCGCCGCCGGCGGGCGGGCCCTGCTGGCTCGGGGCGACCGGCTGTGGGCGACCTGGACCGAGAGCTACTTCAACGACGACTTCGCCGACCCCGAGGGCGAGACGACGGTGCACGTCGGCGTGGTCGACGACCAGGGCGCGGGCGCGACCTACCAGCTCGCCGCCGCGGTCGCGGGCAAACGCGACATCGACCCGACGCTGTTCGCGCTCGGCGACAGGGTCGGGCTGATGTGGACGACCGGCACGATGATCTTCGCCTGCGGCGGCTGCATCGCCGACGACGACGTCAAGCTGGTGCTGATCGACCCGACGGCGGTCGCGCCCGCGAGCGAGGTCGTGACCCACGCGCACCTGACCAACGGACTCGTGCGCCCGAAGACGGCCGTGCTCGGCCCGCAGATCGTCCACACCGCCGACGTCGACTTCCACGCGCTGACCAAGCCGGCCGTCGGCATGACGACCTGCGCGCCGCTGTGACCGGCGGTTGAACGCGGGCGCGAAGCCTGTCAAGGTCGGGGCCGTGCCTGAGGCGAGACCGTTCGAGCATGTGATCGTGCTGGACTTCGAGGCCACCTGCGAGCGCGGGGCGGCGCCGACGCCCCAGGAGGTGATCGAGTTCCCGTCGGTGCTGGTGTCGCTGCGCGAGCGAGCGATCACCGGGTCGTTCGCCAGCTTCGTGCGGCCGGTGCACCACCCGCGGCTCAGCGAGTTCTGCCGCCAGCTGACCAGCATCCGCCAGGAGGACGTCGACGCCGCGCCGGCGTTCCCGGAGGTGCTGACGAGCCACCAGGCGTGGCTGGCCGCGCACGGCCTCGACGCCGGCAACGCCGCGTTCGTGACCTGCGGCGACTGGGACCTCGTCAGCATGCTGCCACGGCAGTGCGCGGCCTCGGGGATCGCGGTGGCCGGCCTGCCGGCGATCTACCGCCGGTGGATCAACGTCAAGCCGGTGTTCACGAGCAAGGTGCGCCGGTCGCGGTCGCACGGCATGGCGGCCATGCTGAGCGCGTTGAAGCTGAAGCTGGAGGGCACGCACCACCGGGGCATCGACGACTGCCGCAACATCGCGCGGATCGTGCTGGCGCTGCTCGAGCTCGGGGCGGACTTCGAACGGCCGGGCGCGTTCGTCAAGGAGCTGCCGCCGGCGCTCCATCCGCTGGCGGTCGAGCTGGTGTGGGGCGACCGCTCCGTCTCCACCACGATCGAGCGGCGCGCGCTGGCGCTGGTGGTCGAGCGGGCGTCGGCGCTGTTCGGGTCGAGGATCACCGAGGTCGTCGCCGCGGACGGCGTGGTGATCGGCGGCGACCGCCAGCTGCTGGATCTGGCCGACGGAGCGCGCCTGCTGGTGCGGTGACGGCGAGCCCGGTCGCGGCGAGTCGGCAAGCGTTGCGACGCAGCCGAAAGACCGCCCGCAGTTCGAGCGCTGGCGGGCGGAGTGAAGCGGGGCAACACTCCCCCTCACGATGAGCAAGCTTCTACGTGGTGCAGTCGCGGGTGTTGGGGCCTGGAAACTCGGCGGAGGGATCTTCGGGACCATCCTGATCTTCATCATCCTGTGGGTGTTGCTCGGCAACTTCGACATGTTCCGCTGACCGTCGCTCCGGCGGCCGCCATCGCCACGCCGGCGCTGGCGCCGTCCGGACCACCTGGCCGCGGCCTGGCCGCGGCGTCGCGAGTTCGGCTAGTGTGCCGGCATGTGCCGGAACATCCGCGTCCTCAGCAACTTCCAGCCGCCGACCACCGAGGAGGAGATGCACGCCGCGGCGCTGCAGTACGTCCGCAAGGTCAGCGGCATGCGGGCGCCGTCGCAGGGCAACAAGGCCAGCTTCGACGCGGCCGTCGCCCGGGTGACCGCCGCGACCCGCGAGCTGCTGGCCGTGCTCGAGGTGCGCACGGCCCCGCGGACGCGGGAGGACGAGCTGCGCAAGGCCAGGCAACGCGCGACCCGCCGGTTCGGCCCGCGCGACGCCGAGGCGGCCGACTGACATACCGCTCGCGCCCGGGTTCCGGTAGCCTCGTCGGCGACGAGGCGGCATGGGCATGAAGCTGACGCACCTGATCGAAGGCCCGGAGCGCCGCTCCGCCGTGTTCGTCGGCCTGGCCGGCGCCGGCGCGGCGCCGGTGATCCGGCCGCTGCGCGCCGCGGTCCGACGCGTCGCCGGCGGGCGCGGAGCCGCATGACGGACGATCGCCGCGACGCTCCACCGCCGGGCGCATCGACCCCCGTCGCGGCCGGGTGGCGCCTCCGCCCCGGGCCGTGGACCGCGCTCGCGCTGCCGGTCGCCGCGCTGGCGACGGCCTGCACGCTCGCCGCGTTCGCGCGCATCATCCGGGGGTATCTGGCGATCGACTACGACGTATGGTTCGAGGTCGGCATGGTGTTCGGCCAGATCGCGTTTCAATGGCTGTTCCTGTGGCGCCGTCCGTGGGCCGACCGCCTCGACTACGCGGTGATGTTGATCGGCGTGTCGAGCCTCGGCGCGGCGCTGCTGTGGCCCCTGCTGGCGTGGAATCACCTCCTCCACCCGGTGCGACCGGCGGCGGCGGTCGTGTACTTCTTCGCGGTCGTCGCGGTGATGTTCGCGGTGCACATATACCTGGTGGCGCGGGCCGGCCTCCCGCGGGGGCTGTGCGCGACCTGGGTGGTGTATCGACTGCTGATCCTCGCCGTCGTGCTGCCGCGCTGATGGCGAGCGGCTCCGCCTTGCGAGCACGATGTCCCCCGAGTCCTCCCGGGATCGATGCGTATCTGTCGATCAGGGCGAGGCCGGCGGCTGCGCCGCGCAGGCGACCGTCACGGCACCAGCATGACGTGCCCCGTCGACCCACGACGAGGGCATGTTCATGGACGTGCCGGTCGAGGACGTGGTGATCGAGTCTGCCGCCTGCGTGGCGCGGCCGCGCCGCAAATCTGCGCGGCGCGCGAGCAACCTCTGCGGCTTGTCAGCCGCCGCGACCGCGGCAGACGTCTGGCCAGGATGCAAGCGCCGAAGATCTCCGAGCTCCCCGTCCCCGTGCCCGCCGGATCGCCCGCGCCGCCGCCGTCCCTCGGCGAGCGGATCGGCCGCGCCGCCGGCCGACTGATCGCCCCGCTCGCCGGGGCCGCCGCGCGGATGCGCCGCGGTCGCGCGCTGCACCTCAGCGGCACCGTGTGCGTCGCCGAGGTCGTGGCCACCGCCGACGACCCGCACCTGGCGCCGCTGGCCCGCAGCCTCGCCGGCGCCGCGATCGTGCGGCTCTCGGGCGCGCTGTGGCGGCGCCCCGGCCCGCCCGACCTGCTCGGCTGCGCCGTCCGCTTCCGCGGCGAGCGCCCGCTGTCCGCCCTCGTCGCCCCCGAGGACCAGGACCTGCTGTTCGCGAGCGTGCCGAGCCTGTGGCTGATGCTGCCCGGCGTGCTGCGCACCCGCACCGGCGACTACCTGCACAACGCCTACTACACCGCGAGCCCGCTCGAGCTGCCCGGGCTCGGCCAGGCCGAGTTCCGCCTGGTGCCCGCGCCCGCGGCCGTGCAGCCCGGCGACGACCGCGACGAGCGCCTCGACGCCGCCATGCAGCACGGGGTCGCCCGCCTGCGCCTCGAGGTCAAGCGCGAGCGCCGCAGCTGGCAGCCCCTGTGCGACCTGCGCCTGCGCGGGCGCCTCGGGCTCGCGGACGACGAGCTGGCCTACTCGCCGTTCCACCACGGACTCGGCCTGCACCCCCGCGGCTTCATCAACGCCGTGCGCGCGGCCGTCTACGTGGCCAGCCAGCGCGGGCGGGCCGCCGGCTGAGGCTGTCCCGAAAGACAGGCGCGGGCGGTGGACCGCCGGCGCGCGCTGCGGTATGGCGGGGCATGGCCTCCCGCACCGCCGCGGCGCGCCGCGAGCCCCCGCCGCGCCGGCGCAGCGCGACCCTGCCGCTGGCGCCCGACGGCACGTGCACGCTCGCGGTGGTGGCCGACACGCACTCGCAGCCGTGCCCGCAGATCGATGAGCGGCTGGCCGAGCTGCGGCCGGCGGCGATCCTGCACGGGGGCGACATCGGCGACGAGGGCGTGATCGAGCGCCTGGCCCGGCACGCGCCGGTGTACGCCGTCCGCGGCAACATCGACGTGCGCGCCGACCACCCCGACGAGTGGCTGGTCGAGCTGACCGGCGGCGAGCGCCGGCTGCGGATCTTCGTGACCCACATCGCGGTCCGCGGGCCGCGCCTGCTCGCCCACGTCGCCCGCGCGGCCCACGAAGCCGGCGCCGACCTCGTGGTCTGCGGCCACTCGCACGTGCCGTTCATCGGCCGCGATCGCGGCCTGGTGACGTTCAACCCGGGCTCGATCGGCCCGCGCCGCTTCAGCCTGCCGATCGTGCTCGGCACGATCCGCGTGTCCCCGGGCGGCGTCCGCCTCGCGCACCTCGAGTGCGCGACCGGCCGCCCGTGGCACCCGCCGGGCTAGTACCTCGACACAGGGGTTGTGCGTACCAACCTCGACTTCGCCGAGTGCATGCGGGACCTCGTCGACATCCACTACCCGAGCAGTGCCTGGACCGGCGCCTCGCAGACCGCGATATGCTCGAGGTCCAGATCGAGGCGTGGTGCGCGGCCAGGAACCGCGAGG
>JAEUJW010000099.1 GCA_016793465.1 Myxococcales bacterium
TCGAGTGGATCAAGAATACAGCCCGCGGCTACCGCAACTGGGAGAACCTGAAGGCTGCGATCCTCTTCCACTGTGGAGGCCTCGAGCTCAGCAATGTGTCCCTTCGGCCAGCTTAGGAGCCACTCGAAACCCGGAAGAACCGGATTGGTTCGATGCAAGCCACAAAGTCGTCCGTTGATCGTAATCTGATGTCTGCCCTGCTTTTGGTCGTGCTCGGGGGACAAGGTTGTTCTACTGTGGCCCAAGACGACAGTGGTGGAGTCGGTGATCCCCCGAACGTCTGGCCGCCGCCATTTGACAAAAATGGATACGTTATCCGGTGTCAACTCGCGGAGGAGCCGGTGCCGACGACCGGCGAGGACGGACCATCGGAAGGGTACACCTGTGTAGCCGAGGAGTCGATGGCGAGCAACTACGATCCTTCGTGCAATGCGATGGCGCTGGATCCTGAGTACCTCCAGGCGATCTGCGCGACCACGTTCGGCGGCACGATGAGTGATTATATGACGGATCCAGTCGGCGGATGGATCGCCGAACTGGACGACTATCCGGTTTCCGGTAACGAGGAGGAGAGTCGCTGTGATGTGACGCAGACGTTCGTAACACCGGCGAGACCCCCACGGCGACGGATATGGTCCCCCTGACCACGGGTCAACTGGATCGCTGTGATCGCGATAGTTACTGTGAGACGCTAGCGGAGATCATCGAGACGTTCGAGTCGGAAGACATCCCACCGGATCCGTGGTGCAATGTTTCACCGACGGGCGAGGAGAACGAGCCCGGACCCTGGCGCTGTGTGGGGAGTGCGAGCGTAGGAACGAATGGTGCCTGTGGATTTGTTTACATCGACGATCCCATCTGTCCCCGCACCGAGCCCGGAGAAAAAGACTATTGTGTCATCGCCACAGATGAGGAGGATGCGTCCGGAAAGTGCGAAACTGTCTGCGTCAAATCGCATACGCTGTATTTGGAGTTCTACGACTCCGACTACACGACCTACCTTGACTGCGACGTGTACGACCTCAACGAGATGGTCTGGGTGAGCGACGTGCTCGACGAATGTGCCAATCCGGACCAGAAGACCACGACCGCGTCAGAACCGTTCCACTTCGAGGCAGATCTGGCGCTCGACAACGGAGGACAGGCGTCCTCCGACTCGATTGTGAACCTCGGCTTCATCGAGTACACAGTTGATAACTGTGTGGGCTTGAACTGTGACATCGTCATCGACGATCTGGAATTGTCGTACGCTGTGTACTCGGGTACCTTCTACGACGACAATGAGACGCCTTACTCCTACAACGTCGAAGGGGTGCGGCTCCATCTTGTAAGGCCGGTCGAGGGCATCATCAGGACATCCACCAGTCCCGAACTCGTTTCGTTCTCCTCCAGTTTCTCGATGCATCTCACAACGGGGGATGTCGAGCTGGACAATGTCTCCTTGGGGGCGGTAGGACCGCTGACGCTTCCGATCACGCAGGTGTTTGGCAACTATGACAGCGGGGCGTTGACCCTGTTCATCACGTACGAGACCGTCGACGCGACGATGTTCATCACCTTCACCACGATGCCCTGAGACGATGCCTGATGCGTTCCACGACAGACTCTTGTGCGCGGCGCTCCTGAGCTGCACGCTAGGCGGGGTCGCCTGCGCTAGCGAAGAAGACGACCCATTCGTTCCGCAGTACGAGACCGATCGCCTGAAGATCGGTCTGGCCGAGGACGCAGATCTGTGCAAGGGACATCGGGACCTATGGGAGGAGCACCTTGACTATCTCGAGGAGATCTTCCCGGTTTTCCGAGATTTCGCGTGGGTATTCGTGTATCGCGGCGACAATACAGAGCAACTGGCCGCCGACTGTGGGTGGAACAGCGACGATGCTGGCGGGTGTTGGGACGGCTCCGTGGTCCGCGGAACACCCGAATCCGTGCCACACGAGCTCGTTCACGCGTGGCTCTCGACGATCCAGCGAAACCCGCTCCCTGCACTCAGGGAGGGCGTCGCCGTGTGGATGTCCGGCATCGCTCAGCACGCGGAGGCAGAAGACCTCTCGGTCGACGAACTAGTACTGGTCGACCCCGCCGCGTACGGGGACTATCCCAAATCCCTTTACCGAGAGGTCGGCCATTTCGTCGCATGGTGGATCGACACGTACGGCGCCGAGACGTTCACTACGATCTATACGCGGACGAGCAAGGGGATGACCGCCGACGCGATCACGCCAATATTCATCGACGTACTGGGAAGAACGCCGGAAATGCTACTGCTGGAGTATCATACATCGGCAAGGGACTACTATCCGGCCATAGGAGCGGCGGCCTGTGGTCGGGGGCCGGTCATCCCCTGGGAGGACGACGCTGCGACGTGGCCGACGGAGGGTTCATGCGCTGAAGGGCCGTTCTTCGGCTACGCGGCAACCCGTCAACGGCAACGCGTGACGATCGAGGTTACGGCCCCGGGGACCTACCTGCTGGAGACGGCGGGGCGCTATGCCGCGATGCGGCACTGCCTCGTCGCACCAGTCGACGAGGCGGATCTGCCCGAGCTGCATCCGGATGGCGTGGGCGGCGACTGGCTCTTCTCCGAGCCCATGACCGTATTCGGCAGCGAATCCGACGACTGGGACGACCGCCCGCTCGAGCTCGTCGCCGACGTCTACGAGGTGTGGGTCGAGCGCACGGGCGAGATGGGACCGACCAGCCCGGGGATCCGGCTCCTGAAGCTGTGAAGCGGCCACCAGTTTAGGAGCGATTTTCGCTTCCCGTTCAGGCCGGGAAACGGGGATGTGGAACCGTCGATTCCACAAAAGTCGCTCAGAACGACCGCGAACGGCGTTTTTCAGGTCGATATTGGTGATGTCGTGTACAGCGGGCGCTAGACCCCCTTCCGGTCCCGTTTACGAGGGATTGTCTCGGAAACCGCCAGATTCGCGACAAAATCGGTACGAATTTTCGAGACGTCGAGGAGATCACACCCCCGCGCATCGCGGCCTTGGGCGAGACGCGGCGAGGTAGGGAGCAAGCCTCGTGGCCGGTCACGGACCGGCGCTCGAGCCACGTGCCGGCGCGCGCTCGGTCCGCCCTACTCCGGGATCCCGAAGTCGTCGTGGACGCCGACGCTGGCGAACTCGATCGTCTCGGGCGAACCGCCGAGGTTCCACCAGTGCAGCCGGCGTGCGCTGGCGGTGAGGTTCTGCAGCGAACAGCGCCAGGCTCGAGCCCCGTCGGAAGCGCGGTAGCGCGGAGGGCCACCCTCACCGACGCGTAGCAGGTGGGCGTCGCGGCCTGGGATCTCGTGGCAGCGCCCCATCGCCACCTCGGTGCAGACCTCGAGGATCTTCTCGGCGTCGATGCCCTCGAGCTCGCGCGCTCGGGCGAGGAACTCGCCGCCGACGACGAGCTTGCGAAGCGGGTAGCGAAGCAGGTCGTCCTCGCTGCAGCGGCGCGCGTGCTCGATGCGGATCGCGGTCAGGAAGTCGCGCTCGGAGGCGAAGGGGTCGGCCAGGCCGTAGCGCCGTCGTAGATGCGTGAGGCGTTCCTCGAGCGCCTTCTTCTCCTTGCGGAGCTGCGTGACCTGTTCCTTCTCCATCCGACGCTGGGCCTCGGCCTGCGCCAGCCGGCGCTCGAGCTCATCCCGCTCGTGGATGAGGGCAGTGTGTTCGAGTGCCTGCTGCCGCGTGGCGTCGCCGGCGGTCGGGCGCGCGGGGGAGACGGTAACCGCAGCGGGTCGCTCGTCGCCGAGGAACGGCGGGTCGCCGCGCCGGAGGGAGACGGCCGGGCGCACTTCCTGGCCGTAGGCTCGCTTGATCGATGCCTCGCAGCGCTGCGCGTCCGTGTCGAGATTGAGGAGGAGCACGTTGACTTGCTCGCCGATGCTGTACTCGTCGTGCAGAACCACGCGTTCGTACGCGACCTCGAGGCTATGGACGATGGCGGTCGCCCCGGGCAGGAGCTCGACGAGCAGGTAGTTGTCGGTGATGCGAAAGACGCGAGCCCGCACGCAGTCTCCGGTCTCATAAACCTCGCCGACGCGGCGCCATGCCGCAGCGGACGGCGGAGCGCTCGGAGACCGGAGCGCCGCGGTCGGCTCGGCGGTTGAAGTCGTCGCCGGCTGCGGCGCTACCGCTCGTGCCGAGGCAGGCGCAGGAGGCCCGAGACCCTGGGTCGAGAAACGCGGGATCCCGTCGTCGGTGTCGCCGGCGCGGGAGACCCGGAGCTCCTGGCCGGGCTGGAGCTGCGAAGCGAGGACGTCGAGCTTGACATCGGCGTAAACGACGACCCCGGTGACGTCGCCGACGCGGATGGAAATGTGGCGGCCGTCGATCGCCAATACGTGCCCGATCAAGACCTCGCGCGTACCGTGCCGCGACCATTCCTGCGGCGCGGGTTTCGGGCTCTCCGGAGGTTTGACGGCGAAGGCGTCGAGTACCCGGGCTCGGACCGCGTCGGCGCCGGAGGGGTTGAAGATGAGGAAGAGGGGATGGTCGTAGGGATCGGCGTTGGCTGTGAGCCCCGGCCACCAGATCCGCAGGGCGCCGCCGAAGGCATCGAGGCGGTCGGGAAGCAGGTCGCTGAGGCGCCAGGTGACGTCGCCAGTCTCGATTTGGACCACGAGGGCGCGGCCGCCGATCGCGGCGTCGAGCTCGGCGGCGGGTATCCATGCGTGCTCGGAGTGAGCCCGGGTGGTCACTGCGACGACCGGAAGCTCGCGGTCGGCGGCAAACAAGACCCCGCTTACGAAGCGCTCCACGTTGTCGAGCGTGATGGTCTCAACGGTCATAGGCCGCGAAGATGACACAGCCGCCGGGTACCGTCACGCATGCGATGGGTACGCTTGACACCGGGCCATCGGCTTGACAAGGTCGCCGGCGCTTCCCGACGCGGCGCCGCGCGTGGCGTCCGAGCGAAGACCGGGGGCGGTGGAGATTGGCCATCGTGCCACGTCGCGAGGGTCAGCGGCGAGTTAGATCTGACCTAAAGGTCAGGCCAACGCGAGCACGCCGAGCGAGCTCCCGCGCTAGCCGCGCGTCTGACCCGAAGGACTGGCCAGGCCGAACCCGGCGAAGTTAGACGTCCTCGCCGCCGCCTTGTGGCCAAGCATCATGGTTTCACCGTCACCACGCGCCGCGGTGGGTGTTCGCGAAGCACACGCTCGACACAGCGCCCCACCGCACCCAGCGGCCGCCCACCGTTCACCTTGGGGGCTTCAGCGGGGTTGTACTCGACGGTGAGCCGGGCTGACGGATGACTCTTGCACTTCCCCAGCTCAGCGCGGAGGTCGAAGGGCCTTCGCCGCTTCGGGGTGTGCCCCTCGTCTGTCGGCTGCTCCGAGGCGTGTTCGTCGATCGGTACCGAGGCGGGCTCGTCGGCGGAAGTTGCGGGATGTCTCGGAGCTTCCGGTGTGCGCGCGGCGAGGATCACGGGGCGCACGGGAGAGTCTGGCAGGCCAGCACACGCGTGGGGAGCAGGGGGCGGCGACGCGGTCAGCTTCTCGGGCGCAACGACGTGCGGCCACGCGAACCAGGCGGCCACGGCGACGCCGCACGCCGGCGCGAGCGCCCAGGCGCGGAGCGATCGGCGCCGCGGCGTCGTGTCCGGCATCGCCGCCTTGATCGCCGCGGCCATCGACGTCGCGCTGTGATGTCGGCGCTCCCGCCGGTCGAGCGCCCCACGCAGCACCGCGAGCAGGAGAGGGGGAAGTGGCACGGTCCCCAACACTTCGATCGGCGCCAGCTCGAAGGGGTCTGGGAGGGTCTTGCCTGTCAGCATCGTGTACCACAGCGCGCCCACCGAGAAGAGGTCCGCCCGGAAGTCGCCGGGACCGCCGCGTAGTCGTTCCGGGTCGATGTAGCGGGAGGTCCCCCACACGATCATCCCCTTCGTCGCCTCGATCTCCGGCAGCACGAGATCGGTCTCGTCGATCACCCGCGCGTTGCCGAGGTCCAGGAGCCGCACGCGTGTGCCGCCGTCCAGCGGTTCGAGCAGGCAGTTGTTGGGCGAGACGTCCCGGTGTGCCACGCCTCGCGCGTGCAGGGCGGCGAGGGCGGCGAGCACGTCCAGCACGTACGGGATCGTCTGTGGCCATGGGAGCGGTCGTTTGCGGGTGGTGTCGCCCAGGCGCTCGCCGTTGACCAACTGCATGACGATGTAGTGCCGCCCGCCGAGCCAGCCCAAATCGAAGGCGGGGACGAGGTTCGGGTGTCCGATCTGCGCCCCGAGCTGGCCCTCCTGCTTGAAGCGACGGACGAGGTCGGGGTTCTTGTCGTGCTCCGGATGGAGCACCTTGACCGCGACGATCGCTTTCGTCGTCTGGTCGGTAGCGGAGTAGATGCTCGCCATCCCACCGCAGCCGATGCAGTGATCGAGGTGGTAGCGGTCGCCGAGGGTCTCGCCCGAGAAGTCGAGATCGGGGGGGTAGCGCTTTCCGATGTCGCGACGGTCGTTCATGGCTAGAACCTCAGCGAGAAGTGGATGCCTGCGGTCGGTTGCACTGACGGGTGAACCGCGGCGCGGCGCGGCGCGGCATGTCGACGGGCGTCGACGATGAGCAGGACGGCACCGGCGACTGTGAGCAGGCCGCTGGCGACGCCCAGCCCGATCGCCGCGTTGTCGGCCCGATGCCCGCGAGCGTCGAGATCGGCGAACCGTTCGGCGTCGGCCTCGGGGATGAGCTGCCCCTCGTGCGTCATGCTGGCGGCCTGCTCGTGCAAGGTGGCGCCGCGGACGAGGGCCGCGATCACCCCGAGGCCGAGGCCGAGGCCGACCCCGAGGGCTGCGCCTCCGGCACGGCGAAGCCGCCGCGGCGCCTGCCGTGGAGGCGGCGGGCGGTCCCCAGGTCCGGATCGGACGACCGGCGGCGGTGCAACCGTGGTCGGGGCGACGGTCGCCCCCACAGGCTCCGGCGCCACCGGCTCGGGGGCACACGGCGCCGTCGCCTGCGCGACGGACTCCTCGCGCATCCTGGCGATGTCCGTCCGGTCCTCCGCCCGAGCCCCTTCGGGCAGCGCGGCAAGCTGCGCGGCGAATGCGTCGAGCATGCGGATGTCGGAGCAGAGCGCCGCCTGGGCTCCGGCATCGTGGGCGTGGTGGTAGAGCCGGTTCGCCTCCGTGACGAAGTACGAGCGTTGATCCATCGCTCGGGGGCCGGCCGGCACCTTCTCGTAGGCCCGCCCGCACTCGTCGGCTGCGGCGAGGTAGGCCGCACCGCGGTCAGCGGAGCTGGCGGCCTTCGCCTGATCCTCGAGTCGTCCGCAGGTGGCTTCATGGTCCTGCCAGGTCTCCGGGGGAGGCCCGGCGAGCGCCAGGCATAGACTCAGGGCTGCGGATGGGGGGAACATGACCCCGGATGCTACCGGATGTCTGCCTGCCTGGGCGCCAGTTTTTGTCGAGTGCCGGGTCAGTCGGTAGGCGACAGGGGGGCGGGCTTCGAGTTAGGGTCGCTGACATGACCCTCCGCCTCCACCTCCGCCCCGCCCTCTTGGTTGTGGCCGCCTGTCTGGTCAGCGTCGGCTGCTATGGCGACGTCGAGCTGGAGGCGTGCACGATCAGCGAGACTTACTGCGACGACGCGGAGCACACCTCCGGTCCGGGTTCGAGCTCAGCCGCGGTGACAGACGGCTCCGCCAGCCCGGCGACGACGACCGCTGCGGCCAGCGACGCTGGAGCGACGGACACCGGCGAGACCGTCACCGGCGGCGACATCGGCACCGGCGAGACCAGCGGCGACGAGGCTGGCCTGCCGATCGACCTGCCGCCCGCCGTCTGGGACCTCGTCTGCGACCCCGAGATCGCTGCCGAGGTCGGTCCCTACCAGTGCGCCTATCAGGTCAGCCCCGATGCCTTGGAGGCTGATCTCCTGGACGACGGTGTGATCGTGGCGACCGGCCCGGCCGGCGCGCCCCTCGTCTTCCCGGTCACGAGCGCCCCGCACAACAACCCGGGTTCCGAGCTAACCGTCGTGGTCCGCGATGCCGCCGGGCAGACCGCGCAGGCCTCGCTCTACCACCCGGCCGTGCTCCTGGACCCTGGCAGCAAGGTCTGGACGACGCAGGAGCCGAACGACGGGATGACCAGCATCGCCCGCGGGGTCGCGTTGCAAAACGGCTACGTGATCACGGCTGGCTCCCACTGGTCGAACGACAAGCTCGTCGGCACCCTGCGCCGCTATGACAAGGCCGGGCAGTACATCGCCAGCGCGGAGGGCTGGACCAGGACGCACACGGACTGGACGGCGCGCCCCGAGCTGAAGACCGCGGCTCTCACCCTCATGGGTGTGGCCGTCGACGCGGAGCAGAACATCATCACGGTCGGGACTGCCTACATCAACGACGAGCCGCGCATGTACGTCGCCCGCTTCCACGCGGACGGGACGCTGCATTGGGAGGTGCTCGGCGAAGTGCCGACCGAGGCCCGCGCCGTGGGCGTGCAGCCGGACGGCACGATCTGGGTCGCCGGGGATGTGCGCACGGGCGTCGGCCCCGAGGAGTGGGACCTCGCCGTATGGGTCTACGGCCCGGACAAGCAGGCCCACGGCCAGGACATCTACAACGACCCGACCGATCTCCTCACGGTGCGCAGCGAACGCGGCCACGCCGTCGCGGTGCTGCCCGGCGGCCGCGTCGTCGTCGCGGGCACGCGCGAGGTCCTCGTCAATGACCTCAACCAGAACGTGCTTCGCGGTGTCGCGCTCGTGTACGAGGGCAAGGGCAAGCGGATCGGGGAGTGGACCTCGCCGGGCGACAAGATGTTCCGCGACGAGATCCTCGCGGCCGTCGCCACCGACACCGGCGTCGCACTCTGCGGCTACGCGAAAGCGCCTCCGGCCGATCCGGACCAGAGGCCGCAGATCCTCGTGCGCTGGCACGACGCGGAGCTGGCGGAGGAGAAGACGCCGCGGCTCGAGGTCACGCCCGGCGGGGGTACCTGCAACGCGGTCGGCTACAACCGCGAGGGCGCGACGATCGTCGGCGCGACCGTCAGCGAGTTAGGGCAGGGCAACAACCAGTGGATCTTCGCGGTCCGCGACGCCG
>JAEUJW010000050.1 GCA_016793465.1 Myxococcales bacterium
GACGCGATCGGCCACCCGCGCCGCCGCTCACGGGACGACGCAGATTCCGTCGCCGCCGCGGGGCAGCTGGGCCCGCCGGAGGTCGCCCGAACGCATCCTCGGGCTCGGCGGCCTCGATCACGACGGGTCGCTCACCCTGCCTCGAGCAAGGGTGCGTCGACCGGGGTGCGGCGATCGGCATCGACCCAGGCACCGCGGACGGCCGGACGTCGCCGCCGCGGCTGAGCTCGCGTTCGATCGTGTACTCGCGCCCGAGGGCGGTCGCCAGCTCGGCGAGCTCCGCGTCGTCGAAGCGCGCGCTGAGCCGGGCCGGTCCGGGTCGAGGCGGTGACGGGGCTTATTGCCCCGAGGCTATCAGACCGGCGCGGCGGCGCTGACGCGACGTCAGCGCGCCGGTGGGTGCGGGTCCTCGAGTCGTCCCGACGCGACGCTCGTGGGCTGATAGACTCATCCGCAACTGACTTCGCTGGATGGGGGAGTAGGACGATGGTCTCGCTGCGCAAGGTGGTGCCGTGGATGTTGGCGTTGTCGACCCTGGTGCCGTGCACCGCGGGCGCGACGAATTACACGCTGTGGATCAAAGGTCGGGGGCCCGCCGGGGCCGTCGGCAACTACGACGATTTCACCTACTGGGGGCCGGCGGCGACCGCCGCGGGGGTCAACAAGAAGGCCGTCAATTGGGACGGGTACAGCAGCATCTCGGCGCAGAACGGCAGGATCCGCGACGCGCTCGACTGCTTCTGCACAGGCAACAATTGGTGTTACATAGCGACCCACGACGCCGGTGATCTGATGATGGGGTACACGCTGGCCAACTACGGCGGTTCGTCGCGCCTGAAGAAGAACGCGGTGGCCAACGCGAGCGGCGTGTGCGGCAACCTCAACGGGACCACGCAGACCGGCTGGAACATCAAGTGGGTGCGGGTCGCGGCGGGCGCGGCAGGCGGAACGGAGCTTGCGGACTATGGCATCTGGCCCGCCGCCGAGCCGATCGTCAAGGACCTCAAGACGACGACGGCGCGGGCCATGTACGACCATAACAACACGCGCAGCGTCTGGTTCTATATGTACGCCGCCGCGAAGGGCACCGTGTTCCCCGAACACCTGCCCGGTCAGGACGACGGAGTGGTCGCGTATCACAGCGCCGGCGCGACCGCGGGTGCGACCGGCATCGCGCTGGGTCATCCCGCCGACTGGTTCACCAACGACCTGAACCTCGGCACCGTGGCGAACGAGGGCGGCAGCGTCAAGTGGAGCTGGCACTCGCTGACCTTCCGCGACGACGCCAAGGCGTACGAGCACGCCACTCTGGGGAACTGGCTGGGCATCGTTGCGATGGTGCGCGCGGCGATGGTCACGTATGCGCTGTAGACGCGGCGGGCGCTGGGTCGTCGCGGGCGTCGTCCTCGTGGCGTGCTCGCGGCCCGTGGAGTCGCCCGAGGTCGCGGCGTCGGTGGCTGTGCCCGGGGTCGTGCGTCCGCCGACCGTCGCCGTCGAGCGGCCGGCGCCGGTCGACGCGGTCGCGGCTCGTCTGGCGGCGGCGAATCGGCTCGCCTTGGCGGAGGAACTGCTGTGCAGCTACCAGGACGCGAGCAGGTACCCGTTCACCTCGCGGCCGATCCACGAGCACCCCGATCAAGTTCACCCCAACCGGCCGATCGTCGAGCGACGCGCGATGCGTGCGCGCGACGGAGCACGGGACACGACGGTCCGCGTCAGCACCGGCCAGTCGCGGGTGTTCATGGCGGCGGGGGAGTCGGTGGAGCTCACCATCGCGGCGGCCGGCGCGGACGGTCGGCCGCTGGCCTTGGAGGTCGAGCGGGCGGTCGCGCGGGGCCTGCCCGGCGCGCGGGAGCTCGTCGCGCCGCAGGTGGCGCTGGTGATGGAAGCGGCCGGGGACAGCCAGGCGTCAGCGGTCCTATCGCCGGCCGCGACCGAGTTCGCCGGGTTCGCCGGGACCATTCGCACCGAGATCCATTACAGGGTGGCGGGCCTCGCGGGCGTGGCGCGGCTCGACGTCTTCTATTCGTCCGAGGTGCCGGCGACCTGGTCGGGGGAGATCCGGGAGGCGGTCGAGGACGGATCGCTGGTGTTCACCATGACGGCGAAGGTGGCCGCGCCGGGGCGGTATCTGGTGTCCGCCCGCGTCGACGACGCGCGCGGCGAGCCGCTGGCGCTACTCACGTTCAACGAGGTGCTCGGCGCGGGCGAGCAGGACATCCGGCTCCGCATGCACGGGCGGCTGATCCACGACCTCAAACCGACCTTCCCGCTCCGGCTGCGGGACATCGACGCGTTCCTGCTGCGCGAGGACGCCGACCCCGACCGCGCCCTGATGCCGCGCCGCGAGGGCGAGGTGCACGTCACCCGCACGTACGGCCTGGCCGAGTTCAGCGACGCGGAGTGGCAGAGCGAGGAGCGGACCCGCTACCTGACCGAGATGAGCCGTGACGTCGAGCAGGCCCGCGCCGAGCTGGCGGAGCTGGATCCGGGGCGGCCGGGTGTGGCGTTCACACCCGATCAGTGTCGCGGGTTCAACGCGAGCGTCGGTGCGCGTCAGAGCTGAGCCCGGACGACGCCGACGACAGCGCGCTCGACGGCCCCGACGACCACCCGAAGGCGCCGACGCCTTCCTCTGCCTCGATCACCGAGGCGGCCCCGTTGAAGCCGGCACCGGCGAGAGCAGGCCGTGGGTCTTCGTGCCGTCCTCGATCACCGAGGTAGCCGCGTTGAAGCAAGTCGACGACGACGATCCGCTGGTGTCGCTACCTTCGCCTCGATCACCGAGGCGGCCCCGTTGAAGCGCAGCCGGGCGAGCTGGTGGTCCTTGCCGGGCGCCCCCTCCGCCTCGATCACTGAGGCGGCCCCGGCGACGTGTTCGGCAAGCGGGCTGGTCCAGCGGTGCCAGGACCGAGGCGGGGGTTCACGTCGACAATACGGCGTGGTGACGCTCGGAGCGTTGCCTCGGCTTTGCCAAACCCGAGTAAATTCCGGTAAGTCTCGGGATACATCTTCGCTCCTGGAAGCCCGAATTTCGGGAGATCGAGGGCCCTCGGGCAAGCAGGACCTGATCGTCCACATTCTCGCCAAGGGCGACCGCTACGAGCTCGCCAACTACCGCAACGCGGCCATCCCGACCAACATCGAGGTCGCCGACAGCACCCGCCACGACTTCCCCGCCTTCTACGCGT
>JAEUJW010000055.1 GCA_016793465.1 Myxococcales bacterium
CGACCTCGACGAGTCCATCCTCCTCTCCGCCATCGACGCCCTACGCATCACGCCCGGAACGAACAATCCTCCCGCCCCGGCCGACCCGAATCCCCGCACGCAATCCGGAACGAATCCCCGCAAATAAACCGGGACGACACACCGTGTACCCTTCCTCGAGCGGCACATCCTCGGCAACCTCACGCGCCTCACGCGGTTGCTCCGCATCCTGCGGATGCACGCGCACGACCTGAACCTCGTGCCGACCGTCGTCGAGTACCGGCGCTGGGGGAAAGGGCCGAAGCAGCGGCTGCGCTTCACCAAGACCGGCGCTCCCCGGATCGAGGAGGCCTATGCGCGGCACTTCGTGTGGCCGGGCAAGGGTCCCTTCCATCCGCTCGTCGTCATGCCCCCGTCTCCACCAGCTCTCCAAGAGGTGGGCTGACTCCCGAGAGCTTCGGGCACTCGCGGGAGTTCAGGCCCTGTACGAATTCGTGAACTGCGACGCGGACTTGTGGCGAAAGGTGAGCGCTGACAAGGGGTTGGGAAAGTCTGCGTCGTATTTGGCGGCCGGACTCGGGATGGCGGAGGAGGCGCGCGCGCTGGTGGCCAGACCAAGAAGGCTTCGTCCCGTCCGATTATCCTTTCTGCACCAACTGGTGGCGAAAGATAACAGACGGCAGCGGCCCTACCCCCCCGGAGGTTTCCAGTCCCGCAGCAGGCGCAAACCTTTCTTTATGCCAAGATAACGTTCACCGAATTCGTCGGGGTGTAGTTTGATTAGTGCACTAAGCTCGTCGTTACTGTACTCCAGCCCGGTGCGGTACTCTTCAATGATATCCCCGAGCAACGTCGGTTGATCATAGGCTACTTCGACCGGCTCGTTTCGCCGGTAGCCGAGCATGCTAATACGCTTCCAGAGTCTGGTCGCATGTGCGTGTGGTATTCGTCCCAAAGATTGCCCTCGGACCAGAAGGGCTTGCATCGAGACCTTCCAGTGTTGTTTTAACGAAGCCAACTCTTCAAGGGTAATGCGCGAGTGAAATTGTCCGGCAATATCCCTCTCCGGCATTAGAAAAGCAGAGGAAAATTCGTTCGCCTCTTCTTCGCAATCTTCGCTTGCTACTGTGGCGTGCTCGTGATGATGAAGCACATGATGCCCAAGTTCATGGGCCATGGTGAATCTAATTCGATCTCCAGGTGAACTGCTATTTATTACGATAAGCGGCGGAAGATCTGGAGAATTACTTGATGATTGGCTTAGTCCGTACATACCAGACACGCCGAAATCTTCTGCGATGACCACAATGCCATGGTCTTCGAGTAGGGTTGTCAAGTTATTTATTGGACCGGCCGGAATGCGCCATAGCTCACGAATACGGGTTGCCGCATCGGACGGGCTGCCAACATCTCGATGGAGACAAAGCCTTGGTACTTTGACATCTGGAATCTCAACAGACCTAAGTAATTCAGAAAGCTCGAGACATCGAATTTTCATCGATGCCACGACTGCACGTCGATCTCGGGCAGGAAGGGTGGCCATCTCACGAGGAAGAAGGCGCGCCGGGGGTTCGGTTTGGCGGGTAAAGAATTCCTCCGGATAGCGAAGTACTTCTGCAATCGCGGTCAGTGTGTCGCCTTGGGGCTCTAGCAGTCCCCCCTCAAGCTTCGAAACAGTCCCCTGTGCAAGGCCTGCGGCCTCTGCCAGTTGTGCCTGCGTAAGGCGGCGCGACTCGCGCGCCAACTCGAGCATCCGAGGGTTAAACCGAGTTGCAATCGTTGCGCGTGCGACTCCCATTACTTCTCTTTGGCCTTGCGCGCCGTGGTCTTCGCCTTGACGCGCTTGCCATTCTGTGCGGGTGTAGCCGTATTAAGCACACGAAGCGGCATCTGTACAGCTTGACCTTTGCGCAGGACCTCGTAGCTCCAGAGCAGGCGTCCGCCGTCCTGCTGCAGCATCCGCACCTCACTGATGCGCTGATGGGTCTCGTCGAAGACGTAACCCGCCGTGAGCCGGATCTCGTTCGGCATACACGGCAGCGTCGCGTTGGCGAACGTCACCGCATTCTGCGTGGGGTAGTTACAAGGGAGGCCATTCCGACCGAGCTTCTTGAAATTGATCAGCAGGTCTTCACCGGAGTTGATCTGCAAAAGGAGAAGCTCGCGGTAATAGCGCGGCGCGATCTGGCCCGGGAACGCATTGCTCGCCAAGCTCAAGATCGCATCGCTGATCAGGTTCGCACGCGTTCGCCGCCTTGGGGGGGCGGGCAGCGTTGCGCGTGAGAACGCTGCCCCCGCTTGATCGAAAATGCCGAGCAGCGTCTCCTCGTAGGGGGCGAGGATGGTACGGGCGTAGTCTTCGGAAATTATTCCCACCTTAAAAACTCCGGTTTTGAGGCTGAAAGCGCTTGTATACCGTCACCGTGACGAATTCAACCGCTGGAGGCAATTAAAATTTTATTCCTATCCACCATATGCGTGTTGAACCCACATGCGCATTGCGCGCGCACGTCACCCTACCATCTGCGGGCCGGTACTGGCGGCGGCGCCGGGGTGGCGGCGCCGCCGGGGTGGCGATCACGGCGCGGGTGCTGGCGCTGGGCTTACCGCTGCGGAGGGCGCTCGCGGGGTTCCTGCGGCGGATCCGGGGATGCGGACGGGGGCGCGCTGGCGACGCCCGGCGAGGTCCGGCTGCAGCTCGGCTTTTGTGCGCCGGTGCGGCCGCGGGTCGACGGGCAGCGCGGGTTGGGACGGCCCGATCCGGGGCTCGATGGCAGGAGCTTGCAGGCGTTGCGGGCGCTACGGAGAGCGGTGGGGCACCTCTCGGAACCGACCGGAGTGTGCGCGGCCGGCGTGGCGCGGCCGGCGATCGCGTGGTCGCCGGACGAACCCGCGGTCGAGCACGCGGGTTCGTGGCGGCGTGCGGCGAGTTGTGCGACGTCCCGCAGGCCCTTTAAATGCTCGGGCTGATTGACCAGCCGATCTCGATCGAGGAGTCGCGGCTGCGCCGGCTGGTGGTCACGCCGGCCGTGCCGGATCCGTCGCCGACGCCGCAGGTCGGCACGCGCGTGCCGACCTCACTGTGCCTGCGCCGCGGCGATCCGCGGGTGCCCCGGTTCGACTGGCACGTGTGGTCGGCGCACCTCGGCGAGGTGTTGCTGGCGCTATACGCGAGCGACGGGCTGGCCGACGATCAGCGCCGGGCGTACGTCGAGCATCGCATGCAGGACCGCTGGTGCTCGAGATGTGACCGCTGCTCGAGGTGCGCTGGCAGGCGACGCGGACCGGCGCGGACGGGCGCTGCTGGGCGCTTGGGTGGTCGCAGCACGCGAGCACCGGGCAGTGGCCGGACACGCGGCTGTGGTCGGTGCTGGTCGCGCCGCCCGCAGGCGACCCGTGGCTGGTGCGGACACACGCGCATCTGTGCTGGCTGGCGTGCGAGCGCAAGGACGCCGGCCACCGCGTCGGGCTGCGCGAGGCGCTGCGCGAGGGGGCGAACGATCCGGCACTCGCGGCGGTGGCACCGGCGCTGCGGGTGTTGCTCGTGGACTGACGTCCGTCAGGTCTCGCGGCTGCGCAGGTGTCTTCCGTGGCCCGCCAGACTCCGGGTCGTCAACGGGCTGCTCCTGTCATGCGGCGCGTTTGGTCCGCGCTTTCGCGGCCGCAGCCGTGACCACGGCAGCGACCGTCCCGGTGACCAACACAACCACACCAGCCACGACCACTGTGACGACGCGCCCGAGAACATTTGGCCTTGAGCATGCATCACGCGGCGCCTGTTCTTCAGCGGGCGGCCAGACAGAAACGATCCGCCCGCCCGGCTGCATGTAGTACAGGAAGAATTCGCGACAACCTGCAGCGAACTCCACGGCGGGCCTGGTGTACCCGCTCGTCGAGACCATGATCAGCGGATGCCCTTGCGCCCACGACTTCTCGTAGGTTGACCGCACCATGGTGAGACCGATCGGCTTCCCATGATCTTTCACCTCGACCATGTACGCATCCAGTCGGCAGTCGGGCTGGCCAGGACCACCAACGTGCTCGGCGCCAAGCTTCTGGCACACCTCCCTCTCTGTCGCCCACCACTTCTTCGTCCGCATAGCTACTCCTGCCCATCGAAGATCGTCGACGAGGTCGTGGTCGGGCACAAGATACTTGTTCGCGCGTCGCTGGTTCTCGCGCTACAGCACGCGCAGCGCACTCCCGAACACATGGCCGGAGCACACGTTGAGCGGGCAGCGGGCACTGCTGGTGATCAGCGTCGACGGCGGCGCAGGACAAGGCTGGCCAAGGCGAGCAGGCCAAAGCCGAGGCCACCGCCAGCGTTGCAGCTCGCGCAACCGGAGCTGGCGGGCGGGGGCGGTACGGCGATCACAGGCGGGCCGGGGTCGAGAGGCGCTGCGGTGCCCGGGTCGGGCCCCCCACATGCCGCGCTGGGTTGCGTCACTTGATCGGGCCGGTCCACGGGTGGCGTATGATGAAGCGGCCCGGAAGGTTGCGCCTCTCATGACCACGACGGCGATCTCCACCCATCCGACATCCCCCCGCGCTCGAGCAACAACACCAACTCGTCGACACCGTGTCGTCGACGGCCTTCGTCGGCGCGGCGGCCGATCGGGTTCACCCACGAGCACGCGTCACTTGTCGCCGCTACGCGGCTCCACCAGCTCTCCAAGAGGTGGGCTGACTCCCGAGAGATTCGGGCACTCACGGGAGTTCAGGCCCTGGACGAATTCGTGAAGTACGACGCGGACTTGTGGCGAAAGGCGAGCGTTGACAAGGGGTTGGGAAAGTCCGCGTCGTACTGCTTCCAGCAGTAAAGAAGTTGCTCCGGGGTCGGGACGGGCCTGCGAGACGCCGTGGCGGCGGGTCGTGGGCCCGTTTCACGTTGGTTCGCCTTGATGGGGGGCGCGCGGTGTCGCGGCGTCCTCGTGGGGCCGGGGGCTGCGGGGAGTCGGAGCCGAGGGGGCGCGTCGGTGGCCGCTGGAGCGCTCGTCTGACGGCTTCGGCGCGGCGCAAGGTGGTCGCAAGGTTCGTCCTGTATGCTCGCTCGAGCGACCATGGCGCGGCGGATCCTCCTCCTCGAAGACGATGTCGAGCTCGGGACCCAGATCTCGGGGCAGCTGCGCCAGGCGGGGCATGAGGTCGTGTGGTGGCGCAGCGGGCGGGCGCTGGCGTCCGAGGACGCGGCCGCGGTCCACCTGGTGATCCTCGACCTCATGCTGCCCGGTATGCATGGGCTCGATATTTTGAAGGACCTGCGCGAGACGCGGGCCGAGGTGCCGGTGCTGGTGCTGTCGGCGCGCAACCATACGCTCGACAAGATCCACGCTCTCCGCCTCGGGGCCGACGATTATATGACCAAGCCGTACTGGCCCGAGGAGCTGCTCGAGCGCGTGCGGGCCCGCCTGCGCCGGCCGCAGTTCGAACGGCCCGACGACATCACGCTCGGGCCGCTGCGGCTCGACGTCGCGGCACGCGTGGTCAGCCGCGAGGGGGCGCCGCTGCTGCTCACCCGCACCGAGCTCGACCTGTTCATCGCCCTGGCCCAGCAGCTGGGCGAGGCGGTGACGCGGCGCTGGCTGGTCGAGCACGTCCTCGACCCCGAGCGCGAGGGCAACGAGCGCACGCTCGACGCTCACGTGTCCCGCCTGCGCAAGAAGCTCGGCGACGCCTGCGTGATCGAGACGGTGTGGGGGATCGGCTATCGCGTGAAGCCGCGGGGTGGCCCGTGAAGCTGCGCGTGCGCCTCGGGCTGACCGCGCTGGCGGCGCTGGTGCCCCTGCTGCTCGGGGCAATCGCGGTGGTCCGCAGCTCGCGCGTGCAGTCGTTCGAGGCGGGCCTGGTGGCGACCGCGCAGGCGAACGCGACGGCCGGGCGGGCCGCATGCGAGGCCGCGCCGGAGCGCTGGGGCGGGCCGATGGACCTGCCGGCACACGGGCCGCCGTCGCTGATCGCGGGGGCCGACCTGTATGCATACGACCTCGAGCTGCGGTCGGCGCACCCCGACGCGCCGGCGCTGCCGACCGAGGTGATCGCGGCGGCGCGGGCGGGCGAGTCGCGGGTGCGCCACGTCGAGGAGAGGTTCGGCGTGCTGGTGCGGACGGCGGAGGCGGGTCCGTGCGCGTACACGCTGATCCGCGGGGTGATGGAGACGCCGCGCGTGTCGCCGCTGCGTGGCACGCCGTGGGTGCTCACGGGGCTGCTGTTCAGCTTGCTGCTGCTGGGGGTGGTGCTGGCGCTGCTCGGGCCGATCGTGCGGCGGATCCACCGCCTGCGCGACGAGGTCCGCGCGGCCGCGGCGTCGAACTACCAGCAGGGCGTGACGACCCGCGGCGACGACGAGCTGGCCGAGCTGGCGCGGGCGTTCGACGAGACGCGCCGCCAGCTGTCGCACCACCTCGAGGCCCAGGCCCGCCGCGAGCGGACGCTGCGCGAGTTCCTGGCCAACACGACGCACGACGTGATGGTGCCGCTGACGGTGCTGCAGGGGCACCTGGCGGCGCTGCAAGGCGGCGGCGACGCAGCGGCGCTGCGGGCGGCGATGCAGGAGGCCGACTACATCGCGGCGCTCGTGCACAACCTCGAGGTCGCGGCCCGCCTCGACGCCGGCGAGCCCGAGCTGGTGCGGGCGCCGGCCCCGCTGGCGCCGCTGGTGGTCCGGGTGATCCAGCGCCACCTGCCGCTGGCGCGCCGCCGCGAGGTCGAGCTGGTCCACGCGGTCCCGCGGGCGCCGATCGTGGTGCTCGGCGACCTGACGCTGATCGAGCGGGCGCTCGGCAACCTCGTGCACAACGCGCTGATGCACAACCGGGCCGGCGGTCACGTGGCGGTGGTGCTCGAGATGGACGACGAGGAGTGCTTCCGCGTGCTCGTCAAGGACGACGGGCCCGGGCTCGACGCCGAGGAGCTGACCCGCGTGCTCGAGCGGGGCGAGCGGGGCGAGGCGGCCCGCACCCGCCACCCGCACGGCAAAGGGCTCGGCCTGGCGATCACCCGCAGGGTCGCGGCGGCCCACGGCTGGGGCTTTTGCATGCGCAACGGGGAAGAGGGCGGGCTCGAGGTCGAGCTGCGCGGCGCGGTCGTCGGCGCCGCGCCGTGACGAGACGGGCGCGCGTCTACTCCTCGCAGGCGGCGGCGGTGCCGGGGGTGCCGCCGTCGTGGTCGCTCAGCGGGCAGGTGAAGCCGGGCGGCGGCTCGGGGCAGCCCTCCGTGCCGCTCAGGATCTTCGTGTAGATCTTCGGGGTCGGGTCCTTCTCGCAGGTGGTCCGGGCCTCCTTGTCGGTGACGAGGACGGCGGCGTCGGGGTCGCAGGTGCCGCTGGCGACGTACTGGGTGAAGCAGAGGCGGTCGTGCCAGCACTGGTAGCGGGTCGCGGAGTTCTCGCGCTCGCCGTGGTTCCAGGTCGAGCAGGGCTCGGCGAGCTCGAAGGTCTGGACCAGCAGCGGATCGCCGGCGCAGGCGTCGCTGGCGAACACGCCGATCCGCACCTCGGCGGTGCAGGCGTCGGCGCCGTGCTGTTCGTCGTGTTCGGCGCCGGCGTCCTCGGCGGGCGGATCGGCGGCGTCGCAGGCGAGCAGCGCGAGGGTCAGTAGTTGCAGGCAGGGTCGCGGTGACAGGTTCATGACGTCCGAACGATGGGCGCTCGGAGCTTGCGAGGAGCTTGCGAGGTCGGCGGGGCGGCGGGCTCGCAAGGCCCTCGCAAGGCCGTCGGCGGCGATGCCGTGGCGTCAGCGCGGGGCGGGGACGGCGAGCACGAAGCCGTCGTCGTCGGCGAGGGCGTCGAGGGTCGGGGCGCCGGGCTGCGGACCGGCGGTGAAGCGCCCGCCGAAGCTGCCGGCGACGCGCAGGACGCCGTCTGTCCCGAAGGCCATGTGTGAGACGCGCACGCCGTTGGGGTCGTCGGCGGCCTTGTTGCCGATCAGGCCGACGAACGCGCCGGCGCCCGCGGGGTCGAAGCGGAGCAGCGCGGGGCCGCGGCCGCGCAGGGTCGCGGCGGTCGTCGTGGCGCCGTCGCCGATCGTCATGCCGTGGGCGAAGTCGGCGGCGACCCACAGCTCGCCGTCGACGCCGGCGGCGGCCGCCCAGGCGGCGGTCTCGCGGTCGCCGGAGAGCTGGCGGATCCACCTCGGCGCGCCGTCGGCGGACGCGAGGCGCGCGACGAAGCCGTCGCGGCCCATGCGGTCGCGGTCGCGCAGCAGCGGGACGCCGTCGCCGCCGATGCCGTCGCGGAACATGCCGATCACGGCGACGTCGCCGTCGCTCAGGATCGCCGCGTCCGCCGGCGTCTGGATGTCGCCGTCGGGTCCGGGGATCCGCCGGGCCCAGCGCAGCTGGCCGTCAGGGGCCCACTTCGCGGCGTACACGGCGACGCCCTCGCCGCACGCGAGCGAGGCGCCCATCCCGAGCGTGGGGCGGACCTCGGTGCGCGCGCCGCAGATCCCGGCGACGGCGATGGACCCGTCGGCGCCGACGCTGAGGCCCTGGGCGGTGACCTCGCCGGTGCCGTCGACGCTGCCCGACCAGCGCAGCGCGCCGTCTTCGGCGATGCGCGCGACGAACCCGTCGGGCTTGCCTTTGATGAATGCGCCGCCCGAGCCGCCGATCGCGGCGTCGTCGCCGTAGGTGGCCATGCCGTCGGTGAAGCCGGCGATCGCCAAGTCGCCGCCGGGCAGCGCCGCGACCTGCCAGACCTCCTGCGCGCCCGCTCCGCCGACGACGCGGCGCCAGGTCTGCTTGCCGGCGGCGTCGTGGCGGGCCACGAACGCGTCGGACTCGCCGTCCTTCGCGCCGGCGATCACGCCGACGACGACGACCCCGCCGTCGCTCGTCGACGCGGCCGCGCCGGCCTCCTCGGGTTCGGTGAAGCCGACGCGCAGGCCCGGCTCGCCGTGCGGGCCGAACCTGGCCGCGAAGGTGCGCCGCGGGCCGTCGGGGGGCACTGTCGGCGCGGCGGGCGGGGCCAGCGAGGTCGTCACCGCCGCCTCGTCGCCGGCGATGCCGACCGCGAGCGTCGAGCCGTCGCTCCCCGCGGCGACCCAGCGCACCTTCTCCGCGTCGGCGCCGGCGAAGCGCGCGAGCCAGGTGGTCGACGGCGGCGCCGGCTCGCTCGGCGGGGCGGCGGCGGGCGGGGGTTGTTGGGTGGGGGTCGCGGTCGGTGACGGCGGCGGCGCTGCGTCGGGCGTGCAGGCGGCGACGAACGCGAGGAGCCATGCGGGGCGCAGGCGCATCCGTGCATGGTCACCCGGCGGCCGCGCGCTGTCCACGGGCCGCCGCGTCGGAGGCGCGCGGAATCAGCCGACGAGCGCCGTTTGAGCGGCCTGCGAGCGGAGTATGATGGGGCGCGATGCGCAGGCTCTCTGCTGTTCTGGTGATGGTCGCCTGTCAGGCGGGCGAGGCGGGCGAGGACGGATCGACGACGGCGAGCGTGAGCTCGACCGGCGTGGTGATGACGACGACGGACGACGTGCCGCCGTCGCCGACCTCGAGCGCCGGTCCGACGGCGGAGGCCCCGGGCACCACGACGGAGGCGGGCACGACGTCGACGGACAGCGGCGACAGCGACGACAGCGGCGGGTCCGACAGCAGCACCGGGATGGTAGATCCGCCGGAGCCGCCGGCGATCCACTACGTCGGGCGCCACGACGACGGCGACCCGGCGCACGTGCGCATGGGCTGGTCGGGGGTCGGGGCGGTGTTTCGCTTCTCGGGGACCGACGCGAGCGTGCGCCTCGACGACAACGCCCGCTACTGGACGGTGGTGGTCGACGGGCAGGTCCAGCCGACGCTGGCGACGTCGCCGGGCGAGCAGCTGTATCCGCTGGCGACCGGGCTGCCGGCCGGCGAGCACACGGTCGAGCTGTACCGCCGCACCGAGGGGTCGTTCGGGCCGACGACGATGCTGGGCGTCGAGCTCGTCGGCGAGCTGCTGGCGCCGCCGCCGGTCACGCGGCGCATCGAGGTGATCGGCGACTCGATCACCTGCGGCTACGGCAACGAGGGCGTGTCGCCGTGCAGCTTCAGCGCCGAGACCGAGAGCCACTACGCGACCTACGGGGCGATCGCTGCGCGCGCGCTCGGGGCCGAGGTCTCGACGGTGGCGTGGTCGGGCAAGGGCGTGGTCAACAATTACCTCGACGACGTGTTCGAGCCGCTGCCGCAGATCTACGACCGCCTGCTGGCCACCGACCCGGCGCCGTGGGACTTCTCGTGGCAGCCCGACGTGGTGGTGATCAACCTCGGGACCAACGACTTCAGCACCGACGGCGACCCGCCGCAGGACGTGTTCGTGCCGGCGTACGCGGGGTTCCTCGGCCACCTGCGCGACGTCTACCCCGACGCGTTCATCCTCGCGGTCGCGCCGGTGCTGTTCGGCGACGAGGCGACCATGGTCGCCGGTTATCTGCAGAGCGCGGTCGACCAGCGCCACGCGGTCGGTGACCTCGACGTCGCGTTCGCGGACATCAACGTGCAGTGGAACGGCTCGGGCTGCGACGGGCACCCGAACCTCGAGGCGCACGCGGGCATGGCGGCGCGGCTGGTCGAGGAGCTGCAGGCCCACCTCGGCTGGTAGCGGGCAGTAGTCGGGCCGGGCCGCGGCGTGGTACTACGGGGCCGTGAGCGCCCCGGAGCAGACGACGCGCGCGGCCTACCTCGCGGTGGTGGTCGCGGCGCTCGGCTACTTCGTCGACATCTACGACCTCATCCTGTTCAGCGTGATCCGGGTCAAGAGCCTCGGCGACCTCGGGCTCGCCGGCGAGGCCCTGACGACCGAGGGCCTGCGCCTGCTCGACATGCAGATGATCGGCATGCTGATCGGCGGGGTGCTGTGGGGCGTGCTCGGCGACAAGCGCGGGCGCCTGTCGGTGCTGTTCGGCTCGATTCTCCTGTACTCGGTGGCCAACATCTTGAACGGCATGGTCGGCGACGTCGACACGTACGCGTGGCTGCGGCTGGTCGCGGGCGTCGGCCTGGCGGGCGAGCTCGGGGCGGGGATCACGCTGGTCGCCGAGTTGTTGCCGGTCAAGACCCGCGGCTACGGGACCATGCTCGTCGCGGGGGTCGGGCTGATGGGCGGGGTGGTCGCGGCCCTCGTCGGCGACGCGCTGCCGTGGCGCACCTCGTATTACGTGGGCGGCGGTCTCGGGCTGGCGCTGCTGCTGCTGCGCCTCGGGGTCTACGAGTCGGGCATGTTCGACCGCGTCAAGCAGGCGGCGGAGGTGCGCCGCGGCGACTTTCTTCAGCTGTTTAATAAGGGAGAGCGACTGCGCAGATATGTGGCGGTGATCTTGACCGGGGTGCCGATCTGGTTCGTGTTCTCGGTGATGGTCTCGCTGGCGCCGGAGATGGGCGCGGCGCTCGGGCTCGACCCGGCGCCGAAGGCCGCCTACGCGGTGCTCTGGGCGTATGTGGGGATCGCCGTCGGCGACCTGGCGAGCGGCACGCTGAGCCAGCTGATGCGGTCGCGGCGCAAGGTCATCGCCCTGTTCATCGGCCTGACGGCGGTGATGACGGGCGTGTACGTGGCGGTCGGCGGGCGCTCGCTCGAGGCGTTCTATGCGGCCTGCTGCGGGCTCGGGTTCGCGACCGGCTACTGGGCGGTGTTCGTGACCACGGCCTCGGAGCAGTTCGGGACCAACCTGCGGGCGACGGCGGCGACCACCGCCCCCAACTTCGTGCGCGGGTCGGTGCCGCTGATCACGGCGGGCTTCACCGGGCTGAAGCCGGGGCTCGGCGCGGTGGGGGCGGCGCTCACGGTCGGCGGGCTGTGCTTCGCGCTCGCGCTCGCGGCGGCGTGGCTGCTCGAGGAGACCTTTAATAAGGACCTCGACTTCTTCGAGCACTGACGGCCGCGGAGCGGCGGCGCCGGGTCGATCGCCGCGAAACAGGAACGGACAGTCTCGCCGCCGAGGTCGGGGCGCACGTGGGGGCGCGGCGTTCGGCGCTCGGCGCGGCAGTGGCGGCGGCGTCACGCCGGGCGAGGGCGGGCGGCTCGAGGTGGACGACGCCCGGATCGCGCCGGGCACGATCCGCTGCCTGGAGGACGAGCTGGCGCGGATCCTGGCGAGCCTCAAGGAGGGCGTCGACGCCAGGAAGACGTTCGACGTGTCGCTGACGCTGGCGAAGACGCAGTAGCGCCGAAGGTCGCGGGGCGGGCGGTGACCCGCGGGGGGCGGCCGGAGGTTTCGCGGGTCGGGGTGAGAATGGGCGCGCCGGCCGGGCGGGTCCGCGCGGTGTGGATATTGCACAATTATTAAAAATTGTGCAATCTGCGTACTCGATGGCGGCGAGCGGCACCGGGACGCGGGACGTGATCCTCGACGCGCTCGATCGGCTGCTGGCGACGTCGGGGTTTCGCGGGATCACGATGGACGACGTGGCGGCGGAGGCGGGGGTCAGCCGGCGGACGATCTACATGTACTTCGCGGGCAAGGAGGAGCTCGGGCTGTCGTCGATCGACCGCGTGGTGGCGGGGACGTACGCGCGGCTCGAGCGGATCGCCGGGGGCGGGGGCGACCCGGCGGAGGTGCTGCACGCGATGCTGGTCGAGCGGGTGCTGTTCCGGGTCGACAGCGTGCACAGCTACCGCACCAGCCTCGACGAGCTGTTCGAGGCGGTGCGGCCGGCCTACATGGCGCGGCGGCGGCAGCAGCACGAGCGGGAGGTCGGGCTGATCGCGCGGGTGATCGCGGGCGGGTGCGCGGCGGGGCGGTTCGAGTGCGACGACGCGGCCGCGGTGGCGGGGACCGTGGTCGCGGCGACGAACGCGTTCCTGCCGTACAGCCTGAGCGTGCAGGAGCTCGGCGAGCGCGGGCGGATCGCCGCCGGCATCGATCGCATGGCGAGTTTGATGATCAAGAGCTTGACCGCGGGCGCGCCGGGCGTCGCCGGGCCGCGCCGCGTCACCACCCGTCGAGCGCCCGCGCGGGCGCGGAGGAGCCGGACATGAAGCGGATGTTGTCGCTGTGGGTCGCGTGTGTGCTGGGCTGCGGGATCGCCGGTGAGCCGGGGGAGACCGCCGTGGTGGGGGCGCCGTCGGGGCCGCAGATGGCGGCGAAGGGCGAGCCGGAGCTGCCGGACGGGCCGATCTCCGCGGAGCTGCGCGACGCGACGATCGCGGCGCTGCTGCGCGAGCTGCCGGCGCGCTACGTGTACCCCGACAGGACCGCGGCGGTCGTCACGGCGATCCGCGAGCGGCAGGCGCGGGGCGAGTACGCGGGCATCGACCGCGGGCAGGCGCTCGCGCGGGCGCTGACCGATCACGTCAACGAGGTCCTGAAGGACGCGCACTTCGGGGTGCGCTTCAGCGCGGCCAGGCTGCCGGAGCGGCGCGAGGCGGACAAGCCGACGGCCGAGGAGGAGGCGGAGTACGCCCGCATGGAGCGCATGCTCAACGGCGGGTTCGAGCGGGCCGAGCGGCTGCCGGGCAACATCGGTTACATCGAGGTGCGCAGCTTCGGGTTCACGCGGCGGGGCTTCGACGCGGCGGCGGCGGCGATGGCGTTCGTGGCCGACACGGACGCGCTGATCTTCGACCTGCGGCGCAACGGCGGCGGCGACCCGAACATGGTGGCGGCGCTGACGACCTGGCTGTTCGCGGACTCGGTGCACCTCAACGACATCTACTTCCGGCCGGACGACGCGACGCGGCAGTTCTGGACGCTGCCCGGGGTGCCGGGGCGGCGCTACCTCGACCGCGCGGTGTACGTGTTGACCAGCAAGAGCACGGGCTCGGGCGCGGAGGAGTTCGCGTACAACCTGCAGCAGCTGAAGCGGGCGACGATCGTCGGCGAGACGACGTGGGGCGGGGCCAACCCGGGCGAGGTGGTGCGCCTCAACGATCACTTCTCGGCGTTCGTGCCGAACGGCGCGGCGATCAACCCGATCACCAAGACCAACTGGGAGGGCGTCGGGGTCAAGCCGGACGTGGCGAGCGAGGCCGACGACGCCCTGCGGGTCGCGCAGGTCGAGATCCTCGAGAAGAAGATCGCGGGGGAGCAGCACCCCGAGCTGAGGCGCGGGCTCGAGGAGCGGCTGCGCGAGCTCGCGGGCAAGTAGACGGGCGAGGCGAGGCGGAGCGGGGCCCTCGGGGCGCCGGACGGGTCGCAGCGGACGTCGCGGCCCTGGCGTTCGCGGTCGTCGTCGGTCGCGGCGAGCGGTACGGGGCGGACGGCGGCGCCTCGCGGGGCGGGGTCGACGGCGGCCAGGACAGTCTTCGCGGCGGCGCGCGGTCGGTCCGCCGGATGGAGAGCGACAAGAAGACGCGGGGGCGCTAGTCTCGGGGCCTCCGTGACCGAGCCCGTCGTCGATGACAAGCCCGCGCCCGCGACACCCGAGGCGGCGCCGCCGGGATCGGGGGGACACACGCGGGCGCTGGCGACGGTGTGGTTCACGCTGTTCCTCGACCTGGTGTCGTTCGGGATCGTGATCCCGGTGCTGCCGTTCTACGCGACCCACTTCGGGGCGCCGCCGTGGCTGGTGACCCTGCTGGCGACCGGCTACTCGGCGGCGCAGTTCGTGATGGCCCCGGTGCTCGGGCGCCTCAGCGACCAGCACGGGCGCCGGCCGGTGATGCTGATCTCGATCGCCGGCAGCGTGATCGCCATGCTGGTGCTGGGCTTCGCGTGGGCGCTGTGGATGGTGTTCCTGGCGCGCATCATCAGCGGGGTGTGCAACGCCAACGTGTCGACGGCCCACGCGTACGTGGCCGACCGCGTGCCGCCGGCGCAGCGGGCCCGCTACATGGGCATGATGGGCACGGCGGTCGGGCTCGGGTTCATCGTCGGGCCGTCGATCGGCGGCCTGCTGTCGTGGGAGGGCCACGAGGAGCTGCCGTTCCTGGTGGGCGGAGGGCTCAGCCTGGTCAACTGGCTGATGGCGTTCTTCTGGCTGCCGGAGAGCCACCGCCCGTCGCGGGCGCCGCCGGCGAGCGCGGGGCGGCGGCCGTCGCTGCTGCGGGCGCTGGCGGACCCGGAGTTCTGGCGCACGCAGCTCGGCGTGCTGGTGCTGGTGGGCTTCGGGTTCTTCGTGGCGTTCGCGGCGATGGAGGCGACGTTCGCGCTGTTCACCGAGGCGCGGTTCGCCTGGACGGCGCGCGAGACCGGGAAGTTCTTCTCGCTGATCGGGGTGGTGATCGTGCTGGCCCAGGGCGTGCTGGTCGGGCGGGCGGTCGCGGCGATCGGCGAGCGGCGCACGCTGATCGTCGGGCTGTGCTCGCTGGTGGTCGGGTTCGCGACGCTGGCGCTGGCGCCGGTGTGGTGGATCCTGCCGCTCGCGGGGGCCTGCATCGCCGGCGGCAACGGTTTAATTATGCCGAGCTTCTCGGCGCTGGTCTCGCAGAACAGCACGGCCGACAACCAGGGCGTCAACATCGGGCTCACGCAGTCGGGCGGGGCGCTCGGGCGGATCGTCGGGCCGATGCTGGCCGGGCTGTTCTTCGAGGTGGTCGGGCCGGGGGCGCCGATGGCCTCGGCGGCGTGCGTCGCCGGATCGGTGGCGATCCTGGTGCTGCTGATGGTGCAGGAGCCGCGGCCCAAGGCCGCGTAGACGCCTGCGACAGCGCTGTCGTGCAGACGCGTGCACGGGACGCATCGACGCTTGCACGGTGCACGGCGCTCGCCGGTGCATGTGTCCGAGTCTGAAGTTCGTGTCGCGGGCGCGGTGTGACCGGCGCGACGCGGCGGAAATTTGCCGAACGCGGCGCGACGCGACATGAAGGCGGGGACAGGTGCGTGCGTCCGAAGTGCCGGCCAGGCCCCGGCCTGGTTCGGCGAGGTGGATTCCCATGGTGTTGCAACGGTTCTCTCTTGGTTTGTTCGCGGTGCTGGTGGCGTGCGTGCCCGGCGAGGGCGACGTCGGCTTCGGCACGACGGGCACGAGCACGGGCTCCGGCGGCGGTACGGGCGAGGCCGGGACGGGCGAGGCGATCGTGGAGCCGGGCGACGCGCGGGCGCTCGAGGCCGCGGATCTGACAGTGCCGGGCGAGCAGCTCGCGCCGGCGGCGCTCGTCGCGGTCGCGGCGGACGCCGAGGCGGAGCCGCCGATCGGCCACCGGGTGGCGCGCAAGACGGTGCTGGTGTTCGCGGAGCCGCGCTGGGGCAGCGCGCTGCGCGGGCGCATCGACATGGACAACCCGTTCGCGATCTACGAGCACGTCGCGGGCAAGGGCTGCGGCGGCGAGGGCTGGGCGCGGGTCGACGCCATGGGCTACGCGTGCCTGAAGGGCGCGACGGTCAGCAAGCGGCGCGGCAAGCCGCTGCCGGCGGTGCCGGCCGGGCGGGTGGTGCCGTACGTCTATGCCAAGGCCAGGGCGGACCGGGCGGGCGAGCTCGTGGCTCCGGCGCCGCGCTGGCGCAACGCGGCGGCGCTGGCCCGCGGGGACGCGCCGCGGGACCACCTGGAGGCGCATCATCAGTACGCGTTCGTGGCCTCGCAGAGGGTCCCGGGCGTCGGCGTGGTGTACCTCGATCGCAGCCGGCGGGCGGTCCGCGGCGACGCGCTGCAGCTCGAGCGGCCGAGCGAGTTCGCGGGGCGGGACCTGCTCGAATCGCCGATCCCCGAGGGCGCGGTGGCGGCGTGGGCCGCGGAGGCGCCGGTGCTGGTGCGCGCCGAGCCGGGCGCGGAGGCGCGGGTGATCGGGCGGGTCGAGTACCACCGCGAGATCCACGTGGCGCCGCAGCCGGTGCGGCGCGACGGCGTCGACTGGTACGCGCTGCACGGCGGCGACGGCGCGGCGGGGTTCGTGTCGGACGAGGACATCCGCCGCTGGATCCCCGGGGCGCCGCTCGCGGAGGACGGGCGCTGGCTCGACGTCGAGTTGAGCGAGCAGACGCTGGCGGTCTACGAGGGCGCGACGCCGGTGTTCGTCACGCTGATCTCGAGCGGCGCGGGCGACAACCCGACGCCGCGCGGCGTGTACCGCATCTGGCACAAGCAGGCGCTCGGCGACATGAGCAGCCTGCCTGGCGCGGAGGACAGCTACACCGTCGAGGATGTCCCGTGGGTCATGTACTTCCACGGCCGCTTCGCGCTGCACGCGGCGTTCTGGCACAACAAGTTCGGGCGTCGGCGCAGCCACGGCTGCGTGAACCTGGCGCCGCGCGACGCGGCCTACGTGTTCGGGGCGACGGCGCCGGCGATGCCGCCGGGCTGGACCTTCGTGTACGAGCACGAGGACGAGCCGGGCACGACGGTCCGGATCCGCAAGGGCACGGCGCCGGTCGCGGACCGTCGGCGCGAGATCGGGGTCGCGAGTGACGAGGTTGCGTCCGCGGACGACGCTGCGTAGACGTTCGCACGCCGCCGTTCAGCGTTCGCACAGCGTGCACGCGGGTTGCGACGCGTCTCGGCCGGCGTGTATCCTGGCCGGGAGATGGACGACGAGGCGCTGGTGCGGGCCTTGCGGATCCTGCAGGAGTCGACGGCGGGCGTCGAGGGGCACGACTACTACCTGGCGCTGGTCCGCGGGCTCGCGCAGGCGTTCGCCATGCGCTACGCGCTGCTCGCCGAGCTGCGGCCGGACGAGCCGGAGACGGCGCGGCCGCTGGCGTTCTGGGACGGTGAGGGGCCGGCGACGTTGCCGCCGTATGCGCTGCGCGGGACGCCGTGCGCGGGGGTGGCGGACGGGCGCGCGTGCGAGTACCTGGCGGGCGCGGCGGCGCTGTTCCCGGGCGACGCGACGCTGTCGGCGCTGAAGATCGAGTGTTACATCGGCGTGCCGATCGCCGGGGCGGGCGGCGAGGTGCTGGGGGTCCTGGCGGCGTTCGACGCCCGACCGCGGCGGGCCCCGTTGCGGTTCGACGCGGTCCTGGCGGGCTTCGCGGCGCGGGCCGGCTGGCACATCGAGCGCGCGCGGCTGTTCCAGCGCCTCGAGCTGCAGGCCAGCCGGGCCCAGGCGCTGGCCGACATCGCGACCGGGCTGCACTCGGCGCACACGCGGCCGGACGCGGCGCTGCAGGCGACCTGCGAGCGGATCCGCGGGGCGCTGGGGGTGCCCGGGCTGGGGGTCAGCATCCTGCTGTTCGCGGAGCGCGGCGGGGCGATCGAGCGGCGGGCCAGGGTCGGGCTGTCGGACGAGTGGCTGGCCGAGTACGGCAGCATACGCATCACCGACGTCGACCACTCGCTGTTCACCGGCCCGCGCCTGCTCGGGCGCGACGACGTGGCGGGCCTGCCGAAGGGCGAGTTTCTGCTGCGCGTGGGCACGACCGGGATGGTGGTCGCGCCGCTGCGCTGCGAGGGCGCGGTGGTCGGGTTCGTGACGCTGGTACTGTTCGCCGACACGCGGCCGATGACGCCGGACGACGTGTCGTGGCTCGACGCGGTCGCGGGGCTGCTCGGTCAGGTGGTGCTGGCGAGCCGGCTCGAGGCGCGCATGCTGCACGCGCAGAAGCTCGAGAGCCTCGGCGTGCTGGCGGGGGGCATCGCCCACGACTTCAATAATCTGCTGGTGGGGATCCTCGGCAACGTGGGGCTGGCGGTGCGCGAGCTGCCGCCCGGGTCGCCGGCGGGGCCGCTGCTGCGCGACGTGCAGCGGGCGGCCGGGCGGGCGGCCGAGCTGACGGCGCAGATGCTGGCGTACGCGGGCAAGGGCCACATCACGCTGCAGCCGGTCAACTTGAACGCGATGGTGGCGGAGATCGCGGGGCTGCTGGCGGCGGTGATCTCGAAGAAGGCGCGGCTCGTCACCGACTTCACGGCGAACCTGCCGGACGTGGCCGGCGACGCCACGCAGATCCGCCAGGTGCTGATGAACCTGATCACCAACGCGAGCGACGCGCTCGGCGACCGCGCCGGGACGATCACCGTCACGACCCGCACGGTGCTGGCCGACCGCGCGCTGCTGGCGAGCACGTACGTCGACGAGGGCCTGCCGGAGGGGCGCTACGTGTGCCTTTCGGTGACCGACGACGGCGTGGGCATGGACGCGGCCACGCGGGCGCGCATCTTCGACCCGTTCTTCACGACCAAGTTCACCGGGCGCGGGCTCGGGCTGGCGGCGGTGCTCGGCATCCTGCGCGGGCATCGCGGGGCCATCCGCGTGGAGAGCGAGCCCGGCGGCGGGACGAGGTTCACGGTGCTGCTGCCGTGCGCCGGCGAGGTGCGCGCGAGCCTGCCGTCGGCCGGGGACTCGGGCGTGCACCGGCTGCTGGCCGGCGGCGGGCTGGTGATGATCGCCGACGACGAACCGGCGGTGCGGGCGGTGGCCAAGCGGGTGCTCGAGCGCGCGGGCTACCGCGTGTGCACGGCCGGCGACGGGCGCGCGGCGGTCGAGCTGTTCGCGGCCCACGCGGCGGAGATCGCGGTGGTGGTGCTCGACATGACGATGCCGCAGCTGCGCGGCGACGAGGTGATCGAGGAGCTGCGGCGGCTGCGAGCCGACGTGCGGGTGGTGCTGAGCTCGGGGTTCGTCGACCTCGAGCGCAGCGGGGAGCTGCACGGGCGCCCGGGGCTGCGCGAGCGGGTGCGCTTCTTGCCCAAGCCGTGGACGCCGGAGGGGCTGCTGGCGGCCGTCGGCGGCGAGGCGGGATAGCTCGTCACTGCGCGCCGAGGGTCTTGCGGGCGACCTTGGTGGCGGCGCCGGCGACGGCGGGGTCGGGGTCGAGCTGGAGGCGGGCGAGCTCGGCGAGGGCGGCGGCGCGGTCGGGGTCGATGCGGGCGAGGCCGCGGAGGGCGGCGAGGCGGACGCCGGCTGTCTCGTGGGACAGGTTGGTTTGCAGCGCGGCGAAGCCCGCGGGCAGGCGGAGGGCGCCGAGGGCCCGGGCGGCGGCGACGCGGACGTCGGGCGCGGGGTCGGCGGCGGCGGCGAGGAGTTCGGCGGCGAACGCCGGGCCGTCGGCGCGGCGGCCGGCGACGAGCGCGGCGGCGACGCGGCGCGCGGGCTCGGGGCTGGCGAAGCCGGCGGTGAGCAGCGGGTGGAGCTCGTTCGGGGCGGCGCGGCGCAGGCCGCCGATCAGGCGGCGGCGGGGCTCGCCGTCGGGGGTGGTGACGACCTGTTCGAACGTCGCGGACACGTCGAGGGTCGGGGGCGGCGGAGGCGGCGGGGACGGGCAGGCCAGCAGCAGCGCGAGGGCGAGGAGCGCGTGGGGGTGTCGCATGAGGAGGTCACGGCTCCGGCGAGCGGGCGAGGTGCGCGGACGGGCGTCGCGTGCTCGCGGCTGCGGTGGGGCGGGCGTGGGGCCTGCGCATGGTCACGGCTCCGGGGGCGGGGGCGGGCGCGGGGTGCCGGACAGGCCGTGCTGCAGGAGCAGCTCGACGGTGCCGGGGCCGAGCGGGTCGTCGCTGATGGTGGGTCGACCGGTGCGCGGCGGGTTGAACACCAGCGGGTAGCGGATGCGGTAGATCTGGTCGTCGAGCTTGCCTGCGGGGATGTCGAGCATCCACGCCGCCTCGAGCAGGCAGCGCTCGAACGCGAGGTCGTGGGTCGAGAGGGCGCTCGGGTCGGTGAGGGCGCGCATGACCTCGCCCTTGCCGACCTCGAACTCGAAGACCACGCGGCCGCCGAGGGTCTCGTTGCGCGCGAGGGCCTGGTTGTAGCAGGCGCGGGCCCGCGGGAACACGCGGGTGCCGAGGTAGCGGCGGAAGATCTTCTCGTCGAGGCGGCCGGGGTCGCTGTCGCCGCCGCGGTTGGCCCAGGTGATGCCGAGGCGGGCGCTGCGCTGGTACTTGCGGGTGTACCAGGGGGGCACGGCGTAGCCGTCGGCGACCAGGCGGTCGGCGCCGGTCGGGCGCACCGAGGCGACCAGGGCGGACGGCGGCGCGGGCATCTTGCTCGGCCTCGGGGCGGCCTGCTCGGACGCGGCGCCGAAGCGGCCGCGGACCTGCACCGCCGGCGGGCGGCCGGTGTAGAGGCCGTCGAGCACGAGCGCGTTGCCGGCGACCAGGCCGCTCGGGATGCTGTCCTCGAGGACAGCCTGGCGCGGGAGCCGGACCTCGAGGTCGCGCAGCACGCCGGGCGCGGTGAGGAGGTTGTGGGCGAAGGTCTCGTCGCCGGCGGCGTGGGCCAGGGTGGTGAGGGTGATGCGCGCGCCGAGGCCGGCGGCGAGGTTGGCGACCGGGTGCTCGGGGGCGATGCCGGTGCGCGCGAGCATCGGTTCGTCGACCACGAAGACGACGTCGGGGCGGGTCTTCTGCGGGCCGAGGCCGGCGGCGAGCGCCTCGGCGACCGGGCCGGGGCCGCCGCCGAGCGGCAGCATGCCGTCGGTGAGCACGAGCACCAGCGGGCGCCTGGCCTTGCGCAGGGCGATGCGCCGGCCGGCGAGCGCGAGGGCGGCGGTGAGGTCGGTGCCCTGCTCGCGGCTGCCGGCGTCGAGCGTGGCGGCCACGCGGTCGCGGGCGGTCTTGTCGCGCACGCTCGGCCAGGCGGCGCCGTCCGGCAGCAGGGGGCGGGCCTGGCGGGCGAAGCTGATGGCGTCGAAGGTGAGGTCGGCGGGCAGGCCGTCGAACAGGCCGGAGACCGCGGCGAAGGCCTCGCGGTGCATGTGCGGGTCGGTGCTGCGCGAGCGGTCGAGCACGACGACGACGTGGTCGGGGCGCGGGGCTGCGGTCGGCTGGAGGCGCAGGTACAGGCGGAACTTGCCGCCGCGGGGGTCGTCGGGCATGACCTCGAGGCGGGCGTCGAGGGCCTGCTTGCTGGCCTTGGCGACATGTCCCACGGGCCAGGACACGACGGCGCGCTCGTCGGGCTGGGTGAGCACGAACGGGGCGCCGTTGTTGGCGTTGCCGTCGACCCAGAAGCGGGGTGTCGGCTTCGACTGCACGAGCACGCGGCGCTCGGGCGACAGGCCGAGGCGCTCCTGGCCGCGGCCGGGCAGCTCCAATTCCCAGCGGTCGCCGCGGAGGCGGGTCGGGACCTTCAGCTGCAGCTCGACCTGGGTGGTCGACGCGGGCTCGAGGGCGAACAGCACGAGCTCGGCCGCGGGCGGGTCGCCGGCGGCGACGGGCGAGAGGGGGCGGACGTAGACGCTGCCGGGCTCGCGGCGGGCCGGCTCGGGGGCGATGCCGGTGGCCTTGCCGGGCGTCCACACGCCGTCGCGGGCGATCTGCAGGCCGTGGATCTGCGACTCGTGGGGCAGGGCCAGCGAGAGCACCGCGTCCTGCTCGCGGTTGCTGGCGTTGTGCAGGGCCACGCGGAGGCGCAGGTCGGCGTGGTAGCCGTCGGTGCCGGCGACGATGGCCTCGTAGCTCAGCTCCTGGACCACCTGGAAGTTGCGTTCGGGGTTGGACTGGAGGTCGACGGCGAGGCTGTCGGCGCGGGCCGAGGCGGCCGGTCCGGCGACGCCGAGCGCGAGCAAGAGGCGGGTCAGCCGGCGTACGAGCACACCCGGCACGGTAGCGCAGATCGCCGTGGGTCGCTCGGGCGTGCGGGGAGCCGAGCGGGGCGTGCGGCCTGCGGTCCGTCGCCGCTGCGGTCCGGGCGCACCGCGAGGGGCGCGCAGACGCGCTCGCGGCGCTTGCCAAACTGCGGCGAGCATGGGCGAGATCGGGGCCGCCGGGCGTGGGACGATCCACGCGAGGCCAGGTACTCCTGGTATCGAGAGCAGCCCCGCGGCGCCCGTCCGCGTCTCCGTCATGGCCGAACATCCCGCACCCTCCGCGAGCGCTCCGGCGGCCGACGAGTCGGCTGTGTGGCCGGCGAGCGTGCGGCTCGAGCACGGGGTGTTCGAGAGCCGCTACCGGGTGATCCGCAGCCTCGGCGACGGCGGCATGGGGGAGGTCGTGCTGGCCGAGCACCTGAGCCTCGGCAAGCGGGTGGCGATCAAGCTCATGCACCCGCAGTACGTCGGCGACGAGGTCACCGAGCAGCGCTTCTTGCTCGAGACGCGGGCGGCGGCGCGGATCCACCACGACAACGTGGTCGGCATCACCGACTTCGGGCGCACGGCCGACGGGCGGATGTTCTTCGTCATGGAGTACCTCGACGGCGAGGACCTGGCGCGCACGCTGCGGCGCGAGGGCCCGCTGCCGTGGCGCCGGGCCCTGCACATGGTCTGGCACGTGACGCGGGCCATGGGCGAGGCCCACCGCCGCGGGGTCATCCACCGCGACATCAAGCCGGGCAACTGCTTCCGCGTGACCTGCAACGGCGACCCGGACTGGATCAAGGTGCTGGACTTCGGGCTCGCCAAGTTCTTCCGCAAGCAGGACCTGCTGCGCGGGCCGGTCACGCAGGCGGGGGTCGTGCTCGGCACGCCGGGCTACATGGCGCCGGAGCTCGAGGCCGGCATGCCGCCCGACCCGCGCGTCGACCTCTACAGCATCGGCGTGCTGCTGGTGCGCCTGATGACCGGCAAGCTGCCCGACGAGGGCGGCATGAAGCTGCTCGCCGAGCAGGCCGACGCGCCGCTGGCGCTGCACAAGCTGCTGGCCAAGGCGCTGCGCGAGGACCCCGACGAGCGCTTCCAGACCGCCGAGGGCCTCGAGGAGGCGATCGAGTACGTGGTCGCCAGCGCCGGCGGCAAGCGGCCGGTCACCGCCAACAAGGTGCAGGCGCCGGCGAGCGTGAGGCCGGCGCCGGCGCGCGCGCCCGAGTCGGCGCCGGCGCGCGCGCCGATCGAGCCGCGCAAGATCTCCACGCCGAAGGGGCCGCCGCTGGCCCAGCGCCAGGCCGAGCCGCGGCCGACGCAGCAGATGTCGAGCGGGGCGCTGATGGCGACGATCCGCGCGACCACCGGGCCGATGCTGCCGGCGGTGCGGGCGACGCCGGTGAGCGTGCCGGCGGTGCGGGCGACGCCGGTGAGCGTGCCGGCGGTGCGGGCGACGCCGGCGAGCGTGCCGGCGGTGCGGGCGACGCCGGTGAGCGTGCCGGCGGTGCGCGGCGCGACCGGACCGCTGCCGGCGGCCGGCAGGCCGTCGGTGCTGCGGGTCGTGCTGATCGCCCTCGTCTTCGGGGCGCTGGCCGGCGGGGTGATGGCTGTCTGGATGCACATGTCGCAAGAGACAGCCAAGCCGCAGCCGGTGCCGCAGCCGCAGCCGCAGCCGGTGCCGCAGACCCAGCCGGTGGCGCCGGCTCCCGTGCAGGCCGCGCCGGCGCCGGCGCCACCGGCCGCGGCGGAGGCGGTGCAGGCCGAGCCCGCGGCGGCGGCCGAGGCGAAGCCGTCGGCGCCGTCGCGGACGACCCGGCCGCGGCGGGCGAAGCGTTCGAATGACGGCGCGCTGGGCCTGAAGAACCCTTTTAGCGAGAAGTAGCCCCGGACGATTTTAATTAACCAATTAATAATTATTGAAGTCGTGGTAGTCGGTCGGCGGTGCCGGGCCGGGCTGACACGCGGAGGGGCGCATGGGCTCGCTGATCGCGGCGACGCTGCTGTGGGCGCTGTCGTTCGGGCTGATCCGCCAGCACCTGACCGGGCTCGACCCGACCTTCGTGGCGTGGGCGCGCATGCTGCTGGCGCTGCCGGTGCTGCTGCCGTTCGTGCGGCCGCGGGAGCTGTCTCTTTGGCCATGGCCGCGGGGACAGGTGGCGGCGCGCCTGGCCGGCGTCGGCGCGGTGCAGTACGGGCTGATGTACACCGGCTACATCGCCGCGTTCGGGTTCGCGGCGGCCCACGAGGTCGCGCTGTTCACGGTGACGACGCCGCTGTACGTGTGCCTGATCGTCGACGCGCGGGAGCGCCGGCTCGACGTCCGCAACCTCGGGCTGGCGGCGCTGGCGGTGGCGGGCGCGGTGATCCTGCAGCCGAAGGGGCTGGCCTGGTCGGACGCGTGGGTCGGGTTCTGCCTGGTCCAGGCCTCGAACCTGTGCTTCGCGTGGGGCCAGGTGGCGTATCGCCGGCTGCGGCGGGCGGCCCCCACGGCGCGGGACCACGCGGTGTTCGCCTGGCTGTACGCGGGCGGGCTGGCGGTGACGACCGCGGCGACGACGATCGCGGGCGGGTGGGCGAGCGCGGCGCAGGTGAGCTCGACGCAGGCGGCGGCGCTGCTGTACCTCGGTGTCGTCGCGTCGGGGCTGGGGTTCTACCTGTGGAACCGCGGGGCCGTCACGGCGCCCGCCGGCGCGCTCGCGGTGTTCAACAACTTAAAAATTCCGGCGGCGGTGGTGGCGGCGCTGACGATCTTCGGCGAGCGCGCGGACCTGCGGCGGCTGGCGCTCGGCGGCGCGGTGATGCTGATCGCCGCGGCTCTGGCGGCGCGGCGCGGCGCGCCATTGCGGTCATGACGGGCGGAGCCCGTGAGGTGCCCTGGTTGCGCCGGCCCCCAGCAGGATGATCGCCGCGGCGCCGGCGGAGCTCGCGTACAATGGCGCGTGGCCAGGGTCATGGAGCAGGAGATGGCGGCGCTGCGGGCGGTGTTCCACGGCCACGCGGAGGCGTGCTGCCTGCTCGGCTCGCTGCGTGACGCGAGCGGGCAGGTGGTCGACTTCGAGGTCGTCGACGTCAACCGCGCGGGCGAGCAGGCGCTGCGGCGGCCGCGGGAGCACGTGATCGGCCAGCGCCTGGCGGCGGTGTTCGTGGACGCGGCGGCGCTGACGACGGCGCGGCGCGTGCTGGTGACCGGCGAGCACGCGGAGGAGGAGGTCGAGGGGCTGCAGCGCCGCATGGCCCCGGCGGGCGACGGCGTGGTGGTGACGCTGCGCGAGCCGCAGTCGGCCGACGACGCGGCGGCGGCGTTCGAGCGCCAGCTCGGCGGGCTGGTCCACGACTTTAATAATCTGCTGACGCCGATCCTGGCCTACGCGAACATCGGGCTGTCGCAGGTGTCGCCGGGCCAGCCGCTGCACGAGGAGCTGCTCGAGATCCGACGCGCGGCCGAGCGGGCCTCGGCGCTGATCCAGGCCCTGCAGTACGTCGCGCCGAAGTGCCCGCCCGGCGCCGCCGGTTGACAGGTCCGCGGCCCCGGCCAATACTGGCGAGGTGCGCGGCATGGTGCCCGCACGGATACCCGTCGGGCGCGACAGCCCCGGCGAGGAGAGCAGACAGACGATGCATCCCTTTTATGCGGCGTGGCAGCGTGCCACGCATCGGTTCGGCGGAGAACATGCGCATTGCGGTCCGGGTCGGCGGTGGTTCGCCGGCGGGCGCTGCGGGCCGGGCGGACCCGGCGGACATGAACACGGCGAGGGCGGCGGCGGCGACGAGGTCGGCGGCTTCGACGGCGGCAACTGGTTCGGCGTGCGCCGGCCGCTGCGCTTCCTGGCGTACCGGCTCGAGCTCGACGAGCGTCAGGTGCCGGAGCTGGCGGTCATCCTCGACACGCTGAAGACGGAGCGGGCCCAGGGCGAGGTCGACCTGCGGCGGACCACGGCGGCGTACGCCGAGCTGCTGGCGGCCGACGCGTTCGACGCGGCCGCGGCCGCGAAGGTGACCGACGAGCGGGTCGAGTCGTCGCGGCGCCTGCAGACGGCGGTGCAGTCGGCGCTGGCGAAGATCCACGCGCTGCTGACCCCGGACCAGCGCAAGCGCCTGACGTACCTGCTGCGGACCGGCGCGCTGCGGCTGTGACAGTGACAGCGACGTGAAGCGACGACGGGCGTCCGGCATACCGGGCGCCCGTCGATTCGCTCGCGGGCCGGCGGCTCAGCGCGCGGCCTGCTGCAGCAGGACCTGGTGCGGGGCGGGCACGGGCAGGCCGGCGGTGCTGTCGGCGATGGCCCTGTAGAGAGCGCCGAGCACGGCCTCCTGCTCGAGGGTGCCGCCCTTCACGTACGGGCGCACGTAGAGCAGGGTGCCTGCGGCGTTGTACTCGCGCACGCCGACCTCGGGCGCGGGCTCGGCGATGACGCTGGGGATCTGGCGCACGCGCTGGGCGATGCGGTCGGCGACCTCGAACGGGTTCACGCCGTTGGCGACCTGCGCGAGCGCCTCGAGGCGGACGTACGGGTTGTGCGAGTGGTTGATGATGTTGTCGCCGAAGAGCTTGTTGTTGCCGACGAAGATGCGGGTGTTGTTGCGGTTGTCGAGCGTGGTGGCGAAAAGGCCGATCTCCTTGACCTCGCCGTTGACGCCGCCGGCGGTGATGATGTCGCCGACCTTGAACGGGCGCAGGACGATGAGGAACACGCCGGCCGCGAAGTTGGCCAGGAGGCCCGCCCAGGCCATGCCGATGGCCACGCCCGCGGCCGCGAGCAGGGCGGCGAACGAGGTCGACTCGACGCCGAACACGCTGAGGATCGCGACGATCAGCACGACCTTCAGCAGGATCGTCAGCGCCGAGGAGATGTACGAGGTGACGGTGCTGTCGAGGCGCCGCGACATCGCCTTGACGATCATCCGCGCGGCCATGCCGATCACCCAGCCGCCGACGACCCACAGCGCGATCGCACCGACGACCTTCCACGCGAACGGGATCAGGTAGAGCTTGAGGAGCGAGGCGGTGTCGTCGAAGAGGATGGCAGGCGTGGGGGCGGAGGCGGGGGGCGTCAGGAGCATGAGCATTTTCTCCGGCCCGGAGGGTGGCGAGATTCGCGCCGGATGACAAGCTTGCACACCTGAGGACCGTGAACGGTGTTCTGTGGCGCCGGATCGCGGCGGCGGGTCGTGCTATAAGCGCACGGCGGAGGTGCCAATTTCCATGCGCACGCACTGGGTCGTCGTCGTCGCCGCGCTGGCAGGGTCCGGCTGCGCCGGGAAGCTCGAGGATGTGGTCCGACTGCAGGCGTCGCAGGACCTGGCCTGTCCGGCCCGCGACGTCGAGGTCTATGACCGCCGCAGCGACAACTACGTCCGCGACTTCACGGTCGTGGCCTGCGGGAAGACGGCGCACTACCAGGCGGCCTGCAACATGGTCGAGTCGTGCGTGGCCTACCAGCCGCGCGCCAACGTCGATGCGGCGGCCAGCGAGAGCCTGACCGCGGGGGTCGACGCGGTGACGCCCGCGGAGCCCGTCGAGGACAAGCCGGGCGAGTGGACGGTGGTCGAGACGGTGCGGCCGAAGCCGCCGCCTGCGCCCGAGCCGGTGACGATCGTGGAGGTCTCGCCGGGGCCCGGGCAGCGCATCGCGGTCGAGCTGCACAACGCTTGCGGTGAGACGATCTCGCTGTTTTTGGGCGAGGACCCGGCCGGGTCCGGGCAGCGCATGACGCTCGGGTCGACCAACATGACGACCCTGCAGGTGCCGGCGGGGACCAAGCTCTGGCTGCTGGATCAGGGCGGGACCGGCACGGCCGGGGTCACGCTCGAGTCGAGCATGCGCGCTGTCGATGCGACCTGTTCGGGACTCTCTGCTCGCTGAGGAGCTTCGAAGTGCGGGCGCGCTTCGTCGCAGAGACGAGCCCTGCATTTTGCCGAACTCCGCTTACGGCGAACCGGGGAGGGTGAGCGCCGGCCAGTGCTCGCTGATGGCGCGCCCACTTCGTGGCGCACCATCTGCTGCGCATGTCCGGCGCTCACCCTCCCCGGCCCGCCATACGCCAGACTTCGTGAAGCGCCCGGACGGCGGCTCTTCCGCGGTGTGATGATGGTCGCCGGAGGGATGCGCGAGTCGGGATGTCACGGCCATGCTGGCCGCGACATCTCCCGACCCACCTGGACGGGTATCCGCCGTCCGTGCTCCTCGTGGATCGGCAGCGGGGCTGTGGGTGAGGGCGGGGCGAGGATGTCGCGGCCGGGCTCGGCCGCGGCATCTCCGTCGCGCGGGCGGTTCGGGGGTCTCGAGCTGCGGGTTCGTGCGGGGTGAGGATGTCGCGGCCGGGCTCGGCCGCGGCATCCTCGCTGCGGGCGGCGTGCGGGTCTCGTGGCCTCGGTGCGCGCGGGCGACGGGATGTCGCGGCCGGGCTCGGCCGCGGCATCTCCGTCGCGCGGGCGGTTCGGGGGTCCGATGCTGTCTGTCTGCGGACAACGACGGAGGACTCGCGGCCGGACTGGCCGCGGGTTCTCAGTCTCGCATGCGCCGTGAGGGATCCATATATACAAACAGTGCCACCACGTGGATGCGGACGGAGATGTCGCGGCCACGTGTGGCCGTGATATCTCCGTCTCTCCGGGGTTCACACCGCCCCGCGGTGAGCTCGCGGAGAGCGGACGGCGGATGCACGTCCAGGTGGGTCGGAGAATGTCGCGGCCAGCATGGCCGTGACATTCCGACTCGGGCGTCGCTCGTCTGGACGACCTCGAACCGCGGAAGAGCCGCCGTCCGGGCGCTTCACGAAGTCTGGCGTATGGCGGGCCGGGGAGGGTGTGCGCCGGACCTGCGCAGCAGATGGTGCGCCACGAAGTGGGCGCGCCATCTGCGAGCCCTGGCCGGCGCTCACCCTCCCCGGTTCGCCGTAAGCGGAGTTCGGCAAAATGCAGGGCTCAGTTCGCGGAGCTTCGGGTCAGAACATCCATTCCCAGCCGCAGCAGGCCTCGGCGGCGGCGACCTGGTCGTGGTGGTCGAGGCCGCAGAAGCCGGCGGCGGGGCACTGTTTGCCGGGCACGCCGTCCTCGTTGCAGGTGCAGGTGTCCGCGGCGATGTCGCAGTGGAAGTTCTGGACCACGCCGCCGTCGCAGCTCTGCTCGAGCTCGCAGAAGTCGTCGCCGCCGGTGACCTCTCCGCCGCACTCGGGCTGCTCGCAGGTGGCGTCGAGGTCCTGCAGCTCGGCGAGGCAGCTCCCGGGCGCGGGGTCGTCGGGGCCGCCGAGGAACTTCAAGGCCTCCTCGCAGGGCAGCTCGGCGACGCACTGCCAGAAGGCGGCGGTGGCCATGGCGCAGGGCGAGGGGATGTCGATGCCGCTCTCGCAGTCGGTCACGCAGGCGTCGAGCGGGCCGGCGGAGCCGGGCTCGCAGGTGTCCCAGTGCATGCACACGCTCGCGCAGGCGCCGGGGAGGCCGGGCTGGCCGCCGGTCTCGCCGCTGGTGTCGGGCGAGGTGGTGGTGGCGAGAGGTTCGCTGCTGCTGCCGCCCTCGGCGGAGGTCGGGAGGGTGACCGAGACTGTGCCAGGCAGGGTCTCCGGGGTGTCGCTGGTGGCGGCGTCGCCGGTCGCTCCGCCGCCGGTGGTCGGGTTGGTGGCGGAGGTGACCTCGGCGCCCTCGCTGGTGCCGGAGGACGAGCCGGCGGAGCCGCCGTCGGTGTCGGCCGGTTTGGGCGTGCAGGCGAGGAGGACGAAGGCGGGGGCGAGTAAGCGGCGGCCGAAGTGCATGGTCCAGCGATAGCACGAGACGCGGGGCGCGCGGACGGACGCGCGGCGGACCGCGTCGGCCCTGGTTCGGACGTCGCCTAGGGTTTGCGTCGACCTGGCTTTTGGGTCAGGCGGATGAATTCGGGGTCGGCGGCGAGCGGCTGGAAGTCGACCTCGTCGCGGGCCTCGGCGCGGCGGTCGGGGGCGAGCTCGACGGCGGCGGCGAGGTCGGCGAGGGCCGCGTCGCGCTCGCCGAGGCGGGCTCTGGCGGCGGCGCGCCAGAACAGGACCTCGTCGGACTCGGGGTCGTCGTCGAGGATGGCGGCGTAGAGGTCGACGGCGCGGAGCAGGTCGTCGCGGCCGCGGGCCTCGTCGCCGAGCTCCTGGTGGACGTGGCCGCGGCAGTGCAGGGCCGAGGGGTCGTCGGGGTCGGTGGTGTGGGCGCGGGTGAACAGGTCGAGGGCGGTGTGCCAGTCGGCGCGGTTCTTGGCGGCGACGCCGAGGTTGAACCAGGCCTCGCTGTAGTCGGGGTCGAGCTCGACGAGGCGGCGCCAGATCTTCTCGGCGTCGTCGCCCCGGCCCCGCTCGTCGAGGGCGTTGCCGAGGTCGAACAGGGCGTCGCCGTCCTCGGGGGCGTCGCGCAGGCGCTCGTACAGTTCGCCCTCGACGTCGGGGTCGTCGGCGAGGGCCGCGAGGGCGGCGTCGAGCAGCGGGTCGCCGGTGGTGGGCGCGGGCTTCGGCGGCTTCGATCGCGTCATGGCGCGGAGGGTATCAGGAGAACCACCGCCGCGGTCGTGCGTGAGTGCGGGGATGCGGCGACGGACGGCGGTGCTGGGGATGTTGATGACCGGGCTGGCGTGCGGGGCGGAGCGGGCCAAGCTCGGGGCGACCGGGAAGGCCGCCGCACCGGCGCCGCCGCCGGGTCCGCCGCCGACTGCAGCGACGGCGGCGAGCCCGGCGAGCGACGCGGCCCTGGTCCTGCGCGCGCAGGCGCTGGGGGCCGCGCTCGCGGGCCGCGGGTTCACGGTGATGATCGAGCCGCCGTTCGTGGTCGCGGGCGACGAGGCGCCGATGAAGGTGGCGAAGCGGGCGGCGACGACGATCCGCTGGTCGACGCGCCGCCTGAAGGAGGCCTACTTCAAAGAAGATCCGGAGGAGATCATCGAGATCTATCTGTTCCGCGACGCGGGCAGCTATCACCGACACGCCATGGAGCTGTTCGACGAGCGGCCGGACTCGCCGTACGGGTATTATTCGCCGTCGCACAAGGCGCTGATCATGAACATCTCGACCGGCGGGGGCACGCTGGTCCACGAGATCGTCCATCCGTTCATCCGCGCCAACTTCCCGGGCTGTCCGTCGTGGTTCAACGAGGGGCTGGCGTCGCTGTACGAGCAGTGCGACGACCGCGACGGGCAGATCGTCGGGCTGACCAACTGGCGCCTGCCGGGGCTGCAGGAGGCGATCAGGGCGCGCACGCTGCGGCCGCTGTCCGACCTGTGCGCGACGTCCAGCGACGAGTTCTACGACGAGGCCAGCAGCGGGACCAACTACGCGCAGGCCCGCTACGTCTGCCACTATTTGCAGGAGCACGGGCTGCTGCGCGAATTTTATCGACAGTTCGTGGCGACGGCGGCGGTCGAGCCGACCGGGCGCACGCTGCTGGCGCAGATGGTCGGGTATATCGACATCGACAGGTTCGACGCCGACTGGCGGCAGTACGCGCTCGGGCTGGTGTACGGGTGAAAGTCAATCTCGCGGGCAGGCGACGCGGCCGCGGGTCGGGGCGCAGGTCGACACGCCGGCGCCGACGATGCGGAGCGGCGCGCGCTCGACGACGGTGGTGAGGTCGGAGGGACCGACGAGTGCGGCGCGGTGCCCATGGCGATCCGCGTGAGCGGCGGAGTCGACGAGATCCTGGTCGGGGACCGCCAGGCCGGGGAGATCCCCGGGAAGGTGTCGCTGGCCGTCGCGCGGGCGCTGGACATCGGCGAAGGTCCGGGCCGCGCCGACGGCGTCGAGGGGCCTGCGCTTCCTGCTCGTGAGCCGCGGGTGAGTGGTCTGGTCGGAGCCGCGGCGGCGGGGTCGGGCTCGCCGGGCGGGGTGGTAGCGTCGTGCGGGTGGGCGCTCACGGGTATCGGTCGTCGACGGCGGCCGGCGCGGCGGGCACGTCGGCGACGCCGCGATCGGTGTTCGTGGTGGTCTTGCCGGGCGGGGGAGGTTTTGGCATGTTTCCGCGCCTGTGAGCGAATCTGCCTCCGATACGCGTGTCATGGTCCCGGACCTGGTCCCGGCCGAAGTTCCGGCGAAGGTGTGGCTGCGATCGGGGCGGCCGGTCTGGGGCACGGTGACGCGGGTGTACGTCCCGTTCGCGCTGATCTCCGGGGCGCTGATCTTCGTGCCGCGGGGGCCGGTGTACTGGGGGATGATCGGCGGCGGGGTGCTGGCGTTCGTGCTGTTCCCAGTGGTCGTGCAGGGGCTGCTCGCGCCGCTCGAGCGGCGCGTGTTGGCGGCGCGGCGGCGCGAGGCGACGGGGCTGCTGCAGGAGGTCCGTCAGCGCCGGCTGGTCCGGCTGTTCGCGCCGTTCGCGTGGGAGACGCTGCAGGAGGGGCGGCTGCACCTGCGCCGCGGCGACGGCAAGGCGGCGGCGCGGGCGTTCGCCGAGACGGCCCGGCTCGGGCGCGGGGCGGACGCGCCGGAGCTGGTGTCGATGCACGCGCAGGCGCTGCTGATCGCCGAGCAGCCGGATCAGGCGCGCGAGCTGCTGCAGGCGCTGGCCAAGCGCGGGCCGCTGGCGCCGGGCGACCGCCTGCACCTCGGGCTGGCGCTGCTGGCCAGCAAGGGCCACAACCGCGAGGCGTTCGAACACGTGGAGGCGGCCCAGCAGGGGCTCGGCAGTCACCCGCGGGCCCTGGCCGCGCTGGCGCTGGCGCTGCACCGGGTCGACCGCGCCGACGAGGCGACGGCGGCGCTGGCGGCGGCCCGCGCGGCGCTCGGCGAGGAGCCGGACGGGTATGACGAGGGGCTGATCGAGCGGGCGAGCAAGCTGCTGCGGCCGGTCCAGAAGGCCCAGCAGAAGCGCGGGCGCAAGCAGGAGGAGGCGCGCGAGCGGGTGCAGGACGGGGCGCAGGTCGAGCCGAAGGCGGCGGCCGGGTCGGGCAACGCGGCGGCGGCGGCGGCGGAGCGGGCGGCGAAGGTGAAGAGCGCGCGCAAGGCCAAGAAAGACGAGCGCAGGGCGGCGAGGCGGGCGGCGAAGGTCGAGAAGGACAAGCAAGGGCAGGCGGGGAAGAAGGGCGCGAAGGGGAAGGGGGCGAAGGGGCAGGCGGTGAAGGTCGAGGCGGCGAAGGGCGAGGTATCGCGTGTCGGCGCAGTGAAGGTCGAGGCGGCGCGGGCTGGCGCAGTGCAGGTCGAGGCGGCGAAGGCAGAGGCGGCGCGTGTCGAGGTAGCTCGCGGTGAAGCAGCGAAGGCCGAGGCGGCGCGGGCCGAGGCGGTGCGTGCCGAGGCGGTGCGTGTCGAGGTGGTGCGTGTCGAGGTTCAAAAGGTTGAGGCGGCGAAGGCCGACGCAGCCAGAGCAGAAGCGGTGAAGGCCGAGGCAGCGAAGGCCGAGGCGGCGAAGGCCGAGGCGGCGCGTGCCGAGGTAGCTCGCGGTGAAGCAGCGAAGGCCGAGGCGGCGAAGGCCGAGGCGGCGCGTGCCGAGGTAGCTCGCGCTGAAGCAGCGAAGGCCGAGGCGGCGAAGGCCGAGGCGGCGCGTGCCGAGGCGGCGCGTGCCGAGGCGGCGCGTGCCGAGGTCGCTCGTGGTGAAGCGGCGAAGGCCGAGGCGGCGCAAGTCGAGGCGGCGAAGGCCGAGGCGGCGAAGGCCGAGGCGGCGCGTGCCGAGGCGGCGCGTGCCGAGGTAGCTCGCGCTGAAGCAGCGAAGGCCGAGGCGGCTCGTGTCGAGGCGGCGCGCGTCGAGGTAGCTCGCGCTGAAGCAGCGAAGGTCGAGGCGGCTCGTGTCGAGGCGGCTCGCGTCGAAGCGGCTCGCGTCGCGGCGGCGAAGGTGTCCTCGGCGCCGCCGGGGATGCCGCCTGTCCCTCCGGCCAGGTCGACGCCGCCGAGCGCACCGCCGGTGAACGTCGCGTCTGTCCCTTCGGTCAGGTCGGACGCGGGGGCGGCGCGGCTCGAGCCGGCGCTGCTCGGCAAGCCGGCGGAGGCGCCGCGGATGCCGGCGCCGCCGTCGGGCACGGCGCTGTTCGGGTCGCTGGGCGCGAAGCCCGGGGCGCCGACGCGGGCGCCGGCGCCTGCGGCTCCGGGGCTGGGTGCGCCGACCTTGCGACCGCCGCCGGTGCTGGGCGCGCCGCCGGTGCTGGGTGCTCCGGGGGCGCCGGGCGCCGTGCCGAACCTGCCGCCGCCGCCGCGCATCGGGGCGCCGCCGGCCGTGCCGCCGCCGCCGCGCGTCGCAGGGCCGCTGGCCGTGACCGCGCCGGTGATCCCCAGCGCCGCGCCGGCGACCGACGACGCGTGGGCCTCGATGCTCGACGGGCTCGAGGACGACAGCCAGGTGCCGCCCACCCGCTGACGGAGGTCAGCGGCGCCGCGGGTCGCTTGTGGGGATCAGGCGAAGCGGCGCTCGAGCGTCTCGCCGTCATGCATGGTCGTCCACAGGCGGACGGCGCCGTCGCGGCCGTGCACGTAGGCCTCGATGCGCGGGCCCTCGGCGGTGTCGATCAGCCACACCGCGTCGGGTTGTCGGGCGCCGGGCACGCGGGTCGCGCCGGGCACGCTGGCCCAGTGAGTCACGGGCAGGACGTCGTGCGCGGGCACCTGGTCGTCGCCGGGGCCGCGGACCGTCGCGGGCAGGCCGCGGATCGCCACACCGACGCGGGTGGCGACGCGATGCGTGGTGCGGATGGCGACGGACAGATCTTCGACCGTGGTGGCGTAGACCGCGGGAGATCCGCCGAAGCGGTCGTTGAGGATGTAGTACCGCTCGTCGCGCCACTGCAGCTCGCTGCTGCCGGCCGACTCGGGCACGGCCGGGACCGCGAGCGCGTCGGCCAGCGGGCGGCCGAGGCCGCGTTGGTGCAGGTAGGCGACGAACAGCGGGCGGGCCCGGGCCCACTCGCGCAGGCGCGTGGGCGTCGAGACCACGAGGTCGGGGCGCTCGAGGCCGCAGGCGGGGAGCAGCCAGTGCGGGCGCTTGCCGGTCCAGCCCGCGGCGCGGCCGAGGTCGAGGGCGGCCCGGGCGTCGCCCGGCAAGGCGGCGCAGGTCGGCGCGGGGTACTCGGGGCGGCGCGAGAGGAAGCGGACCAGCAGCGGGTGGCCGCGGCGGCGCTCGCCGTCGGAGAAGCAGACGCTGACGCTGACGACGCGCTCGCCGTCGCGGTCGTAGGACCAGCGCATGGTCCACACGAAGGTGTGCTCACCGACGGTGAGGCGACGTGCGCTGCGCGTGCTCATCCGGGGATCGGCGGCGGGGGCATGAAGCCCTGGATGATGTAGACGCGGTCCATGCCGGCGCCCCAGGTGAGGAACAGGTAGTCGCCGGTGAGCGGCTCGAAGTAGGCGCCCCACGGGCGCGGGAAGGCGGTGAAGAAGTCCTTGCGGGTGCGCTCCATGGGGTCGCCGACGGCGTCGACCTGGTAGACGCCGACGGTGTCGGCCGACCACTCGGCGACGATGACGTGATCGGTGGCGAAGCCCGGCGAGCCGGGGGGCACGTAGGCGAAGCCGCCGGGGCCGCCGGCGAGGGTCGCGGTCTGCAGCGGGTTGCTGATGGTGAACAGCTCGCCGTCGGGGGCGCGGTCGAGGTGGTACCACTCGCCGCCGGGCCACGACAGGCTGCGCATGCCGCCGGGGTCGGCGAGGTTGGGCGGGACGAAGCCGATGCCGGAGATCGAGTAGGCGACGCCGAGGGCCTCCATATCGGTGGAGCGGTCGGCGACGAACGAGCCGGGCAACAGCTGGCTGAGGATGTTGACCGGCCACTCGGGGTAGAACAAAAGGCCGCTCTGTACGTAGAGCAGGTTGGCGTCGATGTACGGGGTGTCGGCGACGACCTCGGCCGTGCCGACGAAGCCGACGATATGGTCGCAGGCCCCGCGCTCGACGCCGATCTTGTAGAGCTTGCCGACGGGGTCCTCGGAGAAGCCGGCGATCAGCAGGCTGCCCGGGTCGTCCTTGGCGACGATGCAGCCGCCGAGGCGGGCCTCGGGCGGGATGCCGGGGACCTGGCCGAGCTCGTAGGTGGTGTAGAGGTCGGCGAACTCGGGGGCGATGACGACTTCGGGCCCGGCGGGCGTGGGCGGCTGGTCGCTGCAGTCGGGGGCGGTGGTGGCGTCGTCGGTGCTCGTGGTGGTGCCGGGGTCGACCGGACCGGTCGTGTCGCCGCCGGTGTCGAGCGGGCCGGGTCCGGTGCTGACGCTGGTGGTGGTTATGTCGCTGCTGCTCGTGGTCGCCGGCGGAACGCCGGTCGGAGCGTCGTCACTGCTGCTGCTGCTGGCAAAACCGCCCGTGCCGGTGGTCGGCTCGCTCGCCGGCACGGTGGTGACGCCGGAGGTGACGGGCGTGCCCGAATCGCCGGTCGCGTCCGGACAGGCGGCGAGCACGAGGACGAGGCCACAAAAGCCGCGGGACATCATGCCCGAGGGTAACCGACTCCGGCGGGGAATGTGGTACCTGTTGGGGCGATGCCGGCACGCGAACACCACTTCTTCTTCGCCAAGAAGATGCTCCCCACCCACACGTTCCAGTCGACGGACAAGATGTTCTCGGAGCTGCAGGGGCCCAAGCGCGAGGCGTTCCTGTTCTTCCTGTGGAAAGAGGCCGGCAAGGGCATCCAGGAGCAGCTGCCGCACGTCGACAACTTCAAGGGCGCCGACGGGATCCCCCGCCAGGCCAAGCTCGAGGTCGTCGGCGCGGTCAAGCCCGCGGGCCACGAGATCGTGGTCATCTCGATGCCGCCGGCGCACAACCCCAACGAGGCGCTGTTCGTCGCGCTGGTCCGCCGACCGAGCGGCGTCAGCGTGTTCTTCTTCGAGCGCTGCATGGGCAACGACCACGCGACCGTGTCGCCCAACGAGGCGGTGCTCGCCGAGGTCCGGGCCGACGGCAGCCGGCTCAACCACGGCTTCAAGCAGGGCGTCGACCTCGAGGCGTTCAAGCGCGAGCTCGGTGGGGTGCTCGGCGTGTCGCTCGACGGGCTCGAGACGAGCCTGCCCCCGATCACCGCGGCGGCGTTCGTCGGCGGCGCGTCGGCGGGCGGCGGGAAGGGCAAGGGCGCCGGCAACTTCGTGGCGATGTGCGCGGCGATCGCCGCGCTCGCGCCGCTGGTGCTGAAGGGGCTCGGCATGGCCGGGCTCGGCGGCGTGGTCTACCCGGTCTGGCGCCTGGCCGACCCCATCCTCGGCTGCTGCATCGGCATCGGCACGCTGGTGTGGCTGCACCAGGCCCACGAGGCGCGCCGCGGACAGACGTCGATGACGCCCGGCTGGTCGGTGGGCTGGTGGTTCGTCCCGGTGCTCAACTTCTTCATGATCCCGTCGACGCTCAGCAGCGCCTGGCGCGGGGTCCACGGCACCGGCGCGCTCGGGCTGGCCTGGCTGTGGTGGATCTTCATGATCCCCGCCATGTACCTGCGGGCCTTCCGCACGATGTTCGCGATGGCCGCCGGCAACCCCGAGATCATGCGGCTGCTCCCGCACGACGTGATGGACGTGCTCGGGCCGGTGTTCCAGTACGGCTGGGCGATCGACCTGATCGCGTACGGGCTGCTCTACTACATCGTCAAGACCGTCACCTCGAAGCTGTAGGCCTTCGGGGCCCGGTCTCGATCAGACCAGGGGGATGCGGGCGGTGATCCTGGCGCCGCCGTCGGGCGGGGACTCGACGAGCAGCTGGCCGCCGATCAGCGTGAGGCGCTCCTGCATGCCGCGCAGGCCGAGGCGCGAGGCCTCGACCGAGCCGGGGGCGAAGCCGACACCGTCGTCCTCGACGCTCGCGGTCACCGCGTGCGGCAGGCGGGCCACGACCACGCGGATGGCCTCGGCCCGGGCGTGGCGGGCGACGTTCGTCAGCGCCTCCTGGACGAACCGGAACACCACGGTCTCGATCTCGGCGGGCAGGCGGTCCTCGAGCTCGATGTCGGCGTCGACCGCGGTCGCGTGCTGCGCCGACCAGGTGTCGATCAGGCCCTTCAAGGCGGCGGCGAGGCCGAAGTCGTCGAGCACCACCGGGCGCAGGCGCATCGACACGTCGTGCAGCTCGCGGTTCATCTCCCGGGCCAGCTTGCTGGCGTAGGTCAGGCGGTGGGCGGCCTCGCCGTCGGGCGGGACGGACTGGGCCGCCGCGGCCAGGGCCATCGACAGGGCGACGTTGACCTGGCCGACCGAGTCGTGGAGGTCGCGCGACAGCCGCTTGCGCTCCTCCTCCTGGGCGTTGGCCAGGCGGAGCGACAGCTGGCGCCGCTGCGTGACCTCGGCCTCGAGCAGGTGGACGGCGGCGGCCAGCTCGGCGGTGCGCTCGGCGACGCGGACCTCGAGGCGGTTGGCGGCCTCGCGCTCCTCGTGGATGTCGGTGGCGGCGCCGTACCAGCGCATCTCGCCGTCGGGGCGGCGCACCGGCGCGACGTGGACGATGAACCAGCGGTAGGCGCCGTCGGTGCGGCGGATGCGGAGCTCGTGGCGCACGGGCTCGCCGGAGGCCATGCCGGCGGCGTAGGCGTCGGTGCTGCGCTCGCGGTCGTCGGGGTGGATGGCGGCGGCCCAGCCCCAGCCGGCGGCCTGTTCGAAGCTCTGGCCGGTGTATTCGAACCACCGGTGGTTATACCAGTCGGTGTAGCCGTCGCCGCGGCTCTCCCACATGAGGTCGGGGACGAGGTCGACGGCGGTGCGGAAGCGGGCCTCGCTGAAGCGCAGGGCGGCCTCGGCGCTGGCGCGTTCGATGGCGGCCCAGGTGCGCTCGGCGACCTCCTCGACGAGGGCGATCTCGTCGGTCGTCCAGGCGTGCGGGGCGCCGTAGTGGAGGCCGAGCGCGGCGACGAACCGGCCCTCCTTGACGAGCGGGACGCCGACGAACGCGCGCAGGCCGATGGCCGCGTAGGCCGCGAGATCGTCCGGGGTCACGCGGGGGTCCGTCAGCACGTCGGCGGCGAACAGCGTGCGACCGGCGCGGTAGGACCGCTTGACGTGGGCGCCGAAGTCGTCGAGGCGGACGCGCTCGAGCATCGGCGGCGAGCCGTCGGTGTAGCCCCCGGCCGACTCGACGTGGGTCCCGTCGGGGCCGGTGACCTCCCAGTACTGGGCCCGCAGCGCGCCGAGGTGCTCGCCGAGCACGCGCGTGGCGGTGAGCTGGATCTCCGCCGGGTCGGCGAGCGGCCGCAGTGCGTCGCTGAGCCGCAGCAGGAAGGCCTTGCGCTCCTCGCTGGCGCGCAGGGCCGCCTCGGCGCGGGCGCGGTCCGACACGTCCTTGAACAGCACCGCGACCCGCCGCAGCTCGGGCGCGCCGACGCGGAAGGCGAACACGTCAAAGTGGCGGCCGAGCGCCGCGGCCTCCCGTTCGAACCGCACGGGCTCGCCGGTCTCGGCGACGCGGCCGTAGCGCTCGAACCAGTGGGCCTCGAGCTCCGGCACGAGCTCTCGCACGCGGCGGCCGAGGCCGGCGGAGATGCCGGTGTGGCGCACGAACGCGGGGTTGGCCTCGAGGAACCTGTAGTCGACCGCGCGCCCGTCCTCGTACAGCAACTCGATGATGCAGAAGCCCTCGTCCATCGATTCGAACAGGGTGCGGTACTTGGCCTCGCTGGCGCGCAGCCGGGCCTCGGTCTGCTTCTGCTCGGTGATGTCGGCGGCGACCCCGGGCATGCGGACGGCCCGCCGGGGTTCGCCGGCGAACTCGACGCGGGCGGTGATCGCCAGCCAGCGCACCGAGCCGTCGGAGCGCACGACCCGGATGTCCTCGCGCAGCGCGCCGGAGCCGGCGGGGTCGACGGCGCGGGCCACCGCCGCGGCGTAGCGCTCGCGGTCGTCGGGGTGGAGGAGCCGTCCGAGGGCCTCGGCGAGGTTGAGGCGGCCGTCGCCCTCGAGGCCGAACAGGGCCAGCATGCGCTCGTCGGGCTCGCCGCGGTCGCTGCCCGGGTATCCCACGAACGAGCCGAGGCCGGCGGCGTCGAGGGCGAGGCGGGTGCGCTCCTCGCTGGCGACGAGGGCGGCGTCGGCCCGGCGGCGCTCGCTGACGTCGACGAACGCGACCACCACGCCGTCGATGCGGTCGTCCTGGGGGCGGTAGGGCAGGATGCGGCGCAGGTAGGCGCGGCCGCTCTCGCTCTCGATCGTGCGCTCGACCGGGATCAGGCGGTCGAGCACCGCGCGGGCGTCGGCGAGCAGCTGCGGGTCGGCGAACTTCAGGCGCAGGTCGATGAACGGGCGGCCGATGTCCGACGGGATCAGGTCGAGCAGGTCCTTGACCGCCGGGGTGAAGCGGCGGATGCGGAGGCGGTTGTCGAGGATCAGCACCGCGATGTCGGTGCTGGTCAGCAGGCTGCCGAGGTCGTTGGCGGTCGCCTCGAGCTCGACCATCTTGGCGTGCAGCTGGGCGTTGACGGTCACCAGCTCCTCGTTGAGCGACTGCATCTCCTCCTTGCTGGTCTCGAGCTCGTCGTTGGTGCTCTGCAGCTCCTCGTTGAGGCTGGTCGCCTCCTCGTGCGAGGCCTTCAGCTCGTCGTTGCTCGCCTGCATCTCCTCGAGCGCGCCCTGCAGCTCGCCGCGCACGCGCACAAGCTCGTCGGCCAGGCGGCGGGAGGCCTCGCCGGCCTCGCCGACCGGCGAGGCCGGCGGCGCGGGCAGCTCGGGGTGGTCGCGGAAGGTGACGAGGTAGAGCGGCGCGCCGCCCCGCGGGCCGAGCGGCGCGGCGCTGACCTCGACGCGTCGACGGCCGCCGGGGGTGTCGAGCGCTCCGTCGCGCACGGTGATCGGCGCCTGGGCGTCGACGGCGTGGCGCAGGGCGGAGCGGACCGCGCCGCGCACGTGGTCGTTGGCGAGGGCGAGCAGGTCGTGGGTCGGGCCGCCGGGCGGCAGGGTCAGGTAGCGGGCGGTGTCGCCGTGCACGTGCACGATCTGGCCGACGCCGTCGACCGCCACCGCGACCGGCGTGTGGCGGTCGAGCAGCGCGCGGCTGACGATCTGGGCGAGCGCCGGCGGCGGCCGTCCGCCGGCCGCGGCGGCGCCGGCCGGGGCGTCGCGGGCCGCGGCCGTCGGCGGCAGGTCGAGGGTGCCCGAGCGCGTGGGGCCGATGCGCCGGTACAGCCGGTGGCGCTTGTCGATCGGCTCGAAGTCCCGCTCGGCCGGGGCGGCCGACTCCGAGGCGCCGAGCAGCAGCGCCCCGCCCTCGCGCAGGCCGAAGTGCAGCAGCGCGAGCACCCGCCGCTGCGTCGCCGGCTCGAGGTAGATGAGCAGGTTGCGGCAGGTAGCGACGTCGAGCCGCGAGAACGGCGGGTCCTGCAGGATGTTCTGCGGGGCGAACAGCACCAGCTCGCGCAGCTCCTTGCGCACGCGGTAGAAGCTGTCGTCCTTGTCGAAGAACCGGGCGAGGCGCTCGGGCGAGACCTCGCTCTCGATGCCGTTGGGGAACACGCCGCTGCGGGCCGACCCGAGCGCGCGCTCGGCCATGTCGGTGGCGAAGACCTTGATGTCGAAGCGCTTGTCGGCGGCCTCGGCGGCCTCGACGAGCAGCATGGCGAGGCTGTAGGCCTCCTCGCCGGTGGCGCAGGCCGAGACCCAGCAGCGGATCTCGGCGCCGTCGGGCCGCTCGGCGACCAGGGGGTCGATGACCCGCTCGCGCAGCACGGTCCAGACCTCGGGGTCGCGGAAGAACCCGGTGACGTGGATCAGCAGGTCGTCGGCGAGGGCGGTGACCTCGGCCGGGGTCTGGCGCAGGGTCCGCACGTAGTCGGCCATCGAGGTCGCCGCGCCGAGGCTCATGCGTCGGCGGATCCTGCGGAGCAGCGTCGGCTTGCGGTAGCCCGAGAAGTCGTGGCGCGTGCGCATGCGCAGCACGGCGAGCACGTCGGCCAGGGCCTGCCCGTCGCGCGGGCCGGCGAGGGCCGCGGGGTCGTCGGCGGCGTACGGCTGGCGGGCGTACTTGACCAGCACCTCCGGGACCTCGACCGGGCGCAGGATGAAGTCCGGCAGGTGCGCGTCGATCAGGCTGCGCGGCATCGCCGGGTACTTGGCCGAGTCCGGCTCCTGCGCGATCACCAGGCCGCCGACCGCCTTGACCGCCTCGGCCCCGGCCGTGCCGTTCGAACCCATGCCCGAGAACACCACCGCGACCGCCCGCTGCTGCTGCTCCTCGGCGAGCGAGCGGAAGAAGTCGTCGACCGGCCGCCCGTGCCCGCGCGCCGCCAGCGAGGCCCCGAGCCGCAGCACCCCGCCCTTCAGCGTGAGCGTGTGCCCCGGGCGGATGACGTAGACGTGGTCCGGCTCGACCGCCTGGCCGTCCTCGGCGTGCAGCACCGGCATGCGGGTCTGCCGCGCGAGCAGGTCGCGCAGCAGGCTCTCGCGGTCGGGCGGGAGGTGCTGCACGAGCACGTAGGCCATGCCGGCGTCGGGCGGGGCGGCCTGCAGGAACTCGGTGTAGGCCTCGAGCCCGCCCGCCGAGGCGCCGACGCCGACCACGGGGAACGCCAGCCGCGGCGCCTGCGAGCCGTCGACCGGGGCGCTCAGGCGTTGGGCGCCGCTGGCCCCCTCGGCGCCGTCACGGTCGCCGGCGTCGTTGCCGTGCTCGTTGCCCACGTCGCTCCGGCCGCCAGTCTAACCCGTCGGCGCGAAAACGTTCGCGGCAAAAACAGGCCGCGCCGCGCCGGGAGTCGGGGCTCCGCGGCCGCGGACCAGGCGGCGCGCACGTCGGCCGACCGCGACAGCCCGTGATTCAGCAGGCCGTCGCCCCGCGCTCGGCGTCAACGCCGAGTCGTCTCGTGGGCGGGCTCCCGGCGCGTCGCGGCCAGCAGCAGCGCCGCGTAGAAGCGGACCGCGAGGGCGACGTCGGCGACGGCGACCCGCTCGTCGGTGCCGTGCAGGCGCTTGCGGTCGACGTCGGTCAGGCGGATCGGGGCGAAGCGATACACGCGGTCGGTGAGCCCGGTGTAGTGCCTGGCGTCGGTCGCGGCGATCACCAGCGAGGGGCTGACCAGCGCCTCGGGCCAGGTCCACGCGGCCGCGGCGGCGATGTCGGCGAAGCCCGGGCCGTCGATCGGCGCGACCGGCGAGGGCTCCCAGCAGCGCTCGAGGCAGGCGACCTCGACGGCCTCGTCGGCGACGACCTCGCGGATGTGGGCCTCGACGGCGGCGACGCTGTCGCCCGGCAGGACGCGGAAGTTGACGACGGCCCGCGCCTGCGCGGCCAGCACGTTGTCGGCGCTGCCGGCGGCGAAGATCGTCGGCGCGGTGGTCGTGCGGACCATGGCGTTGCTGGCCGGCTGCAGGCCGAGCCCGCGCACGATCAGCGGGTCCAGCAGCCAGCGGTTGGCCAGGGCCAGGCGGGCGACGAACGGCATCTCGGGGGTCAGGCGCTCGAACATCGCCGCCGCGGCCCCGCGCAGCTCGCCCGGCATCTGCGCGTCCTCGAGGCGCACGACCGCGGCCGCCAGCCGGCCGATCGCGCCGTGCGTCGGCGGCATCGACGAGTGCCCGCCGTCGGCCCGCAGGATCAGCTCGAAGCTGGCGAGCCCCTTCTCGGCGACGCCGATCAGCGCGACCGGCCGGGCCACGCCCGGGACGATGCCGTCGACCACCGCGCTGCCCTCGTCGAGCACGAAGCGGGCCCGCACGCCGCGCTCGACCAGGCGCGCGGCGATCGCCCGCGCGCCGTCGCGGCCGCCGGTCTCCTCGTCGTGGCCGAACGCGAGGTACACGTCGCACGCGGGCCGGTGCCCCGCGGCCACCAGCGCCTCGACCGCGGCCAGGATCGCCACGGCGCTGAGCTTGTCGTCGAGCGTGCCGCGGCCCCACACGAACCCGTCGGCGAGCTCGCCCGCGAACGGCGGCCGCGTCCACGCCTGCTCGGTGCCCGGCTCGACCGGCACGACGTCGAGGTGCGCCGTCAACACCACCGCCGGCGCCCCGGGGTCCTCGCCAGGCCAGCGGTACAGCGCCGAGTGACCGCCCACGACCTCGCGCTCGAGCCGCGCGTGCACGCCGGGGAACCTCGCTGTTAATAATGCATGCAGGCGGTCGAAGGCCTCGGGGGTGCCGCCGGTCGCCAGCGAGATCGTCGGGATCGCCACCGCGTCCGCCAGCGTCCGCACCACGCCCTCGGCCGCGAATTCCGGCAGCGCCGGCGCCTCGCCCGGGTCGAGCGCCGGCGCCGAGACCGTCAGCGCCCGCACCACGCACACCAGCGACAGCGCCGCGAGCCCGAGCCCGGCCCATTTAATCGTGCGAACGATGGAGCGCCGCAGGGACACGCGGCGCGACGGTACCACAGACTCTACCGGCCTCGCCTGCGCGTACGGACCTTGGTCGCGCCGTCGCCGGCGTCCGCCTCGCCCAGCGCCTGCGCGAAGGCCCGGACGAGCGCGTCGCTCTCGCCGCCGAGCACTGTACAGAGCGCGTCCAGCGTGCCCAGCGTCGGCGCCAGTACGCCGCGCTCGTAGCGGCTGATGGTGTTCGGAGCCACGGCCTCGACCCCGAGCGCCTCGGCCAGCCGCACCTGCAGCTCGGTCTGCGACCACCCGATCCGCGTCCGTGCGCGCCGTAGCAGCGCCGCGAGCTCCTCTCGCACTTGGTTCTCACGAGTCTCGTCGGACGAACGGCGCGCCAAGGCGCCCGGATGATAGTCCTCCGGACGTCGCACTCCCAGAACCTTAACGGACTGGACTTATTAAGTCTAGAACTTGATAGGCTGAGCCTGAAAGGAGCCTCCGGTGCGGGATCAAGAACTCGAGCGCGACCCGACCTACCGCGGCGTCTGGGCCTCGGAGGACGCGTACATCCACGACCAGATCGCCGAGCACCTCCCGCCGTTTCTCCTGTGGTTGCTGGCCTGTTGCGATCCGGCGGAGCTGCGGGCCGGTTACACCGCCGGCGGGCTGCGCCTGTGGTCGACGCCGTCGCGTCGCGGACAGGTCCACGTGTTCGAGTCGGACGACGGATGAATCGTCCGTGCAGCTCGTGAGCGGCGGCGCCGCGCTTGTTCCGCGGCGGTCGCTCTGCCAGACTCGCGGCCGTGCGACGGCGCTTCAACACCGGCGGTCCGTGCCAGCCGGACATCCACTACATGCTGCCGGCGCTGCGGCGCATCCCCCAGGTCCGCGACCTCATCGACCAGCGGGCGTACTTCGTCGTGCATGCCCCGCGCCAGGTCGGCAAGACGACGACGTTGATGGCCCTCGCCGCCGAGCTGACGCGCGAGGGTCGCTACACCGCGGCCCTCGTCTCGCTCGAGTGCGGCGAGCCGTTCCGCAGCGACCCCGGCGCGGCCGAGAACGCCGTGCTCGGCCCGTGGCGCCGCACCGTGAACGCCGCGCTGCCGCCCGAGCTGCGCCCCCCGCCGTGGCCCGAGGCCCTGCCCGGCGAGCGCATCCACGCCGCCCTCACCGCCTGGACCCACGCGTCTGCTCGCCCGCTCGTCCTGTTCCTCGACGAGATCGACGCGCTCCGGGACGCGGCCCTCATCTCCGTCCTACGTCAGCTGCGGACGGGTTATCCGACCCGCCCCACCGACTTCCCGTGGTCGCTCGCGCTGGTCGGCCTGCGCGATGTCCGTGACTACAGGATCACCAGCGGACCCGACGGTCGGCTCGGCACGGCCAGCCCCTTCAACATCAAGATCGAGTCGCTGACGCTGCGTAATTTCACCGCCGACGAGGTCGCCGAGCTCTACCAGCAGCACACCGACGACACCGGCCAGCGCTTCACCCCGGACGCCCTCGCCGCGGCCTACGACGAGACGCAGGGCCAGCCCTGGCTGGTCAACGCCTTCGCCCGTCAGCTGACCGAGGTCCTCGTCGTCGACCGCAGCGCCGCGATCGGCGCTGACGACGTGATCAGAGCCCGGCAGATCCTCATCGGTCGCATGGACACCCACCTCGACAGCCTGGCCGACCTCCTCCGCGAGCCGCGCGTCCACCGGATCCTCGCGCCGATGATCGCCGGTGAGGCCCTGCCGGAGGTCTCCGACGAGGACCAGCGGTTCCTCATCGACATCGGCCTCCTGCGCATGGACACCGGCGGCGGCCTCGTGGTCGCCAACCCGACCTACCGCGAGGTCATCCTGCGCTCGCTCGCCAGCAGCAGTCGCGCCTCGTTGCCCCACATCACTCCGTCCTGGCTCACCCCCGAGGGGCGCCTCGATCCCGAGCGGCTCCTGACCGCCTTCCTCGAGTTTTGGCGCGAGCACGGCGAGGCCCTGCTCGGCACCGCCACCTACCCGGAGATCGCCCCGCACCTGGTGCTCATGGCGTTCTTCCACCGCGTCGAGAACGGCGGCGGCGTGCTCAACCGCGAATATGCCGTCCGCCGCGGCCGCGTCGACCTGGTCCTCCGCTACGGCCCCGTCCGCGTGGCCATGTAGCTGAAGGTCTGGCGCGACGGCGGCAAGAACCCCCGCATCTCGGGCCTCAAACAGCTCGACGGCTACCTCGCAGGCCTCGGCCTCGACTCCGGCTGGCTCATCATCTTCGACCAGCGCGCCGGCCTCCCACCCGTCGAGGACCGCACCCGCGCCGAGCTGGTGACCATGGACAACGGCCGCCGCATCACGATCGTCCACGCGTGAGGCGGACCGCTCCGCGCGCGGCGCTCGGCTCAGGCGCGCAGGGTGGCGAGGAGCTCCGCCAGCAGCGCGTCGAGGTCGAGCGGGCGCATCTCGCAGCCGAACAGCGACTTCTGGTGGAGCACCGCGAGCAGCAGCGGCGAGACCAGCTGCAGGGCGAGCATGCGCGGGTCGCGGCCGGTCAGCTCGCCGCGGGCCTGGTGGCGCTCGATGCGGGCCTCGACGCAGCGCAGGGTCGGCTCGAGCAGGTTGCGCAGGTAGCTTGGGCCGAGCAGCGGCGACTCGAGGCCCGCGCGCAGGCCGAACGCGTGGATCTTGCCGAGCGGGCTGTGCTCGAGGCCGATGCGGATGAGGCCGAGCGCCCACCCGAGCGACTCGGCGGCGGTGGCCTGCAGCGGCTCGGTGGCGACCAGCGCGACCCAGCGGGCGCCCTGGCGCAGGCAGTCGTCGAGGTAGGCGACGATCACCGCGTCGCGGTCGCCGAAGTAGTGGCGCAGCGTCGCCGTGCTGACCCCGGCCGCCGCCGCCAGCTCGTGCATGCTCGCGCCCACTCCGTCGGCCTCCGCGAGCCGCCGGCCGATGCGCTCGAGCAGCCCCGCGCGCGTCGCCTCGAAGTCCGCGTTGCGGCTCCCGGCCCGCCTTCCCATACGAAATAAATATCCTACGTCTGCCTAAGATATCAAGGGCTCTAACGCGCATCAAAAAAATATGCGTCGGCGAGCTTGACGGCGGCCAGGACCCGTTACAATTGATTATCCAAAATCGGATATTTTATCCGATGGAGGATGAACGACCGCCATGCCCCGCCCGTACGCCCTGCTCCTGCCCGCCCTGCTGCTGCCCGCCTGCGCCGACGCCCCGGCCGCGTCCGACGCCTCGACCACGGAGGCCGCGACCGGCGCGGGCGAGACGGCCGCGGACCCCTCGACCTCGACGGACGCGCCGACCACGGGCGGCGGGGGCGAGACCGACGCGGCGACGAGCGGGGGCGAGGCCGCGGGCTGGCACTGCGTGTACGACAACAAGTTCACGCAGCAGGAGGAGTGCCGCGACTACGTGGGCGGCGGCTGGAGCGACGAGCAGGTCGCGGCCGACTGCGCCGAGGCGGGGGGCGGCGCGCCGCTGGCGGGCCCGTGCGACTACCCGGCGATCCTCGGCACCTGCGAGCTGCCGGGCGAGCCCGACGCCTACGTGCGCCTGGTGTTCCCCGGCGACGACGCCGGGCAGTGCCAGGGCCTGCAGACCGGCTGCGAGGTGTTCGGCGGCGGCACGTTCACGCCGGCCGGCGTGTGCGAGGAGCCGGTCGACCCCGACCCCGACGGCGCCGCGTTCGAGTGGCCGATCTTGCAGTGCCTCGATCCGCTGCCCGGCGAGCCGCCCGGCGAGGGCGAGGGCGGTCAGGTGTGCACGTGGACCATGATCTCGGGCTGCACCGAGCCCGGGCGCAAGTTCGCCGAGTACGGGGCCTGCGAGACCGTGCTGACCCAGCGGCCGTACGCCCCGGTCCCGCCGGTCCCGCCGCCGCAGGAGCCCGACGCGCGCCTCGACGACCCGGCCTACGTGGCCGAGCTCGACTGGGTGCGCGAGCAGGTCGAGGCCTGCGCCTGCGTGTGCTGCCACCAGACCAGCGTGACGCCCGGCGGCGCGAGCGTGTGGGACATCGAGGCCCCGGGCAACTGGATCTCCAGCTTCTCGCCCTACGGCCTGGCGTTCGCCGGCGGGTTCATCGACAGCTCGCTGCTCGGCGCCTACCCGGCCGAGCAGAACAACGGCTTCACGCGCGAGGGCATCGGCATCCCCTCGACCGACCCCGCCCGCATGATCGCGTTCTTCGCCGCCGAGCTCAACCACCGCGGCATCGACCCCACCGAGTTCGCGGACGACGACCCCACCCCCAAGCCGTTCTACGACCAGTCGATCTACGAGCCCGCCGCCTGCGACGCCGACCAGGGCGTCGACGCGGACGGCACCGTGCGCTGGACCGGCGGGCCCGCGCGCTACATCTACGTGCTCGACCAGAGCGCCGCCAACCCCGGCGTGCCGCCCAACCTCGACCTCCCCGCGGGCACGCGCTGGCGCCTCGACGCGCGCGCCGGCCAGACCCCGCGGGTCACCGGCGAGGTGAAGTACGGCGAGCTGCCGCCCGGGCTGTTGCAGGGCTTCCCGGCGGCCGGCGAGGCCGCGCCGCTCGAGTCGGGGCAGACCTACTACCTCTACGTGCTGGCCGACATCGGCGTGCCGATCACCCGCTGCCTGTTCGACTACGCCGGCTGATCAGCGCCGCAGCGCGCGGAACACCAGGATGTGCCCGGCGAGCGCGACCATCACCAGGAAGCCGGGCAGCCACACGTACGGCACGCGGAGGACGAGCACGTTCGGCGGGCCCGCGAGGAACACGCGCAGCGGGCCCGGCAGCGACAGGATCGCGATGGTGACGATGTTGACGAGCAGGGCCAGCCCGAGCACGTTCCACGCGAGCACGAGGCCCCGGCTGCGGGCCGCGAAGGGCACCACGAGGAGGGCGGCGGCGCCGGTGAGGATGTCGTAGTTGAGGCCCGAGAAGGTCATCTGCGGCGGCAAGGCGCCCTCGCTCGACCACGCGTGCATCATCAGCTCGAGCGGCAGCCGGAACGCCTGTAGGCCGACGAGCGCGGCCAGCGGCGCGCGCTGGACCAGCGCCCGGGCGCTCGCGCTGCGCAGGGCGAACCACAGCGTGCAGGCCAGCGCGGGCCCGAGCAGGATGAGCGGCCGCGGCGGGGCGCCGTCCGCCAGCACGCCCGAGGCGGCGAGGGCGAGCAGCGCCGCGAGGTAGGCCGCGAGCCCGGCGCCGACGCGCGCCGCGGGCCCGCCGGCGCGGCGCACCAGCGCGACCACGCCGGCCGCGACGAGCAGGACGAGGGCGACGAAGCCGAGCTCGAGCGGTGTGGACGGACTCGGGACCATGGCCCCACGGTATCACGCGGGGCCGCGGCGCGGACTCAGGCGTTGATGCGGACCTCGGCCTCGACGAGCGCGTAGAGCCGGTTGTCGAAGTTCTCGTGGTCGTGCGGGTCGGGGGCCAGCTCGGCGATCACGTGGCGGGTGAGATCGGCGACGGTCGTGAGCGTGGCGGTCCGGCCGCCGGCCGCCAGCGCGACCGGCACGCCGTTGTTGAGCGCGACGCCGAGGCGACGGACCATGTTCAGCGAGGCGAGGCCGCCCGAGTAGCCGCCGAAGGCCTGGTTGAGCGCGTAGCGCTCGACCTCGGCGTCGGTCCAGCGCAGCGGCCGGGGCGCGAGCGCGGCGAACCTCCGCACGAGGTGCGACGGCAGGCCGAGGTGCCAGGCCCGGTCGTGCGCGAAGGCCTGCACGACCCGCAGCGCGCCCGGGTCGATGTCCCAGGCGTCGTCGTCGAGCAGCAGCAGCTCGCGCAGCGCGTGCGGCCGCGGGCGCCCGGGCTCGCGCTCGATGGCGCAGGCGAGCAGGCGCACGCCGACCTCGACGTAGCAGCGGCCGCGCAGCAGCGCGGCGTGGTCGTCGTCGCCGAGCTGTCCGCAAGGACAGCCGAGGAGCGCCGCGACCTCGCGCGGCGGATCGTAGAGATATGTGCTCAGCTCGGGCAGCGGGAGCAGCAGCGCGCGGTCGTACGAGAGCTCGGTCGGCACGGGGGAGGCAGTGTGCCGCACCGCCGCGACGACCGACAGCGCGGGCCATGATTATTAAATGGCGTCCGCGTGCCAGCCCTCGTCGCACACGAAGTCGTCGGGGCCGGCCAGCGCCTGCCGCACGCACTCGAAGGCGGTCGCGTCGTCGGCCGCCAGGCACTGCTCGTAGGTCGCGCCGGCCGGCAGCTCGACGATCTGCGCCGGCGACACGTTGTAGGACACGTCCTCGCCCTCCCACTTGCGCCACACCGCGGTGCCGTCGTCGCGGATCCACAGGTAGCCGTTGCCGTAGTAGAGCTCGCCCTCGACGGCGAGGCGCCAGCGGATCAGCCCCGGCGTGCGGTCGCGCAGGGCCACGAGCGCGCACTCGAGCGCCGCGGTGTCGACCATGGCGCCCTCGATGCACATGCCCTCGCAGTATTGCGCGTAGGACGCGTCGACGAGCGGGCAGATCGACTCGGCGCAGGTCGGCATCGACGGGTCCTCCCACCCTTCGCCCGGGTCGTCGACGACGCACGGGCACAGCTGCGGCGGCTCCGCGGAGGTCGAGTCGTCGGAGGTCGAGTCGTCGGAGGTCGAGCCGTCGGTCGTCGAGTCGCCGGTCGTCACCGGCGGGTCGGCGCTGGCTTCGCCGGTGGAGGACACGTCGGACATGTGCTCGCTGAGCAGGCCGTCCTTGCCTTCGCAGGCGGCGAGCGCCAGCGCCAGAAGGAGGGCAGGGAGGCGAGGGGAGATCAGGCCAAGGTGATGCATGACAGGAGGTTGCCCGCCGGTTCGCCGATCCGTCACAGGTCGTTAATTATTTGATTATTAAAGACTTCGGCGCGTGCGCGAGCGGACGCGAGTATGACGCCGATGTCAGGGGCCGAGCCTGTCATGCAGCGAGGTCACGAACGTCGGCGTGGCGAGGGCCGGCGTCCGTCGCGCGTCACTTGCCCGGCTCGCGCTCGGTCCGGTGTCGTAGCAGGCCATGGGCCGCGACGTCGTGCAGCGAGGTCAGCGGGAGCGGCCCGTCCGTCGCGCCCCGGCCGACCCCACGCCGGGCGCCGACGAGCGCGCGTCCCGTGTTACACAGTCCGTCATGCCCGGGACTGGAAAGTTCGTCCTCCTCGTCGCGCTCCTCCTCGCCTGCGGCGACAGCGGCGGCGGCGACGGCGGCACCGACGCGACCACCACCGCCGTCGGCACGACCACCGCCGTCCCGACGACCGGCGACGACACGACGACGGCCACCACCGGCGCCCCGGCCGAGTGGGACGAGTGCACGCAGATCGGCCTCGAGCCGCCCGAGGTCCAGCAGACCGCCGCGGTCGGCATCATCCCCCAGGCCGTCGGCGGAGCGATCGCCGACGGCACCTACGTGCTCAGCAAATACGAGGTCTTCGGCGCCACCGGCCTGACCTCGGACACCCTCTCCGGCGCCCTCACGTTCAGCAGCCCGGCCTTCCAGCTCCGCACCCTCGACGACACCGCCCACGGCACCTTCACCACCGCCGGATCCGACCTCACCCGCACCGTCGAGTGCGCCTGCTCCCGCGCCCTCGCGGCCTGCGAGATGTCCACCCAGACCCCCACGACCCACCCCTACAGCGCCTTCGACGACACGCTGCTGGTGTTCTCGGACTACATCAACGGCGGCACCGCGCTCGCCACCTATATCAAACAGTGAGCACTCCGCCGAGTGCACGGCCGCCGTCGTAAACGATGGCCTGGTAGATCATTATCGGTCGCACGGACTGGAATCAGCATGCGCACGGTGTCACCAAAAATTGTATATAAACGCCGTTATGTTTCGCAGACTGCCGCTGAGGTCGGATCCAAGTGGAACAGGTTCCACTTTCGAATTAGGGTTCGGCAAGCACACGGCAGTTGTGGGGTCGCCGCGGATGTCGATCGCCATTTCACCACGGTACACCATCCGTGAGACAGCAGTCACAACTTGGCAAGGAGTATCGGCACGTAGGGGTCGCTGCGCCGAGGACAGTGTTGAATCCCATCCGACGGTGGCAACGGCCTCGTTATAGCGAGGCCGGATTCATCCTGCTCTACTGCGCCGATAAGGCGAACAAGCTGTCTAATCCACAGCCTCCCAACTTGAGAGTTTTTGATATAGCGTGTCAACGACACGAACCAAATCGGCATCGTCTAGGTATGACTGATATCCGATCGTGTCCCGAAGCCCCACAATCGGATCTAGCGTTCGTTCCAGACGAAGCGGCAGCAAGTAATCAGAAGTACGCTTAGCTGCAGCTCGGCGGCCAACCTCGAGCTCGAATTTACTCCAATCCTTCACAGGGTATTTGTTGGAGAGACAAAGGACCATATATCGCGCTTCCTGAGAATAGATCTGTGCCAATTCGCGCTCAACATCTTTACCCCAGAGCCTTGCCGTTTCGTTAAAGTCATAGAAGACCTCGATTCCACGGGCCTCCAATGCCCTTACTAATTTTAGTACACGATCGCGGTCCTCGCCCGCAAAACTGACAGCAACATCATAGTCGTACTCGTCTTTGCGAATCTTCACCAGCGATCGAACGCGTTCAAAGTCCACATGATCCAAGTAAAAGCGAAAAACAGGATCATCGATTGACAGGGTGTCCGATTCAAAAATGAGAATGTCACCAAGGCCGCGCTCCTCAATTGCTTTTTGCAGCGAATCCATGGCGCGATAAAAGCTGGTAGACTTTCGCTTTCGGATATCGGGCTCCTGGATTGGGCCTACGATCTTCCGGTAGAGCTCAGCCTTGCTAATTTGACTTTTTGCACTGCGTGCCAGCGCATCAACGATTTCGAGAAATGTACTATGCACCGCTCTGGCCTGACGACGTCCTTGAGCTAAACCCACAAGTCGCAAAAGTATTTAGGGTCAAACATTCGCACCACAGAACGTCCGATCGTCGGGAGTTCCAATTGAATGGTTTTCGTTTCTTCTTGTGTCTCCTCCACGTCGGACTCTACGCACGCAATTCGGCAGATTGCCTGAAAGATCGCGGGCAGCCCTTTTGCCGCAGTGACTGCGTCCTGCGCAAAGCCCTCATTAAATGAGATATTAAGCGCCTGCTGTCCCTGGCGTAGCACATCCTTTAAGAATTGCTGATTTTGAGACCCGAGGCTGTGAACGTCATTGCGAATTGCTAACTCCGGATCAGTGCCAAGAATCTCGTCTGAGCTTTTTGCTATGCCAATCAGAAAGAACTTAATCCCGAGTTCGTGCCAGAGTTTTAACATCCTGGCGAGTTCCTGTCGGGCTTCAAAAGTTAAGTGGTGAACATCATCAACCACCACCAAAGAGAGGGCCTTAAGCCAAGGGAGCACTGCGTCGGCTGCCGGAGCTTCGGAGAATTCCTTCCCAAGGATTGCAATGAATGAGGAATCATTTGGATAAGAGCGACCGCTAAACTTATGAATATCTCCAGAATTGGGAAAAAGCTCTCCCAAGATTTTCTCCGCAACGGTTGACTTTCCAGAACCTGATGCGCCCACCAGGGTCACATGCTTGCCCCGTGTCCGTAACGATGCACGGAGTTGTCGCATCTCCGCCGGAGCGACATAGGTCACAGTTGGGACCGTTGCTTCGTTAAACACCTGGTCCAGGGAGTATTTTCGCATTGACTGGGACAATACCGTCCTGGCGTGAGGGTCGCAACTGACCATACGTTCACGAGGGGAAAGAGCCGAAGCCTGTAGTCTGGCGCCGCCGATATGTGCAGAGAACTCGATCGACTCCCCACCCGGATGATGGCGAGCCCGGCCTCATGCACGGCGAACACCGGCATCCCGGGTCACAACCGTTGTCGAGCGCGGAGCTGGGGTGGAGAGGAGATTGACGCCGAGGACGCGGGGGATCCGACGGTGCCCTCATCCCATCGACCGTCGACCTCACCTCGCGTGCCCCGTCGAGCTCGCCTTGCGTCGACCCCTCCGTCTCTTGGGCCGATGCGCATGAACGAGATCTCGCCGGCGTCTCGGAAATTCGTACCGATTTTGTAGCGATACTGTCGGTTTCCGGATGACCTTCCGTAAACGGGCCCGTAGGTGGGTCTAGCCCTTCCTATATACGACATCACCAATATTGGCCGCGTATCGTTTATTATCTGGTGAGATGTGTGATTCTCATTTTGATGAGAGCTGTGGTGAATGCGAATGCAGGATGTCATGAGCCGTTGATTCGGAATACCTGGCCGTCTTGGCAGACGTAGCGGGCGCCGTCCTCCTCGAATTTGAGGAGGACCGCGTCCCAGTCGAGGTAGTCGAGGAGCCACGTGCAGGCAGGGCTGATCTCCGGCTCGAGCATGTCGCGGAGGTATTCCTCCACGCTGGGGTATTCGCCGACCAACTCGGCGTCTTCGAGAGGCGGGACGTCGACGAGGGTGTCGTCTGAGTTGGGGGGGTCGGCGTCGAACTGGCCTGCGGGCTCGGGCTCGCAGGAGGGTTTTGGCGTCGTGCAGGGGTGTAGGTCGTCCGGGGGCCGAGTCATAAGGGGTAGATAGAGGCAATTAGAGTCAAAGCGCAAGCCTGTACACTCGGCGCCCGTGCCCGACCCTCGAGTCACCGTCCAGGACGTTGCGGACGCGGCCGGAGTGTCGGCGGCCACGGTGCGCAGATGGGCCCGGGCGGGGCTTTTACCGGCGCCCACGGTGTACTACGGATTGAAGCCGGGGAAGCACTCGTTCTGGCCCGAGCAGGCGCCGGCGCAGGCGCGGTGGGTCGCGGCGCAGCTCGGGGCGGGTCGATCGTTCTCGCAGGTCAAGGATGCGCTCGAGGCCGGAGAATTTCCGGGGGCGTAGGCGGGTTCGGTCGGAGGTCACTCGCCAGGACTCGGGAGGGGTTCGGGAGCGGGGCGACGACGATTGACGGGAGTAAGCGGTATTTGCCAGAGGGTGGGTAGCAGTGCGGAGTGCTCTCGTGTCACGCCCTGGCGACGGACCGGTTCGGGCAGCGGGTGATATCTTTTAATAATGATATCGGGTGTATTTGCTCGGTTCGCTGCGCTCGAGACCATCTGTGGAGCCGCGCTCGGGAGCGGGGCGGTCGGGGTCAGCGGGGGGCGGGGCAGGGCGGCGTCGAGGCCGGGGTGCGGCGCTCGCCGAGGCCGTCGAGGTGGAGGCTCACGAGCAATTGTTCGATGTCGCGGGCGACGGTGATCCATCGGTCGCCGCCGGAGTGGAGGTAGACGACGCGGGGCTCGCCCGACGTGACGCGGTAGTCGAGCGCGAACGGCAGGTCGGGGCCGAGCACGCCGAGGAGCAGCGAGCGCGTGGGGTCGATGTCGCCGGGCGGGGCCTTGGCGTCGGGGTGGCCGACGAACGCGGGGTCGCGCTCGACGTGCCAGCGGCGGTTGGCGTGGCGCAGGGCGGGCAGATCGTAGAACTCGGCGCGGATCGGGCGCTCGCGGAAGACGCGGCGCAGGTGCGACTCGAGCGGGCGGCGCCAGCGGCGTTCCACCAGGGCTCGCGCCAGCGCGGGCGGGAGCTGCAGGCCGCAGATGAGCTCGTCGGCGGTGAGGGTGTCCATGGGCGCGGCGCTCATCGGTGCGGGGGGCCGCAGGGGCAGGGGCTCATGCGCGCGGGTCTCGAGCGTGTCATCGCGCTTCGTCCATGTGCGGTGTGGGGTCGGTCGAGGGGCTGGCGGTCAGGTGCGCGGTGGCCTCGCGTGCGTGGCGTCGGAACACGGCGTCGGCGGCGGCGGCGTCGATGTTGCGCCAGCGGAACCGGCCGTGCTCGGCCTCGCAGACGATCGATCGCTGCGCCACGCGGTCCTTCGAGTCGAAGCCGAGGTAGGCCCGCGCGCGCGGGTCGTGGGCGGTCAGGAAGCACTGGCGACGGCCGATCGCCTGCATGCACGCGGGGATCCAGGCCGGGTCGAGGCCGTGGAACGGGTCGTCGGCGAACATGAAGTGCTCGCTCGCCGCCAGGTAGTAGAACAGCGCGAGCAGCCGCTTCTGCCCGTAGCTGAGCCGGTCGTGGTGGATGCTGGCCTCGTCGTCGCGGGTGAAGCGGAACGTGAAACCGTGCACGGCGTAGTGGCGGGTGCCGGTCGCGCGCTTGTGGCGATACGAGGTGACGTCGGGGTGGAACGAGGCGCCGCGGAACCCGAGCAGGCGGGCGACGCGGCCGAGGAAGACGAGGCTGTCCTGGGCCGCGCCGGGTTCGTCGTCGGCGGCGGCGACGTGGGTCTCGCCGGCGGGGCTGCGGTGGGCGTCGAAGATGGCGCGGCCGATCGCGCCGCCGGGCAGGTAGTGGTCGACCGTGTACAGCGAGCCGCCGCGCAGGCTGGCCCTGGGGTCGAACGAGAACACGGCCTCGGCGGGCCGCGGCAGGGCGACGCCGGCGAGGGCGGGGCGGCGGCCGGTCATGGCCAGGAAGCAGTCGAGCGACTCGTCGAAGCGGGCGGCGGTGCCGTGCCAGTTGAACAGGTGCCAGGCGCCGAAGAACAGGGCCGCGGCGGGCGGCTCGCGCAGGGCCCGGGTCAGGAAGCCGCGGCGAAACGGCGCGCTCGGCGGGAGTCGGCGCGGCTCGCCGCCGGAGACTCGCACGGTCATGGCCTCGGGGTCGCCGAAGATCTCGCAGACGGCGCCGCCGTCCACGCGGTGGAGGCCGATCTTGTAGGTGTAGCCGGTCGGCTCGGGCAGCCCGTCGATCGGCGAGCGCTGCGGGTGTCCCTCGCTGGCGATGGCGACGATCGCCGTGAACACGCCGTCGCCGATCTCGTAGACCAGGTCGAACGCCTCGCCCTCGAGGCGCGAGAAGTCGGTGCCGGCGATCGCGGCGAGCAGGCCTAGCAGCGCGGTCTTGCCGGTGCCGCTCTCGCCGTGCAGCAGGTTGACGTGGGCGTCGAGCCGGAGCTCGGTGCCGGGCACCACCGATTCGTGGCGGTTGATCTTGAGCGTATGGATCTTCATACCCGTCCCGCCACCGACGTACGCTCACGGGGTGGCATAAAAATCGTCGAGGATCGGCTCGCCGGCGACGTCGTGGAGGTCGCCGTCCTCGGGGCGCCAGCGCAGGCCGCCGGTCAGGATCAGCATGTTCCAGCGCGCCCGGGTCTTGACCGGCTCGGCCAGGACCGCGGCGATCAGCGGGGTGTAGCCGTCCGCGCCCCAGCCGCAGCCGTCCGCGAGCTCGAGCGACCAGCGGTTGCGATAGAACAGCCACATCAGCTTGCACAGCAGCTCGGCGTCCGCCGCCTCCACGCCGGCCAGCCGCGCCATCCGCCGCGCGGCCGCCCACGGCCCGTGGTCGTACGACCAGTCGCGGTTGCCGCGTCCGAGGTGGTACTCGAACTGCGCCCGCGTCCGGCCGTGCATGCTGTGACCGACGATCCGCCCGCGCAGATCTCCGAGCGGCTCGGGCAGCGGCTCCCAGGTGCCGCCGCTGACGCGGACCGATGCATCGGTGCCGGACTGCCAGGCGACCCGGATGGCGCGCGTCGCCAGGTCGAGCTCGAGCACAAATCCATCGACCTGCGACCGACGAACGCCGGCCGACTCCACAGTTTGAGACATCATCGGCCGCCACCTTAGCACGCGCGCGGCGAGCCCGGCGTCGTACTGCGACGAAATATGCGAAATAATCGAGGTTTCGGCCGCACAGTCGGCGTCGTCGACGATTTCGCGTCACGACGTCGCAGGCCTCGAATCCAGGAGCGAGCGCTCGACGTCGCGGACAGTCGCAAGTTCGCGGTGACGATAAAGACGAAGGTCCGGGCTGGACGGCCCGGACCTCTCGAGCGGAGACGGTTCGCGTCGCCGCGAAGCGCTCAGTAACGGCTGCGGTTGCGACCGCCGCCGCCGTCGCGACCGCCACCACCGTAGCCGCCGCCGTCGCGACCGCCACCGCCGTAGCCGCCGCCACCGCCGCCGTAGCCGCCGCCGCTGCCGCCGCGCGAGCCGCCGCCGGGCTTGTCATCGGCGGGGTTGACGCGGAGCGTGCGGCCGTCGAGCGACACGCCGTCCATCGCCTGCTGGGCCGCTGCGCCCTCGGCCGCGTCCGTGTAGCCCACGAACCCGAACCCGCGCGAGCGACCGGTCTCCCGATCCGTCACGACCTTGGCCTCGATCACCGAACCGAACGGGCTGAACGCCTGGCGCAGGCCCTCGTCGGTCGTATCCCAGCTCAGGCCACCCACAAAAAGCTTCTTTGACATCGTATCTCTTCTCATGAACATCCGCCTCGCAACGCGCGGGGCGGTCGACGCATCCCTCGGATGCGTTCCGCGCGTTGCAATGGCACCCTTATCAATTCCTGTCAAATACGCCCGCGTGCGTTGAGGCGGTGTGGGGCCCGCGGCGAAAGTTCACGCTCGCGGGCTCGCTTGACTCCTCCGCGATCGTGTCGGCGTGATTCGAACTCGCCGGCGATCGAAATCCAGGCCGATCGGAGCTGAAGCCGCGCCCTGTCGTTCGCGGGCGCCGCGGCTCATGCTCGGGGTCATGAGCCACGAACACTCGGAGCACGCTGCGCACGCGAACATGACCGGCTTCGGCGCCGATCGAGCCGCACACTACGACGCGCAGGCCGGGGTCGCGCTCGCGGGGGTGCAGGCGATGTACGAGCTCGGCGTCAGCGCGCTCGCCAGTCGGCTCGACGGGCAGGACGCGGCGTCGGTGCTGTTCGTGGGGCTGGGCACCGCGGCGGAGCTGGTGCCGTATGGGCGGTACGACGTGCCGGGGTGGCGCTTCACCGGGGTCGACCCGTCGGAGGCGATGCTGGCGGTCGCGCGGGAGCGGCTGGCCGCCGAGGGGCTGCTCGCGCGCACGCACCTGCACGTCGGCGAGCTGCGCAGCTTGCCGCCGGGGCCGGCGTTCGACGGGGGGCAGATGCTGGGGGTGCTGCACCACGTGGCGCCGGCGGAGCGGCTGGCGCTGCTGCGCGAGGTGACGCGGCGGCTGCGGCCGGGGGCGCCGCTGGTGGTCGGCTGCCGCGTCGGCATGGACGCGGCGCTGTGGGAGGTCGAGCTGCGGCGGTGGCGGGCCCACGGCGTCGCGCGCGAGGACCTCGAGCGTCGGCGTCAGGCCATGGCGACCGTGCACTTCGTCGAGTCCGACGCGGCGCTGCTCGACCTGTTCGCGCAGGCGGGGCTGGTCGAGCCGCGGCCGATCTTCGTGTCGCTGCAGTTCAAGGTGTTCCTCGTGCGCTGCCCGCCGGGCGCCGCGGGCTGAGGCGGGTCCACCTGGCGCGTCGCCTGCGTGACGGCGGCGAGGGCAGGCGAGACGTGCTACAGGGCGGCTTCGAGGGCGGTGACGCGTCGGCCGGTCACTTCGTCGGGGGCGCGGCGGGGCGGGTGCGGGCGAGGATCCAGCTCGAGACCTCGCTCAGCACCTCGGGGGCGATGGTCTCCTCGATGTCGCTGTACTCCTCGATGCCGCCGGTCTTCGCGTGCTGGAACAGGTGGTTCAAGCCGGGCAGCGTCTTCAGGGTGACGTCCTTGTTGCCGGCGGCTTTGAGGGCCTGCTCGATGCGGCCGAGGTTCTCGGCGGGGGGGACCTGCAGGTCGAGGCCGCCGTTGAGGGCCAGCACCGGCGGCTTCTTGAGCTTCTTCAGCGGGGCGCGCGGGTCGTGGCGCAGGAGGTCGTGCATGGCCACGGTGTCGAAGGCGTCGAGCGTCTGTTTAATTATTTGGGCGAGCAGCTCGGGGCTCGGCGGCGGCGAGTCCCTGGTCGCGGCGATCTGCTGGCTGGCGAGCTCGCTCGTCAATTTCTCGAGCTCGGCGCGCGCGGGCTTCTTCCTGGCCATGAGCGCGTCGAGCAGCTTGTCCTCGGCGGCGACCATGGCGGTGAGCTTGTCCTCGGAGGCGCCCTGGGCGCGGAACAGGGCGGCCATCTGCATCGGCAAGATCTCGCGGCCGGTCACGCCCATGCCGGCGAGCAGGACCACGAACGCGACCCGCCTGTCGGCGGCCGCGGCCAGCATGGCGATGTTGGCGCCCTCGCTGTGGCCGAGCAGGCCGGCGTGGGCCGCGTCGACCTCGGGCTGCGCGGTCAACAACGTGAGCGCGCCGCGGGCGTCCTGGGCCTGGGTCTTGTGGGGGGTGCTGGCCAGCTTGCCGCCGGTGCCGCCGACGCCGCGGTCGTCGCAGCGCAGGGTCGCCACGCCGGCGCGCGTGAGGTGGTCGGCGAGCACGGCGAACGGCTTGTGGCCCATGATCGCCTCGTCGCGGTCCTGGGCGCCGGAGCCGGTCAGCAGGACCACGCCGGGGAACTTGGGCGGCGGCTCGCTGGTCGCGGCGGGGGCGGTGAAGGTGCAGGCGACGGTGACCTTGTCGGCCTCGCTGGTGTACGTCAGCTCGCGGGTGAGGTAGGGGAACGGCGGCTTCGGCTCCTGCGGGCGCCTGGGCGTGAACTGCGGCGATTCGCCGGGCGGCAGGCGGCGCAGGGTGAGCTTGTAGGTCTGGCCGTTCTGCGTGAGCAGGCCGGCGGCCTCGGGCGCGGAGGCGGTGCGCTCGGCGATGAAGATGGCGTGCTGGGCCTCGGGCGCGCCGGGCGGGGCGAGCGTGAACTCGACGGCGTCGGGGGCGAGGCGGATGTCGCTGAGCGGGAAGTCCTTCACGCCCTGGGCGGGGATGTCCATGCGGCCGCGCCAGGCCCCGGGCTTGTGCGGGTCGGCCTCGAGGCGGGCGGCGAAGTCGAGGCGCCCGCCGAGCAGCTCGACCCGGCCGACCCACACCTCGGGCGCGGGGATCGGCGCGGGCGTGCTGTCGACGACCGGCGGCGGCGGCTCGGGGGCGACCGTCGCCGGCGGCGTGTCCTGCGGCGGGAGGCTGGTCTTGCAGGCAGGTGCGAAGAGACAGGTGACGAGCACCAGGTGCTGCGGGCGCATGCCCGGAGGATACCGCGGTCAGGGGAAGAGCGGGCACTCCCCCGTCATGAGGTCGGGCTTGATGCACGTGTTCATGCAATCCGGGATGCCGCAGGGGTAGCAGCACTTCAGGCCCTCGGCGCAGGCGTCGGGCATGTCCTGGCAGATCTCGCCCTCGCCGAGGCCGCCGCCCTTGGTGGTCGTGCCGTCGGTGGCGTCGCCGGTGGTCGCCTCGGTGGTTTCGCCGGTGGTGGTGTCGGGCGCGCCGGTGGTCGTGGTGCCCGGGTCGCCGCTCGTCGTGGTGCCCGGGTCGCCGCTCGTCGTGGTGTCCGGACCTCCGCTGCTGGGGTCCGTCGTGGTCGTGGTCGTGGTGTCGGGCGCGCCGGTGGTCGTCACCGTCGTGCCGCTGGTCTGCGCGACCGTCGGGTCGCTGCCGGTGTCGCCGGTGGTCTCGGGGGCGCCGGTGGTCGCGGGGCTGGTGACGCCGGTGGTGTCGTCGCCCTTGTCGTCGCCGCAGGCGAGCAGGAGGGTGACGGCGAGGGGCAGGTGATGAAGGCTGAAGCTGCAAGTCAAGCGCATGCCCTGTGGTACCACGCGGGCGCTGGAGTCGTGGTAGGGTGGCGCGGCGATGCGGTCTCTTTTGCGTGGTTCTTGTCTGGTGCTCGCCGGTCTGCTCGCGTGCGGCGGGGAGGCTCCGCCGGCGCCGAAGGCCGAGCCGAAGCCGGCGCCGAAGGTCGAGCCGCCTGCGCCGGTGGACCCGGGTCTGCCGCTGCACGAGCGCGGGCGGGTGTTCCTGGTCGGCGGCGAGGTCGGCTACGTGCCGCTGGCCTGCAGCGACCGCGGGGCCGAGCCGCCGCGGCGGTTCGCGGGCGGCGAGGCGTGCCTGGCGCTGCTGCCGGCGGGCAGCACGGTGCGCGGGGTCGACGGCGAGGTCCGCAAGGTCAAGGGCGAGGCCGAGGACCCGTGCGAGGGCGGGCCGGCGGTGACGATCGAGGGCGCGCCGGAGTCGTGGCGCGGGCACGCGACGGCGCCGCCGGTCGACGGCGAATGGGTCGAGGTGGTGCCGCCGACCACGCCCGCGGAGGCCGACGCGGCGGCCTCGGCCGAGCTGAAGGCCAAGCTGGCGGCGGCGATCGAGAAGGACCACGCGGGCGTGAAGGCCGTAAAAAAGCTGCAGGTGCGTCAGCGGGCGATCGTCGACGTCGACGGCGACGGCGCGCCCGAGCAGGTGATCGCGGTGGTGGTGCCGGGCCCGAGGTCGGCCGACGGCGAGGAGACGCTGGCGTTCGCCGGGCTGTACGTGGTGTCGACCCACGAGGCGCCGGCGCGCAAGCTGGCCGGCGCGGCCCCGGGCGCGCTGCAGTACACGGTGCTCGGCGCGCTCGACCTCGACCGCGACGGCAAGCCCGAGCTGTGGCTCAACACCTACGACGCCGACCGCTTCACGCAGTCTGTCGAGCAGGTCGGCGAGGCCGGGCTGACGCAGCTCGGCAAGTGGGTGTGCGGGGCGTGACGACCGCGGGCACGCACCTCGCGCTCGCGCCGGCCGAGGTCGAGGTCACGTACCTGGCCGACGGCTCGCTGGTGCTGCGCTCGCCGCATGAATTAAAAGAATATCCGGCGACGCTCGGCGAGCGCCTGCGTCGCTGGGCCGCGGCCCGGCCGGAGCGGGTGTTCCTCGGCGAGCGCGCGGGCGCCGGCTGGCGAACGATCGGGTACGCGGAGGCGCTGGCGCAGGTGCGCAGGCTGGCGGCCGCCCTGCTGGCGCGCGGGCTCGGGCCGCGGCGGCCGCTGATGCTGCTGTCGGACAACGGGATCGACAATGCATTGTTGCAGCTGGCGGCCATGGACGTCGGCGTGCCGGCGGTCCCGGTGTCGCCGGCCTACAGTTTAATTTCGCAGGACCTGGCCAACCTGCGGCACATCGCGGGGGTCGTGCGCCCGGGGCTGGTGTACGCGGCCGACGAGCGCTACCGCCGGGCGCTGACGGTGATCGGTGAGGTCGTCGAGGACGTGACGGTCGTGGTCGGCGCGGCGGCGGTGGCAGGGCTCGATGATGGCGACGCGGAGGCGGCCGCGGCGGCGCACGCGGCCACCGACGGGCGGACGATCGCCAAGATCCTGTTCACCTCGGGCTCGACCGGCCTGCCGAAGGGCGTGCTCAACACCCAGCAGATGCTGTGCTCGAACCAGCAGGCGATCGCGCAGTCGTGGCCGTTTTTGGCCGCGCGTCCGCCGGAGCTGGTCGACTGGCTGCCGTGGCACCACACGTTCGGCGGCAACCATAATTTCAATATGGTGCTGTATCAGGGCGGCACCCTGTGGATCGACGACGGCAAGCCGGCGCCGGGGGCGATCGAGCGGACGGCCGAGAACCTGCGCATGCACCCGCCGTCGCTGTATTTTAATGTGCCGCGCGGGTTCGACGTGCTGCTGCCGCTGGCCGAGGCCGACGACGAATTGGCGACGGCGCTGCTCGGCGAGCTGGACCTCGTGTTTTATGCGGCCGCCGCACTACCACAGCACCTGTGGACGCGGCTCGACGCGCTCGCGCGGCGCGTGCGCGGGCGGCCGGTGTTCATGGCCTCGGCGTGGGGGTCGACCGAGACGTCGCCGCTGATCACGACTGTGCACTACCCGATCGCCCACGCGGGGATCATCGGCCTGCCGGCGCCGGGGTGTGTTCTCAAAATGATCCCGCGCGAGGGCAAGCTCGAGATGCGGGTGCGCGGGCCCAACGTGACGCCCGGTTATGTCGATCAGCCCGAGCAGACGCGGGCCGCGTTCGACGCCGACGGCTTTTACAGGACCGGGGACGCCGGACGGCTCGCGGACCCCGCCGACCCGCGCAAGGGCGTCGTGTTCGACGGCCGCGTCGCCGAGGATTTTAAGTTGACGTCGGGCACGTGGGTGAACGTCGGCGCGGTGCGGGTGGCGGCGATCGCCGCGGCCTCGCCGGTGCTGCAGGACGCGGTGGTCGCGGGCGAGGGGCAGGCGGACGTCGGGCTGCTCGGGTTCCTCAATTTGACGGGGTGTCGCGCGCTCGCGGGCTGGCCCGAGGCGTCGGCCGAGCAGCTGATCGCGGCGCCGGCGGTGCGGGAGCGGCTGATCGCCGGGCTCGCGGCGCACAACGCCGAGGCGGGCAGCAGCAGCCGGAGCGTCAACAGGGTGCTCCTGTTGAGCGAGCCGCCGGCGCTCGACGCCGGGGAGATCACCGACAAGGGGTACATCAACCAGCGGGCGGTGCTCACGCGGCGGGCGGCCGAGGTCGCGAGGCTGTACGCGGAGCCGTGCGACCCGGCGGTGATCGTGCTGCGGAGATAATTTTTGGACGGTCAGTGGGTCAGCTCGACCTGTTCGACGGGACAGGCGGCCGCGGGCTGCATGGCGGCGACCAGGAACTCGAGGGCGCGCGACCAGGCCGCGCGGGCGCGGGCGTCGAGCTGCTCGCCGAGCCGGTCGCCGAGGCTCGCGAGCAGGGTGTCGACGACGATGCGGTAGTGGCCGGGGAGCACGCCGTAGCCGACGTGGAGGCGGCCGAGGTCGGCGAGGGTGGGGGCGAGGGCCTCGGGGGCGCGCAGGTTGGCGACGGCGAGGCGGATGACGCCGGCGAGCTTGGCCTGCTGGTCGTCCATGCGCAGGGGGAACAGCGGGCGGAGGAACGGGTGGGCGGCGAACAGGCGGGCGTAGAAGCGCTCGACCAGGGCGAGCGGCGAGCCGAGCAGGAGCATCGAGCGGTCGATCGCGTCGACGTCGGCGGAGCTCGGCGCGGGGGTCGTCGGGGCGGTGAAGGGGATGAGGGCGGTGAGCGCGTCGAGGTTGGCCGCGAGGGCGGCGGCGGTCGGGCGCTGCGAGGGGTCGCGCGCGAGGCAGCGGTCGACCTGCGCGGCCAGGCCGGCGGGGACCTCGGGGCAGCGCGTGCGCAGCGGCGGGAGGTCGCGGGACTGCGCGTGTTGCCACAACGCGTGCACCGACAGCCCCGCGGTCGGCAGGCTGCCGGCGAGCAGCTCGTGGAGCACGAGGCCGAGGCTGTAGACGTCGCGCTCGGGCGTGGCGGGCGCGCCGCTCCAGGTCTCGGGCGGCCAGTACAGCGGGGTGCCCGAGAGCTCGCCGGCCTGGGCGAAGGCCATGCCCTCGACCGTCGCCTGGGTCTCGTCGGGCAGCGTGGCGGTGGGGTCGGTCGCGGGCGGGGGGATGACGGGGCGCAGCAGCGGGGCGGCGTCGCCGGTGAGCTGGGCGAGGCCGAAGTCGACGAGCTTCAGCTCGTCGTCGGCGACGCACATGAGGTTGCCGGGCTTGATGTCGCGGTGGAGCACGCCGCCGCGGTGGGCGACGGCGAGGCCGCGGGCGGCGGCGAGGCCGAGGCGGAGCGCGCGCGGCCACGGCAGGGGGCCGAGCTGCTCGAGGCTGCCGCCGGGCACGTACTCGTAGGCGACGTAGCGGCGGCCGTCGACCTCGCCGACGCGGTAGACGGCGACGAGGTTGGGGTGGGTGAAGCGCGCGAGGGTGCGGGCCTCGGCGAGCAGGTCGCGGCCGTCGCTGGCGCGGGCGAGGAACTTGAGGGCGACGGGGCGGCCGAGCAGGCGGTCGGTGGCGAGGTAGAGGCGGCCGGAGGCGCCGCGTCCGAGCGGGCGGCGGAGGCTGAAGTCGTCGAACTCGAGCGGCGGGGCGAGCTCGTGGTCGGCGGCGGCGGCGAGGCGCGAGCGCATGCCGTCGGCGCAGGCGGGGCAGCCGTCGATGTGCGCGCCGACGCGGCGCAGGGCCTCGCCGGAGAGCTCCCACGCGACGAGCTCGGTCCACTGACGATCGCTGAGGCAGGGCTCCACGGCGGCAGTGTAGTGGCGCGCGCGGCGGCGAGGCAACACGCGGCCATTCGTCGGATGCGCGAGGCGGCGAGGGCCGGCGCGTGGGGCCGGGCGCGGACAGGTGCGAAATTTCGTGGGCGCGGGCAGGCCGCGGTCTTGTCTCGGGCGTGGGGGCGTGAGATCCATGCGGACATGCGGGAGCCGTGGCGTGCGCGGGTCGTGGGGCGTGTGCTCGTGACGGCCCTCGCGCTCGGGTGCGACGCGCTGCCGGGCCGCGACGAGCCGGTGAAGCAGGTCGCGGCCGAGCCGGCGCGGGCGGCGGAGCCCGCGGAGGCGGCCCGGCCGGAGCGCGGCGCGGACATGCCGGTGCTCCGGCGGCCGGTCGAGCCGGGCTACCTCGCGCCGCCGGGCGAGGCGGGCGCGCGGCCCGTGACGCCGACGCCGACCGAGGAGGCGCGAGGCGAGCCGCCGCGCTGGGAAAAATTATTAAAAGAGTCCAGGGAGCTGTCGGCCGCGGGGCGGTGGGAGAACATCGGCCCGGCGCGGGCCAAGGAGCTCGAGGCGATCCGGGCGATCCGCGAGCTGCCGGAGGACGACCCGCGGTACGTCGAGGCGCAGTGCGTGCTGGCCGAGCGGGCCCACGTGGGGGCCGATCACGAGGCGGCGCTGCTCGGGGCGATCGCGCGGCTGCGGGCCCGTCCGCCGGAGGACCTCGACAGATACGCCCACCTCGATCGTGACGACCTGATTACGACCACGATCGGCGCGGTGTTCACGGACGACGGCAAGATCCTATTAAATCCGAGCAACGGGCTCACCAGCGCGGGCGACTGTTCGAAGCCGGACCTGGCGTTGTTGATTACGCTGCTGATCGACGGGTACCACAGCTACGGGATGTTCCGCCGGGCGTACCCCGACGTGACGCCGCCGGCGGTGGAGGACCCGTTCAAAGCGGCGTCGCAGGCGCTGCTCGACCTGCACGCTGAATTGGTCAAGCAGTACGGGGCGAAGCACGCGCGGCCGGCGGCGCTGGTCGAGCGCTACTACTTCGCGTGTCACTGGTCGCACCGCAAGAGGTATCCGAAGATCTGCTACACCGAGAAGGACGAGCGCAAGGTCTACGAGCAGGCGCTCGTGGCCCGCGAGGCGACGTACGGGGAGGATCATCCGCTGACGCGCGCGAGCCTGCTGCGGGTCGGCGTCGAATTATTAAATGACGGCAAGCCCGAGGAGGCGCTGGTCTTATTGAAGCGGGCGATGGCGGGGGAGATCGACGACGAGTCGAAGGCGACGGCGGCGGCGATCGTGGCGACGATGGCGATGCAGGCCGGGCGGGTCGACGAGGGGCTGGCGATCTTCGGGCGCGTCGAGTCGGCGGGGCCCGCGGCCTTCGGCGAGGACAACTGGTCGTACGGCGGGGTGCTGCAGCTGCACGCGAGCGCGTTGAAGGCGAGCCGGCGCTTCCCGGAGGCGCTGCGCGTATTTAAGAAATATTTGGCGACGCAGGGCGCGGGGGCGCCGGGGAGCAGACAATTGCCGTGGCCGGGCTACGCCGAATTGCTGGTGGCGGCGGGCGAGCGCGACGAGGCGCTGGCGGAGTACGAGCGGCGGATCGCGTACGCGGTGGAGCTCGAGCGGACCGGGGCCAACGCGCCGGCGCGGCAGGAGGGGCGCGACCAGACATTAAAAGATCTGCGGGCGCGGGCCGAGCTGCGCAGGGCCATGGGCGACGCGGCCGGGGCCGAGGCCGACCTCGCGGAGGCGCGGCGCATCGAGGCGGGGCCGCCGGTGCCGCCGGACCGCTGAGTCAGCGGCGAGGAGGCGCGCGACCCTTCATACATGGCGCCATGCACTCCGTCGCCGACAGCGCGTGCTCGCGTCCGCCGAGTCAGCGGCAGAGCGCGCGGATGTCGGCCTCGAGGTCGGGGTAGGCCTCGCGTGCCCTCTTTAGTACTTCGTGAGGCGAGCGGCGGGGGCTGTTGGCGTGGGCCTCGGCGAAGGCGACGAATCGCGGGTTCGGCCTGTGCTTCTGCCTGGAGCTGAAGGTGGCCGGTAGCGCGCTTTCGCGGGCTCGAGGGCGCGCGTTTGCGGGCGTTTTCAGGAATTTTCGCGGGGCCGCAATTCGCCGGGCGGGCGCGGCAACTCCGGGATCGAAGGCGAGAACATCATGCGACGGCTTAATCATCTACTCCGTACCTCCCCCCTGGCGGCGCTGCTGAGCCGCCGGTCCGAGCTCCACCCGGAGCGGGCGCTCGTCACTCCGGTCTGGCTGGCGGCGCTGGTCGTGCTGGCGCTCAACGATCACCTGCTCAAAGGATCGGGGCTGCTGCCGGGGGCGATCACCGGCAAGCTCAGCGACTTCGCGGGCATGATCGTCGCGCCGGTGCTGCTGGCGGCGGTGCTGCGGGTGCGGACGCGTCGCGGGCTCGCGCTGTGTTGCGCGGCGGTCGGGGCGGTGTTCGCGGGGATCAACGTGTCGCCGGCGATCGCCGACGCGTGGTCGTGGCTGATGAGCTTCGCGATCCCGTGGCACATCACCGTCGACCCGACCGACCTGGTCGCCCTGCCGGCGCTGGCGCTCGGCTGGCGCGCGCTGGTCCCGGCGATGACGCGGCCGCTGCCGGCGCTGCCGGGCTGGCTGCCGCAGACGGCCCAGGCCTCGGCGATCGCCGTCGGCGGGTTCCTGTGCATGGCGACCAGCGAGGGCGGTCCGCCGCCCGACGACTGGCCGCCGCCGCAGGAGGAGGTCGGCACCACCGACCCGGACGATTATATGGACATCGACGTCGACGTCTATCTGAACAACGCGACGGCCGGCGACATCCGCGTGCGCACGCGGCCGCTGCGCGACGAGGTGCTGTTCGACTGCCTCGCCGTCGAGGAGGACCCGGGCCTGCTGCTGTCGGAGTCGCTGTTCGGCGAGGGCCAGACGGTGCTGCTGCCGCCGAGCACCAACGTCGGCGTGCGCGACCTCGGGCTCACGCGCGAGTGCTACGCGGTGCGGGTCGAGGGCGACGCGTTCGCGGCCCCGTTCGTGCTGTTCTGGCGGGCCAACGAGGTCCCGACCACGCTGATCGACGGCGACATCGACGACCCGTCGCTGCACACCGCCGGCGCGGTGCTGCTGGGGCTCGACGCCGATCAGCGGGTGGTGGTCCAGGAGTCGCGCACGCCGGTCGTGTTCGAGGTGATCGAGACGGCCCCGACGGACGCGTTCGTGCCCGGCTCCGACGAGGAGCGGCTGGCGTGGAGCGACCCGCCGTACGGCGATCATCAGCTGACCTCGGTCGCGCTCAGCCCGGACGGCTGCGTGGTCGCGCGGGTCGACGAAGGCGCCTCGAATTGGTACCTGTGCGTGCCCGGGGGCGCGTTCCCGTTCGCGGTCGGCGAGTGGATCAACGTGGCCGACAGCGCCGGCACGCTCGACATCCGCCGGATCCCCGACCCGCAGGCGCCGATCGCGGTGAGCGAGGCCGTGCTGTCGCTGTCGCGGGGCGCGGCGCTGCCGAACATCACCGACCTGGTGCTGGCCGGCAAGCCCGACTACGCCGTGCCGATCGCGCCCGAGCCGGTGTGCGGCACGGTGTCCCGCCCCGACGACATCACCGCCCGCTTCGAGGACGGCGAGGTCGTGCACCTGCTGCCCGGCGAGTCGACCACGCTCGCGGGCGCCGGCCGCAGCCTGACGCTGTGGGTCGCCCACGCCGAGGACCGCGTGGTGCTCGACTCCGAGTGCGCCGAGGGCCCCGACGGGCTCGGCCAGGACATCGAGGTCGCGGCCCTGGTGGTCGCCGACGAGCCGTGAACCGATATCTTCACACCTGACCTTAAGGACATCAAAGCCATGAAGCCCCTCCACATCACCTCCACCCTCCTGTTCGCGGTCCCCCTGCTCGCGCTGCCGGCCTGCGGCGACGCCGGCGGCGGCGACGGCTCCTACGACGACGGCGGCCCCGACGAGAGCGCCGGCGACGACGGCGGCGACGACGGCGGCGGCGGCCTCGGCGTCGGCCAGGGCGGCTCGCAGGACTTCGGGCAGTTCAAGGAGATCCTCGACCGCGGGGAGATCCCCGGGCCGAACACGATCGACGACGTCGGGTTCTTCAACGAGCACAAGATCGAGCTGCCGAAGCCGACCTGCGCCGACGACGTGTGTCTGCACGGGCTCTACGGCGAGATGGGCAACATGATCAGCGGCTCGGGCTGCATCACCGTGCTGGTCGGCATGAACACGCCGCTCGACGTCGAGGAGATCGAGCGCCCGCCGCTCAACCTCAGCGTGGTGGTCGACACCAGCGGATCGATGAAGGGCGAGCCGATCGAGTACGCCCGCCAGGGCCTCGAGCGCATGCTCGACGGGCTCTTGCCGGGCGACAAGATCCACCTGGTGACCTTCTCGAGCGAGGCGCGCGTGGTCACCGAGGCGGTCGAGGGCGACGCGCCCGAGCTGGTCAACGGGATCGCGGAGATCGCGGCCGCGGGCGGCACCAACATCTACGACGGGCTCTACACCGGCTTCGCGCTGGTCGACCAGCACTACGTGGAGGGCGCGCAGAACCGGGTGGTGCTGCTGTCCGACGGCGAGGCGACCGAGGGCATCACCAACGACGCGCAGATCGTCGAGATGGCGGCGGCCTACGCCGGGCTCGGGTACGGGCTGACGACCATCGGGGTCGGCCAGGACTTCGACGTCGAGCTCATGCGCACGTTGTCGGAGCAGGCCTCGGGGAGCTTTTATTTCCTCGAGGACCCGGCGGCCGTCAAAGAGGTGTTCCACGAGGAGGTGACGTCGTTTTTGATCCCGCTGGCGGCGGACGTGAAGCTCGGCGTCGACATCGGCGACGAGTACTTGCTGCGCGGGATCTACGGGACCAAGCTCTTCAACGTGACCGCGGGGCACGGGGAGATCGCCATCCCGAACCTGCAGATCGCCCATCGCACGAGTGTCGACGATCACGACGACGGCGGCCGGCGCGGCGGCGGCGGGGCGATCCTGCTCGAGCTCATCCGCAAGTCGGGGCAGACGCCGGTCGAGCACGTGGGCACGCTGAACCTCCACTATCGCAAGCCGAACAGCGAGGAGACGGTCGACCAGGAGGTCGATATCCAGGTGCCGGTCGACCCGAGCGACGTGGACCTCGAGAACGGGACGTTCGAGGACGCCAGCGTGGAGAAGAGCTTCGTGATGCTCAACATCTTCGTCGGCTTCCAGATGGCGGCCACGCGGGCGCAGCAGGGCGACTACGACGGGGCGTGGAACGTGCTCGACGCGCTCGAGCGGGCCGTCTCGGGCTGGCTGGCGGTGAACCCGGACTTCGACATCGAGGACGACCTGTCGTACGTCAGCAAGTTCAAGGCGAACGTGCTGGCCAAGCGGCCGCCCGACGGTCAGCCGACGCCCACGCCGGTGCCGCCGCCGAACCCGTGGCCGCAGGACTGAGCGAATGATGCAATGATGGATGGCTCGCCTCGCGGGAGCAGACCCGCGGGGCGAGTGATATTATTTGCGGGAGCTGCAGCCGGCGCAGGAGAGCATGTTTAGACCATCCATACGCTGAGGTCGCCATGATTCGTGGGGTCCTGCACTTCGGGGCAGGCGATCACGGGCGAGCGGCGAGCGCGGGGCCGAGGATCTCCGCGAGGTGGGCGAGGATCGTCGGGTGGGCGAGCATGGCGACGTGGCCGACGCCCGCGTGGGTGGTGCGATGAATGGCGGGGTCGTCGGGGGCGGCGCTGCGCGGGCGCACGAGGCCGTCGCCGACGACCCAGGCGAACGACGGGGTCCGGAGCTTGCCGGCGAGGTCGTGGTAGCGGGCGTGCGGGAGGCGGGCTTCTTCGCCGGGGGCGTCGCGGGTGGTGCCGTGGCGCAGGTCCTTGATGCCGGCGCTGCGCAGGTCGATGGTGCGGGCGATGGGCGCGGTGACCGGGAGCGCGTGCAGGGCGGCGGTCGCGGCGACGCCGAATTGCTCGAGGTAGGAGCCGCGGTGCGGGGCGCCGAGGCAGACGATGTCGGTGAGGCTGGCGGCCCAGGCGTCGCCGCGCTGGCTGGCGTGGTGGCAGGCGCTGCGCACGACGAGGCCGCCCATGCTGTGGCCGACGAGCACGAGCGGCGGCGGCGGGCCGGGGAGGTTGGTGTAGAGGCGGCGCAGGAGGTCGGCGAGGGCGCGACCGTTGGCGGAGATGCGCAGGCCGGAGTTGTAGCGGAGGTAGAGCGGGGTGACGCCGTGGCTGGCGGCGAGCAGGTCGCCGTAATCGACGTCGGGGCGGCCGAACGAGCGGGCGGCGCCGCGGCGCCAGCAGGTCTCGTCGGCGGCGAGGCCGTGCACGAACACGACGAGGCGGGCCGCGTCGCCGCGCGGGAGGAGAGTGGCGAGGTCGCTGCGCGAGAGCACGAGGCGACGACCGCGGTGGCGCAGGTGCATGGCCGTGCGCAAGGGGTTGCGGGTGCGGGTGAGGCGGTCGCCGAGGATGCCGTGCAGGAGGCCGACGAGCGGTCCGGGGATCTCCGGCGGCGCGATCGCGGGACCGGCGATGTTGAGGGCGCGATCGAGGGTGTCGAAGAGCAGGCGGTTGACGGCGCGGATGCACGTATAAACGCCGCTGCGCACGCCGTCGTGGATCTTTCGCGCGGCGCGCACGGCGGGCATGTCGTCGATGATCGCCAGCGGGGCGGCGATCGCGGCGTGCACGTCCTCGGCGATGTCGGCGGCGAGCTCGACGCCGGCGCGGGTCAGACGCAGGACGCCGCGCAGGCGGGCGAGGCGCTCGCGGCGGTCGTGCGGGTCGGTCGTGGCGATGGGTGAGCGCGAGGGTGACCGCGGCTCGGGCGGCGCGAGCGAGGGCTCGAACAATTCCGGGTCGGCGGGGGCTGCGAATCGCATCGGCGAGATCGAGGGCGCGATATGTTCGGGGTCGGCTGGGGCCGCGAATCGCGTCGGTGAGGGCGACGGTGAGATTTGTTCGGGGTCGGCGGGGGCTGCGAATCGTTCGGGCATCGGCGAGGGCATGCGCGGGGTGGTGGCTGGATGATGGTTCTCAAGATTCATGCGCGGCGCCTCGCTTTGCGGGCGCGGGCGGGCAGGGAGGCGAGCTTGCCGGAGTCGACGAGCTTGCGGAGGGCGCGCTCCATCTCGTGGGCGAACAGCAGGCGGACGGCCTCGACGCCGGCGCTGCGCACGGTGCGGAGCAGGTCCTCGAGGTCGGGCGCGGCGATCTTTCCGGCGGTGACGGCGGCGACGACGTCGTCGACGAGGGTGCCGGCCATCCTGGTCATGTGCTTGCGGACGACGGTCGCGGCGGCGGCGGCGAGGTCGAGGTTCATGCCGGCGGCCTCGAGCTTCATGGCGACGGCGAGCAGGGCCGGGCTGCGCAACAAGTAGAGGTCGCCGCGGCGCTCGACCAGGCCGGCGCGCTGGAGGTCGGCGAGCAGGCCGGGGCGGCGCGAGCCGGCGAGCTCGTAGAGCTCGCCGGTGGCGAGGGCGCGAGGGGCGTCCTCGGACCACGAGGCCTGGACCTGACGCTCGACGCCGAGCCACTCGGCGAGGTCGACCTCGCCGCGGTCGATGCTGGCCATGAGGTCGCCGATCGCGGCGATGCGCAGGCCGCGGTCCTGCAGCTGGGCGATCAGCTGCAGCCGCTCGAGGTGGGCGTGGCGGTAGCAGGCCACGCGCCCGCGGATCTCCGGGGGCTGGAGCGCGCCGCGGGCCTGATAGAAGCGGATCGTGCGGCTCGGCACGCGGGCGGCGGCGGCGAGCTCGTCGATGGTGTACTCGATCGGTGGGTCGGCCATGGCGAACTGGGACACCAGTAACCGTGACAGTGTTTGGTGTCAAGACAAAGATGGTAGGGTCGGACGGATGATCCGGACGCGGGAGCTGTGGCAGGCGTGGCGGGCGGCGCCGTGGCGCGGGGAGCTGCTGGCGGAGGCGATCGCGGCGGCGCGGGCGGAGGCGCCGACGGGCGAGGGGTGGGAGGACGTCGCCCTGCGGCTGGGTTCGATGCAGGCCGTCGACCATATAATGCGGGTGGCGCGGGCGCGGGTGCGGCCGGAGCTGCTGCTGCTGTTCGAACGGCTGCGCAGGCTGACGCCGGAGGAGGTGCTGGGGAAGATCGACCTCGAGACGATCGGCGGCGGGGCGGCGCTCGAGCGGCTGTGGTGGCGGCTGCGTCCGGAGGGGCTGCGCCGGGCGCTCGCGGGGGTGACGTGGGGGCGCCATGCGACGTGCCGCGAGCGGGTGCTGGCGGCGATGCTGCGGACCGGGCTGGCCGAGCAGGTGGGAGAGGAGGCGCTGCGGCGGGTGCGGGCGCTCGCGGAGCCGGGGCGTTCGTCGATCGCGGCGGCGATCGTCGGGCAGCTGGCGGAGGACGATCCGCTGCGGGTGTCGCTGCGGGCGCGCATCGAGGCGAGTGACGGGTTTACGCGGGTCGGGCTGCTGCGCGCCATGCCGGCGCCGATCGGGCGCGCGTGGCTGGGGTTGCCGCCGGTGTGGGAGGCGATGGCGTGGAGCGAGGCGGACCGGCGCGAGCGCGCGACGTGGGAGCCGGCGGAGCTGCGCGGGCTCGTCGAGGCGGAGGCGGCGGCGGAGTGGGAGCGGGTGGCGGCGATCGCGGAGCCGGCGGCGCGGCTCGACGCGTGGGAGCTGCGGATGGCGCAGCTCGGGCCGGTGGCGACGCTGGACGAGTCGCGGCGGTGGCTGGCGGCGGTGCGGGCGGTGATCGCGGCGAGGCCGGACGAGGTGTACCGCCTGCAGGTCGGGGTGCCGGCGCGGCTGTGGGACGAGGCGCTCGCGGGGCTGGCTCCGGCGCTCGCGTGCGAGGCGCTGGTGTGGCTGGTGTGGAACGATCCGCAGGGGGACGCGGAGCGGGCGCTGACGGCGGTGCTGACGTGCGAGGCGCTGGCCGAGAAGGAGCGGGTGCGGCTGCTCGGGATGCTGCTCGAGTGGTGCCTGGCGCTGCCGGGTGATACGTCGGGGTCGAGGTATGTTCCGGGGGCCGAGCGCATGGACGTGCGGGAGCTCGAGCTGCGCGCGGCCGAGGCGCTTATCAATAACGAGGAGGCGACGCCGCGTGAGGCGATGCTGGCGGCGCTGCATCTGACGCGGGCGCGGTTGGCGTTCTGGGCGGATCGCTGGTGTCAGGAGGATCCGCTGCTGCAGGGCGAGCCGGCGCACGGGCGGCGATGTTTGACAAGTGCGCTGGCGCGGCTGGCCGGGGCGGCTGGCCCGGCGGGGCGGGCGGAGGTCGTGGCGATCGTGCGGGGGCTGGCGAGCGCGTGGACGGAGGCGGAGCAGGTCGCGGCGCTCGCCGAATGTGCGGATTGGATGGACGAGGGGGAGCGACGAGAATTGGTGCGGCGGGCCTGTGCTGTCGGCGAGCCGCGGGCGGTCGGGTCACTGATTCGCTGGGTGCCGGCGCAGGAGGTCGCGGCGGCGCTGGCCGGGCCGATCGCGCGGGCGCTGGCGCTGCCGGAGGTGCACGCGCGCTGGGGGGCGCTGGGCGAGCTGGTCGGGGGGCTGGCTGAAGAGACAGGTGCGGAGATCCTGCGCGGGCTGTGGGCGCACGAGCAGGCGCGCGAGGGTACGGACGGCGCCGTCCATGCGTTTCCGCGGTGGGCGATGGACGACGCGCTGCGGCGGGACCTGCTGGCGCACGAGGTTCGGCGGCCGTACCGGCCGTACACGGCGTGGCTGCTGGGGACGTACGCGCGGGGGCTGCCGGCGGCGGAGGTGGAGGCGGCGCTCGACCAGGCGATCGCGGAGTTCGCGGCGATCGCGGGCGAGCCGACCAGCCCGGGCAACGACGCGGGGCCGTTCGTCGAGATGGCGGACCTGCTGAGCGAGGCGCAGGTGCGGCGGGCGCTGGAGGTGGTCGATCGTATGGCGGCGCTGGCGGGGCGGAGGTGGGGCGGCGACCTCGACTGTTCGCGGCAGGCTCTGGGGCTGCGGCTGGCGGAGCTCGGGTATGGTGAAGAGGCGGAGGCGGTGATCCGGGCGACGAGGGATCCGGCGTGGGCGCTCGGCGGGCTGGCGGGGCAGCGGCTGTCCCGAGGGGCAGGTTGGGAGGCGGTCGCGGGGCTGTTCGAAACGACGGGCGAGGAGGCGCTGGCGTCGGCGATCTCCGGGGTCGTGGGGCGGCTGCCGGCGCAGGCGGTGGCGGGGCTCGGGGCGGTGGCGGAGGGGCTTTTGCGGCGAATACATCGGGAGGAGGATCCGGAGCGGCGCGGGGAGCTGGTGCATTCGCTGTGGCAGGGGTTCGGGCCGGCGCTGGCGGGCGAGCGCTGGGCGGCGGAGTTCCGCGCGCACACGACGGGGACGCGGCGGGTCGAGCTGTTGCTCGCGCTGGCGGCGACGGCGGCGGGCGCGGGATATGTCGAGGAGGCGCTGGCGGAGGCGGAGGGGCTCGAGCCCGAGGATTGGTTCGAGGCGTATTGCGCGGTGGCGCCGCGGCTGCCGGCGCCGCGGCGTGTGCATTTAATTGTGCGGTGGATGGAGCGGCGCGGGCCGTACACGACGGTGCTGCGCGGGCTCGAGGACGGGGCGACGGGGCGGGAGATCGCAGGGGTGCTGGCGGCGCTCGGCGGCGACGCGGCGCTCGTGGTGATGGCGCGGCGATTGATCGCGGTGGCGGACATGCTCGACTGAGCGCTCCGTGGTCGCCGTTGAGGCTCGTCCCGGGGTCGCGGACCGCACGACCGGCGTTTCGGGGGTGCTCCGGTCGTCGCCTCGTATGAGCGTCGGTGGCGACGGATCGTCGGACGATATCGACGCTCCGGCGTTTCGGGGGTGCTCCGGTCGTCGCCTCGTATGAGGGTCGGTGGCGACCGATTCACGATATCGACGCTCCGGCGTTCGGGGTGCTCCGGCCGTCGCCTCGTATGAGGGGCGGTGGTGACCGATCGTCGGACGATATCGTCGCTCGAGCTCGCGGGCGACGGTCCCGCGGCGGGGCCGTCGTCCGCTCGACGCTGGGCGCGTCGATGTCACTGGACGATGATCATGAACTCGATGCGGCGGTTCCTGGCGCGGCCGACGGGGGTGCGGTTGGTGTCGATCGGCTCGTCGGGGCCGGCGCCGCGGGTCTCGATGCGCGCGGCGTCGATGCCGTGCTCGACCAGGTATTTTTTGACGGAGTTGGCGCGGCGGTGCGAGAGGTCGCGGTTGTAGGCCGGGCTGCCGGTGCTGTCGGTGTGGCCGGAGATCTCGATGCGGATGCTCGGGAACTCCTTTAAAATTGCGACGGCGCGGTCGAGCACGGGGCGTGACTTGGGCTTGATGGTGTCCTTGTCGAGGTCGAAGTAGATGCCTTTGATCGTGCCGACGATGGTCGGGACCTTGGGCGGGAGCTCGTCAGGGCAGCCGTCGTCGTCGAGGTAGCCGTTGCGGGTCTCGGGCTTGTCGATGCACTCGTCGGCGGGGTCGAGGATGCCGTCGCCGTCGCGGTCGGGGATCGGGCAGCCGTCGGGTTCGACGCCGGGGTCGTCGGGGCAGCGGTCGACGCTGTCGAGGAAGCCGTCGCCGTCGCGGTCGCGCTCGGGGCAGCCGTCGGGGGCGATGCCGGGGACGTCGGGGCAGGCGTCCTGGCTGTCCATGAAGCCGTCGCCGTCGCGGTCGCGCTCGGGGCAGCCGTCGGGCGCGACGCCGGGCTCGTAGGGGCAGGCGTCGCTGCGGTCGAGGAAGCCGTCGCCGTCGCTGTCCTGCTCGACCTGCTTTGGTTTTTTGCGGCCGAGCACGATCGAGGCGCCGAGCAGGATCTCCGGGTAGTTGGTGGCGCCGGCGTCGACCTCCTTGCGGGCGGCCACGTTGTCGCGGATGTCGAGGCGGATCAGCGTGCGTTCATTGATAAAAACCTTCAGGCCGCCGCCGAAGTGGGTCATCGGGTCGATGTCGTCGCCGAGGCGGCCGGTGGTGCCGAGGCCGCCGGAGCCGACCAGGATGAAGGGCGTGATCCGCCAGAACGGCAGCTGGCCGACGAGGTGGGCGCGCACGCCGTAGAGGGTCGCGCGTCCGCCGGGCGCGCCGTCCTCGAGCACGCGCGTGGGCATGACGCCGCCCTCGAGCTCGCCGCCGAGGAAGCGCAGCGGGTAGTAGGCGACGCGCAGGCCGAACGCGGGGGCGGCCGTGCGATAGGGGCGCCAGAACTCGTCGCCCATGTTGATGGCGTCGCGCTGGGAGTAGGGGTCGAACAGCTCGTGCGAGCGCGAGGCGGGGAAGAACACGCCGGCGTAGAGGCCGAGCTCGACGGTGCCCCGCTGCGGGAGGCAGCGGCGGATCCACGGCGCGTCGCGGCGGTCCTGGCAGCGGGTGGCGGCGGGCGCGGGGGCGACCTGTCCCGAGGGGCTGGTCGCGGCGACGTCGACGCGGCCGGCGGCGGCGTCGGGCTGCGGCGCGGGGGCGGCGGGGGCGGGCGTGGTGGCGGCGGGAGCGGGAGCCTGGGCCGCGTGCGCGCGGCCGGCCGCGGTCAGGGCCATCAGGGCGAGGAGACGCGTGCAGGTGGAGACAAGCTTCGTGGAGGTCATGGCGACCGGTGAAGTACCGACCTCGAGGGAGTCGATCGGTGGGGTCGCGACGAAGTGGACGCGCGCGGGGGTGCGCGGCGGCGCTCAGGCGAGGCGCGAGAGCGGGGGGAAGGCGATGCGGGCGCGCTCGGCGTGGGTGTGCTGCAGCGGGTGGACGATCAGGCTGCGGTTGTTGAGGAGGGGCGGGCCGACCGTGCGGGCGGGGCGGCGGCGGCCGTCGGCGGCGAGCCAGTGGGCGGGCAGGCCGGCGTGGGCGAGCGGGCGGGGCAGCAGGGCGGTGCCGACGACGCCGTCGAGGGCGGGCGACCAGGCGGCGTCGACGACGCGGCCGGCCGGGTGGTCGCCGAGGAGGAACGCGCTGCCTGTCTCGGGGACCATGTCCGGAGCGCCATGTCCGAAGAACCAGGTGATGCGGCCGGGCGCGCCGCGGGCGCGGAGGTCGCGGAGGGCGGACATGCCGGGCGCGTCGCGGGTGTAGTCGAGGCGGCTCTGCAGCTGGAGCTCGACCGGGGTGAGGGCGGCGGCGCCGGGCAGGGCGAGGCTGAACGAGCCGTGCTCGAGGGCGGCGAGGGCGAGGGTGGGGCGGGACAGCGTGGTGAGGCCGTGGCTGCCGGCGAAGTGGTGGAGGACGGCGCGCAGGGTCGGTTCGTCGCTGCGGGGGACGAGGAGGTCGTAGGCGTACTCGCCGAGCTTGCCGGTGCGGATGCCGGCGCCGGCGATCTCCTCGAGCTGGAAGGAGGTGTGGAAGGGGGCGGCGAACACGTCGGGGCCGGCGAGGGCGCCGACGACCTCCCAGGCGAACGGGCCGTGGACGGCGACGTGGGCGTGCGAGGCGGAGAGGTCGTCGTAGGTGACGGCGCGGGCGGGACGGGTGGACTGCAGGTGCTCGCGGAGGGCGGCGGTGGACAGGCCCTCGGCGAGCACGAGCGCGCCGTGCTCCTCGCCGCACAGCAGGAGGTCGGCGAGCACGCGGCCGTCGTCGCGGAGCAGCAGGCCGGGGGCGGCGCGGCCGGGGCGCAGCGGCGTGTTGCGGGCGAGCACGGCGTCGAGCACGTCGAAGGCGCCGGGGCCGGTGAGGCGCAGGCGGGCGAGGTCGTCGTGCTCGACCAGGGCGGCGCCCTCGCGGAGGGCGGAGGTCTCAGGCGGGAGCATGCTCGGCCTCCATCACGAAGTCGACGATCGCGTTGACCGAGCGCAGGGACGTCATCGACGTCGTGTCGGCGGCGAGGCGCCGGCCGGTGCGCTCCTCGAGGCTGAGCGCGAGGTCGAGGGCGTCGACCGAGTCGAGGGCCAGGCCGAGGCCGAACAGCGGGGTGTCGGGGTCGATCTGGTCGGGCTCGAGGCGGACGCCGAGCTCTTCAATTAAAACGGCGCGGACGAGCCCGAGGACGTGCTCGCGGCGGGCGGCGAGGGCGGCGATCGCCGGGTCGAGGGGCTCATGCATGCGAGGGCGGACTGTAGCGCCAGACCGTGGCGCAGGCGAGCGCGTCGGGGTCGTCGGCGACGACGACGGCGTGGGAGGTGTTATCAATTCTTATGCTCGTGATCGCTGCGAGGAGGCCGGCGAGGGTCGGGCCGCACTCGTGGATGGCGGTGTCGGCGGGCAGGTCGACGAGGAGGTCGCGGACGAGGATCGGGAGCGAGCCGGGGGGGCCGAGTCTGTGGGCGACGAGGGCGATCGGGGCGGCGGGGTCGGGCGTGTCGGCGAGGGCGACGCAGCCGGCGGTGGCGGGGCCGTCCTCGGGTTCGTCGACGGCGGCGGCGAGCATCCACGCGACGTCGTCGGCGCCGGCGATCTCGTCGGCGGCGAGGGTGAGGGCGGCGAGGGCCGCGGCGGAGCGGCCGGAGAAGGCGGCGAGCGGGCCGCGCAGGCCGAGCGCGGTGGCGCAGGCGCCGGCCGACGAGACGAGCAGGCCGCGGGCGGTGTGTACGGCCGCCACGCGGTCGTAGCCGCGGCGCCGGGCGACCTCGTTGCCGGCGCGCAGCACCGACGGCGAGACGCCGGGCTGGGCGACGAACAGGCCGACGCGCGCGCCGCCGCCGGCGCGCGCGTCGCTGGCGTCTGTCCCGAGGGACAGGTAGGCCGCGGCCACGAGGGCGCGGGTGCCGGGGTCCATGCCGGCGGTGTCGACGTTGCGCAGGGCCGCGGACGCGTCGAGGTCGGGGCGCGCGTGGCCGCGGAGCCAGACCTCGCGCGTGCGGGTCGTCGGTGACGGCGCGCGGTCGCGGGTCGGAGGCGGTGGTATGGCCGCGGGATCGAGGGGGCGGGTCGGTCGGGTGGGGGTCGAGGCGCCGACGGGCTCGTGGGCGCGGGGCGTGGCGAATGGGGGGGCGTGGACGTCGGGCGTGGTCGCGGTGAACAGGAGGGCCGCACAGGCGCCGCCGAAGCCGGTGTTGACGCTGACGACGGCGTCGCCGGTGAGCCGGCGGGGGCGGCCCTCGGCGATCGCGTCGGCGGTGATGCCGGGGCGCGAGCCGACGTGGCGGAGCGTCGGCGGGGCGAGGCCGCGGCGGAGGCCCTGCAGGGTGAGCACCGCCTCGAGGGCCCCGGCGGCGCCCTGGGCGTGGCCGAGGATGCTCTTGCTGGCGGACACCGGCAGCTCGGTCGCGCGGGCCCCGAACACGCGCACGAGGCCGCGCCACTCGGAGAGGTCGTTGTTGTCGGTGCCGGTGGCGTGGGCGTTGACGTAGGCGATGTCTGCGGGGGCGAGGCCGCCGCGGGCGAGGGCGCGGTGGATGCAGGCGGCGACGCCCTCGCCGCGCGGGTCGGGGCTGGTCGGGTGGAATGCATCGGCGGCGAGGCCCGCAGAATTCAGTCGTGCGATCGGTGCGCGGCCGCGGGCGGCGGCGGCGTCGGGGCGCTCGAGCACGAGGAAGGCGGCGCCCTCGCCGAGCGAGAGGCCGACCGGCGTGCTGAACGGGGCGCAGCGATCGGGCGCGAGCAGGCGCAGCGAACGGAAGGCGCCGACGACGAGCGGGGTGAGCACGTCGGCGCCGCCGGCGAGCACGGCGTCCATCGCCGGGTCGCGCAGGAGGTGGAGGGCGAGCGCGATCGCGGTGGTCGAGGAGGCGCAGGCGGTCGACACGGCGAGGCGCGGGCCGGCGAGCGCGAGGCGGTCGGCGAGCGCGGCGGCCATGCGGGACATCGGCGTGGGGTGGTCGTGGAGGTTGGTGCCGAAGATCAGCGCGACGCGGGCGACGGCGGGGTCGAGGCCGGCGGCGGCGAGGGCCTCGCGGGCGGCGATCTCGGCGAAGGTGACGCACAGGTCCTGGGCCGCGTCGCCGCCGTCGCCGACGATCGGGACGTCGTCGAGCTCGGGGACGACGCCGGCGAGCTCGGGGGCGGCGAAGCGGCGGATCGGCGCGAGCACGTCGCGGCCCTCGGCGGCGGCGGCCCACAGGGCCTCGGCGCCGCGGCCGGCGCCCGAGACGGCGCCGGTGCCGGTGACGACCGCGGGGTGGATCGGCGGCATGGTCACCGCAGGGCGGCGGCGACGATCATGACGATGATGCCGACGAGCATGGCGATGCCCGCGAGGGTCGCGAGGATCGCGCCGGTTAGGAACAGGCCGACGCCGAACAGCAGGCCGAGGCCGAGCGCGAGCAGGCCGACGCCGACGCCGAGCACGATCCCTCCGCGGATCAGCACGCGCCTGCGCCGCCCGGCGCGGTCGATCTGCTCCTCGTCGTAGGGCGCGGGCGGCGGGGGGCTGGCGCGCTCGAGCAGGTCCTGCACGTGGAGCGTGTGCGACTGGATGCGGGCGTACTCGGGGTGGTTGCCGCGGGCGTCGCCGTAGGCCTGCACATAGGCGTCGTCGTGCACGCGCAGGGCCGACAGGGCGAGCCGCAGCGGCAGGGTCTGGCCGCCCTGCTTGTAGGCTTGCAGGTACATGGCGACCGAGAGGTCGAGCAGCTCGGCGCGGGCGGCCCGGTTGGCGTCGGACTCGGACAGCAGGGCGGCGGCGCGGGCGTAGAGGTCGCCGGCGCTCTGGTACTCGGCGGCGGCGCGCGGGTCGCGGGCGGCGGCGGCGGCGTCGGCGACGGCGCGCTGCTGGTCGGCGGCGGCGCGCTGCTGGTCGGCGGGGCCCGGCTCGGCGGTGGCGTCGGGCGCGGGCGCGGCGGCGGGCGGCGGGGTGTTGGCGGCCTGGTAGCGGTCGACGACCTTGAGCGTGTGGGCCTCCCAGTAGGCGACGGACTCGGCGGACGGGCGGGCGAACGGGGCGGCGCTGGCGATGGGTCCGAGGCGCTCGGTGAGGCGGGCCAGCTTGCTGGTGCACTCTTCGATCACGAGGTCGGTGGGCTGCCGGCGCAGGCGCCACAGGGCGACCTTGGCGAGGCGACGCAGGCGCAGGCGGCGGCCGAGCGGGATGTCGGCCCGGCCGGCGGAGTCGTCGATGTGCTCGACGATGCGGCGGGCGAGCTCGGGGTCCTCGCGCAGGCGGCGCTGCACGCGGTCGAGCTCGTCGCGGGACATGTGGGTGAGGCGCTGCTGGATGCCGTGGACGGCGAAGTCGACCTCGGCGGCGTGGGCGTCGAGGCGGGACTGGACCTCGGGTCGGGCGCGGTCGGCCTCGGACAGGTCCTTGACGCTGGCGGTCAGCAGCAGGGCGCGCAGGGAGGAGCGGTAGAGCTGTTCGTCGAGCGGGTCCTCGCGGCAGACGCGGGCGTCGTTGGCGGCCGAGGTCTTTTTGGCGATCTTCCCGAGGTCGACGGGGCGGCAGCGCAGGTGCTCCATGCCGCGGTCGAGCTCGGCCATGCGGGCGAGGAACTCGTCGCCGGGGGCGTCGGGGTCGTTCGTGCCGTGCGGGGTCCGGCTGCAGGCGGTGGTGGTCGCGCCGAGGACGCTGGCGGTGACGAAGCTGCGGCGATGCATCCGGCCCATGTTACACGAATCGCGCCGGGGTCCGCGGCGAGCCTTGCGCGCGGAGGGCCGGGTCCGGGACACTGCGGCGGCGATGCGAGGCGAGGTCCCGCCACCCCTGTTCGTGCCCGGCGCGGCGGCGCGGCTGGTGGTCGGGGCGCCGTGGGACGCGCTCGAGGCCCAACTCCGCGAGCGCGGACCGACGATCGCGCTGACGATCGCCGGGGCGCCGACGATCGTCAGCGCCGACCCCGAGGTCCTGCGCCACGTGCTGCTGGTGCGCGCCGACAATTTTAATAAGGACATGCGCACGATGACGGCGTTCCGCGGGCTGCTCGGCGACGGCCTGCTGACGAGCGACGGGGCGCTGTGGCGGCGCGAGCGGGCCACGCTCGCGCCGGCGTTCCGCCCGGATGCGTTAATTAATGTGGCGGAGGTGTCGTGGCGGGCGGCGGGGCGGGCGAGCGATGCGCTCGACGAGCACGCGCGGCGGGGCGAGGCGGTCGACGTCGGGGCGCTGTTTCGTCGCTTCGCGCTGCAGGTGATCGCCGAGGCGGCGCTGTCGATGCCGGCGGAGCGGTGCGACGAGGCGCTGGCGCGGGTGTTCGTGCCGCTGGTGGCCGAGGCCAACCGCCGGGTGTGGCTGCCGCAGCGGGCCGAGCTGCCGATCCCCGCGCGCTTCGCCTACGAGCGCCGCCTCGGCGAGCTCGAGGGGCTGTTGCGGGCGAACATCGACGCGCGACGCGAGGCGCGCGCGCGCGAGCCGGAGGCGCCGGCGCGCGACATGCTCGACCTGCTGCTCGCGGCCGCGGACCCGTGGACCGACGCGGCGGCGCGGCTGGTGAGCGACGAATTGAAGACGCTGCTGTTCGCCGGGCACGAGACGACCGGGCTGACGCTGACCTGGACGCTGCACGCGCTGACGAGCAATGCGGGGTGCTTGCAGCGGCTGCGGGAGGCGGTGGACGGCGACTTTGACGCGGAGGTGATGCCCGGGCTCGCGGCGCTGCGGCGGCTCGACTACGCGGGGGCGTGCCTGCGCGAGGCGCTGCGAATTTTTAATGTCGTGCCGGTGGTGCATCGCACGGCGATCGCCGACGACAGGTTCGGCGCGCTCGCGGTCCCGGCGGGTTGCCGCGTGATCCTGCACTTACAGGCGATCCACCGCGATCCGAGGCTTTGGCCCGAGCCGGATGTATACAGACCGGAGCGGTTTCTGTCGGCGAGCGCGACCGACGACACGTGGCGCTGGCTGCCGTTCCTGCACGGGCCGCGCGGCTGCGTGGGGCAGCACTTCGCGCTGATCGAGGCCAAGATCATGCTGGCGCTGCTGGTGCGGCGGTTCGAGTTCTCGCCCGAGCCGGGCAACAGCGACGAGCGGCACCGGACGATCGTGCCGGTCGGTCCGGCGGCGCCGATGCTCATGCGGGTGCGTCGGCGGGTGTGACCTGTCACTTCGGACAGGTCGGACGAAACCGACGGGCGCCCATGCTGCGGGTCCAGGCGCCGCGGTCGAGGTCGCGGCCGGCGCGGCGGCAGGCCTCGGCGAGCATGTCGGCGAGGGGGACCGGGAACACGCGGGCGATCGCGTCGGCGCCGGCGAGCAGCGCGAGGCGGCCGTCGGGGCTGAAGCCGCCGGTCCACAGGGTGCGGTCGGCGTCGCCGGGGGCGCCGGCCTGGGGCAGCAGGAACGGGGTCCAGGCGGCGCCCTGTCGGCGCCACAGGCGGGCGGTGCCGTCGGCGGAGGCGGTCAGCACGGCGTCGCCGGCGGGGCTCCACTCGGCCAGCCACACGGCGTCGGTGTGGCCGGTGAGCACGATCGGCGCGCCGGTCTCGGGCCAGATGCGGGCGGTGCCGTCGGCGGAGGCGGTCAGCAGGGTGCGGCGGTCGGGGTGCACGCGCACGCGGGAGACCGGGCGCAGGTGGCCGCGGAGGACCCGCGGGGTCGCGGTCCACACGCGGGCGGTGGCGTCGTCGCCGGCGCTGACGAGCAGGTCGCCGACGAAGCTCAGGTCGCGGATCGCCCGCGCGTGGCCGGTGAGGACGTCGGTGAGCACGGGCGGGTCGGCGAGGCGCCACACGCGGACGCTGGCGTCGTCGCCAGCGGCCGCGAGGGCGTTGCCGTCGGCCGAGAAGGCGAGCGCGTGGGTCGGGCCGGCGGCGCCGGTCAAGATGTCCGTACGGACAGGTCGGTGATCGGCGAGGCGCACGACGAACACGCGGCCGTCGTCGGCGGCGAGCGCGAGGCTGTCGCCGCGCGGGTGCCAGGCCAGCGCGCCGAGGCCGTGCTCGCGGTCGGCCTCGGCGGGCAAGGTCGCGAGCAGCGCGGGGACCGGGCCGGCGAGCGACCACAGCCGGGCGAGGCCGTCGCTGCCGGCGCTGGCCAGGTGGGCGCCGTCGGGGCTGAAGGCGGCGGTGACCGAGCTGCCCTCGCGGTGGCCGCGGAGCAGGCGCGCGGGGCCGCCGTCGCGGGGCCACACGCGCACGGTGCCGTCCATCGCGGCGGTGACGATGCGGTCGCCGTCGGGGGCGAAGGCGGCGAGCTCGATGCCGGCGTCGTGGCCGCGGAGCACGGCGGGGTCGTCGTCGAGGTGCCAGACGCGGGCGCTGCCGTCGGTCGAGCCGGTGAGCACGTGGCGACCGCCGCGGGCGAAGCGGGCGGCCACGACGCTGCCGTTGTGGCCGTGCAGCGCGAGCGGCGGGCCCGGGCGCGAGCGCTGCCAGACCCAGGCGAGGCCGCCCGAGGGCGTGCCGAGCAGCAGGTCGGCGCCCTCGGCGATCTTCACGCCCGTGAAGATGTCGGCGTGGCCGGGCAGGGCGACGCGGGCGCTGCCGCCGTCCTCGTCCCACACGCGGGCGCTGTCGTCGTCGGACACGGTGACGACCTGGTCGTCGGCGAAGGCGACGGCGAGCACGGCCGCGTCGTGGCCGCGCAGGCGCACGGCCGGGCCGCCGCGCGTGGGGACGAGGGCGGCGGTGTGGTCGGCGGAGGCGAGCGCGAAGCGGTCGCCGTCGGGGCTGAACGCGGCCGACCACAGCGGGCCGGCGAATATTTTAATTATTTTTGGCGGGGCGCCGGAGGTCGGCCACAGGCGGGCGCTGCGGTCGGCGGAGGCCGTGAGCACGTACTCGCCGCGCGGGTGCCAGACGGCGCGGCGGACCGCGGCGGAGTGGCCGCGGAGCACGCGGGCGGGGGCGTCGGCGCGGAGGATGACGGCGACGGCGCCGCTGCGCGCGAGCAGGGCGGCGCCGTCGGGGCTCCACGCGAGGTCGCGGAGGTCGGCGACCGGGCTGTCCCAGCGGACAGGCGCGGACAGGCCGGCGGTGCGGCTGTCCGAAGGGGCAGGTGCGGTGAGCGGAGGGCTGGCCGCAGGGACAGGTGCGGGCGGCAGCGTCCATACGTACGGGCCGCCGGGTTCGTCGCGGAGGGCGGCCAGGCGGGCGCCGTCGGGGCTGAAGTCGAGGCCGAGGACCGGCGCGCCGGCGGGCAGCAGGGCCACGGGCCGGTGGGGGTCGGCGGTCGACCACAGGGTCACGTGGCCGCTGCGCGTGCCGGCGGCGAACCACCGGCCGTCGGGGCTCTCGGCCACGGCGTCGACCGCCGCGGGGTGGCCCGGGTCGCGGACGTAGGGCGTGCTGGTGACGTTGCCGAGGGCGTTGCGCAGGGCCTGCTCGGCCTCGGGGATCGGCGGGGCGCCGGCGTCGGCGTGCACGCGCACGGCCTCGACCGCGAGCAGGAGGTGGAGGATCGGGTCGGCGTCGGCGGCGAGCTCGGCGTCGATGGCGAGGCGGCGGGCCTCGCCGCGCTGCTGCTCGGCGTCGGCGGCGACGCGGGCGCGGTCGAGGGCGGCCTCGACGTCGGCGACGCGCGTCTGCTGGGCGGCGAGCTCGTCGGCCTGTCTGCGGTCGCGCCACTCGAGCAGGGCGAACACGCCGGCGACCGCGAGGCCGACGAGCAGCGCGGCGAGGGCGAGGCGGCGGCGCAGGCGGGTGGGGTCGTGGGCGAGGGCGGCGAGCAGCGGGTCCATCGCCGGCCAGCGCGCGGCGGGGTCGGCGTGCAGGCCGCGCTCGACGATCTTCAACAACCAGGCGGGGACGTCGTGGGTGTGTTCGGGGCGGGCGAGCTCGCCGCGGCGGACCGCGGCCAGCAGGGTGTCGCTGCGGTCGCCGGCGAACGGGCGCATGCGCAGCAGCGACTCGTAGAGGGCGACGCAGAAGCTGAACACGTCGCTGCGCGTGTCGGCCTCGCCGCCGGCGAGCTGCTCGGGGGCCATGTACGCGGGCGTGCCGAGCACCGCGCCGGGGACTGTGAGGCGCTGCTCGTCGAGCGGCGCGGCGGGGGCGGGGCTGTGGAGGACGGTCGAGGCGAGCGGGGCTGGCGGAAGGGACAGGTCGTTCGGCGGGGCTGGGCTGTGGAGGACGGTCGAGGCGAGCGGGGCTGGCGGAAGGGACAGGTCGTTCGGCGGGGCCGGGCTGTGGAGGACGGTCGAGTCGAGCGGGGCTGGCGGAAGGGACAGGTCGTTCGGCGGGGGGGGTGCGTCGGGTCCTGGGGTTTGATGCGACGCGGGCTGGAGGTCATCTGGCTGAAGGGGCAGGTCGGCGCGCTCGGGGGTGACGGTCGAGGCCAGGCCGAGGGGCGGTCCGGAGCCCGGCGGGGTCGCGGGCGGAGCGGACAGGTCGGGCGGGGTGAATTCGGGCGGAGGGGCCTCGTCGTGGGCCGCGCGGGCGCGCACGCGGACGAGGCCGAAGTCGAGGACGCGCGGGCGCTGGTCGTCGTCGCCGACGAGCACGTTGTCGGGCTTGAAGTCGCGGTGGACCAGGCCGCGGGCGTGGGCGGCGGCGAGGCCGCGGCCGACCTGCAGGTACATGGCGACGAGCTCGCGCCAGCCGCGGGGCGCGGACGCCTGCCAGGCGCGCAGGGTCTGGCCCTGCACGTGCTCCATCGCCAGGTAGACCTGGCCCTCGTACTCGCCGACCTCGTAGACCTGGACGACGTTGGGGTGGGACAGGCGGGCGAGGGCCTGGGCCTCGCGGCGGCTGCGGGCGCGGGTGTCGGGGTCGCCGCGGCCGGGGCGGACCAGCTTGATGGCGACCTTGCGGTCGAGCTCCTCGTCGTAGGCGGCGTAGACGACGCCCATGCCGCCGGCGCCGATGCGGCGCAGCACGGCGAAGCGGCCGATGCGGGCCGACTCGGCGGGGCCGCCGAACAGCCGCGCCTTGACGTCGGCGCGCGCGAGCCTGTCAACGAGGGCCTGCGGCGCGCCATGTTGCTCGGTGGACATCGCGACAGTGCTACTGTACCGAAGCGGCGTCGGGCCGGATCGCGTACGGCCGCGTCGTCGCACATTCCGGCGGCGCTCGCCCCGGCGCGCCGCCAGGGGTGTACGGCGGTGCGTCGTGGCGTGCGCGGGACGCGACGCTCTACCTGCGGACCCGCTGACTACACGGTCGACCTACTCGACGAACCCGCCGCCCGCGTCCGCCTCGATGTGCCGGAGGATTGCCCGATGTGACGGTCGCTGCCGGGCGCGCGCGGGGGCGGACGGAGGCGGGCGAGCTCCGCCGCCAGGCCGAGCTCGGCCGCCAGCGCGCGCAGGTCGAGGCGATCGAGGAGGTCGGCGGTGATCGGCCGCTTCGAGTCCCAGAAGATGAACGCTCGATAAAATTCGTGGGCCGCCTCGGAGTTCAATAAAACGATCAAAAGATCGGCCTCGGGCTCGCTCGTGCAGGCGACGAAGTAGCAGGTGTCGTCGAGCACGACCGGCTTGCCCGCGTGCGGGCCGATCTTCCTGAATTTGAGCGTCTTGTAGAGGCCGGAGATCGCGACCTTCCACGGGGCGAAGGTGTAGTCGCCGACGCCGAAGATCGCGAACGGCGGCTTGCCGCGGTAGATCGCGCTGGCGCGGCGGTCGAAGCGCTCGCGGTGGCGCTGCAGATACCGCCAGGTGTTCGTCGCGGTGTCTTTGATGATCGTGGTGTCCTCGCCGACGCGGGACTGAGTGACGAGCATCCAGCGACGAGGGGACGCCGTGCCCGCGCGGGCGAGGTCCGAGCTCTTGATCAGGGGATACAGACAGTGCTGCTCGAGCCGCGGCGTCTCGCCGGCGCCGTTTTGCAGCCGGCCGTCGGCATTGTTAAAAAATTCCATGAGGGCGGCGCAGTCGTGTTTGACGCCGGAGCGCCACTTGTACGGCGAGGCGCCGAGCAGGGCGCGTCGGCGGTCGTAGAGCGTCGCGTCGGCGATCAGGCGGCCGTCGCGGACGGCGAGCGTGCTCTCCGGGGTGGTGGCCTCGAGGTCGGCGTAGACGGGGCAGACCTGCGGGCCGGGGCGCCCGGCGAGCTCGATGATCGTCAGACAGGCGTCGACGGAGGCGGCGAAGTGGCGGGCGCTGTCGATGCGGCGCAGGCTGGCGGCGTGGAGCGGCAGGTCCGCGGACCACGCGGAGGCCAGGACCTTGCGGGCGACGGCGGTCTTGCAGAGCATCGCCACCGTGGCCGCGCGGCCGCCGAGTCGGGTGAGCAGATAATTGAAGATCCACTCCGAGATGTCGAAGTTGCTCTTGCCGGTGAGGGCCTCGATGCCGGGGAGGTTGCGGAGGTTGGTTTTTGTGGGCAGGTTGTCGGAGCCGAGCGAGCCGAGGTCGGCGCTCGTCACCCACGGGGGGTTGCCGAGCACGAGGAGCGGCCCGGCGAGTCGATCGAGGTGGTTCGGCCAGTCGTGGGCGAAGAAGCTGGCGCAGGTGATGTCGACGCGCGCGTCGAGGCGGCGCTCGGCGAGGCGGGCGCGGAGGTGGTCGACGTGGGTGGGGTTGATCTCGAGGCCGTGGGCCTGGCGGATCGTGGGGAAGGCGTCGAGGGCGGCGAGCAGCAGGGAGCCCTCGCCGCAGGTCGGCTCGAGCAGCGAGCGCGGGGCTACGCCGGCGGCCGCGAGCGCGCGGCACACGGCGGACGCGAGGTCGGGCGGGGTCTGGAAGTCGCCGAACGCGATCTTGGCGCGGGCGGTTCGCAGCTTGCCCATGCGGCGCTATGCCCAGCCCTGGTGGCGGCGGAGCTCGCCGGCCCAGGTGTCGAGCTGTTCGGGGGTGACGGCCGGGGGCGTCGAGGAGGCGGCGAGGCCGGGGGCGCGGGCGAGGAGGGCGGCGACCTTGTCGCGCAGGCGCTGCTTGCCGCGGGCGAGGCGGCCGCGCACGGTGCCCTCGGGCAGGCCGAGCACGCCGGCGAGCTCGCTGCCGGACAGGCCCTCGAAGTACATCAGCTCGAGCACGACCTGGTCCTCGACGGGGATCTCCCGCAGGGCCTGGACCAGGCTCTGGGCCTCGCGCTTGTGGGCGATGATCGAGCTCGGCGAGGCGGGCATGGCGTCCTGCACGCACACGGCGGCGAAGTCGACGCCCTCGCTCTGGCGCTTGTAGCGGCCGCGGATGTACTTCCTCAGGACGTTCTGGGCGATGGCGTAGAGGAACTGGCGGACGTTGGCGTCGCCGCGGTAGCGGTCCTTGCCGGTGGTGCAGCCGAGGAACGTCTGGCCGACGAGCTCGGCGACGTCGTCCTCGCTGCCGACCTTGTTGCGGAAGAACCGCGTCATGGCGTCGAAGTAGCGGTCGACGAGCTTGTTGCCGGCCTCGCGATCGCCGGCTTGCCAGGCGGACAGGAGCTCGGCGTCGCTGCGCATCGGCGGCCTTCGGTCAGCGGTGGAGCTCGCCGCGGCGCAGGCGCTTGTAGAGGTTGAGCGACTCGCGGATGATCCGCAGGGCCTCGTCGGCGCCGAGCAGGTCGTCGATCACCACCGTCTTGTTCTCGAGAATTTTATAATCTTCGAAGAAGCGTCGGACCTCGCGCATGATGTGGGGCGGGAGCTGCGACTGGTCGGTGAATTCGGCGAACCACGGGTCGTGGGTGCTGACGGCGACGATCTTGTCGTCGCCGCCCTTGTCGTCGCGCATGCGCATCACGCCGACCGCGCGGGCGGTGACGATGCACAGCGGGTGCACGGGCACCTGCGAGAGCACCAGCACGTCGAGGGCGTCGCCGTCGTCGCAGTAGGTGCGGGGGATGAAGCCGTAGTTGGCCGGGTAGTGGACCGCGCTGAACAGCACCCGGTCGAGCCTCAGGAACCCGGTCTCCTTGTCGACCTCGTACTTGTTCTTGCTGCCTTGCGGGACCTCGATGACGGCGGGGAAGCCCTGCTCGAGCTGCTCGTCCACGTAGATGTCGTGCCAGGGGTTCATGCGGGACAGCGACGGTCGGCCAGCGCGTGCGGGCTGTCAAGGACGAACGCGAGCGGCCGGCGCAGGGTCGCTGCGCCGGCCGCTCCGGGTGGTGTGGCGGGGTGGAGGAGTCTATTCGGCGGTCGCTTCGTCGGCGGTCGCGGCGACCAGCTCGGCGAGCACGCGGGAGGGACGCGGGCGCGAGGGGACGTCGGACTCGCCGGTCTGCCACAGCTCGAGGCGGTGGCGGGTCTGGACGCGGTGGGAGTTGTCGAGGGTGCGGGCCTGGGTGGTGCGCAGCGGGGCGGCGGGGCGGTCGGCGGCGGGGGAGTGGTTCATCGGCGCCTCGTCGGGGGTGGTGGGGCGGCCGGTGACGGAGGGGCGCGCGGGGGCACGGAGGTCGCGCTTCGACCTGGGCTTGCGGGGCCTCGGCGCGTCGAGCAGCTCGGCCTCGGGGGCGGCCTGCACGGTGGCGGCCTCGGCCTGCTCGCGGAGGGCGCGGGCGACGGAGTTGCCGGGGGCGCGGGCGGAGTGGATGCGCGCGCGCGGGAAGCCGCGCATGCCCGGGGCGCCGGCGGGGGTGCGGACCGCGGGCGGAGGGTTGCGGCCGGCGAGCGGGGCGGCGGCGCTGGTGTTGCTGGCGCGCAGCAGGCCGCCGACGGACGGGCCGCGGGGCGACGGCGCGGTGTGGCCGACGATCTTCGGCTGGATGCGGCGGGATTTCTTCGGGGCGTTCGGGGACCGGGGGGGTGGCGTCATCGGTGTTCCCTCGAGCTGGGGGGTGGGTGCGGGGAGGGGCGGGAGCGGCGAATCGCGGGGGTCGATTCCGCGAGCGCCGATGGCCGAAATATGCAGCGCCGATCCATGCGCGTACAGAGAAATCGTCGCCGCGTACACGTGTCCAAGGACTGGCTCGTTGCAGCAAAAACGAGCGGCGATCGGGCCGGGGACGGCGATCCGAGAAAGTCGCGTGTACGCGGTTCAAGGGCGGGTGGAACGCATGACCGCGAGCTGTGGATAAGTTCGAAAGTGGGGCCTTCGAGGGTCAATGCGATGTCGATGATTCAGCAAGTTTTGTAATGTGAATTACATGTTTGGCAGTCACTCGCGCGCGCCCACGCTCCTCGTGACGAACCGTGCTGCGGCTCACGAGGCGATCCCGGAGGTCACTCCGTGGACCGCGATCGCGGCGCGTGACGACATGTCCTAAAGGACAGTTTGTTTGTGCGCGCGAACTAGCGCCTCGGAGCGCGCGCGGGGCTCGTCGACCTGGCGGGCGCCGCGGCGAGGCGGAGGTCGACGGCGACGTCGGGGCCGACCACGCGGGCGGCGACCGGGACGGCGTCGTAGTCGACGCCGAGGAGGTCGAAGGCGGTGGCGCCGGCGATGGCCTCGGAGAAGGCGAAGGTGCGGCGACCGAGCCCGGAGAACCACACGGCGGCGCGGGCCTTGACGGAGCCGGTGACCTGCTCGATGCGGGCGTCGGGCACCTCGAGGCCGAGCTCACCCTTGTCGGCGCGCAGGCTCGGGGTGCCGCTGAACACCACGTGGGCGCAGACGTCCTGCTCCTTCCAGGCGTGGATGCGGAGCGGGCGCTCGCCGGTGGCCCAGCCGACGCCGGCGGCGAACTCGCCGTTCGGGTCGGGCGCGCCCTCGAGGTCGTAGCGGCCGGGGATCTGGCCGCGAGCGATGCCCTGATTGGCGAGCTCGGCGGCTGTCCCTCCGGACATGCGGACCTGCACGAGGTTGGCGTCGCCGCCGGGGGCGCGGGCGGGCCCGGGGGCGAGCGCGGGCGCGGGCAGGGTGGTGTGGATCCACAGCTCGACGTCGGCGGCGCCGGTCTTCAGCTCGACCCTGGTGATCGGCACCGGCGGGAGCTCGACCTCGACGTCGACGAGCGGGCCGGCGTCGGCCAGCAGGTCGTCGCGGATCGCCGGGAACGAGCGGGCGACGAGCTCGCCGAGGGCCCGGTCGGCGAGGCTGGCGATCTGCTCGCGGCCGATCGCGCGGGCGACCGCGGGCAGGCGGGCCAGCACGAACTCGGCGAAGCGCTGGCGCTCGGCGGGCGGGAGGCTCGGGCGCACGCGCACGAGGTCCTGCGCGCGCAGGCTCAGGCGGACGCTGCCCTGCCCGGGGGCGAACTGCGGGGCGACCACGGCGTCGAGGTCGATCGCGGTGATCACGGTGACGCCGGTCTGCAGGGCGAAGCGCACGCGCAGGCCGAGCTGACCGGCGGCGGCCGGCTGGACGCTGACGCTGCGCAGGCCGATCGCCAGCTTGCCGAGGTCGAGGTCGCCGATCGGGAGGTCGATGTCGAGGGGCACGGGCACCGCGGGCAGGCGCGAGAGCGGGAGGCTCAGCGCCTGGTTCAGGGTGTTGGTCGGGATCGCCACGACCATCTGGGCGACGTCGCCGCTGCCGCGGCGCCGCTGGAACTCGCGGTGGTCGTCGCGCACGCGGGTGCACGCCTTCCCGGCGCAGCCGGAGGTCGCAGCGAGGGCCAGGAGCAGGACGGCGGGGCGCATGCGGGCGAGCTTATCAGCAGGCGCGTGCGGCCGGCGGGGCGCATGGTCGACAAGGCGGGCGGCGCTTGCGAAGATGGCCGCGTCATGTCGCACCGCTACCTCATCATCGGGCTCGGTCGTTTCGGGGCGGCGCTGGCCGAGTCGCTCAGCGAGCAGGGGGCGGAGGTCATCGCCGTGGACACGAACATGGCCGAGGTCGAGGCGGTCAAGCGCAAGGTGGCGTACGCCATCGAGCTCGACGCGACCGACCCCGCCGCGCTGCTGTCGGTCGACCCGCTGCGCTGCAAGGCGGTGATCGTGGCGATCGGCGAGAACTTCGAGGCGACCGTGCTGACCCTGGCGGCGCTGCGCGAGGTGGGGGTCAAGGACATCGTCGCCCGCGCCCGCTCGGCCCGCGAGGCCCGCATCCTGCAGGCGGTCGGGGCCACCGAGATCATCGAGCTCGAGGCGGAGATGGGCCGGGCCTACGGCCACCGCCTGGCCGTCAAGGCCGCCGAGTCGGCGCTGGCCCCCGGCAAGACCCTGCCGCCGCCGAGGACGTGACGACATGTCCTCGGGGACAGGTTTTAAGTTCGACGCTATCAGCAATTAAAAGCATCATCCCCGGACCAGGCCGGGGATGTGATGCCGCGGTCGTCGGTGATGGATCGCGGGTCACGCGATCGCACCGATGGACGGCGCGGCGGTGATGGCGGCCCGGGTGGAGTCGGGGCCGGCGGCGATGCGGCCGCCCTCGCGCGTCCAGCGGATGTTGTGCTTGATGATGCGGCGCTTCAGCGCGTGGCGGGTGATGCCGAGCAGCTTGGCCGCTTCGACGATGCTGCCGGCGGCGGTGAGGGCGGTCTCGCAGAGGAGGCGCTCGGCGGCGGTGAGGTTGTAGTTGTCGAGGACGATGTGCATGCGGAGTTTGTAGTGCATGCGCTTGATCCATCGGAGACAACGGGCGCGGCCATAAACCGCCCGCCTCTTGCGTCGGAGGCCGTGCTCGGGGAGTGTACGCTCGCTCGTCGACGCGCGGCGATCGTGGCCGCGCGGGACGCTGTGGGGGCTGCGGGGACTGGCGGGGAGGCGACGGCGGCGGCGGAGCTCGAGTGCCGCGCAGGCCCGCCTACGGGTGCTCCTGCAACCACTTGCGGGTGAACTCGGTGGTGTCGCGATAGCCGGCGGTGACCTCGTCGACGATGTGGCGCTCGACCTTGCCGCCGACGAGGGGGATGGAGCACGACACCTCGCCCTGCCAGGTGCGTCGGACCTTGTTCGGGCCGAGGGCCTGGACCTTGTAGGTGCCGCGGGTGGTCAGCTTGTCGGCCATGAACCCGGGGATCGTGACGACCTCGAGGGTGTTGGTGCGGCGGGTGAAGACGTTCTGCTCGGTGTACATGAGGGCGCCCTTCACGAACTTGCTGACGATGCCGGGGACCTCGCGCTGGGGGGTCAGGCGGACCTTGCGGCGGACGACCAGGTCCTCGCCCTCGCCCTCGCGCTGGACCTCGAGCACCTCGCGGCCGATCCGCAGGCGCCTGTACAGCTCGGCGTTGTAGGCGTCGTCGAAGTAGACGTCCCAGTAGTGGTCGATGCTGGTGTCGAAGTCGTCGGTGATCGTGTACTGCATGCCGTCGGCGACGATACCTCAGGCGAGGCGGAATTTGAGGCGGAAGGCGGTCTCGTAGGCGGCTGGCGGGGGTGCGGTGATCTCCGTGGAGCGGCCGAGGATGATCTGGGCGGCCCACAGGCGCTCGGCGACGCCGCAGGCGTCCTCGAGCTCGCGGCCGGAGCGGCCGTCGGCGAGGGCGGCGAGGGCGGCGAGGGCGTCGGGCTCGAGGTGGCGGGCGTAGCGGGCGAGGATCGCGGCGCGCTCGCCGTGGTCGGGCAGGGGGAAGTGGATGCGCAGGTCGAAGCGGCTGAGCAGGGCGGGGTCGAGGTGGTCGGCGGTGTTGGTCGCGCCGACGACGACGATGCGGCTGCTGTCGACGAGGCCCTGCAGCTGGCGCAGCAGCACGCTGAGCAGCCGGCGGGTGGCCTCGTGCATGTTGCCGGTCTCGCGCGAGCCGGCGAAGGCGTCGATCTCGTCGAGGAAGACGATGCTGCGCTCGAGCTTGCCGGCGGTGGTGAAGATCGCGTCGAGGCGCTTCTCGCTCTCGCCGTACCACTTGCTCATGATCGACTCGACCGGCACGTACACCAGCGGGATCCCGCTGGCGCTGGCGATCACGCGGGCCATCGTGGTCTTGCCGGTGCCGGGCGGGCCCTCGAACAGCACGGCCCGCGGCACCGAGTTGCCGGGCCGCGTGCGCGCGAGCTCGCCGATCTTCGCGTACACCTCGGGGTTCAATAGTGGCAGCACGACGGTCTCGCGGACGGCCTGTTTGGTCGGCGCGTAGCCGGCGACGCGGTCCTCGTTGAACTCGGGGTCGGGGGCGAACACGACGGCGCCGAGCTCGGTCAACCGGACGGTCGGATCGACGGGGGCGACGGGCTTGGCGAGGGTCGACGGGTCGCGCTGGGCCCACCTGCGGAACACCTCGAGGATGCAGTTGATCTCCTCCTGGGCGAGCAGCGCTTTCTTCTCGAAGCGGACGGTGCCGCCGGACTTGCTGTCCAATTTAAAGTCGACCTCGAGGGCGGGCGGGAGCTCGGGCGGGGGCGGGTCGTCGGGCTTGCGGGCGCGGAGCTCGGGCTTCTTGCGCTCGTAGGGGCTGTACAGGTCGGCGTGGAAGCTGCACCCGCGGAAGCCCCGGCGCAGCTCGGTCAGCTGGCGGAAGTAGGGGTGGACGATCTCGAGGAACACGAAGAAGTCGGCGGGCGTGAGGGTCTGCAGCGCCAGCTCGACCGCGACCTCGCCGCGCTTGAAGGTGACGACCGGGACGGCGGCGGCGATCGACTCGGGCGGGATGGTAGCGAGGTGCGCGGCGGCCCCGCCCTCGAGCTTGAGGCGCGCGGCGTCGTATTCGATCAGGGGGATGATGTCCGGCACGGCGGGCCAGGGTAGCCCGCGGGCGGAGGCCCGCGGAAGCCGGCCGAGGCGGGCATCGGGCGGGCTTCGGCCGCGCTCCGCGGCCGCGCGGCGTCGTCCGGGGGCCGCGGCGACGTGATGGCCGGGCCGCGCCGAAGCGGGTTGTCTGTCGGACACGCGCGCGGAGTACGGGCGCCGCGCGGTCGGGCGAGGCGCTCGTCGATCAGCGGCCGGCGTAGGCGCGGAGGGCCCGGTAGGCCAGGTTCTCGCTGGTGGGCTGGTCGTTGGCCATGTCTTGCATGTAGGCCTCGACGAATTGGCGGCGCCTGGCCGGGTCGACGCCGAGCAGCTCGTTGGCCACCATGCCGGCGATGGTCAGCATGCCGTCGCTGAGGACCACGGACTTGCGGGCGCGGAGGTCGTCGAGGCCGCGCTGCAGGCGTGCGCCGTCGCGGGCGTCGAGGGCGTCGAGCACGTCGACGACGCGGCGCAGCTCGTCGCTGGCGCGCGGGTCCTTGACGGTCTGCTTGACCTCGTCCCACCAGCGGGTGCCGCCGAGCGGGACGTGCGGGGCGACCAGCGTGTAGACCGAGTAGGTCCTGGCGATCCAGTCGTCCCAGTCGGGGGTGGCGCCCTGGAGCGCGCGCTGGGCGTCCATCCAGTTGTTCATGGCGGTGACCGGGGTGTGCTCGGAGATGGTGACGGCGGGGTCGTCGTGCATGCGCAGCATGGCGGCGGCCTGCTCGGACTCGAGGAACACGTGGGGGTCGCGCAGGTCGCCGATGCCGTTCGGGGGGTACGGGCGCCGCTCGAGGCCGCCGAGCACCTCGACGAGGGGGGCGGGGGTCCAGCGCAGCGAGTGGAGGAAGCCGGCGGCGTGCTGCATGAAGCGGGCCTTCTCGGCGCCGGTGTCGAGCAGGGGGTGGGCGTCGGAGTTGACGGGCTTGCCGGCGAGGAAGGGGTGGAGCATGCGGCGGTTGGCGACCAGGAGGCCGTCCATCTGGCCGATGTCGTGCACGCCGATGACCCTCAGCTCGCCGGCGAGGGCGGGCCACGAGAGGGGCTCGTCGCTGAGGTTGCCGAGGTCGCCGCCGGCGACCGCGAGGATCACCCAGTCGGAGTCGCCGACGCGCAGGATCTGGTAGTCGGTGAACTCCTGGTCGAGCGCGGCCAGCACGGTCATCAGCAGCTCGTTGCTGAGCTCGTAGCCCTGCAGCCACTGCGCGAGCACGCCGCTGGGCTTCAGGTAGCGCTTGGCCTCGCGGTAGAACTCGACGGTGAACAGGCTCGAGACGCCGGACACCCACGGGTTGGTCGGCTCGGACACGATGATGTCGTACTGCTTGGCGGCGCCGGCGAAGAACGCCTTGGCGTCGTCGAACCAGAACGAGTTGCGCGGGTCGGTGTAGGCGCGCTCGTTGACCGGGTGGAAGTTCTTGGAGCCCTCGACCATCTCGGGCTCGATCTCGATGGTGTCGAGGCTCTTCAGGGTCGGCGAGCCGAGCAGCACGTGCGAGGTGACGCCGGAGCCGAAGCCGATGAGGGCGGCCTCGGTGGCGTCGGGGCGGATCATCATGGGGATGAGGCCGACGAGGATCTGGTTGGGCTCGTCGCCGGCGATGTCGGGGCCGATCTCCGGGTCGCGGCCGGGCGGGTAGCGGTTGAGCACGAGCGAGGCGTCGGGCTTGCCGTTGGTGTAGATCACGCGGTACTCGCGCTCGTCCTCGAGGCGGATCACCGTGACCGAGGCGGTGCGGCCGTCGACGTAGCGGATCAGCTCGTAGCCGTCGCCGAGGCGGGTGCGGCCGTGGCGGAACACGGTCGAGGACAGCACCATGGGGTCGAGCTTGAAGCTCAGCGGGACGCCGCCGAGGTTCGGCAGGGCGCCGAGGCCGAAGGCCACGGCGAAGGCGCTCGAGCCGGTCGCGAGGGCGACGGTGCCGCCGAGGCCGCGCGGGCGCTCGGGGCTCCTCAGCTCGACGCGCATGAGCAGCAGGCCGAGCACGATGTCGACGGCGGCGCCGGCGACGATGACGCGCTGGAGGCCGATCAGCGGCAGCAGCAGCAGGCCGGCGAGGGTGGCCCCGGCGATCGCGCCGAGGGTGTTGCAGCCGTAGACGCGGCCGATCACGCCCTCGTCCTGGCCGCGGCGCAGCAGCACGTGGGTGATCAGCGGGAGGGTCATGCCGGCGCAGAAGGTGGCCGGGAACATGATGAGCAGGCACAGGCCGTAGCGCATGGCGTTGAAGGCCAGCCAGGTGGTCTCGCTGCGCGGGGCGTCGCCGGCCATCAGCCAGCCCATGGCCTGCACGGCGACGCCGTAGAGCGGGAGGGTGGCGATGGCGGCCAGGCCCATGACGAGCTGGACCAGGCCGAGCACCAGCTCGGGGCGCTTGAAGCGGTCCATGCGCTTGCGGACCCACAGGCCGCCGACTGCCAGGCCGAACACGAAGGCGGACAGCATGACCTCGAACGAGTGGGTGGCGCTGCCGATGATCATCGACAGCAGGCGGATCCAGCCGATCTCGTACATGAACGAGGACAGGCCGGTGCCGAAGGCGACGGCGAGCAGCAGGCGGGTGAGGCCGGCGCGGGCGCGCGGGTCGACCGAGGTCGTGGCGCTGGCGGCCGCGATCGGCGGGTGCTGCTCGCGCTGGCCGACGGCGACCACGGCGATGAGGACGTTGAGGGCGGCGGCGCAGGCGAGGGTGCCGGGCAGGCCGAAGCTGCCGACCAGCACGAACCCGGACAGCAGGGCGCCGAGGGCGGCGCCGATGCTGTTGGTGAAGTAGAGGAAGCTGAGGATCTCGCCGGAGCGCTCGCGGTCCATGCGCAGGATGCCGGCGCTCATCAGCGGGAAGGTCATGCCGAGCAGGACGCAGGGCGGCAGGATCAGCAGGCTCGCCATGCCCCACTTGACGGCGGTGATGCCCGCGCCGCCGCCGAGGGCCGGGAAGATCACGTCGTAGCACAGGCGCATGACCCCGGCCGCGAGCCACGGGAAGGCCAGGGCGTACAGGCCGATGCCGCCCTCGATGAGGCCGTAGGCGCGGATCGGGGCGCGGACCTTGCCGAGCTTGCGCGCGGCGATCAGGGCCCCCAGGGCCATGCCGCCCATGAACAGGCTGAGCACCAGCACCTGCGCGGTCGAGGCGCTGCCGACGAACTGGCGGATGTAACGCGACCAGATCGACTCGTAGATCAGCCCGCTGATGCCGGAGAGGAAGAAGAGGATGAAGAGGCCCGCGTGCCGCGCCATGCGCGGGGGAAGATACCGCAGGACGGTCGGGCGCCCCTGAAACCGGAGCCGGCGATGGGGGCGCGAGGCCCCACCTGCGCCGCGGGCGGGCCGCAGGCGGCCGAGTGTGACGATTGGCGGATCGCGGGATGTACATATATCGCCAGTCGCGGCCGACCGCGAATGTCGGGAGATGCGAAACGGGGTGTGGGTGTATGGTATGTGCGGCGCGCGGATGAACGCGGTGGGTGCACGGCGGCGCCACCGGCTGCGGATGCGGAGTGCCCCGACGTCGCGTCACCTTCCGAAAAAAGCCCGTGGAACGGCGATTGCGCCAATCTTGCGGGCTCGTGCGCGAGAACTCCACGGGCGCGGCCTCACGTGGCTTGTGTCCGGCGAGGTTCCGGTAGAGCCTTGGACATCGGTGACAGACGAGAAGCGCATGATCGACGGACCGACCCTCGGGTTGTCGAGCAATCGTGGTAGTGCGACCGCCGTCGGCGCGACGGTCGAACGACAGTATTTGATCGTATTCCACGGGGAGACGTCAGCGAACTTCGCGCTGCCGACGACGGGGAGCGTGCTGATCGGACGGTCGGACGAGGCCCAGCTCCGCATCGACGATCAGGGCGTGTCGCGGCGGCACGCGGCGCTGGCGCTCGACCAGGGCGAGGCGCGGCTGATGGACCTCGGCAGCCACAACGGCGTGTGGGTCAACGGGGAGCGCATCGCGGCCTCGCGGCTGCTGATCTCCGGCGACTCGATCACGGTCGGCTCGGCGACGCTGGTCTATCACGGCGGCGGCCGCGGGCGGCCGCGCCAGCGCCTCGAGTTCGCGGCGCTGCGCCAGCGGCTCGCCGAGGAGGTCGAGCGCGCCGCCCGGTTCTCGCACGACATCGCCATCGTCGTGCTGCACGGCGGCGAGGCCCACGAGCGGGCGGCGATCGACGCGGCGTGCGCCCGCCTGGCGCGGCGCGGCGGCATCGTCGGGGCCGACGTCGAGGGCGGCGCGGTGGTGCTGCTGCCGGAGACCGACGTGGCGACGGCGCTGGCGGCCCTCGGCGCGCAGGCCGACGCGGCGCGGGTCGGCTACGCCAGCTGCCCGCTCGACGGCAGCGATCCGGACGCGCTGCTGATCGGGGCGCGGGCGGCGGCGGAGCGGGCGACGCGGGGCAAGCCGCTGGCGGCGGCGGCGGCCTGCCAGTCGCTGCGGGTCGGCGGGGCCGAGGTGGTGGTCGCGGACCCGGCGATGCAGCGGCTGTTCGCGTTCGTCGAGCGCATCGCGGCGACCGAGCTGCCGGTGCTGCTGACCGGCGAGACCGGCACGGGCAAGGAGCTGCTGGCCACGGTGATCCACGGGCTGAGCGCGCGGCGCGAGGGGCCGTTCGTGCTGATGCGCTGCGTGGGGCTGTCGGACCTGATGGTCGAGCGCGAGCTGTTCGGTGGCGGCGAGGACGAGACCGAGCGGCCGGGCTGCCTCGAGCGGGCGTCGGGGGGCACGCTGTTCTTCGACGAGATCGGCGAGCTGGGCCTGGCGGCCCAGGCCAAGCTGCTGCGGGCGATCGAGACGCGGCGGGTGGTCCGCATCGGCGAGGCCGACGAGCGGGCGATCGACCTGCGCATCGTCGCGGCGACCAACCACGCGATCGAGGAGAAGGTGCAGGCGGGGCTGTTCCGCAGCGACCTGTACTTCCGGCTGACCGGGGCCAAGCTGTGGCTGCCGCCGCTGCGCGACCGGCCGCGCGAGCTGCCGATCCTCGCCCAGCGGTTCCTGGCGGCGGCGCGGGCCGAGGTCGGCGCGCCGGCCATGGCGATCGCGCCGGCGGCGATGCGGCGGCTGGCCGAGCACAGCTGGCCGGGCAACGTGCGCGAGCTGAAGCACGCGATGGGCTGCGTGGCGGCGGCGTACGCCGACGAGGTGCTGCGGCCGCACCACCTGAGCGAGTGGCTGAGCGGGCTGCCGGCGGAGCCGGGCGCCGCGCCGGCGCCGGCGACGGACGAGGCCGAGGAGGAGGCGCCGCGGTTCCGTCCGCTCGAGGAGGAGATCCGCGAGCTCGAGATCCAGCGGATCTCGGCGGCGCTGGCGGCGACGGGCGGCAACCAGACGCGGGCCGCGGAGCTCATCGGCATGCCGCTGCGGACGTTCGTCAACAAGCTGAAGCGCCACGGCATCGTCGCCGAGCGGAGGACCTGAGGTGGCCCGCGAGTCCGAGCCGGACAGCTGGATGCCGCCGGAGCAGGTCGACGAGTACCGGCTCATCCGTCAGCTCGGGCGCGGCAGCATGGGCCAGGTCTTCCTGGCCCGCGACCGCATGCTCGACCGCCTGGTGGCGATCAAGTTCATCACGGCGCTCGAGCCGGAGGCGCGCGAGCGCTTCGTGATCGAGGCGCGGGCGGCGGCGAGGATCCAGCACCCCAACGTGGTCGCGGTGCACCGCGTCGGCGAGGCCGGCGGGCGCCCGTACCTCATCACCGAGTACGTGCGCGGGCAGAACCTGGCCGAGCTGGCGCTACCGCTGCCGTGGGCGCGGGCGCTCGAGCTCGGCGTGAGCCTGGCGCGCGGGCTGGCGGCGGCGCACGAGCAGGGCATCTTGCACCGCGACATCAAGCTGGCCAACGCGGTGCTGTCGGAGGGCGGGGAGATCAAGCTGCTGGACTTCAGCCTGGCGAAGTTCGTCGACACCGCGAACCGCCGGCTGCGGCGCGACGCGGAGGCGCGGACGCCGGTGAAGCCGCCGGCGCCGGCGCCGGTGAAGCCGCCGGCGCCCGCGAGCGAGGCCGCGGCGCCGCGCGGCCGCTTCGACGCGACGATCACCCTCAACGCGCCCGCGGACGCGCGCGCGGCCGAGGCCCGCCCGCCGGCGCCGGCGACCAGCGACCCGGCGTGGCCGCGCGAGGCGGAGATCACCGACGTCGGCGCGTTGATCGGCACGCCGCACTACATGGCGCCGGAGCTGTGGGTCGGCGAGCCGGCCTCGCGGGCCTCCGACGTCTACGCGCTCGGGGTGCTGCTGCACTGCCTGTGCTGCGGGGTCCCGCCGACCGAGGCGACCGACCTGCTCGAGCTGTCGGAGAAGGTGCAGCACGTCGACCCGCGGCCGCTGCGCGAGCGGGCGCCGGACGTCGACCGCCGGTTCGCGGAGATCGTCGACCGCTGCCTGCGGCGCGACCCGGCGGCCCGCTTCGCCTCGGGCACCGAGCTCCGCGGGGCGCTCGAGGCGCTGGCGACGCTGGCGAGCGGGCGGGTGGCGGTCGGCAACCCGTACCGCGGCCTGCAGGTGTTCGAGGCCGGGCAGCGCGACCTGTTCTTCGGGCGCACCAGCGAGGTCGCGGCGGTGGCGAGCCGGCTGCGCGCGCAGAACTTCGTGATCGTGGCCGGCGACTCGGGCGTCGGCAAGTCGTCGCTGTGCCGCGCCGGGGTGATCCCGACGGTCTGCGAGGACACGCTGCCCGAGGGCGGGCGCTGGCTCGCGGTGGTGGTGACGCCGGGGCGGCGTCCGGTGCAGACGCTGGTGGCGGCGCTGGCCCGGGCGCGCAAGATCGACGAGGAGGCGCTGCAGCGGGCGACGGCCGAGCCGACGGCGTTCGCGGCGGCGCTGAGCGGGGCGAGCTCGACCGACGGGACGCTGCTGTTCGTCGACCAGCTCGAGGAGCTGGTGACGCTGGCGTCGCCCGCGGACGCGGCCACCGCGTCGTCGCTGCTCGGGGAGATCGCCAGGGGCACGCCGCGGGTGCGCCTGATCGCCACGGTGCGCGGCGACTTCCTGACCCGCGTGGCCCCGCTGCCGGGGCTCGGCGAGGAGCTGCTGCGCGGGCTGTTCTTCCTCTACCCGCTGTCGCCGGCGGCGGTGCGCCAGGCCATCGTCGGGCCGGCGCAGGCGCGCGGGGTCCGGTTCGAATCGGAGGCGATGATCCAGGAGCTCGTGACGGCCGGCGTGGGCGGCAGCCTGCCGCTCCTGCAGTTCGCGCTGTCGGAGCTGTGGGAGGCCCGCGCGAGCGACAGCCCGACGATCACCAAGGCGGCGCTCGACAAGATCGGCGGGGTCGCGGGCGCGCTGGCTCGCCACGCCGAGGGCGTGCTGGCCCGGCTCACGCCGCTGCAGCGGCGGGCGGCGCGGTCGCTGCTGCTGCGGCTCATCACCATCGAGGAGACGCGCGCGAGCCTCAACTACGACGAGCTGGCGATCGACGGCGACGACGCGCGGGTCGCCCTCGACGCGCTGCTCGAGGCGCGGCTGCTGCTGGTGCGCGACCCCCCGGAGGGCCCGCCGGTCTACGAGATCGCCCATGAGGCGTTGATCAAGGGCTGGGTCAGCCTGCAGGTCTGGCTCAACGAGGAGGAGGAGAGCCGCAAGACGTACCACCGCCTCGAGCACGCGGCCGGCGAGTGGGACCGCCTGGGACGGCCGCCGCACGGGCTGTGGAGCGAGCAGCAGCAGGGCGAGGCGCGGCGGCTCGACCCGCGCAACCTGCGGCCGCACGAGGCGGCGTTCCTGGCCGCGAGCGCGGCGTTTCATCACCGGGCGCGGCGGGTCCGCATGGCCCTCGTGGTCGGGGCGCCGATGGTGCTCGGGCTCGGGGTGCTGATCGCCATGCTGGTGCTGCGGGCGGCGCAGCAGCGGGAGATCGACGAGCAGCTGGCCGAGGCCGGGGGCCTGATCGAGGAGGCGCGGGCGCTCGGCGAGGAGGTCGAGGCCCGGCGGGCGGCCGCGTTCGCGGCGTTCGACTGCGGCGACACCGAGGCCGGCGAGGCCGCGTGGCGGCTGGCGGTGCGCGCGGCGCCCGGGGTCCAGCGCTTGCTCGTGCAGGCGGCGGGTCGGCTCGAGACGGCGCTCGGGCTCGACGGCACGCGGGCCGACGTGCGCGGGGCGCTGGCCGACGTGCTGGTCATGCAGGCGGCGATCGCCGAGCGGGACGCCGACCCGGCGCTGGTCGAGGCGCTGCTGCTGCGCGTGGCCCTGCACGACCCGGACGGGGCGCGCATGGCCGGGTGGCGCGCGCCGGCGACGATCGCCCTCGACACCGCGCCGGCCGGGGCGCGGGTGACGGTGGCCGCCTACGAGCGCGACGCCGACGGGCGCATGCAGCTCGGCGAGGCCGAGGACCTCGGGGTCACGCCGCTGTCCGGACGCTCGCTGGCGCCGGGCTCGTACCTGTGGACGATCGCCGCCGAGGGGCGGGCCGCGGTCCGTTATCCGGTGCTGCTGAAGCGCGGCGAGGCGTTCACCGCGAGCGTCGAGCTGCCCGCGGCGGCGACGGTGCCCGAGGGCTTCGTGGTCGTGCCGGCGGGGCGCTTCGAGCTCGGCAGCGCCGACGACGAGGACCTGCGCCGCAGCTTCTTCACCGCGGCGCCGCGCCACGAGCGGCGCACCGACGGCTACCTGATCGCCCGCGACGAGACGACGTACGCCGAGTGGATCGCGTTCCTCGAGACGCTGCCGCCGGACGAGCAGGCCCAGCACCTCGGCAAGCAGGAGGGCGCGACCTTCCTGTCGGCGCCGGCGCTGACGCGCGACGCCGACGGCTGGCACCTCGAGCTGCGGCGCGGCGCGACGGTGCATCGCGCCGGGTACGGCGAGACGATCCGAATGACGCGACGTCAGCACCACGTCGAGCAAGATTGGCTGCGCTGGCCGGTGACGGGCATCGACCGCGCCGATGCAGAGGCCTACCTGTCGTGGCTGGCCGGCAGCGGCCGCGTGCCCGGGGCGCGCCTGTGCAGCGAGGTCGAGTGGGAGCGCGCGGCCCGTGGCGCCGATGGCCGCGGCTTCCCGACCGGCGACGACATCGACGCCAGCGAGGCGAACTTCGACCAGCGTTACGCGCGGGACCCCGAGGCGCTCGGGCCCGACGAGGTCGGCAGCAACCCCGCGGTCGTGAGCCCGTTCGGGCTGCGCGACACGGCCGGGAACGTGTGGGAGTGGGTCCAGGCGGACGACGGCGGGGCCGGGCTCTACGCCCGCGGGGGCTCGTTCTTCCACGGCAAGGTGGCGGCGCGGGCGATCAATCGCTCGCAGGTCGACGCCTCGTTCGCGGACGGCACCCTGGGGCTGCGGGTCTGCGCCCCCCTGCGTGCCGCGACGTAACGTCGGTGGTCGGCTGGCCCCAATGCAATGTTGGGAGGTGGGACACTCTGCCACGAATGTCATCATGCCAACATTGCATGAGTGGCAGTTCGGTCGCGCCGAACGTGCATGAGATACTTCCAGAGGCATACCCGTGTACGATGATTCCGTACGGGCGAACCCGTGAAGAATCCTGAAGAATTTCTTGCAAGTGTCGCGATGGTTCCGGTATGGTCTTAAGCGTGATGCGGAGGTGGTCGATGCGCTGGACGACGAATCGGATTGCGGCGATGTTGCTGTTCGTGTGTGTCGCGGGGACCGGGTGCGACGAATCGGCGGACGTCGGGTTCTCCGAGGATTCTGCGGCCGAGGGGGTCGCCCCGCGCAATCAGGTCCACAACGCGCCGGTGATCAACACCGCCAACCTGAACGGGTGGACGCTCAACGGGTGGACGCTCAACGGCGAGACGTTCAACGGGTGGACGCTCAACGGGTGGACGCTCAACGGGTGGACGCTCAACAGCATGTCGCTCAACGGCACCGAGTTCCAGGCCTCGCGGGTCGGCTCGTCGCAGCCGGTCTCGGGCACCGACATGATCGGCGCCCAGCTGACGCTGTCGCAGGGCTACTCGGTGTACGTGCTGACGCTCGAGGACATCTACCTCGACGAGCAGAACCCGGCCGGCGACGTCTACCTCTACGACATCAGCGTGTTCGACGTGTTCGCCGGCGAGACCGTGCCGCTGTGCACGATCGACGGCGTGGGCGTCCCGGCGATCCCGCTGAGCAACTACTGGAACCCGACCACCGGCGCGCGCATCGACAACCCCAACGTCGTGACCTTCGCCTGCCGCGGCGGGGCCCTGGCGAAGTGCGTGGATTGGGGCTACCTCCCGTGGTCGACCGCCAGCCGCTGCGAGGGTGAGACCTGCGAGGTGGTCTCGCTCGCCGACCACCACCAGGCCTGCACCCGCATGGTCCGCGCCGACTACTGCGGCGACGGCACGCCCCACACCCACAACGGCACGCCCATCGACATCTACGACGGGCTGAGCCCGCAGATCCAGGCGGCGTCGACCGGCAACCAGGTGGGCTGGGGCGTCGAGGCGGAGTGGGGCCCGGACGGCGCGCGCTGCATCGGCGAGGACCTGCGGCTCAGCATGTTCGCCGGCGAGAACCTGCCGGAGCCGGCCTGCCTCGCCGCGCTCGAGGACATCGAGGGCTGCGGCGACCTCGCGGCCAGCCGCGGCGCCAGCGTGGCCAACCGCTACTGCGACGAGTGGATCACCGACCCCTCGGCCTGCGGCATGTAGCGCGGGGCCACGACCTGCGGGCCGAGCGTCGCCGTCACGGGCCCTGGCCGAACCAGGTGGTCCCGTCGACGGCGACCTCGCGCTTCCAGATCGGCACGTCGCGCTTCAGGCGGTCGATGGCGGCGCGGCAGGCGTCGAAGGCCTCGGCGCGGTGCGGGGCGGCGGCGGCGAGCACGACGGCGACCTCGCCGATGCCGAGCCAGCCGAGGCGGTGGTGGATCGCCAGCTGCGCGCCGGGCACCTCGACCTCGACCGCGTCGGCGATCTCCCGCATGACGCGCAGCGCCATCGGCTCGTAGGCCTCGTACTCGAGGTGGTGGATGCGCTGGCCGTGGCTGTGCTCGCGGACCTTGCCGATGAAGGTGACGACCCCGCCGGCCGCGCGGCGCTCGACCGCGGCGACCACCCGCGACTGCACGAGCGGCGCGCCGCCGAGGTAAAAGCGGTCGTCGTGGTCGTGGCCGCCGCTGACCGGCGGGATGATCGCGACCTCGGCGCCCGCGGGCACGGCGTGGTCGGCGGCGACGAACGTGTGGTCGACGGCGACGCGGCACGGCGGCAGCAGCGGGGCCGCGGCGGGATAAGAGGAGGCGAGGGCCGCGAGCAGCTCGCCGACGCTGGCGCCGTCGCGGAGCTCGAGGTCGACGTGGTCGCGTCGCAGGCGCTCGCGCAGGCCGGCGAACAGGAGGACGCGGACGGTCATGCAGGGCCCCTCTCAGATCCCGGAGGGCGAGGCAAATTCGCCGCAGCGGGCAGGGACCGATCGGCGTGTCGCCGAAGTTTTGTGGGCCCGTCGCGTGGGGCGATATCCTACCCGTGCTTGCTCCGGCCGAGATCAAGCTCCGCCGTTATCTTCGTCCTGGACCCACCCATGATGCAGACTGCCCTCCGAGGCCAGGCCCGTCCGGCCGCCGCCCACCTCGCCCTCGTCCCCGCTCCGACCGAGTCCTCGCCCATGAAGTCCAACCGTGCCCCTGCTCCGGCTGCCCTGATGCGGTCGGCGGCGCAGGAGCCGGAGGACGCCCTGGACGCCGACGAGGCCCTCGAACCCGAGCTCGTGCCGGAGTCGCCGGGCGAGGCGGAGGCGCAGCGACAGGCGGTGCAGACCCGGCTGACGGCCTACTTCACGAGCGGGCGGCCGCGCGTGGTGTTCACCGATAATTTGCACACCATGCTGTCGATCAAGCGCGGCCAGGGCGTGTGGACCTTGCGCATGCACCGGATGTTCGCGCTGGCGCCGCCGGCGGTGCTGCGGGCGGTGGCCCAGTACGCGCAGACGCAGAACCGCCAGGCGGCGGAGCTGCTGCGCGCGTTCATCGACCACCACGAGCACTTGATCCGGGCCCAGGCCGAGCCGCGGGCCCAGGCGATCGACGTGCAGGGCGCGCACCACAACCTGCAGGCGATCTTCGAGGAGCTCAACGCGCAGTACTTCGCGGGCGGCGTGAAGGCGCGGATCACCTGGGGCCCGCGCGGGCGCCGGAAGAGCGGGCGCGAGTCGATCAAGCTCGGCAGCTACAGCGTGGAGGAGCAGCTGATCCGCATCCACCCGGTGCTCGACGCCAGCGACGTGCCGCGGTTCTTCGTGGCGTGGATAATCTACCACGAGATGCTGCACGAGGTGCACGACATGCCGATCGTCGACGGGCGGCGGGTCTATCACACGCCGGAGTTTCGCCGCGCCGAGGCCCAGTTCGAACACTACGCCGAGGCAGTGCTGTGGGAGCGCACGCAGGTGCGCAAGCTGCTCGACCGCTGACGCGGCGACGGCGGTGACGAGCGGCGTGCGCACCAGCGTCGGCGACGCGGTGCGCACGCCTGGTTCCTCGCGATCACCGACGCGGGTGTGCAGGCGGATTCGCCCCATACGGGCCCGTACAGGCGTTTTGCCGGGCTCGCAGGGCAGTCGACGCGGCCGCAGGACGCGAGTATCGTGCACGCCCCATGACGAATCCCCGCTCGAATCGCGGCAAAGAGGCGCTGGAGTTCCACTCGAAGGGCCGGCCCGGGAAGATCCAGGTCGTCCCGACCAAGCCGCTGACGACCCAGCGCGACCTCTCGCTGGCCTACTCGCCGGGGGTCGCCGAGCCGTGCATGGAGATCTTCAAGGACCCGGCGGAGGTGTACAAGTACACCGCGCGCGGCAACCTGGTCGCCGTCATCACCGACGGCACGGCGGTGCTCGGGCTCGGCGACATCGGGCCGCTGGCGGGCAAGCCGGTGATGGAGGGCAAGGGGGTCCTGTTCAAGAAGTTCGCCGACATCGACGTGTTCGACATCGAGATCTCGGCCAAGGACCCCGACCACTTCATCGAGACGGTGGCCGCGCTCGAGCCGACGTTCGGCGGCATCAACCTCGAGGACATCAAGGCGCCGGAGTGCTTCTACATCGAGGAGACGCTGAAGAAGCGCATGAACATCCCGGTGTTCCACGACGACCAGCACGGCACGGCGATCATCTCCGGCGCGGGGCTTTTGAACGCGCTCGAGATCCAGGGCAAGAAGATCGAGGAGGTCAAGGTCGTGGTCAGCGGCGCGGGGGCCTCGGCGGTCGCTTGCACGCGCTTCTACCTGAGCCTCGGCGTCAAGGCCGAGCACGTGATCCTGGTCGACTCGAAGGGCGTGCTAAACCGGCGGCGCAAGCTGGCCGAGGACGACCCCAAGCGCGAGTGGGTGCGCGACACGCCGGCCGAGACGCTGGCCGACGCGCTGGCCGGGGCCGACGTGTTCCTCGGGCTCTCGCGCGCGGGGCTGGTGACGCCGGAGATGCTGCTGACGATGGCGCCGAAGCCCGTCATCTTCGCGCTGGCCAACCCGGACCCGGAGATCGACTACCCGACGGCGCGCGCGACCCGGCCGGACGCGATCATCGGCACCGGGCGCAGCGACTACAACAACCAGGTCAACAACGTGCTCGGCTTCCCGTTCATCTTCCGCGGCGCGCTCGACGTGCGGGCCACGCAGATCAACGAGGCCATGAAGATCGCCGCGGCCCAGGCGCTGGCCGAGCTGGCCCGCAAGGACGTGCCGCAGGTCGTCAACGCGGCCTACGGCGAGGAGTACCGCTACGGGCCGGAGTACATCATCCCCAAGCCGTTCGACCCGCGCGTGCTGACCTGGGTGGCGCCGGCGGTGGCCAAGGCGGCCATGGACTCGGGCGTGGCCCAGCTGACGGTCGACATCGACGCCTACCGCGAGAAGCTGCAGGGCCTGCTCGGCGGGTCGTCGGCGATCATGCGCCGGTTCGTGCGCAAGGCGATGGGCGACCCGCGCAAGATCGTGTTCCCCGAGGGCCACGACCCGCGCATCCTGAAGGCGGCCTCGATCATCGCCGAGGAGCGCATCGCCCGGCCGGTGCTGCTCGGCGAGGAGAGCAGGATCCGCGAGCTCATCAAGAAGCACGACCTCGACCTGTACCGCGACGCGTTCGACATCGTCGACCCGCGCAGCGACGCGCAGGCGGCCCGCTACGCCGAGAAGCTGCACCGCCAGCGCGAGCGCAAGGGCGTGACCGCCGAGGCCGCGCAGATGCTGATCCGCGACGCCAACCACTTCGGCATGATGATGGTGGCCGAGCGCCGGGTCGACGGCATCGTCACCGGCCTCAACTTCTCGTACTCGGACACGGTGCGCCCGGCCCTGCAGATCATCGGCCTGCGCCCCGGGGTGCGCCGGATCGCCGGCATGTACCTGATGCTGCACCGCAACGGCATGCTGTTCTTCGGCGACACCACGGTGAACGTGGAGATGGATGAGAACACTCTGGCCGACGTCGCCGAGATGATCGCCGACGCGGCCAAGACCTTCGACGCGGCGCCGCGGGTGGCCATGCTGAGCTTTAGCAACTTCGGCTCGGTCCGCGACGCGCGCTCGTCGATGGTCGCCCGCGCGGTGGAGATCCTGCGCCGGCGCCGGCCCGACCTCGAGGTCGAGGGCGAGATGCAGGCCAACGTCGCCGTCGACTACACGCTGCAGCAGCACATCTTCCCGTCGACCCGCCTGACCGGGCCGGCCAACGTGCTCATCTTCCCCAACCTCGAGGCCGGCAACGTCGCCTACAAGCTGATGCGCGAGCTCGGCGGGGTCCCGGCGGTCGGCCCGGTGCTGCTCGGCATGGCCCGCCCGGTCACGGTGCTCGAGCGCGACTGCTCGGTCGACAACGTGGTCCACATGGCCGCGCTCACGGTGGTCGCGGCCCAGAAAGCCGACGGCGTGATGTCGACTGCCGGCGTGACGCTGGTGTGAGCAGCGCGCGAATATTGCTTCACTCCGAGGTGCGTGGTACACGCGCGGGGTGCACCTCTCGCGGTTGAGCCTCCACCAGTTCACGAGTTTCCAGGAGGTGCACCTGGAACTCGTGCCGGGTGTGAACGTGTTCATCGGCGAGAACGCGACCGGGAAGTCGCACGTGCTGAAGCTCCTGTACGCGCTGTCGGAGTCGGTCCGCCGGCACGTCGGCGGCGAGGGGCTCGACGGTCGCAAGGGCGAGCCGCTCGAGAGCGTCGTCCAGGAGATGCTGCGCGGGGTGTTCCTGCCGGACGAGCTCGGTCGGCTGGTGCGTCGCGTGCCGAAGGGGGCGAAGACGGCGACGGTGGCGGCGCAGTGGGCGAACGGCGCGAGCATCGAGCTCTCGTTGACGACCCAGGGGGCGTTTCGCGTGAAGCTCGAGGGAGACTTCGCGAGCCTCGGCAACTCGGTTTTCATCCCCACGCGCGAGGTGCTCTCGGTCTATCCGGGCTTCACCGCGGCCTGGCTGAAGCGCGAGTCGGAGTTCGATCGCACGTACTACGAGATCTGCGTGTTGCTGGGCCTGAACCTGCTCCGCGGACCGCGCGACGAGACGCGCCGCAGGCTGATCGAGCCGATCGAGCGGGCGATCCACGCGCGGGTGCACCAGGACAACGGTCGCTTCTACCTCAAGTACGACGAGGGCGGCGACATCGAGGCGCAGCTGGCGGCCGAAGGCCACCGCAAGCTCGGCATGATCGCGTACCTCATCGCCAACGGGTCGCTCACGGACAACAGCTTCCTATTTTGGGACGAGCCCGAGGCGGGGATCAATCCGCTGCTCGTGCGGGTCACCGGCGACGTCATCTTCGGGCTGGCGAAGACCGGGTTGCAGAATTTTCTCAGCACACACGACTATATCTTCGCGTCCAACCTGTCCTTGCGCGCGGATCAAGGGTCGACGCGGTTCTTCGCGTTCGGACGGACGGACGCGGGGGTCGGGGTCGAGTCGGGGGCGCGTATGAGCGACCTCGAGCACAACCCGATCCTCGACGCCTTCGTCGATCTGCACGCCCGCGAGCGGGCCGCGTTCCTCGCCGGCGGGAGCGGCGGCCCGTGACCACAGTATGCGAGGGCAGCCTCCGCATCGAATTCGACGCGTCATGGACGGTCCTGAAGTGGGACGAGCACGTCGTCTACGTCGACGGCGTCGCCAGGCTCAACGGTCAGCTCACCGACCCGGCGACCGGCGCCGCGACCCCCGAGGGCACCAAGGCTGTCGACATCGTCGCGCTCGACGCCAACGCGCTGCATTTCATCGAGGTCAAGGACTTCAGGGGCTTCGCCGTGCAAAACGCCTTTCGCCAGGAGACCGAGCTGCCGCTCGAGGTCGGCCTCAAGGTCCGTGACTCGCTGTCCGGCGTGCTCGGCGCGTACAGGGCGAGTCGGCGCTGGCAAGAGGTCGAGCCGTTCGCCCGGGCGCTCCATGATCGACGTCTGCCGGTGCGTGTCATCGCCTGGATCCTCGAGGATTCGCCGGCCGGTCGGAGAGATCGCAGGAAGCAGAGCGCCGTCAGCAGCGTGCGTCTGGGGCAGCTGAAGAGCCGCCTCGCGTGGTTGACCCCACAGGTGTGGGTGGACGACCCGCTGCAGCCCTCAGTCCCGCTCGTCGGCGTTCAGGTGTCCCGCGCGTCGTAGCGGTCCGCACATTCGCGGTAGCGGGTGCAGTCGCCGGCGGCGGCGTCGAGGCAGGCGAGCAGGCGCTCGTCGTGGGGCGGCGACCTGCTCGCGCAGCGCTCGACGAGGGCCTGGCGCACGACGAGCTCGTTGTTGGCGCGGACGGCGAGATCGACGGCGGGATCCGGCGCGGGGCGACCGATGCCGCACGACCACGTGAAGTCGATGAAGACGCCGCAGCGCGCGTGCAGGTCGGCCGGCGGGGCGGCGGGCGTCGGGGGCGGCGGCGGCGCGGGCTTCGGGGCGCGCGCGGGCGCGTCGCGGCCCTGCTGGACCTCGCGGCAGGTCGCCTCGGACATGCCGTAGCGCTCGCGGAGCTCGGCGCAGGAGGTCGTGCACAGGGTGAGGCAGAGGTCGGCGTCGGCCACGGCGCGCTCGCAGCGGGCCACGCAGGCGCGGATGTCCGGCGTGGTGCAGCCGGGCACGAACAGGAGCATCAGGAGGCAGCGGCGCACGCGTCACCAGCGTAGCGGGCGCGCGGCGGGCTGTCAGCAGGCGCCGCCGCGAGGGTGTGGGAGGGATCGTGCCACCGCGCGCGACGATGCGTCGCCCGGGTTATGTGCACAGCGCGTCGGGTGTGTCGATATGCGACGACGTCATATCAGGCCGCGGGTCATGAGCTTGCTGCCGCGATCGGTGTAGCCGGCGCGTGTGTACAAATTGACGTTGCGGGCCTCGTAGCTGAGGACCTCGAGGTGGACGGCGACGACGGCGCGGGCGCGGGCCTCGCACTCGAGCAGGGCGAGGACGCGGAGGCCGAGGCCGCGGCCGCGGAGCTCGGGGACGATGTAAAACTCGTCGAGGATGGCGTCGCGGCCGCCGTATTCGACGCTGTAGCCCCAGCAGAGGATGGCGTAGCCGACCGTTCGGTCGACCTGCTGGACGCGGTAGACGGCGCCGAGGGCGGGGTCGGCGAGCAGGGCGCGCAGGGCGGCGAGCTCGCGCCCGCTGCGGGGGACGGGGTCGTCGATCTTGAAGTCGACGGCCATCGGCTCGAGCTCGGCGTAGTCGGCGGGGCCGGCCGCGACCAGGCGCAGGTCGGCGGCGGTCATTTGGCGCGGCGCTCGGCCAGCTGGAACAGGAACACGCCGGCGAGCACGACCGCGCCGCCGCTCAGGGTGATCGCCCCGAGGCGCTCGTTCTTGAAGGTGAGGCCGAGGATGACGGCGATCGGCGGGGTGATGAGGGCGATCATCGCCATCAGGGTCGCGCTCAGCTTCTTTAATAGTTGGTAGTAGATGAGGAACGTGACGACCGAGCCGAACACGGCGAGGTAGGCGATCGAGCCGAGGACCGGGGCGGTCCACGGGAACGGCTGCGACCACTCGCCGCGCAGGCCCGCGAGCAGGGCGAGGACGACGCTGCCGAAGCCCATGCTCACGCCGCTGAGGAACGCGGCCGGCACGTCGCGGCCGTCGCGTTTGATGAAGATCTGCGCGAAGCCCTGGATCACCACCGACAGGGTGATGATCGCCACCCCGTAGGCGCTCTCGGGGCCGAGCTCGGCGAGGCTGCCGCTGTACAGCAGGGCCACGCCGCCCAGGCCGATGGCGATCGCCAGCAGCTTGCCGGCGGTCAGGCGATCTCCGAGGAGGAAGTGGGCCAGCACGGCGACCCAGAACGGGAACATGCCGAAGGTCAGCGAGCCGAGGCCCGAGGGCACGTACGCGCCGCCGATGTACGTGCAGCCGTAGCCGAAGCCGAAGCTGCACACGCCGAGCATGACCGCCAGGCGCCAGGCCACGCGGTCGCGGAAGGCCGCGCGCGCGGTGAACCACACGAACGGCAGCAGCAGCACGGTGGCGACGGCGAAGCGCAGCGCCGCTCCGAGCAGCGGCGGCATGCCGGCGTCGAGGCCGGTCTTGATCCCCAGCCAGGTGCTGCCCCAGATGAGGCAGAGCAGGACGTATCCGAGGGCGGCCACTTATTGCGCCGGTGCGGCCGCGGGCTTGTCGGCGGGCTTGTCGGCGGGTTTGTCGGCGACGGGCTTGGCGGCGACGGGCTTGTCGGCGGCGGGCGCGGCGGCGAGGGTCGGGCGCGCGGTCTTCTGGCCGTCGGCGTCGAGCACGACCACGCCGCCCTTGCCGAACAGCTTGTCCTTGGCGATGGCGTCGAGGTCGGCGAGCACCTTGTCGGCGTCGCCGACGACGAGCACCACGAAGTCCTGGGCGCGCAGGTGCTTCTCGGCGGCCTTGCGCACGGCTGCGACGTCGACGGTCTTCAGGCGCGACTGGTAGCCGGCGTACCAGTCGAGCGGGAGGCCGTAGAACTTCAGGCGCTGGAAGGCGAACAGGGTGTCGGACGGGGTGGCGAACTCGGCGGGCAGGCCGAGCAGGGCGCCGTCCTTGACGCGCTTCAGCTCGGCGTCGGTGGCCGCGGTGGTCCGCATGGTCACGAACTCTTTAATAATTTCGCGGAGCGCGGGGCCGGTGGCGTCGGTGCGGACCGACGAGCTGGCGGAGAAGCTGCTGCCGGTGCGGCGGTAGCCGATGCCGGCGCGGCCGCCGTAGGTGTAGCCCTTGTTCTCGCGCAGGTTCATGTTGATGCGGCTGGAGAACGAGCCGCCGAGGATCTCGACCATCATGTCGGTGGCCTCGTAGTCGGCGGCGTCGCGGTCGGGGCCGGGGTGGCCGACGTAGACCGACGACTGGGCGGCGTCCTTGACGTGCACGAAGAAGATGGTGCCGAGGCGCGGCTTGGCGGCGGCGATCTTGGCCGGCGCGGGCGACTTGCCGGTCCAGGCCGCGAGCCGCGAGCCGAGCGCCTGACGGACCTCGTCCTGGGTGATCATGCCGGTGATCCACAGGCGGGCGCCGCCGGGTTTAATTTGGCCGACGAGCCTCTGGCAGTCGGCGAGGGTGATCGCGTCGATCGTCTTCTCGGTCTCGATGTTGCCGTAGGGGTGGCTGGCGCCCCACACGAGCGAGCCGTAGAGGCGGCCGGCGATCGGCTGGGGGCTGCCCTTGGCCTGCAGGAGGCTGGCCTTGCGCGCGTCCTTCAGGCGGTCGAGGTCGGCCTGGCGCATGCCGGGCTCGAGGATCATCTCGGCCATGAGGTCGAGGGCCGGGCCGAGCTGCGAGGTCAGGGCGCGCACGTTGATGCCCGAGGTGTCGCTGCCGCCGAACGAGGACACGCTGACGGCGTGGTCGGCCTGCTTCTCCTCGAAGGCGGCGGTGTCGTGCTTCTTGGTGCCCTCGTCGAGCAGGTCCATGCACACCGAGGTCATGCCGATCTTGGCCTTCGGGTCGCGCACGCCGCCGACGTCGAACTCGAAGGCCATGGTCACGGTCGGGAGCTTCTGCTGACGCACGAGGTAGACCTCGAGGCCGCTCTCGAGCTTGAAGGTCTCGACGCCGGGGAGGCTGAGCTCGGCGATCGGCGCGGGGTCGGGGATGCTGGCGCGGAACGGCTCGTCGGGCCAGGTGACGTCGGCCGGGGCGCCGCCGGGGCCGGACGGGCCGGGGCCGGGGCCGCCCGGGCCGCCGCCGTCCGGCGGGGTGGTGCCGGCGGTCTTGCAGGCGGCGAGCAGGAGGGCGAGGGAGAAGAGGGTGGTGCGCATGGTTTTTATCCCTTCACCTTGGAGGGGGCGGGGGCCTTGGCCGGGGCGGCGCCGCCGGTCGGCGGGGCGGGCTTGGTGAGGATCTCGGCGCGGGGCTTGCCGAGCAGGTCGGCGACGGTGGCCCGCACGCGCTCGGGCGTGACGGCCCGCAGGCGCTTGAGATACGTCTCGGCGTAGCCGGGGTCGCCCGTGTAGTGGTTGAACGACTGCAGGCGCTCGGCGCGGCCCATGAGGTCCTCGAGGCCCCACACGAACGACGACTCGGTGCCGATGAGCACGCGGTCGAGCTCGGCCTTGCTGATCGGCTCCTTCTGCAGGCGGGCGACCTCGCGGGCGATCACCTGCTCGGCCTTGGCGGGGTCCTGGCCGGGCTTCAGGTCGACGACGATGTGGAACACGCTCGAGTGGATCATCGTCTGGTTGTAGACGGCGACGTTGCGCGCCGACTTCTCGTCGAGCACGAGCGCGCGGTGCAGGCGGCCCCAGCCGTAGGCGCCGAGCACCTGCGAGGCGACGTCGAGGTCGAAGTCGGCGTCGCTGAAGATCGGCGGGGTGTGCCAGGCATAGTGGATGCGGTACAGGCGGGCGAAGGAGTCGTCGATCTCCTTGCGCACGTTGCCGCCGAGCGCGGGCATCGCGACCTTCGGGTGGGTCGGGCGCGGCAGCCTGGGGAAGCTGCCGAACCACTTCTGCACGAGCTGCTTGGCCTGGTCGATCTGGAAGTCGCCGGCGAGCAGCAGGGTCGCGTTGCTCGGCACGTACCACTGCTTGAAGAAGCTGCGCACGTCCTCGAGGTTGGCGCCCTCGAGGTCCTCGTGGCGGCCGATCGTCAGGTAGCGGTAGGGGTGTCCCTCGGGGTAGAGCGCCTCGGCGACGGCGAAGCGGTCCTTGCCGTAGGGCACGTTGTCGTAGCGCTGGCGGCGCTCGTTGCGGACCACGTCCTGCTGGTTCTTCAGGCTGTCGCCGTCGAGCAGGTCGAGCAGGTAGCCCATGCGGTCGCTCTCGAGCCACAGCGCGGTCTCGAGGCGGTGGCTCGGCACGACCTCGAAGTAGTTGGTGCGGTCGGGGTTGGTGGTGCCGTTGACCGAGGTGCCGCCGATCTCCTGCAGGATGTTGAAGTGCACGTCCTTGCCGATGTGCTTGGCGCCCTGGAACATCATGTGCTCGAACAGGTGGGCGAAGCCGCTCTTGCCGGGGGTCTCGTCGCCGCTGCCGACGTGGTACCAGACGTTGACGGCGATCAGCGGGGCGGCGGGGTCGCGGTGGAGGATGACCTCGAGGCCGTTGTCGAGGGCGTAGCGCTCGTACTCGAGGCGCACGTCGAGCGGGGCGGGCGCGGCCTTGGCGGCCGGTGCGGCCGCGGGGGCTGGGGCGGCCGCGGGCGCGGCGGATGCAGGGGCCGCGCCGAGGGCGAGGGCCAGGGGCAACAGGAGGGCGTGGCGGGTCATCGCAGGTTCCTCGCGCGGGATGCTCGCGCAGGCGCCCGCGGGCCGCAAGCGCAAGGTGGCTGTGCATTGTCACTGCCTCGCCGTGAAACCCGGGACGCGAGGACGTGCGTTGGGGGGCGGCATGTCCTGTTCACGGCGTTCCTGGTGCGTGTCGCTCGGCGGAGCGGCGGTGGGGGCGATGTTGCCGGGGACGGCCGCGGCGGGGCCGGTGGACGCGGCCGGCCACAACGCGGCGGTGCTGGCCGGGCTGGCCGAGCCGGGGGTGCCGCTGCGGACGTGGCGGTGGATCGTGGTGCACCACACGGCGGCGGAGTTCGCCACGCTGCCGGGGATCGACCGCTATCACCGCACGCGCTTCGGAGATCCGCTGGGGGCGGAGTACCACTTCATCATCAATAACGGGAAGAAGGACCGGGCCAATCGTCCCGTCGGGATGATCGAGGCGGCCCGCTGGCGCTATCAAGAAGCGGCCTGGCACCTTTTTAAGCCGGAGAATGCGCCGGACTCGCTCGCGATCTGCCTGGTCGGGAATTTTGAGAAGCGGGCGGTGCCGCCGGAGATGATGACGGCGCTGACCGAGCTGACGCGGGCGCTGATGAAGCTGTGCGGCGTCCCGGCGGAGCGGGTGAGCACGCACCGCGTGGTCGACGAGAAGATGACGCAGTGCCCCGGCAAGCTGTTCCCGCGGGAGGCGTTCCTCGCCGGGCTGACGGAGTGATCAGCGGCCGGTGGTCGCGGTGCCCGCGGCGGCCTGACACTTCTTGCAGGCGACGATGCCGGGCTGGACGCCGACGGACTGGTAGAGCGGGGCCGAGGGGTACAGGGTGCCGCCGCGCAGGGTGCTGACGACCTTGCCGATGTCGGTGATGTCGGCGAGCGGGTCGCCGTCGACGACGAACAGGTCGGCGCGCTTGCCGGGGGCGATCGAGCCGCTGGTGGCGTCCTGCTTCATGGTGCGGGCGGCGACCAGAGTGGCCATGCGCAGGGCGGCGGCCGGGCTCAGGCCGGCGCGCACGTAGAGGGCGAGCTCGCGGTGGAGGCTGAGGCCGGCGAGGTCGTCGGTGCCGACGACGAGGGTGACGCCCTCCTCGTCGAGGCGCTTGATCATGGCGAGCACGTTGGCGAAGGCGGCGGCGTAGCGGTCGGCCTTGTCGGCGAGCGGGAGGCCGCCGGTGCGGTAGCCGCGCTGGGTCTGGAGCGGCAGGCGGGCGACCATCGCCTCGGTGCCGGGCACGAGCTCGCCCTGGCGCGCGAGCAGGAGCTGCTGGAACACGCCGACCGTCGGGTCGACGACGGTGCCGCGCTCGCGCAGCTGGGCGAAGAACTCGCGGGCCGGGGCGCCGCGCAGGTCGAGGTCCGCGCCGCGCTCGCCGACGAGGATGAAGCGCTGGGTGGTGCGGGTGTCGGTCTCGTGGTCGGCGAGGAAGTTCAAGAAGAGCATGTTGATGTGCTCGATGCCGTCGTAGCCGGCCGCGACGGCCTCGTGGGCGAGCATGTGCACGGGGACGTGGCCGATGACCTGCATGCCGCGGGCGTGGGCCTCGCGCGCGAGCACCGGCACGAGCTCGGGGCGCACGGAGTTGTAGATCTTGATGCCGTCGTAGCCGCGGGCGGCGAACAGGGCGACGGCGTCGCGGGCCTCGGGCTCGGTCTCGGCGGTGACCTTGCTCGAGGCGGCCTTGTCGCCGCGGCCCTCGATGAAGCCGTAACGCAGCACGCGCGGGCCGACCGCGGCGCCGGCGTCCCAGCGGCGCTTGAGATCGTCGAGCTTGTCGGGGTCGTTGCCGACGTCGCGCACGGTGGTCACGCCGGAGGCGATGTGCAGCGGGCCGTCGGTCTCGCCGAGGTGCACGTGCATGTCCCAGAGGCCAGGTAGGATGGCCTTGCCGGCGAGGTCGACGACCTCGGCGCCGGGCGGGACGGCGGTCGTCGGGCTCGGGCCGACGGCGGTGATCTCGTCGCCGACGACGACGACGGTGTGGTCGGGGAGCCAGGCGCCGGCGGCGACGTCGAGCACGCGCGCGTGGGTGTAGGCGAGGCCGGCGGGCCTTAATAATTGGGCGTGGGCGCGGGCGAGGGCGGCGGAGCGCTCGCGGTCGTGGCGGTCCTGGGCGGCGACGAGGGCGTCGATGCCGGGTTCGAAGCCGGCCGGGATCACCGACTGCCAGGGCGAGGCGGTGCCGAACCAGGTGCCGTCGGGGTTCATCCACACGTGCGCGGGGGTGAGGTCGAGGCCGTGGATCGCGTAGCCCGACAGGCGGCGCGATTCGCCGGCGGCGGAGAACACGGTGACCTCGGCGGTCGGCTCGATGCGGGCCTCGCCCGCGGGCAGCAGGTCGATGCGACCGCCGTGGCGCAGCAGGGCGACGGCGAGCTGGCCGAGCACGTCGGGCGACGGAGCGATGGGCACGTAGAAGGCCGGGCCGGTGACGTTGCGGTCGCCGCGCTCCTCGCGGCTGTGCCAGCGCGCGCGCGTGCCCTCGCGCGTGAAGCTCTCGTCGATCTCGGTGCCCATGGTGTGGTGACCCTTCGCGGTGAAGGCCGCGGGGGTGCCGTCGGGGGCAATTTTTAATGTGGCGTCGACGTGGGGGCCGCGGCCGTTCTCGAGCACGTCGAGCACGAGCTGGCGGGTGCCGTCGGCGGCGACCGTGGCGCTGGCGAAGCCGCCGTCGCGGCCGAGCGAGACGACGCGGCGGACCTCGCCGTCGCCGGCGGCGGCGCGCGGCTCGCCGAGGTCGTCGCGGCCGAGCGGCGGGGGGCGGGTGCAGGCGATGAGGGCGGGGCACAGCAGGCCGAGCAGGGCGACGCGCGCGGAGAGCATGGCGCGCGAGCATACGGCAGGTCGCGTGCGGGCGAGCGGCGAATGTCGCGGGCGGGCCTGTCCGTGAGGACAGGTGGTCAGGCGGCCGCCCAGAGGGCGCTGGCGAGGCCGTGGACGAGGCGGGTGGCGCGGGCGCGGTCGGGCAGGCCGGCGGCGGCGACGAGGTCGGGGGCCGGGGTCGTGGCGGTGACGCCGGCGATCACGGCGTGGGCGGCGGCGGTGCGGGCGGCCTCGACGTCGGTCCACTGCTCGGGGGTGAGGACGGAGCGCAGCCAGGCGTCGATGGCCCAGGCGAGCTCGGCGTGGCGGGCCTCGTCGGCGGCGATCGTCCGCATGGTGCGGCGGATGTCCGGGTCGCCGGCCCAGGTGGCCTGGTGGGCGGCGAGCAGGGCGGCCCAGGTCTCGCGCACGCAGCCCTCGATGGCGTTCTCGACGGCGATGGCGTGCAGGCTGCGCGGCTCGACGGCGACGCGGGCCGGAGGGCGGCAGGCGGCGCCGCGCCCGGCGGCCAGCGCGGCGACGGCCTTGGCGTGGCGGACCTCGTCGGCGGCGGCGGAGCGGATGCGGGTGAGGAGCTCGGGCGGGGCGCCGGCGGCGGCGAGCTCGGCGTGCAGGGCGGCGAAGGCGTGCACGCTGGCGGCCTCGTCGTGGGCGGCGCGGGCGAGGTGGGCGGCGACGGGGTCGTCGTCGCGGATCGCCCCGTGCGAGGTGATGCAGGCGTGGCTGCGGCCGTCGCAGTGCTGGAGGATCTCCACGCATTTAATTTCGAGCTTGCCCTCGGGGTCCAGCGCGCCGGTCTTGTCGCACTCGAGGATGTTCCACTCCGAGGCGCCGGCGAGGGCGACGCAGATCTCGAGGCAGAGCTCCCAGCTCCAGCCGTCGTCGGCGGAGGTGGTGCCGCCGTCGGTGGTGCCGGCGGTGCCGGTGTCACCGGTGGTGGTGTCGCCCTGCTGGCCGCCGGTGGTGTCGGTGGTATCGGTGTCGGTGCTGTCGGTGGCGGTGGCTTCGCCGTGCAGCCACTGGTCGTACTCTTCGGGGGTCAGGTAAATGAAATGATCGGCGTAGACGCACTCGTCGGGGTCGTTGGTCTCGTTGGTCTCGAAGGTGGGGTCGTCGGTGGGGTCGCTGCTCGAGGCGGTGGTCGGGTCGCTCGGGTTCGGGGGCTCGCTGGTGGCGGTGCCGACGGTGGTGGGGTCGCTCGAGGTGGTGGTGGGGTCGCTGCCCGAGGCGGTGGTGGTCGGGGACTCGCCGGAGGTCGAGGGGTCGCTCGCGGTGTCGTCGGTGGAGGGCTCGCTGGCGGAGGCGTCTTCGCCGGGGATGTCGCGGCCGGAGCAGGCGGCGAGCAGGGCGGTGAACACGGCGGCCAGGCGGGTGCGGGAGGAGTGGGTCGACATGGCGGGGCGCTTTCGGAACGGGTGGGCCCGCGATGCAAGCGGTCTGCCAGGCGTTCATGGCGGGCCGGCGGCGGTTTGGCGGCGGGACCGGGGCGCGTCTGTCAGGGGGCCGCCGGCGTCGGGGCGACGAAGGTCGTGAGCGCGGTCGCGGGTCGCGGGCTCGCGGCGCGGGGCGTCAGGGTGCGGAGCTCGTGGGGCTCGCGGGTGTGGAGCTCGCGGTGTGCGGGCGGACGCGGCGGTCGGTGAAGGCGGGTCGTCGAGGGCGATGACGTGGGGGCGAAGCTGCTCGGGGCGGGGCGGCTATGCGAGCGGCGGGGCAGGCCCGTACACTGGCGGGCAGTCATGCGAACGAGCGGGTTCGAGGTCCTGGACATCCGCATCTCGCGGGCGCGCGAGGCCGGGTACGACGTCGAGGTGCGGCTGGGCGAGCGCGAGTTTCCGGCGGGGCGGCTGGCGGCGGAGGTCGTGGCGGAGGTGACGACGGCGAGCCCGGAGGACCAGGGTGCGGGCCTGTTCGCGGGGTTCGTGGCCGACGAGCGCGTGCGTGCGGCGTGGACGGTGGCGGCCGCGCTCGCGCCGCGCCGGCGGATCCGGCTGCGCATCGACGACGACGCGCCCGAGCTGCAGGCGCTGCCGTGGGAGGCGCTGCGCGACGCCACCCCGGAGGCGACCGCGCGCGAGCCGGCGGCGGATCGCGACACCCCGTTCTCGCGGCTGGCGGTGTCGTCGCGCGGGGCGGCGGGGCCGCTCGTCGAGCGGCCGTTGCACGTGCTGACGGCCGTGGCGGCGCCGACGGGGCTGGCGGCGTACAAGCTGCCGGCGCTCGACCGGAGCGAGGAGGAGCGGGAGATCGCGGCGGCGATGGCGAGCGCGCCGGCGGGGCTGGTGCGGCACACGGCGCTGGCGGGGCGCTGCACGCTGGCGGCGCTCGAGGCGGCGCTCGAGCACGGCGTGCACGTGCTGCACCTGCTGGCGCACGGGGTCACGCGCGCGGACGGCGAGGTGTCGCTGATGCTCGAGGGGGCGGACGGGGCGGTGGATCGCGTCGAGGCGGGGCGCTTCGCGGCGATGTGCGAGCGGCTCGAGCGGAGCCTGCGGCTGGTGGTGCTGATGGCGTGCAACTCGGCGCGGCGCAGCCCGTCGGATCCGTCGGCGGGGCTGTCGCCGAAGCTGCTGGCGGCCGGCGTGCCGGCGCTGCTGGCGATGCAGGACCTGATGCCGGTGCGCACGGCGCGGGCGTTCACGCGGACGTTCTACGAGCAGCTGTGGCGCGGCGGCGAGGTCGACGTGGCCGCCAACCGGGCGCGGGCGACGGTGCAGACCGGGCGGTACCCGGGCACGGCGGTGCCGGTGCTCTACAGCGACGCGGGCGGGCCCATGTTCGACCCGGCGGCGCGGGCGAGCGCGGCGTCGCGGCGGTTCGGGGAGTGGACGGCGCTCGGCGGGTCGGCGCGGCAGATCGCGGCGGTGCGCGGCGGGGACGGTCGCGTCGAGGTGTTCGCGGTCGACGCGGCGGGGCGGGCGACGAGCTGCAGGCAGGCGCGGGCGGACGGGGCGTTCTCGGGGTGGGAGCCGGTGCGGGACGGCGTGCGCGAGGTGCAGGCGGTGGTCGACCTGCGCGGGCGGGTGGCGCTGTTCGTGATCGACGGGGAAGGAGCGGTGCTGCAGCGGGTGCGGGCGGGCGCGAGGTGGACGGAGTGGGTGTCGCTCGGAGGGACGGCGACGCGGATGGCGGCGACGCTCGGGGTCGAGGGCGCGCTGGCGGTGTTCATGGTCGACGACGAGGAGCGCATGCAGTTCGCGGAGCAGGTCGCGGAGGACGGGGCGTGGGACGGGTGGTACGACGGCTGGGAGCTCGCCGACGAGCAGCACCGCCAGTTCGCGGCGGTGCGCGACGGTCGAGGTCTCATCAAGGTGTTCACGCTGCACGACAGCGGGGAGCTGTGGAGCGGGCAGCAGGACGAGGAGGGGGAGTTCGCCGAGGAGGTGCGCCTCGGCGAGCAGGTGCAGTCGTTCGCGGTCGGGCTGCACGGCGGGCGGGTGCAGGCGATCGCGGTGGCGGCGGACGGGGCGGCGCGGCGCTGCGAGCAGAAGACGCCGGGCGGCGCGTGGGGCGGGTGGCAGGCGCTCGGCGGGCAGTGCAGCGAGGTGGCGGTCGGCGGGGGCGAGGCGGGGCTCGAGGTGTTCGGGCTGGCGGCGGACGGGCGACTGGCGAGCGCGCGGGAGGTCGACGGCGCGTGGAGCTGGGCGCCGATCGCCGGGCCGCGGCTGGCGCAGCTGGTGGTGGTCGACGAGGGAGCGACGCTCGTCGGGCTCGGGCGCGACGGGCAGGTGTACTGCTGCTCGCTCGTCGGCTCGCGGTGAGCGGCGGAGGAGGGCGCGGGGTCGAGGCCGACGTCCGTCGTGCGGAGGGGTCGATGCTCCGTGTTTGTATATGGGGTGTCGAGCGTGGAGGGCGTGTGCTCGTCGGCCGGCGCTCGCGCGGCGCGGCGGGCCGCGCCGAGGCCACTGAGGTACGTCGTTTCGGGTGGTGGATCGGTGGTGGTGGCGGGAGTACAGTGACTGCGGAGGTCGTCATGGTCGGAGCACAGCGGTGGGGTCGTCGGGCGGACTGGCTCGTCGCGGTCGGTCTGGTGCTGGGAGCCGGGTGCGATCGCCAGGGCGAGGGCACGTCGGAGTCGGGCACGTCGCAGTCCGGGACGTCGCAGTCCGGGACGTCGCAGGCGATGGAGCCTGCGCCCGAGGCGGCGCCGGGGCTGCGGCCGCGCTGGCTGCTGCGCGACAAGGACGGAGAGGCGGTCAAGGCGATGGTCGAGCCGCACTGCGGCGACGACCCCGAGGACTGCAGGGTCCCGGACATGGGCGCGGCGCCGGAGTTCCGTTGCGTGCACGTGACCGTGTTCGAGGACCGCTACGTCGGCATGCTGTACGGGCTGGCGGACGGCTCGCCGCTGGCCTGCCACGCCGCGCCGCTCGAGGAGATGGGCAACACCTGCTGGTCGCAGGACGACTGCAGCGGGCCCAAGTTCAGGGCCGGGCCGGAGGCGTTCGGGTCGGCGCGGCCGGACACCGAGCGGACGATCTACCGCAAGGGCGACGAGCTGTTCTACGTGTCGAGCGAGCAGCCGCCGCAGGAGGTCGAGTGTTTCTACGCTCACCCGACCATGGGCTGCTACCACTTCGAGGGCGGCCCGCAGAAGGTGTTCCCGATCGTGCCGGTGCCGGACGAGATGATGGAGCTGCTGGCCGCGGGGGCGCCGTACACGATCGAGGTCGTGTACGACTGACGCGATGGCGATGCGGGTCGGGGTGATCGTCGCGGCGCTGTGCGGCGGGCTCGGGTGCGGGCCCGCGGACGTGGCGTGTCCGGGGGAGACGGTGGCCGACGCGGCGCGGGCGCGTGAGGTGCTGGCGGCGGCCGGGCGCACGCGCGTGGGGCGGACGGTGGGGCTGGACGGGCCGCTGTGCTTCGGCGGGAGCGAGCGCGGGGCGCTGCTGCCCGGGGGCGAGGTGGTGATCGCGGACCGGCTCGTGATCGCGGAGGCGGCGGCGCGGGCGATCCACCTGAACATGCATCGTCAGGACGGGCTGCACCGCTTCCCGCGGGCGGGGGTGGCTTGCGAGCGGCAGCTCGCCGACGTGACGGACGCGGAGGCGCGGGCGATCGTCGCGGAGCTCGAGGCGTGCGCGGAGCTCGAGTGCGCGGAGGCCCCGTACTCGTTCGCGGGCGAGGTGCTGGCGCTGGCGCCGGCGGACCGCGGCGAGGCGGTGCGGACCCGCCTGCGCGCGGAGCCCACGAGCGACGGGCTCGCGGCGATGATGCAGGGGTATCGACGGCGCTGCGAGGCGGCGCTGCGCGGCGCGCCGACGGAGCGGTGACGCGAGCCCGGCGCTGCGAGGCGGAGCGGCGCGCCGACGGAGCGGTGACGCGAGCCCGGCGCTGCGAGGCGGAGCGGCGCGCCGACGGAGCGGTGACGCGAGCCCGGCGCGCCGACGGAGCGGTGACGCGAGCCCGGCGCTGCGGCGCGGCGCGCCGACGGAGCGGTGACGCGAGCCCGCGGTGGAGCGGCGGGCGAGCGGAGAACGTCGTGAACGTTGCGGAGAGTGACGTCGGGTCGTGACGGTGGCCGGCCGGTGGCCGGCCGGTGGCCGGTGAGATCGGCGACGGGAGGGCCGGAGCGACGGTCTGGCGGGCGCCTGGTGGTGGTCCGTGGCTTGCACATCGAGGCTTCGCCGGCGTGGCCGACCGCGCTGGCAGACGGTCCGCGGCGCAGGCGTGACGCGGGGCGTTGTCTGCTAGAAGACGGTGGATGTCGGGTGTGCGGCGGCCGTGGCGGTCGTCGGTGTCGCGTCGGTGGTGATCGGTCGCAGCGCGCGCGGGGAGCCGCGCGGAGGATGGGAGAGTCGCACGATGGCCCGCAAGACAGCTGTGTGTATGACGATGGTGGCGCCGGACGAGCTGGCGACGGCGGCGCCGCTCGAGATGTTCGCGGAGGTGCGGGCGACGATGGACGCGGTGGTGATCGGGCTGCAGGCGCCGGCGCGGCGGGCCCGGTTCGCGGGCGCGGAGGTGCTGCCGGTGCTGGCGCTGCGCTCGCAGCTGTTCGGGCGGCGCTCGCTCGAGGACGTGCGGCGGATGCTGGCGGGGCTGGTCGGGTGGAGCGCGGACCACCCGGAGTGGCTGGTGATCGGCGGCACGCTCGAGTGGACCGGGGTGGCGACGCGGCTGCGGGTGACGCCGGTGCTGTACGGCGGTGTCGTGCGGCGGCTGCTGGTCGACGCGCCGGCGGGCGCCGACGTGGTGACGCAGCTCGAGCTCGGCGACGAGGTGCGCGGGCGGGTCGACCGGAACCTGGCGGTGGTGACGATCGAGGAGGTCGTGATCGCGGTGGAGGTCGACCCCGACGGGCTGGCCGGGCAGACCGCGTACATGCGCGGGCACGGCGGCGTGGGCGTCGACCTGCACGTGGTGCTGCGGCCGCCGGCGGGCGGCAGCGGGGTGCCGCGCGGGCACGTGGGGCGCGACGGCGGCTACGTCGCGGTGTGCCACGCCGACCCGGCGCTGGCCGGGGTGGTGCGGACGACGTTGATGCAGCACCCGGACGAGGAGATGACGCCGCGCGAGACGGTGGCGCGGCTGAGGCGCGCGCCGGGCGGCTTCGAGTGGCTGGGGGCGCCGGGCGTGTACCTGTGGAGCGAGGCGTGCGTGCTGCCGGCGGAGCCGCCGGGCGACGAGCTGCGGGCGCAGCCGCTGGCGGCCAGCGCGGGCGGCCTGGCGGCGCTCGGCGGCGCGGCGGAGGCGGACCACGCGGACGACGTGACGGCGCAGATGATGGAGCCGCTGCCGCCGCTCGAGGGGTTGTTCGCGCCGACGAAGCAGCAGGTCGCGGCGCTGAAGGCGGAGGACGACGTGACGGCGGAGGCGCTGGGCGACGAGCTGCGGGCGGCGACGATCGCGGTGTGGAGCGGTCTGCCGCCGGAGCACGTGGCGGGGGCGCAGCTCGACCTGGTGTATCGCGACGTCGGGCGGGGCCAGATGGAGTCGCTGTACGACGGTGAGCGGGCGATCCGGATCACGGTGCCGTTCAAGGCGCGGGCGATCTACATGCGGATGCCGCTATCGGTGGTCGACTGGATGTACATGCGGATGAAGGGGCGAGCGGCGGCGGACTCGTGCTGGGGGCGCTCGGGGAGCGACCGGCAGCTGCCGCACATGGAGCTGAAGCTGCTGGCGCACACGGTCCGCCACGAGCTCGCGCATGCGATCTGTCCGGTGATCGGGTGGGAGGAGCGGCGGTCGGCGCTGCCGCAGTTCGGCGGGTGGTGGCACACGAAGAGCCACAACGACTGGATCGAGGCGATGATCCGCGGGGCGGCGAAGGACGCGGGGCTGGTGCTGGGGCCGAAGCCGCCGCCGCCGAGCGGCAGCGGCCCGAAGAACCTCCCGGAGGACCCGGTCTACGCGCTGTTCGGGATGCCGTGGGACCGGGGGACGCTCTTTCATGCGCTGAACACGGCGTGCAAGAAGGACGAGGCGGGGCCGCCGGCGACGGCGATCAAGGCGGCGACGCGCGGGCAGTACGCGGGCGGGTTGTATGAGCACGTGCGCACGAACAAGGCGGGCACGATCTGGGACGAGGTGGTGAAGGCGGCGGTGAACGAGCCGCGGGTGCCGGCGATCTTCGAGCGGGTGTGCCGTGCGCTCGACCAGGCGCTGCGATCGCCGTGGTGGACCGTCGACGGCGGGGGCGTGGTGCTCGACGGGCGGATCTACCAGCGCGACTACCACGGCGACAACTACAGCTATCTGCGAGAGGCGCACGCGCGGCGGGTGTCGAACTATCAGTTCGCCAATCCGAGCGAGTGGTTCGCGGAGGCGTATGCGTTCTACTTCGCCGGGCCGGAGGGGGATGGGAACGTCCTGCGGAGCTTCGACGCGGCCAACGCGGACTGGTTCCGCGACAATTTGGGGCCGAACGGGGCGCTGCTGGCTCCGAACGGGCTGCGCGCGCTGGCGTGAGCGCAGGGGAGCGTCGGCGAGGGGGTCGTCGGCGCGGATGAATTTTTTGGGTGCGAGGCGCGGCCTGCGGGTCCGCCGAGATGACCGGAGAGAGGGAGGTCGACATGCCGACGTTGCCGAACGAGCTCATTGCATTGACGGGGGAGGCCGCGCTGCCGCCGGAGCTGACTCTGGCGGGGCTGGTGCCGAGCGTGGCCGGGACGGCGCTCGCGGAGGTGATGCTCGAGGCGGGCCGGGTGGCGCCGGTCGCGGGTGGGGTGCGGATCACGGCGGACTTGCCGGACCTGCAGCTGCGCGGAGTGACGATCGAGGTGCCGTCGACGTGCGACGGGCTGACGCTCGGGTGGCAGGCGGCGGGCGCGTTGCAGGTGCCGGGGGTCGACTGGCTGGCGCTCGAGGACGTCGGGATGTCGCTGCGGCTGGCCTGGGGCGAGCTGGCGGGGCGGCTCGGCGGGGTGCTGCGGCTCGGCGGGCTGGCGCTGCCGCTGGGGGTCGACCTGCCGCCGCCGGAGTCGGGCTGGGTGCTCGAGCCGGAGTTCGAGCGGGTGAGCGTGGCCGATGTCGCGGCGTTCGCGGCGAGCTTCGGGGTGGAGGACGTGGTGTCGGCGTTCCCGGCGGAGCTGACGGCGGCGCTGGACCGGGTGGCGGTGACGGGGCTGCGCATGCACTACCAGCCGCGCGGGCGGCGGTTCACGGCGCTGGCGGTCGACCTCGAGGTCGACGCGACGTGGGAGGTGGTGCCGGGGAGGATTTTAATAATCAAACCTCGGCTCGAGGTCGCGGTGGCGGAGCCGGCCTCGCCGCGGCGGGTGGTCCGCAAGCGGCTGGCGGCGACCGTGCAGGCGGGGTCGCTGGCGCTGCCGGTGAGCGTGACGCTGGACGGCGGCGAGGTGGCGCTGGCGGTCGAGGCGGATGCGATCCCGGTGCCGAACCTGGCGGCGATGATCGACCTGGTCGGGCCGGCGGTCGAGCTGCCGGTCGAGCTGCCGGCGCTGACGATCTCGAACGTCGAGGTGGTGATCGATGCATCAAGAGAGCCGCGGCTGACGCTCGACGTCGAGGCCGAGCTCGCGGGCTCGCTGCCCGGGTTTAATTATGTGGTGATGACGGGGTTCGCCGGCTCGCTGGCGGTGGCGCCGGGTGAATTGACGGGGCGGCTCGCGGGCGGGCTGCGGCTCGGGGACGCGAGGCTGGCGCTGACGGTCGAGCGGGCCGACGCGGCGGCGAAGTGGCGGTTCTCGGCGGCGATGGCGGAGGGGTCGCCATTCTTAAAATTGTCGGACGCGCTGGCGAGCCTGCTCGAGGGCGTGGGGCTCGACGCGGAGCTGCCGGACTTCGATCTGAAAGATCTGTCGATCGCGGCGACGCCGGCGACGGGGGAGTTCAATTTTGCGGCGAAGGCGGCGAGCGTGTGGAGCGTGCCGCTCGGGGTGACGAACCTCGAGATCTCGGAGATCGCGGTGAAGGTCGCGCGCGCAGGGGCCGGGGCGGCGAAGACGTGCGCGCTGGCGGGCGAGCTGGCGCTCGCGGGCGTGACGGTGCGGCCGACGTTTTCGATCCCCGGCGGGCTGACGTTCACGGCGGAGGTGCCGACGATCAGACCCTGGGCGGCGATCGTGGGGCTCTGCGGCGAGCTGTTCGCCGACGTGCCGGTGCCGGCGCAGGTGCGGGAGCTCGAGATCGGGCCGGCGACGCTGAGCGTGGACGTGAAACGACGGACGTTGTCGCTGCGCGGGCAGGCGTCGGGGTTCGCGGCGATCGAGCTGCAGGTGCGGCGGGACGCTCAGGGCAAGTGGGGTGCCGTGCTGGCGCTGGCGCCGGCCGGGGCGGTGGATCTCGAGGCGACGCTGGGGCTGCCGGGGCTCGGCGATGTGGCGCTCGCGGACGTCGTGGTGGTGCTGTCGTCGATGAGAGATGCGGGGTTCAAGTTTGCGGCGGCGGAGCTGGCGGGCGTGACGGGGGTGACGCAGGGGCTGCGATTCGCCACGAAGGTGAGCCCGGGGTCGCTGGGGCTGTCGGCGATCGCGGGGCTGCCGACGGCGCCGCTGGTGATGCAGGCGCAGATCGGGCGGACGATCGGAGACTTCGAGCTGGCGGCGCGGCTGTCGGGGCCGGGCGGGCGCTTCGTGCTCGACGCGCGCAGCGGGCTGGCGCTGATCGATCCGGAGCTGCGGCTCGCGCCGGCGATCGGCGAGTTCGCGGTGGCAGGCAGGATCGAGGCGACGATCGACGCGCAGCAGCTGGTGTTCGCGGGCGGGTTTAAATTGGCGGGAGGACGGGCGAGCCTGTTCGCGACGATGATCGGGGACTGGCAGGCGCCGTTCGGGCTGCGCGGGGTGACGGCGCGCGATCTGTCGGTGGCGGTGACGCTGCCGGGGCTGCCGAGCTTCGCGGGGAGGCTGCAGATCGGCAGGCAGTCGGGGTCACTCAAGATTCATCCGGACCCGGTCAAGCCCGTGCTGGATCTGACGATAGGCGAGCTCGATCTGCACGACCTGCTGGTGAGCGTGTGCGAGCCGGGGCTGGCGAACGTACCCGCCGGGATGCGCGAGACGATCACGCAGATGCGGATCTCGGACGCGCAGATCTACATGGCGCCGCAGGACACGAAGATCGGCGAGCTGGATTGTCCGGCGGGGCTGTCGGTGCGGGGCACGCTGCACGTGTGGGGGCTGACCGTCGCGGCGTTCGTGAAGACGGGGCGGCTCGGCGGTCGGCTGCAGGCGGAGGGGCTGGTGGCGCTGCCGGACCTCGGCGGCCTGCTGGTGCTGCGCGGCGGCAAGGACGAACAGGGCCGCACGCGGCCGGGGCCCTATTTTAAGCTCGACCTGCGGCCGGGGCAGGCGCCGGTGGCGGTGCTGGCGGCGGAGGCCTCCGTGCTGGGCGGGCCGGGCGCGGCGGTCGACGTGCGGCTCGACGACACGGGCTTCGCGCTCGACCTCGACGGCAGGCTGTTCGGGGCGGTGCCGGCGCACCTGACGGTGCGCGGGGGCAGGTTCTCGCCGACGGCGGTGTACTCGGCGCGGGTGACGATCGACGCGGGGTACCTCGAGGAGATCGTCGTTCATGCGCGGGCGAAGTTGACGGCGACGATCGACGCGGCGAGGGCGGCGATCGAGGAGGCGCGCGGGCTGGTCACGCAGATGGAGGGCAAGCTGCGCGACCTCGACGCGGCGGCGGAGACGCGGCGCGGGCAGATCGCGGCGGAGCGGGCGGCGCAGGCCGCGGCGCTGCGCGCGGCGGAGCGCGAGCTGCACGGCAAGCGGGCGGAGCTCGACGAGGTGGCGCGGGCGCTGGCGGCGGCGCGGGCGACGGTGGACGACGAGCGGGCGGAGGTCCAGCGGCGCGTCGACGCGGCGAGCCGCGACGTCGGGGGGGCGCGCGGCTGGGTGCGCTCGGTCGACGCGGAGATCAACGCGACCCACCAGTGGTTCTATCGCCTGCCGGTGGTCGATGTGCCGTGGAAGCCGTCGCAGGCGCGCGAGGGGGCGTGGTACGGGCTGAAGATCGCCGGGCTGCACGTGGCGCGGGGGTCGGCGACGGCGGCGCTCGACGTGGCCCAGGCGGCGTTGAAGGCGGTGGTGGATGCGCAGCAGAAGTTCCCGGTCGACAGCGACCCGCGGGTGTTCGGGCTGGTGGCGGCGCACGCGGCGGCGACGGGGGCGTTGCAGGCGGCGGAGTCGGCGGTGTCGACGGCGCGGCTGGGGATCGCGCTGGTGCCGGTGGAGGCGGACTTCCGGCTGCTGGCGATGCGCACGGCCCGGGACGCGCAGACGCTGCAGATCGTGGCGGCGCGGGCGGCCTTCGATCTGGCGGACGGGACGCTGTCGGCGATCAAGGAGCTGGGCGCCGCGTTCGCGCCGAGCGTGGTGATCGAGGGGGCGGAGTTCGCGGGCGAGCTGGCGCTGCTGAGCGGCGGCGAGGTGCGGCTGGCGGTGACGGTGCGGACGGGCGCGCCGGCGGTGCGGCGGACGTTCGCGGTGGGCTTCGACTTCGAGCGGCCGTTCGACTGCGTGGTCGAGCTGGTGCACCGCCTGCTCGGGACGGACAGCGACAAGGCGCTGGCGGCGGTGGCGGCGAGCACGGCGGCGGCGACGACCACGACGCAGACGGCCGAGACGATGGCGCTGCCGAGCGGCGGCGAGGTGACGATCCGCGGCGCGAACGGGAAGTATCTGCAGGTCGGCTCGGGGATCCGCTACGGCGACACGATCTCGCTGCGCGTGGAGATGTGGCACTTCCTCAACAACAACGGCGGCGGGGCGAACGCGGTGCCGGGGGACGACGGGCCGGCGTCGGTGAGGTGGAAGCTGGTGCACCCGGGCGACCCGAGCTCGACGGCGTTCATCAATTACGGCGACCGGGTGGCGTTCAAGTCGAACGGCGGGCTCTACCTGGTGGCCGAGGCCGGGCAGACGACGGTCAACGCGAACCGCGGGGCGATCGGGCCGTGGGAGCAGTGGGTCCTCGAGCCGGGTGGGTTCGCGAACCCGGGCGGGCGGGTGCAGGTGGGGCTGCCGATCGCGCTGCGCTCGTCGCACGGGACGTACCTCGGCGCGTACGACCAGGGCGGGCAGGGCGTCTATCACAGGGAGGGGGTCGGGCAGGAGCAGAAGTGGTGGGTGGGGCCGAACCCGCCGTCGATCGACGTGCTGTACGCGGGGGCGAGCGCGATCGACGAGCGCTGCCGGTTCAAGCTGCAGCGCTTCGGCGAGTGGATCGGCCTGCTGTCGGTGGCGACGGGCAAGTACGTGAAGGTGTACCTCGACGGGCGCGTGCGCTGCGACTCGGGCAGCTTCGCGTTCGCGTGGGCGAAGGGCGAGCACCTCGGGCTGCAGGGGCGTTATCTGTACAGCGAGGGGCACGGGTCGTATCTGCGGGTGGCCGGCGGGGTCGTCGACGCGGACGCGACGTCGCTGACGGACCCAGCCGGGCAATTCGTGGTCGAGCACCACTCGCAGGTGGCGAGCAACCTGTCGGTCGGGTACACGGCGGGCGAGCTGGCGATCGCGGCGCTGCGAAGCGGCGAGGTGGTGGGGCGCTCGCAGGCGGGGGACGGTCCGGGGGTCGAGGCGGCGGCGGAGGCGGCGGCGGCGAGCAAGCGGGCGGAGGGCGAGGCGACGATCGCGGCGGCGAAGCAGGCGCTGGCCCAGGCGGAGGCGGATCGCCAGGCGCGGCGGCTGCGGGCGATCGAGCGGGCGATGCGGCCGCTGCCGGCGGGCATGGAGACGTGGCGCGACGGGGCGCTGCGGTTCGAGGGCACGGGGTATCTCGAGGCGGAGGCGCTGCGCTCGGCGGTCGTGAAGGTCGGTGACGCGGTGAACGCGACGACGGAGCCGGCGGTGGCGCTGGGGGCCGCGTTCACGCTCGAGGTGTGGGTGTTCCCGGAGGCGATCGGCGAGCGGCCGCGGACGATCGTGTGTCAGCGGACCGGCGAGGCGAGCGTCTCGCTGGCGCTGACGGTCGCGACGACCGGGGCGCTGCAGGTGCGCTGGGCCGGGGGGTCGTGCACGAGCGAGGGAGTGTTGCGGCTGTCGGCGTGGACGCACGTGGCGGTGACGCTGGCGGGCGGGACGATGGCGCTGCTGTTCGACGGAGCGCCGGTGTACAGCGGGGCGGGGCCGGCGGCGATCCCGGTGACGACGGGGACGTGGCGGGTCGGCGCCGACGAAGGGGGTGCCGGGGCCTTTATCGGCGTGATCGACTCGCTGCGGATCTGGGACCACGCGCGGGCGCCGGCGCTGCTGCGGGGTGGTCGCCATGTGCAGTCGCGCGGCGACGAGGCGGGGCTGGTGGCGTGCTGGAACCTCGACGAGCCGGACGGCGACACCGTGTTCGACGCGGGGCCGGCGGGGCTGCACCTGCGGGTGAAGGATGTCGTGCGGCGGGCGCGGCCGGGTGGTCCGGACGGGCCGACGATCGCGGACATGCCGCTGACGCTGGCGGGTGGAGCTGTGCAGTGCGGGACCCAGCCGCTGGGGCTGGGGAGTGTGCTGACGATCGAGGCGTGGATCTGGGTCGAGCGGGTCGACGGCGACATGGCGGCGATCGTCGGCAAGTGGGCGCAGGGGGCCGACGACGAGCTGCTGTTCGCGGTGGCGGCGGATCTGCGGCTGGTGTTCGGGTGGCGTACGGGGGACGCGGGGGCGTATGGCACGCCGGGCTGGGATCATCAATTCAGCGCGGGCAAGGTCGTCGCGGGGCGGTGGACGCACGTGGCGGCGGTCCGCGAGGGGCGGGTGATCCGGTTCTTCTGCGACGGCGTGAAGATCGGCGAGGGCGAGCGGGCGGACGAGCTGCCGCTGCGGCCCGGGGGCGCGCCGCTGTGCCTCGGCAGCGAGCGCGGGGTGACGCGCGGGTTCACGGGGTCGCTGGCGGAGGTGCGGGTGTGGTCGCGGGCGCGGTCGGAGGCGGAGCTCGGAGCGACGTGGCGGCGGCCGGCGGCCGGCGACGAGCCGGGGCTGCGCTCGCTGTGGCGGCTCGACGAGGGCCACGGGGCGCAGGCGCGGGACGCGGGGCCGTCGCTGCGTCACGGATCGGCGGTCGGCGCGGTGAGCCGGCCGGCGCGCGGGGGGCCGCCGCTGGTCGCGGGGGCGACGCGGGCGCTGCGGCTGACGGGCGGGCAGTACGTCGAGTTCGGCGACGACGATCTGTTCACGGCGAGCATCGCCGTCACGCTCGAGGCGTGGGTGCAGGTCGACGCGGTGACCGCGGCGTACACGACGATCGTCGGCAAGTGGTCGCGCGACGGCGAGGCGGAGTACCTGTTCGGGCTGATGCCGAGCGGGCGCCTGGTGCTGCTGTGGCGCACCGACGCGGAGGGCCAGGCGATCAGCGAGGTCGCGGTGACGCCGGGGCGGTGGACGCACGTGGCGGTGGTGCGCGCGGGGCGGAGCGTGAGGTTCTACGTCGACGGAGCGGCGGCGGGCGCGTCGGAGGCGGCGGACCTGCAGGCGTTCCGCAACACGACGGCGCCGCTGCGCATCGGCGGGGGCGACCCGGAGCGCGCGTTGCGCGGGAGCGTGGCGGCGGTGCGGGTCTGGCGGGTGGCTCGCGCGCCGGCGGACATCGCCGCGGGCATGCGGGGGCCGGTCGGGGCGCGCACGCCGGGGCGGGTGCTCGACGTCGGGTTCGACGAGGGTGCGGGGGCGGCGGTGATCGACGCGGCGAGCGGGCAGCTCGGCGTGCTGGTCGGGTCGCCGGAGTTCGTGCCGGTGATGTTGCCGCTGCACGCGACGCGGACGGTCGAGGCGGCGATCGACGGCGAGCAGACGACGGCGGCGCTGGTGCGGGCGCTGGCGAGAGACATCGAGGACGCGCCGGAGGCGATCGGGGCGGCGCTGGTGCGGGTCGTCGACGTTCAGCGGGTCGCCGACGTGGCGGTCGGGGCGGACGTGTCGGCGACGGCGGCGGCGCGGGTGGTGTGGGCGGCGCTGGCGGAGCGGTCGGGGCCGTCGTTCGCGGCGCTGGTGCGGCACCTGCGGGTCGCGGGCATGACGGAGGCGGAGGTCGAGGCGGCGCTGGTCGAGCGCTGGGGCTGCGACGCGTCGACGGTCGCGCGGGCGCTGCTGCGGGCGGGGCCGGTGGTCGTGGCGCGGCCGGACGCGGCGCTGCTGCGCGAGGTCTGGGCCGAGACCTCGGACGTCAGCGGGGCGTACGACCACGCGACGCGCTCCGAGGCCGAGGCGCGGGCGGCCGGGTGGACGCGCGAGGCGGTGCGCTTCGTGGCGCTGGCCGAGGCGCAGGCGGACACGCTGGTGGTCTGGCGCGAGACGCCGGCGGCGAGCCCGGGCTCGCGGTTCCGCTGGTCGACGCGCGGCGCGGAGGAGGCGGCGGCCGAGGGCTGGCAGCGGGTCGCGCCGGTGTGCCACGCGTACGGCCACCGCGCGCCGGGCACGGTGCCGGTGCACCTCGAGCGGGCTGGGCAGTCGTGGCGGCTGGCGCTGCACGCGGAGGAGGTCTCGCGGCGGCTCGGGTGGACGCGCGTGGGGCCGGCGTTCTACGCCTATCCGCCGGACGCGCTGCGGCCGTTCGCGGAGGTCTCGCTGCGGGCGGTGTACGGGCACTTCGTGGGGGTCACGAGCGACGGCGCGGTGCGGGCGCAGCTGCGGCGGCGAGGCGCGTGGGAGCGCTTCGCGGTGGTGCCGCTCGGCGGCCCGTGGATCGCGCTGCGCACGACCGGCGGGAGGTACCTGCGGCTCGAGGCGGACGGCTCGCTGTCGGCGAACGGCCCGGCGATCGGGCCGGCGGAGGCGTTCTCGCGGCAGGAGCTGGGCTGCGGGACGATCGCGCTGACGGCGAGCAACGCGAAGATCGTGGCGATGACGGACACCCGGGAGCTGCGCGCCGACCAGCCGTCGCTGACCGACGGCGGGGTGTTCGCGCAGGTGCTGCAGCCGCAGGCGCTGGCGTGGGGGATCAGCCAGGTCTCGTTCAAGCAGGTGGCGTGCGCGGCCGACGGCGCGGCCTGGGCGATCGACGCGCAGGCGCGGGTGTTTCGCCGCGTCGACGGCGAGTGGCGGCAGAGCGACGGCGAGCTGCACGGGATGATCGCCGTCGGCGGGGCGGACCACGTGTGGGGGCTCGGCCTCGCGGACGCGATCTGGCGCTGGAGGGGGGACGGGTGGGAGCGTATCCCGGGCGCGCTGCGGCACGTCGCGGTGGCGGCGGACGGCGCGGTGTGGGGCGTGAACAGCAGCGGGATGATCTACCGCCGCGTCGGGCCGTACTGGGAGCTGATACCGGGGACGATGTCGCGGGTCGCGGTCGGCTCGGCCACGCAGGTGTACGGGCTCGACGCGGGCGACGCGATGTGGCGCTGGACCGGGTCGGCGTGGGAGCGGGTGGCGGGCTCGTTGAAGGAGCTGTCGGTGCTGGCCGACGGCACGTTGATCGGGCGGCTGGCGTCGGGGGCGGTGTGCCGGCGCGATCCGGGCGGGGTGTGGTCGGCGCTCGAGGTGAGCCTGACGCAGGTGAGCGCGGGCGGGTCGGAGCTGATCTGGGGCGTCGATCCCGGCGTGGGGCTGGTGTGCGGGCGGGCGCCGCTGGTCGGGCCGCAGGCGCTCGTCGACGGCAAGCACGGGCTGCAGGCGGTCGCGGGCGACGTGTACGACGGGCGCGTGTACCACCAGGCGCCTGCGGGCCGGCGCAACGCGCAGTGGGAGTTCACGCCCGGCTCGCTCGCGGGCTGTTGGACCATCCGCGATCGCAAGCACGGCAAGTGCCTGGTCGCGGGCGACGTGTACGACGGGCGCGTGTACCACCAGGACGCGGGCGGGCGGGCGAACGCGGAGTGGCGGCTGGTGGCGACGGCGGACGATCCGTCGACGTTCCACGTCGTCGATCGCAAGCACGGCAAGGCGCTGGTGGCCGGCGACGCGGCCGACAATCACCTGTACCACCAGGACCCGCAGGCCCGCGCGAACGCCCGCTGGCGGGTGATGCCGGTGTAGCTGGCGGACGCCCGCGCGGGTCCGATAGACTCGCGCGGGCGTGCAGCCGGGGCCGGGTGACAGGTTCGGACGCTATCGCCTGGAGGCGCTGGTCGGCGAGGGCGGCATGGGCCGGGTGTTCCGCGGCCACGACGCGACGCTGCAGCGGCGGGTGGCGATCAAGCTGCTGCGGCAGGCGGACGACGGGCGGGTGCTGCGAGAGGCCCGCGCCGCGGCGGCGCTCGACCACCCGGGCGTGGTGGCGGTGTTCGACGTCGGCGAGGCGAACGGGCAGGCGTTCATCGTCATGGAGTACGTGGTCGGTCGCTCGCTGCGGGCGCTGATCGAGGCCGGCGAGGCGACGGTGGAGGAGCGGCTGCGGTGGTTGACTGACGTCGCGCGGGCGCTGGCGGCGGCGCACCGGGCGGGGCTGGTGCACCGCGACATCAAGCCGGAGAACGTGATGATCCGCGAGGACGGGGCGGTCAAGCTGCTCGACTTCGGGATCGCCCGCCTGCAGGCGAGCGAGGAGGTCGCGGGGTCGGGCGCCGGCGCGGCGAGCTCGGCGACGGGGACGCCGGCGTACATGGCGCCCGAGCAGGTGCAGCGGCGCGGCGTCGACGCGCGGGCCGATCAATTCGGCTGGGGCGTGCTGGCCTACGAGCTGTTGACCGGGGCGACGCCGTGGCCCGCGGGTGTGCCGGTGGCGATCGCGGTGGTGACCGAGCCGGCGCCGGCGCTCGGGACGAACGCGACGACGCGGGTGGCGGAGGTGGTGGCGCGGGCGCTCGAGAAGGCGCCGGAGCGGCGCTTCGCGTCGATGGAGGCGCTGGTGGAGGCGCTGGTCGGCGCGGCGCCGCGGTGGATCGTGCCGGTCGGCGGGGCGCTGGTCGGCGAGGCGGTGCCGGCGGCCGACACCGTGTCGACGCGGCGGACGGCGAACGCGACGGGGGCGCTCGAGACCGGCGACGCGGAGCCGGAGCCGCGGGCGAGCCGACGCGGGCGGGTCGGCGGGGCGCTCGGGCTCGGGGTCGCGGGGGCGATGTTCGCGGGGTGGATGGTGGACCGCGGGGCGACGCCGCCCTCGCCGGGCGAGGAGGAGGCCGAGGCGTGGCAGCCGAGCGCGCTGGCGCGGGAGGCGTTCGATCACGGGGTGCGGCGGGTGCAGCGGGCGGCGCTGCACGCGGGGATCGAGCAGTTCGAGCGGGCGCTGGAGTACGAGCCGGAGTACGCGGCGGCGCACCTGCGGGCGGCGTTCCTCGGGCTGATCGACGGGCCGTACCCGGTCTCGCGCGAGCCGTACCACGCGGCGGTGCGGCTGCGCGGGCGGCTCGACGCGCGGGAGCGCGGGCTGCTCGACGCGCTGGAGCCGGCGTTCGCCCGCCGCGAGCCGGCGCTCGACGAGACGATCGCGCGGCTCGAGGCGCTGGCGGCGGAGCACCCGGACGACGCGGAGCTGCGGCTGTACGTGCCGATGGCGCTGTCGCTGCGCGGGCGCGACGCGGAGGCGGTCGAGCGCTACGAAGCGCTGCTGGCCGAGGACCCGGACCACGCGACGGCGCTGCTGGGGCTGGCGTACGTCCGCGGGCCGGACGACGAGCTGGCGGCGACGAGCGAGCTGCTCGACCGCTGCCTGGCCGCGGTGCCCGACGCGATCGACTGCCTGTGGTACCGCATCAAGCTCGACGCGTTCACCGGGCGCTGCGAGGCGATGGAGGCGACGGCGCTGCGCTGGGGGCGGACCAAGCCGAACGACCACGGGGCGGCGACGTCGCGGCTGTACGCGCTGGTGGCGCTGGGGCGCTCGGACGCCGAGCTGGCGGCGGCGGAGGCCGAGGCGGCGGAGGCGATGACGGCGACGCAGCACGCGGTCGCGTCGCGGATCCTCGAGAGCGCGCGGAGGATCGCGGCCGGCGACTTCGTGCGGGCGGAGCGGCTGCTCGCCGCGCTGCCGGACGAGTCGGCGCTCGACAGCCACGACCGCCTGCGGCTCGGCGAGCTGCAGGTGGCGCTGCACGAGGAGATGGGCGACCTGGCGACGGCGGCGGCGATCGCGGGCGAGCTGCGGCTGCGCCGCGCCGACGCGCCGGGCGCGGGCTTCGTGCTCGACGAGGGCATCCTCGCCGACCCGACGCCGTTCTTCGACGGCGTGCTGGCGGCGGCGGGCAGCATCGACGCGGCGGAGCGCGACCGCCGGCGCGACGCGTGGCTGGCCCAGTGGCGCGGGCGCGGGCTCGACGACCACGCGAGCGAGCTGTGGCTGCGGGCCTTCGCGGGGCCGACGCGCACGGCGGAGGACGCCCGCGCGGCGATCGCGGCGCTGCCGGCCGCGCCGGTGCGCCGCTTCATCACCGACCGGCTGTTCACGGTCGACGCGGCGCGGGTGTACCTGCTCGCGGGTCGGCCGGAGCAGGCGGCGCCGCTGCTGCGCGAGGCGACGCGCTCGTGCCTGGTGGCGCTCGAGCCGCTGCGCTTCGTGCAGGCCCACGCGCTCCTCGGCGACGCGCTGGCGGCGACGGGCGAGCGCGAGGCGGCGTGCGAGGCGTACGCGGCGGTGCGCTCGCGCTGGGCCGCGGCGAGGCCGCGATCGCGGACGGCGGAGGCGGCCGCGGCGAGCATGGCCGGGCTGGGCTGCGCGCGCTGAGGGCCGCGGCGCGGTGGTACCATCGCCGCGGGTGGAGCAGGCGACCGAGAAGGACGACGCGGGCGCGCGCGAGGGCGGCGGACCGGCGGTGCCGGGGGCGGTGGTGGTGTTCTCGGGCGGGTCGGCGAGGTTCCACGCGCTGGCGCTGCGCGGCGGGTCGCTGGTGCTGGGGCGCGACGAGCTGGCGGGGCTGCGGGTGGTCGACGGGCGGGTCTCGCGGAGCCACCTCGGGCTCGCGTACGACGGCGCGGCGTGGACGATCCGCGACCGCGGCAGCACCAACGGCGTGTTCGTCGACGGCGCGGCGATCGACGGCGAGGCGACGCGGACGGCGCCGCGGGTGCTCCGGATCGGGCACACGCTGATCGTGCCGGTCGTCGACGTCACGCCGTTCGCGCTGCACGGGCTGCAGACGACCGAGGAGCGGGTGGTCGGGCCGCGGCTGCGGGTGGTGCTCGAGCAGATCGCGGCGGTCGGGCGCGCGGGCCACGGGGTGCTGGTGACCGGGCCGAGCGGGGCCGGCAAGGAGCACGCGGCGCGGGTGTTCCACGCGGCGCGCGGGGCGAAGCGGCCGTTCGTGGCCTTGAACTGCGCGACGATCCCCGCGGGCCTGGCCGAGCGCGTGCTGTTCGGGGCGCGGCGCGGGGCCTACTCGGGGGCGGTCGAGGACGCCAAGGGGCTGGTGCAGGCGGCCGACGGCGGCACGCTGTTCCTCGACGAGGTCGCGGACCTCGAGCCGGCGGTGCAGACCAAGCTGCTGCGCGCGCTCGAGACGAAGGAGGTGCTGCCGGTCGGGGCGACGCAGGCGACGCGCGTGGAGTTCACGCTGTGCGCGGCGACCCTGAAGGAGCTGCGCGCGGAGGTGCTGGCCGGACGCTTCCGCGAGGACCTGTACTTTCGCATCGGCCGGCCCGAGTTCCGCCTGCCGGCGCTCGCGGAGCGGCCCGAGGAGATCCCGTGGCACGTCGAGCGCGCGCTCGCGGAGATCGGGCGGGCCGCGCCGGACGTGTCGCTGGTCGAGCGCTGCCTGATGTGTCCGTGGCCCGGCAACGTGCGCGAGCTGATCACCGAGGTGCGGGCCGCGGCGATCGCCGCCGGCCAGGAGCCGCTGGTGCTGGCCCGCCACCTGGCGCCGGCGGCCGGGGAGAGCCTGACGTCGGCGCGTGAGGCGGCGGACGCGGCGGCGACGGACAGCGACCACCCGATCGCCGAGGCGCTGCGCGCCGAGCAGGGCAACGTGTCGCAGGCGGCGGCGCGGCTTGGGGTGTCGCGGGCCAAGGTCCGGCGGTTCGTCGAGAAGGCGGGGCTCGACGTCGGCGCGCTGCGCCGGCGGGGCTGAGCGTCGCGGCCCCTCGCGCGCCGCGCCGCGTGCGCGCCGACGATGAACGCGCCGCCGCAGGCCGAGCGCCAGGGAGCGGGCCGGCTGTCCCTCAGGACAGGGCGTCGTGGAGCGCGCGGAGGGCGGTGCGCAGGCCCTCCTCGAGCACGGGGTGGTAGAACGGGAGGGCGAGGGCCTGGTCGACCGTCAGGCCCTGCTGCACGACCCAGGCGAGGAGGTGGGCCATGTGCTCGGCGTGGGGGCCGGCGATCTCGGCGCCGGTGAGCACGCGGTCGCGGCGGCGGGCGTAGATCCTGGCCATGCCGCGGTTCTTGCGGAGCACGCGGGCGCGGCCCTGGCGGGTCCAGTCGACGTCGCCGTGGGCGTGGTCGGGGGCGGGCGAGTCGACGATGCCGCCGCCGACCACCGCGAGGTTCGGGTCGGTGAACACCACGCTGAGCTCGGCGCGGCGCGGGTGGGCGGCGACGTCGGGGTGGCGGGCGGCGTTGCTGCCGGCGATGTGGCCCTCGTCGGCGGCCTCGTGCAGCAGCGGGCGCAGGCCGGCGACGTCGCCGGCGAAGAACACGTGGGTGTCGCCGGCGCGCAGGGTGCGGGGGTCGACGTCGCGCGGGCGGCCGCGCTCGTCGAGGCGGACGCCGGCGTGCTCGAGGCCGAGGCCGGCGGTCAGCGGGCGGCGGCCGGCGGCCAGCAGGACGCGCGACCAGGTGCCCTCGCGGGGGTTGCCGTCGCGGTCGCGGAAGCGGGCGAGCACGCCGTCGCCGCCGCGCCCCAGGTGCTCGAGCGTGTGGGTGGGGTGGAGGTCGAGCTCGTGGGTGAGGGCGGCGAGGGCGGCGGCCTTCACGTCGGGGTCGCCCAGCGGGCCGAGGGCGCCGCGGTGGCCGAGGATGGTGGTGCGCACGCCGAGGCGGTGGAGGGCCTGGCCGAGCTCGAGGCCGATGGCGCCGGCGCCGACGACGAGCGCGCTCGGCGGGAGGTCGGGCAGCTCGAACACGCCGTCGTTGGTGAGCACGAGGCCGTGGAGCTCGCGGTAGTCGTCGGGGATGACGGGGGCGGAGCCGGTGGCGACGACGAGGCTGCGGAAGCGGACCTCACGGAGCAGGGCCGGAGGGCCGTGGAGCCCGCTGCCGGCGATGGTGAGGCTGTGCGGGCCGGTCAGGGTGGCTGTCCCGAGGGTCAGGTCGCCGCGGTCCTCGAGGGCGCGGCAGTCCGCGAGCACGAACGAGACGAACCTGTCGCGCTCGCTCTGCACGCGCTGCAGCACGGCGGGGCCGTCGACGCGGGGCTCGCCGGCGTGCACGCCGAAGCCGGGGGCCTCGCGCACGGCCTCGGCGGCCTCGGCGGCGGCGATCAGCAGCTTCGAGGGCATGCAGCCGACGCGCGCGCAGGTGGTGCCGAGCGGGCCGCGGTCGATCAGGAGGGCGCGGGCGCCGGCCTTCCTGGCGGCGCGCTGCGCCGACAGCCCGGCCGTGCCGGCCCCGATGATGGCGACATCGACTTCGACGGTGTCCATGGTCGGCGAGGATACCGCGGCGCGGCGGGCCGGGGACGCGCGCGCGTCAGGGCTTGCGCTCGCGCAGCGGGGCGTCGGCGGGGGTGGTGAAGCCGGGCGTCGACGTCGAGGGGGTGGGGCCGGACTTGCTCGGCGGGGCCGCGGTCGGGCCGGTCGCGCCGGACTTGCTCGGGGCGGCGCCGGGCGCGGTGGGGCTGGGCGCGGGCTTGGGCGTGGACATGGGCCGCGGGGTCGCCAGCGGGCCCTTGCCGGGCAGGGAGATCTCGGCGAGCGGCGGCATGTCGCGCATGAAGCTGACGGTGACCTGCGACTTCAGGCGCTTGGCGGCGTCCTTCTTGTCGACCGCGGGCGCGGTGGCCTCGAAGTCGTGCCACAGCGGGCCGCCGCCGATCTGCAGGTTCTGGAGGTGCTCGGTGAGCTGCTCGATCTGCGCGGCGTCGCTGCCGGTCAGCGAGAAGCGGCAGCGGATCGTGTGGCACTCGCTGGTGCCGACGCTGATCGTCGGCGGCTCGGCGAAGCCGGTCGTGCGCGTGGCCTGGACGATCTGCGCGAGCAGCGGCTTGTGCGCGGTCTGCCAGGCGTCGAACGTCGGCTCCTTCTTGAAGTCGATGGGCTCGTAGTACTGCCACAGCTGGGACAGCAGGTACGGCTTGCGCGGCTGCGTGAACGACTCGTACGGCAGCTCCTTGACGCTGCTGCGCTCGGCCTTCGGGGTCTTGCGGCCGGCCTTGCGGTCCTCCTCCTTCTTCTTGCGCTCTTCCTCCTTCTTCTTGCGGTCGGCGGCCTTGCGGTCCTCCTCGACCTTGGCGGGGCTCGGCGGGGGCAGCGGACCGGGCGGGACGTGGAGGGCGAAGTGCACGCCGAAGCCGGCGGTGGCGACGGCGAACGGCAGCAGCCAGGTGGACAGGGAGGCGAGGAGGGCGGGGCGGGTCATGGCTGCGGGTCGTCCGTGGGCGTCGGGATGCGGACGTGCCAGGCGCCGTCCTCGTGCACGAGGGTGAGGGGGAAGCTCTGCTGCTGGGCGCCGACGAGGCGGACGTGGGCGACGGCGCCGTCGTTGTCGACGAGCACGGTCTCGGCGAGCTCGAAGGTCGGCGGGACGTCGACGATCTGCAGCATCTCCGCGGGCTTGATCTGGCGGCGGCCGCCGACCTGGTCGGTGGCTTGTTCGGCGGCGCTGGTCAGGCGGGCGGCGGCCGACTGCTCGATGAGCGGCAGCACGGCCTTCATGTCGCGGCTCTGCACGGCGTGCACGAACGCCTGGGCGGTGCGCACCGGGTCGGCCGCGTCGGCCTGGCAGGCGCCGGCGAGCGCGGCCCACACGATCAGGGCGGTGGTCCGCAGCACCGCCTCGCCGGGGCTGCCGGGGCGCAGGCACTCGGGGACCCACGAGCGGCGGGCGCCGGGGGCCGACGGGCGGGTCAGGGCGGCGGCGAGGCGGGCGAGCGCGGGGAGGGCGGCCGGGCCTTCGGGGCAGGTCGTTGGGGCCTGGTCTTCGGGGCAGGTCGTGGCGGTGGAGGTGGCCTGGTCTTCGGGGCAGGTCGGGGTGGCCTGGTCTTCGGGGCAGGTCGTGGCGGTGGCGAGGCGGGCGGTCATGGCTCTTCCTCCCGGTCGGCGGCGCTGGTCCTGTGCAGGCCGAGGCGTTTTAATAGTTCGCGCAGGTAGTAGCGGGTGATGCCGGCGGCCGCGGCGGCGCGCGAGAGGTTGTGGTCGTGGGCCTCGAGCAGGCGCGAGAAGTAGCGGGTCTCGAAGCCGTCGAGCAGGGTCTGCTTGGCCTCCTTGAAGGGGAGGGCGTAGAGCGGCTCCTGGTCGGCGGGGGCGGCGGGCGCGGGCGCGGGCGTCGGGGCGGGCTGGGCGCGGCCGAGGAACAGGTCGGCGGGCTCGATGACGCCGCGGGCGAGGTAGGTCGCGCGCTCGAGGGTGTTCTTCAATTCGCGGACGTTGCCGGGCCAGGGGTGGCGCAGCAGGGCCTGGCGGGCGGCGGGCGAGAGGGTGGGGGCGGCGCTGGTGCTCGGCAGGCGGCGGGCGGTGTCGGCGATGAATTTTTCGGCGAGCAGGACGATGTCGTCGCCGCGCTCGCGCAGGGGCGGGAGCTCGACGGTCATGACCGAGAGGCGGAAGTACAGGTCCTCGCGGAACGAGCCGGCGGAGACCATGGCCTTGAGGTCGCGGTGGGTGGCGGCGACCACCCGCACGTCGACCTTGCGCACGGTCGACTCGCCGATGCGCTGGACCTCGCGGCGGTCGAGCACGCGCAGCAGCTTGGGCTGGAGGTCGAGCGGGAGCTCGCCGATCTCGTCGAGGAAGAGGGTGCCGCCGCTGGCGTCCTCGAAGCAGCCGGCGCGGTCGGCCATGGCCCCGGTGAAGGCGCCCTTCTTGTGGCCGAGGATCGCGGCCTCGGCGAGCTCGCGCGGGAGGGCGCCGCAGTCGAGCACGACGAACGGCCCGCGGTGGCGCGGCGACTCGTCGTGCAGGGCGCGGGCCACCAGCTCCTTGCCGGCGCCGGTCTCGCCGCCGATCATCACGCTCATCTCGGTGGCGGCGACCCGCTCGAGCACGGCGTAGACCTCGCGCATGGCCGGGCTCTGGCCGAGCAGGGCGCCGAAGTGGTCGCGGCCGGACAGCGGCACGTCGACGCTGTCCTCGGCGAGGAAGGCGACCTGGGTCTTGCCGAGCACGAGGGTCATGCCCGGCTCGACCCACGCCTCCTGGATCCTGACGCCGTGGATGGTGGTGCCGTTGGTGCTCTTGAGATCTCGCAGGAGCACGCCGGTCGGGCCGAGCAGCAGCTCGGCGTGCAGGCCGCTGATCGAGCTGTCGGTCAGCACGAGGTCGGCGACGGCGCTGCGGCCGATCGTCAGGCGCGGGCGGGCGAACTGGATCTGGGTGCCCTGGTCCGGACCGTCGACGACCTTCAACATGACCCGGCGCAGCGGCCGCGAATTCGCCCGCGCGGCGAAGGTCATGGTCATGCCCGCTTCGCGGGGCTCGAGGGACGGAGGGGACACGGGAGGCCCGAAAGAGGGTGCTTTAAGCGGCTTATAGGGAGAGACGCGGCCCTCGCGGGCGGTCAGTTCAACAGGCGCGGGTCCTTGACGACCCGCAGGTGGCGCGGCCGCGGCTTGCCGCCGCGGGCGGCCACTTTGCCCGAATCCATGGCAGGGCGCCAGCGCCAGGCCAGCAGCGCGGCGAGGGCGGCCGCGACCGCGAGCGGGACGGAGCCCGGCCAGCCCTCGCGGATGAGCGGGGCGAGGATGATGACGCCAGCCAGCAAGGCGGCCAGGCCGCGGCCGGTCAGCGGCAAGGCCCCGAACAGCTGGACCGGTTGCCGGGCGTAGACGACGCCGAAGCCGACGACGGCGGCCAGGTCGGCCGGGGTGGTGCCGCCCTGCGGGACGACGAGCGCGCCCGGCACGCCGAGGCCGATGAGGGCGAGCGCGAGATAGCCGAGGACGGCCGCCGAGAGGCAGAGCGTGAGGTAGCGCGCCGTGCCCCACAGGGCCTCCAGGTGGCCGCCCACGAACCACTGCAGGATGAGCGTGCCGACCAGTCCGCCGAGGGTGCCGTCGGGGTAGAGGAAGACGGCCGAGAGCGGCTGCCAGATCTGGCCGGCGGCGAAGCCGTGGCCGAGGGTCAGGGCGGCGGCGGCGGGCTGGTCGGCGAGCACGGCGCTGGCGACCAGGGCCGCGACGAACAGCCAGAACCCTCCGCGCTGGAACTTCGGCAAGGAGGCGAGGAAGGACGGCCGGGCCACGGGCGGGCAGTGTAGCAGGGCGCCGGGTGGCGGGTCCGCCGGTTTTTTGGAGCGGCGTGGGAGAAAGGCGAGGCTTGGTGGCATGACCACGAGCCGCAATCGAAGGCAACACCGGGTGTTCTCGACGATGCACACCGAGTACCACCTGCGCCAGGACGAGTGCGTCGGGGTGCGTGACCGGGTGTCGGGTGAATGGTTCCGTCACCACGCGGCCCTGCGCCTGCGCGCCATTCAGGTGCCGCCGATGGGCGCCGACGCGGAGTGGATCGGCCGGCGCCTGCAGTTCTGGGGCGAGTTCGACGACGTGACGACGTCGCCGGTGATCGCGGTGGACCGGCCCGGACGCGAGGCGCTCCGCGGGTATGTCAGCCTGGCGCGGGCCGGCGAGATCGCGGCCTAGTCTCGGCGAGCGGGTCGCCGGCGCGGGCGCACGTCCGCGGCGGCGGTGGGGTCGGCGCGTCCGCGCAGCGGGCCGGCAGGCGGCTCTCAGCGCGGTCTTCTGGCTGATTTGTTCGCGGGCGCCTTCGCGGCGCGCTTCGCGGTCGGTTTGGATGCGGCCGCCTTGGCGGTCTTCCTGGCGGCGGTCGCGTTCGCGGGCGCCTTCGCGGAGCGCTTCGCGGTCGGTTTGGATGCGGTCGCCTTGGCGGTCTTCCTGGCGGCGGTCGCGTTCGCGGGCGCCTTCGCGGAGCGCTTCGCGGTTGGTTTGGACGCGGCCGCCTTGGTGGTCTTCCTGGCGGCGGTCGCGTTGGCGGGTGTCCTGTTCGCGGAGCGCTTCGCGGTCGGTTTGGATGCGGCCGCCTTCGCGGTCTTCCTGGCGGCGGTCGCGTTGGCGGGCGTCTTCGCGGAGCTTCCGGTAGTCGGTTTGGATGCTGTCGCCTTCGCGGTCTTCCTGGCGGCGGTCGCGTTGGCGGCGGTCTTCCCGGCGGCGGTCGCGTTGGCGGGCGTCGTGCTCGCGGAGCTTCTGCTGGTCGGCCTCTTCTTGGCGGCGGAGGTTTTGGCGGTCGGCCTGGATGCGTTCTTCTCGGCGGCCGTCTTCGCGGTGGTCGCCGACTTCCTGGTCGTCGTCTCCTCGCGCGGGGACTTTTTTGTGGTGGAGGTCTTCTTCGCGCCGAGGCTGGCCTCGCGGTAGGACGCTTGCAGGGCCTGGCGCAGCGCGGGGTCGGCGGGGGCGTCGAAGTAGAACTGGATCATCTCGGAGACGACGTCGAGGGTGCCGCGTTTAAAAACGGTGCCGCTGTCGACCATGTAGAAGTAGGCGTCGTAGACGTGCTTGCCGTCGGCCTCGACCTGCCAGATCTCGAGGTGCTGCAGGACGGCTTCTTCGTCGTCGCTGTCGAAGCGCTCGCTGACCGGGAGGAGCTGGCCGTCGTAGCGCTTGCCGGCCTCGCGGAGCTGGCGGCGCTGGACGTCGGTGAGCTGGTCGGCGGCGGTCGGCTTGAACAGATGGGCGAAGCGAAGGGCCATCGGGCGCATGGTCCCATGCATCCCGATGGCCCGGTGAGGCGCGCGCGAGGGGGCGGGCCGATTACTTCGCGGGGGCGTCCTTGGCCGGGGTGGCGGTGGAGCTCTTGGCCGGGGTGGTGGTCGTGGTGCTCCTGGCCGGGGCCGCGCCGCCCTTGTTGATCGGGGCGCCGCTCGGGTCGGCGGTCGGGGCGACGAGCGGGTTGGTGGTCGGGGCGCCGGTCGGGTTGGCGGCCGGGTCCGCGGTGGTCGGGGTCGGCGTGGCGCCGGCGGTCGCGGCGGCGGGGTCGGCCGGGGCGCCAGCGGGCGGCGTGGCCGGGCCGGTGCCGGGCGGGTCCTCGTTCTTGTCGTAGCAGCACAGCACGCCGCCGTTGCGCTCGGAGGTCACCGAGCCGCAGCCCTCGGCCTTGCCGAGCGAGATGCGGGTCTGGCCCTTCCACACGCCGTCGCGGCACTTGCCGAACTGGCAGCCGTCGCCGCAGCACACCGGCTCGGCGCAGTAGCCGGAGTCCATGCAGGGGAACACGGTGTCGGGCGTCGGCGCGGGCGGGCACAGCTCCTCGCTCTGGCCGTGCGACATGGCGGCCACGAACTTGCCCGGGCCGGCCTCCTTGTTGCAGGCCTTGAAGGTGGTGTGGGTCTTCAGGTCGTCGTTCTTGCCGTTGGTGCCGCACACGTGCCAGCCGGGGGCGCAGGCGTCGGCGGGCACGGTGCACACGCCCTTGTCGGGCTCCTTCTTGGCGTCGCCCTTGACGTCGTCGCCGCAGACCTTGCCCGTGGGCTTGTCGCGCAGGCTCTTGGTGCCCTCCCAGGTGGCGAGGCAGCCGGCGACGCGGCGGTGGCGGGTGATGTCGGCGAAGCCCTCGCGCTGGCCGTCGGCGCAGCCGACCGAGCCGGGCTCGCCCTTCTCGCTCTCGATGAACTTGATGCCCTGGAGGGACTTCGGCGGGTCCTTGGCGCCGGGTTCGTCGTAGCCGCCGACGTTGGGCCCGGGGCCGCAGACACAGGCGGTCTGCAGCAGCATGCCGAGACAGGAGCCGAGGGCGATGAGCTTCGCGAGGGACAGAGCCATATGGGGCGGCAGGATAGGCAAAAGTCGGGCGCGATCCCAGTCCCAACCGTCGCCGGCGCGACGATCGGGCCAGGTCCGCGTCCGACGGGGCGATCGCGCCGATTGCGCGAAACGGCCGCTACGGGCCGCCACGGGCCGGAATTGGCCGCGCGGCGGGCGAGACCGGAAGTCGCGTCACGGGCTCGGCGGAGGGCCGGGGCGATCGGCGTCGGCCTGGGGCTCTGGGCTCGCGGCGGCGGCCCGTGCCTCGGCGGCGGCCTCCTCGGCGGCGATGCGGGCGGCCTCGGCGGCGCGGGTCTTCGTCTTGGACTGGCCGATCAGGTACGAGATGCCGACGCTGGCGAAGAACAGGATCACCATCGGGATCGCCATCATCAGCTGCGAGATCGGCTCGGGCGGGGTCAGGAAGGCGGCGATGATGAAGATGAGGACGACCGAGATCTTCCAGAAGCGCAACAGGCTCTTGTAGGTGACGACCTCGGCGAAGCTGAGGAAGGCGATGAGCAGCGGGAACTCGAACACGGCGCCGAACGCCACGAGGATGGTGGTGGCGTCGCTGACGTAGTCGATGAGCGCGAAGTTGGGGTCGATCGCGGTCGCCCCGCTGTTGGCCTTGGCGTAGGTGATCAGCCACTCGATCGTCCACGGGAGCACGACCGTGTAGCAGAAGCCGGCGCCGAGCAGGAACATGACCACGCTGGTGGCCACGAACGGGATCACGAACTTCTTCTCGCGGGCGTACAGGCCCGGGGCGATGAACATCCAAAATTGATAGAACCCGATCGGCGCGGCCAGGAAGATGCCGGCGGCCACGGCGATGCGCATGTCGGTCATGAAGGCGTCCGTCATGCGCAGGACCTGCAGCTTGGCCTCGTCCGGCATGCCGGCGTTGGCCCACGCCTTCTGCAGCGGGGCGGTCAGGAACTCGCGCAGCTCGGTCGCGTAGACGAAGCAGAGCACGACGGCGACCATCACGCCGAGCGCCGCCTTGACCAGGCGACTGCGCAGCTCCGAGAGGTGGTCCCAGAACGACATCGGGGTGTCGCCCTCGGGGCCCTCGGCCAGGCCGTCGTGGCCGTTGTTGGGACTCGCGGGGGTGTCGGTCATGTCATGCGGCGTCCGAACGATCGTCGTGGGCGGGCGGGTCGTCCGGCTCGTCCGCGAGCGGCGGGCCGAACGGGCGCGACGAGGCGACCGCACCAGGGACAGGCGGGCGCGAGGGGGCCGCCGCGCTCGCCAGTGCCGCGGCGCTCACCGGGGTCGCGGCGGCTCCGGCCGCGAGGGCCGCGGCGCTCACCGGGGTCGCGGCGGAGCGCGGCGCGGACGGGGCGGAGGCGGGCGGGGGCGGAGCGGCGGGTGTGCTCGCGGAGCTCGCGGCGGGCGGGGGCGGAGCGGCGGGTGCGCTCGCGGAGCTCGTGGCGGGCGGGGGCGGAGCGGCGGGGGTGCTCGCGGAGCTCGCGGCGGGCGGGATCGGAGCGGCGGGCGTGCTCGTGGCGGGCGAGCTCGCGGAGGGTGGGCTCGTTGTCGGTGAGCTCGTGGCGGGTGTGCTCGTCGCGGGTGGGCTCGCGGCGGGTGGGCTCGCGGCGAGCGTGCTCGTCGCTGCGGCGACGGCGGGTGGGGTGCTCGCGGGGTGCGGGTCCTTGCGGCGGGACTCCTCGCGGGCGAGCTCGGACAGGCGCTGTTGGGCCTTCATGGCCTCGCTGCGGGCGCGCTGGAGTTCGCGGCGGGCGAGGTCCTGGGCGCTCAGGAGTTCCTGTTTGGTGCCGTGGTAGGCGGCCCGGATTTCTTCGATGGGCTCGCGGAGTTCGTCGGCCTCCATGACCTGGGCGCGGAACTCCTCGGCGGTGCGGCGGATGCTGCCGTAGACCTTGGCGACCGACTTCAGCATGCCGGGCAGCTCGCGCGGGGAGAAGAGCATCAAGACGACAATCCCGATCAGGATCATCTCGGTGAGGCCGATGCCGAACACTGCCCAGGACCATAGCAGCGTCCGCGCGCGGCGGCGAGGGCCGAGGAGGGCGCGGACGAGGGCGCACGGGCCGCTCGCGGGGTCCGGAGGCGACCCTCCCGGGGCGCGTCAGACGGCGGAGGGCTTGCCGCCGGGCTTGCCGGGGCGGCTGGCGCGGCGCGGGGTCTGCGACAGGCCGACGCGCGCGGCGAGCTGCTCGATCAGGCTGCGCTGGTACTGCATGCCCTCGCGCACGGAGCTGAGGCCGTCGAGGATGTGCTCGGCGCCCTGGGCCTGGGCGCGGTGGGCCTTGCTGAGCTGGCTGACCATCTCGGAGATGGTCTCGATGGCGCGGGTGATCTGGCGCGAGCCGCGGGTCTGCTCCTGGGTCGACCGCTCGACGTGGCGGGTGATCGTCTTCATCTTCTCGGCCGAGCGCATGATCTGCTCGGCGCCGCGGGCCTGCTCGGCGGTCGCGGTGGCGACCTGCTGCACGGTGGTGGCGACCACGTTGATCGCGTCGGTGACCTGCTTGGAGCTGCGGGTCTGTTCGACGGCGACCTTGGCGATCTCGCGGACCATCTGCGTCGAGCGGCGGGCGGAGTCGGAGATCCGCTTGAGGGCGTCCTCGGCCTGATGGCTGACGCGCACGCCGTCGTCGACGCTCTTGCTCGAGCGCTGCACGGCCTCGATCGCGTTGCGAGACTCGCGCTGCACCGCCTTGATGATGTCGGCGATCTCCTTGGTGGACGTGGCGCTGCGCTCGGCGAGGTCCTTAATTTCGTCGGCGACCACGGCGAAGCCCTTGCCGTGCTCGCCGGCCTGGGCGGCGATGATCGCGGCGTTGAGGGCGAGCAGGTTGGTCTGCTCGGACACGTCGTCGATCACGCCGAGGATCTTGCCGATCTCGCTGATGCGCTCGCCGAGGCGGCTGATGACCGTCACGCCGTCGGCCGAGTACGTCTTGATCAGGTTGATGACCTCGATGGTCTGGTTGATCGCGTCGACGCCGCCCTCGGCGGCCCAGACCACCTCCTCGGACAGCTGAGCGGTCTCGTTGGCGTTGTTCTCGACCTGCTGGATCGACACGTCCATCGCGTTCATCGCCGACGAGGTCTCCTCGGCGGTGGCGCTGAGCGCCTCGATGTTCTTGGCGACCTCCTTGACCGAGAAGGTCATCTCCTCGATCGAGGTCGCCGTCTCCTGCACGCTCGCGGCCAGGTTGAGCATGCTCTCGGCGACCTCGTCGTTGGCGGCGGCCATCTCGAGGATGCTGCTCGCGCTCTCCTCGGCGTTCGAGGCCAGCAGCTCGACGTTGTCGGCGATGCCTTTAAGGCCGCCGTTGACCGACGACAGCGCCTGCGACGTGTCCTCGATCGCCTGCGCCGACGAGGTGAAGCCCTCGTTGAGCTCGTGCAGCACGGCGGTGGCCTCGGCGTCGAGGCCGCCCTGCGGGAGGTTGGTGTCGAGCATGGCCTGCAGCTGCTGGGCGTCGCGCATGGCGCCGTCGCGCTGGCTGGTGACCTCGGCGAGGCGGGCGTTGGCCTGGCGCAGCTCGGCCTGGGCGCGCTCGTGGTTCTCGCGCAGCAGCTCGAGCTCGGCGCCGAGGCGCGAGCGGGTCTCGCTGGCGGTGCGCTGCAGGGCCTCGAGCTCCTCGTGCAGGGCGTCGAGCTCGCGCGAGCTGGCGCCATTGCTGGCGCCGCGCGGGCTGAGGCGCAGCTCGGCCTCGGCGGCCTGGGCGCGGGCCTCGACGTCGCGGGCGCGGGCCTCGGCGGCCTGGGCGCGGGCCTCGGCGTCCTGCAGGCGGGCCTGGACCCCGCGGGCTTCGATCTCGGAGGTGCGGTGCTGCAGCTGGAGGTTGCGGTGCTCGCCGTCGAGGTTGTGCAGGCGGGCGGTCAGCTCGGCGTTCTGCTGCTGGGCGGCGTGGAGCTGCTGCTGGGTCAGCTGCAGCTGCTGCTGGGCGGACTGCAGCTGGACGCCGAGGCTCTGGGCCTGGCCGCTGTGGTCCTGGAGGGCGCGCTCGCTCTGGCGGGCGCGGGTCTCGGCCTCCTTCAGGGCGAGGCGGTCCTCGTCGGCGCGACCGAGGGCCAGCTCGGCCCGCGAGGCGATGGCCCACCCGGCGAGGCCCGCGAGGGCGGCGGCCGCGGCGGCGAGGGCCGGGGTGTCCTTCATCAGGAAGACGGCGGCCGCGGCGAGCATGCCGAGCAGCGGAGGGACCCAGGACGGCATGGGGAGGCGTTCCATCGGCGCGCCGCGGCATTGTACGGGACGGGGGTCGCAAGCTCCAGGCTCGGGCGGCTCGGCGGCTGGGCGAAAATGTGCGAACGCGGGGCCGTTTCGGGGCCGATCGCCCGCGGGGCGACCCGGCGTCGGCGGCCAAGGATTCGGCCCGTCAGGGCCGAGCGCCCGCGGGGCGACCCCGGCGTCGGCGGCCAAGGATTCGGCCCGTCAGGGCCGATCGCCCGCAGGGCGACCCAGGCCCCGGAGGGGCCGTGAAGACGGGAGGGGCCGTGAAGACGGGCGGGGCCGTGAAGACGGGCGGGGCCGTGAGGCCAGCACGAAGTTACAGCAGGGGGAGCTGGGTGCCCTGGGCTTGCGACTCGACGCGGGCGCCGAGCTCCTGCAGGAAGCGGCGGGCGCCGCCGGACCACTCGGGATCGCCGCGCAGGAGGATCTGCGGGCGCTCGCAGGCCTGCCACAGGCGGGCGAGGCCGGGGCGATCGAGGCGGCCGGGGCAGCTCGCGCCGGCGATCTCGACGCCGCGCGGGTCGGGCAGGCCGGCGTGCCAGGCGTGGACCTGCTGGCGCACGGGCTCGGGGGCGTCGACCAGCAGCACGGCCCCGCTCGGCGGCTGGTCGCGCTTGGACCTGTCCTTCGGGACAGGCCAGAAGCCGGGCGCGGCCACGGCGTCGTGCGGCCACAGGCGCACCGCGGCGTGCGCGTCGTGGCCCTCGAGGTGGGGCAGGAAGCGCGGGTGGGCGGTGAACGGCACGCTGGCGAGGCAGCGGTCGGCGACCTGGCGGGCGGCCGAGGCGGTGTCGACGAGGATGGTGACGCTGGCGCCGAGCGCGTGCAGGGTCGCCAGCGCCTGGGCGGTGAGCGGGGACGGGGGCTGTCCCAGGGACCAGGTCGGCTCGGCGCGCAGCAGCAGCCACTCGCAGCCGGCGTGGCCGGCCTGCTCGCCGAGGGCCCAGGTGTAGAGGCAGACCGGGCCGCCGCCGCGGGGGTGGAGGCGCACGGCGCTGCCGCCGAGCGGGAGCCCGGACGGGAGGGTGGAGAGGGCGAGGCGTCCGACCCCGAACTCGCGGCCGTGGTCGACGAGCACCGAGCGGGCGAGGGCGGTGCGCTGCGGCGGCGAGAGGTTGGCGAGCGCGAGGGCGTAGATCAGGTCGCGGTGGGCGATCCACGGGCCGGGCACCAGCTTGCTGGCGGCGCCGATGTGCGAGAGGAAGCAGGTGCGGCCGCGGGCGCACGCGTCGAGGCTGAGGCGCTCGCGGGCGATGAGCTGCTGGACGTGGTGGAGCTCGGCCTCGATGGTCATGCGGAGGCCTCCTGGGCGCGGGCGCGGGCCCTGGCCTCGCGGTGGCGGGCGCGGGCCTCGCGGAAGAACTCGCTGAGGATCTGGCCGCAGTCGTCGGCGAGCACGCCGGGCTGCACGAGCATGCGGTGGTTGAGGCGCGGGTCGTCGCACAGCGAGTACAGCGTGCGGGCGGCGCCGGCCTTGGGGTCGGCGGCGCCGTAGACGAGCCGGGCGACGCGGGCGTTGACGAGGGCCCCGGCGCACATCGGGCACGGCTCGAGGGTGACGTAGAGGGTGGCGCCGTCGACCCGCCAGGCGCCCATGCGCCGGCAGGCCTCGCGCAGGGCGTTGATCTCGGCGTGGCCGGAGGGGTCGTCGTCGGCCTCGCGGGTGTTGAAGCCGGTGCCGATGACGCTGTCGCCGAGCACGACGAGCGCGCCGACCGGCACGTCGCCGCGGTCGCGGGCCTGGGCGGCGAGGCGCAGGGCCTCGGCCATGTAGACGGCGTCGCGGTCGACCGGGGTCACGCGCGGACAGCATCGCGTAAAATCGCGAGGGCGACAACGGCTCTGGGATCGTCGCCGTGACGAAGCGCGAGGCCCCGGAGCGCGGGGCGGTCCGGGGCCTCGGGAGGGTCGCGGAGATCCGTCAGGGCTTGATGTCGGCGGCCTTGGTCGGCGACAGCTTGAACACGTCGAAGCTGTACTCGAGCACGCCGGTGAGGGACGTGTACTTGGTGCCGACGCTGGGGTTGACCCAGTCGACCTTGGCGAAGAACAGGTCGTTGACCTGCAGGACGTTGTTGACCTGGAACTCGCCGAACATGTCGACGACCTTGCTGACCATGACGTTGTCGACCTGGACGAGCACGCCCTCCCACGGCTCGGCGGCGGGGGCGCTGGCGATGTCGGCGGGGGCGAGCACCTCGGCGGCGGGCAGCGGGGCGGTGCCGGTCTTCTTGACGTCGGCGGCGGCGGCGACCTTGATCTGCGAGGCGTCGAAGAACTCGTCGTAGCTGCCGGTGATGGTCAGGACGTCGCCGGGGGCGACGTTGACGGCCATGGCGCCGACGTACACGAAGATGCCGGAGAACTGGCCGCCGGCGGGGTCCTCCACGAAGAAGCCGTCCTTCTTGAAGGTCAGGCCGGAGGTCGCGACCACGCCCTCGACGGTGACGACGTCGCCGACGGTGAACACGCCCTGCTGGATGTCGTAGACGGTGGCGGCGTTGTCGCCGGTGGTCGTGTCGGTGTCGGTGTCGGTGCCGGTGCCGGTGGTGTCGCCGCCGCCGTCCTCGACGAGGTCGTCGGGGGTGCGGGGGGCGACCTGGAACTCTTCGAAGCTGTAGAGCAGCGGGCCGACCACGGTGGCGAGCTTGTCGCCGACCTGGGAGGTGAAAGGGTTGTCGGGGTAGAGGAAGAAGTCGGAGACGATGGCGCCGTCGGTGACGAGCAGCTGGCCGATGTCGGTGCCGGTGACGGTGACGTCGGACAGCTCGACGATCACGCCCTCGTAGTCCTCGGCCATCGGACCGTCGGGGCTGGCGACGTCGGCGGCGGCGACCTGGGCCGGCGCGGGCAGCTCGCCGGGGCCGATGACGGTGATGTCGGCGGGGTCCTTGATGATGAGCTGGCTGTTGTCGTAGTACTCGCTGTAGGTCGCGGTGATGTCGACGACGGTGCCGGCGGGGGCGTCCCAGGCGGCGGCGACCTCCTCGTAGAGGAACAGCTGGATGCCGGAGCGGGCGCCGCCCTCGGGCTCCTCGACGAACGCGGTGCCCTTCAGGTTCTTGTCGAGCACCATCGGCGTGGTGATGACGACGCCCTTGATGGTGACGACGGTGTCGAGCGGGAACTCCTCGTTCTGGACCTGGAAGATGGTCGCGTCGTCGCCGCCGGACTCGGTGGTTTCGGCGGTGTCGGTGGTGTCGCCCGGGGTGGTCTGGGTGGTCGGGCCGTCGGTCGTCGGGGTGGACGGGCCGGCGGTGGTGGGCTCGCTGCTCGTCGGGGGCTCCTCGGTCGTGCCGCCGGTGTCCGCCGAGGTCTCGCCGAGCGACGTCACGTCGCCGTTCGTCAGCGTGGTGTTCGGGTCGGGCGAGATCTGGCAGGCGGCCAGAGTCGCGGCCAGGGTGGTGGGGACGATCGCGGCGCGGTGCAGCATAAGTGGCCCGCGATCTACCACCGCTCGCGCGACGGAGATCGCGAGGCCGGGCGCGTGGGCTCACGGCGTCGCGCGTGCAGACCGGTGCACGCGCAACGAACTAGGGGCAAGGGGGATCTGGGGTCGCGCGACCCGCAACGCGGGCACGGCGTCGCCGCCGCGAACGACTTGCGGGCCCGCGACGGCGCCGCGAAGAGGAGAGACAGGCGAAGAAAGACGAAAGCCCCGCGTGCGGGGCTTTCATCTGCGCATCCGGAAGGATTCGAACCTCCGACCCTCGGTTCCGTAGACCGATGCTCTATCCAGCTGAGCTACGGATGCAGGACCCTGTCGCCAGGGGCCGCGGAAACTATCAAGGGGCGAACTGCGTTGCAAGGGGCGTCGCCGGGGAGCGTGAGGGGCGAAGCGGAGCGGGAACTCACGCGGTCACGGCGCCGGGGTCGGGGACAGCAGGAGGAAGGCGAGGGTGACGGCGTTGTTGCCGAAGTGCACGGCGACGGCGGCGCCGAGGCGGCCGGTGACGGCGTACACGCGGGCGAACACCAGGCCGAGCCAGGCGTAGACGACGAGGCCCTGGAGGTTCATGTGGACCGCGGCGAACAGCAGGGCCGAGGCCAGGAGGGCGGGGCCCGGGCCGACGCGGGCCTGCAGGCGGCGGAACAGCTGGCGGCGGAACAGCAGCTCCTCGCCGAGGGGGGCGAGGGCGAGGGCCGAGACGGCCAGCACGGCGACCTCGGGGCCGAGGGGGGAGGCGACGATCTCGAGGACCAGCGGCTGCTCGGCGACCGGCAGGCCGAGCAGGTGCATGGCGACGGCGAGGACGTAGCTGCCGGCGATCGCGGCGGCGAGGTGGAGGGCGGTCTGGCCGGCGCTGGCGAGCAGCGGGGCCGGGGGCGGCAGGCCGGCGGTCGGCAGCTCGGGGCTCGCGGGGCCGGGGGCGTCGCCGTCGAGGCCGCGGGCCAGGCGGTGGTGGAGGAAGGCGGCCAGCAGGGTGGCGAGCGGGGTGACGGTGACGGCGACGATCTTGCGGAACTCGGGGGCGGCGACGGCGGGCGGACCGAGCAGGGCGCGGGCGAGGGCGTCGAGGCCGGCCACGAGGCCGGGGATGTTGGCGACGAACACCCCGGCGCACACGAACAGCAGCAGGACGGCCAGGAGCTCGCCGCCGATCGCGGCGTAGGCGGCGCGCAGGCCCCCGGACGGGCCCGGGGCGGGAGGCGGCGCGGGCGGCATCGGGGGACTGTAGATCAGCGGGGGCGCGGGCCCGGGGGCGAACGCGTGAGGAACGTCTGCGCGCCAGGAGCCGGAGATCGGCCCGCTTCGCGGCGCTTGATCCCCCGGGCAAACACGGCTAGCTTGCACGCCCGCAAACCGAAGGGGCCGGCAGGGCCCCAAACCGAGGAACGGTGGCCGAGAGGCTGAAGGCACAGGTTTGCTAAACCTGCGTAGGGGGAAACCTCTACCGAGGGTTCGAATCCCTCCCGTTCCGCTCCCGAGAGCCGCCTCCGACTGGAGGCGGCTCTCGGCCTTCGGTGGCTGTTTCGCGCGCCTGCAGCGGCGCCGCTGCACCTACAGAAACGCCGTTTCGGCGGGATCGTGGGCCGCGTAGGATGGCCCGTATGCATGTTCGCTGGGTTGGTTGGGTGGTCGCGGCGTCGGTCGCGTGCAACGGCGGTTCGAGCGACGGGTCGGGCACGACGCCGGCGACCGACACGGGCGTGACGATGCCCGGCGTCGACACCGGCACCGCGTCGACGCTGCCGACGAGCGGCGAGCCGACGACGAGCGGCGACACCAGCGGGGTGACCAGCGGCGTGACCTCGGGCGTGACGTCGACGACGGCCGCGCCGACGACGGGGCCGGGCGAGACGGGCACGGGCGACGAGTCGACGAGCGGGACGAGCGCGCCGTCGACGAGCGGGACGACCGCGGCGGACGAGACGACCGGCGGGACCAGCGGCGGCGACTTCTGCGCCGGCATGGGCGGTATCTCGCTGCCGGGCGACCTGGCCGGCTGCACGGGCGACCTCGGCAAGAAGACGTTCCTGTTCGCGCTGTGCTCGTGCACCGACCTGACGGCCAACAACAAGCTGACGACCGACTCGTTCGACAGCCAGATGGGCATGATGCCGATGGACGGCGGGTCGGTGGGGGTCAACGGGGCGTACCAGGCCTCGTCGAACATCGACATCGGCGGGTCACTGTGGGTCGACGGGACCATCCAGACTTTCAATAACCACGAGGTCGCGCAGCAGCTGCAGTGCGGCGACAACGTGACCGCGAAGTCGAAGAGCCACGTCGGCGAGCACACGTTCGTCGAGGGCAACATCGACGCGGCCAACATGGTCATGACGATCGACCAGGACCTGCACATCCCGCCGGGCAAGACCAGCAACGCGGTGGTGCTCGGGCAGACGATCAAGGAGGCGGTCGACGTCGAGACGCCGTGCGACTGCAGCGAGCCCTACGACATCGCGGCGATCGTGCAGGGCTACAAGGCCAAGAACGACAACGACAAGGCGGGCGTGTCGCCGGCCGAGCTGACCGACCTGCCGCAGGCCAAGGTGCTCGAGCTGCCGTGCGGGATCTACTTCTTCGACAAGATCTCGAGCAACAACGAGCTGAAGATCGTGCTGACCGGGCGCACGGTGATCGCGATCGAGGGCGACATCATCAACGCGGGCAGCTTCACCGTCGAGGTCGGGCCCGAGGCCGAGCTCGACCTGTTCCTCGCCGGCAGCGCGACCCTCAACAACGTGGCGGCGATCGGCGACCCCACCCGGCCGGCGGCCTCGCGCCTGTACGTCGGCGGGGAGGTCAAGTTCGCCAACACGTTCACGCTCGGCGCCAACCTCTACCAGCCGAACGCCGTGTTCACCGCCAACAACAAGGCGGAGATCTGGGGCGCGCTGTTCGTCGGCGGGCTGCAGCTCGCCAGCGAGGTCGTCATCCACTACGACCAGGCGATCCTCGAGCTCGAGGGCTGCGAGGACCCCGGCGGCGGCTGCGGCGACTGCCACGACTGCGCCAACCCGACGCCCAAGTGCGACGACGGGACCTGCGTGCCCTGCGTGGTCGACTCCGACTGCTGCCCGCCGCTGGCCTGCGACGGGGGTGTCTGCAAGGCCATCACCCCGGGCTGACCGCGCCCGCGCCGGTTTGATATGCTGCTCCGGTCGTGGCGGACGATGGGGCAGAGGACGCGCTCGCGCGCATGCGGCGGCACCGCCGCCAGCGCCGCGAGGGCTCGTCGCTGGCGCTGATCGAGGTCGACATGGCCGGGCTGGTGACCGGCTGGAACGCGCGCGCGCGCGCGGTGTACGGCTGGACGGAGGCGGAGATCGTCGGCCGGCCGCTGGCGCTGCTGGCGACCCCGGCGGTGCGCGAGGAGGCCGAGGCGCACATGCCGGCGATGCTGCGCGGGCAGGCGTACCGCTGGCGCTGGCCCAACCTGCGCAAGGACGGATCGGCGATCGTGTGCGAGTGGCACTACATCGTGCTGCAGGGCGAGCGCGGCGAGCCCGAGGGCGTGGTCTGCGAGATCCGCGACGTGACCGCGGAGGAGGCGCTGCAGCAGCGCCAGCGCTTGATGGTGGCGCTCGCCGACCACTCGCCGCTGGGGATCTTCGCGAAGGGGCCCGACGGGCGCCACGTGTACGCCAACGCGGCGTTCGCGGCGACGCTCGGGCTGCGGCCGGAGGACATCCTCGGGCGCGACGACTTCGCGCTGTTCGACCCGGCGATCGCCGCCGACCTGCGCCGCAACGACGCGGAGATCGTGGCCGGCGGGCGACCGCTGGCCCGCGAGGACGCCGGGGTCGGGCCCAACGCGGACCGCTTCTACTGGACCCTCAAGTTCCCGCTCGTCGGCGAGGACGGGGCGGCGACGGTGTGCGGGATCATCAGCGACGTCACCGACCGCCGGCAGGCCGAGCAGGCGCGGGCGGACCTGCAGGCCCAGGTGATCGCCTCGCAGCAGGCGCTGCTGGTCGAGCTGTCGTCGCCGCTGATCCCGCTGGCCGACGGGGTGCTGGCGATGCCGCTGATCGGGACGATCGACGCGGCGCGGGCCGAGCAGATCGTCGAGGCGCTGCTGGCCGGGGTGACGGCGCAGCGGGCCCGCACGGTGATCCTCGACGTCACGGGCGTGCGCGCGGTCGACACCCGGGTGGCCGAGGCGCTGCTGCGGGCGGCGCGAGCGGTGCGGCTGCTCGGCGCCGAGGCGGTGCTGACCGGCGTGGGCCCGGAGGTGGCCGAGACGCTGGTCGGGCTCGGGGTGGACCTCGGCGGGCTGGTCACGCTAGCGAGCCTGCGCCACGGCATCGAGCACGCGCGGCGCAGGCGGTAGAAGTTTTTAAAATTCAGTTGTTGTCGAGCAGGGTCTTGGCGAGGGCCTTGCCGGTCGACTCGGCGGCGGACAGGCTCTCGATGGGGTCGACGTAGTTGGCGCCGGTGAAGACGATGTAGGTGACGCCGCTGCCGACGCCGCCGTTGATCGGGCTCGAGGGGATGCCGAGCTTCTCGGCGGCGGCGTAGGACAGCTCGCCGATCACGCCCGCGGGGCCGGCGTCGGCGTAGGGGGCGTAGAGCAGCTTGCCGTTGTAGAGGATGGCGCCGGCGCTGCCGTAGCCGGACCAGCCGGTCTTGATCCCGTGGGCCTTGGGGTCGAAGCCGTTGCTCGGCAGCGGGACCACGTAGAAGGGCACGGCGGCGGCGTTCATGAACTTGCCGTCGGTGCCCTTGGCGGACGTCTCGGGCATGAAGTAGGGGTCGACGGTGCAGCGCGGGTCGGCCTGGCCGTCGCAGTCGATGTCGGCGTCGGCGCGCCACCAGATCGCGCCGCTCAGCTGGCACAGCTGCACGGTCGCGGCCGAGCCCGAGTCGGTCTTGAATTTGCTGGTGCCGGCGACCGGCGTGCAGGCCTGGGTGAGGGCGAGCAGCTGGTCGTGGGTCGGGTCGCCATTGTTCGGCGGCGGAGGCGGCGGGTTGCCGTCGGCCGCGGCCACGCGGATGGCGTCGGCGATGACGACGTAGCCGGCGGTGGTGTTGCGCGAGAGGGCGATCTTGTTCCAGCCGGCGGTGAAATTGAAGGTGCCGACGTCGACCCAGGCCTTGCCGCCGGCCTGCATGTTGATCTTCACGCTGCCGAGGTTCTTGTTCGACGCGTCGAAGGCGACGACGGGGGCCTGGGCGGCGCGGTTGGTGCCGGCGGTGTACCAGATCTGGATCTTGCGGGCGCTCGCCTGGTTGAGGAAGAAGCTGAACTCGGCCGCGTCCGCCACGTTCTCGGTCGCGGCGAACAGGTAGTTGTTGCCGTAGTAGCCGGGCGTGGCGGCGGTCGACGTCCAGCTGGCGGAGGCGACGATCTTGGCGCGCGTGGGGTCGTTGTTGCCCTGGTTGCTGTCGACGAACAGCTCGGCGGGGTCCGTGTTCTGCGGCGGCGGGTCCTCGGGGTCCTCGGGCGGGGGCGGGGGCGGCTGGTTCGGCGGCGGGTCGGCGGGCACGTCGCCGCAGTGCATCTGCACCTTCGAGAGGTAGGTGGCCCACGGCCAGTTGGGGCCGGGGTCGACGCGGTTGTTGGGCTGGAGCTGGCCGTGGCCGACGACGTGGTACTTGTCGCGCGGGATGCCGTTGCGCTTGGTGATGTCGCAGGTGAGGCGCGCCGACTGATCGATGAGGTTCGGCTGCCAGGTGTTCTGGTTGGCGAAGCCGGCGTGCTCGATGCCGACGGTGAAGTTGTTGCTCGAGACGTTGTTGAGGTCGGGCTCCTTGCCGCCGTTCAGGTTCTTGTTGTACTTGGCGGCGATGTGGAAGGCGCGCTTGTTCTCCTTGACGAGCTGGGAGATCTCCGAGCCGTCCTCCTTGACGACGTAGTGGGCGCTGACGCCGGACTGCGAGTTGACGAGCCAGCCCCAGCAGCCGGAGTAGGCGCCCTCGCAGGTGTGGATGATGACCATGCGGGGCTTGCCGGTGTCGCCGGCCGGGCGGGTGCCCTGGTTCGGCGAGTTGCGGTAGATGGCGCCGGCGTGGTCGGGCAGGGTGGCGAGGATCGGGCCGTCCGGGGTGTCGTAGTTCGGCACGACCTCGGGCGACGGGGCGATCTCCGAGAGCACCTCGCCGTTCAGGTCGGTGACGATCAGGCCGTTTTTAATTAGACCGTAGACGTCGCTGTGGATGTGGGCGATGGCGGCGTCGTGGTCGGCGATGGCGGCGAGCTCGGCGACGGCGGGGGCCCAGGCGCCGAGGTCGTCGCGGTCGATGTCGCCGGCGCGGTCGTCGAGCAGGGCCGCGGCGGCGCGGATGTTGGTCTTGCGGTCGGCGGCGACGCTGTCCTCGTCGGTCTCCAGCAGCTCGGCGGCGCGGGCGAGGAGCTCGCCGCGCAGGGCCATGACGCCGGCGGCGGGGGCCCAGCCGTCGAACTCCTGCTCGTCGGCGACCATCTGCCAGCCGGTCTCGACGTACGCGTAGGCCTGGAGGATCTGCACCGGCACCGCGAACTCGTCGGCGGCCGCGTGGAACTCGCCGTCGATGCCCTCGAGGTACACGCCGGGGTCCTCTTGCTCGGGGTCGACGGGGTCGGGTGGCTCGACGATGCCGTCGCTCATGCTGTTGTTGCCGTCCTCGCGCTCGTCGGGGTCGGCGCAGCCGACGAACAGGAGGGCGGTGCTGGCGAACAGGGACAGGCGACGACAGCGCATGCTCCCACTTGTATGTGAAAGGGTGGGAGGTGGGAAGCGGGGAGCGGGGGCCGTGGTTAAACGGCGGACGCCCGCGGGGGCGGGCGTCCGGGGGCTGGCGGCGTCAGGGTGGTGACGCGGGTGTCACTTCGAGACGCGGACGGCGTCGGCGATGACGACGAAGCCGGCGCCGGTCCAGCGGGAGAACGCGATCTTGTTCCACCCGGCCTTGAAGTTGAAGGTGCCGACGGCCTTCCAGGCCTTGCCGCCGGTCTGCATGTTGACCTTCACGGTGCCGAGGTTGGCGCCGGCGCTGTCGAACACGACGACGGGCGCGTCGGGCGAGCGGTTCATGCCGGAGGTGTACCAGATCTCGATCTTGCGCGAGCCGGCGGCGTTGAGGAAGAACTCGAAGTTGGCGGCGTCGGACACGGCCTCGGAGGCGGCGAACAGGTAGTTGCTGCCGTAGTAGCCGGGGGTCGCGGCGGTCGAGGTCCAGTTGGCGGAGGCGGTGACCTTGGCGCGCAGGGCGTCGTTGTTGCCCTGGTTGCTGTCGATGTAGATGACGTCGGGGTCGACGTTGGCGGGCGGCGGGTCCATCGGCGGCGGCTCCGGATCGGGCTCCGGCACCGGGTCGGGCTCGTTGGGCGGCGGCGGCATGTTGGGCGGCGGGTTCTGGGGCACGTCGCCGCAGTTGCTCTGGACCTTGGACAGGAACGTGGCCCACGGCCAGTTGGGGCCGGGGTCGATGCGGTTGCTCGGCTGCAGCTGGCCGTGGCCGACGATGTGGTACTTGTCGCGGGCGATGCCGTTGCGCTTGGTGATGTCGCAGACGAGCTTCGACGACTGCTCGATGAGGTTGGCGTGCCAGGTGTTCTGCTTGGCGAAGCCGGCGTGCTCGATGCCGACGGTGAAGTTGTTGCCGGACACGCCCTGGAGGTCGCCCTCCTTGCCGCCGTTGAGGCTGGAGTTGTACTTGGCGGCGATGTGGTAGGCGCGCTTGCTCTCCTTGACGAGCTGGGAGATCTCCGACCCGTCCTCCTTGACCACGTAGTGGGCAGAGACGCCGGACTGCGAGTTGACGAGCCAGCCCCAACACCCGGAGTAGGCGCCCTCGCACGAGTGGATGATGACCATGCGGACCTTGCCGGTGCTGCCGGCCGGGCGGGTGCCCTGGTTCGGCGAGTTGCGGTAGATCGCGCCGGAGTAGTCGGGCAGGGTGGCGAGGACCGGGCCGTCGTGGGTGTCGTAGAGCGGCACGACGTCGGGCGCCGACTCGATGGTGGAGATGACGTTGCCGTCGAGGTCGACGACCTCGAGGCCGTTCTTGATGAGGCCGTAGACGTCGTTCTGGATGTAGAAGATCGAGGCGGTGTGGTCGGCGATGCCGGCGACCTCGGCGACCGCGGGGGCCCAGGCGCCGAGGTCGTCGCGGTCGAGCTCGTTGTCGTCGGCGTACTGGCTGAGCAGGGCCGCGGCGGCGCGGATGTTGGTCTTGCGGTCGGTCTTCACGTCGTCGACGGCGGCCCCGAGCAGCTCGGCGCCGCGGGTGAGCATGTCGCCGCGCAGGCCCATGGTGCCGGTGGCGGGGGCCCAGCCGTCGAACTCCTCCTCGCCCTCGACCATCTGCCACTGCGTCTCGACGTAGCCCATCGCCTGGAGGATCTCGACCGGGACGTCGAACTCGTCGGCGGCCGCGTGGAACTCGCCGTCGATGCCGTCGAGGTACACGCCGGGGTCGGCCATCTCGGGGTCGACGGGGTCGGGCGTGTCGATGCCCTCGCCCATGCTGTTGTTGCCGTCTTCGCGGTCCTCGGGATCCACGCAACTCGGGAGCAGGAGGGCGACGCTGGCGACCAGGGACAGTCGAGAATTACGCATTGCAGCAAGTTGTAAGAGAAAGTGCAGCCGCGTGGAAGTGGATCACACGACCCCGTGCCAACTCACGGATCCGGGCGTCAGGGCGGGCAAGGCGCTGCACGGCGCAGATTTTTGGGGCGCAGACCCGATTGGCCGCACGCGTTTTGTTGCTGTTACGAGGTAGGACCCTCGCGCCGCATGGCGCGCTGGCGGGCGCGGCCCCTGTCGTTCATGAGCGGGGCCAACCACAGGGCCGTGCGCGGGAAGAGGTCTGCGAGGCGGGCGAGGAGCGCGCGAGAGCGGGGCAGGTGGAGCTCGAGCGGTCGGCGGGGGAGGACGCGGCGGAGCAGCGCGTCGGCGATGTCCTCGACGGTCAGGAAGCGCGAGCCCGAGAAGGTCAGCGCGGCCTCGCGGTAGCCGACCTGCAGGTCGAGCATCGGCGTCTGCACGGCGTCGGGGCAGACCACGGTGACGGCCACGCCGCGCGGGCGCAGCTCGACCGCGGCGGCCAGCGAGAAGGCGCGCACGGCGTACTTGGAGGCCGAGTAGAGGCTGATGCCCGGCACGGGCGTGAGCGCGGCCAGCGAGGCGATGTTGACGATGTGGCCCTGGCCGCGCTCCAGCATGTGGCGAGCGGCGGCGGCGGTGCCGAACACGACGCCCTTGGTGTTGACGTCGAGGTGGCGGTGCACGGCGGCGGCGTCGAAGTCGCCGACGTAGCCGGGCAGGAGGTAGCCGGCGATATTAATTAAAACGTCGACGGCGCCCATGGTGCGGGCGGCGTCGGCGAACACGCGGGCCCAGGCGGCGTCGTCGCGGACGTCGAGGCCACGCAGGTGCACGCGGTCGGCGGGCCAGGCGGCGGGGTGCGCCTCGGCGTGGGCGCGCAGGGCGGGCTCGTCGAGGTCGGTGGCGAAGACGGCGTGACCGCGGGCGGCGAGCACCTCGGCGAGGTGACGACCGATGCCGCTGGCGCAGCCGGTGAGGAAGAACCGCGTCGGGGTGGTCACGCGTCGGCGAGGCTAACACGGCGGCGACGGCGGCGGCGTGCGAACGCGCCGCGAGGGCCTCGCGGGGCCGCGGCGAGCGCGGCGGGGAGGCGCGGGCGCTTGTCGTTTCGCGGGGGGGTGTGCCACGATGCGGGCATCATGAAGCAGTTCATCTGGTACCTACTGTTCGGGGTCATGGTGTTCGTGGCGTACCAGGGCTACGTCAACTCGAAGGACGACCCGGAGACCGAGGCGATGAGCCTCGACGCGGTGTGCGCGGTCGAGAAGGAGTGCGGGATGAAGGCCAGCGTCGACACCGCGGTGGTGCGCACGACCGACATCTGGTCGCGCAACTACCAGTGGAACACCAAGAAGGGCAGCTACGTGGCGACGTGCAAGCGCGAGTACGTGTTCGTCGGCCACTGGAAGTGCGAGGCGCGGCCGGGGCAGATCGGCCGGGCGTGACACGTCAGAGTGCGGCGGGATCGAGGCCTTCGATCCCGGCGTAGAGCTCGCGCAGCGGGAGCGACAGCGCGGGCTCGGTCAGCTCGAGGGTGTCGTCGAGGGTGTGGTGGGTGGTGTAGAGCCAGCCCGCGCCGCTGCGCCGGTAGATGCGGACGTCGATCCGGTCCTGAGCGATGAGCAGGTAACTTTGCAGGGTCGGGAGGCGCTCGTAGTTCTGCCACTTGACGGATTGATCGTACTCCGCCGTCGAGGGGGACTCGACCTCGGCGATCAGTCCGGGCCGCTCGACGACTTGAGATGCGCCGTCCTGGTGGCCGCACTGGCTGACCACGTCCGGGTAGAAGAAGTTCTTGCCGACCTGAACCTTCACATCGGTGACGTATACGCGGCAGCGGGGGGGGAGCCGGGCGTCGAGGGCGCGCACGAGGTTCAGGGTGATCAGGTTGTGGTTGAGGGTGCCGCCGACCATGGCGAAGATCTCACCGTCGACGAACTCGTGGCGGCCCTGCTGGTCGGACTCCCAGGCGAGGAAGTCGGCGGGGGTCATGCGGGGGAGCGCGGGCATCGAAGCTCCGGAGCGCGAGGGTAGCACGGGTCAGTCGCGGGGGCCGACCTCGAACTCGCGGGTGGCGGCGTCGTAGGTGGCGGCGAGGCCGTGCTCGAGGCGGTGGCGGTCGCTGATGCCGGGCCAGATGCAGCCGCCCTGGCGGCGCAGAGGGAAGCCGACGGGGCGATCGAAGCCGGCCCACACGGCCACGTCGGCGCAGTCGAGGCCGGCGGGGGCGACGCGGCGGACGCGGTGGCTGCGGCCGCGGCTGTACTTGATGTCGAGGTCGGCGTAGCGGACCCAGCCGTCGGCCTCGGCGCGCGGGAGGCCGAGGCGGGCCTCGACGGCCGCGCGGGGCTTGCCGATGAGCTCCGGGAACGGCGGGTCGGCGAGCGGGACGGGGCTGGCCGAAGGGGCAGGTGCGGCGAGGCTGGCCGAAGGGGCAGGTGCCGCGGGGGCGCCCGGGGCGGCCCCGGAGACGGCGGGCGCGGCGGCGAGGGGGGCGGTCGCGGGGAGGCCGGGCGCGAGGGCGCGGGTGTTCGCGGCGGAGCTGGCCGCAGATGGGCGGGTGTTCGCGGGAGGGCTGGCCGAAGGGGCAGGTGTGGGAGGGCTGGCCGAAGGGGCAGGTGCGGCGGTGCCGCGGACGGCGGGGCCGAGCGACGGGTGGGCGGGCGTGCAGGCGAGGAGCAGCGCGAGCGCGCCGGCGCCGGCGCCGGCGGCGGGCAGCGGCGCGGGGAGGCGGGCGGCGCGAGGGCGCATGACGACAAGATATCGGCCGGGGCGCGGCGCGGGTCAAGCCGCGGCGGCCGGGGGGTGTGTGCGAGGAGGTGGCCGGGCGCGGGCGCCCGGCGCGGGGCGGTTCGTCGGCCCGGCGATCAGCGCATGCCGACGCGCATCAGCAGGAAGCCGCCGTCGGGGGACGCGGCGCCGCAGGTGTTGGAGGTGCCCCAGGCGCCGACGGCGAGGAAGGCGTCGTAGCCGGCGTCGCTGTCGAGGGCCGCGTCGGAGCGGCTGCCGAGGTACTGGCGCAGGCACGAGCAGTTGAGCATCGTCATGTTGGCGGGCTGGTGGTCGAAGCCGGTCACCTGCATGTTCTGGCCGCAGGTGACGGCGTCGGGCGCCTGGGTGATGCCGAAGTCGCCGCCGCCGGTGATCTTGGCGCTCTCGGTGCTGTAGCCCATGAAGGCCGGGACGCTGACGCCGTCGCTGGTCGTCAGCGTGATCGGGTTCTTGACGACGATGTCGAGGTTGAGGCCGCCGCCGTTGAGGTAGTCGAAGGCGGGGCGGTCGGCCTTCAGCCACACGCCGAGCGGGTTGCCGCGGAAGAACAGGGTCTCGCTCGAGACCAGCGCGAGCGCGAGCTTCTTCTGCTTGCTGAGGTTGTAGGGCTGGAACATGAGCGGGTTGTTGTTGAGCTGCTCGGTGTTGCTGACCAGCGGGCGCTCTCCGTCGGTGCCGAAGGTGGCGTAGAAGAGGGTCCAGCCGCCGCCGTCGGTCGTCATGTCGCACCACACGTCGAAGGCGGCGAGCGGGCCGGGGCCGTCGGGGTCGACCTGGTACTTGCCGTCGGGCAGGGCCGGGTTGCCGGCGTGGAGCTGCTTGCAGGTCTGCGGCACGGCGCACACGCCCGCCGCGCAGTTGCCGGTCAGGCAGTCGGCGCTGGCCGTGCAGGCCTTGCCGAGCTGGCACTTGGGACAGGCGCCGCCGCCGCAGTCGACGTCGGTCTCGGCCTGGTTCTTGAACATGTCGGAGCAGCCGGGCGGCACGCAGGTGGTCGTGCAGGCGTCGTCGTTGCTCTGGTTGCCGTCGTCGCACATCTCGACGCCGGCGCGGACGAACCCGTCGCCGCAGACCGCGGTCTTGCAGCCGTCGGTGCAGGCGTCGGTGACGTCCTGGTTGGCGTCGTCGCACTGCTCGACGCCGGCGTGGACGATGCCGTCGCCGCAGGCCGCGAGCTCGCAGGCGTCGGTGCAGGCGTCGGTGGGCACGGTGTTGCCGTCGTCGCACTGCTCGACGCCGGCGTGGACGATGTCGTCGCCGCAGGCGGCGTCCTCGCAGGCGTCGGTGCAGGCGTCGGTGGGCACGGTGTTGCCGTCGTCGCAGGCCTCGACGCCGACGTGCAGCGAGCCGTCGCCGCAGGTCGCGACCTGGCACTCGGCGGTGCAGGCGTCGCTGTCGGACATGTTGCCGTCGTCGCAGGCCTCGCCGGCGCCGGGCTGGACAAACCCGTCGCCGCAGGCCGGGAGCTTGCAGGCGAGCGTGCAGGCGCCGAGGTTGTCGTTGTCGACGCCGGCGTCGCACTGCTCGCCGGGCTGGACGAACCCGTCGCCGCAGGCGGCCTGCTTGCAGACGTTGGTGCAGGCGTCGTTGTTGCTCGCGTTGCCGTCGTCGCAGGCCTCGCCGGGGCCGACGTCCTGGTCGCCGCACACGTTGTCGGTGCAGTCGGCCTTGCAGGCCTTGCCGGGGCCGTTGTTGTTGCCGTCGTCGCACTGCTCGTCGAGCGCGTGCACGAGGCCGTCGCCGCACTCGGACTGCTGGCAGTCGAGGGTGCAGTCGCCGGTGTTGCTATTGGCGGGGCCGAGGTCGCACTCCTCGCCGAGGCTGGGCTGGAGGAGCAGGTCGCCGCAGGTCGGCAGCGTGCACATGTCGGTGCAGCCGTCGTCGTCGTCGCCGTTCTGGAAGTCGTCGCACTCCTCGCCGACGTCGGTCACGCCGTTGCCGCAGATCTCCGAGGTGCAGTCGGGCGAGCAGCCGTCGCCGGCGAAGCCGTTGCCGTCGTCGCACTCCTCGGTGGGGGACTTGTCCGTGTCGCCGCAGACGTTGAGCTGGCAGGCGGCGTTGCAGGCCTTGCCGGGGCCGTTGTTGTTGCCGGCGTCGCACTGCTCGGGGCCGCCGTCGTCGAACACCAGCGAGTCGCCGCACACGGCGGTGAGGCAGGCGTTGGTGCAGGCGGCGTCGTCGGCGTTGTCGGGGCCGTCGTCGCACTGCTCGCCGATGCCGGGCTGGAGGAAGCCGTCGGCGCAGGTCGCGTTGGTGCAGGCGCCGGTGCAGGCGTCGGTGTCGTCGAGGTTGCCGTCGTCGCACTCCTCGGTGGGCGCGACCAGGCCGTCGCCGCAGCTGACGGCCACGCAGGCGTTCGAGCAGGCGTCGTCGTCGACCGAGTTGCCGTCGTCGCAGCCCTCGCCGGGGCCGACCGCGGCGTCGCCGCAGACGTTGTCGGTGCAGTCGGCCTTGCAGGCGTTGATGTCGGCGTTGTCGGGGCCGTCGTCGCACTGCTCGCCGGGGCCGACGTCGCCGTCGCCGCAGGCGGCGAGCGTGCACCCGGCGCTGCAGGCCTGGCCGGGGCCGTTGTCCTGGCCGTTGTCGCACTCCTCGCCGGGGTCGAGGCTGCCGTCGCCGCACACGCCGGCGCCGGTCGGGTCGGTGGAGGGCTCGCTCGTGGGGTCGCCGGTGGTCGGGAGCGCGGTGGTGCCGGTCGTGCTCGTGGTGCTCGGATCGGTGCCGGTCGGGGTCGAGGGATCCGTGGTGGCGGTTGCGGTGACGTCGGTGCTGCTGCCCGGGGCCGAGGGGTCCTCGACCGGGGGATCGGCGCAGGCCGAGAGGGCTACGCTGCACGCCAACAGACCCAAGACACGCCCGGTTAATCGCATCGCAACCTCCAACGTCAGGCGACCGAGAGTACCGCGAGTCGCGGGGCTCGCGGGTCGATAAAGTGCGGAGGCGTCTCCGTTCACGGGCGCGCGCGCGTCGGCAGACGCTGGGGCCGCGGCGGGCTTCCTGGTACCGTCGGGCGGCGTGATGGACGCGGCGGCGGCGGGTGGGCCCCACACGATCGAGGAGTTCCTCCGCCAGGCCCAGCAGCGCGGCGAACAGGCGGTCGCGCGGGCGAGGATCGTGGCCTGCTCGGCCTTCCTGGCCATGCACGTGCCGGCCCGCCTGGGCCTGCTGGCGGCGCTCGACCTGAAGTCGTGGCTGCTGGTCGCGAGCCTGCTGCTGGGGCTGGGGTTCTCGCTGGTGGCGCTGCGCTGGAGTCGCAACGGCGCGGTGACGCCGGGGCGTCTGCACCTGTCGGTGGTGATCGACGCGGTGGTGGTGTACGTGACGCTGGGCGCGGCGGTCGCGTGGCCGCACGCGAATTACGCCGGCATCATCCGCGAGCACGAGCTGGTGATCGTGCACCTGGCGGTGATCGCGGCGGGGATCCGCCTGTCCGAGCGCGGGGCGCTGTTCGGGGCGGGGCTGCACGCGCTCGGCCTGACGGGGCTGCTGCTCGGCGACCGCGTGAACGCGGCGCGCATCACCTACTCGCCGGCGGAGATCGTGTTCGCGGCGGCGTTCCTGATCGGGGCGGCGATCGTCGGGCACAGCGTGGCCTACCGGACGCGCAAGCTGGTGATCCAGGGCGCCAGCGCGGCCGTGTTCGCCGAGCGGGCGCGCCAGCGGCTCGGGGTCTACGTGTCCGAGGAGGTGGCGTCGACGGCCATGAACAGCGCCTCGCTGCACCTCGGCGGGTCGAACAAGCGCGCGGCGGTGCTGTTCTCCGACCTGCGAGGCTTCACCCGCTACAGCGAGAACCTGGCCCCGGAGCGGCTGGTCGAGGAGCTCAACGCGTACCTGCACGACATGGTGGCGGAGATCCGGGCCGAGGGCGGGGTGGTCGACAAGTACATCGGCGACGCGATCATGGCGGTGTTCGGGGTGCCGCGGGAGACGCCCGGCGACGCGGCCAGGGCCGTACGCGCGGCGGCCCGCATGCGCGCGGCGCTGGTCCGCCACAACGCCGAGCGGGCCGAACGCGGGCTCACGCCGCTGGCCCACGGGGTCGGCGTGCACTACGGGCCGATGGTCGCGGGCAACATCGGCACGGCGGAGCGCATGCAGTACACGGTGATCGGCGACGCGGTGAACCTGGCGAGCCGGCTCGAGTCGGCGACCAAGGAGCACGCGGTCGACGTGCTGATCTCGAGCGAGGCCGTCGCGGCGGCCGAGGCGTCGGGCGAGGCGCTGCCGGCGGTGCGGGCGCTGGCGACGATCGCGGTGCGAGGCCACGAGCGGCCGGTCGCGGTGCACACGCTGGCGGAGTGACGGTGTGAGAGACATGTGATAGGGTCGAGGAGTGGACGAGCCGGTCGACCGCCGAGAGACCTTCCGCAGGATGCCGAGCAGTGGACCCGCGTGGGACGAGGCCGTCGAGGCGGGCATCGATATGGGGGCGCTGCTGCGCAATCTCCAGCTGACGCCGGCGGAGCGGGTGGCGCAGCACGAGGAGGGGCTGGAGTTCATACGGGCGTTACACGGAGCGATGACGCGTGCGGCAGTCCAACGCTGAGTTGTTGCGGCGGCTCGTCGATGCGGGTGTCGAGTTCGTGATCATCGGGGGATTCGCGGCCATCGCTCATGGCGCACGGCGTACGACCCTCGATCTCGACATCGTCGCGGCGTTTACCCCGGATAACATGAGACGCCTCCTCGCGGCCCTACGGGACGTGCATCCCCGAAATTCGGCGCGTCCGGATCTCGGCGAGATTCAGGCCTCGCCGGAGGAGCTGGCGCGATACAGGAACCTCTACATGGCGACCGATATCGGTGACCTCGATGTGCTCGGCGAGCTGCCGCCGGTCGGTCGTTATGCCGAGGCTGCGGCGTCGGCGGTTCGGGTCGAGCTGTTCGGACGAGCGTGTGAGATCCTCGGGCTCGATCACCTGATAGCGATCAAGGAGCACCTCGGGCGGCAGAAGGATCTCGAGGTCCTGCGCGAGTTACGGGTGATCCGCGAGCAGCTCGGCGGGAGCTGAGCCCTCTCTTCGGTCAGGGCGGGAGGAGGGGGGTCGGCTGGAGGGGGCCGAACGGGGGCGGTGAGGCGGCGCCGCGGACGAGGGCGTCGAAGTGGGCGGCGCGGGCGTCGAGCTCCTTGTCGTAGAACGGCGAGAAGGTGCGGTTCGGGAGGGTCTGCACGAACTCGGCGTCGGTGGCGTGGCAGGCCGGGCAGCCGACGATCTCGAGGTTGCGGCGGAGGTCGGGCCAGGCGGCGTCGAGGGCCGGGGTGAGCTGCAGGGGGATCCACGGCACGCCCTGGTTGGCGCGCGCGGAGGGGGCGCGGAACTCCTCGGGGATCGGCGCGCGGCGGTTCGATAATTCCGCGGCGTTGGCCTCGGCCCAGGCGAGGAAGGCGTCGCGCTCGGGGCCGGGGGTGTTGAGGCGGGGGATGTCGACGGACTGGAACAGCGGGCGGTTGTCGAGGGTCTGCGGGTCGACGAAGAACCACTGGCGCCACTCCCACGGGGCGATGGTGAACTCGTTCGACTCGGCGGCGAGGAAGCCGGCGGCGGTGACGTGCTCGGTGATCAGGGCCTGAGCCGCGGCCAGGAACTCGGGCTCGGGCAGCTCGCCGAGGCGGGCCCAGCGCATGGCCGTGGCGTTGCAGTGGAGCGCGCCGCCGGGCGAGATGTCCTCGGGGACAGGTGGCTGGCGGAACAGGAAGATCAGGTGGAACGGGCGGAACACCGCGTGGGTCGAGGCGAACGAGAGGCGCAGCTCGCCGCAGTGCTCGCTGTTGGCGAGGTCGAGGCGGTTGTGCACGGCGGTGACGATGAAGGGGAGCGCGTCGAGGTCCCACTGCAGCGGGTCGGGGCCGGCCTGGGCGGCGAACTCGTCGAGCAGGCTCCTGGGGCCGAAGCGCTGGCTGTGGGTGGTGGTCGAGAAGCGGTCGAACCACTGGCGCAGGAGCGGGCCGCCGTGGCCGTCGGCGGAGATCTTCGAGAGCACGCAGGCGAGCTTGCAGGCGGTCGGGTCGTCGACCAGAGGTGGTTGCGTCCACACGAGGCTGCGCTCGCGCTGGATCGGCGGCGGCGAGGGGCCGCGGTCGGTGATCGTCAGGGAGATCTGCAATGGGGTGGGGCCGGGGTTGTCGACGAGCACCGGGTGGGAGCCGCCGGCGAATTCGCGGGGGCGTTGCCAGCCGGGTTCGTCGTCGGGGCGCTCGTCGGGGCCGACGCGCAGCGCGGCGCCGGGGGCCGAGATTTCCAGGATGTGCGGGGGGCCGGCGCTCTCGAGGGTGACGGGGGCGCAGGTGGCGTGCGGCGGGAGGGTGAGCTCGCGGGTGTAGGGGGCGGCGAGCGGGAGGTCGACCTGCTCGAGCACTTCGGCGCAGTCGGCGGGCTCACCGGTGGTCGTCGATGGTGAGGTGGTCGGCTCGTCGGTGGTGGCGGCGGCGGTCGTGGCGTCGGTGGTCGCGTCGGTCGGGTCGGGGAGGGCGGTGGAGGTGCTCGCGGGTGAGGCCGTGGGGTCCCTGTCGCCGTCGCCGCCGTCGCCGCAGGCTGGCGCGAGCGACATTATTAAAAGAACAGGTCCGTGGGGACAGGTGCGGCGGAGCATGGCGGGCGCGGGATGAGAGGCGGTGCGTAGGTGTCCGCGAGGACAGGTGGCGAGGATGCGCGGGCCGGCGAGGTGTCCCGGGGGACAGGTTGAGCGGTGAGGTCGGGTGCGTCGCGAGTCGCGGCGGTGGGCGAGGTGTCCCGGGGGACGGGTTGAGCGGTGAGGTCGGGTGCGTCGCGGGCCGCGGCGGTGGGCGAGGTGTCCCGGGGGACAGGTCGAGGTGGTGCGGTCGGGGCGTCGTGGGGCAGTAATTTAGCGGTTGTTCCGGCGGCGGCGGAGCAGGGGGACGAGGGTGAGGAGGAGGAGCGGCGGGGGGCTCGTGGTGGTGGTGCAGGCGCAGCCGGCGTCGCCGCGGTCGGGGTCGGCGGCGGGGGTCGCGGGGGTGGTGTCGGCGGGGCCGCCGGTGGCGGCGGTGGGTTCGGCGGTGTCGGTGAAGCCGTCGGTGGGGGTCGCGCTGTCGCTGTCGTCGCCGGGGGACGAGGGGCTCGTGGGGGACGACGGGTTGGCCGAGTCGGACGGGTCGCTGGTGGCGTCGCTGGTGGCGCCGGCGTCGGACGTGTCGCCGGCGGTGGTGAGGGTGCCGGCGGGCACGACCTCGATCATGAGCTCGGTGGAGAGGTCGCCGAACCACTCGGCGCCGTCATGGACCAGCTTCCACTGCATGGGGTAGACGCCGACCTCGGCGGGCGCGGTGAGCACCGCGGGGACCTCGACGATCTGCCCGGGGTTCGTGCGGCCCGGCAGGGCCACGCGGCCGGTGCCCCAGGTGCCGTTGTCCTGCGGGGCCTGCGAGCCGAGGTTGTGCTGCATGGCCGAGGCCCAGGCGGTGGTGCCGAGGTTGCGGAAGCGGAACGTCGCCTCGAACTGGCTGCCGGCCTCGACCTGGGCGGGCACCGTCTGGTCGACGAACCGCGAGACGTTGCCGGGGCGCTGGTAAAACGACAGGTCGCGGACGACGCGCGAGAGCTTGACCTCGTCGATCGCGCCGTTGAAGTTGCCGTCGTTGTTGGGGCAGGCCGGGCGCTCGCCGCCGGGGCCGCCGATCATGAGCGGCGCGGCGCTCGGGTCGAGCGGCGCGGGCGGGCCGTCGTGGGCGCCGGCGGGGGCGCCGTCGAGGGCCAGGCGGACCTGGCCGGTGGCGCCGTCGTAGCTCGCGCCGACGTGGGTCCACTGGCCGATCGGCAGCGGGCGGTCGGCGAGCGCGTCGCGCTCCGTGCCGCCGGCGTGCACGCGCACGCGCACGACCTCGCCGTCCTCGAGGATCACCGCGAACGGGCCCTGGATGTTGCCCTGCGACAGCAGCAGGCGGTAGTTGTTGTTGCCGTCGCAGTCGACCGGGGCGTCGGGGCGGACCCACAGCTCGGCGGTGAAGGCGTTGCTCGGGGTCAGGCTGTCGGAGTGCGGCACGCTGACCCAGCGGGTCGTGCCGTCGAGCTGCAGGGCCTTGCCGAACATGCCGTTGTTGGCGCTCGGCAGGGCCGGGCCGTGCACGGTGCCGGTGTTGAATTGGCCGCCGGAGTCGGGGGTGTGGCCGGGGTCGAGGTTGCCGTCGATGTCGACCGACTCGCTGAAGTGCCACACGCCGGCGTAGTTGCCGTCGAGGCCGTCGTCGAAGACCACGTCAGCGTGGTTGGCGGTGTTGGAGCCGAACATCGGCCACACGTCGAGTCCGCCGGTGAGCGGGAGCTGCGGGTAGTCGCGGCCGGGCGAGGAGAAGAACAGGCGCACCTGGTCGTTGTTGGTCGGGTTGAGGCCGCCGTCGATCGGCGCGACGCCCCAGTTGGTCGGGTAGCCGATCACCGACAGCGTGTTGCGGCGGGGGCCGCAGCCGGGCGGGTTCTCGGGCGACATGCAGGGCATGGGGGTGGCGGTGAACGAGAGCGCGTCGCCGTCGGGGAACAGCCAGGGGTAGGCGCCGTGCACGAGGGCGCCGTCGGCGAACGGGGCGCCGTCGGCGGCGCGGAGCTGGCGGTCGGCGAGCGGGTAGACGCCGAACACCTCGGGGTCGACGTGCATGTGCGAGAGGTTGTGCGGGCCGTCCCAGCCGGTGCTGCTGCACGGGTTCGGGTTGGTCGCGTACATCAGGATGTCGATCTGGCCGTCGTTGGCGGGGTGGCCCTGCCACACCAGCAGCTTGCCGTCGCGGGTGACGGTCGGCTCGATGCCTCGCATCTGTCCGTTGGCGGCGCTCAGCACGGGGTCCATGCCGCCGATCCACGCGTGCTTGTAATAGGCGGCGTCGGGGGTGCCGGGGCTCTGCAGCCAGAGCTTGAGGGTGCGGCGGCGCAGGTCCTTGGGGTTGCTGAGGGCGTCGCTGTCGATGATGAACAGGTCGTAGCAGGCGTAGGGGCCGGCGCCGGGGTTGCCGGCGTCGTCGCAGGCGTAGGGCGTGGCGTCGGGGCTGGCCTCGCAGATGGCGAGGGCGTTCTCGACGCTCAGCGACGGCTGGACCTGCACCGGCGTGGTGAAGGCGCCCTGCATGAGGTCGACGTTGCCGCCGGCGGCGTAGCGCACGCGCTCGGGGCGGAACACCATCATGAACCACCCGCCGGTCGGGTCGAGTGGGCCCTGCGAGACGATGAAGACGCGGCCGTCGAAGGTGACGTTGTGGCCGTTGCCCGCCATCGGGCTGGCGACCGCGGGGGAGCTCGAGGAGGCGTGCGCCCGGGTGGCGAGCAGCGCGGTCGCGACGGTGCCGAGGAGCGTGAGGCGACGGAGGGTCATCGTCCGTCACGGTAGCGGCGGGGGTGTTTCGGCGTCAACGCGCGGAGGGGGGCCTTATCGCGCCGGCGGCCGCGTCGTGGGGACGCGGGACGGGCGGGGACGCGGCTGACGCCGGCGGAGGTCTCGAAGCGACGGCGCGGCGAGCACGAGCGAGAGGTGTTCAGGAGACCCCAGCCCGCTGGCCCCCGGCGAGTCGCTGACGGTGCTCGCCCGCAGCGCACCCGGCCGGCGCTTCGCGCCTCACTCGAGGTGGATCTCGTCGACCTCGAGGGTGAAGGGCCCCGGGTGGGTCGCGCCGAAGAAGATGCCGACGAGGTCGTAGGGCTCGATGGGGGCGATGTCGGCGAGGTGGATGGTGTGCTCGCTCCACCGGGTGCCGACCTCGATCGTCTTCAGCGAGGGCGACTGGCCGAGCTGGCGGGCGAACAGCATCACGGTGAGGGCGGAGGGGGCCTCGCTGCGGGCGGAGAAGGCGATGCTCTTGAACTTGGCGAGGTTGGCGGGCTCCATCGGCGCGACGCCGGGGAAGAACATGGCGCCGGCCCACTGCGTGGGGGTGCCGGCGACCACGGTGCCGGTCAGGCGCAGGGCGTGGCGGGTCTTGTGGGCGCCGTGGGCGGTGGGGTCGAGCTTGACGGTCGAGCTGCCGCCGATGAAGCTGTCGGTCGCGGGCTGCCAGCCGCTGCCGAACACGCTCGAGAGGTCGCCCTTATTAAAATTGCTGATGTGGCCGGACTCGGAGTTGGGCGGCGGCGGGACGGCGCGCTGGGCCTGGAGGTCGGCGTATTCGCGGGCGGCGAGGGCGATGCGGGCCTCGCGGTCGACGCGGACGCCCTGCTTCCACACGCCGACGATGGCGCGGGAGGCGGTGATGTCCCTGGTCGGGTCGCCGCGGACGAGCACGAGGTCGGCGCGCTTGCCGGGCGCGAGGGCGCCGCGGTCGTCGAGGGCGAACGCGCGGGCGGGGGCGGAGGTGGCGGCGGCGAGGGCCTGGACGGGGGTGAGGCCGGCGCGCACGAGCAGCTCGAGCTCGTCGTGGAGGGAGGCGCCGTGCACGGTGCCGGGGTTGGGGGCGTCGGTCGAGGCGAGGATGGGCACGCCGGCGGCGTGCAGCTGCTGCACGGTCTTCAGGGCGTCGTCGCAGGCGGGGGGGTCGGCGGTGAGGTCGTGGAGGCTGCGGCGGAGCGAGGCGACGTCGAGGGGGGTGAGGAGCGGCTGGATGTACGCGTCGGCGGCGATCGCCTCGCCGCGGGCGGCGTCGCAGAGGGAGAACAGCACCGGCAGGGTGTCGGCGACGAACACCCCGCTGCGCACGGCCAGGCGGATGAACTCGGGCGTCGGCGGGGCGTCGAAGAACACGTGGGCGAGGCCGTCGGCGCCGGCCTCGACGGCGGTGGTGGCCTCGCGCAGGGACGACACGTGGACGACGGCGCGGCGGTCGCGAGCGTGGGCCGCGGCGATCACGGCCTTCAGCGTGGCGGCGGACAGCGTCGGGGTCTCGTGCGCGTGGGCGGAGCCGTCGTCGAACACGACCTTGATGTAGTCGGAGCCCTCGGCGATGCGGGCGTCGACGAACGCCTGGGCCTCGCCCGGGCCGGAGAGCGTGGGGATCGGGAGGCCGTATTCGGTGCCGTGGCCGCCGGGGGCGGTGGCGAGGATGCCGGCGCTGCGGAAGTCGGCCAGGCCGGCGCCGTCGCGCCCGTCGGCGAGCCTGCGCAGCGGCTTGATGGCTGCCGGCAGGGTGAACATGTCGAGCTCGGTGGTGACGCCGAAGGCGAGGGCCTGGCGCAGCGCGTCGGGGGCGTGGATGTGGGTGTGGGCGTCGATGAGGCCGGGCAGGAGGGTCATGCCGGTGCCGTCGATGCGCTCGACCGCGTCGGTGGTGTGCAGGTTCTCGCTGATGCGGACGATCTTGCCGGCGTCGACCTCGACCGTCGCCGACTGGATGATCGCCGCGCCGTCGAACACGCGGACGTGGTGGATCGCCAGGTCGGGCGGGTCGACCGATTGCGGGGCCGGGGCCTGGGTCGGCGGGGGCAGCGGCTTCGGGCACGCGGTGGCGAGGCCGGACAGGGCGGCGATGGCGGACGCGGCGCGGAGACGTCGGAGCACGCCGCTTGATACTCGGGGGAGCCGGCGATGTCGAGCGCAGACTCGGGCGACGGCGGCCGGTGGCCGCGGCGCGGACGGTCGCCGACCGGCGTGAGGGCCGCGAAACGCGGTGGGAGCGGCGTTTTCGCGGCGCTGACGAAGCGACGACGCGCGCCGGGGCGGGGCCTCGGCGCGCGTCGCTCGCGGGGTTCGCGTGGATCAGTCGGCCTGTTCGGACGGGGCGCGGGCGGTGAAGGCGAAGCTCAGCTTGTCGGCGTGTTCGCCCTCGGTGCCGACGTCGACGGCGACGTGGCCGCCCTTCTCGAGCGCGCCGAACAGCAGCTCGTCGACGAGCTTGCCCTTGATCTCCTCGTCGATGAGGCGGGCCATGGGGCGGGCGCCGTAGAGCTTGTCGTAGCCCTTGCGGGCGACCCACTCGCGGGCGGCGGGGGTGAACGTGAAGGTCACGCCGCGGTCGGCGAGCTGGGCCTCGAGCTCGAGCAGCATCTTGCCGGCGACCTGCAGGATGATGTCCTGGGGCAGCGCCTTGAACACGACGATGCGGTCGAGGCGGTTGCGGAACTCGGGGCTGAAGGTGCGCTCGAGCGCGGTCTTGGGGTCGCCGACCTTGTCGCCCTCGTCGTCGAAGCCCATGCGGCGCTTGGTCAGCTCGGTGGCGCCGGCGTTGCTCGTCATGATCAAAATGACGTTGCGGAAGTCGGTCTTGCGGCCGGTCGTGTCGGTGAGGGTCGCGTGGTCCATCACCTGCAGGAGGATCGAGAACAGGTCGGGGTGGGCCTTCTCGATCTCGTCGAGGATGACGACCGAGTGCGGCGACTTGGCGACCGCGTCGGTGAGCAGGCCGCCCTGGTCGAAGCCGACGTAGCCGGGCGGGGCGCCGATGAGGCGCGAGACGCTGTGCTTCTCCATGTACTCGGACATGTCGTAGCGCAGCAGCGGGACCGCGAGCAGCAGCGAGAGCTGCTTGGCGAGCTCGGTCTTGCCGACGCCGGTGGGGCCGGCGAAGAGGAAGCTGCCGATCGGCTTGTCGGGGCGGGTCAGGCCGGCGCGGGCGCGCTTGATCGCGGTGGTGACGGTGGCGACGGCCTCGTCCTGGCCGAACACCACGTGGGCGAGGCCGTCCTTGATGTTGGCGAGCACGTCGCGGTCCGAGGTCGAGACCGACTTCGGGGGGATGCGGGCCATGCGGGCGATGACGGCCTCGACCTCGGGGGCGCCGATCGAGATCGGCGGGCCGGGCTCGGGCTTCTTGGGGTCGACGATGGTGCCGGCGGGCACCGGCGCGGGCGGCGGGGCGGCGAGGCGGGCGGCGGCGCCGGTCTCGTCCATCACGTCGATCGCGGAGTCCGGGAGGTGGCGGTCGCGCAGGTGCTTGTGCGCGAGGGTGGCGGCGAGCTCGAGCGCGTCGGGCGTGTAGGTGACGCCGTGGTGCTCCTCGTAGGCGGGCTTCAGGCCGCGCAGGATCTCGATGGTCTCGGCGACCGAGGGCTCGAGGATCTCGATCTTCTGGAAGCGGCGGGCGAGCGCCTGGTCGCGCTCGAACGAGCTCTTGAAGTCCTTGTAGGTGGTGGCGCCGATGCAGCGCAGGTCGCCGCTGGCGAGCGCGGGCTTCAGCATGTTGCTGGCGTCCATGGTGCCGCCGGAGGTGGCGCCGGCGCCGACGATGGTGTGGATCTCGTCGATGAAGAGCACGGCGTCGTCGTCCTCCTCGAGGGCGGAGATCACGGCCTTCAGGCGCTCCTCGAACTGGCCGCGGAACTTGGTGCCGGCGAGCAGGGCGCCCATGTCGAGCGCGTAGATGTGGGCGGTCGCGAGGGCGGCGGGGACCTTGCCTTGCACGACGCGCAGGGCCAGGCCCTCGACCACGGCGGTCTTGCCGACGCCGGGCTCGCCGACGAGCACGGGGTTGTTCTTGCGGCGGCGGCACAGCACCTGGATGACCCGCTGGATCTCCGGGGCGCGGCCGATCAGCAGCTCGATGCGGCCGGCGGCGGCCTTGGCGTTGAGGTCGACGGCGTAGGCGGACAGCGGGTCGTCGGCGACCGACTCCTCCTCGTCGTCGTCGCCGACGGGGGCGCGGGACGGGCGGCTGGTGGGCACCTTGTCGGTGCCCTTGGGGATGCCGTGGGAGATGAACATGGTCGCGTCGCGGCGGGTGACCCCGAACTCGCGGAGCACGGAGGCGGCGAACGACTCCGACTCGGCGAAGATGGCGACCAGCAGGTTGGCGCCGGTGACCTCGGTGCGGCCGGCGCCCTGGACGTGGAGGATGGCGCGCTGGAGCACGCGGTTGACGCCGATGGTCTGGTGGACGGTGGCCTCGACGTCGTCGGGGAGGCGGGCGTAGGTCTCGTCGATGAAGGCCTCGACGCGGGTGCGCAGGGCCTCGATGTCGGCCTGACAGGCGAGCAGGACCTTGCGCGCGCTGGGGTCGTCGAGCAGCGCGAGGAGGAGGTGCTCGAGGGTGATGTACTCGTGGCGCCGGCGCTGGGTGTCGGCGATGGCGGCGTTGATCGTCTGCTTGAGTTCAGTGCTCAGCATCGGGGTCCTCCTCGGGCTCCATCGAGGCGACGAGCGGGCAGTCTTGCTGGCGGGCGAGGACGTGCACCTGGGCCACCTTGGTCTCGGCGATCTCGTGGGTGTAGACGCCGGCCACGCCGACGCCATGGTTGTGGATGTGGAGCATGATGGTGGTCGCGTCGGCCTCGGACTTGTGGAAGAGGACGCGCAGCAGGCCGACGACGAACTCCATGGGGGTGTAGTCGTCGTTGTGGATCAGCACCTTGTACATGCGCGGGCGGCTGGTCTTGCGCTGCGCCCGGGTCTTCAGCACGACGCTGCCCTGGGGGCTCTGTTTGGGCTTGTCGCGGCTGGCCATCGGTGATCGGTGTGTCGAGGGTGGGACCGGCGGGTGGCCGGGTAGTGTAGCGCAGACTGGTGCTTGGCCCGGTCCCAGCGTAAAGCTATCCGGTGTCCGATCTGACAGCCCGCAGCGTGCCGTCCATCGCCGACGTGGCGTCATCCGCCTGGGACGCCCTCGACCATGGCTCGTCGCCGTTCACTGAGCACGGGTTTTTGCTGGCGCTCGAGCGGTCGGGCTCGGTGGGCGCGGCGGCCGGCTGGGAGCCGCATTACGTGCTGGTGGAGCGGGGCGCGGGCGCGCGGGTCGACGCGGCGGAGATCGCGCCCGCGGCGGAGGAGAGGCGGCTGGTCGGGGCGGTGGCGGCGTATGTCAAGACTCACAGCTACGGCGAGTACATCTTCGACTGGGCGTGGGCGCGGGGGTCCGAGCGGGCGGGGCTGGCGTATTACCCGAAGCTGGTGGTCGCGGTGCCGATGACCCCGGCGACGGGGCCGCGGCTGTTGGTCGCGCGGGACATGTCCCGGGGGCCAGTCGTGGATCGGTTGGTCGCGGAGGTGCGGGCGCTGGCGGAGCGGCGGGGCTGTCGGTCGATCCACTGGCTGTTCACCAGCGCGGCCGAGCAGGACGAGCTGCAGGAGCGCGGGTTTTTGGCGCGCGCGAGCTTTCAGTACCACTGGCGCCACGCGGGCGAGCGCGACTTCGAGGGGTTCCTGGCGCGCATGACGTCGCGGCGGCGCAAGCAGATCCGCAAGGAGCGGGCGCGCGTGCACGCGGTCGCGTCGCCGGTGCGGTGGGTGCCGGGTACGGCGCTCACGGAGGAGGACGTCGCGACGATCGACCGTTATTACCGGCGCACGACCATGAACCACTACGGTCAGGACTACCTGCAGCCGGGGTTTTTTAATGAGGTCGTGAAGCTGCAGCCGGAGCGGGTGGTGTGGGCGAAGGTCGAGCGCGAGGGGCGGACGATCGCCGGGGCGCTGTACTGGGAGACGGAGAAGGCGCTGTACGGGCGCTACTGGGGCTGCGACGAGGAGGTCGAGTTCCTGCACTTCGAGGCGGCCTACTACGCGGGCATCGAGCGGTGTTTGAGCAAGGGCACGCCGCTGTTCGAGGCGGGGGCGCAGGGCGAGCACAAGCTCATCCGCGGGTTCTCGCCGGCGCCGACGTACAGCAGCCACTGGTTTCGTCACGGGGGTCTGGCGGCGGCGGTCGAGCAGTTCGTGCGTGAGGAGGCGGCGGCGGTGCGCGGGCACATGGCCGAGCTGGCGACGCTGCTGCCGTTTCGCGAGGGGGACGGGGGCGCGGGCTGATAGGATGCCGGGCATGCATCAGGCCATGCGAATCGCAGCAGTGTTCGGGTTGCTCGTCGGCTGCAAGACCGACGGCGGTGGCGGCGGCGGGTCGGTCCAGCCCGAGCAGAAGATGTGCACGACGGAGGCGAAGATCTGCCCGGACGGCTCGGGGGTCGGGCGCACCGGTCCCAACTGCGAGTTCGCCGAGTGCCCTGGCGCCACGGGGCCGGGCTCGGAGACGCCGCCGGGCGAGACGCCGCCGGGCGAGGTCGGCGACACGCCCCCGGGCGGCGCGCCGCCGGCCAAGGCCTGCACGCGCGAGGCGAAGATGTGCCCGGATGGCTCGGCGGTCGGGCGCACCGGGCCGAACTGCGAGTTCGCGCCGTGCCCGGGCGGCGGCGCCGCGAAGTGAGGAGTACGGCGCATCGGCCTGTCCTTCGGGACAGGTCGACGGGGCGCCGTGATCAGCTCACGGGGGCGGGCTCGACCAGCTTGCCGGTGCAGATCGGCGTGCCGTTGAGGTCGGTGCCGTCGCGGAACACGGCGTTGATCTGGCTGACGCAGGTGTTCAAGTCCTGCGCGGTGAGGCTGGTCGCGCAGTCGCCGAGGGCGGCGTTGGCCTCGAAGAACACGTCCTCGACCGACATGCCGACGCAGGGGCTGTCGGGGTCGGCGACCAGCAGCTCGCCGAGCGGCGTGCCGGGGTTTTGGTCGAACGCGGGCAGGTCGGCGAACGCGAGGTTCATGCCGAGGGCGGCGACGTGGCCGAAGAACGCGGTGCCGACGTCGGGGTCGGCGACGCCGTCGTAGCCGACGGACTCGGACAGGTAGAGGTGGCGGACCTTGCCGCTGGTCGGCAGGGCGACGCGGGCGCCGGGGCTGTTCTCGAGGTTGGCGGTGCGCACGCCGCAGCCGAGCATGAGGCCGTCGTGCAGCACCTGGCCGTAGTGCTTGTCGCGCAGGCAGGCGGTCGGGTGGGCGGCGTCACAGTCGGCGCCCCAGTCGTACTGGTTCTGGGTGCGGTAGCCGCAGGTCTCGGCCGCGCGCAGGGCCGGCGGGTCGCCGGGGTCGGGCGCGGGGCCGGGCGGGTCTGGCGGGTCGCAGCCGGCGATCGCAAAGCACGCCACGAGGTACGAGAGCTGGCGATGAAGCTTGGACATGACCCCTGTTCCCCCTCCCGCCGAGTTCGGCATACATTGAACGGATAGCACCGCGGGGATGGAAGTCCGTCGGGCGATCCCCGCAAGTTCGGCGGGGGGCAGCGGCTCATTCGTTCGGGGTCAGCTCGACCGCGGTGACGTCTCCGAAGCCCTTGGCGGGCACGACGCGGAGGCGGCGCTGGGCGGCGAATTCGCCGTCGCGGATGCACTGCGGGAGCGTCAGCACCGAGCCGGGCGAGGCCGCGGCCTCGAGGCGGGCGGCGAGGTTCACCGTCTCGCCGATGACGGTGTACTCGAGGCGGGCGCGCGACCCCATGTTGCCGAGCACGAGCGGGCCGGCGGCCACACCGACGCGGATCTGCATGGGGCGGCCGCCGACCTCGGCGAGCTGGTCGTTGCAGCGCGGCATGGCGCGCTGGATCTCGAGGCCGCAGCGCACGGCGGCCTGCGCGAGCGCGGCGAGCGGGCGGCTGGCGTCGGGCGAGCTGAACACGACCATCACGCCGTCGCCGACGCGCTTGTCGATCACGCCGCCGTGCTCGAGGATGACCTGGTCGATGTGTTCGAAGTAGATGTTGAGCTGGCGGACGGCCTCGCCGGCGCCGACGCTGTTGCAGCGGCGGGTGAAGTCTTTGATGTCGGCGAACAAGACGGCGCCCTCGGTGGCGCGGCCGCCGAGCACCAGCTCCTCCTCGGGGTTGATGCGGATGGCGTCGAGCAGGTGCTGCGGCAGGTAGCTGGCGATCTTGCGGCGGTGCAGCTCGGCGTCGCGTTGCTCGGTGTGCACGTCGTCGAGCGAGCGCAGGAGGCCGGGGATGGTCGCGCGCACGTACTCGCGGATGCGGGCGAGCTCGGCCAGGGGCTCGGCCACGGTCGGCGACTTGGGATAGAAGATGTCGTAGCGGCAGTGCTGGACGTGCGGGCTCTGGTGGATGCAGTGGGTGTGTCTGACGCGGGCGGGCGGGCAGTTCCAGATGGTGGGGATGGCCTCGAAGAACCCGCGGCGGTTCCAGCAGGCGCCGGGGCGGTCGACGACCTCGCCGGTCATGACGGCGGTGATCGAGGAGAAGCCGGGGCGGTGGTCGACGAGGCGCATGCGGGTGATGCGGTTGCCGCGGGTGTACATCTTCTCGATGTCGGCGAAGAACCGGTCGGGGCCCTGCATGGCCCACAGCAGCAGCCACAGCGGGCCCATGCCCTGGCGCTTGAACATCGAGCCGGCGGCGGCGCGCCACAGCTGCCACATGGGGTGGCCGTAGTCGGGCGAGGTCGGCAGGCCGTAGAGGTGGCGGGCGGCGGCGTCGCAGAAGCGGCGGTCGAACTCGACGGAGATCCAGCGCTCGGAGTCCTGCAGGTACTCGAGGCTGAGGCCGGCGTCCTCGACGATGCGGCGGGCGACGGCCTCGCCGAAGCGCTCGCCGAAGTAGGTGATCAGGCTGAGGGCGAAGCGGTTGCTGAGGTGCGCCTTGGTCAGGGCGGGGTCGTACGAGCGCACGCGCATCGCGGGGTGTCCAGCTTATCAGGCCCGAAGGGCCGTGAAGACTTGTCAGGCCCGGAGGGCCGTGAAGACGTATCAGGCCCGGAGGGTGGTGAAACGACCGGGCCCGCTACGCCATGAGGTAGTGCAGGAGCACCACGCCGGCGATCACCCGCGCCAGCTCGAGCGGCCAGGCCCAGGGGCGGCGCTCGAACAGGCCGGCCCAGGCCACGGTGCCGGCGGTCAGCAGGGCGACGCCGGCGAGCACCACGGCGGGCGGGGCGCTGGCGCTGTGGATGAGCAGGGCCATGGTCGCGGGCACGGCGAGCGCGGCCTGGACGGCGATGTAGGTGGCGAGGGCCGGGGAGGCGGGCACGTCGAACGGGTGGGCGGCGCGCTCGCGCAGCTCCTCGGGGTCGGCGGGCGGGACGAGGCCGCCTGGGCGCCAGCCGGGCGGGGCGACGAACGCGTAGAAGAAGCCGCGCCAGTCGGGGGCGGAGCGGGCGAGGCGGACGACGTCGAGGAGCGGCTGGAGGTTGGCCCACAGGGGGTTGAGGCTGCGCAGCGGCTTGGTGGTGCCGTAGACCGGGCGCTCGACCTCGGGCTCGAAGGTGCGAAAAAGGCGGTCCCAGACGATGAGGACGCCGCCGTAGTTCTTGTCGAGGTACTGCGGGTTGATGCCGTGGTGCACGCGGTGGTGCGACGGCGTGTTGAGCACGGCCTCGGCCGGGCCGACGCGGCGGATCAGCTCGGTGTGGATCCAGAACTGGTAGAGCGTGTCGATCGCCTTGCACACGAAGTAGACGACCGGCGGCACGCCGAGCAGGGCCAGCGGGACCGCGAAGGGGATGAAGGTGAAGCTGGTGAACACGGCCTGGCGCAGGGCCACGGCGAGGTTGAGGTCCTCGCTGTGGTGGTGCACGACGTGGGCGGCCCACAGCGCGTTGACCTCGTGGCTCATGCGGTGCCACCAGTAGTACGAGAGGTCGACGAGCAGGAGGCCGAGCAGCCAGGTCGAGGGCGCGGCGGCGTCGAGCTCGACCGCGTGGAAGAGCTCGTAGACGGCGACGTAGGCGAGCACGCCGAGCGAGGCCGAGAAGATGTTGAAGAGCTGGGAGGTGATGCCGCAGGCGACGTCGCTGACGGCGATCGAGAGGTGGTAGATGCGGCGGCCGCGGCGGCGGGCGACGAGCGCCTCGATCGCCATCAGGGCGATGAACGCGGGGATCGACCAGGCGATGAGCTGCACGCGGTCTTCACGATGCGCCGCGGGCCCTCGGCGGGCAAGCGGTCACCAGAATTTCCACCACGGGCGGGCGGACTCGGCGCTGCCCGGGTGGTCGAGCAGGCTGTCCTCGGGGGCGTGCTCGTCGGCGGCCTGCATGCCGAGGCGGCCGAGGCCTTCGAAGAAGCTGCGGCGCAGGCCGAGGTCGGGGCGGGCGAGCGGCCAGGTCGCGAGCTCGACGCGGGCGGCGGCCTCGACGGCGTGGCGCAGGATCTCGGGGGCGGCGGTCCCGGTCGAGCGCGCGAGGACCTCGGCGCACTCGCGCACGCGGTCGTGGTGGGCGGCGTCGATGGCGAGCACGCGGCCGAGGGCGTAGACGTGCAGCGCGCCGGTCGCCGGGAACATGGTCGCGAAGGCGAGGAGGGCCTCGGGGTGGTTGGGCCGCAGGTGCAGCGCGTGCAGCAGGCAGTGCGCGGCCTTGCCGGCCATGCCGAGCTTATTAAAGGCGACGGCGAGGTCGGTGAGGATGCCGGCGGCGGCGGGCAGCAGCTTGTCGCCCTGGCTGGCGCCGGCGTGGCGGATGCCCTCGAGCAGGTGGGGGATCGCGGTGCCGTGGTCGCCGCGGGCGCGGTGGGTGCGGCCGAGCAGGTGGTGGACGGCGGGGACGCGCGAGCCGTCGGCGATGGGGGTCAGGAGGGCGACGACGTGGTCGAGGCGGCCGGCCGAGAACTCGTGGAGGGCGCGGGCGTGGGTGCCGGTCCAGTCGTGGACGAGGCCTTCGCTGAAGCGGTCGAGCGGGAGCACGCCGCCGCGGCCGTCGACGATGCGGGCGGGGCAGGAGCGCAGGGCGTCGGCGGCGGCGACGACGTGGGGCAGGTCGGCGGGGCGGATGGGGATGTCGATGGGTCCGACCTGGCGGTCGGGCACGGACAGGCAGTAGCTGACGATGCCGGTGCCGCCGCGGCGGACGTCGAGCTCGACGAACATGTCGCGCACGAGCGCGGAGGCGCGGGGGAGGTCGCTGGCGAGGAAGGAGAAGACGGGCGACTCGTGCTCGCCCCAGGTGTGAAATTCGTAGCTTCCTCCGACGATCACGCCACCCGCGGCCATGGTCCGATGACACCCGGCGTGGCGGAGGGTGTCAAGGCGAACGAGCGCGCGGGGGCGCTCCGCGACGTCGTCCGAGCGCGGCTCGAAGTGAGGCCGCGCCTCCGCGGCGTCACTTCGGGGTCTTCAGCCAGGTGTCGAGCCAGGTGGTCACGGTGTCGTGCCACTTCAGGCTGTTGGCGGGCTTCAGGACCCAGTGGTTCTCGTCGGGGAAGTGGAGGAAGCGGCTGGGGATCCCGCGGCGCTGCAGGGCGGTGAAGGCGGCGATGCCCTGGGTGTCGGGGATGCGGTAGTCGAGGCCGCCGTGGATGACGAGCATCGGCAGCCGCCAGTCCTCGACGTGGTTGACCGGGTTGTGGCGCTCGTGGTTGGCGGCGCGCTGCCAGTAGGGGCCGGTCTGCTCCCACTCGGAGAACCACAGCTCCTCGGTGGCGTAGTACATCATGCGGTGGTCGAACACGCCGTCGTGGTTGACCAGGCACTTGAACGGGGCCTGCCAGTTGCCGGCGATCCAGTTGACCATGAAGCCGCCGTACGAGGCGCCGAGGGCGCACGCGCGCTCGCCGTCGATCCACGGGTATTTTTGTAGCGCGGCGGCGAGGCCGGCCTGGAGGTCCTGCAGGGGCTTGCCGCCCCAGTCGCCCTGGATCGCGTCGGTGAAGGCCTGGCCGTAGCCGGTCGAGCCGTGGAAGTCGACCATGACGACCGCGTAGCCGGAGCCGGCGTAGGTCTGCGGGTTCCAGCGGAAGCTCCAGCGGTTGCCGAACGAGCCCTGGGGGCCGCCGTGGATCAGGAAGGCGAGCGGGTACTTCTGCGCGGGGTCGAAGTCGACGGGTTTGACGACGTAGGCGTGGACTGTGTCGCCTTTGGCGCCCTTGAAGGTGAACTGCTCGGCCTCACCCATGCGGGCCAGGGCGAGCTTGTCCTTGTTGACGTGGGTCAGCTGGGTCGGCTCGCCGCCGGCGGCCGGGACGCTGAACAGTTCGTCGGGGCGGTGCATGGTGTTGTGCAGGAAGACCAGGCGGTCGCCGGCGCGCTGCACGGCATGGACCGCGCCGGCGGCGACGACGGCGGCGGGCTTCAGGTCGAGCGGGGTGGCGGTGCGGCGCATGAGGCCGAAGCGGTCGTAGGCGAACAGCGAGGTCTGGCCGCGGTCCTCGGCGACGATGTAGAGGTGGCCGCCGTCGCTCGAGAACAGCAGCTCGTCGGCGCTGTGGTCCCAGTCGGGGGCGAGCTCGCGGGGCTGGCCTTCGGGCCAGGCGCGCTCCATGACGTGGAAGCGGTCGGCCTCGTAGCCGGGGCGGCGCATGGCGCGGTAGGCGAGGGTGGCGCCGTCGGGCGAGAACTCGGGGCCGGTGTCCCAGGCGGGGTTGTCGGGGGTGAGGTTCTTCGGCGGGGACGAGCCGTCGAGGGGCGCGGCGAACAGGTCGAAGTTGGTCGACCAGGGCTCGCTGTTGCCGGCGACGCGGGCGGAGAACACCAGCTGGCCGTCGGGCGAGAAGGCCCACTCGTCGGCGTCGCCGAACGGCTTGGACGGCACGTCGGCGTCGAGGCCGTGGCTGAGGTCGACGGGCGGGGCGTCGCCGCCGAGCTTGAGCGCGAACAGGTGGCTGCGGCGGCCGTCCTTCCAGGTGTCCCAGTGGCGCACGAACAGGCGCTCGTAGAGCTGGCCGGAGCCGCGGGACTTGTGCCTGTCCTCGGCGAGGCGGGCGGCCGTGCAGGCGAGCACGTCGGCGCGCGGGCAGGCGGGGAAGACCTCGGCGGAGAAGGCCAGCGTCGTGCCGTCGGGGCTGACGGTGAAGCTCTCGACGTCGACGGGGAGGTGCGTGAGCTGCGTCGGCTCGGCGCCGTCGATCGTGGTCTGCCACACCTGCTGCGAGCCGGCGTGCTTCTGCAGGAACAGGATGGTCTTGCCGTCGGGCAGCCAGCGCGGGGCGTCCTCGTTCTCGGGGTGACGCGTGACCTGGCGGGGGGCGCCGCCGGCGAGGTCGACGACCCAGAGGTCCTTGCGGCCGCGGTTGTGCTCGAGGTCGGTGGTCCGCCGGGTGTAGACCACGTGCTTGCCGTCGGGGCTGACGCGGGCGTCGGCCACGCGGTCGAGGGCGAGCAGGTCGCGGGCCGAGAACGGGTGCGGCTCGCCCGGGGCGATGGCCTGCGGCACGAACGGCTCGCTCGCCTTGCCGCCGCCGTCGCCCTTGCCGTGGCCGGCGGCGTCGGCGTCGGCGCCGCGGGTGATCGTGCACTCGGGGGCCTGGTAGCGCTGGTAGCAGGCGGTGAGCAGCGAGAGGCACGCGAGCGGGAGCAGGGGACCGGTGCGCATGGCCGGACAGGGTAACGCTTGTCGCGCGCGCCCGGGAATTTTCGCAGGGAACGGCTCAGCGCCGGCGGCGGGGCAGGGCGAGCAGGGCGGCGAGCGCGAGCAGGGCCGGCGGGGCGTCGGGGGCGTCGCTGCAGGCGCAGGCCTTGTCGCCGTCCTGGTCGGGGTCGGTGTCGCTGCCGGAGCCCTCGGAGCCGGGGTCGGAGTCGCCGCTGGTCGGGGTGTCGGAGTCGCCGCCGCCGGGGGCGAACGGCTGGCACATGTTCGGGTCCCAGCTCGAGTCGTTCACCACGGCGCACTGCTCGAGCGGGCAGTCGAGGGCGGGCTCGATCGGCTGGGGGCCGAGCTGGGCGGCGAACTCCTCGCCGAAGCACTGCGCGGCGCCCTCGGCTTTGGCGCCGGTCGCGAGGTCCTCGGCGGTGAAGCGGACGCACACGGGGGCGGTCAGGCCGTCGAGGGTGGCGGTGAGGTCGAGCGTCGGCGCCTGCGCGCCGTCGTCGACCTGCAGGGTGTAGAGGATCTGCGCGGCGGCCGGGCCGGTGGTCGCGGGCTGGCCGGTGATAGCGAGGGAGAACGAGCCGTGGCCGGCGGTCGCGCCGCACTGCGCGGGGTCGAAGTCGACGTAGCTGCCGCCGCAGCCGCCGTAGCCCTGCGTCGGGGGCGGGGCGCCCTCGCAGCAGGCCAGGGTCTGCAGGCTGATCACGGCGGCGAGCGTGAAGGTGGGCTCGGCGGTCAGCGTCGGCGCGGCGAGGGCGGCGCCGGGCGCGGGGTCGACGGCGATCGCGGCGGACAGCGGGACCTCGGCGGGGAAGCAGGCGTCGGTGCCGACGGGGTTGGTGACCGCGCCGGTCAGCGCGTAGGCGGCCCCGGGCTCCCACGCCTCGGCCGGGCGCCAGACCAGCACGTCGGGGCTGGCGGTGGTCTCGAGCGCGCCGGCGATCGGCTGGCCGTCCCTGGTGACCTCGAGGACGACGCCGGCGAACGGGTCGCCGGCGCCGACGCGGTCGCCCTGCAGCACCAGCACGCCGTCGGCCGGGATCTGGGCGGCGTTGACGGGGCCGAGCGCGGCCCAGCCCTCGAGGCCTTCGCAGGGGTCGTAGTAGCCGGGGCAGGCGCCGGCCTCGCCGGGCACGAGGGCGATGAGGGCGACGGGGAAGGCCAGGGAGCCGAAGGGTAGGGTAAGCATGCCGTCCAGGCTACGGCAGCGTGGTGGGCCGGTGAAGGGCCCGCACGGGCCGAGGGCTGGGCCGCGGGCCGGAGCGACGGGCGGGGGCGGGGCGGGCCGGGTGGCATTTTTGGCCGAAGACTCGCGTTGAGCGGCGAGCGCGGGTAGCGTCCGGCCCCCGATCCCGCGCGGCGCGATGCTCTTCGTCAGCTTCGACTTCCTGCTCTTCATCTTCCCGGTGCTCCTGCTGTCGTGGGCGCTGGCGCATGTGCCGGCGCTGCGCACCGGGCTGCTGATCGCGGCCAGCTATTTCTTCTACATGGCGGGGCCGCACACCGACCCGCTGCAGCCGCCCTGGTACTTCGTGGGGCTGCTGCTGCTGTCGACGGTGCTCGACTACGTGTGCTCGCACCGCATCGCGGCCGAGCGCTCGCAGTTCGCCGCCGGCGACGCGGGGGCGAGGCGCCGGCGCAACGCCTGGCTGGCGGCGAGCCTCGTCGGCAACCTCGGGCTGCTCGCCTACTTCAAGTACACCAACTTCCTGCTGGGGGCGTTCGGCGACATCTGCCACGCGCTCGGCATGGACGTGGCGGTGCCGTTCCTCGAGCTGACCCTGCCGATCGGCATCAGCTTCTACACGTTCCAGACGCTGAGCTACACCATCGACGTGTGGCGCGGGCGGCTGACGCCGGAGCCGTCGTTCCCCAGGTTCGCGCTGTTCGTGGTGTTCTTCCCGCAGCTGGTGGCCGGGCCCATCGTGCGGGCCCACGAGTTCCTGCCGCAGCTGCACCGCCCGCCGCAGCTGTCGCGCGCCGACATGAGCCTGGGGATGTACCGCATCCTCATCGGCATTTTTAAGAAGGCCGTGCTGGGCGACTGGATCGCGGCGAACTTCACGGACGCGGTGTTCGCGGCGCCGGACACCTACACGTCGATGGAGATCCTGCTGGCGCTGTACGCCTTCACGCTGCAGCTGTACGCCGACTTCGCCGGCTACTCGGACATCGCGATCGGCGTGGCGCTGCTGCTCGGCTACCGGCTGCCGGAGAACTTCGACCGGCCCTACCAGTCGCGCAATCTGGGCGAGTTCTGGCGGCGCTGGCACATGACGCTCTCGACCTGGCTGCGGGACTACGTGTTCTTCCCGCTCGGGGGCAGCCGCGGCTCGCCGGGGCGGGTGTACTTCAACCTGTGGCTGACCATGTTCCTGGTCGGCATGTGGCACGGGGCCAGCTGGAACTTCGTGATCTACGCCAACGTGCACGCGCTGGCGATGGTGTTCAACCGCTGGAACCGCCTGCGCCCCCGCGGGCCGGCGACGCTGGCCCGCAGCGCGCCGTGGGTGGTCGGCATGCTGCTGCTGTTCGCGGCGGTGCTCGGGCTGGCGCAGGGGGTGCTCGAGCTGGCGTGGGAGCCGTCGCTGGGGCTGGCGGGCTTCGCGGTGGCGATGTTCCTGCTCGTGGCCTGGCTGCCGGAGACCGGCGGGCGGCTCAACACGGCGCTGCACGTCCTGCTGACCTTCCACTTCACGGTGCTGTCGCGGGTGTTCTTCCGCGCCGACGACCTCGACGTCAGCAAGGCGATGATCGCGGGCCTCCTGCGCTTCGACGAGCACCTGCTGCGCCCGGGCCTGATGACGCCGTGGCTGTGGGCTGCGCTGATCGGCGGGATCGCGTATCACATGACCCCGAAGTGGTGGGTCGACCGGCTCGGCTTCGACGCGTTCCGGCGCCTGCCGGGGGTGGTGATCGGGCTGCTGCTCGCCGGGCTGGCGCTCGGGGTGCACATGCTGCTGTCGAGCGGGCCGCGGGCCAACATCTACTTCCAGTTCTGAGGCACGACGATGACCACGCAATCGCACCACGCCGCGGACGGGCTGCTCGACCAGGAGGAGCAGAAGGTCCACGTCGAGCTGCACGGCGACGGGGCGGGGGCGTCATACCCGCGGGGCACGTTCCGGCAGGTCGTGGGGGCGATGATCGCGACCGCGGCGGCGATCGGCGCGACCTATGCGGTGCCAGGGCTGCAGTTCGCGCGGCCGTGGCAGGCGGGCGAGGACTACGTGCCGTTCTGGAACCTGGTCGGGCGCGAGCTGCTCGGCGAGGGCGAGGCGGTGGCCGAGAAGGACGAGGAGCTGCAGGCCGCGCAGGCGCTGGCACGCGACGAGATCGAGAAGGAGGAGGCGGCGGAGCCGTTCGTCGACCGGGTGGTGCGTCCGCCGGCGCCGGAGGGCGAGAAGATGCCGGACTACCCGGGCCACGCGGAGGACGCCGACAAGGTCGAGCTGCAGCTCGAGAACGTGGAGACGCTCGACAGCTTCTACGCGGCGCTGACGGCGACCGAGCTGGGGTACGCCGGGGCGATCACGCGGGTCATGCACTACGGCGACTCGGCGATCGGCAACGACGGCATCCCCGGGGCGATCCGCGCGCGCATGCAGGCCCGCTTCGGCGACGCGGGCCACGGCTATCACCTGCTCGGCCAGCCCAACGCGAGCTATCGCCACCAGGGCGTGCGCTTCGACGAGCGCGCGCCGTGGGGCAACTGCTTCATCATCTTCGACTGCCGCAAGGACGGGCACTACGGGCTCGGCGGGACCACCTTCGAGTCGACGGGCGGGGCGGAGATCCGGCTGAGCACGGCGATCAAGGGGGCGATGGGGCGCAAGGCCTCGCGCTTCGAGCTGTGGTACGCGGGTATCCCGCGCGGCGGAAAAATCAAGGTGCAGCTCGACGACCAGGAGCCGGTCGTGCTCGAGACCGCGGCCGAGGCGCTCGAGGACCGCTGGTACGAGGTCGACGCCGAGGACGGCGAGCACACGCTCACGGTGCGCGCGGCCGGCGGCGGCAAGGTGCGCGCGTACGGGGTGGTGATGGAGCGGACGGTGCCGGGCGTGGTGTGGGACGAGATGAGCCAGATCGGCGCGCTGACCCGGCGCATGAGCAACTTCGACGAGGAGCACCTGCACAGCCAGGTCCAGCGCCGCGACCCCGACCTGCTGGTGCTGATGTTCGGCGGCAACGACATGAACACGCAGGGCACGATGGCCAAGTACCGCGAGGAGCTGACCGCGGTGGTCCGCCTGTTCCGCGGGGCCAAGGACCCGCTGCCGTGTTTGATTATGGCGCCGCTGGATCACGGGGAGCGCGACGGCAACCGCATCGTCACGCGGGACATCGTGCCGAAGATCGTCAACGCCCAGCGCGAGGTGGCGAAGGCCGAGGGCTGCGCATTCTTCGACACCTACCAGGCGATGGGCGGCGAGGGCTCGATGGGCCGCTGGGTCCGCAGCAGCCCGGCGCTCGGCGCGGGCGACCTGTCACATTTGACGCACCACGGACACAAGGTCGTAGGCGGCATGCTGTATCGATCGCTCGTCGCGGGGTACGTCGAATATCGCAAGCGCGTCGCCGGCACGCCGGCGCCGAAGCGCGGCGACCCGGGCCAGCAGGCGCCGGCCGCCGACGATTCGCCATGACGGCCGCGGGTCGCGGGTTCACTGGCATGTACATATGATCGGTGAACAAACTCACCGGCGATAGCTCACTGGTTTTTTCGCGGTGACGCGAGCGGTCGGGCGATGCACCGGACGAACCGTGATATCCGAGTCTCACGATGAAGACATTCACCGGGGCGCTGAACCTGATCTTCTTCGGAGCCGTGCCGCTGGTGGTGGCTTCGATCTACCTCGCGGACGGAGATCGCGTGCAGGCGCCGGACGTCGTGCTGCTGACGTCCGCGGCGATCGTGCTCGGCGCGCTGATGGTGGTCTCGGGGCTGCTGGCGGCGCTGCGGCTGTCGGGGGCCCGGAAGATGAAGGTGGCGCCGGCGCCGACGACCGCCGAGCGGCTGGCGGCGATCGTGCTCGGGCTGGTCGTCGGGGTCGGCGTGGCCGCGACGGCGCGCGTGCGCAACGTGATGCTGGTCGAGCAGAGCGAGTGGCACAAGGCCGTCGCCGGCGACAGCCCGCAGAGCTACGAGCGCTACGTGCGGTTCGTCGAGGAGACCCGGCCGACCACGGTGAGCGGGCCGATGCGCCTGGTCCGCCTCAACGACACGGCGTGGCTGTTCGACATGGTGAGCGACAGCAACACGCACCTCGTCGAGGCGGCGATGGCGATCGACGACACGAGCTACCGCGAGGCGGTCAAGGCCGGATCGGTGGCGGCGGTGCGCGCCTACTTATTAAAATACAACCCGGGCCGGCACGTCGGCGAGGCCTCGGAGGCGCTCGACGACGCGAGCTGGCGCGAGGCCGAGAGGGTCGGCACGGCGGCGGCGCTGCGGGCGTATCGCCGGGAGTTCGCGCGCGGGCGCCACCGCGAGGACGCCGAGAAGGCGCTGCAGGCCCGCTACGACGCGGCGACCGCCGCCTACGAGAAGCAGGCCGGCGAGCGCAAGGCCGACCCGGCGGCGACGGCGGCCATGACGGCGCTGCTGGCGGCGCTGCGCGAGGAGGACGTCGACACCGACCGCGCGACGGTGGCGTTCGCGGCGGCGTCGGGGCTGGCGAACGGGGCGGTCGAGCGGGCGGTCAAGCTCAAGAAGGGGACCGTGGCGCCGGTCGCCGCCGGATTCAATAAGGGGGCCGACGCGCGCGAGGACGCGGTGGTCGAGGCGTTTAATAGGGCGCTGGAGCCGATCGTGGGTGAGCTGTTCACGCTCGAGAAGCGGCCGGCGGGCGAGACCAGGGGCGAGCTGCGGCTGTACGTGCAGCACGCGGTGCGGCCGACGGGCGAGGCGCTGCTGCCGGCCGACCAGGCGGCGGTGGCGGCCAAGCAGCGCGCGCTGGTGGCCGGCCTCGAGGTGGTGTTCACGGTCAGCGCGCAGGTGCCGGGCACCAGCAGCGACAAGCAGCGCTTCACGTTCACCAGCAAGCCGGCGGCGGACCTCGCCGGATCGGCGAGCGCGATCTACGAGGGCATGGCGGCGAAGGCGTTCGCGGCGTTCCAGCCGGCGCTGCTGCGGGGCTTCGGGCTCGAGTGAGGCGCCGTCGCGGCGCCGGATGTCGACGCGCCCCGTGCGCTCAGGGCGGGGCGCCGGCGGAGATCCACGACCCGATCAGCTCGAAGTCGGACAGGGGGAGCATCGATTCGCCGAGCGGCATCGAATTGCCCACGCCGCCGACGTCGAGGTGGGTGCCGTCGAGCTTGTACATCAGGTAGCTGAAGGACGGGTCGCCCGGCGCGACGAGCGGCATCGGTGCCGAGGGCGAGGGCACGCCGACGAGCGACTGATAGGCCAGGTCGTCGGTGAGGATCACGCCGGTGAACTCGGAGACGCCCCCGGGGGTGTGGCAGCCGGCGACGCAGTTGTCCTGCCAGATCGGGAGGATGTCGGCTTCGTGGCTCAGCCCGGCCGCGGTGTCGTCGCCGCTCGTCGGGTCGGTCCCGGTGCTGGTCGACATGGGGTCGTCGGTCGTGACCTCGCCGGCGGAGGTGGCGGAGGTGTCCGTGGGGGCGCTCGGGTCGGGATCCGTGGTCTCGAGCGGGCCCGTGGACGGCGGCCCGGGCGGCGAGGTGGTCGTCAGCTGCTCGCCGGTGATCGGGGTCATCGGATCCTTGCTGTCGCACGCGCACAGGCAGGCGAGGAGGAGGACGGCGCGGGCGCGGAGCATGACGGAGGGATGCCGGAGATCGGCGGACGCGTCAATGCCAGGCGGCACGAGCGCCGGTGTCGGCCGTCGAGCGTCGCGGTCCGACGAGCCGATGTCGACGCGAGGACGTTGAGGGGCACGGCTCAGGCGGCGTGGCGGACCAGGTATTGTTTGACGTGGACCTTGCGGGCGGTGTTGTCGCTGCTCATGTAGCGGATCTTGCCGAAGATCGGGCGCTCGGGGCCCCAGGCGCGGTCGTAGCGGCCGAGCACCCAGAAGATGCCGTTGTAGGAGTTGGGGTTGCGGCCGTCGAGGGCGTAGCGATTGTTGAGCTCGATGAGGTTGGCGAGCGCCTCCTGCGGGCTCGGGCTCCACTCGAGGATCTTCTTGCCCCACAGCATGCGCAGATAGTTGTGGATGGTGCCCTCGTCGCGGAGCTGGCGCTGGGCGGCGTTCCACAGGCGATCGTAGGTGTCGGCGGCGGTCAGCTGGGCGAGCGTGTATTGCGGGCTGCGCCGGTCGCGGGCGTGGTCGGCGAGGGTGTCGCGGGCCCACGACGGCAGCGATTCGTAATGATCGTAGTCGTCGGGGCGGCGGTGGCAGAAGTTGTAGCCGATCTCCCGCCAGGTCACGAGCTGGTCGGCGAAGCCCTCGGCGTCGTCGATCACGCCCCAGAAGGCCGCGCGCTGGCCCTTCTCGGGCGCCTTCGCGGGGCGCTTGCGGGCGGGGTTCGGGCGCTCGAGGGCGTGCAGGACCGCGTGGGCGGAGACGTGGCCGAAGTGCAGGTAGGGCGAGAGGCCGCTGGTGGCCGGGGTGTCGGGGTCGTTGCGCTGCTCGTCGTAGCGGTGGATGAGCTGGTGGACGAGGGCCTTCAGGCGCTGCTCGGCGGCCCGGCTGCCGCCCTCGCCGAACGGGGCGATCGCGTGGTCGATCGGCAGGCGGGCGAGGGCCGCGACGTCGGCGCGCAGCAGGGCCTCGTCGGCGCGCGGCCAGCGGCGCTGGACCTCCGCCGGGACGTCGAGCGCGGGCAGATCGAGGCGGGCCAGCGGGTCGAGGACCGGGCGCTGATCGAGGAACGGGGTGGCATGTTTAAACAGGTGGCGGCGCAGCGAGTTGGCGGTCGTGAAGGTGCGCTCGAGCGCGCGCAGCGGCATGACGCCGTTGCCGTCGACGAGCTCGAAGCGCACGGGCATGCGCGCGGCGGCGGCGGCGTGCATGCGCGGGAGGAAGAAGCAGGGGAACTCGTCGCCGACGACGAGGCAGGCGTCGGCGGCGAGGGCATGCAACAGACCCTTGCCGGCGCCGCGCTCGGGCTCGATGTAGGGGTGGTAGGCGACGCGCGCGCGGGCGAAGCGGGCGGCGTTGTCTCGCATGCCGTGGGCGACGAACGCGTGGAACCTGTCGCAGGCCCACGGGTAGTCGCAGCGCAGGGCCTCGAGCACGAGCAGCGGGCGGTTCAACTCGCGGGCGCGGGCGAGGGCGTGGTCGAGGGCGTAGTTGCTGTGGGTGCGGCGGGCGGCGGTCATCCAGTAGAGGACGTACTTGCCGTCCTGGCGCACGGGGGCGTCGCAGGCGGTCGACAGGCGCAGGGCGGGGGCGAGGGACATGGTCAGCCGCAGGGGGGGTTGGCGAGGCCTGGGGAGCCGGTGTGCATGGGGTGGTACTCGTCGGCGGCGGCGCACCAGGACGCGGGGTCGTCGTTGTCGGCGGCGTCGAGGTGGTCGGGGGCCAGCTGCATGCCGACGCCGGTGGCGTACGGCCAGGTCATGGGCTCGTACTCGACGGTGTCGACGTCGAGGTCGTCGCAGCGGAGCACGAAGGCGTCGCCGGTGTTGGTGAGCGAGAACTCCTGGGCGAAGGCGTAGGCGACGTCGGCGACGCCGCCGTTGGCGGCGGCGTCGACGGTCTTGGCCATGACGAGGTATTGACCGGGCGCGATCGTCAGCGGGCCGCCGGCGGCGATCGGGTGGTCGTTCATGTTGACGCCGAGGTCGGCGAGGTGGCAGCCGTTCAGGTCGAAGTGTTGATCGCCGACGTTCAATAGCTCGAACCACTCGGCGTCGTAGTCGGTGAGGTGGGGGTCGATCATCATCTCGGTGACGATGACCTGGCCGGGGCCGGGCTTGCCGGGGTCGAGGCAGACGCCGTCCTCGCAGCGCTGCGGGGCGGCGCAGGGGTCGGGGTCGCAGGGGTCGACGGGGGCGCCGGTCGAGCTGTCGCCGGCGGTCGTGGTGTCGCCGGAGCTCGAGCTGTCGCCGGTGGTCGTGGAGGCGTCGGTGCCGGTGGCGCCGGTGGTGGTCATGGCGGGGCCGGTGGTGGCGCTGTCGCTGTCGCTGCCGTCGACGCCGCCGGTGCTCGTCGGCGTCTCGCCGGTGGTCACGGGCGGCGCGTCGCCGGTGCTGCCGGTGTCGCCGGGGTCGGAGGTCGTGGCGGTCGTGTCGCTGCCGCTGGCGGTAGATCCGCCGTTGCAGGCCAGGCAGGAGCACAGGAGGAGCGCACGGATCTTTCGCGTCATGGCGTCGGCGGCGCGGAAGGTATGCGCGCGGTGCCAGTGCGGTCAAGCGCGGATGTGTGACGCCGTGATCGATCGGGGGGATCGCCATGCGCCGGCGACCGCGGCACGAGTGCGCAGGACGCGGTGATCGGTCGCGGCGCGGGCCGTCGTTGTAGTCGCAACGGCTCGCATCCGCGAGCACGCGGAGGGCTCGACACGCGGGTGCGTGCGGGCGATGCTCACGCGATGCTCATGGACGAGGCGGGGACGGGCGGCGCGGCGGCCGGGCGCCTGGAGGAGCCGCAGCTGGCGGCGACGCTGGCGGCCCTGCGGGCCCGGCGCGGCTTCGACGCGGGGCGCTGCGTGCAGGCGAAGGTGGCGCTGCTGCTGCGGTACTTCGAGCAGTCGTCGCTGCGCGCCGCGGTGGTCGGGGTGAGCGGCGGGGTGGACTCGGCGGTGGTGCTCGGCCTGCTGGCGCGCGCGGCCGCGGCGGAGGGCTCGCCGATCCGCCGCGTCGTCGCCGTGCTGGCGCCGTATACGGCGATCCCCCAGGGTGCGTCGAATCAGGCCGCGGCGACCGCACGCGGGCGCGAGGTGGCCCGCGCGTTCGCGGCCGAGTGCGTCGAGCTCGACCTCAGCGCGGCGCATGCCGTACTAAAAAGTTCGATCGAGGACGCGGTGAGGCTGCGCGGCGGGGCGTGGGCGGACGGGCAGCTGGTCTCGAACCTGCGCACGCCGGCGCTGTATCAGGTGGTCACGCTGCTGGCCCAGCAGGGCGACCCGGGGCTGCTGGTGGGGACGACGAACCGCGACGAGGGGTCGTATGTCGGCTACTTCGGCAAGGCGTCGGACGGGCTGTGCGACCTGCAGCCGATCGGCGATCTGCACAAGAGCGAGGTGTACGCGCTGGCGCGGGCGCTCGGGGTGCCGGACGGCGTGATCGCGGCGGCGCCGACGGGGGACATCTGGGACGGGCGCACGGACGCGGAGCTGATCGGCGTGCCGTACGCGGCGATCGAGCTGTATACGGGGCTGCTGTGCCTGGCGGACGACGAACGCGCGGCGCTGACGGGCGCGTGGGGGGAGGCGGCGCGGGCGGCGTTCTCGCGTGACGCGGCGCGCATCGAGCAGCTGCACCGCGAGAACGGGCACAAGTATCACGGCGGCTCGCCGGCGGTGTTCCTCGACGTGTACGCGCGGGCGGTGCCGGACGGCTGGACGGAGCCGACCGAGCCGGAGGAGAGCAGGACGGGGAGTTTCGTCAACCCGGTGGCGCTGGATCCGGGGGCGGTCGAGCGGCTCGCGGGGCGCGTGGACGCGGGGGAGCGAGCGGCGGAGCGGCTGCCCGAGTACGGAGATTCGGCGCTGGTGGTCCACGCATTGTTCGACGCCGACGAATGTGCGCAGCTGCTGGCGGCGATCGGGCGGCACGCCTGGGTGCCGGTCGGCGTCGACGGGATCTTGAGGAACTACGACCCGGAGGCGGACACGATCGGCTCGTGGCGGCTGTCGACCCACGACGAGCGGCTGGCAGGGGCGCTGTGGCGGCGGCTGGCGCCGCACGTGCCGGCGGTGCGGGTGGTCGACGAGCGGACGCCGACCGACGTGGATGACGCGCCGGTGTGGCGGGCGGTGGGGGTCAATCCGCTGCTGCGGTTCATCCGCTACCGGGCGGGCGGAGGGCTGGTGCCGCACTATGACAGCGCGTTCGTGGCGAGCGAGCGGCGGCGGACGTTGATGTCGGTGGTCGTGCACCTGACGGGGCACGCGAGCGCGACGCGGATCATCCGCGACGCGCAGGCGGGGCGGCCGCGGCGAGAATTCGATTACGCCGACTGGACGCGCTACGCGCGGGCGGACGAGGTGGCGCTGGCGCTGCCGTCGCGGGCCGGGTCGGCGGTGGTGATCGATCACCGGGTGCTGCACGACTCGGAGCCGGTGACCGCGGGCGAGAAGATCGTGCTGCGGACGGACATCTTTTATCGCCGCTGCGGGCCGGCGCGCGGGCGGGTGTTCCCCGCGCGCATGCTGGGGATGCCGGCGGAGGGCCGCGGATGAGCGAGGCGGGGCAGGAGGAGCCGCGCGGCGCGGCGTTCGTGGCCAGGGTGCTGCGCGACCCCTACTACGAGAGCGCGTACCGGGTGCTGCGGTCGTTCGCGGCGGTCGAGGACGCGGGGTTCTTCGACGACGGCGAGGAGCGGGTGGCGCCGGCCGGGCTCGAGTGGATGAGCACGCCGGTCGAGAAGGTCCGCCGGCGGTCGGCGCGGTGCGACGCGGAGCGGGCGGTGGTGCTGCTGATGACGGGGTCGTTCAACCCCGTGCACGCGGGGCACCTCGAGGCGATGGAGGTGGCGCGGCGGGAGCTCGAGGCGCGCGGGTACTTCGTCGCCGGCGGGTACCTGTCGCCGTCGCACGACGGTTATGTGGCCAGCAAGGTCGCGGGGGCGCTGAGCGCGGCGGAGCGGCTGCAGCTGTGTCAGGTGGCGACGGCCGACAGCGAGTGGCTGATGACGGCCGACTGGGAGGCGCTGGGGGTCGACCGGGCGGTCAACTTCACCGACGTGATCGTGTGGCTGGAGGCGTACCTGGCGCGGCACGTGGCGAGCCCGCGGCCGCTCGAGGTGGTGTACGTGTTCGGAGGCGATCACGCGCGCTTCTCGCGGACGTTCGTCGGGCGGGGCATGTGCGTGTGCACGTTTCGTCCGGGCTACGCGGCGGAGGTCGAGCGCTACGCCGGCGACCCACAGGTGGCCGGGAACCCCCGCATCATCTTCGCCATGCAGGGGCAGGCGGCGGCGTCGTCGTCGGACATCGTGCAGCAGGGGCGCGTCGAGCTGATGGAGGCGCGCTCGCGCGGCGCGTACGAGCGGCTGCTGGCGGCGCGCGCGGGCGCGGCGAGCCGGGTGGTGTACACGCTCCGCGACGAGCGCGGGTGGGAGGCGCTGCCGTGGCTGGCGGGTCGTGACGCGGCGCTGCTGCTGAACGAGCGCGAGGTGCTGCGCGAGCAGCTGGCGGGGCTGATCCGCGAGGCGCACGCGCGGGCGGGCAACGCGGTGGAGATCCGCTGGATCGGCGTCGACGCCCAGCGCGAGGAGGTCGCGGGGCTGTCGGGGGCGCTGCTCAGCCTCGACGCGCTGATCGAGGGCGCGGTGGACCTGGGGGTGTCGCGCTGCTTCCCGCTGAGCGGGGCGTGGATGGCGTCGGAGCTGACGCATCGACCCGGGTGCGCGCCGCTGGCCGAGCAGATCGGGGCGATCCCCGACGGCGAGTATGTGCTGGTCGACGACGACGTGTCGACCGGGGCCACGCTGCGCGCGATCGTCGGGATGCTCGGCGAGGGCGTGCGGGTGGCGCGGGTGCACGTGCTCGTGCGGGAGGCGCGGCAGGCGGGCGAGCTGCGGGAGATCCTCGACCTGCGGGACTTCGTCGCGGGGTCGCGGCACGGCGGGCTGGTGGTGCGGCTGGCCGACGGCGAGGCCGCGCGCGCGCCGTACTGCCTGCCGTACGTGTCGGCGAGCGAGCGGGCGAGCATTCCGCTGGGCGAGGAGCTGGTGTTTTGTCGCGAGGTCTGGCGGATGAACGAGCGGTTCTTTCGCCGGGTCGAGCCGGCGATCGCCCTCGGCGAGGCGGACCCGGCGTTCCGCCGGTTGATGCGCGGCCTCGGGTTCGTGGCGGCGGACTCGCTGGCGGCGATCTGCCGGTGGCACGCGGAGCAGCTGCAGCGGACGATCGAGCGCGCGGAGGTCCGACGCGGAGGCGGTCGTGTTCCCTGACGCGGACGCGCAGCTCCGCCAGCGCGCTCGGGGCGAGCATGCGCGACGCGAGCTCGTGGGTGCGCTGCGCGCCGTGCACGGTCAAGCAGGGGATGGTGCGGGCCGACGCGCTCGCGCTGAAGACGGCGCTCGGGCCGGCGGGGGCGACGCTCGAGCCGCGCAACTTCAAGTGGAGCCGCGAGGAGGTGCCGTCGGAGGTGCGGCCGGATCCGCCGGCGGCCGCGGCGGCGGGCAAGCGGCCGTGGTGGAAGCTGTGGTGAGCGCGTCGGAGGTCAGTTGAGCAGGCCGAGCAGCTCGTCCTCGGCGAGGACCTCGAGCGCGAGGTCCTTGAATTCGGACTCGGGGACGCCGAAGCCGAGGGCGACGTTGCGGAGGTAAGTGTCCTCGGCGAGGTCGAGCTCGTCGTCGGCCTCGTTGACGGAGGCGATCAGCTCGAGCAGCGTGCGCTTGTCGCGGGAGTCGAGGACCTTCAGGCTGGCGGCGGCGGCGTGGACGTTGAAGCCGGCGGGGTTGAAGCCGGCGAGGGCCTCCTCGACGCGGGGCTCGAGCGCGGCGCCGCCGAGGATCTGCTGCAGGATCGTGCGGATGCGGGTGACCTCGACGCCCTCGAGGCGCTTGTCGGCGTAGGCGGCTCCGAGCAGTAGCTGGGTGATGGTGTCGATGTGCTGCTTCATCGCGGGAGCGAGGGTACCCGATCGCGGGCGGCGGCGAGGGGGCCTCGGGACCCCAGCGGCCGGACTCGCGCGAGGCGGGCCGCCGATGACCTGTCCCGATGGACAGGTGGGCCCCGACGGCCGCGCGCGGGCGCCTGCGGGGCGCGCGGCGGCGGGTCACGGGGCGGAGGCCGACGATTGTGCGCGCAGATCCGGGGCGGCCTCGCGGGCGAGGCGTCCGGCGTGGAGGCGGAGCACGGCGCCGTCGAGGCGGGCGGCGAAGGCGGCGTCGTTGGTCGAGACGAGGGCGGCGCGACCGGCCGCGGCGCGCTCGCGCAGGAGGTCGGCGACGGTGCGCGCGCCGTCCGGGTCGAGGCCGTTGCTCGGCTCGTCGAGCACGAGGAGCGCGGGGTCGCCGACGAGGGCGGCGAACAGGTAGGTGCGCTTGACCTGTCCGAAGGACAATGTCCGCAGGCGCTGGTGCCAGATCGGCGCCAGGCCGAGGCGGTCGCGCAGGTCGTCGGGCGGGAGCGGGGCGCGCTTCATGGCGGTGACGAGGGCGAGGAGCTCGCGCACGGCGAGGTCGGGGAAGGCGTCGGCGGTGTCGGGGGCGTAGCCGAGGGCGCGGCGGGCGGCGAGGGCGGGCGGGAGCGCGGCGAGGTCGGGCGAGCGCGGCGAGGCGGGGCGCGGGGCGTCGCGGGGCGTCGCGGAGCGCGGCGGTGAAGGGGTCGCGGCGTGGGGCGGTGCGGCCAGGTCCGGTGAGGCGGGGCGCGGGGCGTCGCGGGGCGGCGTCGCGGAGCGCGGCGGAGACGGGGTCGCGGCGGTGAGGAGGTGGCCGGCGACGGTGACGCTGCCGGCGTCGGGCTCGAGGATGCCGGCGGCGATGCGGAGGAGGGTCGACTTGCCGGCGCCGTTCTCTCCGAGGACGAGGGTGACGGCGCCGGGCGGGCAGGCGAGGTCGACGTCGGCGAGGACGAGGCGGGTGCCGAGGCGCTTGCGGACGGCGGTCATGGTGAGCACGGGGTCGCCTCCGGCGGGGTGGGCTGGGCTGGTGGAGAGGACATGTCCGATGAGCCAGGCTGTGAGGGTGACGGCGGACCAGGCGAGGGCGGCGCGCGGGCCGAGCTGCGCGAGCAGCACGAGCGCGAGGACGGCGGCGAGCAGGGTGGCGAGCAGCTGGCGGCCGGGGGCGCGGGCGCCGAAGCGGGCGGCCCAGCGGGCGATCAGGCCGGCGAGGGCGGCGAGCGCGGCGGCTGCGAGGGCGAGGTGGGCGAGCAGGCGCAGGGCCTCGCCGGGGGCGAGCTGCCAGACGCGGGCGAGCGCGAGGCCGGCGGGCGCGACGACGGCGAGGCCGAGCAGGGTGACGGCGAGCGCGTGCGCGGCGAGGCGGGCGCGCGCGCCGGCGGCGACGAGCAGCCAGGCGCCGCGCGACTCGCAGGCGAGCAGCGGGGCGGAGGCGGCGGAGCCGGCGAGCACGGCGGGGAGCACGAGGAAGCCGAGGGCGTGGGTGAGGCGGTCGTCGAGGCGGGTGAGCGCGTTGTTGCGGGCGGCGAGCCAGGCGGCGGCGGCGGCGAGGCCGGCGAGCAGGGCGGCGCGCAGGAGCACGGGCAGGTGGGCGCGCGCGAGGCCGGCGAGGTGGGCGAGCGCGAGGGCGAGGACGGCGGGGCCGCGGACGAGCGCGCGGGGCGTGTGGCCGCCGCGCGCGGGGGCGGCGAGCCAGGCCCGGCGGAGCGCGAGCAGGGCGACGGGCCATGTCCCGAGGGACAGGAGGAGCTGGCCGATCGGCCAGGCGGGCGCGGCGGCCGGCGGGGCGCGCGTCGGGTCGGCGAGCGCCGCGGGCGGGGCGAGCAGGACGAGGGTGAAGCCGAGGGCGAGCGGGACCAGGCCGGCGAGGCCGGGCGGGCGGGCGAGGGCGAGGGCGTGGAGCGCGAGGGCGCCGCCAAGGGCGGCGAGGCCGGCGAGCAGGCCGCCGCCGCGCTGCCACAGCACGAACCACGGCAGCTCGGCGAGCAGCGAGAAGGCGAGCAGGACGGCGAGGTGCCAGGCGCGCGGCACGGGCAGGCTGCGCAGCCAGAAGCTGGTGGGCGCGCGCCACAGGGCGTCGAGGGCGGAGGCGGAGAGCAGCAACCACCCGGACCACAGCAGGACGCGGACGAGCGGCGAGTCGGCGGCGCCGGCGACGACGGTGGCGGGCTCGAGGCCGTTGCCGCCGAACAGCAGGCCGCAGGCGACGGCGAGGGCGGCGTAGCTCGGGAGGGCCCGACGCACGGCGGCGTCGCCGGCGGTCGCGGCGAGGGCCCGCGCGAGGGCTGCGGCCTGACGCACGCGTCAAGGGTCGGCGGGGCGACGCGGGCTGTCAATGGCGCGGCGGGACGGGCCATGTCATCACCGCCGGTCCGCCCCCATCGTGTTGCTCACCTACCCTCGGGACCATGTCGAGGGACCGTGATAGCGTAGCCTGGTGCAGGACATCGCGCTCACGGGCACCCCCTACCTCATTGACACGAGACGAGCGCTCGGTGTCGGGAGAGTGTTGAGCGACCTTGATGAGCGCGTCGAGTTGCTGCGCAGCAGCGGGCGACTCTCTGTGAAGTCACTCGAGCTTTTTTACGGCCGTACGAGGTTCGAGCAGATCGCCGAGTCCAATGCTCTCGAGGGTAGCACGCTCTCGGCTGGCGACACCGAACTCGCGGTGATGAAGGGGATCACCCTCACGGGCCACGATCCGGGGTACTCGCGCGATGCGCGGACACTCGCCAGAGCGCTCGACCGTCTCATCGAGCTGGCCCGCGATCCTGGCATGACCGGTATCGGAACGGTCAAGGAGATCCACGAATTGGTGCTCGGGGAGCGACCCAGCGCCGGCCACATCCGGACCGAGCCGGTGCAGATCAGCGGCTCGAAGCACCGACCGCCGCGGACATGGCGCGAGGTGATGACCCAGATGGAAGCATGGGACGCCTGGTCTCGTGACAATCCCAGTGCCCATCCGGTGCTCCGCGCGACCGTACTTCATGCATGGTTGACCCACGTTCATCCATTCATCGATGGGAATGGACGGACGTCGCGGGCCGTCGGCAACCTCGAGCTCATCCGCGCCGGCTATCCCTCGATCATCATTCGTGCCCGCAAGGACCGCTCGCGCTACCTGGAGGCGCTCGCATCGAGCGACGAGGGTGACCTCTGGCTATTCTTCGACCTCATCACTGAACGCATCCAGGACGCGTTGCGGGACATCGAACGGGCCGCTCTGCTCGGCCAGGGTTACCGTCCCCAGGAGCTCAAGATCCGGCGCGCACAGGAGAACCAGCTCACAATCTGGCTCGCCGCGACGGATCTGCTGGCCGAGCAGTGCAGGGCCGCCCTGTTCGATCGCGTCGAAGCCATCAATGGGCGGATGGAGCTCCGGAAGTACGCCGAGAGCCTGGCCCTCGACGATTACGTCGCGCTCTGCAGCGGACAGTCGATCAGCCGCAGCTGGACCTTCCGTATCCGTATCGACGTCCCTGCGCTGGCCCCGGTCGTACGCCTCGCATGGGCTGGTTTCCGCAGCCGCGAGATGCTCCAGGCGTTGCCCTCCAACGCTCCCCCGGGCCCGGCTCTCTTCTGGTCCGAACCCAACTCCGAGGGCTACCCGCCGTGGCGGCTCGCCGCGCCCGGACCCGGCTGTGACGAGTTGACCCTCGTCGGAGATCGTTGGTTCGCTCGCCGAGCGAACACGGTCACGAGCGTCTCGTTTCAGGAGATCGCGGAGATCATCGCCCAGGGGATTCTGGACAGTCTGGGCCACTGAACAGGGGGGCGTCGTAGCGGTCGGCGGTCAGCCGGGGATGGTGGGCTCCTCGTCGTCGGGGATGATGCAGGAGCTGAGCTCGAACAGCATGAACATGAGCGCCTTCTCCTGGGGGGAGAGGTCCTGGGTGGTGCAGCCTTCGGGGAACGGATCGCCGACCTGGTCGCCGGAGGACACGTGGATGTCGGTGTCGACGACGCGGCCGCACTGCATGTCCTCGGCGACGCCGATGGGGGTGTTGAAGGTGAAGTACTGCACGGAGGTCGGGTTCTCGCCGTAGATCCAGCGGGTCGAGACGTCGGCGTTGACCGACTCGATGGTGTTCTGGCCGGCGGTGATCGAGATCTGGCCGAGCATGGCGCTGCCGCCGACGTTGACCAGCCACTCGGCGAGGGCGGCGCCCTTGGGGAAGCTGGTGTCGATCTTGGCGAGGAAGGGGCTGGCGAGGTCGTCCTGGTGGTTGAAGTTGGCGGCGGTCGGCCACGGCGCGGCGCCCTCCTCGATCCAGATGTTGTGCCAGTGCGAGAGGAACAGGCGCCCGCCCTTGTCGGCGTAGTCGACGATGTTCTGGCGGGCGGCGGCCGACTTGTCGCCGGCGTTGGTGCCGCCCTCGCAGGCGAGCACGACCATGTCGTACTGCTGGAGGCGCAGGGCGTCGTTCCACAGGAAGGTCGACTCCTCGAAGGCGGCGCCGCCGAGGCCGGCGGAGAACTTGTTGGTGCCGCCGTCGCCGTGGAACAGGTTGACGCGGCCGTTGCCGGCGGTGGTCGTGAACTCGCTGTCGTCGAGGCCGATCTTGCGGAGCAGGCACTCGAGCGGGTCGGCGCCGCCGGTGGTCAGGGCGATCCGGGGGATGTTGCCCTCGGCCTTGCTGCGCGGCAGGCGGGTGAGGTCGGCGGGCACGACGTTGTCGACGCAGGGGGTGACGCTGGGCAGGGTGACGGCGCGGCGCCACTTGCCGATGGTGATGACGAGCGGGATCTGGGCGCCGGCGGGCACGTCCTTCAGCACGAACTCGCCCTTGGTGTCGCTGAGCGCGGCGACCAGCGGGTCGCCCGAGAGCGCGTTCATGCAGGTGTCGCAGTAGACGCCCTCGGGGATCGGCCCGAGCGGGGCGTTGGGGACGTAGGCGACGACGTTGTAGAGCGGGAGCGTGCCCTCGGGCGCGTAGATGGTGCCCTTGATCGTCGTGGTCTGTCCGTTGGGACAGTCGGGGATCTCGCACTCGAGGTTCTCGCAGGGGGTGAAGCCGTCGGTGGTGCCGCTCTGCGAGCCGCCGGGGACGTCGAACTTGAGGCCGTCGCCGGTGCTGTCGGTCGCGGCGTGGGTGTCGTCGGCGGTGAGCGAGGCGGCGGTGGCGGTGCTGTCGCTGGCGCCGCCGGTCGGGAGCTCCATGGTGGTGCCGGCGGGCGCGGTCATGCCGCTGATGCTGCCGGCCGAGGCCGCGGTGGCCGCGGTGGCGCCGTCCGTGCCGCGACCGCCGTCGCCGCCGCAGGCGACGAGGCTGGCGAGGAGGGCGGGGAGGACTCGGCGGGGCACGAGTGGGGTCATACGGAGGATGGTATAGTGTCGGGGTGACGAGGGCGACGGTCGTGCTCCTGGGGGTGCTGGTCGGCTGCGGCGGTCGGCCGACGCCGGGGGTGGTGACGCCGGACAAGCCGACCCGGGCGGCGCCGCAGGGCAAGGACCGCGGTGACATCGAGCTCGCGCTGGGCTCGGTGACGGCGGCGGTGTCGGCGACGCTGGTGGCGCTCGGGGTGTACTCGGCGGTGCGGTCGGTGCAGCTGCGCGAGTACTGCGCGATGGAGCCGCAGTACATCGACGAGGCGCCGGACCCCCTGTACCAGTCGGTGTGCCGCGACCTCGTCAACCCGAACCCCGCGCGGGCGGCGGGGATCTCGAGCGGGCTGTCGTTCGTGTTCGCGGTGCCGGTCGCGGTCGGCAGCGGCTTCCTCCTGCGCAAGGGGGTGCGCATGCGCAGGGAGTGGAAGCGCGTGCAGGGCGTGTCGCTGCGCCCGTGGTCGCCGGCGGGCTGGCGCGGCGCGGGGCTGCGGCTCGAGTTCGCGTTCTAGTCGGACCTCTGCGCGGGAGGCTGTACGTCGTTCGCAGGCTCGCGATCGTGCGCGTGTGGCTCGTATCGCTTGACCGTGCGGGACCGTCGCGGGCGGGGTGATCTTCGGGGTGTTCACGGGGCTGTCGATCGCGCTGCGGCCGGCGCTGTACCTCGGGTGCTACGAGGTGGAGGGGCTGTGCACCTCCACCGGCGGGGTGATCGGCTACATGATGGGCGTGCAGGTCAGCGACACCATGAGCACGGTCGGCATGGGGCTCATGACCTACGGGCTGGGGTACAACGGCTACAAGCGGCGCTACGGACCGAAGGTCAGCGTGGCGCCGTTCCGCAGCCAGTACGGGTCGTTCGGGCTCAGCCTCGCCGGGCGGTTCTAGCCCGGGCGCTCACTGGGCGAGCAGCCACGGGGTCGCGACGGCGGAGCGGCACTGCCAGTTGAAGCTGCGCATGTGCGGGGCCTCGGCGTGCTGCGCGAAGCCGTCGGTGATCGCGGCGGCGGTCATGGCGAGCTCGGGGTCGGAGGCGCCGTCGTGGTACCAGGCGAGGGCGACGACGTAGGCGCTCTCGCCCCAGTGCTCGTCGTAGTCGTCGACGGCGCCGTCGGTGTTGCCGACGGCCATCCAATAAAAAGGTTTGCCGCCGGGGTCGAGGCCGTCGCGGGCGACGATGCGGCCGAGCTTGATGATCGACGTGCGGGCGGCGTCGGCCTGGGCGCCGGGGGACTCGCTGGCGTATTGATCGAGGCCGTCGGCGAGGATGGCGCTGAGCCAGGGGGAGCAGCCGAAGTAGCCGAAGTCCTCGTCGGCGGCGACGTCGCTGTGGGCGAAGCAGCGGGCGTCGGGGTCGGCGTAGCCGAGGGGGTAGGTCTCCTGCACGTCGATGTAGGCGGCGACGGCGGCGTCGGCGAGGCCGCGGAATTGCTCGGACTGGTCGTCGCTGACGATCATGGCCCAGGTGTAGGCGAGCAGGCCGAAGCCGGCGTGGCGCTCGGTCCAGAAGCCGTCGCCGCCGTCGTACTCGGGGTCCCACAGCGCGTCGAAGGCCTCGGCGACGTCCTCGGCGGACTCGCGGAAGCGGTCGTCGCCGGTCATGAGGTAGTGGAGCGCGAGGTTCTGCGAATAGTAGTACTTGGCGTCGCCGGCCTTGCCGGGCACGCCGATCTCGGTGTCGGGGCCGCCGCCGGTCAGGCCGTCGCGGTAGATCGTGGTCTCGAGGTAGGCGGTGCGCAGGCTGCCGAGGTCGCCGCGGCGGGCGTGGCCGCGGTAGAAGATCGTGCCGCGGTCGTACAGCCAGACGTCGGCCGAGGCCATGCTGCCGAGGAAGGCCTCGAGGTCCCACGCGTCGTAGTCGCAGAGGGCGGCCCAGGCGGCGCCGGGGGTGCCCTCGGCGGCGGCGGCGGTGCCGAGCGGGCCGGCGAGGCGGCTCGCGGTCAGCCACTCGGGCGGGAGCAGGGCCCAGACGTTGGGGCCGGTGGCGTCGTCGACGAGGGTGTCGGCGACGGGCACGAGCGCGGGGGCGGGCAGCGAGGGGGCGCTGCCGATCTCGAGCTCGAGGTCGGTCTCGCCGGAGACCTCGAGGTCGAGCTGGACCTGCACGCTGCGCCACGTGCCGTCGGGGTGGCGCGCGAGGCCGCGGAGCGCGGCGGGCTGCTCGGCGTCGCCGTGGCGCACGACGACCGCGGCGGCGTCGGCGAGCTGGCCGGGCGCGAGCGGGACGGCGAAGTTGACGCGCTGCGGGCCGCCGACGCCGCTGTTGGGCACGAGGTGGACGGTGACGGCGGCGACCGGGTCGCCGGTGGTCGAGTCGGTGTCGGTCGGGTCGGTGGTCGGGGCGTCGGTGGTCGGGGCGTCGGTGGTCGGGGCGTCGGTGGTCTCGGTGTCGGTGGCCGGGGTCGACGGAGATTCGGTGGTGTCGGGGACGTCGCCGGTGCTCGTGGTGGTGGGGCCGGAGGTGGGCGGGCCGTCGGTGCCGGAGGGAGTCGTGGAGGTCGCCGGCTCGGTGGCGCCGGTGGAGGTGTCGTCGCCGCCGTCGCCGCCGGGGCAGGCGGCGAGCAGGGCGAGCGCGGCGACGGTGCTCGCGGCGCGCGTGGTGCGGGTGGGGAGCGCGGCGTCGAAGATCGAGGTGAAGTCGGGCATATGTAGAACCTCCAGCGGAGCACACGGTACCGGCGGCGGGTCGCGCGGAGGAAGGGGCGGGAGCCCCCGATGTTCGCGTGCGAGGGTGCGCGTGGCTGTACACGTGGACGAGTCCCGCGTTACCGTCCGTGCCCATGCGCTCGCCGGCCCCGTTCCTCGCGCTCGTGCTCGCGTGCACGCCGAGCCCGGGCGCCGCGCCGCAGGCCCCGCGCGGGCGCGACGATGAGGTCCGCAGCGATCAGGGGCCCATCTCCGCGGACGACCTCGCCCGCATCGACGCGGCGGCGGCGGCCCGCGGGGCGCTGTACTGGTGGGTGCGCACGCCCGCGGGGCCGCGCTGCGAGGCCTGGACCTTCGAACCGGACGCGGAGGATCCGCGGCGCGGGCGGATCTTCCACGTCGAGGGGGCGGCCGCGCCGGGCGAGCAACCTGTCCCCGAGGACACGTCGGAGGAGTCAAAAACAAAATTATTAAAGGCGCCGACGGCGAGCGACGTGCTGCCGGAGGGGGCGAGCCGCTACAGCTTTAATTATCAGGTCGTCGAGGAGCACCTGCGGTTGACCGGGCCGACCCGCGAGCGCGACACGCCGGTCGCGCCCGCGCCGCCGACGCCCGACACGCGCGTGGCGACCGGGACGATGACGCGTTCGCTGGCGTTCCCCTGCGTGTTCACCGGGCAGTCGCTGGCGCCGGCGGATCCGGGGGCGGCGCGGCAGATCGTGCTCGGCAGCAACGAGCGGTGGTTCTTCAGCGAGGCGGACTGCGCGGCGGCGGGGCCGGACGTCGATCCGCTGGTGGCGACGGCGGGGGAGATCCATCCGCTGGGCTGCGCGTCGGCCCTCGCCGACGCGAGCACGCGGGGGCGCGACGCGGGGCCGGCGGGCCCGGCCCTCGCGCGCCTGCGGGCGGCCAAGCGGGTGTTCCTGCTGCGCTCGCGGGGCGGGGTCACGGCGTGCGAGGTGTGGCGGCACCGCGTGTCGGATCCGCAGCTGCTCGAGGGCAGCCTGACCCGCGAAGACCGCGACGAGCACGGGGCGCGCACGCTGCGGTACGACTACGCGGCGCTCGGCGACAGCGTCACGCTGCTCGGGCCCCACGAGTTTCGCCGGCTGCGCGTGGCGAGCGGGCGGGCCGACCTCACGAGCACGCGCGGGTGCCTGTTCGCGCGGCCGCTCGCGCTGCGCGGCGAGGCGCTGCAGGTCGGCGAGGACGCGTGGTTCCTCGATCGACGGACCTGCGAGCGGGCGCGACGCGCGGGGGCCGTGGCGCGGCCGGACCTCGACTGTCGCCCGGGACCGGCGCGTCGAGCTCAGCCGTCGAGGTAGCGCTGGGCGAGGTCGTCGCGCACGGCCATGCGGGCGGCGAGGGCGAGGGACGGCCGGTCGAGCTCAGCCGTCGAGGTAGCGCTGGGCGAGGTCGTCGCGCACGGCCATGCGGGCGGCGAGGGCGAGGAACAGCTGGCGGCCGAGCTGGCCGGCGCCGCTGGTGCGGATGTAGCTGGCGATCTCCTGCAGGACCGCGTCGCGGCGCTCGGGGCCCAGCCACAGCAGGGCGTTGCCGAGGTCCTCGATCGATCCGGCCTCGTCGAGCAATTTTAACAGGCGCTGGCGGCGGGGCTCGCTGAGGGGGAGGCGGGCGAGCAGGCGGACGAACGCCTCGCGATCCTCGGGGCCGGGGAGGTGGCCGGGCTGCGGCGAGGCGGCGGCGCGGCGGTGGAGGTGGAGGGCGGCGAAGCCGGCGACGTGGCTGGCGTTCTCGACGGCCTCGCTGGTCCACAGCTTGCGCCACGTGGCGACCTCGTCGCGCGGGCGGCCGAGGCGCTCGCCGATCTGCTCGAGGACGCGGGCCTCGTCGGCGCTGCCCTCGCCGTCGACGAGGGCGATGCCCCAGCCCTGGCGGAGGATGTGCTCGTGGCTGTCGGGCGGGGGCACCGCGAGGCCGGCGAGGCGGCGCTCGAGGCCGTCGCGGCTGCTGATGTCGTCGATCCAGTCGTCCTGCTCCTCGGGGGCGACGAGCGCGTGGACCTTGTCGAGCACCTTGCCGGCCTCGCCGCCCTTCAGCACGCCGTCGGCGAGGGCCACGAGGCCGCAGGCGACGAGGGTCCATTCGAGTTCCAGGCTCAGTGGCATAGGCGCTCCGTTCGGGGAGGCTATCCGGTTTCGCGGGGGCTTGGCGATGGGCCCACGCGCCGCGCGGGACGGATCTGCGCGCGTCGCGAGCGACGCACGTCGCGGCTCGCAGGCGGAGCGCGGGCACGCGCGAGCGCGGCGCACGAGGGAGAGCGCGGGCCTACCGTCGTTCGCTCGCGGGTCGCGGCGACCGCGGCGAGTTCGCGGCGACGAGCGCAGGCGTCGAGTGCTCCGCGGGTTGCATGCGTGTGCACCGAATGCGGAGCGAGCGATCGCCGGGTGCTCGTCGGCGTGCCGCGGCGGCGCGCGCGATCTTGACCGACGAGGGTCTCGCGTGCGATGGGCTGCGGATGCACGCGAATCGCCGCCCTCGTCCCGCGCGGATCCTCGGCTTCACCGTGGCGGCGGCCCTGGGGTGCGGTGACGCCTCGCCGCCGGCGGTCGACGGGTCGACGACCGCGGCGACGACCGGGAGCGCAGCGGCGCCGACCACCGGCACGGCGGCGTCGAGCGCGGCGGACACGTCGGGCGCGTCGAGCTCGACGGGCGGCGGCGCGGGCGGGGACACGACGGGCGCGGGAGAGGCGAGCGGCGGCGAGAGCACGGGCAGCGAGGCGGGCGGCGAGGCGAGCTCGGGCGGCGAGACGAGCTCTGGCGGTGCGGGCAGCGAGGCGAGCAGCGGCGAGGCGAGCGGCGGCGGGAGCACGGGCGAGGACAGCGGGGCGCCGGTGATCCCCGGGCCGAAGGTCAAGGTGATCACGTTCAACATCCGCGTCGGCACCGCGAACGACGGAGAGAACGCGTGGGACCAGCGCAAGCCGATCGTGTTCGATTATTTGCTGATGCAGGACGCGGACGTGATCGGCATGCAGGAGGACCTGCGGTTTCAGCTGCTGGCGATCGACGACGCGGTGGCGGGCTACAAGCGGGTCGGGCGGGGCACCGTCGACGGCATGCAGAAGGGGCCGTACAACGCGATCTATTTCAAGAAGGAGCGGTTCATGCTGGGCGAGTGGGACACGTTCGCGCTGTCGGACACGCCGGGGCAGGCGGGCTCGACCTCGTGGGGCAACGAGCACCCGCGGGCGGTGACGTGGGCGCGGCTGATCGAGAAGGACACGGGCTACGGGTTCTACGTGTTCAACACGCACTTCGACCACATCTCGCAGAACTCGCGCGAGAGGAGCGCGGCGCTGCTGGCCGAGCGGGTGGCCGACCGCGCCGAGGACGAGCCGTTCGTGGTCACCGGCGACTTCAACGCGGCCGAGGGCAACCTCGCGGTCCGCTATCTAAAAAAGGACGCGAAGATCGGCGGGCAGGACACGCCGGTGCGCATGGTCGACACGTTCCGCGTGCACGACCCGGACGCGACCGCGGTCGGCACGGCGCACGGGTTCAACGGCGGGACCGGCGGCAACAAGATCGACTATGTGTGGGCGCAGCCGGCCACCGAGGTGGTGAACGCGTACATCAGCCACTACAACGTCGACGGGCGCTACCCGTCGGACCACTTCCCGGTGGTCGGGGTGGTCCGGTTCGTCGACAAGCCATGATCGGTTAGATCGGTTAGATCGGTTAGATCGGTTAGATCGGTGAGACCGGTGAGACCGGTTGGATCGGTTGGACCGATCAGGCCGTCATGCGTCGCGGGCGGCGGCGCGGCGGGCGAGCACGGCGTCCATGTGCAGCGGGTTGAACACGTTGGCCCGCTTGTGGTGGTTGGCGTGCATGTAGAGGCCGAACCAGATGCGGTTGCCGATCCAGTAGAGGCCGTGGTCGAGGTTGACGGGCTTGTAGTCGCGGGTCGGCGAGTGGGCGTTGTGGGTGGCCCAGTTGAAGTGGGCGACGTGCATCCAGCCGAGGCCCTGGGCCGGGAGGAACAGCAAGAAGAACGCGTACGGGCCGAGCAGGAGGTACCAGGCCAGCAGCAGCGGGATCATCGTGAAGAAGCTGAGCACGGCGCGCACGCGCTCGCGGCGGCGGTTCTCGGGGGTGTCGCCGAACTGGTCGTAGGCCTGGTTCTGCAGCTGCCGCTCGACGTTGAACAGCATGGTCTCGTAGAGGAAGCGCAGGAAGCTGGGGTGGACGTGGTGCGGGTCCTTCTCGGGGTCGTCGGAGTGCTTGTGGTGGCGCTGGTGAATGATCTCCCACGACGCATAGCGGGTGATGACCACCATGCCCGCGAGCTCGCCGATCAGGCGGTTGACGGCGCGGGGGAAGTTGCCGTGGCAGCAGTTGTGGATGAAGACGTTCAACAGAATGTGGACGTAGAGGATCAGCGGGAACAGGGCGAGGTACCACCAGCTCCAGCCGATCAGCGGCTGGGTGTGGGTCGCCAGCAGCCACACGTCGAGGGCGACGAGCGCGAGCAGCCAGGCGCCGTCGTAGGCGAAGTAGAACCACTTGTTGCGGCGGTACTGGACCGACGGCTGGGCGGTCAGGGAGGTGACGAGGCCTGAGACGAGCGCGGTCAAGGGTGTCCACGCCGGGCCGCACGGGGCCCGGGTGCGGCACGCATATCACGGGCGGCGCGGGAGCGTCGAGAACTCGGGCCGGCGGCGGAACCGGACGTCCGGGGTGCGGCGGCGACGCGGGTGGCGGGCGTGTGAGGCTGCGTGGGGTGGCGGCGCGGCGGGCGGTACGTTGAGGGGGGGCGAGGGGTCGTGTATGGTCCCCGGCCGATGGCCGCGGCGACGACAGGCGGTGCGCAGGCGGCTGCGCAGAGGCGCGGTACGCAGGCGCGCGGGCCGTGGCTGGTGCGGCACCGGACGGAGTGGCGGCAGGTCGGGATCGTCGCGCTGTACCAGGCGCTGCTGCTGGGGATGATGTTCGTGCCGGCGATGCGCAACCCGGCGGTGCTGATCGCGGCGGGGCTGCTCAGCTTCTTGAACGCGGTGGTGATCCACAACCATCTGCACCGCGGGATCTTTCATAGTCATCGGCTCAACATGATCTGGCGCTGCGTGCTGAGCTTCGGTGCGCTGTATCCGGCCTCGGCGAACGTGCCGTCGCACAACCTCGTGCATCACCACTTCGCGGACGACGGGCAGCCGGACTGGGCCGATCCGTCGCACGTGCAGTTTCGCTGGAACCTGTTGAATCTGATCCACTTCCCGAACATCGCCGGGCCGAACACCTTCGCGGGGGTCGGGCGCTGGATGGCGACCACGCGGCAGCCGACGTTCGCGCGGCAGTACATCACCGAGCTGGTGGTGGCGTTCGGGCTGACGGGGGCGCTGCTGATCTACGACTTCTGGCCGGCGCTGCTGTGCGTGGTGCTGCCGCAGCTGTACGGGGCGCGCTGCATCCTGAGGATCAACCTGATCCAGCACGACCGCACCGATATCGCCAGCGAGTGGAACCACTCGCGCAACTTCGTGGGTCGGGCGTTCAACTGGATCATGTGCAACAACGGCTACCACACGATCCACCACAACCGGGCCGGGCTGCACTGGTCGGAGCTGGCGGAGGCGCACCGCCGGGAGGCTCTGCCGCGCATCGACGCGAGCCTCGACGAGCCGAGCATGGTGAAGTACCTGCTGCGCACGTACCTCGGGCGCCTGCGGCGGCCGGCCCCGCGGGACGTGGCGGCGGCCGAGCGGGCGGCGCCGGCGAGCGGGCTCGAGGCGCGCGGGGCCCGGCGGGCGGCGGCGGAGCAGGCGGCGGACGCCGAGCAGGGGCTGCCGGCGACGGGCTGACGATGACGTTCCTCGGAGCAGTGGCGGCGCTGGCGCTGGCGGCCTTCTGGGTGAACACGCTGCTGATCGCGGCGGCGGGCTGGCGGGCCTACGTCGAGCTGCGGCGGCGCTACGATCCGTGCCTGGCCCCGGGGACAGGTCTGGTGCGCGGGGCGGTCACGGCGGGGCACGGGCCGGACGGGGCGCTGGCGGCGCTGCGGGTGCGGCAGGTCGGGCGGACCAACGGCAAGGGCCCGCTGCTGCTGCACGACCGCGCGCGCGAGGGCGTGGTGTACGGCGGGGCGGTGGCGGTGCGCGGGGGCGAGGCGATCGCGCTGGCGCCGGGCACCGCGGCGGAGGTGTGGCTGGCGGGGGCGACGCGGCGGCGGGCGGCGGCGTGTCCGGACGGCGACACGCTGGCCGCGGCGCGCGCGGCGGGGGTCCGCGCGGCGGGGTGGGAGCGCGAGGTGGTGGTGCCGCTGCGGGTCGGCGACGAGATCTGGCTCGGAGGACAGGTCGGTTCGGGGCGGGTGCTCGCGGACTTCGACCCGCGGGGCTGGCGGACGCGGGCGGGGTTGTGGACGCTCGCGCTGGTGGCGGGCTCGCTGGCGGCGGCGGCGGGCTGCACGCTGCTGGCCCTGTGGCCGCCGGTGTTCGGGGCGGTGAGCAAGCTGGGGGCGTTCGCGGCGCTGGTGGTGTTCAACCTGCTACAGCTGCTCGGCAAGCTGCACGCGGAGGCGATCCGTCCGCCGCAGGCGCAGGGGCTCGGCGGGGCGTGGAAGGCCCGATAAAAAAAACGGGCGACGCCACCATCGGCGTCGCCCGGGGTGGTGGGGACAGGAGATCGATCAGTCCTGCGGGATCTTGGCCAGCTGGGCTTCCATGTCGAAGGTGCTGTACATCAGCGCGCGCTCGTTCTTGAGCGAGCCGCAGTTGTTCTTGATGATGGGCTTGTCGAACTTGCCGTTCTTGAGGAAGCAGGCGGGGTACTGGCCCTGGGCCTTCCAGACCTGCTGGCGGATGTCGTTGACGCAGTAGGCGCCGTCGGGGTTCCACTCGGCCTCGACGAACCAGTCGGTGGTGGGCTGCTGGACCGGGGGGTTGAGGAGGTCGCGCACGTCGATGGCGTTGCCCTCGACGGTCCAGGGCGTGCCGTCGCCGCAGTAGTCGGCGCGGGCCATGCGGGTGCAGGCCTGGTGGTAGTCCTGCAGCGAGATGTCCTCGCAGTGCTTGGTCTTGCCCTTGTCGGCGTTCTTGCAGAAGCTGGCCTCGGCCCACGGGCGGTAGCCCCACAGCACGCACTTGGCGAGCACGGCGTTGGTGCAGGCGAGGGTGAAGACGCGGGGGTCGTCGATGCGGTCGCCGGTCGCGAGGTTCCAGTAGTGGGCGAGGGGGATGGCGGGCACGGCCGCGTTGTTGCTGTCGACGCACAGCGGCTTCCAGGCGCTGGCGGAGCCGAGCTTGGGCCGCTGGGAGAAGTCGTAGGTGTACACGTCGTCGTACTCGGGCGACTGGTGGATGGCGTCGATGCGGAGGATGTAGTCCTCGGTCTTGTTGTTCTCGGTCAGGCGGATGGTCCACTCGGAGCCGACGAAGTCCTCGGGCTCGAGCTGGACGACCTGGCCGTCCTGCTTGACGGTGCCGGTGAAGGCGGAGCCGTCGAGCCAGGGGCCCTGGAAGATGGGGCCCTGGAAGATGGGGCCGTTGAGCTGGAGGCCCTGGAAGATGGGGCCCTGGAAGATGGGGCCCTGGAAGATGGGGCCCTGGAAGATGGGGCCGTTGAGGTTGATGCCGTTGAGCACGCGGCCCTGGAAGATGGGGCCCTGGAAGATGGGGCCGTTGAGGTGCGGCGTGTTGAGCTCGGTGTTGCGGAAGGAGGCCTCGTCGTCGATGGGGATCGCGCCCTCGTAACACGCGCCGCTGAAACCAACACACGCGACCAGAGCGAAGCGAGTCAATGCAGCCATATCTCCCCCTCCCAACCCATCCGAGTAAGCGCCTGAAAGCGGCGCCTCGGATCACGCGAAATGCCGGAATTCTTCAAAGTTCGGAAGATTTGGGAGTAAAGCGGCGGGCGTGTCCTACACGGTCGTAGGCGTGCAGCGAGGGGAGGGGCGCGCAGCGCTGTCAGTTCTCGACATGACCCGCACTGTCACACAGCGCTTCATCGCGCCGTCGGCCAGGTCGCGCAGACCCGCAGGCCCATCGCGTAGTTGCGGAAATTCGGCTCGATCGGGAAGCGGTTGGCGATCCGCGAGCCGAACGAGTCGAAGAAGAATGCTCCGCCGCGCGCGACGATCGCGTTGGGGTCGTGCGCCGACACCGTCATTTCGTAGACGTTCCCCGACGTGTCGTAGAGGCCGAAGGGGCTCTCCGACTGGGGGTAGGAGCCGACGGGGTCGGGGCCGTAGGCGGAGGGGACGCGGCCGTAGGTGGTGGAGATGTTGGCGGCGTCGGGCTCGAGGCGGTCGCCGGTGGCGAACTCGCGGTTGTCGGCGCCGCGCGCGGCTCGCTCCCACTCGTGTTCGGAGCACAGGCGCGCGCCGGGGACGCGGGCGGAGCGGTCGAGCCAGGCCACGTACTCGCGGGCTTCGAGCGAGGAGATGCCTGTGACGGGGAGGCGCTCCCACTGCACGGAGGAGCGGTGGGAGCGGTCGGCGTAGTGGAGCATCTCGCCGCTGCGGACGGTGTAGACGCGGTAGCCCTGGTGGAGGTCGAGCTGCCAGCGGCCGGGCGACAGTTCGGTCAGCTGGGCGATGTTGGAGCTCTCGGCGGTGGCGGCGAGGAGGGCGGCGCGGCGGTCGGCGGGGAGGGCGTCGAGGAAGGTGATGTAGTCGGCGAACGAGACCTCGTGGCGGTGGATGAGGAACGCGGGCACGGCGACGGGGTGCAGTGGCTCGGCGTTGAACGACACGCGGATCTCCTCCTGGGCGTCGGTGCCGTAGAGGACGTGGCCGGCGGCGACGTAGACGAAGCCGTCGGGGATCGCGGTGGTCGCGGGCAGGACGACGTCGATCGTCTCGGCCTCGCCGCGCTCGAGCAGGACCGGGTAGACGACGGGCGTGTGGCCGGGGAGGTCGAGGCGGAGGCGGTACGAGCCGCGCTCGAGGGGCTGCGGGGCCAGCGGGGTGATGCCGAGGTCCTGGGCGCGGGCGATCCGCAGGCGGCCGGCGTCCTCCTCGTAGTGCTCGAGGAAGGCGTGCGCGCCGGGCGGGGTGCTCGTGACGGTCAGGCTCGCGCCGGCGTTCCAGCCGGCGAGGCGGGCGCCGGAGGGGTCGTGGAGGGTGACGCGGTCGAGCTGGTCCTGGACCGCGAGCGCGCCGCGGCCGGTCTGCTCGACCAGCTGGGCGCGGCGCAGCAGGGTGCCCAGCAGCTGCTCGCGCACGTCGTCGCGCCAGCTCGCCAGGCCGAGGCCGAGCTCGAGCTGCTGGGCGGCGCGGGCCATGTGCGTCTCGATGTCGGGGAGCAGCGCGAGGTAGCGCGACCAGCGGGCCTCGGCGTCGTCGAGCTGGCCGGCGTCGAAGGCGAGCAGGGCGTTGGCGCGGAGGCCGTCGGCCTCGTCCGCCAGGGCGTCGACCCTGGCGAGCGCGTCGGCGGCGGCGGCGGCGTGGCGGTCGACCCTGGCCTTCAGGTCAGCCTGTCCCTTGAGCCAGACGCCGCCGTAGGTGAGGAGGATGGCGACGGGGATGGCGGCGGCGGCGACGCGCTTGAGGACGCGGGTGCGGGCGGCGCCGGCGCGGCAGGCGGCGATGAACTCGAGCTCGCGCGGGCGCAGCGACGCGGGGTCGAGGCCGAGGACCTCTTGTAATGGGGCGCCGGACCACAGGCCGTCGCGGCCGCGGCCGAGGCGCTCCCAGTCGGCGACGGCGAGCTCGAGGCGGTGGTGGATCGCCCGGGTCTCGCGCTCCGCCTCGAGCCAGGCGCCGAGGGTGGTCCAGCCGCCGATCAGCGCCTCGTGGGCGATCTCGAAGGCGGCCTGGTCGGCGACCTCGCGGACGACCACGAGGCGGGCGCGCACGAGGGCCTTCAGGGCCGCCTCGGCGGCGGGCGAGCCGGCGGTGAGCTCGTCCTCGTGGCGGACGGCGCGGGTGTCGTCGACGGTGACGAGGCGCATGAGCACGCGGCGGGCGGCCACGCGTTGCTCGGGGATCAGCTCGGCGAGGGCGGCGTCGGCGTGGCGGGCGAGGGCCCCGGTGACGCCGCCGATCTTCTTTAGATCGACGGCGGTGATGACGTTCTGGGTCTGGTCGCGGATCTCCCACAGCTCGGCGAGGGCGAACTGCAGCAGCGGGAGGCTGCCGCGCGCGCCGGCGTCGACGAGCTCGTGCACGAGGGCCTCGGACTCGAAGGCGACGGCCTTGACGCGGGCGGGGCCGACGATGGCCTCGCGGGCGCCGTCACGGGACAGCGGGCGCAGGAAGTAGATCGCGCGCGCGAGCTCGTCGCCGACGCCGGGCAGCTGGGCCACGCGGGTGAGGAAGTCGCCGCGCACGGTGGCCAGCACGCGCATGCCCGGGAGGCCGGAGGCGATGCGGGCGAGCAGCGGGCCGACGACGGCGACCTCGTCGGGGGGGCCGAGGGTCGCCAGCTCCTCGAGCTGGTCGATCATCAGCAGGCGGCCGCGGGCGTCGCCCAATTGTTTGCGCAGGCCGCGGACGAACTCCTCGGGGCCGGACTCGAGGAGGGCGGCCATGGTCTCCTCGGTCATGTCGAACAGGGTCGCGAGGGTCGCGATCAGGGTCTGGCGCGGGTAGCGGCCGGGCGTCATGGTCGCGCTGGCCCACTGGCGTGAGGCGTCGATGTTGCCCTCCTCGACGAGGGGGACCACGCCGGCGCGGCACAGCGAGGACTTGCCGACGCCGGAGTCGCCGGCGACGACGACGAGGGCGTCGCTGCGCATGCGCGCGAGCACCGAGCGGATCTCGTGGGCCCTGCCGAAGAACAGCGCGCGGTGCTTCGACTCGAACGCCTGCAGGCCGCGGTAGGGGTTGCCCTCGGGCACGGCGAGCTCGCGGCCCATGGGCTGCAGGGCCTCGAGCGCGGCCAGCAGCTCCTCGCCGGAGGCGTAGCGGTCGAACGGGTCGCGGCGCAGGCAGCGGTCGATGATCGCGGCGAGGCGGGGGTCGGCGCGCGAGGCTCGCTCGAGCAGCGGGCGCGGCTCGATCTCCTGCACGCGGGTGGCCAGCTCGATGGTCGTCTCGGCCTCGGTCGGCGGGCGGCCGGTGGCGAGGATGTAGAGCAGGGCGCCGAGGGCGTAGACGTCGGAGCGGCGGGTCGCGGTCTCGGAGCGCCACAGCTCGGGCGCCATGTAGTGCGGGGTGCCGAGCAGCGTGCCGGCCTGGGTGAGCGAGAGGTGGGGCGAGGAGTCGATGGCCCCGGGCATGGTCGAGGCCGACAGCACCGAGGCGGACAGGATGCCGGCCTGGATGCGCTCGGAGCTCGAGCTCGGGGCCTGCAGGGCGGCGTCGGACTCGCTGACGGCGGTGTGGCGGCCGGTGTGGCGCTGGACCGCCGCGGTCGCGGCGCGCACGGCGTCGGCGGGGGCGGGCGAGGGCGCGGGGCGGTCGAGCGCGCCGGGGTCGAGCAGCTTGGCGAGGCTGAAGTCGAGGAGCTTGACCTCGCCGGAGTCGCTGAGCAGCACGTTGGCGAGCTTGATGTCGCGGTGCAGCACGCCGTGGCGGTGGGCCGCGGCCAGGCCGCGCGCGAGGCCGACGCCGAGCTCGATGACCTTGCGCGAGGCGAGCGGCACCGCGAGCTCGCCGAGGTTCTTGCCGGCCACGTACTCGGTGATGAGGTACGGGTGGCCCTGGAGCTCGCCGACGCGGTAGATGGTGACGACGTTGGGGTGCTGCAGGCGGGCGACGGCGCGGGCCTCGACGAGGAAGCGCTCGCGGTCATCGGCGTCGGGGGCGACGTGGCCGATGAACTTGACGGCCACGGGGCGGTCGAGGACCGTGTCGCGGGCGAGGTAGACGCGGCCCATGCTGCCCTGGCCGAGCAGCCTGACGAGCACGTACTCGTCGAACTGCTGGGGCGGCGTCCACTGGCTCGGCGGCGCGGAGGCGGGGTGCGGTGGTTTGGCCGCGGCGGGCTGCTGGGTGTTGCCGCGCGGGTCGAGGCGGTGGACGACGGCGAGGCCGCCGCTGTCTCCCGGCTTGCGGGTGGAGCCGTCGTGGTTCACCCGGGCGTGGCCTCCCGCGCGTGCATCGTCACGACGGTCGCACCACGCGGGGCGGGGCCGCAAGGGCGTCGGGGCCGCACTTCGGCCGCGGTGTAGGGCTGACCCGACGCCGCGTCAGGTGACGATCGACCAGATCGCGAGGTAGTGGGCGGCGGCGGCGGAGAACACGAAGATATGGAAAATCTCGTGGTAGCCGAACACCAGCGGGGCGGGGTTGGGCCAGCGCAGGGCGTAGACCGCGGCGCCGATCACGTAGAGCAGGCCGCCGAGCGCGAGCAGGTGGAAGTCCGCGACGACGCGGCCGAGGGCGGGCCCGCAGGGGAAGGTCAGGGCGCCCATGAGGACGTAGAGCGCGGCGTTGAGCCTCCGCGGGGCGCGTGGCCACAGCAGCGTCTTTAGCACCCCGAGGATCGCGGCCAGCCACATCGCCGGCAGCAGCCACTCGCCGGGGCCGGGCGACACGGCGAACGCCAGCGGCGTGCTGGTGCCGGCGATCAGCAGGTAGATGTTGGCGTGGTCGATCTTGCGGAGCCACACCGCGGTGCGCACCGGCCAGCGCGGGAGGTGATAGACGGCGCTGCCGATCACGAGGATCACGAGCGAGGCGCCGTAGACGAGGGCCGCGAGGGTGGCGGCGCCGGGCCTCGCGCCGGCGACGAGCACGGCGACCGCGGGGATCGCGAGCGCCGCGGCGTAGATGTCGATGACGCCGCGCAGGCGCGGGCGGACGAGCGAGGAGGTGGCCGAGGACACTGCGGGGGATTTTTACGGGTTTCCCGAGGCGTTGTCGCCGGCGGCGTGCGGGGCGGTCCGGGGCGGCGTTTGGCCAGGGCTTGCGGGGGACTGGCGGGGGCCGGTAGGGTCGCGGGGTGACGGACGGGCGCACTCCGCGGGCGGCGCGGCTGCGGGCGGCGTGGCGCGGGTGGCCGCGGCTGACGCCGGCGGTGTGGGTGTGCGTGCTGCTGGCGTGCGTGCTGGTGCCGCTGCCGACGGCGGTGATGGATCTGCTGCTGTCGGCGAGCCTGGCGGTCGCGGTGGTGCTGCTGGTCGCGAGCCTGGCGGTGCGGCGGAGCGTCGACCTGATCGGGTTCCCGGGGCTGCTGCTGCTGGTGACGCTGTCGCGGCTGGCGCTGAACGTGGCGACCACGCGGCTGATCCTCGGGCAGGCGGACGCGGGGCGGGTGATCGACGCGTTCGCGGGGCTGGTCGTGCGCGGCGACCTGGTCGTCGGGGCGGTCATGTTCGCGATCCTGACGGCCGTGCAATTCCTGGTGATCGCGCGGGGGGCGGAGCGCGTGGCGGAGGTCGGGGCCCGCTTCGCGCTCGACGGGCTGCCGGGCGAGCAGGCGGCGATCGACGCCGACCTGCGGGCGGGGGCCGTGTCGGCCGAGGAGGTGGTGCGGCGGCGGGCGGCGCTGCTCGAGCGCTCGAGCTTCCACGGGGCGATGGACGGGGCGGCGAAGTTCGTCAAGGGCGACGCGATCGCGGGGCTGGTGATCACGGCGATCAACCTGCTCGGCGGGCTGGCGATCGGGACGATGCGCCGCGGCATGACGATCGCCGACAGCCTCGAGCTGTACGGGCGGCTGACGATCGGCGACGGGCTGCTGGCGCAGATCCCGGCGCTGCTGGTGTCGCTGGCGGCGGGCGTGCTGGTCACGCGGGTCGACCGCGCGAGCCCGCGGCCGGCGCTGGCGTGGCTCGAGCCGGCGATGCTGGTGATCCCCGCGGGGCTGCTGCTCGGGCTGGCGGCGGTGCCGGGCATGCCGGGGCTGGCGTTCGTGACCACCGCGGCCGGGCTGCTGTGCGCGGGGCTGTGGCTGGCCGGGCTGCGCGGGGCCGCGGCGGAGTCGGTCGAGCCGGCGCCGCGGATCGTCGTGCGCGTGCCGGGGCGGACGGCGGCGGAGCTGGCGGCGCTGCGCCAGCCGCTGGCGGCGCTGCGGGCCCGCTGCGCGGCGGCGCTGGCGATCGACGTGCCGGAGATCGCGGCCCTGCCGACCGGCGACGCCGGCGACGTTCGCCTCGGCGCGCGCGTGCTCGCCGGGCTCGCCGACCGCGACGGCGCGGGCGAGGCGGCGGACGCCGGGGTGGCCCTCGGGACAGGTACTTCGGGACAGGGCGAAACGGCCAGGCCGCTCGACGTCGACGGGCTGGTGGTCGCGTGCTTCCGGGCGGTGATGGGCCACGCGGAGGCGCTGCTCGACCTGCAGCAGCTCGAGCGCGGGCTGGAGCGGGCGCGGCGGCGGCACCCGGCGGCCGTGCGCGAGGGGCTGAAGCGGTGGGCGCCGGCCGACCTGCTGCTGGTGTGCCGCGGGTTCCTGCGCGAGCGCCTGCCGCCGCCGCCGCCGGCGGCGCTGCTCGAGGCGGCGGCGACCGACCCGCGGCTGCGGGCGACGAGCGAGCGCGGGCGCTGGGTCGAGGCGGCGCGGGAGCTGCTGGTCGGCTACTGGCTGCGGGACCTGGTCGCGGGGCACGCGCGGCTGGGGCCGGTGCGCTGGGTGCGGCCGCTGCCGGACGCCGAGGCGGAGCTCGCGTCGCGGGCGCTGGTCGGCGAGGCGGGGGTGCGGCTGGCGCTGCGGCCGGGCGAGCGGGCGGCGTGGCTGGCGGGGCTTCGCGGCGACAGTGGGGGTCGTCCCGGGTCGCCGCTGGTGGTGACGACGCCGGCGGCGCGGGCGGCCGTGGCGGCGCTGGTCCACGGCAGCGCGCCGTACGTCGCGGTGGTCAGCACGGCGGAGCTGCTGGCGGCCGACCTGCCGCTGCCGGGCGAGCCGGGCGGGCCGGCGGTGCGGTGGTGGGCCGGGCCTGCCTGAACGGACAGGTCGTGGAGCGGCGCGGCCGGCGGCGCCGCGGCTTGAACCTGGCTGAAGAGACAGGTCGACGAACGCCCCGGGGACGCCGGTGGTCGGCGCCCGCGCGGCGCTCGGCAGTGCGGTGAGGCGGGGCCTGGCGGCGGCGGTGCACGGACTGCAGGTGGGCGGCGCCGGCTCGGCGCGGGTCGCCTGAAAGCGCCCGTGCGGGTTGCAGGGTTGCGGGGGCGTTGGAGTCGTGGCACGGTCGCGCCGCCATGGCGGGCGGCCGATCCACAGCTTACTGGGACTACATCAAGATCGAGGAGCTCCTGTCGCTCCAGGGCGGCATCGCCGAGACCGATCGGGAGCTGACCAACGACGAGGTGATGTTCATCACCGTGCATCAGATCGACGAGCTGTGGTTCAAGCTCGCCATCCGCGAGCTGGTCCACGTGCGCGACCTGTTCGCGCAGGACAAGGTGCGCGAGCAGTCGCTGTCGAGCGCGGTGCGGGGCATCCGGCGCTGCGCCCTGCTGTTCGAGCAGGTGGCCCGCCACTTCGCGCTGATGGAGACGATGACCACGCGCGACTACCTGGGCTTCCGCGACAAGCTGACGCCGGCGAGCGGGTTCCAGTCGGCGCAGCTGCGGGAGATCGAGATCCTGATGGGGCTGAAGCTCGAGGAGCGGCTGCCGCTCGGGCACGACAACGACTACCTGCGGGCGCTGAAGTACGCGGACGGGCGCGAGTCGCCGGCGTCGAAGCGGGTCGAGGCCCGCCTGTCGGACATGCCGACGCTGCACGCGGCGATGGGCGAGTGGCTGTTCCGCACGCCGATCCAGGGCTCGACGCCCGAGCAGACCGGCGACCAGGAGGTCGTGACCGGGTTCCTCGAGAACTACCTCGCGGCCCAGGCGATCGAGCTCGAGGACGCGATGGGGTTGGCGATGGCCGCGGCCCCGGGCCAGGCCGACCGCTCGCGGCTCGAGCAGCGCTACCGCCAGGAGATGAAGAACGCGCGCACGTTCCTGATGGGGGAGGACGCGCCGTCCGACCAGCGGTGGCGGTGGTCGCGGATCCGGGCGGCGCTGCTGTTCATCGAGAGCTACCGCGAGCTGCCGCTGCTGGCCTGGCCGCGCGAGGTGCTCGACGCGACGGTGGAGCTCGAGCAGGCGTTCGTGATCTTCCGGCAGCGGCACGCGCGGATGGTCGAGCGGGTGGTCGGGCGGCGCACGGGCACCGGCGGCTCGGCGGGCGTCGACTACCTCGACCAGACGGCGCTGCGCTACCGTATCTTCCGCGACCTGTGGGCGGTGCGGACGCTGCTGATCCGCCGCGGGGCGCTGCCGCCGCTCGAGCGCCCCGAGGCGTACGGGTTCGTGGCCTCGGAGTCGGAGTAGGCGATGGCGATGTCACGCGGTCCGCGGGTCGTCGTGGTCGGCGGCGGGACCATGGGCCTGGCGAGCGCGTGGGCGCTGGCCCGGCGCGGGGCGCAGGTGACGGTGCTCGAGCGGTTCGGCCACGTGCACGGGCGCGGCAGCCACGGCGGGCACACGCGCATCATCCGCGAGTCGTACCACGAGGGCGCGGGCTACGTGCCGATCGTGCGCGAGGCGGCGCGGCTGTGGCTGGAGCTCGGCGAGCGGGCGGGCGAGCCGCTGCTCGTGCGCACGGGCATGATCGAGGTCGGACCGCCGGACCACCCCGAGTTCGTGGCCTCGGTCGAGGCGTGCGAGGTCAGCGGGACGCCGCACGAGATCGTCGCGGCGGCGGCGGCCCGGCGGCGCTGGCCGGTCGCGGTGCCTGACGGCTGGCAGACCTGCTACACGCCGTCGGGCGGGTACCTGCGCGTGCGCGCGTGCCTCGACGCGCTGCGGGCCGAGGCCGAGGCGCGCGGGGCGATCGTCCGTCACGACGCGCGGGCGCTGGCCGTCGAGGCGGACGGCGACGGCGTGCGCGTGCGCCTCGAGTCGGGCGAGGAGGTCCGCGGCGACCGCGTGGTCGTGACCGCGGGCGCGTACCTGCCGGGGCTGCTGCCCGGGTTCCTGCCGAACAGGCTGCAGGTGCTGCGGCGGGTGCTGGCGTGGACGCTGCCCGACGCGGCGCAGCGGGCCGCGCTGCAGGCGATGCCGGTGTGGGCGGTGCTGGTGCCCGCGGGGTTCCTGTACGGGTTCCCGTGGTGCGGCGAGGGCGTCGACGGCTTCAAGCTGGCCAACCACGTGACGGCGGCGGGGCTCGACCCGGGCGCGGGCGAGGACCCGGAGACGGTCGACCGCGAGGTGCACTCCGACGACCTGGTGCCGCTGGCGGAGTTCCTGGCGGAGTTCATCCCGGCCGCGCGCGGGCCGTTCGTGGCCGCGTCGGTGTGCCTGTACACGTGCACGCCGTCGTGCGACTTCGTGATCGACGAGCTGCCGGGCGAGCCGCGGGTCACGGTCGCGGGCGGGTTCTCGGGCCACGGCTTCAAGTTCGCCCCGGCGCTGGGGGCGATGATCGCGGCGGCGGTGATCGACGGCGAGCGGCCGCCGGCGCTCGCCGCCTTCGCGCGAGCCCGGCACCTGCTCTGAAGGACCTGTCCCGAGGGACCTGTCCCGAGGGGCTGTTCACTGCGGGGGGATGCAGATCTCGCCGCCCTCGATCTGCGAGTTGGTGCGGAACGTGTTCAAATTCTGCCACCACGGCTTCTCGAACTGCGGGATCTTGCCGTCCTCGCGCACGTTGGTGACGTGGTAGGTGTGCTGGTTCCAGATGCGGCGCGGCTGGATCCACCGGTCCATGACGTCGCGGATGACCTGCACTGTCGGCGCGGTCTGGTTGTTCTGGAAGCCGGAGTCGGAGACGACCACGATCTCGGCCGAGCCGTCGTTGTCGACGTCGGCGACCACGGGGTACTCGGCGAGGGTCTTGGCGCTGCGGGGCACGCTGAGCAGCGGCTTGCCGTCGCCGTCGAACACCCACAGGTTGGTCTCGTCGGCGTACATGGCCTCGGCCACGCCGTTGCCGTCGAAGTCGAAGGCGGTGCCGGCGGCCCAGCCGCTGCCGTCCTGGACCGGGGCGATCCAGTTGACCGTCAGGTCGCCCTCGAACATCACGTAGGAGTTCGACGAGCTGGTCGCGACCTCGGACACGGAGTCGCCGTCGAAGTCGTGGATCGTGCCGGGGCGGAACCACGAGGCGCCGCCGCCGGGGGCCTGGTTCTGGTACTTCACCGCGCCGGTGTGCTCGAGCAGGGTGATGCCGCCGCCGGAGTTGATCATGACCTCGGGCTCGGGGTCGCCGTCGAGGTTGGCGACCTGGGCGAAGCCGCGTTCGAGGCCGGGGTTGCTGTAGTAGACGCTGCCGTCGTGGTGGTAGGCGTTGGCGCCGATGACGATCTCGAGGTCGCCGTCGCCGTCGAGGTCGGCGGCGACGGTGGTGAAGTTGTCGGAGCTGTTGGGCTCGGGCAGGGTGACGAGGGTCTGGCCGTTGTGGTCGATGAGCAGCTTGTCCATGCTGATCTCGACGTCGCCGTCGTTGTCGAAGTCGGCGAGGGTGATCGCGCCGCCCTGGCCGTGGCCGATGGCGGTGTTGTTCTGCCACTTGACGGCGCCGTCGTGTTCGAACGCGATGGCCGCGGACGGGCCGCCGAAGCCGGGGCCGGTGGCGGCGACGATCTCGGGGACGCCGTCGTCGTCGATGTCGCCGATCGCGGGGTTGATCGACCAGGTGACGGGGGTCTGGATCATGAAGTGCAGCGTGCCGGTGGCGCCGTCGAGCACGTAGATGTGGCCGTCGTTCGGGAACGCGGTGACGGTGACGACGATGTCGGGGATGTCGCACAGGTCGATCGCGCCGTCGCCGTTGTCGTCGGTCAGGTTGGCGACCAGCGGGGTGACGAGCGACTCCTTCTCGGCGCCGGGGCCGTTCCAGCTCCACTGCACGTCGGGCTCGAAGGCGTCGGGCGGGGCCTCGTCGCTGCAGTCGCCGATGTTGCCCATGTCGTCGTCGCTGGCCTTGCACACGTCGACCGGGCCGCCGGAGGTGCCGTTGGTGTCGGTCTCGACGCCGACGTCGAGCTTGATGCCGGAGGTGCTGTCGTCGACGCCGGCGGTGGTCTCGGAGCCGGCGGAGGTGGCGGCGCTGGTCTCGTTGCTGCCGACGGAGGTCGGTTCGCCGGTGGCGCTGGCGCTCTCGGTCATGCTGCCGCCGACGCCGGTGCTGTCGGCGCTGTCGCTGGCGCTGCCGCCGGTGGTCGGCGGGCTGGTCATGGTGGCCGAGGTGAGGGTGGCCTGGGTGGTCGACGCGGTCTGGCCGACGGTGGTCCCGCCGTCGTCGCCGCAGGCCGCGAGCGCGAGGAGGGTGCAAGGGAGGTAATAGAAGCGAGGGGGCATCGGCGGACGATACCGAGACGCGGATCGGGGCACCAGGGGGCTACCCTGGCGAGCAGCGGCGGAGCACGCGGCCGTGATCTCGGGGCGCAGCGCGGCGATCCGCGGCGGGGGATCGCGGGTCGAGCGGGGCGCACGACCACGGACCGGCGACCGACGCGACGGCGCGGTCGGGACGCGGCCGCGGAGGCGAAGGCGGCGTGGGCCCGGGTCTCCGAACATTCTGCGGTGAGGAGGCTTTTTCGCCCGCGCGAGCGCCTCGGGCACGGGCGCGCGCGCAAGGGCGCGGCGACGGCCGTTGACGGTGGCGCGGGGTCCAGCGAGCATCATGGCTTGCCGATGTCGGACGAGCGACTTCCGGGGCTGCCGGGCGAGCTGCTGCAGCAGGTTCGCGGCGCGGTCGTACCGCCGTACCTGCGGGCGCTGTTCCGCCGCATCGGCGTGCCGATCGGGCTGCGCATCGAGGTGCCGGAGGGGTCGATCGGCCTGCCGGCGACGATGCTGGCGCTCTTGAAGCTGTCGGCGCGGGGCATCACGCTGCGGCCGCCCGAGGTGGTGCTCGTCGGACAGGAGGCGCCGCCGCGGGTGATCCTCGGGCACGGCGACCGCACGCTGACGCTCGGGCCCGACGAGCTGGCGGCGCCGGGGCAGCCGCTGGCCCGGCAGATCGCGGAGGTGCTGCTCGGCCAGGCGGAGGCCGCGGAGGCGCTCGAGCGGTTCGCCCGCGAGGCGCCGCGGCAGGACGCGCTGCGCCGGCTGACGCGGGCGATGCTGTCGACCCAGAGCGTCGACCGCCTGCGGACGATCACGCTGCTCGGCATGACCGCGGGCTCGGTGCTGGGCTTCAGCCGCGCGGCCCTGCTGGTCTACGACGAGGACAGCCGCGCGCTGGTCGGCACCTCGGCGATCGGGCCCTACGACGAGGAAGAAGCCCAGGGCATCTGGGACGCCATCGAGACCCACGACAAGACCATCGAGGAGATGCTGGCGGAGTACGCGGCGCACGAGGTCGAGTCGCGCTTCGAGGAGTTCGTGCGCACGCTCGAGTGCTCGCTCGAGGACGCGGCCGAGGGCGACGAGATCGTGGCGGCGCTGGCCGCGAGCGGGCCGCTGCGGTTCGTGCGCGAGCGGCCGGTCAACCCGGCGATCGCGGCGCTGGCCCCCCCGCAGGAGTTCCTGGTGTGCGCGATCAAGCTGCGCGGGCGGCCGCTCGGGGTGGTGGTCGCGGACAACCGCTACACGCTGGCGCCGGTCGACCTCTCGGCGCTCGACTTCATCAGCTTCCTGCTCGACGCGGCGGCGCTGGTCTCGGAGAACCTGCGGCTGCTCGAGAGCGTGGAGACGCTGGCGCGGCACGACGGGCTGACGGGGCTGTTCAACCGCCGCGAGTTCGAGACGCGCATGCAGGAGGAGCAGTCGCGGGCGCAGCGGCTGGGCTCGCAGTGCGGGCTGCTCATGCTGGACGTCGACCACTTCCAGGCGGTCAACGACACCTACGGGCGCAAGGCGGGGGACGAGCTGCTGCAGACGGTCGGGGTGCTGCTGCGCTCGACGCTGCGGGCGCACGACATCGTGGCGCGCTTCGGCGGCGACGAGTTCGCGGTGCTGGTGACCGACACGAACGCCGAGCAGGTGGTGGCGATCGCGGCGCGGGTGGGCACGCAGGCGCTCGAGCAGGGCATCTCGCTGAGCGTGGGGGCGTCGGTGTGGCCGCGGGACAACCTCGACACGTCGGTGCTGTTCGCCGAGGCGGACGCCAAGCTGTGGGAGGCCAAGCGCGGCGGGCGCTGCCGGGCGTGCGTCGAGTACAGCGACGGTGACGTGATCTTCGAGCTGACGGCCGAGGCCTGATCAGGTGCGCATGACGCCGCGGCGGGCGGTCGCGGTCGTGTAGGTCGTGCCGGTGAGGGGGGCGCCGGCGGCCTCGAGGGCGGCGCGGTGGTCGGGGATCGGGGTGCGGATCAGGAGGTCCTCGAAGGGGCGCAGCCTGGCGAAGCCGGGGAGGGCGAGCACGCGCTCGACGAACGCGGCGGTGCGCGGCCAGCGGTCGGCGTCGACGCGGAAGCGGACCCACGCGGCGTTGCGGAAGGGCGCGGCGACGGCGATGTCGGCGATCGAGAGCTCGTCGAAGATGAAGCCGTCGGCGGGCAGCTGGGCCTCGAGGTAGTCGAGGATCTGCGGGATGTCCTCGTCGACGGTGCAGCGCAGGACGTCCTGGTCGGGCTCGCGGCCCCACACGAACCGCTGGATCACCTGCTGGTTGAACAGGCGCCAGATGAACACCTCGGCCATGCGGGTGTCGGCGTACTCCTCGAGCCAGCGGGCGCGGGCGCGGGCGGCGGCGCCGCGGGGGAGCAGCGGCGGGGCGGGGTGGCGCTCGTCGAGGTACTCGCAGATCACGGTCGAGTCGTTGAGCACGAGCTGGTCGTCGACGAGCACGGGCACGCGGCGGAGCGGGCTCAGCTTGGTGAACTCGTCGTCGGTGTAGAAGGCGATGACGGGGTCGATCTCGTAGGGGATGCCCTTCAGGTCGAGCACGACGAGGACCTTGCGGACGTAGGGGGAGACGTAGGACCCGAGGACCCGCACCGGCGCGTGCATGGCCCGCGTCATAACACGGATCCGCGGTATGCTCGGGCGATGGTGCGGGTGCTGGCGATCTCGGGCAAGCGGTTCGCGGGCAAGGACACGCTGGCGGGCATGATCCTGGCGGAGGCGCGGCGGCGCGGGCGGAGCGAGCCGGACGCGGCGCACGCGTTCGCGGGGGAGAGCAAGCGGATGTTCGTGGCCGTGCAGGCGGCGCGCGGGGTGGCGGTCGACCTCGTGCGGCTGCAGGGCGAGCGGGCCTACAAGGAGCTTTGGCGGCCGCAGCTGACGGAGTTCACGGTGGCGGCGCTGCGCGCGGACCCGCGGGTGTTCTGCGCGGCCGTGGCCGATCGCGTCGCGGCGGCGGGGCGGAGCGCGGTGATCTCGGACCTGCGGCTGCGGCTCGAGGTGGAGCACCTGCGGCCGCGGTTCGACCTGCGCGTGGTGCGGGTGACGCGGCCCGACGCGCTGCGGGCGGCGTCGGGGTGGGTGGTGACGCCGGGGGTCGACGATCATCCGACCGAGACGGAGCTCGACGACCCGGGGCTGTGGGACGAGGAGCTCGTGAACGACGGCGCGCCGGCGGAGCTCGCGGGGGCGGTCGAGCGGCGGTTCGCCGCGTGGTTCGGGTGAGGCGGGGCGGTCGCCTCAGGTCGCCTCGGCGAGCTCGTACTGGCCGTCGGGGCGCACCAGGCCGCGCGAGACCGCGGCGTCCTCGGGGTCCTTCAGGACGATCTGGCAGCCGTACTGGCCGCACAGCTCGATGGCCTGCTGCAGCGTGCCCTCGCGGTGCTGGAGGAGCACGTGCGTGGGGATCTCGATGGTCCCGCGGAACTCGAACCGGTAGGTGGCGGCGTCTTGCATCGGTGCGTCCTGCTGAACCCAAGTAGCCGGTATCGGGGCCGGCGCCAAGGCCCGCTGGACGCGCCCGCCGTTGGGCCGCGCAGGCGCGGGGGATCGGGTTCGAGCGGCGGCGGCGGTCCGAATCCGCGGGTCGCGCTGGTGTGGTCCGTCGGCGTCGGGTGCGGGCGCGACGTCGCCGCCGACGCGGCCGCGCGACGTCGCGGTCGTCGTCGCCGCCCGCGCGCCGGGTCGTGACGGTCAATCGACGCGGGCGAGGAACTCGCGCAGCGCCGCCTGGGCCGCGGGCTCCGTCAGCGTGGGCGCGTGGCCGACGCGCGGCACCTCGACGACCGCGAGCCGCGGCGCGGCGGCCCGCATCGCGGCCACGTGTTCGGGCTCGATCACCTCGGAGGTGGCGCCGCGGACCAGCAGCGTCGGCCTCGCGCGGGCCAGCCGGCGGAACGCGTAGCGGGCGATCCACGCGGTGTTGCGCAGCCGGGTCGTGCGAAACGGCTCGGCGATGCCGAGGTCGTAGCGCTGGGTGAGTACGCCGGGGGCCGTCTCTTCGAACCCGCGCCGGGCCCAGCGCTGCCACTCCTCGGGCGGGAGGTCGGGGAACGAGGCGCCGTAGAGGTCGCGCACGTGCGCGGCGGCCTCGTCCCACGAGGAGATCCGGACCGGGCGGCCGACGTACTGGGCGATCCGCTCGAGGGCCCGCATCGCCACCGTGGGTCCGGCGTCGTTGAGCACCGCCGCGGAGATCAGCGAGAGCTTGCGCAGGGCGATCGTCAGGATCACCAGGCCGCCCATCGAGGTGCCGATCATCACGGCGCGGGCGATGCCGACGTCATGCATCAGCTTCATGATGTCGCCGGCGTAGGTCATCGGCACGTAGCGCCGGGTGATCGGGTCGTGCGCCGACTTGCCGCGCCCGCGCACGTCGACCGCGAGCACGCGGCGGCCCTGGGCGGCGATCCACGGGGCCACGTCCTCGAAGTCGGCCGAGTTGCGGGTCAGACCGTGGATGCAGAGCACCGGCAGGCGGGCCGGGCCGCCGTGGCCCGGGTAGTCGCGGGCGTAGAGGCGCAGGCCGTCGGCGCTGGTGTGGACGAGGTCGTTGTAGGTCGACATGGGCGGGATCAGATGTTGCGCTCGCGGCCGGCCCAGTAGGGCTCGCGCAGGCTGCGCTTGAGAATTTTGCCGGCGACGCTGCGCGGGAAGTCGTCGACGAGCACGACGCGGCTGACCCGCTGGTAGCGGGCGCCGACGTTGGCGTTGATCCACGCGCGCAGCTCGTCGGGGTCGACGGCCGCGCCGGGGCGCAGGCGGACCGCGGCGAGCGGCGTCTCGCCCCACTTGTCGTCGGGCACGCCGAACACCACGGCCTCGGCGACCTGCGGGTGGCGGGCGATCACCTCCTCGATGTCGTGGGGGTAGATCTTGACGCCGCCGGAGTCGATCATGTCCTTCACGCGGTCGACGAGGTAGAGGAAGCCGTCCTCGTCGACGCGGCCGAGGTCGCCGGTGAGCAGCCAGCCGTCGACGATCGTGCGCGCGGTCAGCTCGGGCTTGCCGTAGTAGCCGGGCATCAGGAACGGGCCCTTGCCGGCGATCTCGCCGACCTCGCCGACGGCCACGGGGACGCGCTGCTCGTCGACGATGCGCAGGTCGAAGAACGGCGGAGGCACGCCGACCGAGCCGCGCTTGCGCACCGCGTCGGCGCGGTCGAGGATGGTGACGAAGCCCTCGGTCAGGCCGTAGAGCTCGTGCATGCGGCCGGGCAGGGCCGCCTCGATGCGGTCGCGGTGGGCCAGCGGCAGCGGGGCGCCGAGCGAGAGCAGGACCTCGAGCGAGGTCAGGCGCGCGGGGTCGAAGCCGGGCGACTCGAGGATCGCGGCGATCTGCGAGGGCACCAGCATGACGTGGGTGACCCGCTCGCCCTCGACGGTGCGCAGGAAGGCGGCGACGTCGAACTGCGGGTGCACGATGTAGGCCGCGCCGGCGAACAGCGCCGGCATGAGCGTGACGAACGCGCCGTTGAACACCATGGCCCCGGTGTGCAGGGCGACCGAGGCCGCCGTCATGCGCCACGCGCTGGCCAGCACGGTGGCGTAGTGGGCGCGGATGCGGTGGGTCAGGGCGATGCCCTTCGGCATGCCGGTGGTGCCGCTGGTGTACATGATGTTGAACAGGTCGTCGGGCCGCACGCGGGCGGCGACCGGGGCCGCGTCGGCGGCGGCGAGGCGGGCCTGCCACGCGGGGCCGGTCTGCACGCACGTGGTCGCCAGGGCGGCGCAGGCGGCCAGCGTCTCGGCGGCGGTCTCGGCCGAGTGCACGACGAGCCGCGGGCTCGCGTCGCCGATCAGCGTGGCCAGGCCGCTCGCGGTCAGCAGCGGCGAGAGCGGCACGGCGCAGGCGCCCATGCGGGCGCAGGCCCAGTAGAGCGCGATCATCTCCGGGCAGTTGGCGAGCACGGTGACCACGCGGTCGCCGTGCTCGACCCCGGCGTCGCGCAGGGCGCGGGCGGTGCGGTCGACCTCGGCGTCGAGCTCACGCCAGGTGCGCCAGTCGTCGGCGAAGGCGAAGGCGCGGGCGTCGGGGCGGTAGCGGGCGTGGTGGGCGACGAGGCCGGCGATGGTCAGGCAGTCCATGGTGCGGGGCGCCGATGGTAGCCGAACCCCGGCGTGTGGGGGCCGCCGGCGGTGATACGACCGGTCGCCGCCGGCGCGGTGTAGGCTCGCGGAGATGTCCGCCGTCCCGCCCGCGCTGCGCACCTGGTTCGTGATCCACTGCGTCGTCGACCTGACGTTCGCCGTCCCGCTGTTCGTCGCGCCGGTGGCGACGCTGCGGCTGTTCGGGTGGACCGCCGTCGACCCGCTGACGACCCGGCTGGTCGCGGCCGCGCTGGTCGGCATCGGCGTCGAGTCGTACCTCGGGCGCGACGCCCCGCGCGAGCACTTCGCCGGCATGCTCCGCCTCAAGGTGCTGTGGTCGCTCGCGGCCAACCTCGGCATCTTCCTGTCCATCCTGCAGGGGGCGCCGGCGATGGCCTGGCTGTTTCAGGCGATCTTCCTCGGCTTCTCGGCGCTGTGGATCACGTACGCGGTGCGCCTCTCCCGGGGCGACACGTAACCTACCCTCGTCGACGAGCCGCGGATCGCGGTCGACGGGGTCGTGCTCGCCGAGCGTCGATGCGTCGACGGGCCGCGTCTCCCGCGGTCGCGGACGCGGGAATCGCCGCGCGATACTGCGTTCCGTTGCGATCCACGCGGGCCGCGAATACCATGCGGTGGGGGTACACGATGTCGGAGACCGGCGACGAGACCGCGGACCTGCGGGCGCAGATCGAGACGTTGCAGCGCCGGGTGGCCGAGCTCGAGGGCAGCGACGAGGAGCGTCGCAAGGCCATCGAGGCCGCGGCCATGCTCGACAACCTGCAGGTCGGGCTGGTGGTCCAGGGCCCGCGCAGCGAGATGCTGCGCTACAACGAGACGGCGCTCGACATGCTCGGTCTGACCGCGGAGCAGATCCTGGGCCGCGACTCGTTCGACCCGCGCTGGGGCGTCATCCACGAGGACGGCTCGCCGTTCCCCGGCGACCAGCACCCGGTCGTCGTCGCCCTGAACACGCGCAAGCCGGTGCAGGGCGTGATCATGGGCGTGTACCGCCCGGCCTCGGAGTCGCGGGTGTGGCTGCTGGTCTCGGCGACGCCGCTGTTCGACGCCGAGGGCCGCGCGGTCCGCACGGTCTGCACGTTCACCGACATCACCGCGCAGAAGCAGGCCGAGGTGCTGGTGCGCGAGCAGAAGGAGCTGCTCGAGCGCATGAGCTCGCCGATCCTCCCGATCGCCGCCGGCGTGGTGCTGCTGCCGCTGATCGGCCAGTTCGACGCCGGCCGGGCCGAGCGCGTGCAGGACGGCATCCTCACCGGGGTGGCCCGGCACGCCGCGCGCGTGGTGATCCTCGACATCACCGGCGTGTCGACGGCCGACGCCGGCTTCGCCGGCTCGCTGCTGCAGATCAGCCGGGCCGTCCGCCTGCTCGGCGCGGAGGTCGTGGTCACCGGCATGACGCCGGCGATCGCTCAGACCCTCGTCGGCCTCGGCATCGACCTCGGCGGGCTCGCCACCCGCGGCACCCTGCAGGACGGCGTCAGCTTCGCGCTGCGGCGCTGACGCCCGTCACCGCCGCGCGGTCAGTACTTGCACTTGTCGGAGTCGGCGATCGCGTCGACGAGCGCCTGCGGGTCGGAGAACTGCAGCACGTGCACGGCGCCGGGCCCGAGCACCGGCACGTAGCAGTCGGAGTCGTCGTCGCCGGTGAGGTGCTGGTACAGCGTCTCGCTCTCCGAGAGCTGGACGTAGATGTCCTCCTCGTAGGCGATCGCGCGCAGGCGCGTGCCCTTCTCGAACAGCTCGGCGTCGGCGTTCGGGCGCGACGAGAACGGCCCGGTGCCGTTGAGCTGGTGGATGGCCCGCAGCGGCTCGCCGAGCGCGTTGAAGCCGCCGTCCTCGATCTGCTGGGGGGTCAGCGCGCCGGGCACGACGTCGCCGTCGCGGTTGGTGAAGTAGAACGCGGGCCACAGCGACACGGGGATCTCGAACAGCTCGCCGTGCACCGGGTCCTGCACGGCGAACGCCTGGATCAGCCCCGAGAGGTCGCCGCTGTCGCCGAGCTGCCACGGGACGTTGGCCGGCAGGTCCGAGGCCACGAGCACGGCGTCGCGGAAGTCGTAGCGCTTGCGCAGGCTGCTGCCCTGGTCGATAAGCCGCTGCTGCAGCATCTGCACCAGCGTGCCGCCCATGCTGTGCCCGAGGATCGTGCGCGGCTTGATCTTGCGGGCGTGCAGGCGGTCGAGCACCCGCTCGAGCATGGTCACGTAGTCGAACAGGTCGAGGTCGCCGAACTGCGCGCCCTGCGGGACGCCGCTGTTGCCGCGCACCGGCATGTCGGCCGACAGCACGCACGCGCCCTCGCCGAGCGCCTCGGCGTAGGGGCGCCACGAGGCCGCCGAGAACACGCCGCCGTGGACCGCGAACTGACAGTCCTTCGACTTGCTGGCCTTGTCGAGGTCGCCGTAGAGGTTGACGAACAGGTCGACCGTGACGCCCGGCCGCACCTGCACGTCCTCCAGCAGGAAGCCCGGCGTGCCGTCGGCGCCGATGTCGAGGACGACGTCGTTGCCGCCGCGGAGGTCGATGTCGCCGTCGTCGCCGGGTTCGAAGCACGCCGCCGGCGCGGTCAGGGTCGTGGCGAGCAGACAATGTTTGCCGAGGCTTACGATGTTCATCGCATCGGTTATGCCAGCGCGCGAACAGCCGGGGAAGCCGCGGCGCCGTGTCTCACAGTGTGCGGCGCGCGTGCCCGACAGGTCCGGGTTCTCCACCTGTCGGCAGGTCGCCGCGTCGCGCGAGCGCTCCGCGGACGTCGGTCGCGTCGACGAACAGGCGGCGAGCTCGAGGTCGGGCACGTGTCCGTCACGTGGGTCGCAACCATCGCTGGCGACCACGCACGCCGTCGACGCGGGCGTGTCGGGGAGATCTGCGGGACCGAGGGCCTGGGGCCCGCCGACCCGAGACGCGACGTCAGGCCGGCGGAGCGGCGCGGCGGCGGGCGACGAGCCTCAGGACGCACCCGCCGAGGGTGACGCGGTCGCCGTCCAGCAGGCGCTGCTCGTGCACCTGCACGTCGTTGACGAAGGTGCCGTTGGTGCTGCCGACGTCGACCAGCCACCAGCCGTCGGCGCGTCGCTCGAGGCGCGCGTGCCGGCGCGAGAGGCCGTCGTCGGCGAGCACGACGGTGTTGTCGGCGCCGCGACCGAGCGTGGTCGGCTCGGCCTCGGCGAGCACGAAGTGCCGACCCACGAGCTCGGGGTCGCGGGCGTAGAGCACGAGCAGGCGGTCGCTGTCGCGGGCCCCGGGCCCCAGCGTGAACAGGCGGTCGGCCCAGTCGCGCACCGGGTCGGGCCGACCGAGCACGAGCTCGTCGCTGCCGCCGCCGTCCGCCAGGCGCCTGGGGATGGCGATGCAGTGGCCCGCGTGGGCCCGCGCCTCGGCGTCGGCGAGCGTGTCGCAGTGGTACACGCGCTCGTCGCACTGCTGGCAGCGGCGGACCGCGGGCTCCGCCGTCGACGCCAGCGTCTGCCAGCGCTTGCCGCAGGCGAAGGCGAAGCGCACGCGCGGCGGGCCGCGGCGCAGGTCCTCGCGCCCGCAGTTCATGATCGTCTCGCGCAGCAGCAGGTCGGCGTAGTCGAGGCCGATCCGGCGGGCCAGCTCGATGAAGCGCGCGAGCACGGCGGGTTCGTCGGTCGCGCGCGCGTGCAGAGCGACCTCGAGGCGCAGCCACTCGGCGCGCTCGGGGTCGGTCGGCTCGACCAGGCGGGCGTAGGCCAGGCGGTCGGCGTCGTCCAGGGCGTCGTCGTGGGCCTTGCGGATGAACGGGCGCTCGGCCTCGACGGCGAGGTAGTCGGCGAGTCGAGGCACGCGGTCCGTCAGGATACACGAGGGCGCGGGGCCAGGTACGCGCGCCACTACCCCCACGATCGCGAGGGCGCCGGCCGCAGCGAGCCGTGACTCCGTCCAGGCGCCACGAGATCGATCAATCGACGGATCGATCGATTCAATGGTGGTCGTGCGATTGACCGCGGGGCGGGTCCGGCCTAAAACCGCCGCGCTTTGACGGGCGAAGACTCCGGGGCCGTGCTGCTCGGCGAGCGCATCGCCTATCGAATGCGCCGGGTCGAGGAGCGGGTCGGGGGCTTCGTCGTGCCGCTCGACGTGCTCGCCAGCCTCGACGAGGTGCTCGACGAGCTGTGCCGCCTCGAGGGCGCGCTCGGCAGCGCCGAGGTCCTGCGCCTGACCCCGTACTTCGGCGCGCTGTGGCCGTCGGCCCGCGCGCTCGCCCGCTGGCTGGTCGCGCGCGAGGCCTGGCTCGCGGGGCAGCGGGTGGTCGAGCTCGGCTGCGGGCTGGCCCTGCCGTCGCTGATCGCGGCGCGGCTGGGTGCGCAGGTGGTGGCCACCGATCGTCACGTGGACGTGGCGGCGCTGCTGGCCCGCAACGCCGCGCACGCGCCCGCGGTCCCGGGCTACCGCGCGCTCGACTGGACCGACCGCGCCGACGTCGCGCGGCTGGTCGCGGAGGTCGGTCGGCCCGACCGCATCCTCGCCAGCGACATCCTGTACGAGGCGGAGATCGTCGACGCCCTGGTGCCCGCGCTCGAGATCTTGATGAAGCCGACCACGCGGCTGGTGATCTCCGACCCCGGGCGGCCGCACCTGCAGGCCGCGGTCGAGCGCATCGAGCGCGCCGGCCTGTTCGATCGCCGCGGTCGCCTCGAGATCGTGGCGGTGCCGGCCGAGGCCGACGACCCGGCGCTCGCGGCGACCCAGCGGGAGATCTTCGTGATCGAGTTCTCGCGCGACTGACCGGGAGGGGGCGTCGTGGACCCCAGCCTTTCGTCACGGCCGCGGCGGCGCCGCTGGCCGGTTTTTACGCATCGCTGCCCGCGCCGGGGTGTACGGTGGCGGCGTGCATACAATTATCCATCATCGTCGGCTCCGCTGGGGCGTCGCGGCCGCTTGCCTGGCCCTCGGCGGCTGCGCCGGCGCCTCCGACGACGGCGGCGAGCAGACCTCGAGCCCGGTGACGACGCCCGGCACCCAGACGTCGATCACGAGCGCCACCACGAGCGCCGCCACGACGGCCGCACCCACCACCTCGGGCACGTCCGGCGAGTCGTCGACGACGCCCGTCGGCGAGTCGTCGAGCGGCCCGGGCGAACCGTCGGGGCCCAAATTCGACGTCGGCGGCATGGACCTCGGCGGCGGCGACACCGACGGCTGCGGCAATGTGAGCACCGACGCGACCCTGACCGGCACGGTCTACGCGCCCAACCTGTACCTGCCGATCTCCGGCGCGCTGGTCTACGTGACAGGCGGCGCGGTCGAGCCGCCGCCCGACGCGGTCTATTGCGCGGAGTGCGTGAAGCTCGGCTGCAACACGCCGAGCACCTTCACCGGCCCCGACGGCAGCTTCACGCTGCCCGCCGTGTCCGGCCCGAATCAGAAGTTGGTGGTGCAGAAGGGCCAGTTCCTGCACGTGGTCGACCTGAGCATCACGCCCGGGATGACCGCCCTGGCCCCCGACCAGACCAACCTGCCGGGCCAGTGGAACCCGGGCGCGGGCATGTGGATCCCGCGCATCGCGGTCTACAACACCAGCCCCGACAAGGTGAAGAACGTGCTCGCCAAGTTCGGCATGGGTCAGGTCGACGGCAGCGGCGCGCTGATGGCGGGCACCGAGCAATTCACGCTGATCCCCGACTCCTCGGGCGACTTCCTCGAGAACCTCGCGGAGATGAACAAGTACCACATCATCTTCGTGCCCTGCGCGGCCACCAAGTACTGGCCCGAGGCGCCGAACGTGCCGGCGACCCGCATCGCCAACGTGCAGGCCTACGTGGCCGCCGGCGGCAAGTGGTACGCCACCGACCATTCGAACGAGTACCTCGAGCAGCCGTTCCCCGACTATCAGGAGTTCCACTCGCCGTTCATGCCCGACATCCAGCCGGCCTACGATTCGAACGGCCTGGTCGTCGACCCCGAGCTGCTGGCCTGGCTGCAGGCGCTCCCGCCCAATTTAAAAGATATCGGCGGCGGCAACCCGACGCTCAACAACCTGCCGGGCATCCTCACCCGCCTCAACTACTCGGGCATCGACATCATCTCGCCGGTCATCGTCCAGGACATGGAGGGGCAAGACGTCGACGTCGGCCACCACACGTGGGTCGAGGGCCCCTGCGGCAGCTGCGCGAGCCCGCAGGTGATCCGCCCGATGGCGATCACCGGGCAGTACGGCTGCGGACGCATGATGTACAGCACGTTCGAAAACTCGAGCGACAACCACCCGGGCCTCAACCCGCAAGAGCTCGTGCTGCTCTACATGATCCTCGAGATCGGCGTCTGCTTCGAGGAGACGCCGCCGCCCCCGCCGGGCTGAGCAGAGACGAGCCTCGGCAGACGACACGGGGCCGCGCCCGTGTCGTCCGCCCCTGAAGCTATCTTTCGAGCTGCCAGTCGACCGCCTCCCTGTCGCAGTTGACGTACGCCTGCTCGTGGTAGTCCCCGGGGTTCTTGATCCGGCGGGCCCCGAACGTCCGCGTGATCACGTTCTCGGCCGCTTCATCCGTACATTCATAAAAAGTCCCGCAGAGGAAACTATCCGAGTCGATACGGCCGTCGAGCCTCCAGCGGCACGTATCCTTGCTATTGGCTTCGAGGCGGAAACGCATATCGTCGACCCACATGCTGTAGATAAAAACGTCCTCGTCGCTCGTGAGGGTATACAGGAGCCCCAACCACACCTCTTGCCCTCCGGTGTCGCCATCCTGGACGAGCTTCATTTCGTACTGCAGCCCCCTCTCCGTCGAAGCTCCTGTCGACGCGGCGAACATCCAGTAGCTGGCGTTCACCGGTAGATCGGCCTCGATCAGGCAAGATGTGAGTGCAAAGACGCTGGTGACTCGAAGCGCCTCGGAAAACCTCGAACCGTGCATGTCACCCTCTGCTTTCTTTACGATGGCCGGACGTCGGCCAGCGCAATTCGATACCTATCGCCCCCTCGAGGGCAACGGGTGGCAAGGTCAGCTTCTCGAACACGGGGTACCCGAATTGGAAGCGGAGCCGGGTCAACGCGGGGCCGCCATGGAGCCCAACCCATAACCCGGCATGCTTTGAGAACCACCAGGTGAGAGACGGGCCGAACAGGATATAGCTCGATACGGGCCTCGCGGAGCGCTGGACCAGTTTGATGAAGATCATCCCTCCGTCGATCCCGCCGCAGACACGTACGCTGAGCCGCGTCCTCTCCATCACCTCTCCGCAGACGGAGATCCTCGCGCTCAGCCGCCCCGACTGGTGGACGGGCAGCAACACAGGAAAGCTGTTCTGTCCGGCATAGTCCAGCGCCAGGCCGAACTCGAGACGGACGCGCCCGGCCTGCTCTGCGAGGCGGAGTTCGACGCCCCCGGCCATGGGTTGCGGAAGGGTGCCGTGTACCGCGCGCGCGTCGACACGGAGGTATATGTTTCCGTCTGGAGCTCGTTCACGCGACGATACGGGCGGCCTCGCAGCCAAGACGGCTGGGAGTTCCTCCTCCGTATACTGATACGCTGGTTCGAGCGGAGCCGACGCGTCACAGGCAGGCGGGTCCACGCGTGTCTCCCCTGTGCGGGTCGGAGTCTGGATCGGCGCCGACATGTTTGTCATGTCACGGTATCCTCTCCAGAGGATCGACGGTGTTTGGATAGGGGGCAGGACATCGACCACGGGCGCTTCCTGATCGTCCGTGATCCCGAGCGGCTCGGGGCGGTGCGGGGGAGGGGGCCTGATATTTGTCCGGCCGAAGATCGCCCTGAGGATGAACCCCAGTTTGGTGCCGGCTCGCTCCGCGACCCGTTCACAGGTGGGGGCGACGAGCCTCCAGGATTTGCCCCGCACGCCCGGGGCGTTCAGTAGTACCCGGAGCTGCCAGGTGGTCTCCGACACCCGATCCATCGTGAGCTGAATGCGCACCTGCATCATTCTGTGCAGCCGCGTGAGCTGCTTGTGCGTCAGCGTCCGTGAGATTCCCAGACGTACATGTGAATCAACGTCACAGAAGCTCGCGCCGGCCGAGGGCTCCAAATTCACGGCGGGTACGGCCTGGATATCGGGCTTACCCGCGATGAGCTGCGAGATGAGTCCTGTGAGCAGAAAAGGCATCGCGGACAGGATGAAACTGCCGCCGCGCCGCGAATCCTTGCCCATGCCCGAAATGCTGTCGTGTGAGATGACGCATGATTGCGGTGACAAGGATCGTCCTGCGCGCGGCAGTATCCACAGCGTCGATGCGTCCGTCTCCCGATCCTTCACCCGCGACGTCGATCGACCAGATATATCGCAGGTACTCTGCGTTCGTCTGGCGAATCGCAAGGGCGCGCGGCATCCCCAGCGAGAGCCTGCCGGACGTTCTCCAGGACATTTTCATGTCTGTGTTGAAACGCCTGCCCGACTACGTGGAGCAGGGAAAGATCAAGAGTTGGCTTTATGTCATCGCGGACGGTAAAATAAACGAGTTCTTCCGCTCCGAGGGTCGAAGGCAACGGCGGATGAGCGCGTACTCTCATATGAGGGACGGGGAGTCCGAAGCGTACCTCCCCGACGAGGTCGTGAGGCGCTCCGAGGCCACGCGCTTGGTCCAGTCGTTCGTGGATTCTCTGCCTGCTCCGCTCCGGGAGGTCTTTCTCCTGCGCGCGGTCGAGGGGTTCTCGGGTGTCGATGCGGCGATGCTCCTCGAGATCAACGTCAATACGCTCTACAGCCGGGAGGCCACCGCTCGGCGGCGGTTCGAGGCGTTCATCCAGAGGTCCTCGTTATCGGAGGTGAGTCCCCATGAACGGTAACAAGCGCATGTCCGACACAATCCTGGCCCGGTATCGGGCGGAGGAGCGTCCGCCGTCCATCGTCGACGAGGTCGTTCTCGGCCGCTTGCTCGTCGCTCGCCACCGTCTGCGGCTCCGGCGGAAGATCGCCGCCGGAGCCGCGGCGGCACTCTCGGTCGCGGCAGTGTTCGGCTTGCTGGTGTGGCGCGGAAGCCTTGCGCTCATGGGAGGAGCGGTCCAGGTCCAGTCGAGCTATGTTCACAGCTCGGGCGATGGGCTCGCCGCCGATTCTCACGTCGACAGGCGCATGCCGTCGACTCCGGATCGCAGCGACTCGCCCCCGGAGCCGACCGTCGATGACGGCACCCGGGTGATCCAGCGGGCGCAGCGTCTGATCGAGCGGCGTCGATATAGCGAGGCCGTGCACCTCCTGGGGTCGTGCGTCTCGCTCGCCGGTGCCGACGATCTCGCGGAAGACTGCGAGGCCCTGCTCGTCGAGGCGCTCTGCGGCGTCGGCGATCCCTCGGCCGAGGCGAAGATGAGGGCATTCGAACGCGAGCGCCCCGATTCTTACCACTGGCCGGCATTGCGAGACCGATGCGAGGCGGCGCGCGCACGGACGAATTTTTGAGCCGTGGTCAAGGACGGGTCCCGCAGCGGCAATAATTAGGGTGTCAGCTTCGCCTGAGTCATTCACCCGCGTAGAGTTGACGGGTGGCAGTCGGAGCTCGCACTCATGACAGGAGATGACTGCAATGAAGTCCGCATGGTTCCATCTGTTTTGCACCGTGACGTTCATGGCCTGCGATGTCGACGACGCGGCCTCGCTCGACGACCCGCTCGACGCCGTCGCCGAGGTCGACGACGTGGACGGAGCGGGAACGCCCGGCGCCGCGAACGATGACGCGTCGCCGCTCTACACCGCGATCGAGGAGGAGGACGCCGTCGAGGACGCGTCGTTCGACCTCACCGACCTGGCCGACCCTGCCCTGGACGGCGGCACGTGCTGCTTCCAGTGCGGCTCCCAGCTCTACAAGAACTACATCCCTGGAGCGTGCCTGAAGTACGCCAAGTGGGTGTGCGACGTGAAGAACAAGCCGTTCAAGGGCGCCAACTGGTGCTGAGCGCGCTGTGATGACGCGGGCCTCTCATGCAGAGGGGCCCGCGTCGCCCCTGCGGTCATGTGACGATCGGGCTTGACAACGGTTTCCTAGGAAACTATTGTCTTCGGGTCATGCCTCGTAAGAACCTATCGAGCGGGCCGGCGGTCAGCGGGCTCGAGGATCACCTCGGGTACTGGCTGCGGCTGGTGTCGAATCATGTGTCGCACGGGTTTCGTCGCCGGGTCGAGGCGACCGGGGTCACCGTCTCGGAGTGGGTGATGCTGCGCGAGCTGTACCGGCTGGGGCGCAGCTCGCCCGGGGACCTGGTGCGGGAGATGGGGCTCAGCAAGGGCGCGATATCAAAATTGATCGATCGGCTCGCGGGCAAGGGGCTGGTCACGCGGACGGAGCTCGAGGCGGACCGACGGCATCACGAGGTCGAGCTGACGGCGACGGGGCGGGCTCTGGTCCCGCGGCTCGCGCAGCTGGCGGACGAGAACGACCGGCAATTCTTCGGACACCTGAGCCTGGCGGACCGCGGCGCGCTGCTGCAGGCCATGCGGGGCATCGTCGAACATCACGCGATCAAAGGGGCCGCGCTGGATTAGCGGCCGGGAGCAGTCACATGAGCAGCAAAAATTCGTCGGCAGAGATCATCGAGCAGTGGGCGCGGCGCTCGCACGTGGGGGAGATCAGCTTCGGCGAGGCGGTGGTCCGCCTGGCGGAGGTCGGGGTCGAGGCGTACCACGTGGATTATCGCCGCAACATCGCCACCTACTATACGAGCGCGGACGAGCCGCACACGGTCACGCTCGACGTGCCGGGCGGGGCGATCGCCGGGCCGTTCGACGCGGCGAGCGTGCAGGACGCGGTGCGCGGGGCCCAGGTGGGGACGATCCAATATCCGGAGTTCGTGCGGCGGACGCGGGCGGCGGGGTGCGTGGGGTACCACGTGTGGATCGCGGGGCGGCACGTGGTGTATCTCGGGCGGCGGGGAGAGACGCACATCGAGCGGTTCCCGGGCACGGCGGCGGCGCGCGGCAACGTCGAGGTCGTGCGGCGGATCTACGACGCGTTTCAACGCCGCGACGTCGCGGCGGCGCTGGCCCTGTGCGCGCCGGACGTCGTCATCGAGCAGTCGACCGAGGTGCCGTGGGGCGGGCGCTTCGAGGGGCGCGAGGGGGCGCTGCAATTCTTCGCGGGGCTCGCTCGGGCGCTGCAGTCGGAGGTGAGCTTCGAGGGGTTCATCGACGCGGGCGACCGCGTGGTGGTGATCGGGCGCACCCGCGGGACGCTGACCGGCAACGGGCAGGCGTTCGACGTGCCGGTCGCGCACGCCTGGCGGATCCGCGACGGGCTGGCCGTGCACGCGCTGTTCATGATCGACAACCCGGCCATGCTCGCCGCGCTCGCGCGGTGAACCCGGCGCCCGTCAGGGCCGCGTGTGCACGGGGTGGGTGTAGGGCGGCTCGTGATCGAGGATGGGCTGCCAGAACAGACACTCGTCGGGGACCGGCTCGCCGCGGAGGGCGGGGCCGAGGTCGCAGCCGGCGCCGGCGACGGTGTCGAGCAGCGAGACGAGGGCCTGCAGCGGGACGTCGTCGGCGACGCGGAAGGTGGCGACGACCTCGCTGGGGAACAGGCTCTTCAGCTTGCGCACGTGCTCGGCGATCGCGGCGCCGGCGGGCATGTCGAAGCGCGTGCCCTCGCCCTGCTGTCCGCGGGTCCGGGCCTCCACGGCGGTGGTCCCGACGATGAACGTCAGGCCGAGGTCGTGCGCGCGGACGTGGCCGGTCTGCTCGAGCGGGACCGGCAGCCACATGAGCGCGGGCGCGACGAACTGGCCGTGCAGCTCGACGCCGTCGTGGACCACGAGCTCGTACTCGGAGTATTCGGCGGCGAGGCCGGTGTGCACGACGTCGGCGAGGGTCGCGTAGGGGGTGCTGCGGTCGGCGTCGATGGTGAGCATGCCGGTCCACGGGCGGCCGGTCGCCTCGGCCCGCTGCTTGGCCCGCGTCGCCGCCGGCTCGAGGGCGGCGACCAGGTCGCGCGAGACGTGCCGCTCGAACGCGCCGGGCGCGGGGCGCCCCTGGTCGAGCGGATGCACGAGCACGCCGTCGACCATCAGCGCGCCCGCGGTGATGCGGACCCTCGACTCGGCGCCGCGCAGCGGGGTGCCGGTGCTGCCGCGCGGCGGCGTGAGGCCGGCGGCGGCGTAGTCGTGGGCGGTGAGCAGCGGGGCGGCGAGGCTGCCGGCGAGCTCGCGGTCGACGCGCTGGGCGAGCAGCCAGTCGAACAGCGCGTGCACGAACAGGTCGTCGCGGGAGAACACGGCGCCGGCGGGCAGCAGGCCGTAGCGGTCGAGGTCGCACAGCACGCGGGCGCCGTCGAGCTCCCGGGTGACGGCGGTGGCGCCCTCGGCGTGGGTGGCCTCGGGGCACACGCGGGCGAGCAGGGCCAGCCACGCGGGGTCGGCGGCGGCGGCGGCGGACGACTCGCCGGCGCGGAGGCCCTCGGCGAGCGCGGGCGGGAGCGTGGGGCAGGCCTCGCCGAGGGCGACGAGGGCGGGGTCGCGTCGTCCGGCCGCGAGCATGGCGACGGCGCGGCGCAGGCGTTCGTCGTCGCAGATCGGTGTGCACGCGGCGAGGCCGGCGAGGGCCAGCGCGACGAGCCTGGGCGTGACGACCATGGCGGCGATGTTAACCGCGGCGACGCGCACGCGGGCGGGCTTTCTCGCGGGCTGTGGTCGGCCGCGCGGGCGGACGCGCCCGCGGGCGACGTCGGCGGGCGGTCAGGGCTCGCGGGCGTAGCGGCTCGGGGCCTGGCCGACGTGGCGGCTGAAGGCGGCGCTGAAGCTGCTGGCCGAGCCGTAGCCGACGCGCTCGGCGACCTCGGCGAGGCCGAGCTCGCGGCGGCGCAGCAGGCCGCGGGCCACGGCCATGCGCCACGCGAGCAGGTACTCGCGCGGCGGCAGGCCGAGCGCGCGGGTGAAGCGCTCGAAGAACGCGGAGCGCGACAGCCCGGCGGACCTCGCCAGCTCGGGCACGGTCCAGGCGCGCGCGACCTGGGCGTGCATGCGGCGCAGCGCCGGGGCGAGGCGCGGGTCGGCGAGGCCGCGCAGGAGCCCGGGCGGGGCCGCGTCGCCGGCGGTCGCGCGCAGGGCCTCGATGAGCAGCAGCTCGACCAGGCGGGTCAGCACGAGCTCGCGGCCCGCCCGGCGCGCGCCGGTCTCTTCGGCGACCAGGCGCACGAGCAGGCCGAGCCGCTGCGAGCCGCGCACGTGCACGAGCGCGGGCAGCAGCGAGACCAGGAGGCCGGCGTCGGGCGACTCGAACGCGAAGTAGCCGCCGAGCAGGCGCACGTCGGGGCGGCCGCCGCGGGTGCCGTGGCGGACCTCGCCGGTCGGCATGGGCCCGGCCTTCGGGTCGACGCGCACGGGGGTGACCGGTTCGAACCCCGACATGGTGAAGCCGGGCGTGGCCGGCAGCAGCACGAAGTCGCCGGCCTCGAGGGTGATGGGGCGCTGGCCGTCGACGGCGAGGCGGCAGCGCCCCGCGAGCACGGTGCAGAAGCTGGGTCGGCCGAACTCCGAGTAGCGCACGCCCCAGCGCCCCGCGCCGCTGATCGGCTTGGAGAACACGGCGCGCGGCTGCAGCAGGGTGATGACCTCGGAGAGGGGGTCGTGCATGTCCGGACGATCACGCATGAAGATCGGACTATACATGATAGATAGTCCTGCGCGCGGCCCTTATAACCGCCGCATGCCAACGGTACTCATCACTGGTTGTTCGTCGGGATACGGGCTCGAGACGGCGCGGCGCTTCCACGCGGAGGGCTGGCAGGTGATCGCCAGCATGCGGACGCCGCGCGAGGACGTGCTGCCGCGCGGGCCGCGGCTGCGGGTGCTGGCGCTCGACGTGACGCGCGCCGACAGCGTCGCCGCGGCGATCGCCGAGTGCGGGCCGATCGACGTGCTGGTCAACAACGCGGGCGTCGGGCTGTTCGGGGCGCTCGAGGCCACGTCGATGTCCGCGGCGCGCGCGGTGTTCGAGACCAACACGTTCGGGGTGATCGCCATGACGCGGGCCGTGGTCCCGCAGATGCGGGCGCGTCGCTCGGGGGTCATCGTCAACGTCACGTCGAGCGCGGTGCTCACGCCGATGCCGCTCGTCGCGGTGTACACGGCCAGCAAGCTGGCGGTCGAGGGCTTCACCGCCTCGCTGGCGCACGAGCTCGCGGAGTTCGACGTCGCGGTCAAGCTGGTCCAGCCGGGCTACGGGCCGGGCACGGCGTTCGCCAGCCACACGCCCGACCTCGCCGACATGATCCCCGAGGCCTACGCTCCGCTCGCGCAGCGGGCCTTCGCCGGGCTCGGGGAGCTGACGGCGGTGACGACGGCGGCCGACGTCGCGGCGGTCGTGGTCGAGGCGGCCAGCGACCGCTCGGGCCGGCTGCGCTTCCCCGCCGGCCCAGACGCGGTCGCGCTGGCGCAGGCGGCGCGGCGCGCTCAGGACTGAGGGGCGGCGGCGGTCACAGGCTCGGGAGCACGTCGACGCCGGCCGGGGTGGCGATGTTGATCATGCCGGTCGGCTGGTCGGCGGCGTTGAACACGACCACGCGGTTGTTCTCGTAGCAGGTCACGTAGAGCGTGTCGGCGGCGTCGGCGGCGATGTTGCGCAGCTGGCCGACGCAGGCGACGGCGACCTTCTTCTTGAACACGCCGAGCTTGTCGAACACGTAGTAGGCGGCCTGGTCCTGGCCGGTGACCACGACGTCGGCGTTGCTGCGGGTGGTCACGCCGAACGCGGTGGCGAGCCCGCCGCCGTTGAAGGTGCCGACGTAGACCAGGCCGGGGTTCCAGCGCTGCATGGGGCCGCCGCCGAACGACGACAGGTAGAACTCGCCCTGCGGGCCGAAGGCGGTCGAGCGCAGGTTCTGGCCGCCCGGCGAGGCGATCGTGCCCATGTCGGCGCCGGCCAGCGAGAGCACGCGGATGGTCGCCATGCCCGAGCCGGAGAAGTAGGCCCGGTCGTCCTTCACGGTCGCGCCGTAGAGGTTGCCCTGGACCAGGCCGGCGCCGATGTCGGCGGTCGCCTTGGTCGCGAGGTCGACGGTGCGCACGACGCTGCCCTGGCCGACGTAGAGCTTGCCGTTGCCGCCGACGGCCACCGACTGCGCGTTGGACAGGCCGGGGTAGCTGTCGAGCAGGGTCAGGGTGGTCGGCTCGTAGATGTTGGCGACGCCGAGCGAGTTGCTGACGACCACCAGGCAGCCCTTGCCCTCGACGCAGTCGTTGTTGACCTGGCAGGCGTTGGTGCACTCGTCGTCGTCGACGCCGTTGCCGTCGTCGCACTGCTCGACGCCGGCCTGGACGAACCCGTCGCCGCAGCTGGCGGCGGCGCAGGTGTCGAGGCAGGCGTCGGTGTTGTCCGGGTTCTGGTCGTCGCAGTCCTCGACGCCGGCCTGGACGAAGCCGTCGCCGCACGCCGCGGCGGCGCAGGTGTCGAGGCAGGCGTCGGTGTTGTCGGGGTTCATGTCGTCGCATGCCTCGACGCCGGCCTGGACGAAGCCGTCGCCGCAGCTGGCGGCGGCGCAGGTGTCGAGGCACTCGTCGGTGTTGTCCGGGTTCATGTCGTCGCAGGCCTCGACGCCGGCCTGGACGAAGCCGTCGCCGCAGCTGGCGGCGGCGCAGGTGTCGAGGCACTCGTCGGTGTTGTCCGGGTTCTGATCGTCGCAGTCCTCGCCGGCCTCGACCACGCCGTTGCCGCACTCGGCGCCCGGCTGCTCGCACAGGCCGTCGACGCACACGAGCGGGTCGTCGCACGCGTCGCCCGGGCCGCAGTCGCAGCCCTCGCTGCCGATCGCGCAGCCGGTCGTGCCGGTCGAGGTGTCGCCGCTGGAGGTGTCGCCCGCGGTGGTCTCGCCGCTCGTGGTGGCGCCGGTGGTCGGGTCGACGGCGCCGGACGAGGATGCATCGTCGCCGCCGGTCATGCCCGAGGTCGAGGTCGGAGGATCGGTGGACGGCGCCGACGTGGGCGCGCCGGTGTCGGTGCCCGGCGCGTCGCCCGTGGACGAGCCCGAGCTCGTGTTGGTGTCGGTCACGACCGTGCCGTCGTCGCCGCAAGCCGAGGACCAGACCAACCCCACCGTCAACAACGCCGAGTTCCACCGCATCGAGAGCATCCGGCGATGCTGCAGGGTAACGCCCCGGCTGGCAATAGCGCCGGATCGTCCGGGCCATGTCGAGGTTGTCTCAAGAGACAGATCATGCTCGAATGTTTACATGGCGGCAGAGCGGCCGGAGGAGGCCGAATTTCGGGCTTGACGTGAAAACTACACATGTAGTACTACAGTTGTCGTCAATCGCCGGCGTAGCGGCCGGCGCGGAGGACCACGACGATGAAAGCTCCTGCGATCGATCCTGCCGGTCGAGCCGGCGTCCCTGCTCCCACCCTGTCCCGGCGCTGGCGTGTGCTGCTCGCGGCGACGCTGCTGGCGCTGGCCCCGGGGCTGGCGAGCGCGGAGGCGGCCCAGGGCGACGAGTGGCCGACGACGCCGGATCGCGGGCCGGGCTCGCCGCGGAAGATCCCGTGGCTGCGCTTCTCGGGCGACCCGAACGCGTCGGTGGTCGTGGTGCCCGAGCGCGGGGTGCACGCGCGCGAGGTGGTCATCGTCCGCGAGCACGAGCCGTTGACCGCGCGCCAGCGCCGGCTGCTCCGCCGGGCCGAGCGGCACGCCGAGAAGGCGGCCGACCTGCGCAAGAAGGCCGGCGACCGCGAGACCCGCGACCGCTACGCGGTGGTCGTGCCGGCGCTGTCGGTCGTGCACGCGCCGCCCGCTCCGCCGGCGCCGCCGCGGCCGGTGGTGGTCCAGCGCTCGACGCCCGAGGTGCACGTGGTCCACGTCGAGCACGAGGAGCACGAGGAGCACGAGGAGCACGACGACTGCCGCGACGAGCACGAGCGCGGCGACGACGACGGCGACGACGGGCATGAGCGCGGTCCGGTGGTGATCGACGCGGGCAAGATCTCGGCGGACATCGAGCGACAGGTAGCCCAGGCCCTGCGCGAGGCCGACGTGGAGCGGAAGGTCGAGCACGCCCTGCGGCAGGTCGAGCGGGCCCGCGAGCAGACCGAGCGGGCGCGCGAGCGGGCCCAGCGGGACGGCGAGCGGGCGCGCGAGCAGGCCGAGCGGGCGCGCGAGGGGGCCGAGCGGGCGCGCGAGGGGGCCCAGCGGGCGCGCGAGGGGGCCCAGCGGGCGCGCGAGCGGGTGGAGCGCGACCGGCAGCGCGGGCGACGCTGACGCCAGCCTCGGCGGAGCTCGCGGGCGACGTCGGCGCCAGGTTCAGCGGAGCTCGCGGGCGACGCTGACGCCAGCCTCGGCGGAGCTCGCGGGCGACGCCGGCGCCAGGTGTCAGCGGAGCTCGCGGGCGACGCTGGCGGCGACGTAGCGGCCGCTGATCATGCTGGCGACGATGCCGCGGAAGCGGCCGCAGGCGTCGCCGGCGACCCACACGCCCGGGGCAATTTTCAGCGCGCCGTCGTCGTCGGGGTAGTCGCCGACGCCCTCGATGCAGGGCGTGTGGGCCACGGCGCTGCGGTCGGCGAGCAGGCCGGGGCTCCAGGCGGCGAGGCGCTCGACCGCGTGGAGCACGGCCGCCGCGCCGGCGTCGCCGAAGCTCGGAGCGAGGGCCGCGAGGTCGAGGGCCGCGAGCGGGAGGCTGCGCGCGGGCGCGGTGAACAGGCGCGCGGCGACGCTGTCGGCGAGCGCGCGGTCGGTCGTGCGCACGAGCAGGCCGAGGTTGCTGCGGCCGCTCGGCGGGCCGTCGGCGCGGCCGGAGCGGGCGACCACGCCGTGGGTCTCGCCGGTGACGACCTCGCCGTCGCGGCACACGCAGAAGGTTCGAACCTCGGTGGTGCCGTCGGGGTCGAGGAGGCGCAGCTTGGGGTCGACGCCGACGAGCCGGCGGAACAGCGGGGCGTCGCGCAGCGACTCGATGCGCAGGCCGAACTCGAGGCGGCGGAAGGTCGCACGCGCGGACAGCGGGGCCAGCCACGGGACGATCCACCGCGGCGAGAGCCGCCCGGTCGCCAGCACCAGCGCGCGCGTCGACAGGGTCCGGCGCGCGCCGTCACGGTCGACTTCGAGGAGGATCTCGTCGCCCTCGCGGCGGGCCGCGAGCACGCGGGTCGCCGGCGACAGCGCGGCGCAGGCGGACGCGAGCTCGGCGATGGTGTCCATGCGCGCGGCGAGCGGCATGTAGATCGAGGGGTAGCGCTTGAAGCTCCACGCGCCGGGGCGCCCGGGCGCGGGGGGGTCGCGCCGCCACGGCTCGGCGACGACGCCGTGGCGGGCGAGCAGGGCGGCGGTGGCGGCGAAGGCGGCGCCGAGGCGCTCGGGGTCCGGCAGCTGCCACAGCGCGGTGGCCGCGGGCCAGAACGAGTGCTTGCCGTCGGAGAACAGGCCGGCGCCGCCGATGCCGCCGAGGATCTCCCGCGGGTCGTTGCGATCGCGGCGCGTGTGGTCGCGGCCCTGGTCGAGGACGAGGCAGTCGAGGGTCGACGAGAGCGCGGCGCCGGCGGACAGTCCGGCCGGGCCGGCGCCGACGACGATGACGTCGTGCTGGGCCATGCGAGCGCCCGAGGGTGGCACACCTCGGCGGATGAATGCGCGCGTGGACCGTGCGCGCGGGCGGCGGCATCATGCGGGAGCATGCAGGAGACGGTCACCGGGGCCTTCGAGATCCACGTGTTCGTGCTGCCGCTCGACCCGAGCCCGGCCGAGGCCGAGGCCTTCAAGACCGCCTGCGGGGGGCGTATGAAGGCGCTCCTATTGAACCTCGACTATGTGGGGAGAGGGTTCGTGGGGGTGCTGCAGACGTCGCGGTATGTGCAAGGAGACGTGGCGCTGGCGCGCGCGGCGGCGGCCGAGGACGCGGCGATCCTGCGGGCCGCGGGGTTCGAGGTGATCCGCGAGAAGGTCGAGGCGCTGGCGAGCTGCGACGGCGTGCCGGCCGACGCGGCGGCGGGGGTGCGCTCGCCGGAGGACCGGTACTTCGAATTTCACGTGCTCGTCGATCGTCCGGGGCAGAGCATCGACGACGCGGACGTGGCCTCGCTGCGCGGGGTGGCGGAGCGGTTCGCGCGGGAGCTGGGCACGCCGGTGCCGCTGTCGTACAACGCGCTGAAGCCGGCGCAGCGGTTCTTAAACTTGCGGGCGCGGGGCGTGGGCCTGGCCGAGGCGATGGCGCCGGTGCGTGCGCTCGAGCGCACGATCGCGGGCATGGACGGGCTCGTCGTCAAGAAGGTGATCGCCGAGTACATCTGCTTCGATTCGAACCGGGCGGTCGACAACGGCTGGCTCGAGCCGGCCTGATCGTCCGGAGCAAGCGGCCGCGCCGGCGCCGGCGGTCGAACCGGTCAAGCCGGCGCCGGACCCGCCGCGGCCGGCGGGCAAGCCGTGGAAGGGGCTGGCGGCGATACTGGCGATGTTCGGGGTCGGTTCGCCAGGGCGTAGGCGCAGGAGCGGGCGTTCGACGAGCCGTCGCGGGGCTGCTCGCTGGCGACGCCGACCGGCGAGTGCGCGGAGATCTACGACGCGGGCAAGCGCGCCAACGCGGTCGCGGTGGCCGGGCTGGTCACGGCGCCGCCGCTGATCGGCGCGGGCGTGGCGCTGCTGGTGGTCGCCGGCAAGCGCCGCGCGGACGACCCGCGCCGGGCCGCGCTGACGCCGATGCTCGGGCGCGGCACGCTCGGGCTGACGCTGTCACGCCAACTTCTAATCCTTAATAATTGTTTATGTTTTCACATGTCTCATGAGACATGCGCCGGCCGCCGAGTTTGCCGACCCGTCGGCGCCGGCGCGGCCGGGCCTGAGTCAGGCCTCTTGCACGACGTCTTCGGCCTCGCCATGCGCACGGCGATCCCGCGTAGACGGTCGCGATGGGCCTCGAAGCGGGCGACCGGCGGCTTTTTTTCAGGCAGCGGTCACATCCCGGGCTCGGCGTCCGTCATGGCGACGAGGGGCGGACAAGCCCCGCCACAAGAGACCGAAGGAGAACGATCATGCAAGCGAGAATGCGAAACCCGGCCCTCGTCGTCCCCGCCGCCCGTCAGGCGCTCTTGGCCCTCGGGGCGGCCGTCCACGACAGCAGCGTGCCGGCGCGGACGCACGAGCTCATGCACCTGCGGATCAGCCAGATCAACGGCTGCGGGGTGTGCGTGGACATGCACGCGAAGCTGGCGCGCAAGGCCGGCGAGACCGACGAGCGGCTGTTCGCGGTGGCGGCCTGGCGCGACACGCCGTACTTCAGCGAGGCCGAGCGGGCCGCGCTCGCCCTGGCGGAGGCGGTCACGCGGATCGCCGATCGCCCGGAGTCGGTGTCCGACGAGCTGTGGAAGGAGGCGGCGCGGCACTACGACGAGCCGGCGCTGGCGTCGCTGCTGCTGTCGATCTCGCTGATCAACGTGTGGAACCGGCTCAACGTGGCGGCGAGGGTGGTCGCCGGCACGCCGTGGACCTGACGGCGCGCCACATCACGTTTGGTCCATGAGTGAATCGTCAGGGCGTGCCGACGCGCCGATGCACGGAGACGCCGGCGCATCGACGGGGACAGGCGCGCCCCGAGGCCTGGAGCGGCCTCCACAAGCGCGGAGGCTGCTCGTCGCTGGTGTACTCTGATGTGCTCTCGAGATGAAACGATGGATGGTTGGTATGGGGTGGAGCCTCGGGCTCCTGGGCCTGGCGGCGTGCGGCGACGACCAGCCGGTCACCACGGACACGAACACGATGGGCACGACGGCGGGAGAGACCGCAGGGACGACGACGACGACGCCGACCACCGAGGTCGACCCGTCGACGTCCATCGGCTCGATGAGCGACGCCACCGAGTCGAACGGCACCAGCAGCAGCAGCACGACGGAGGCGCCGACGACGGAGGCGCCGACGACGGAGGCGCCGACGACGGACGCGCCGACGACCGAGGGCTCGTCGTCGAGCACGACGACGCCCCCCCCGGCCTGCGGCGACGGGAGCGTGGACGACGGCGAGGAGTGTGACGACGGCAACCAGGACGACGCCGACGCCTGCACCAACGCCTGCGCGAACGCGGTCTGCGGCGACAGCATCGTCCAGGACGGCGTCGAGGAGTGCGACGACGGCAACCAGGAGGACGCCGACGAGTGCACCAACGCCTGCCTCGCCGCGGCCTGCGGCGACGGCGTCGTCGGCCCCGGCGAGGAGTGCGACGACGGCAACCAGGAGGACGCCGACGCCTGCACCAACGCATGCCTCGCCGCGGCCTGCGGCGACGGCATCGTCGGCCCCGGCGAGATGTGCGACGACGGCAACCAGGACGACACCGACGAGTGCACCGGCGCCTGCGCCCCGGCCAGCTGCGGCGACTCCCTCGTGCAGGCGGGCGTCGAGGAGTGCGACGACGGCAACATGGTCGACACCGACGAGTGCCTCTCGACCTGCAAGGCGGCCAGCTGCGGCGACATGGCGATCCAGGAGGGCGTCGAGGAGTGCGACGACGGCAACGTGGTCGACACCGACGCGTGCACCGCGATGTGCAAGACCGCCAAGTGCGGCGATACGGTGGTGCAGGCCGGCGTCGAGGAGTGCGACGACGGCAACATGGTCGACGAGGACATGTGCACCAACGCCTGCAAGAACCCCAAGTGCGGCGACAGCATCAAGCAGGCCAACGAGGAGTGCGACGACGGCAACATGGTCGACAACGACATGTGCACCAACGCCTGCAAGACCCCCAAGTGCGGCGACGGCATCAAGCAGGCCAACGAGGAGTGCGACGACGGCAACATGGTCAACAACGACAGCTGCAGCAACACCTGCAAGTCGAACTCGAAGATCGTGTTCGTGTCGAGCCAGATGTACACCGGCAACATGGGCGGCCTCGCCGGCGCCGACATGAAGTGCCAGACCCTCGCCCAGGCCGCCGGCCTGCCCGGCACGTACATGGCCTGGCTGAGCGACGCCACCGGCTCCCCGTCGACCCGCATGACGCAGTCGGCGCTGCCCTACGTGCTGCCCAACGGCACCAAGATCGCCAACAACTGGGCCGACCTGATCGACGGCAACCTCATCGCCGGCATCAACCGCACCGAGACCAATGGGGCCCCGCCCATCGGCAACACGTCCTGCGCCGGCGGCGGCTTCCCGACGGTGTGGACCGACACCAACACGAACGGCACCCTGGTCGCCCAGGCCAACAGCTGCGGCAACTGGTCGTCCACCAACGGCGGCAGCTACTGGGGCCAGGCCAGCCAGGCCACCGGGATCTGGACGGCCTGGTGCAGCGGCGGCCTGTGCTCGTGGCAGTCGCCGATCTACTGCTTTCAGCAGTGATCGGCTGGTCGATTGATGCTGTGATCACAGCAAGAGGCGTGCGTTCACGCCTCCGTGAGCGCGATTGTCCTCTCGTGGCGGTACGCCTCCGCCACGAGGCACCTGGACTCGGATCGGGAGCGACGGTCTCCCTTTATCAAGAATTGGGGAAGATCGCCGGCATCCACCGCCGGTATTGGTCGGTGCGTTGATCGAAGATCTCGCGCTCCCAGTGCCGCGACTGTACGTATTCGACGAGGTGGCTCTGCCAGCCGAAGAACCCGCGTAGCGCGATGAATTGCGCGAAGTACTCGTCGAAGCTCACGGGCAGCGGATCGACGTCCTCGCCTTGATTGTGCGCGTAATAGAGGCGTGTCGCATCGCCGATCGCCACCAGGAGGGTGCCCTGGTCCTCTTGATCGTGATCGACGAGCAGCTGCAGGGCCGCGGTCGCTTCGAGCTCGTCGTCGCCTTCGTCGCCGGGCCAGCGGAACTCGTCGCGGCGATCGCCGAAGCGCAGGCTCTCGAGCGGGCGCAGCTCGTTGAAGCAGGGCGGGATCGACCACGCGCGCCCGTCGACCAGCACGCTCGGCCTGGGCTCCCAGACCAGGGTGAAGCCATCCATGTCGACATAAAGGTCGAGCAATGAGGAGGGCAGCTCGACGCCGTGGCGCCTCCGCACCTCGTCGGCGATCGCACGCACCTGCGCTGCGGGCCGACCCGGACGAATCTCGGCTCGCTGCACGTCGACGCGGGGGTTGCCGCGCAGCTCGGCGAGCAGCGCCTCGAGCGCGCTTCGATACCGCATGCGATGTTCTACCCGGGCGCGCACGGGGCAGCAAGCGTGCCCACCCGTGCCCGGACGTGAATGAGGTGAACTTGCGCGATCGCGGGCGCGCCACGCGTGTCGCGGCCTGATAGCATGGCGTGATGGCGGAACTACAAGCAGGGTGGCGCTGGTGTCGGCACTGTCAGGTCGTCTTCTATCAGCCGGACGGCAACGGGGTCTGTCCGGGGCGGGCGGGGCACGACGCGACCGGGAGCGGGGAGTACTGGCTGTGGACCCACGGCGACGGCAAGCTGCGCAGCGACGTGCAGCCGAACTGGCGGTGGTGCAGGCGCTGCAACGCGCTGGCGTTCTCGCAGCTCGGAGGGCGCTGCGCGGCGACCGGGGCGCAGCACGACTTCTCGGCCAGCGGGAAGTACTGCTTGCTGCACAACGCCGACCTGAAGCCGAGCGAGCAGAAGGTCCATCAACGCGGCTGGCGGTGGTGCAACAAGTGCCAGGCGCTGTTCTACTGCGAGCTCGGCGCGGGCGCGTGCCCGACGGGCGGGGGCCACGACGGGGGCGGGTCGGGCAAGTACCAGCTCACGAGCGGCAGCAACAGCAAGGACATCGGCGAGGTGCTGAAGTCGATGTTCACCGCGGAGCCGTGGGAGGACATGGCCCACACCATCCGCCGAGGGTTCAGCTGAGGGGACGGGGCCCGGGGCGCGCGGCGGAGCCGTCGTGGGGGTGTTGACCGCTGCAACCGTCCTGCTCCACAGTTGCAGCGCATGGAATCCGCGGATCTCGGCATTCTGGTCGCGCTCGACGCGCTGCTTCAGGAGGGCAGCGTGACCGGGGCGGCGCGCCGCGTCGGGCTCTCGACGCCGGCGATGAGCCACGCGCTGGCCCGCATCCGCGAGCGCCTCGGCGACCCGATCCTCGTGCGCTCGGGCCGCGGCATGCTGCTGACGCCGCGCGCGCTCGCCCTGAAGCCGCAGGTGCACGGCCTCGTCGCCGAGGCGCGGCGCACGCTCGAGCCCGAGCGACAGTTCGTCGCGCGCGAGCTGACCCGCACCTTCGTGGTGCACGCGACCGACTATGTGCTCACCATCCTCGGCGCGGCGGTCGACCGCATCCTGCGGGACGAGGCGCCCGGGGTGTGCGTGCGCTTCGTGCCCAACACGCCGGACGACCCGGCGCTCCTGCGCGACGCGGGCTCGGACCTCGCGGTCGGCATCTACGGCGACCTCCCGCAGGAGATGCGACACCGGCAGCTGCTGACCGACCGCTTCGTGTGCGTGGTGCGCCGCGGGCACCCGGCGACCCGGCGGCGCTTCACGCTCGAGCAGTTCGTCGGCGCCCCGCACATCCAGGTCGCGCCGCGCGGCAAGCCCGGCGGCTACATCGACGACGTGCTGCACGCGCGCGGGCTGGCGCGCACCGTCGCGCGCGCCGTGCCGTACTTCCTCACCGCGCTCCACCTCGCCGCCGAGACCGACTACCTGCTGACGATCTCCGAGCGCATCGCCAGGCGCTTCGCCGACCCCCTGGGGCTCGCGCTGCTCGAGGTGCCGGCGAAGCTGCGGCCCTACGCGCTCAGCCTGGTCTGGCACCCGCGCGTCGACGGCGAGCCGGCCCACCGCTTCCTCCGCGACGTGTTCGTGCGCGCCGCGGCCGAGGCCGCCGGCGACCGCCACGACGGCCCGCGCACCCGCCTCGACGCGACGGACCCGACCTCGGGACAGACCCGCAAGCGGCGGCGACGCGCGCCGTAGTTGCACGGCTTGCAACTGCGACTTGCGTCGTCTTGCGTTGTCTGCACGCCGGTCGGACCCGATAGTTCGGGGCGTCGGGACATCCCGTCCCGCCAAGGACCCCAGCGACATGAGCCTGCGAGACCCGAACCCGTCGAACAAGCACGCGCCGAAGCGCGTGGCCATCGTCATCGCCAACCCCGCGACCTCCAGCACCACGGGCTGGCCGGTGGGCTTCTGGTGGTCGGAGCTGACGCACCCGTACTACGCGTTCCACGAGGCGGGCTACGAGGTCGAGGTGTTCAGCCCCGCCGGCGGCCGGTGCGAGGCGGACGCCATGAGCGACCCGCGCGACGCCAGCGGCTACTCGGCGTCCGACCTCATCAGCATGGGCTTCATCCACAGCCCGCAGCTCGCGGCGCTGGTCGAGCGGACCGCGCCGGTGGCCGACATCGAGGTCGCGCGCTTCGACGCGATCGTGGTCGCCGGCGGCCAGGCGCCGATGTTCAGCTTCGCCGAGGCGACCGACCTGCACGCCAAGTTCGCGGCGTTCTACGAGGCCGGCAAGGTCGCCGCGGCGCTCTGCCACGGCGTCGCGGTGCTGCGCTACGCCCGGCTCGCGAGCGGCGAGCCGCTGGTCCGCGGCAAGACCGTGACCGGCTTCGCCAACGTCGAGGAGGACTTCGCCGACGAGGCGGTGTGGAGCATGGGCGCGCTGCCCCGCGACCGGCGCCTGATGCCGTGGCGCATCGAGGACGAGCTGAAGCGGCTCGGCGCCAACTACGTGCAGGCCGGCCTGTGGCGCGGCTTCGCCGTGCGCGACGGCAACCTCGTCACCGGTCAGCAGAACTTCTCGGGCTCGGAGACCGCCGAGCTCGTCATCGAGACGCTCGGCCGCTGAGCGCGGCCCCCAGGAGCACGCGCATGACCACCGCAGCGAGCCCGCACGGCGCCGTCGTCGACGCCTACTTCGCCGCCTGGAACGCCCGCGACGCCGCCGCGGTCGCCCGCACGTTCGCGCCCGGCGGCACCTACGAGGACCCGACGACCGGCGGCGCGGTCCCCGGCGCGGACGTCGGGCGGGTCGTCGAGCCGCTGTGCGCGGCCTTCCCCGACCTCGTGTTCACGCGCACCGGGGCGGTCGGCGACGGCGAGCGGCTGGTCGTCGAGTGGACGCTGCGCGGGCGCAACCTCGGCCCGCTGCGCGCCGGCGTCGAAGCCACCGGCGGGGCCATGCAGGTCCGCGGCGTCGACGTGCTCGCGGTCGAGGACCACGGCATCCGCGCGGCGCGCCGGTACTTCGACCGGCAGGCGTTCGTCGAGAGCTTCGGCCTCACGGCGCTGGTCCAGCCGGTCGCGCAGGGTCCGGCGAGGTACGGCTATTCGCTGCGGGTCGCGTCGGCCAACCGGCGGGCCCCGGGGGTCATCGCCCTGACGTGGATCGAGGGCGCGGACGAGGACGAGAAGGAGCGCATCCGGGCCCACTCGCGCCGCAACGTGCGCGACTTCCTCGACGAGCCGGGGTTCCTGGCGATCGTCACCGGCTTCACGGGGCTGCGCGGGTTCACGGTCACGGCGTGGGAGGACGAGGCCGCGATGCGGCGGGCGCTCGGCAAGCACCACGCGACGGCCATGCGCGAGCTGTTCGGCGAGCGGTTCGTGGCCGCGGTGTGGACCAGCGTGTGGACGCCGACGCGTATCAACCGCCTGTGGCTGCGCTGCCCGTCGTGCGGCGCGCTCGAGGACGTCTCGGACGACCACCGCGGCTGCACGCGGTGCGACGCGCCGCTGCCCGAGCGCCCCGCCTACTGGTGAGCGCGCCGCGAGCGTCGCGGACCTCGCTGTGCACGGCGCGGCGGGGGTCGTGAGGTCCGACGCGTGTGATATGGACGGCGCGGGGACTGCCGACGCCAATGACGGCAGTGGCTGCCCGGGACCGGGGGCGAGCTGTACGGACATTCGTCTGCGGGTCCGACGGCGCCGCGCTCATCGTGGGTGGCCCGGCGAGGTGCATCGGGGGGAGGTCATCACGCGCGAGGCGACGACGCGTGCGACGAGCTGTCGCACGCGTCGACGCCTGAGACGCGGCTCGTCGCGACGTTCGTGTCCGCGGCGCCTGCGCAGATCGTCGGCCTCGTTCGGCGTCGTGCGCGGAAGTCCGGCGATAGCGCGGAGGAGGATCGATCGCGTCGAGGATCGACGTGGCCGACGGACGACGCTTGCTATGTTGCCCGCGGCAACTGCCCACAAAAATCCCATGAAATACACCCATACGACCTTCAGTCTGATGTTGACCACCCTCGCGTTCACCGCTTGCGGCGACGACGGCGGCAATAGCGACACTTCGGGCGTCGGCACCACGGGTGCGAGCGCCTCCGAGGCCACCGACCCGACCGGCGTCCCGACCTCCGGGGAGCCCGCGACGGACGGCGCCGCGACCACGGACGACCCCGCCGTGACCACCACGGGCGACACCGCCGTGACCACCACGGGCGACACCGCCGAGCCCGAGACGACCGCCGGCACCACCGCCGACACCGATGAGACCGGCGGCGCCGACACCACCACGATCCGCGTCGTGCACCTGTCCCCCGGCGCGCCGGCGGTCGACATCTTCGCCAACGGCGACGGCGCGGCGCCGGTGGTCGACGCCCTCGCGCTGCGCAACTCGATCACCCTGCAGGTCCCGGCGGGCGAGTACGAGTTCGCGGTCGCGGCCGACGGCAGCCCGATCGAGGAGGCCGTGTTCGCGGTGCCCAAGCTCGCCTACGAGGCCGGCAAGGCCTACACCGTGGTCGCGGTCGGCAAGCTGGCGGAGGACACCTTCGACGTGATCCGCTTCGAGGACGACGCCGCCGGGCTCGATCCGGCGCAGCTGCGCCTGCAGGTCACCCACGCCGCCGCCGCCGCGGCCTTCGCCGAGGTCGACGTGTGGGCCGGGCCCGCGCCCGACCAGCTCGCGCCGCTGCTGCCCGACTTCAAGTTCAAGTCGACCGGCGCGGCCGACATCCCGCCGAACGACCTGGTGGTCGGGCTCGACGCCGACAACGACGGGACGCCGGACGCCGTGTGGTCGATCCTCGGCGCCGCCCTGGCCCCGGGCGTCGGCGCCGTCGTCAACGTGTTCGCCTACAGCGACGACCAGGACGCGCCCTCGCTGCAGGTGGTCGCGTTCGACGGCGAGGCCATCCAGCTCGACCCGTCGTGAGCCGCCGTGCGCGGACGGCCGGCGCCGTGGGTCCGTCGTGACGCGGCGATACGGCGTATCGTCGCTCCCCTGCGGGGAGCGGCGATGCGACGATAATGATATATATGCAGTTCGCGCTGCGAGGATTCGCGGCGACGGCCGACTCAGCCGTCGGGCCACGCGTCGGCGCCGATCAGCGCGCGCAGGCCCGGGTACTCGCGCCACGACTCGAGCGTGATCTCCGGCATCTCGCTGTCGCGGCGCTGGACCGCGAGCCAGCGGCGGGCCGCGTCCGGCTCGCCGGCGGCGACCGCGAGCTCGAGCAGCTTGCGGCCGACCTGGCAGCGGAGGACGCCGCGGAGGGGGAAGCGGCGGGACGGGTCGTCGAGCACCTGCCACGCGGCCTCGAGGTCGCGGCGCGCGAGGTCGAGGCGGCCGGCCTGCTGCCACGCCGCGCCGCGGACGTACAGCGCGGCGCAGTGGCGCTGGTTGGCGGTCGGGTCGCCGCCGGTCGGGGGCGCGAGCGGGTGCGCGTCGAGGTCGGCGAGCAGCTGGCCGACGGCCGACGGTCGCAGCGACAGGTCGTCGATCAGCGGGGCGAGCAGCTCGTCGAGCTCGCCGCCGAGCACGCGCCGAGCGACGCGGTGGAACGGGCCGGGGTCGTGGCAGAGCAGGTGATCGACGCGCTCGACCAGGGCGTCGTCGGCGTCGCGCAGGGCCGCCGCGAGCTCGGCGGTCGCCTCGTCGTCGCGGCCGAGGCGGGTGAGCTGGTGGGCCCGCCACAGCCCGGCGAGCCCGCCCCTGGCGTCGGCGAGCCCGGCCAGCGCGGCGACCAGCTCGCCCTCGACGATCTGCCGGGCGGGCGCGGCCGCGTCGGCGGGCGCGCCCGTCGCCCGGAAGCCGACGAGCTCGATCGCGGCCACGCGCGCGCGGCCGACGAGCTTCGGGTCGCCGATCACGCTGCGCAGGCGCAGGTGCAGCGGGCCGCGCGGCGGCGGCGGCGGGACCATGAACGGCGGGTCGGGCAGGCTGCGGCGCACCGGCTCCGCGCCCTCGGCGACCACCTCGGCGAAGGCCACGCCGAGCTCGACGTCGTGGCGGAAGTGCAGCCGCAGCCGGCCGCCCGGGCTCGCCGGGACGATGGGGTCGAGGACCTCGGACTCGCTGCGGTCGCCCCAGTACACGTAGGCGCGCCGGTCCGGGCGGCGCGAGCTGCCGCCGGCCCGCACCCCGACGCCGAGCCACGGCAGCGAGTCCTCGCCCTCGATGGTGAACGCGAGGCCGGCGTTCCAGTCGATCGCGTCGACGCGGAGGTCGACGACGAGGTCGACGCTGCCGCCGTCCCACGCGATCGGCAGCTCGGCGAGCAGCGCCTCGCTGGACGTGTGCACGATCAGGTCGCGCCCGCCGAGGTCGCGCGCGAGGGCCAGCGGGTCGGCGATCCGCCAGCCCGGATCCAGCGGGCGATCGAAGCGCAGCGCCAGCTCGTGGCGCGGCGCGGCGGTGCGGCGCAGGGCCGCGGCCTCGGCGGCGCTGGCGGCCCGGGCCGCCGCGTCGAGCTCCGGCAGGGCCGCGCGGGCCTCGGCGAGCGTCGCCGCGGCCGCGAACCGGCGCAGCGCGCGGTGGCCCCGGACCGCCCCGGCCAGGGCCTGGGCGGCCAGCTCGGGGCGCGCGGCCGCGGCCTCGAACTGCTCGGCGGCGGCCGCGTGGTCGCCCGCCGCCGCGTACAGCTCGCCGGCGCGGAGCAGCATGTCCTCGCGGGCGCGCGGGGCCAGGCTGGACATCGCGACCAGCTCGTCGGCGCTGCGGCGGGCCAGGCCGATCGCCGCCAGCTCCTCGGCGTGGCGCCAGGCCCCGGCGATCGCCGGGTCGTCGAGGTCCTCGCGGATCGGTCGGGCGGTCGGGAGCTCGCGGGTCAGCGCGGGCGTGGCGGCCTCGCCGGCGCCGAGCACGAGCACGCGCCCGTCCCCGTCCGGCACCACGAGCTCGGTCGCGGGGTCGTCGTCGAGGTTCATGACCAGCACCGGCGACTCGCCGGCGATGCGCAGCGGCTCGAGGAGCGCCTCCGGCCCGCGCAGGACCACCGCGAAGTCCCGCTTCCCGGTGAGCACGAGCTCGTCGCGCGCGTCGCCGTCGAGGTCGGCGGGCTCGACGAGCGTCCAGGAGCCGTCGAGCGGGACGAACTGCGAGACCGCGAGCGCGTCGTCGACGAGCGCGAGCACGTAGACCCCCGCCGGCGCGCCGAAGTGCGGCGGGGTCGCGAACCGGCGGGCGTTGGGGTACTCGTCGCGCTTCAGCGCCGCGACGCGGAGCCCGTGCTCGTCGCGCACGAGGGCGAGGCTGGCGACCGAGCCGAGCGTGCGCCGGGTGACGAGCTCGAGCTCGCCGCCGGTGCCCGCGCGGAACACCCGCACCTCGTAGGCGTTCCACGCGCCGACGGCGGCGACGAGCTCCGGGACGCCGTCGCCGTCGAGGTCGCCGACGACGAGGTCGTTGATGTCCGACTGGGCCGCGTCGGTCGGCGGGTGGGGCGCGTCGATCCGCCACGACCCGGCCGCCTCGCGGGTGAGCCGCAGCAGGTGGCGGGAGTACGGGCCGGTGCCGAGGTACAGCTCGGGGTCGCCGTCGCCGTCGAGGTCGCCGACCACGGGGTTGCTGACGCTGTCGATCCACACGCGCTCGGGCGGCGCGCCGGGCGTGAGCGGCACGAGGCCGTAGGCCCGCAGCGCGCGCTCGCCGGGCAGCTCGACGTCGACGAGCAGCCGCGGCCCGTCGGGGCCCGCGGGGATCGGCCACGGGCCGTCGCCGAGGCGCGCGGGCGTGACGCCGCCGTCCGGCAGCGCGAACGCCGGGACCCGCACCTCGGCGATCGGCGCCAGCGAGGCGTCGCCGCGGAGGATCTGCACGACGTCGGGCCCGCGCGACGGCGCCGGCGCGAGCACCTCGGGGCGGCCGTCTCCGTCGACGTCGCCGCGGGCGAGCCGGTGGCGGGGCGCGAGCCGCTGGACGCGCGGCAGGTCGACCGACGTCGCGGTCGCGCGGGCCAGGTGCGCGAGCACCGGCCGGGCCGCGTCGCGCAGCGGGGCCGAGTCCACGCGCTCGAGCGCCGCGCCGGCCGCCGCGAGGTCGCGCCGCTCGAGCGCCGCCATCAGGCGCAGCGACGCGAGCTCGGGGTCGGCGACGAGCGACGGCGCCTGCGCGTCGAGGGTCGCCAGCGCGACCACGGCTCCGTCGGCGTCGCCGCTGGCGGCCAGGCGCAGCGTCAGCTCGCGGAGCGCCGCCAGTCGGTCCTCGGGCGTGCGCGCGTGCACGTAGCCGGCCGCGAACGCGTCGCTCGCCGCCGCCGGGTCGCGCTGCAGCTCGCCCCACGCGCGGTACGCCCGCCCGAGCGCCGCGGTGCCGCGGTTGTCGTCGAGGGCGACGAACCCGGCGAACGCCCGCGCGGCCTCGTCGTCGCGGCCCTCGGCGAGCAGCCCGGCGAGCTGGTCGCGCAGCGTGTCGAAGCGGGTCGTCGCGCGGCGCTCGTGGGCGTCGCGCGTGGCGGCGCGGTACAGGGCGCCGCCGCCGAACACCAGCGCCAGCGTCGCCAGCACCGCCGTGGCCACCAGGGCCGCGCGCTGCCGTCGGCGGCGGCGCTCGAGCTCGGGGTCGCGGGCGAGCGTGGCGAGCAGCGCCGCGAGGTCGGGGAAGCGGGCCGCGGGGTCGCGCGCGAGCCCGCGGCGGACGATCGCGTGCACCCACGCCGGCACCGCGGGGTCGGGCGGCGCGGCCGGCAGCTCGCCCTCGAGGACCTGCTGGACCAGCGCCACCAGCGTGTCGCCGACGAACGGCGCCTGGCCGTAGAGCGCCTCCCACAGCGCCACGCAGAACGCGTACTGGTCGCTGGCCGCCGTCGCCGGCGCGCCGTGGAACAGCTCCGCGGCCATGTACGCCGGCGTGCCCGCCAGGCCGCCGGCGCCGACGATCGTCGCGGCGAGCGCGTGCGCGGGGCCCCGGGGCGCGTCCGGCCGCGGGTCGTCGGGTCGGTCGGCGCGCGCGGCGAGCCCGAAGTCGGCGACCCGCACGCGCCCGTCGTCGCCGACGAGCACGTTGCTCGGCTTGAAGTCGCGGTGCACGAGCCCGACCCGGTGGGCCGCCAGCAGGCCCGCGCCGGCCTGCAAGAACGTGGCGATGACCGCCCGCCAGCCGCGGCGCTCGCTCGTCAGCCAGCGCTCGAGGTCGACGCCCTCGACGTACTCTATCGCCAGGAACACCTGCGACTCGTGCACGCCGGCCTCGAACACCGCGACCACGTGGGGGTGGGTCAGCCGGGCCAGCGCCTGGGCCTCGCGCAGCAGCTGGTTGCGGCCGCGCGACGTCTCGGCGTGGTCGTCGACGCTGACGAGCTTGATCGCCACCCTGCGGTCGAGCTCCTCGTCGTACCCGGCGTAGACGACGCCCATGGCGCCGCGGCCGACCTCGCGCAGCACCACGAAGCGGCCGACCCAGCGCAGCGCCGCGGGCGGCGCGACCGGTCGCCCCGGTCCGACCAGCGTCGCTGCGTGTTGGTGCTCGGGCGGCTGCGCGGGCCGAGTCTGCCCCACGAGCGTCTCTTGCAGCCCCGGGTCGCTGTCCGGACTCGCCAAGCCGCGCCCAGCTTAACACGCCGCCCCGCGCGCCCGCGCCTCCGCACCCGGCGACCTCGCGGGTGTCACCGACCGAGCGGCGCGCGGCGGATCGCCGCCGCGAGCGACCGCCGATCTTCAGCCGGTCGGACCGCCTGCGACCGGCTGCACGGCGACCGCGACGATGTACGGGACGCGGTCCGCGGTCGCCGTGACGCGCGTACCCCCGGCGATCGCGCTCGTGTGCACGCGAGCCTCCGGCGCGGCGAGGGGGCCGATCCTGACCGCGGGCTCGGCCGCGAGGTGGACGACCAGCGCCCGCGCGTCGGCGTCGTCGAGGGTCATCGACGCCGAGAGGCCGGCGGCGACCAGGAGCTCGGTGATGCGACAGGTGAGCACGCCGCCGGGTCCGACGATGGTCCGCGGATCGCGGTCGCCGAGGAACGGGCCGCGCGCCGCGAGGCGGACGAGGGCGTCCGAGTACCAGGCGCCGGCGTACACCGGGACCCGCGCGACGTCGGCGGCGTGCACGACGGCGTCGCGCCCGCGGGCGTCGAGCGCGTCGGCCTGCGGGGAGCCGCGGACGAACCCGGGGCTCGCCGCTGTCGGCCAGGACAAGCCGCCCTGCCGCTCGATCTGCCACTGCTCGGGCAGCAGGGCGACCTCCCAGTCGGGTCGGAACTCGAGCACACCGGCGTCGTTGGCCACCGCCACCCAGCCCGGCGGACCCACGCCTGCGCTCGGCGGGTGCCCGGGGGGCGTCGCCGCCGCGCGCGCGTCGAGCAGCAGCGCGGCGGGCACGAAGCGCGCGACGTCGACGAGCTCGAGGAACGCGCGGTAGGCCGCGGAGAAGCTGCCGGTGCCGGTCGCGAAGGTCGCCTCCGTCGCCGACGCCGGCTGGGTGTCGCAGAAGCTGAACTGCTGCTGCGAGATCTGACCGGGGCCCGCGCTGGGCCAGTCCCAGCGCAGCGCCGGGTCGAGCGGCTGAACGGTCGCGACGGACCGCGGCGCCGCGGACCCGGGGTCTGCCGCCCGGGTGACGCGCGCGAGCTCCACTGCGAGGTGGGCGAGGAAATGCACGGTATCACCACCTCTCCGGAGGGACGATCACGCCGCGGGCTCGTCGGCGTTCAGGCGGGCGGCGTCACGCCGCCGGGGAAGCCGACGCTGACGCCGATCAGCTGCGGGATCGTCGACGTCGAGGTGACGGTGAACGAGGTCGACCCGTCGGTCTTCAGCGTGTAGTCGCTGGTGTGGCCGCCGCTGCCGCCGAACGAGAACGGGCCGATGCGCAGGCCGCCGCTCGCGTTGATCTTCTGGTAGTTGCGCTGGTACGTCGACGCGGCCATGGTGATGGTCACCGCCGGCTGGTAGACCAGCAGCAGCTGCGCGACCATCGTCGACAGCAGCCCGTGCTCCCCGAACGCCGCGTTGGTGGCGCCCGTCGGGGTCCACCCGGCGGCCAGCTGATATCCGCCGGCGCCCTGGTTCTGCGCCAGGTTCTTCAGGAAGCCGCCGCTATACCAGACGCCCGGGGTGACGATGTCCGTGGTCGCCGACTGGACGTTGATGTCGACCTGCACGCTGGCGTCGTCGTCGGCGATGTCGAGCTTGTCCCACCCGCCGGAGCCGCCGATCGAGAAGAACGGGTTGCTGTAGCCGCCGTCGGCGCCGGCCCAGCTGTGCGTCGAGGAGCTCGAGCCCCTGGCGGTGCTGAGGGTCAGCTGGAAGCCGCCGGAGGTGCCGCTCGTGAGGTCCTGGATCACCTGGTCCGGGGTCTTGCTGAGCACGAACTCGGGCTGCCACTGCAGCGTGCCGCCGCTGTCGGGCACGAGGATCCAGCCGGGCTTGGCCGGGCCCGCGTTCGGCGCGGTGGCCGGGGAGATCGTCGCGTTCAGCGAGTCGGTCAGCGACTGGTCGCCCTGCATCGCGGCGAGGTCGTTGGCGTACTTTCGTTGAGCGCCTTGATCGCGGCGGTCAACGTCGACACTTGCTGGGCGTACGTGCTGCCGGGGCCCGCCAGCCAGTCGTTGATGGTCGGGTACTGGGCCGCGAACACGGCGCCGCCGTTGCTGACGGCCACGTTGTAGGCCTGGTTCTGGTTGGCGAGGGCGGCGTTGAGCTGACGCTGCTGCTCGTTGATCTGCGAGGTCTGCCGCGCGAGGTCGGCCTGCTTGCCGGGATCGACCTTGAAGGTCACGTTGGCCAGCAGCTGGCGGTAGGCGCTAAACAGCGTCGTCCCGTCCAGGCCGTAGGTGCCGACGGCCGACCACACCGGCATCTGGCTGACGATCTGGTAGATACCCGGGTCCATCTGTCCGGGGCCGGCGGTCTGGAAGCTGAAGGGGATCGTCGCCGCGATCATCTGGAAGTTCTGCAGGCCGGCGCCGATCGCCGACTTCATGATCTGATCGTAGGTCTGGCTGAAGAGTGTCTCGTTCAACATGTTCTTGCTCCCTGGTCTCGAAGTTCCACGCGGACGGAGGCGCCACCACGACGCCCCGTCGATTCCATCGAAGGGTCTTCACCCGCACCGCGGCGGTCGCTAGATCTCGACCGTGTCCGAGCCCGTCGGGACGCCCTGGTTGCTGCGGTAGCTCCCGGCCACCACGGCGCTCGCGGCGATGTTGTTGAGCGTCGCGTAGGCGTCGGTGGCGTCCTGCGTGAAGGCGCTGGACTGCTCGTGGGACGGGTGAGCGTTGCGCTGCTTGCGGTAGTAGGTGCGGGCCGGCAGCGTGCCCGAGCTCATCTTCTGCGTCATGTAGTACGGCATCGGTCTCTCCTGTGCGTGGCTGTCGCGGCGCGGCGCGGCGCGTGTACGTACGCCCCTCGCCGCGCCGGGTGGTCGAGCTTGCGAAGCTCGCTCGTCGCGATCGGGTAGTGTCCGTCGGCGGAGAAACCGGTACGACAATTCGACCGGCCCGGGGCTCAGCCCGGATCGATCAGGTGTTCGAACATGGCGGTCCGCGTGAACCGCGGACGCGGCGAGTCGTGCAGGCGGAAGACCACCGCGCGCGCGCGGTGCTCGATCCAGACGCGCGCCGACCTGACCGCCCCGCCGTCGTAGATGCCCTCGAGCGCGCCGTCCGCGTCGCTGAACGCCGGCGAGCCGCTGTCATGATCGAAGACGTCGAGCTCGGCGTGGAAGTAGGCGAGCGCGTCGTCCATCAGGATCTCGCCGCCGGCGGTGTACTTGCCGGGCACGCCCCACGGGTGGCCGACGAGGTGGAGCGGCGTGCCGCGGGCCGGCCAGCGCGAGCGCCGGACGCGGACCGGCTCGTGCCGCGCGACCTTGCGATCGACCTTGAGCAGCGCCCAGTCGACGCCCATCGCGGGGTCGTACTGCACGCCGACGACCTGCTCCACGCTGTAGATGTCCGACTTGAGCAGGAAGCTCGGCGGCGACCCGTCGGCGGCCATGCGGTAGCCGAACACCAGGCGCAGGCGCGACGAGTCGCAGCCGGTGATCACGTGCGCGGCGGTGGCGACGATCTGCGGGGCCACCAGCACCCCGGTCGCCAGCGCCGCCCTCGGCTGCTGGTAGATCGGCAGGTCGCTGGTGATGCCGTGGGAGGGGCCGAACTTCTCGGCCTGCAGCCGCACGTGCGGGTGGCCGTCGTCGTGCAGGTGCTCGCATCGCAGCACCGCGGCCGTGGCGTTCGCCCCCGCGAGCGCGCCCCCCGTCAGCGTGATGACCTCCTTGTGGTCGGACGCGTGGCTCGTCTCGACGCTGCGGTGAAGCGCGGGGACGAGGCAGGCCTGGCGGGCGAGCTGGCACAGGCGCCCGGTCGGCGAGGCGTCGGCGGGGTGCGTCCGCAGCAGCTCGTCCTCGGTCAACGCGGTGCCGAGGAAGGCGTACAGGTTCAGCCGGGACAGGAGCTCGTAGTCGTCGCGCGCGTGGGCGTGGGCCATGCCAGAGTAGTGCCCCGAGCCGCGGTTTCGGTCACGCGTGGCGCGGGCGCCGGGTCAGGGGGCGACGGTCATCTTCTCGCGCACGTCCGCGGTCCAGACCTCGAGGTTGTCGAGGGTGCTCGAGACCAGGGCAGGGTTGGCGCTGAGGCGGGTCATGGCCTCCTCGAGCAGCCGGCGAGCCCGTCGCAGGCGGCTGCGGGCGGTGTCCTCGGGGACGCCGAGGAACACCCCGAGCTCGTGCCCGGTGAGGTGCTCCCAGTAGACGAGCTCGAGGATCACCTGCTGGGCCACGGGGATCGTCCGCAGCGCGCGGACCAGCAGGACCTCCTCGGCCCGCGCGGCGAGCAGCGACGTCGGGCTGGCGCCGAGGTCGACGATCGAGGTCTCCTCCGGGTCGAGCGGCTCACCCGCCCGTCGGCCCCGGCGGAGGTGTTCGAACAGCACGTTGCGCGCGATGCCGAACAGGTAGGTCCGCACCGACGCCTCGCCGCGGAAGCGGTCGCGACTCTCCACGCAGACGTGAAAGGTGCGCTGCACGAGGTCCTCCACGTGGGTGTCGACCTTGTTGCGGAAGAACCTGTAGATGCCCGCGAAGTGGCGCTTGAACAACGTGTTGCCGGCGCCCCGATCGCCCGCGCGCCAGCGCTGCAGCAGTTCGCTGTCGTCGTCCATCGCGGCACGGTATCACGGCCCGGGCCGCGACGACCAGGGTGACGGAAACTCCGGCCGCGGTCACTACCCACCACCGGGCCCGCTCGCAGCACCTGCGGCGCCCGGAGAAAGCGAGCCATCCCATGTCCGACTGCACCGACGTCACCGGCCCGAACATCACCTCCATCTACTATGACAGCGACGGCGACTGCTACGATTCGTCGGGCGCCCCGATCGACGGGGTGAACCCCGACTGGTCGAGCGTGCTCACGCTGACGCTGCAGCCCAAGACGGGCGAGGACCCGTGCAACCTCGAGCAGACCGGCTACTGCGGCGAGCGCAACCCCGGCGACAACGTGACGATCGTCGGCAACAACGGCACGAACGGGGTCGTGACCGCGAGCTTCGACCTCTCTGCTCAGCCCGGCGGCGTGGTGTGGGGCTGGGACTTCGGGGGGTCCACCGCGCCCTCGCCGATCAAGGTCAAGGTGCGTGTCCGCCGGCCGTCGTCGGAGCAGTCGTGATACGGTCGCCCCACCGCCATGCCTGGCCGCGGGGAAGCATCGACCGGGCCGCCTGAGGCCCTCGCCGACCTCGAGCGCGAGGCGATCCAGCGCCGCATCGGCGCGGCGCTGTTCGGCGAACAGGCGCCGCCGGTGCGCATCGGCCGGTTCGTCGTCCAGGAGGTGATCGGGCGCGGCGGCATGGGCGTCGTCTACGCGGCGCACGACGAACGCCTGGCCCGCGCCGTCGCCATCAAGGTCATCAGCGACCCCGAGGGGCGACCCGGCGAGCACGACCGCGTGCTCGCCGAGGCCCGCGCGCAGGCCCGCCTCTCGCACCCCAACGTGGTCCAGGTCTACGAGGTCGGCGAGGCCGGCGACGACGTGTTCGTGGTCATGGAGATCGTCCGCGGGACCACGCTCGACCGCTGGCTGGACGGCGGCCCGCGGCCGCTCGCGGCCCGGCTCGCCGCCTTCCTCGCCGCCGGGCGCGGCCTGGCCGCCGCCCACGCCGCGGGCCTCGTGCACCGCGACATCAAGCCCGGCAACATCCTGATCGGCGACGACGGCCGGGTGTGCATCGCCGACTTCGGGCTCGCCCGCGGCACCGACGGCGCGGCCGCGCCGGAGGTCACCACCCGCCCGCGAGGCCCCGGCGGCCCCGTCACCCGCACGAGCACGCACGCGTTCGCCGGCACCCCGGCGTACATGTCCCCGGAGCACCTGCGCGGCTGCCCCGACGCGCGCAGCGACCAGTTCTCGTTCTGCGTCGCGCTCTACGAGGCGGTCTACGCGCGTCGACCGTTCGCCGTCGACGATGTCACCCGCGTGCCGCGCCACCGCGTCGCCGTCCCGTTCCCCGCGACCTCCGGCGCGCCGCGCTGGCTGCGGCGGGCGCTTGCGCGCGGCCTGGCGCTCGACCCGGAGCGCCGCTTCCCCGGCATGCCGGCGCTGCTCGCCGAGCTCGAGGCCGGCCCGCGCCGCCGTCGTCGCCTCGCCGTCGCCGCGGTCGCGGTCGCGGCCGCGGTCGTCGCCGGCGCGCGCCTCACCGCGCCGTCGTCGGTCTGTCCCCTCGACCAGCAGGCCTTCGCCGGCGTGTGGGACGGCGAGGCCCGCGACGCGGTGCGGCGGGCGATGACCGCCTCGGGCGAGCCGTACGCGGCCCGGGCCTGGCACGACCTCGCGGGCGCGCTCGACGAGTACACCGCCGGCTGGCGGGTCGCGCGGCAGGCCGCCTGCGAGGCCACCGAGGTCCGCCGCGAGCGCACGCGCGAGGCGAGGGCGCGCAGCGACGAGTGCCTCGAGCGGGTGCGCCGCTCGCTGGCCACGCGCGTCACCCGGCTGCGCGCCGCGGACCGGCGCCAGGTCGCGGCCGTCGACGAGTGGGTCGCCTCGCTGCCGGACCCCCGCGCCTGCGTCGATCCGGAGCGGCTCGCGTGGGTCGGGTTCACCGCCCCGAGCGAGCCGATCCAGCTCGGCCTCGACCACGCGCGCCTGCTGCAGCGCACGCACCAGGGCCGGGCCGCGCTGCCGACGATCGAACAGCTCCTGCGCGACAGCCAGAGCGTCGGCGACGGCGCGGGCGAGGCCGAGGCGCTGCTGCTGCGCGCCCGCGTCGAGGCGTTCGACCTCGGCGACAGCGCCCGCGCCCTGAAGACCCTCGAGCACGCCCACGCGAGCGCCGCGGCCGCGACCCACGACGCCGCCCTATGGCAGATCTCGCAGCTGCGCGCCCTGATCGCCGCCCGCGAGCTCGAGGACCCGGTCGAGGCCCGCATGTGGCTCACGCGGGCCCGCAGCGAGCGCGCGCGGCTCGGCCGGGACCCGCGCGTCGACGCCGACCTGCTGATCACCGAGGCCGCGATCGCCGTGCTCGAGCAGCGCTTCGACGGGCCGCCTCGCTGCGCCGCGAGGCCCTGGCCCTGCGGTCGGCCGCGCTGCCTCCGCATCACCCCGACGTCCTGGTCGCCCGCATGCTCGTCGCCGACGCGCTCGCCGAGGAGGGCGAGCTCCGCGAGGCGCTCGCCCTGCAGCGCGCCCTGCTCGCGGAGTACGGCGAGCGCTGGGGCGCCGAGCACCCGGCCAGCGCCCACGCCGCGTTCGAGGTCGGCCTCACGCACATCGAGCTCGAGGAGGACGAGGCGGCGCGCGAGCTGCTGACCCGCGCCCGCGCGGTGTTCGCGGGCCAGGACGGGCCCGCCGACCCGCGCGTCGCGTCGATCGACCTCTACCTCGCCCAGCTCGACGTCCGCGCCGGCGACGTGGCCCGCGCGGAGGCCCGCGCCCGCGCCGCGCTGGCCCACTTCGACCGCCACTATCCGCCCGACTTCTCCGAGCGGATCGCCGCGCTGGCCCTGCTGGTCGAGCTGTACCGCGAGCAGGGCCGCAGCGCCGAGGCGCTGGCGGTCGCCCGGCAATTGCTCGCAGTCCACGACGGCGGCCACCCGCTCGCGGCGCTGCCGGAGATTCTCCACAACATCGGCGACTATCTGTGCACCCTGAACCGCTGCGGCGAGGCGCTCCCCGCGTATACGCGACTGCTCACATATTATCAGGAGCACCCGCCGGACGACCCGGCCCGGCGCGCCTATCCGCTGCAGGGCCTCGGCCGCGCCAACCTCGCGCTCGGCCAGCCCGCGCTGGCCCAGCCGCTGTTCGAGCAGGCGCTGCGGCAGCTGCAGGCCGCGTCGGATCCGCCGCGCCAGGCGATCGCCGAGACCGCCCGCAACCTGGCGCGCAGCCTCGCGGAGCAGGGCGTCCAGCGCCGGCGCCAGCGGCAGATGCACGCGCTGGCGGCGGCGATGGAGCGAGACCCGTGAGGCGCCGCCGGCCCGACGCGCCGCGACCTCCGGCGACCGCGCGTGCGCGCTGGAACCGTCGGCGTGTCGGCGTTCGCCGGCCGCTCACTCGCCGCGGGCGACGGCCGCGACGGCCGCGATCACCTCGGCGAGCGCGCCGGCGCCGTGACGCTCGCGCACGAGGTCGTGGAAGCGTCCGGCGAGGAACTCCGCGTGGCTGGCCGCGCCGGCGCAGTCGCTGTGGCCCGAGCCGTAGTGATGGCCGACGATCACCTCGTGGCCGGTGACCTCGACGTAGTAGTGGGCGCCGTCGCTGCCCGTGCTCGACCAGGTGCGCATCGCCCCACGCTAGCACCGCCGGCCCGCGGCGGGCCGCGTCGTCAGCGGCCGAGGGCCGCGCGCCCGGCCTCGCGGTAGCGCGAGAACAGCGCCGCGAGCTCGTCCGGGGCCGCGCCGATCGCCGCGGCCGCGCGCTCGAGCGTGTCGCTGCCGGCGAGCAGGCGGCCGATCGCCCGCTCGAGCTCGTCGCGGTCCGGCCGCGCGCTCGTGGCGGCCGCGGGCAGCACGGTCATGCCGAGCAGCTCGGCCGCGAGGTCGTGAGCCGGCGCGCGGGCGGCCGCGGGGGCTGTCCCTCGGGCCAGGTTCGAGTCGACCGCCCGGGCGACCCGCGCGGCCGGGTCGCCGAGCAGCACGAAGCCGGCCAGGTCCTGGCGCAGCAGCCACAGCTGGGCCCGGCGCACCGGCTCGTCGACGCCGCTCTCGTCGAGGGCGGTGAGGTCGGTGTTGACGCGCTCGAACCACCGGTAGAGCTCGCGGAACGCCGGGCCCATGCGGTCGCCGCGGAGCGCCGCGGCGAGCACCGCGAGGAAGCGGCCCGAGCGGTCGAGCCCGCGGCCGAGGTCCCGCTCCTGGAACGAGTAGGTCCACGCCAGGTCGATGTGGCCGATGAACGCGAGCGGGCCGCGCGGGTCGGCCAGCACCGTCTTCGGCACCGCGGCGACGAACGGCGGCGCCCCGGGCGGCGGCAGGCAGGCCGCGATCGCGTCGACCCGCCCGGGCAGGTGACCGTGGGCGACCAGCGCGTCGAGCCAGCGGGCGTACTTGCTGGTCGCCGGGGTGCCGGCGCCGAAGCAGGCGAACATGAACCACAGCCCGCCCGGCATGCACGGCGCGCCCGCGAGGTCCTCGCCGCGCAGCTGCCCGCCGGCGCCGAAGCTCGGCGCGCCCTGCAGCGCGCGCTGGCTCGCCGGGTCCGTCCAGCCGCCGCGCGGGGCGCCGAGGCCGTGGCCGAGGCTGAGCAGCACGCCGGGCTCGCGCATGTGCGACAGCAGCTTGTCGGGCGTCGGGTGGAGCGTGCCGGTCTCCTGCGGCTCGGCGGGGAACAGCCCGACGTCGCGGGCGCGGAGGTCGCGGGCGTGCTCGACGCACGGGTGCACGAGCCCGTGCGAGCCGGCCCAGGTCGCGGGCGTGCCGTCGAGGATGGCGTGGAACACCGCCCGCGGGGCCGGCAGCGCCGCCTGCTCGGCGGCCAGCAGCTTGGCGCAGTAGGCGGCGTAGTGCGCCGGGCGATCGAAGGCGAGGCGTCCGACGAACCCGTCGGCCGCCTGCGAGACCTGCAGCTCGTACGAGACCTGATGCAGGTCGCCGAGGATCAGCTGGTAGCGCGGCAGGTCCTGGAAGTGGCGCTCGCTGGTCAGGAACACCGAGCGCTTCCAGTCGGCCGCCTCGATCGCCGTCATGCCCGGGCGCACGCGGTAGAGCTTGACCGCGGCCCCCTGCTCGCGCGCGCGGGCGTCGATCAGCGGGGCGACGCGGGCCAGCAGCTCGTCGCCCTCGGGGCCCCGCGGCGCGATCACTGCCCAGCGCTGGACCGCCAGGTCGTCGGGGCGGCGGCTGTCGTGCCACAGCCGCTCGGTCAGCGGCACCGCCGTCGGCGCCTGCCCGCGGGCGGTCGTCAGCGCCACGCCGCCGGCCAGCACCGGCGCGCGGGTGTCGGCGCTGACGAGCAGGAGATCCGGTTGTGCCTCGGCCGTACCCATCACCCACCCCAAGACGATCGAGAGGAGCGCCGCGCCGTCGACGACGAGCGCGTGCGAGGCCCCGAGCCTATCACGCGCCGCGACGCCGACCTCACCCGCGCTTCCGCGCCCGCTGCCGGCGCGGCGAAAAATCGCCGCGGCCGCCTCACGTCCTTCGGCCGCGCGCGTCTTGATGGGCCGACGCGGCGATCGAGACGTCCCGACGTCGACGATCGTGATCGACCCCGCAGCCTCTCTGTAGACGAAGGAGCCCCGTGCAGAATTCAGCCGCCGACACTGCCACCATCGAAGTCTATCTGGCGGACCCGACGACCGGCGCCGTGCGGGAGCCGCTGAGTCGCACGCTGGTGTTCCGCGGGCTCGACGACGCCGGCGCGGTCACGTTCGGGCCGGTCTCCCGCGGCTACGCGGCGGTCCAGACGCTGACCGACGTGCCGCTCGCGACCACCCGACTGGCCGTCACCGACCCGCAGGACCCCGGCGTGCTGGGCCTCGTGCGGGTCGACGTGAGCGCGACCCGGACCGCCCGCGTCAGCGACCCCGTGCTGCTGCCGGCGCGCACCGACGCCCCGGCGGGGCTCGGCCAGGGCCCGGCCAGCGGCGCCCCGATCGCCGTCGGCGCCGGCTTCGTGCAGACCCGGCCGAGCGCCGTCGGCGACGCGGGCGCGAACAACGGCATGGCCGGGGCCCGGGCGACCAGCGCGACCACCGACCTCGCGTTCCCCTACAAGACCAACTCGTGGCTGAGCCCGATCCTCCACGCCGACAACCGCTCGACGGTGTGGACCGGCGGCGGGCCGCAGCCCGGGCAGTACGACCCGAACGGCAACCCCAAGGTGCTGTACCAGCTGCCGGTGTACCCGCACCCGTGGCTGCTCCACTACAACATGCAGCAGCCCTCGCCGGTGGGCCGGGCCACGCCGGCGGTGGTCGCCGGGTTCGCGCCGCTGCGCGGGCTCAAGCTGATCGCCGAGATCCCCACGTTCGCGGCCGGGACCAACGTGCCGGCGCCCGACGGTGGCAACAGCGCGAGCACCTACGGCGAGTTCAACACGGTGCCGGGCGTGCTCGACATGATCACGCTCGACCCGGGCTTCCTCGCCGGCCGCATCAAGGTGGCGCGCATGGGCGACTACGACGCCGAGCTGGTGCTGCGGGCCGTCGACGCCGACGACTTCGAGGCGACCGGCCTGCCGCCGCGCGCGAGCCTGCAGCTCGGGGTGGTGCGCGGCAACCCGCTGATCTACTTCACCGCCAACGCGCTGCCCGGCGTCGACCTCTACCACACGACCTCCAACGTCGACGGCACGCTCGGCGCCACCCGGGGCGTCGTCGTCGTCGCCGGCCGGGCGATCGCCTACGTGGTGTGGACCGCCTCCTACGGCGTCGGCGACTTCTCGGTGACCCGCACCACCGCGCTGTTCTACCCCGACGACGCCGCGACCTACGCCCAGGACGCGCCGATCGCCAACGCCGGCGCCGGCGGCGACGGGCGCAACAGCGTGCGCGCCCGCCTGAGCTTCGTCGCCGGCGACGGCGCCAACTACTTCACGATCGCCGACCTGCCCGACGCCGCCGCGGCCGACGCGACCGTGCTGGCCGCGCTGGCCGCGGCCGCCTTCTCGCGGCCGGTCGCCACCACCGTCGCCTATCACTACGACGCGGCCGCGCAGACCGTCGACGCGACCTACACGATGACCACCGCCAACGCGCTCGGGCTGCCGAACGTCGGCGTCAGCGGCCTGCTGCCGCACCACTACCAGGTCAGCGCCGTGCGCGAGGGCGACGCGATCCTCGTCGGCGACCCGCCCGCGCTGACCACCGGCGGCGGCGCGGCGCTCCGCTACCCGCTCACCCAGGGCGAGCTGCGCGTCTACGCGACCAGCGGCTGGACCAGCCGCTACCCGGTGCCGGGCATCCTGCCGTTCTTGCCGGCGCTCGACGCCGACGACGCCGAGGGCCGCGCCGCGCTGGCGGGCTACGTGCACAACGGGTTCGTCGGCAAGTGGGCCGGGTCGATCCCGCCGTACACCAACCAGAACGCGGTCAAGGGCTCTCAGGCCTACCAGCTGGGCAAGTTCGTGCAGCGCAACATGCTCGCGCTGCCGGCCATCGACCACGACGCGGGCGACGCGGCGCTGGCCGCCGAGGTGCTGGCCAACACCCGCGCGCTGGTCGAGCTGTTCTTCCGCGAGGACCCGGTGCAGACCGCCGAGCACCCCGGCTCGGCGCCCTACTACACCTACTACGACCCGCTCGTCGGCAGCCTGTACCAGTTCCCGCAGGGCCAGCCGCCGGCCAACCCGAACTTCCCGTCCGACGACGCCACCGCCCCGCACGAGGCGTTCGGCGCGACCTCGCGGACCAACGACCACCAGTTCCACTACGGCTACTTCATCCACGCCGCCGCCCAGATCGCGCTGCGCGACCCGCAGTGGGGCGCGGCCTGGCGCGACGCCATCAACCAGTACGTGTTCGACGCCGCCGACGCGCCGGAGGTCAACCCGCAGCCGCGCCTGGCGTTCCCGCGGACGCGCTTCTGGGACGCGTACATGAACCACTGCTACTCGGCCGGGCTCAGCTGGCCCGACCTCGCCGGCAACAACGAGGAGTCGATCTCCGAGGAGCTCAACTTCTGGGCCGGCGCCGCGCTGTGGGGCGCCGCGACCGGGCAGGACGCGCTCGTGCGCCACGGGCTCGCGCACTTCGCCTGCGCGGTCCACTCGTCGTACATGTACTGGTTCGACATCGCCGGCAACAAGCGGGCGCTCGGCGGGACGGTCCGCGGCGCCGCGCTGCGCTGGCCGGGCGGGCAGGGCGCGGCGATCGCGGCCGACGGCCACACCGGCCTCAACACGTTCTTCAACGCCCACCCGACCGCCGCGCGCGTCATCATCGTGCTGCCGGTCGGCCCGCACAGCTGGTACCTGGCGATGAACCCGAAGTTCACCGCCCAGTCGGTCGCCGACTACCGCCAGTTCCTGAAGGACCACGACATCGACCCGCTCGCCCCGGCGGTGCACAAGGACCGCGACGGCGGCCCGTTCAGCGTCAAGAACCCGTGGCTGAGCACGCTCGGCTACGCCTCGCAGCTGGCCAAGTGGATGGCCATGGTCGACCCGGCCGGGGCGATGGCCGCGCTGTTCCCCGCGCCGAACAACCGCGACATCGTCGACAACGGCGAGGGCGACGACATCATCCCGATCGACATGCTCACCGACGAGGGCGACTCGGCGGCGCTGACCTACCACATGACGCGCTACATGCAGACGCACGGCACGCCGAACCTGTGGGTCAAGGCCGTCGACGCGGCGTTCTACATGGTCTTCGACGACGCGGCCCGCAAGCGGCGGACCTACGTCGGCTTCAACCCGACCGCGGCCGCGCTCGACATCAAGTTCACCGACGGCACGGTGATCTCCGGCGTGCTCGCCCGCTCGCTCGGCAGCCGCGAGCTCCCGCTCCCGTGACGCCGTGACGGGCGCGGGCGCCGGCGGCCGCGCGGGCGCGTCGGCGGCTCGTACGCCGCCTCGACGCGCCGCCGCGGTCGGTCACGCTCGACGCGAGCGCCGTGCGTCGGTGTGCGCCGCACATGCAGCCCGCGCGCGGCGCACGAGGCCCGGACCCGCGCGGCCGCGTCGACCGTCGCGCGAGGCCTCGCGTCGTGCACGACGCAAGCGACGACGCATGACGTCGCGGACCGACATCAGCTCGCTTGCGCACTCACAAAGCGTGCGCCGCGACGTCTCGCTGGACGCCCGGACTTGTTAAGCGCAGAGGGATCGCTCTATCCTCGGGCGCTGGATAGCAGGGCTTGTACATGGCCACGCAGGATGAACAAGTCGCGCCGGCGGGCCAGGCCCCGCGATCGCCCGCAGGTGCCGCACGGTCTCCGCGGGTAACGCTGGTCGGGGGCCGCTACCGGCTGCTCGAGGCGATCGGCGCGGGCGGCATGGGGGCGGTCCATCACGCCCGCGACGTCGTCAGCGGGCGCTCGCTGGCGCTGAAGCTCCCGCGCGCCCCGGCGGCGCGCCAGCCGTGGGCTTCGCGGGCGTGCCTGCTGCGGGAGGGCGAGGCCCTCGCGCGCGTGCGGCACCCGCACGTCGTCGGGTTCGTCGACGTCGGGGTCGACCGCGACGTCGCCTTCCTGGCCATGCAGCGCCTGCACGCCGCGCCGCTGGCCGGGCGCCCGCTGGGGACCGGCGACGCCCTGCGCGTCGGCCGGCAGATCGGCGAGGCCCTCGCCGCGGTCCACGACGCCGGCCTCGTCCACCGCGACGTCACGCCGCGCAACCTGCTGGTCGCGCCCGACGGCCACGCGACGCTCATCGACTTCGGCCTGGCCCGCGCCCTCGACGCGAGCGACGACGCGTTCGCGGCGCTCGCCCTCACCGGCTCGCAGCCGCCCGGCACGCGCGCGTACATGGCCCCCGAGCAGCGCGACGGCCGGGTCGTCGGCCCCGCCGCCGACCAGTACGCCCTGTCCGCCACCCTCCTGCGCGGCCTCGACGTCGGCGCCGCCGCGGGCGAGGAGGACCACGCGCGCGCGGCCCTGCTCGTCGTGCTCCGGCGCGCGCTCGCCGAGGAGCCGCGCGCGCGCTTCGCCGACATGCGGGCGTTCGTCGCGGCGCTGGGCGGGTGCACCACGCGATGACCGCCCCGGCCGCCGCCGCCGCCGACGATCAGACCACGCGGCCCGGCCTCGAGGAGCGCCTCGCCTCGCCGCCGTCCGCGCTCGCCCTGACCATCGCCTACCACCCCGACCTGCGCCGCGTCGGCGAGCGCGTGCTCCTGCGCGAGCTCGCCGAGGGCCGCGCCTGCGAGCTCGCGCGCGGCTGGCCCGAGTTTCGCACCGTCGAGGGCCGCTCGACCGGCGCGCTCGCCGACCCCTCGATCAGCCGGGCCCCGCTGGTGCTCGTCGGCGACGGCGCCGACGGCGTGTACGTGCGCGGCCCGCACGCCGCGGTCATGGTCGACGGCCGGCGCCTCGGCGAGCCGCGCCTGCTCGCCGCGCACGAGCTCGAGGACGGCGTGCTCATCCAGCTGGGCGGCGTGCTGCTGCTGCTGCACGTCATGGACTGCGACCCGGGCGCGCTGCCCAAGTACAGCCTCGTCGGCGAGAGCGCGGCGCTGCAGCGGGTGCGGGCCGACATCCTCCACGTCGCCGGCCAGCCGCAGCCGGTGCTGCTGCGCGGCGAGTCGGGCACCGGCAAGGAGCTGGTCGCGCGGGCGCTGCACGCCGCCTCGCCGCGGGCGTCGCGGCCGTGCGTGTGCATCAACCTGGCGGCCCTGAGCCCGCAGACCGCGGTCGCCGAGCTGTTCGGCCACGCCCGCGGCGCGTTCACCGGGGCGATCCGCGCGCGCGACGGCTACTTCCGCGAGGCCGACGCCGGCACCCTGTTCCTCGACGAGATCGGCGAGGCCCCGCTCGAGGTCCAGGTCATGCTGCTGCGCGCGCTCGAGACCGGGGAGATCCAGCCGGTCGGCGGCGGCGCGGCCCGCCAGGTCGACGTGCGCCTGATCGCCGCGACCGACGCCAACCTCGAGGAGGCCGCGCTGCGCGGCGGCTTCCGCGTGTCGCTGCTGCACCGCCTCGCCGGCTACGAGATCTGGATGCCCCCGCTGCGCCAGCGCCGCGACGACATCCCCCGCCTGTTCATGCACTTCGCGCGCAGCGAGCTGCTGCGCTGCGGCGTCGCCGAGCCGGGCGAGCTGCTGCACGGCGGCGCGACCCGGCCGCCCGCCGCGCTGATGGAGCGGATGATCCGCCACGACTGGCCCGGCAACGTCCGCCAGCTCAACAACGTCGCCCGTCAGTTCGTCGCCCTCACGCTGGCGCGCCGCCACCCGGCCGGCGGCGCCCTGCTCGGGCGCCTGCTCGCCGCCTCCGACGAGCCGCCCGCGCGCCCGCAGGCCGCCCCGGCGGGCCCCGCCCGGGCCGGCCGCGCGTCGTCGGCCCGCGGCCTCGCCCACATCAACGACCAGGTGCTGCTCGCCGCGCTGCGGCACAACCGCTGGCGCATCGACGCGACCGCCGGCTACCTCGGCATCTCCAAGACCTCGCTGTACGCGCTCATCGACCGCTGCCCGCGCATCCGCAAGGCCCGCGACCTGACCCGCGAGGAGCTGCTGGCCGCCGAGGCCCGCCACCGCGGCGACCTCGGGCGCATGTCCGACGAGCTGTGCGTGTCGCTGCGCGGCCTGAAGCTGCGGATCCGCGAGCTGGGCCTGGCGCGCTGAGCGGGTCAGGCGAACGCCCGCAGCGACGCGCGCAGGATCTCGCGGACCTGCTGGATGCGCTTGCGGGCGTTCTGCGGGGTGATGCTGAGCGCCTGCGAGATGCGGTCGTACGGCAGCTCGTCGAGGAAGCGCAGCGCGAACACCTGGTAGAGGTGCGGCGGCAGCTCGGCCGCGGCCTCGCGGATCGACGCCGCCATCTCGCGCCGCAGCAGCGAGAGGTCCGGCGGCGGGCCGTGGGCCCCGCCGACCAGCACCGTCGGCTCCGCGGGCGCGTGCTGCTGCAGCTCCGCGCCGCGCGCCCGCCCGCGCTGGATGTCCACGCACAGGTTGTGCAGCACCCGCAGCATCCACGGCCTGAACTGCTGCACCGTCCGCGGGTTGTGACGCATGTACTCGGCCGCGTTGAGCGCGCCCTTGCTGAGCACGTCCTCGGCGTCGTGGCGGTTGCCCTGCAGCCAGCGCACGCACGTCTTGAAGAAGAACTCGCGCTCGCCGAGCCACAGGCGCCAGAAGTCCTCGCCGTCGGCCTCCACCCCCACCGGAACAAGCATCGTCGACCTCGCCGCGCGGACGCCCCGCGCCGGTCGCTGCATCTGCAACCACGGTGCCACGCGGCCGGCGGGCACCCGCGCCCGCGGTCGTCCGACCTCGGCGGCCGGGCCCGCGCCGCCGCGTCCGTCGCCGCCCCGACGCGGGCGCGGCTGCCCGTCGCTGGACCGTTCAGGGCGGCGTGGACGGTCCAGCGTGGACGCGGCGCTGGACGGTCCAGCGCGCGCCGATCGATCGGCCCGACCGGAGGAGGCGCGTCGCCGGTCCGACGTGCACGCGGCGCTGGACGGTCCAGCGCGCGTCGATCGATCGGCCCGACCGGAGGAGGCGCGTCGCTGGTCCGACGTGCACGCGGCGCTGGACGGTCCAGGCGCGCGAGCGTCGTCGCCGCGGACGTCGTCGTCGCCTCAGCGCCGGCAGTCGGGGTCGTCGGCGTCGACCAGGCCGTCGCCGTCGTCGTCGAGGCCGTTGCCGCACTTGCGCTGCCCGGGCGGCGCGCAGCCGGGGTCCTCGGCGTCGACCAGGCCGTCGGCGTCGTCGTCGAGGTCGTTGGCGCAGGCCGCCCCGACCTCGCAGCCGATGGTCGCGAACACGCAGGCGCAGCCGACCGGGAAGGTCGCGTCGCGCTCGACCACGTCGTCGCGCAGCTGGTCGGCGCTGACGGTCGGCAGCACCATCGTGCCGAGCCCGGCGCGGGTCAGGCGGGTCGCGTCGGACGCCGTCGACGTCCAGCAGAACTCGCGTCCGACCAGCTCCGGGCGCGCGAGGTCGGCGGCCGCCTGCGGCGAGATGTGCCCGCGCAGCAGCGCCGCCGGCACGACCAGCCCGTGCGGCAGGTCGTGCAGCAGCGCCCCCGCGCTCGCCTGCTCGCAGGTCAGCTCGCGCGGGTCGATCTGCAGCGCGCCCGACGGGTCCACGTAGGCGAACTGCACCGACTCGACCCCGTAGTAGTGACAGTCCGCGGCCCCGCCGACGAACGTGCGCGAGCACAGCCGCGGGTCGCACAGGCGGTCCTGCTCGCAGTCCCGCGGCCCGCACAGCGGCGGCTGGGCCGACGCGTCGGCGCAGCAGTAGCCCCCGTCCGCGCACGGGGCCGGGTCGACGCGCGCGGCGCACAGCTCGGCCAGCCCGTAGCCGGCGGCCGCCGGGTCGTCCTGCGCGTCGCACACCTCGGGGCGGAAGATCGTCGACCAGTACACGCCGTCGAGCAGCCGCATGGTCACGTCGACCCGGCCCAGCACCTCGTCGGCGAGCGGGCGGGCGTGCACGCACGCGGCCACGTCGACGCACTCGTCGACGCTGCACACGTCGCCGCCCTGGGCCATCTCGAGGCACGTCCGCAGCTCCGCGACCTCCGCGCTGACCAGGGTGTTGGCGCAGCGCGCCAGGCAGTCGGCCCGCAGCTCGGCGTCGCCGTCGCCGGCGTGGCCGCCGAGGCTCGACGGCAGGAACCCGCAGCGCGCGGCCGCGGCGCACAGCGCCTCGCAGTCGTCGATCAGCACGGTCGGCTCGCAGGTCGCCAGGCCGAGCGCCAGGCCGACCGCGAGCGCCGCGGACCCCCGCCGCGCGGCGATCACGGCGCGCCCCCCAGGCCGACGCCGAGCCCGAAGAACACGCCCGGGCTGGCGTGCACGTCGGTCGAGACGCGCCCGAGCCGGTCGTCGACCGCGTCGAGCCCGAGCAGCAGGAGGTTGGCGATGCCGATCTTCCCGGCGTAGTAGGTGACCGCGAGGTCGAGGTGGAGGTTGAGGTCGAGGTCGAGGTTGTTGACCTGGCCGTCCTGGGCGTCGAGGAAGTCGCCGAGCTCGCCCGGGATCTCGGCCAGCCGCAGCACCCCGAGGCTCAGCGTCGGCGCGAAGCGCAGGCGCAGGTCGAACGGCAGCACGCGCACGCGCGAGCTCAGCTCGACGTGCCCGCCGACCAGCACCGAGTGCCGCTGCCAGCGCAGCGGCGCGGTGTCGAGGCTGTCGAGGTCGCCCCACGCCGGGCGCCCGCCGGGCAGCACGTAGCGCTTGTGCACGTAGCCGAGGAACCCGCCGAGGCCCAGCCCCGGGCGCACCCAGCGGGTGTAGCCGAGCCGCACGCGCAGCAGGAACTGCTCCGGGTTGACCCGCGGCGCCACGTGCAGGTGCTCGCCGGACAGCGCCGCGTCGGCCCACACCTCGTCGGCGGCGGTCGTCAGCGCGACGCACAGCGCGTCGGCGGCCCGCGGCGCGTCGGGCCAGCGCGCGCGCACGAGGTACCACCCGGGCCCCGGCGCGGCGAAGTCGACGCGGTCGACCCGGGCCGCCGCGCCGCCGCGCACGCTCGGCTCGCGGCGGGTCCGCAGCGTGAACTCGGCGGCGCGCGAGCGGGCCGCGCCGTCCTCGGCCTCGGCGACGGCCTCGGGGTCGCGCAGCTCGTCGAGCGCGCCGCACAGCGCCGGCCGCGGCCGCGCCCGCGAGATGCGCCGCGCGCTGACGACGATCGGCCGGTCGATGCACATGCGCCGGCACTCGTCGCAGCCGGGCCCGCCCGCGCCGGCGCAGCGCTCGACGCACGCGCCGGCGCAGTCGTCGGCGGCGTGGGCGACCCGCAGCGTCACCCCGCGGCGGTACGGCACGTGGAGCTCGCGGTGCAGCAGGCGGATGTAGCCGCGCCCGAGGCTGCGGTCGATCGCGTCGGCCAGGACCGAGGACAGCGGCTCGTCGGTGAACTCCTCGACCTCGACCTCGACGAACCGCCGCAGGTCGATGCCGTCATGCCCGTAGCGGCCGCGCGCGAACACCGAGCGCAGGGCGATGCGGGTGATCACCAGCGCGTAGCGCCAGGCCTCGCCGTGGCGCACGCACTGCAGCTCGAGCGACAGCAGCAGGTCGATGCCCTGGCGCCACACCTCCTTGCCCGCGCTGCCGAGCAGGTCGACGCCGTCGGCCCCGGTGGCCGCCCCGCCGGTCGCCCCCTCGGCGGTCGTCAGGCGCCCGCGCAGGGCCGCCAGCGCGTCGGCCGCGGCCGCGTAGGCCCCGAGGTCGCGGAACTCGTGGCCGGCCCGCGAGGCGCCGAACGCCAGGTACTCGGCGGCCCGCCGGCGCAGCCCGTCGACCCGCACCGGCGCCCGCGTGCACGCCTCGCCCTCGACCGCCCCGAGGATCGCGACCACCGGGCGCGCGCGCGTCGCCACGTCGACGCGGACCTCGCGGCAGTCGCTCGCGCGCGTCTGCAGCGCCTCGCCGCGGATCGCCTCCTCGTAGCGCACGTCGCAGCGGCCGGCCGCGTCGCAGGTGATCACCGACAGCTGGTGGTCCGCGCGCGTGACCGTCAGCGTGCGCGCGACCAGCGGCCCGTCGCGGGCCACCGGCGCGCCGTCGAGGAACACCGCGGCGCTGGCGTCGAGCTGGACCTCGAGGCGCACGCAGGTCACCGCCGGCGCGCTCGCCCAGGCGACCTGGTCGTAGGTCGCGGCGCCCCGCCAGGTCGCCGGGGTCTCGAGGTTGCGCAGCCGCGCCACCGCGGTCACCGCGGCCGACGGCGGCACCGCGACCACGAAGAACCTGGCCCGCCCGAACTGCAGCGCGTCGCCGTCGGCGAGCCAGGTGATCGTCGCGTCGCCCGGGGTGCCGGCGACCACGGTCAGGGCGGCCACGTTGTCGGCCCGCAGCGCGACGAGGTGCGCCCCCCTGAGCGCGGCCGCGTCGCCGAGGCAGCCGGTGAGCGTCGGGTCGTCGTGGAGGAACGGCGAGCCGAGCGCCTCGACGCCCGCGGCCGCCACGTACTCGTCGACCCGCGCCCGCAGCGGCGCGCACGCGCGGGCGGCCAGCCGCGTCGGCGAGACCGCGAGCGCCGCCTGGGCCCGCGCGAGCGCCGGCGAGCCCCACACCGCCCCCCGGCGCAGCGGCGCGACCAGCCCGGCCAGCGCCGCCGCCCGCGGGGCCGGCAGCGCGGCGGCCCGGAACAGCGCCGCCTTCAACCTGTCCTCGGGGACAGGCTCGCCGCGGCACGCGGCGGCGAGGTCGGCCTGCTGACCCGCGGCCAGCTCGGTGAGCGCGTGGGCCGCGGCGCAGCGGTCGGGCTCGGCCGCCCGCGCCGCGCCGGCCCACCCGAGCCCGAGGCTCAGCGCGACCACTCGTAGTCGTATCGACACGGCAGCTCCCCCCCCGCGGCCGCGACCACCCGCTCCGCGCGGGCCCGGCCGAGCCCCGCGCGCGCCGCCGCGTCGCCCGACGCCAGCGACAGCCCGCCCGCCTCGCCGGCGACGATCACCAGCGGCGTCACCTGCGTCCCCGTGCCCGGCACCAGCCCGCGGATGTAACCCTGCAGCGCCGGCGCGCACGCCCGCGTCGGCGCGCCAGTCGGGTGCGCGTGGTGCTTGACCGGCTTCTTGACCGGCCCGCCCGTCGGCTTCGCCGCCTCGACCGGCGCCTCCGGGCCCGCCGTTGCTGCGGCCTTCGCCTCGCCGGTCGCCGCGTTCGCCTCGCCGGTCGCCGCGTTCGCCTCGCCGGTGTCCGCGGCCTTCGCCTCGCCCGCGACCTTCGTGTCCGCGACCTTCGCCTCCGCGGCCTTCGCCGCGCCCTGCAGCTCCGTCGCCGCGGTCGTCGGCGCGCGCTCCTCCCCGTCCTCGAAGACATGTCCCAAAGACCAGACCGCGACCGCGAGCGCCGCCGCGGCGGCGAGCCCGGGCCCGAGCCACCGCCGGCGCCGCGGCTCCGGCTCGGGCGCGGGCGCGGGCGCGGGCGCGGCGAACAGCCGCGTGCTCACGCCGTCGGCCGCGCGCGCGTACAGCTGCACGCTGGCCCAGTCGAGGCTGGCCGCGTCGCCCGCGAGCGCGGCGCGGGCGGCGAGGAACGCCGCCTCGAGCGAGCCGCCCGCCAGCAGCCCGGCGTACAGCGCCGCGGTCAGGCGCACCGACCCGCTGACCGACAGCGGGTAGCGCGAGGCCACCACCGCCGCCAGCCCGGCGCGGTGGAGCATCTGCGCGACCGAGCCGATGCGGTTGCCCGGCGCGCCGGCGTTGCCGCTGTCGCACGCGGCGAGCACGACCAGGCGCAGCGTCGCCGCGTGCGGCGCGAGGATCTGCGCCAGCCGCCCGGGGTCGATGACCACCGGCGCGCGGTCGTCCTCCTCGCCGTCGAGCGCCAGCCCGAACACCTGGCCCTGCGCCGCCCCGTGGCACAGCACGTGGAGCAGCGTCACCGGCCGCCCGCCGGCCTCGGCCTCGGCCAGCGCCGCCGCCAGCCGCCCGCTCGAGGCCCGCGCCAGCACGTCGCGCGCCGCGTCGAAGCCGCCGCGCTCGCCCGCGGCGCGCCGCACGGCGGCCACGTGCTCGCCCGCCGGCACCGCGCCGCCCGCCGCCGACCACGCCAGCAGCACGCGCCCGCTCGCCGGCTCGGCCGCGGCGGTGACCGTCTCCGGCCACTCGTAGCGGACCAGCACCCCCGGCAGCCCGCCGAGCGCCTGGCCCGAGGCGCGCAGCGCCAGCAGCTCCCACGGCAGCGCGTACAGCTCGGCCGCCGCCGAGCGCAGGCTCACCCGCACGCTCCGCCGCTGGCGCACCGCCTCGGCGATCGCGGCCTCGTGCTGCTCCCACCCGGTCGGGGCGAGGAAGCGCCGCAGCACCTCGCCGACCCGCTGCTGCACCGCCGGGTCGCGCCCGGGCGAGCGGACCGCCTGCAGGTCGGCGAGCAGGTCCGCGTCCCACGCCAGCTCCGCGCGCTCGAAGCCCCCGCGCGGCGTGCGGGCGATGTACGCCTGCGGCGAGAAGCGGAACGAGTGCGCGTCGCCGGTGTGCTCGGCCCTCGCGAACTCGAGCGAGATCTCGAGGACCTCCGCCGTCCCGTCCGTCATCCCGTCATCCCGTCCGCCCGCCGGCGCGGGAGGTCCTCACGGTGGCATCACCAGGCATCGACCGCTCCGGGCGATGAGACGCGGTCGACCGGCGGATGTGAGGCGGCGAGCCGCCCGCACGATGTTTTCACATCGGCCGCGGAGCCCCGTCGTTAGGGGCCGCGCGACACGGGTCTCCCCCGGGAGCGGCGCATCGGAGGAGTTACGTCATGGTCGCCGTAGACATGCAAAAAATTGTCCAGGGGCTCGTCACCGCGGCCGAGAACGCCGCGGGGGTCGACCCCTTCCTGAAGGTCATCCTCGACAACGCGGTGTTCCCCAACCTCATCTACTCGTGGCTGTTCCCCAAGCCCGCTGTCGACCTGTTCGCGCTGTTCAAGGACCGCATCGAGCTGCTGATCGACAAGAAGATCGAGGTCGCGGTCGGCGAGGCGACCTTCAACCGGGTCAAGTCCGAGCTCCAGGGCCTCGGCGACGCCTTCACCGACTTCGCCAACGTCGTCGACCTGTCCGAGCGAGAGACCCGCCTGGCCCTGCTGGTCACCCAGGCCGACATCCTGGTCGCGACCGTCGAGTCGGTGCCGACCCGCTACCTGCCGCTGATCGTCGACCTGCTGCTGGCCGTCGCGGTCGCGCACATGGCGGCGCTGATCGACCAGGTCCAGCGCTACCCCCAGCGCTACGAGTACCAGATCGCCGTCAACGAGACCGCGATCCGCTACTCCGACCTCGCCGGCAAGCTGCGCGACCGCTTCCTCTGGTACCGCATGAGCATGATCGCCGAGGGCACCGGGGTGATCGAGCAGACCGAGGTCGCCCACCGCGCGACCGTCAACGGCGACCAGAAGCAGATCTCCTTCCAGTCGTACGACGACTTCGCCTCGTGGTGGGTCAACGGCGACGGCTACCGCGACGGCTTCCTGTGGGGCGTCGTCAGCGACTGGGTCTCGGCCGTCGGCATCGACCAGGCCTACCAGGACAAGCTCACCGAGGCCCAGGGCCTCGTCGCCGCCTACGGCGACCGCGAGAAGCAGAAGGTCTACGACTGGTGGGACGAGCACCTGTGCAACAGCACCAAGCTGTTTAGCAACCTCGTCGACTGGGACGGCTACAACAGCGGCCGCAAGCCGCGCGACCGCCTGCTCGTGCGCACCTACCCGGTCCAGCGCGTCCAGGCGGCCATCGACAGGGCCACCCCGCTGCAGCGCATCGACCTGTTCATCGGCCAGCAGATGGACCAGTTCGCGGTGGCGGGCCCGCGCTACGTCCAGACCTACCGGCTGCCGGGCGACCAGCGGCTGTCGGGCGCCGGCAACATGCTGCTGCGCGCCGACACCTACGACACCGCGGTCGCCGCGATCTACCTGACCGCGCGGGGCGACCTGCGGCGCGCCGGCGACCTCGTCGACGGCCTGTGCGTCGCGCTCGAGCACGACGCGCTCGGCGGCGGCCGCATCGTCGCGGCGACCGACGCCCGCAACCTGATCGACCCCGACGAGTGCATGACGACCAGCGTGTTCACCAACGACGGCCCGACCCGCGACGTCGGCAACGCCTGCTGGGCCGGCCTGGCGCTGACCCGCCTGTACGCGCGCACCGGCCAGTACCGCTACCTCTACAACGCGCTGACCATCGGCCAGTACCTCGTCGCCAGCTGCGCCGTCGACGACCCCTGGCAGGGCTTCCGCGGCGGCGAGGACGCGTGGGGCAAGCAGCGCCTGTGGCGCTCGGTCGAGCACAACGTCGACGCCTTCGCGCTGTTCAATAATCTGTTCGCGCTGACCGGCGACGCCGCCTGGCAGGCCGCGGCCGAGCGCGCCCGCACCCTCGTCGCCGCCTGCCGCACGGTCTCCGGCTACTACGTGACCGGCACCGGCGAGACCCAGGTCCTCAACTCCGACGTCGTGCCCACCGACGTCCAGACCTGGACGTCGCTCGCCGGCGTGGCCCCCGAGCACAACAGCGCGGCCCTCAACTTCGCCCTCAGCCAGCTCGTCGCGACCACCGCCGGCTACCAGGGCTTCAAGTTCGCCATCGCCGGCAGCGGCGTGCAGAACGAGGTCACCGCCGGCGCCGCGATGGCGCTGTGGCTCGAGGGCGGGGCGTTCCGCGACGTCGCCGGCGCCTACTACGACAGCCTGCTGAAGCAGCAGTCCTCGGCCCCTGGCGGCGACGGCCTCGGCGTGGTCGCGACCCCCGGCGACGCGGCCGACACCGGCGCCGGGCTCGGCTGGAAGTACTACAACTGGCCGCACTCCGCCGCGACCGCGTGGACCGGCCTGGCGCTGCTGGCCCGCGACGACGCCAGCGCGAACCCCTACGCGACGGTCAAGCCCTACCAGGGCTGACCCGCAGCGACCGCAGCCGACGCGGATCGCCGAACCCACGACGGACCGCCCGCGCGCAGCAGGCGGTCCGTCGCTTCATGCGCAGCGGCGGCGCGGCGAGCCGGGGCCGGCGAGGCCCGCCGACGATTCCGCGGACCTGCGCGAAAGACCAGGTCCTCGCTCGCCCGGGTCGGGCGGCGACACCGGGTACCAGATCCGAGCGCGCGTGAGAGCGAGCGTGACACCGCCGGCGTCGCGCCCGACCGCGCCGGACGCGGTGGAGACCGGCCACACGCTCGTCGACGCGTGGCATGCTCCGTCTGACGGCTGGAGTCAGACCGGGACGCGGAGTGTCGGTCCATATTCCGCGTCGGTCGAACCAGCATGTCGAACCTCCGTCTGCTCCTCCCCTTCGTCCTCGCCGGCGCCGTCCTCCTCGAGCCCGCCCGCAGCGACGCGTTCTGCGGCTTCTACGTCAGCGGCGCCGACGCCCGCCTGACCAACAACGCGACCTCGGTCGTGCTGATGCGCGAGGGCACCCGGACCGTGCTCTCCATGCAGAACAACTACCAGGGCCCGCCGCAGGACTTCGCGATGGTCGTGCCGGTCCCGGTGATCCTGCAGGAGAAGGACGTGAAGACGCTCGGCAAGGCGGTGTTCGACCGCATCGACCAGCTCGCCGCGCCGCGCCTGGTCGAGTACTGGGAGCAGGACCCGTGCCCGCCGCCCGAGCCGCGCCGCCGGTACCGGAAGGGAGTGAAGTACGCGCCGCAGTCGGCGCCGATGCGGGACGAGATGAGCGGCCCGGCCGACTACGGCGTGCGCATCGAGGCCAAGTTCGAGGTCGGCGAGTACCAGATCCTCATCCTCAGCGCCGAGTACTCGACCGGCCTCGACGCCTGGCTGCGCCAGAACAACTACAAGATCCCCGCCGGCGCCGCCGAGGTCCTGCGGCCCTACGTCGCCGCGGGCATGAAATTTTTCGTCGCCAAGGTCGACGTCAAAAAGGTCCAGTTCAATGCCCAGGGCCAGGCCATGCTCTCGCCGCTGCGCTTCCACTACGACAGCGACACCTTCGCCCTGCCGGTGCGCCTCGGCCTGCTCAACGCCTCGGGCAAGCAGGACCTGATCGTCCACATTCTCGCCAAGGGCGACCGCTACGAGCTCGCCAACTACCGCAACGCGGCCATCCCGACCAACATCGAGGTCGCCGACAGCACCCGCCACGACTTCCCCGCCTTCTACGCGT
>JAEUJW010000078.1 GCA_016793465.1 Myxococcales bacterium
CCGCCCTCCTCGCCGCCCTCGCCCGCGCCGAGGGTCTCATCGAGGTCGGCGGCACCCTCGGCAACGCCGGCGTCACCGCCATCACCGACGCCGCCGGCCAGATCTCCGCCGACGGCGACTTCAAGGCCAAGTTCGGCGCCGCTTGTGCCATCAAGATGCTCCCCACCGCCGGCACCCTCGTCGTCGACTCCGTCGGCGAGCTCTCCGGCAAGGTCCAGGCCGCCGCCTCCGTCACCGCCGCCGTCGGCATGTGACCCCTCCGCGCCCCTCGGCGCCTCCGACGAAGGCCGCCCCTCCAGGGCGGCCTTCGCCGTTTAATCTTCACGTCATGAAACCCGCGCGAGTCGCCGCTCGCGCAGCGCCCAGAACAGCGGGATCGCGAACGCCATCGCCACGAACCACCCGAGCAGCGGGAACACCCATCCATGGCGCATGCCGATCCGCCGCGCCTCGACGACCATCCACACCGACGCCGCCAGCGCGACCACGAGGATGTCGCACGACAGCGAGGCCGCCGCCGGATTGACGAACCCCCCCTGCACGAAGCCCACGAGCGAAAATCCGGCATTTTCGCGCATGTATGTGATGTTGTAGTGCCACGTCAGCCCGAGGCCGACGAGCGCGAGTACCCCGTAGTAGTACATCAGCATCGATCGATCTCTAGCACGGGACCGCGGCCCGGTTGCAGGCGACGAGGCCCTCTGCTCTCATGGATCCCATGCGCATTCGCTTGGCTTACTGGACCGCCCTCGCCCTCTCGGCCTGCTCCTCGGTCGAGGTCCCGGCCGACGAATCCGGCACCGCTCTCACCTCTCCAGCGACCTCCAACGCCTCGAGCGCGACCTCCAGCGCCACCGATGACGACGGCGACGTCGGCTCCGTGTCCGACTCGCAGAACGGCAGCACCGGCGGCCTCGTCACCTCCACCGATCCGACCGCCCCGCCGCAGACCACCGCGGACGACGACGCCGGCACCACCGCCGCCGGCACCACCGGCATCTTCCCCTCCGACGACACCGGCGAGACCGGCACCACCGCGGATCCCACCGGCACCGTCCCGCCCGGCTCGACCGTCCCCTTCGACGGCAAGGACTACTTCCTGCTCGGCGCCAACTACCCGTGGCGCAACTACGGCGGCGACTTCGGCGGCAACGGCTGGGGCGTCTACGGCGTGCACACCGACTACGGCGGCTACGACGGCGACTTCGCGGCCATGACCGACGCCCACCTCGAGGTCATCCGCTGGTTCGTGTTCACCGACGGCCGCGCCGGCATCGTGTTCGACAACAGCGGCACGCCGGTGTCGCTCGGCGAGTACGTGCTCGACGACTTCGACGCCGCCCTCGGCATCGCCAAGCAGCGCGGCGCCTACCTCGTGCCCGTGCTGCTCGACTTCCACTGGATGTTCTGGGCCAAGCAGGAGGGCCCCGTGCAGGTCGGCGGCCGCAGCGACACGATCACCGATCCGATCAAGCGCGCCGCCCTCGTCAACAACGTGTTCATCCCGCTGTTCGACAAGTACGCCGGCGACCCCAACATCCTCGCCTGGGAGATCATGAACGAGCCCGAGTGGAGCCTCTCCGACGTCCCCGAGGGCCAGCCCGACGGCCAGGCCAACGCCGTCCCGCTCGAGGCCTTCTACGACCTGTCCCGCGCCACCGCCGAGGCCGTGCACGCCCACGCCGGCGCCTACGTCACCCTCGGCTCGGCCTCTCTCAAGTGGATCAAGATCTGGACCCCGGGCTTCGCCGCCTCCAAGGGCTGGAACCCCATCCCGCTCGACTTCTACCAGGTCCACTACTACGGCTGGATGGACGGCCAGGCGTGGAACGACCACCCCGTCTACGGCTCGCTCAAGTTCTCGCCGATGGAGCAGCCCTACGACGCGCTCGGCCTCGACCACCCGCTCGTCGTCGGCGAGCTCGTCATCTCCGACAACGCCGGCGGCCGCCTCGACACCCTGAAGTCCAACGGCTACGCCGGCGCGTGGCCGTGGAGCCTGAAGTCCGACTACTCGCTCGACCTCCCCGGCCTGAAGGCGTGGGCCGAAGGCAACGCCCCGCTCGTCGACCTCCCGTAGCCCCGAATCGCGCCCGCGGGCGCCATTTCGCCGCATCGACCGCCGCCCGGGAACCTGCGACGCTGGCCGCTGTCTGAGGGTCGCATCATCCGTACGACCCTGTCCGCGCGCGCCCACGCGCCGCCGCTGGAGTGCACATGTCCCTTGGAACCTGTGTGAATGTTCCTGTCCGAACGGCCCGGTTGTGCGGCGGCCTGCTCGCCCTCGCGGTCGCCTGCACCCCGCGCGGCGGCGGCGACGACGGCGTCCTCCCGGCCCGCACCATCAAGGCCGACGAGCCGAGCGGCCCGCGGCCGCCGATGACCCTCACCGCCAGCGACGGCACTGGCCTGCGCCTGGTCGCCCTGAAGGCCCGCGGGGTGGTCGAGGAGCCGCTCGCGTTCACCGAGCTGCACATGACCTTCGAGAACCCCACCGATCGCACGATCGAGGGCCGTTTCGAGATCGACATGCCGCACGACGCCGCGATCTCCCGCTTCGCCATGCTCGTGCACGGTAACTGGCAGGAGGGCGAGGTCGTCGAGCGCCGCGCCGCCCAGGTCGCCTACGAGGACTTTCTCCATCGCAAGCAGGACCCGGCCCTGCTCGAGAACAACGCCGGCAACTCGTTCACCGCCCGCGTGTTCCCCATCGGCCCGCGCGAGCGCAAGCAGCTGATCCTGTCCTACTCGCAGGAGCTGCCGAGCTCCGGCGAGCCCTACCGCCTCATGCTGCGCGGCCTCCCGCAGCTCGACGAACTCGACGCCAGCGTCCTGCTCCGCGAGCAGTCGCCGCCGGCCGCCGGCGTGACCACCAACCTCGCCGCCACCCACGCCCAGACCCGCACCATCGCGCTGAGGCGCCAGCTCTGGCAGCCCGACCAGGACCTCGAGGTCAGCAGCTCGCGCGGCGCCCAGGTCCTCGGCCTGCGCCACCAGAACCTCGCCGTCGCCCGCGTGGCCCCCTCCGGCGCCATGCCGCCCGCGCCGATCGGCGCGCTCACCGTGCTGTTCGACACCAGCGCCTCGCGGGCCCTCGACTTCGACCGCCAGATCCACCAGCTCGGCGAGGTCGTCCGCGGCCTGCGCGAGCAGTCCCGCGAGGACTTCGCCCTCCGCGTCCTCTGCTTCGACCAGACCACCGCCGAGGTCTTCAACGGCCCGGCCAGCGAGCTCTCGCAGGTCCACCTCGACCGCATCTCCACCCGCCGCCCGCTCGGCGCCTCGGACCTGCGCCAGGCCCTCGCGGCCGTCGCCGTCCAGCCGCTCGCCGGCCGCGTGCTCGTGTTCTCCGACGGCATCGCCACCGCCGGCGCCGACGAGCTGTCCGAGCTCACCGCCGCCGCCTCCGCCCTGCGCGACGCCGGCGTCGAGCGCATCGACGCCGTGATCGACGGCGGCATCCAGGACGCCGCCACCCTGAAGGCCCTGACCACCGCCGGCCTCGCGCGCAGCGGCATCGTCGCCGACGCCCGCCTCCCGCTCGACAAGCTGGTCCACAAGCTCGCCAGCCAGACCCTCCCGACCATGAAGGTCGAGGTCCCCGGCTCGGCCTGGGTGTGGCCCGACAAGGTCGAGGGCGCGCAGCCCGGCGACGAGCTGCTGGTCTACGCCGACCTCCCCGAGTCGATGGCGATGAAGGTCGTGCTGACCGGCGACACGCCGATCGAGGTCGACGTGCCGGGCACCGCGGTCGAGCGCCCGCTGCTCGAGCGCGCCTGGGTCGGCGCCCGCATCGCCCGCCTGACCGACGAGCGCAGCGCGCTCCCGCCGAACGACGCCGACAAGCGCGACGCGCTGCACAAGCAGATCGTCGAGCTCTCGACCAAGTTCCGCGTGCTCAGCGACTTCACCGCCCTGCTCGTGCTCGAGAGCGACTGGGACTACAGCCGCTTCAACATCGACCGCAACGCCCTCACCGACATCATGATCGCTGGCCCCGACGGGGTGCTGCTGAAGAACCGCAACGCGCCGATGCCGGTCCAGCCGGCCCAGCCGCCGCAGATCGCCGTCGACCCGCCGCAAAAGCCCCTGCCCACGATCCCCGACTCCGCGCCGATCCCCGTCGACCAGGAGGACTCCGACGAGGAGGCCGCCGGCCAGCGCCACAAGGGCGAGGAGGGCAAGATGGGCAAGCCCACCTCCAAGTCCGGCCTCTACGCCATGAAGGGCCCGCAGGACGCCATCCCCCAGATGGCCCGCAACTTCGACCCCGACATGGCGGCCCGCAACAACGGCATCCTCGGCGTGGCCGCGGCCGAGCAGGGCCACTTCCTCGCCTCTCCTTACGGCGGCGCGTTCGCGGTCGGCAACGACGACTCCGACGTGTGGGGCGGCCTGACCGGCACCGAGGTCGGCGAGTCCTACGGCGTCGGCGGCCTCGGCCTCGTCGGCACCGGCCGCGGCGGCGGCGGCACCGGCGAGGGCACCATCGGCCTCGGCAACACCGGCCTCGTCGGCAAGGGCGGCGGCACCGGCTCTGGCTACGGCCGCGGCGCCGGCGCGGGCTTCGGCGGCCGCGGCACCCGCGTGCCGACGGTCCGCCAGGCCAAGGCCGAGGTCCAGGGCGCGCTCGACAAGGACATCATCCGCCGCATCGTCCGCGCCCACATCAACGAGGTCCGCTACTGCTACAACCAGGCCCTCGCCCGCGACCCCTACGCGGGCGGCCGCGTCGCCGTGCAGTTCACCATCGGCGGCACCGGCAAGGTCCCCAGCGCCGTCGTCCAGGAGTCGACCATGAAGGACGCGGCCGTCGGCAACTGCATCGCCAAGGCCGTCCGCCGCTGGACCTTCCCCAAGCCGCAGGGCGGCGGCTCCGTCATCGTCACCTACCCCTTCGTGCTCGAGCCCGGCGGCGGCGTGCCCTACCGCCCGCTCACCCCCGAGGAGCAGGCCGAACGCGACCGCGTCGCCGCCATCGAGGCCGCCGAGCGCGCCCAACGCGAGGCCGAACAGCAGCGCATGTGGGCCGAGGCCGACGCCCGCCGCCAGGCCGAAGAGAAGCTCCGCGAGGCCGAGCGCGCCGCCGAGGCCGCCGAGGCCGCCCGCACCGAAGGCAGCCCCTACAACGGCCGCATGTTCGACATCATGAAGCAGCTCGAGCGCGGCGAGACCCGCGAGGCCCTCGGCGCCGCCCTCGCCTGGCAAGAGAGCGCCCCCGGCGACGTCGTGGCCCTCATCGCCCTCGGCGAGGCCGCCGAGGCCGCCGGCGACAAGCTCACCGCCGCCCGCGCCTACGGGTCCCTCATCGACCTGTTCCCGTCACGCGCCGACCTCCGCCGCTACGCCGGCGCCCGCCTCGAGCGCCTCGGCGACACGGCCCTCGCGCTGGCCGTCGACACCTTCGCCCACGCCGTCGAACAGCGCCCCGACCACCCCGCCAGCCACCGCCTGCACGCCTACGCCCTGTCCCGCGTCGGCCGCCACGCCGACGCCTTCGCGGCCATCCTCAAGGGCATCGATCAGCGCTACCCGTCAGGCCGCTTCCTCGGGGTCGAGCGCATCCTCGGCGAGGACGCCGGCATCCTCGCCGCCGCCTGGCTGGCCGCCGAGCCCCACAACGAGGCCGCCATCCGCAAACAGACCGCCGACCGCGGGATCTCGATCGCCAACCAGCCCTCGCTGCGCTTCGTCATCAACTGGGAGACCGACGCCAACGACGTCGACTTCCACATCATGGACAGCAACAAGGACCGCGCCTGGTACGGCCACAAGCTCCTCCAGTCCGGCGGCGAGCTGTTCGCCGACGTGACCACCGGCTACGGCCCCGAGTGCTTCGCCATCCCCGGCAAGGCCGCCGCCTTCCCCTACACCTTCAAAGCCCACTACTTCTCCCGCGGCCCCATGGGCTACGGCATGGGCAAGCTGCAGATCGTCCAGCACGACGGCCGCGGCGGCCTCAAATACGACGACCGCCCCTTCATCATCATGAAGGACGGCGCCGACGCCACCCTCGGCGACCTCCAGCACCCCCTTTAATTATTGGGGCGCCGACCGCCCGTCAGGCCTCACCAGGGGCCTGACGGGCTTCGCCGTTCGAATCGACCCAAAGTCGAATAAACACTCGATTTTTCCTGTGAACAACCACGCGAGATCCTCAAACTGTATTTGGCTCGGCGCCCGACGAGCCCGAGCGGCCATCGCTCCTCTTGTTTAAAACATTGGTCAAAAAAACGACTCAAAGTCATTAATATCTTCAATCTGCCAGTTTCGCCGGGCCGAACCATGCTTGAACCGGCAGAAAGATCTCCATCAGCCCGAGCACGGAGGCACCGACGACAAAAGGGACGGCCTCGAATCCGAGGACCGTCCCCTGCGCTCCGGACATCGGGTCCGGCCGTTCACCGCCCCGCGAGGCGGCCCGAGCTCGTCAATCCGCCGAGCCCGGCTTCTCCTTGCCGGCGTACATGGTCTCGATGAGGTCCTTGTACTTCTTGTTGACCTCCTTGCGCTTCACCTTGAACGAAGCGGTCAGAAGCCCGTTGTCGACGGTAAACTCCTCGTCGATCACGCGGAAATACTTGATGGACTCGAAGCTCGCCAGGTCCTTGTTGACCTCGTCGACGTAGCCCTGGATCTCCTTCTGCACCGTCTCGCTGTGCAGGTCGGGGGCGTTCCCGGTGCGCTGGGCCCACGCCGCCAGCTTCTCCTTGTCGACGGTCACCAGCACCACGCAGTACTTGCGATTGTCGCCGACGACCACCGCCTCCGAGAGGATGCCCTTGGTCTTCAGCAGCGCCTCGATCTTCTGCGGCGCCACGTACTTGCCGCCCGAGGTCTTCAAGAGGTCCTTCTTGCGGTCGGTGATGCGCACGTGCCCGTCGGGGTCGAGCTCGCCGATGTCGCCGGTGTGGAACCAGCCGTCGCTGTCCCACGCCTCGCTGGTCGCGTCCGGGCGGTTGAGGTAGCCCGAGACCACGTTCGGCCCCTTGGCGAGGATCTCCCCGTCCGCCGCGAACCGCAGGGTCACGCCCTTGATCGCCGGCCCGACCGTGCCGATCCGCCAGTCGTCGACGCGGTTGGTCGTCAGGCCCGGGCACGTCTCCGTCAGCCCGTACGCCTCGAGGATCACCAGCCCCGCCCCCGCGAAGAAGTACGCGACCTCCTTCGGCAGCGGCGCCGAGCCCGACAGCAGCACGTGCACCCGGTCCATCCCGAGCTTGCCGCGGATCTTCGACAGCACCAGCTTGTCCGCCAGCTTGAACTTCAGCCCGAGCCCGAGCGGCAGCGGCTTGTTCTTCTGGCGGAACGGGATGGTCGCCTTGCCGACCCCGATGGCCCAGTGGAACAGCTTCTGGCGCACCGGCGGCGCGCTGGCGACGCCGGTCATGATCTTGCCGTAGACCCGCTCGAACACCCGCGGCGCCGCCGGCACGAAGCCCGGCCGCGACAGCCCGAGGTCCTCGGCGATCGTCGCCACCCCCGAGAACACCACCTTGCAGCGGTAGAACGCCCCGCCGAACTCGACGAGCCGCCCGAACGAGTGCGCCAGCGGCAGGAACAGGAACGCCCCGCCGACCCGCGCCTTGTCGTTGAACATCTGCGACTCCTCGACGTTCTCGAGGATCGACAGCATGTTGTCGTGGGTCTGGATCACGCCCTTCGGCGGACCGGTGGTGCCCGAGGTGTACGTGTACGTGGCGACGTCGCCGCGCTGGATGCTCTGCAGCCGCTTGTCGCGCTCGCCCTTGGTCTCGGCCAGCGCCGCCTTCCCGCGCGCCTCGACGTCGGCCAGGCTCTCCCAGTCGTCCGCGGGCGCGAGCCCCGTCGGGTCGATGACGATCGCCTTCTTCAGTTTAAAAACCGCCGGCGCGTAGTCCTTCTCGTAGAAGCGGAAGCCCTTGCGAGCCTCTCGCACCTTGTCGAGCATCTCCTTGTTCTCGACCACCAGCAGCTCGGCCTCGGTGTCGGCGTGGATGTACCCGATCTCCGGCGGCAACAGGCTCACGTACACCGGCACCGTGCGCAGCCCGAGCGACAGCAGCGCCCAGTCGGCCAGCACCCACTCGAGCCGCGTGTTGCCCATCAACGTCACGCACGCGCCCGGCGTCAGCTTGACGCCCTTCAGCACGCCCGCGGCGATCGCCTCGACCCGCGCCGCCGCCTGCGACCAGCTCACCTCGGTGAACGCGGCGCCCTGCCGCACCAGATACGCCGCGGCCGCCCCGTCGACGCGCGCCCGGTCGAAGAACATTTGTGCGAGACTCGTGTCAGCCATGGGGGCTGCTTTTAGCCGACTCCCCGCCGCCCGACAAGCCAGCCCCCGCCGCGCGCGCGAACGCGGTCATGCGCCCTCGCGGAGGCCGTTCATCGCCCCGCGAACGCGGTACCGGTCGATCGTGTCCCTGAAGACAGGTCCAGCGGACCCGGGGCCTAGCGGGCCACGCCGACGACCTTCCACGTCCCGAAGTGCTTCTCGAGCATCAGGATGAACGTCTCGCCGCCGACCTTGGTGACCCCGTAGTTGCGACCGAGCCCCTCCATCACCCCGGCCGGCACGCTGCCGAACAGCTTCCGCAGCCCCGCCGCCGTGTGCACCGCCACCGGCGTCGGCGCCCGACTGCGGGCCTCCTCGACCATCGAGGTCAACACGCCCGTCAGCTCCTCCCGCGTGCGCGCGACGATCTGGTCGCCGACGTAGAACGGCAGGCTCGAGCGCGACGCCGTCCTCGCCGCGTCGCCCGCGGCGAACGACTTCAACCAGCCCTCCGCCGCCTTGCCCGCCGCCGGATCCGCCGTCGCGCCGGACTGCTCCTCCTGCGCGCCCCCGCCGGCTCCGCCGCCGGCCTCGCCGCCACCACCGCCGCCGCCATGGTTGTGCTCGTGCGCCTCGCCCGGCTCGTGCGTGTGCCCCGGCGGCGGCGTCGGCCCCTCGGGCCCCGGCGTCGCCGGCCCGAGCTGCCGCGCGAGCCGACGGCTGGCGTTCGCCTCCGACTCCGAGCCCGCCTGACGCACCACGCGATTCGGATCCGGCCGCTCGCCCTGGCCCGCGTTGTCGAGGATGAACGGCTCGGCCCCGAACGTGCCGCACGCGCGCTCGTCGCGGTGGAACGCCCAGTGGATGTACACCTTCCCGTTGCCGCTGCGGATCTCCCTCGGCGGCGAGGGGAACGGCGCCGAGTTGAACACGACCTCGCGGGCCGCATTGTCGAACATCTGGTTGCCCGAGAAGCGCACCGTGCGGACCTTGTCGATCGAGCCGTCGCCGTGCAGCACCACCTCGACCCGCGTCCACAGGTCGGGCTTGTTGAGCGGGTGGCTCCGGCCCATGGTGTCGAGCTGCTCGAGGTAGTTGTAGGCCCACTTGTCGTGGATCGTTCGGTGCATGGTCGCGATGAACTGCGCGAACGGGTGCTTGCGCGAGCGCAGCGCCGTCTGATTGCCGACCCGCACCTCGGGGACCATGTTCTCGAGCGGCGACTGGTAGCGCTCGCGCTGCTCCTCCCAGATGCCCTTCTTCTTCGACTCGCGCTGGCTGATGATCGACTTCTGGGCCGCGATGTCCTTGCCGAACAGCGCGTCGAGGTCCTTCTTGGACAGCTGAAAGCGCAGCTGCTGGTCCTTCGTCGGCGTCGCCCCGGCCTGCGTGCGCTCCTGCGGGTTGACGGCCGACTTCGCCATCTGATCCGGCGCCATCTCGCCGGCCGCCGCCTCGCTCGCCATCGCCTCATTCTTCAGCATCTCCGCCGAGTGCTCGCGCTTCGGCAGGTCGCGCATCGACAGCAGGTTCTTCGGCTTCGGGTCGTTCTGCTGCGGGATCTGCGGCTGCGGGTCGACCTGCATCTTCGGCGCCTGCTGGGCCAGCTGGCTCTTCTGCTCGCGCAGCTCGGCGATCTTGTTCTCGTCCGCGGTGCCCTTCTCGGGGTCCTTGCTCGGCTCGACCTGGCTGGCCTTGGCCTGCTCCGCGTCCTTGTGCAGGTTCGTCATCTCCGCGCGCGTCTCCTCCTGCACGTCGCGGTTGATGTTCGACAGGTAGTGCGCGTCGTCCGGCGCGTCCTTCTCGTCCTTCTCCTCGAGCTGCTCGACCATTTTTAATTGCTGCAGTTCGAAGTCGATCTTCTCCTGCTGCGGCTCCGGCTCCTCCGGCTTGGGCTCCTCCGGCTTGGGCTCCTCCGGCTTCTTCTCCTCCTCCTTCTCGGGCTCCGGCGGCGGCGGCTCGTCCTTGGGCTTGGGCTTCGGCCTGTCCTTCTTGAACTCGGGCTCGGGCTCCGCCATCTCGAGCAGCGGGTCGCGCTCCTCGAGCTTCTCCTCGACCAGCGCGACGGTCACCTCCATCTCGCAGTCGTCGCGCACGAGCTGGCCGACGCCGCCGAGCAGCTTGTCCGCCTCGAACGTCAGCGCCGACTCGACCAGCCGCTGGCCGCGCGTCTGGCCGTTGACGCACAGCTTGACCCGCACCAGCGGCTGGACCTCCTGGCCGCTGTTGAACAGCACCAGGCTGGCCAGCAAGCTCCCGTAATTCAGCGCCGCCGACAGGGCCACGCAGCCCGCCAGCACGACCGGGCTGAGCCGCCTGCGGGCGCGCCCGTGCGCAGACCCCGAGGTCTCAGGGCGCGGGCTGTCTCGCTGGGGCCGCGGCACGGGCATCACTGTAGCGGAACTCCTGCACCGGGGCAGAGGCCTGGCCGGAACGCACGAGGGCCGCCTCGGCTGTCAGGGGCGGAGAACGCGCCCGGGGCTGCGGAGGCCGCGAACCGGGGACGCGGCGACCCCGGGGCGCCCGCCGCGGTCAGTGCAGCGCCCGGTACACGCCGACGACCTTGCCGAGGATGTCGAACGCGCGGCCGTCGGCCTGATGCACGTAGATCGGCTCCATCGCGGCGTTCGCCGGCTGCAGGCGGACCTTGCCGTCCTCCGGGTAGTAGCGCTTGCAGGTGGCCTCGCCTTCGATCATGGCGACGACGATCTCTCCGCGCTCCGCCGACGCCTGCTGGCGCACGAACAGGTAGTCGCCGTCGAAGATTCCGTCCTCGATCATGCTCTCGCCGCGGACGATGAGGCCGAACACCTCGCGCGGCTGGTACGAGCCGAGGAAGAACCGGTCGACGTTGACCTTGTCGACCACGTTCTCCTCGGCGAGGATCGGCTGGCCAGCCGCGACGCGCCCGAGGATCGGCACCTCGACCTTGCGCCCGTTGTCGGCCGCATCGACCGGCCGCAGCGCGCGGCTCTTCAGCTCCTCGCGCACGAGGTAGCCCTTGCGCTCGAGCGCCTTCAGGTGGTCGTTGACCCCGTTGGTCGATTTGATGCCCATGTGCTCGCCGATCTCGCGGAGCGTGGGCGGATAACCGTTGTCGTCGAGACAGGACGCGATGAAGTCGAGCGCTTGCTGTTGGCGGTGGGTCAGACTGGGTTTCACGGCGGACTCCAGGGCGGGCTGAACAGGTGGATGGGCTGGGTAGCCGAACAGGTGGGTGGTCGGACGCCGAAGGTGGAGCGAGGTAGAGCTAAAGGGGTGAAATCAACGCGTCGAATGCGCTTTCGACACTGAACGGGTGTATACAAACAATTTGCGCAGGTCAAGCTTTTGCATCGCGTCCGAGCACCCCCTGCGGGCCGATCGCCGGAAACTTGCCCGCACCGCTCAGGGCGGCGACCCTGCCCCACGATGGCCCAGAATTATCCGGCAGAACGCCGTTCTGGACGACCTGACCGGCGCGACGCCGGCCGCCCGGCCAGCCCGCCGGACGGCCGGGAGCGCCGCGTCGGCCCGCGTCGGGCGCTCCCGCGGCCGTTGTGGCGCCAGTGGCCCTCGCTGCTGGCCTCGGCGGCGCTCGGAGTGGTCGTCGCCGTCGGCGTGCGCACCGCCCCGGCCGAGCCGACCGCCCCCGCGGCCCCACCGATCCCTCAGCCGACCGTGACGATCGAGCTGCCGTTCACCCGCGCCGAGGCCGTGGCCCTGCGCGACGAGGCCGAGCGCCTGACGCCGGCTGCGGTCGTGCTCGACGAGCGGGCCCAGCTGCGCTGGTGGCCGCTGCGCCCCGAGCTGGAGGCCGCGGTCGCGGACCTCCGGCTGCCCGCGGACCTCCGCGACGAGCTGGCCGCGACCCTCCGCGCCCTGAGCCGCGTCGGGATTTGACCCCGGGTCGCCCGCGGCGGTTCCAGGCGATCTCCGGGGATCTTTGTTACCGTGCGGGGCTGGAGGAGACATCGATGCTTCGCGCGCTCGGATTGCCCCTTATCGCCACGCTCTCGCTGGTCGTCGCCTGCGGCGACAAGTCGGAGACGACCAACGACCCCAGCTCGAGCGCGCCCGCGGACAGCAGCGAAGGCGGCGCCGATCAGACCTCGGCGCCGAGCTCCGCCACCGAGTCCGCCGGCGCCTCCGCGACCGAAGCCACCAGCGCCGGTTCGAACTCCAACTCGAACTCGAACTCCACCCCCGACTCGACCACCACCGGCGGCGAGGACCCGACCGGCAGCAACACCGTGACCGGCGGCTTCATCGTCGAGATGGATGGCGGCGTCAGCGGCGAGTGCGACCCCAAGCTGCAGGACTGCCCCGACGGCGAGAAGTGCAGCGCCGTCTCGCCCGCGCCCGGCGAGCCGTGGGGCGTCAACACCTGCGTGCCGCTGATGGGCGACGGCCAGCCCGGCGACAACTGCGACATCCAGGACGGCAAGTACACCGGCCTCGACAACTGCGGCCTCGGCCTCATCTGCCTGCTCACCGACGACGAGGGCAAGGGCGGCGCGTGCGTCGAGTTCTGCGACGAGAACATGATGTGCCCGATCACCGGGGCCAAGTGCGTGGTCTACAACGACGGCTCGCTGCCGATCTGCCTGTCCGACTGCGACCCGCTGATCCAGGACTGTCCCGCAGGACAGGCCTGCTACAACTCCGCCGGCGACAACTTCGTCTGCTTCAAGGAGAGCGCCATGCCCGGCGAGGGCATGCCCGGCTCCGAGTGCCAGTACATCAACCAGTGCCAGCAGGGCTCGTTCTGCGCCAACGCGATGTCGGTCGCCAACTGCCCGCCCGAGTCCAACGGCTGCTGCACGCCCTACTGCCCGGTCTCCGGCGGCAACGGGCCGTGTCAGGCCACCGAGGAGTGCGTCGCCTTCTTCGCCGAGGGCATGGCCCCTCCGGGTTACGAGGACGTGGGCGTCTGCGCGATTCCCGGGTAGAGAAAGCGCACAAAGCTCCGCGAGCGCGAGCGCGCGTGCGTCCGGACGTAGTTTGTCGGACGCACACGCCGCCCGCGGCGCATGGTCGGTTTCGCGCGGCTTCTGCTAAGTAGCGCGCCAGTCATGAACCGACGAAACAACCCTCATGCGATCTGGGTCGCGCTCGGCCTGCTGGCCGGCGCCTGCGCCAAGAACGACCCCCAGACCACCGACGAAGCCAGCACCGGCGGCGACGCCTCTTCTGCCACCACCGGCGAGCCCGGGTCGGCCGCCTCCTCCACCGGCGACGACCAGGACCCGTCCACCGCCGCGACCTCCGCCACCACGTCCGCCGGAGCCACCGGCGACGCGACCACCGGCGCGGGGTCGACCGACGACAGCGGCGGCGGCGGCGAGTGCGACCCCCAGCAGCAGGACTGCGGCGAGGGCGAGAAGTGCACCGCGGTCGCCAAGACCGAGGGCACGCCGTGGGACTACAACAAGTGCGTGCCGGTCATGGGCGACGGCCAGGCCGGCGACCTCTGCGACATCGAGGACAACAAGTACAGCGGCCGCGACAACTGCGCCAGGGGCCTCTTGTGCATGCTGAGCGACCAGGACGGCAAGGGCGGCGTGTGCATCGAGTTCTGCTCGCCGGACAGCGAGTGCACGATGAGCGACGCGACCTGCGAGGTCTACAACGACGGCATCCTGCCGATCTGCCTGCCCCCGTGCGACCCGCTGATCCAGGACTGTCCCGAAGGCCAGGCCTGCTACGAGGGCGCCACCTCGTTCGTGTGCTTCAAGGAGGTCGCCAAGCCCGGCATGGGCGGCCAGGGCACCCCGTGCATGTCGGTCAACATCTGCCAGAAGGGCTTCACCTGCGCGGAGGCGGCGACCCAGCCGGACTGCCCCGGCGACGGCTGCTGCTCGGCCTTCTGTCCGGTCAGCGAGGGTGACGCACTCTGCGGCCCGGACCTCATGTGCCTGCCGTTCTTCCCCGAGGGCATGGCCCCCGAGGGCTACCAGGACGTGGGCATCTGCGGCGTCCCCCAGTGAGCGCTTCCGGGCGCCTGCACACCCCCGAACGCCTGCTACCCTGTCCGCCATGCGACTGCTCGTCCAGGCGATCATCACCGGCTTCGGCCTCAAGCTCGGGGCCGACATCTACAAGTACTTCAAGGACAAGGTCGGTATCTTCCCCGAGAAGGACGACGAGCTCCTCACCGAGGGCGGCGCCGCCGCCGAGTAGGACCCCATGACCGACGCGCTCAAGATCGACGAATTGCAGCCCGGCAAGGGCGAGCCCGCCCGCCGCGGCCACCAGGTGTCCGTGCACTACACCGGCTGGCTGCAGGACGGCACCAAGTTCGACAGCTCGCACGACCGCGGCACCCCGTTTAGCTTCAAGCTCGGCGCCGGCGAGGTCATCCTCGGCTGGGACGACGGGGTCGTCGGCATGCAGCCCGGCGGCAAGCGCCGCCTGACCATCCCGCCCGACCTGGGCTACGGCCGGCGCGGCGTCCGCGGGGTCATCCCGCCCAACGCCACCCTGGTCTTCGAGGTCGAGCTGCTGTCCGCGACCTGACCCGAGACCCGCGCAAAAACGACCCGACGCCGGAGCACCCCGCCAAAGTGCCCCCGGCGTCGGGGTTTTTCGCCCCCAAAATTCGGGCCAACCCGCCGCAACGTCCATGACCGCGCAAAAACCCGTGTGCCCACGCACGGTTTTTCTTCAGAACGTTTTTTTGGATCCGGGGAACCCCGGCGAACCCGCGCTGTCTGTTGCGGCCACAACCGACTGATTTTCACGGCCTTCACCGGCCGATTCAAACCCCGGCCATCCCGGGACCACCGCCGAGGCCCGACCCATGTCCACCAAGACGCTCGCAATCAAGGTTTTCTACAACGACCAGCTGGTCGACACGCAGACGCTGTCGCAGGACGTCATCAAGATCGGCAAGCTGAAGTCGAGCCACGTGTGCCTCGACGACGAGTCGGTGG
>JAEUJW010000081.1 GCA_016793465.1 Myxococcales bacterium
CTGGGGGTGGCCCTTGGCCTGACCGATCTTGCCGAGCAGCGCCATGACGTCGTCCGAGGCGACGATCTCTCGCTTGCCCGTCTTCGAGTCGGGGAGCCGCAGCACCTTCTGCCGCCAGTTGACCTGCTCCCAGCGGAGGTCACGGATCTCGTCGCGCCGCATGCCGGTCAGGGACAGCAAGCGGATCGCCCAGACGCCGTCCCGGCCGATGTGCCCCTGGCGACCGGGCGGCGTGCGCTCGGCCGTGTGGAGCACGCCCTCGAGGGCCTCGCGCTCGTCGGGGCTGAGGAAGCGCTCGACGGCCCGCTCCGCGAAGCGGCTGACGTCCTTCACCGGGTTGGCCCGGCCCTGCAGCTCCGGCAGCCACTTGATCGCCTTCGTGAACAGGCAGCTCAGGACGCAGCGGGCGTAGTTCGCCGCGCACGGCTTCGGCTTCAGCTTGTTGACGAACTGCTGGATCTCGAGCGTGGTGACTTGGTCGAGCGGACGATCGCCGAGCGCCGGGAGGATGTACCGCCGCAAGGAGCTGCGGAAGTGACTCGCCGTTTCTGGCTTTAGGAACATGTCGATATGTTCCTGTTCAAAACGCAAGGCGAACTCGCGGATCGTGAGCGACTTCGGGACGCTGGTCGGCGCGACGGCGGCCGTCTTGGCGGCCGGAGTCGGCTCGCCGGCGCTCGTCGGAGCCTCGCGCCGCGCGAGGATCGCCATGGCCTCCCTGCGCGCTTCATCGACTCCGTACCCCGGGCCGACGAGCCCGAGGCGGTGGCGGTGGTCCTTCCCCTCGGCGTCGCGATACCTGGCGAAGAAGACCTTCTTGCCAGTGGGAAGCACCCGCAGGATGAAACCGGGCAGGGACTCGCAGGTGATCTCGTAGCGGATCGTGCGGGGCTTGGCCTCGCGTACTTGAGCGTTCGTCAGCATGTTGACCTCCAGACCCACAACCAAATCGAACCAAAACCGCACCAGCTCAAGAGCGAATTTCAGGCTGTCCGAAAGTACACATTATCTCAAATTCGAGCAGCCACGGCCATTTTAGACCACATAGCCGTCATTGTCGACGTCGGCGACGAGCGGGTACTCGTGCAGGGTGCCCGAGGTGTTGCAGACCTGCAGCAGCACCTCGCCGGTGGTGCCGTCGTAGATGCGCATGTACAGCTCGTCGGCGTAGACGATCTCGGCCTTGCCGTTGCCGTCGAAGTCGAACACCGTGCTGCCGGTGAACGCCGAGCTGCAGTCCTGGGTCAGGGTGAACCACAGCACGGCGTCGGCGGGCTGCACGGCGGGGTCCATCAGCCTCTCGCCGCTGAACACGATGTAGCCGAGCGCCCCGGCCACGCCGACGTCGGGGGTGCCGTCGCCGTCGAAGTCGGCGACGGTGGGCGGGCCGCCGCCGTACTCGAACTGGGCGCCGCACGACTGCACGACCAGCATGCCGTTGTTGAGGTCGAGGTTCTGGCGGATCACCGCGAAGCCGCCGGGGGCGGCGGGGTCGTGGCGCCAGAGGTGGAGGAAGTGGGTGCCGGTGCCGTGCACGTTGTCGACGACCACGACCTCGGCCTTGCCGTCGCCGTCGAAGTCGGCGACCGCGGGGAACGTGCCGCCGAGGCCGGTGTCGACGGTCACGGTGCCGTCGATCTCGAGGATGCGCGAGGGCGTGACGATCTCGAGCGCGCCGTCGCCGTCGGCGTCGGCGGCCAGGGCCTTCTTGTGCCACCACGAGCCGCCGGGGGCGTCGAAGCTGAGCTCGGTGAGGCCGGTCTTGCCGTCGAGCACGGCGCCCTCGAGCAGCACCTCGACATTGCCGTCGCCGTCGAGGTCGGTGAGCGCGGGCATGTCGCAGCCGACCGCCTCGGACGTCCACAGCTCGGCGCCGGCGGCGGTGTAGGCGCGGGCCTTCAGGGTCGAGGTGCAGGCCACGATCTCGTTGCCGGGCAGGCCGTCGATGTCGCCGCCGGCCAGGCCGCGGCCGCCCCAGATGTCGTCGACCTCGGGCTTGGTCGACCACTTCTCGACGAGCGCGCCGTCGACGATCGAGACGGCGCGCAGGGTCCCGTGCGCGTTGTAGTCGCCGGCCTCGAACGAGTTGAACACGATCTCCGGGATGTCGCGCTCGTCGACCTGCATGTCGCAGTTGTCGTCGTCGAGCTGCACGACGATCGGCGGCATCATCACGTCGCCGCCGGTCCACGCGTACTTCAGCGCCGGCTCGAAGCTGGTCTCGGGGATCACCTCGCACAGCGGCAGGCAGTCGAGGTCGTCGAGGTCGGGCTCGACGCCGTCGGGGCACTGCGGCGGCTCGGGCAGGCACTTGCCGGTGGCCGGCTGGTTGCCGCCCATGCACAGGTCGCCGCCCATGCTGCCGGGCTCGCCGAGCGTGTATTCGCAGTAGTTGCCGTCCGGGCACTCGGTGGCGTCGATGCACTCGGCGCCGGGCACCACGCACTGCTGGAACGAGCACACCTCGCCGCCCTGGCAGCAGATGTCCTTGCAGGCCAGCGCGGCCGGGCAGCAGGCGTCGGCGATGCACTCGCCCTCGGGGCAGGTCGCGGGGCCGCAGGCGCCGCCGGTCGGCTCGGGGCCGGTGGTGTCGGCGGTGCCGGTGTCGCCGGTGACGGCGCCGGTCGGGTCGTCGCCGGTCGTCGGCGCCGTCGGCGTGGTGATCGACGTCGGGCTGGTCGGCGCCGTCGACGTCGCCGCGGTGTCCTCGCGGCCGCCGCTGTCGCCGCAGGCGAGGGTGAGCAGGGTGCAGGTGCTGACGAGGCGGCGCGGCATCCCCGGATGAGAGCACCCTGCGCAGTGGCTGCCAAGCGACGAGCGGCGGGCACGGCGCCGCGTCGCGGCGGTGCGGGCGCTGGATCCTCCCGCGTGTGACCCGCGGCTGAAGGCGCCTTCACTTATTCGCGCTATTGCGCGCATTCGACGACGTGTGCAAGGGATTGCCGGTGGACGGCGAACGCCGCGAAACGTCGTGCCGCACGCGGGCAGCCCGCGCGCGCCGCGGCGCGGTCGATCGATCGGCCGCGGGTCGGAAATGCCCGTCACGGACGTCGGCGCCGCCGCGTGTGCGAAGAGTGACATCGCGTTGCCTGTACATGCAGGCATCGCGGGCCTTCATCGCCGAAGGGCGCTTCGCCTACCATGCGCGCGATGCATCGACATGATTTGCGTATCGCCTCTCTCTTCGTGGTCCTCGCCGCGTGTCCTGGTGACCCGGCGGTCGAGACCGACTCCGGCTCGTCCTCAGGGTCCAGCTCGAGCACGACCGACGACGCCACGAGCAAGCCCCCGACCACCACCACGCCCGAGACGACCGAGCCGACGACCGCGCCGACGAGCGCGCCGACGAGCGAGCCGACGAGCGAGCCGACGACCGTGACCACGGTCGACGACACCGGCACCTCGACGACGACCGGCGACACCTCGACCGGCACCACCGCCGCGACGACCGGCACCACCGCCGACACGACGACCGATCCGGTGCTCTGCGGCAACGGCGCGCTCGACCCCGGCGAGTCGTGCGACGCTGACCTGCTCAACGACGAGACCTGCATGAGCCAGGGCTTCGACGCCGGCGAGCTGGCCTGCGCGCCCGACTGCACCTACGACATCACCGGCTGCACGTTGTTCACCTGCGGCAACGACGGCATCGAGGGCAACGAGGTGTGCGACGGCAGCGAGCTCGGCGGCGAGGACTGCGTGACGCAGGGCTTCGCGGGCGGCGAGCTGGCGTGCGCGGCGAACTGCGGCGAGTTCGACACCTCGGGCTGCTTCGTGTGCGGCAACGACCTGATCGACGGCGGCGACGTGTGCGACGGCGCCGACCTCGGCGGGGCGGACTGCGTGTCGCAGGGCTTCGACGACGGCATCCTCGCCTGCGCGGTCGACTGCAGCGGGTACGACGTCGCCGGCTGCTTCTCTTGCGGCAACAACGCCGTCGAGGGCCCCGAGGCGTGCGACGGCAGCGACCTGAACGGCGAGACCTGCGAGTCCAAGGGGTTCTTCAGCGGCGACCTGGCCTGCCAGAACGACTGCGTCGACTTCGACACGGCCGCCTGCTCCAACTGCGGCAACAACACCGTCGAGGCGCCCGAGGTGTGCGACGGCGACGCGCTGGGCAGCGCCAAGTGCAGCGACCAGGGCCTCGAGTACGGCTTCCTGTGCTGCGACGACAGCTGCGGCGGCGACTTCTCGCACTGCCTCGACGAGCTGCTGGAGAGCGAGCCGAACGACGACGGCACGCCGGCGGTCGGCGTCAACGACTTCCTCGCGGCCAACGCCGACGGCCCGATCACCGCCAGCACCGTCGTCGTCGGGGCGATCACCCCGGCCGGCGACGACGACTACTACGCGGTCACCAACAACGCCAACGTGCCCGCCGTGCTCAGCGCGGAGACCTGGGGCGCGATGGGCCCGGGCACCTGCGCGTTCAACGACACGACCCAGGACACGCGCATCGACGTCCGCGACGCCAACAACGTCGTGATCGTCACCGACGACGACGCCGGCATCGGCTACTGCTCGCGCGTCGCCAACGTGGTCGTCAACCCGGGCGTCACCGTCTACGTGCGCGCCTACGACCGCGAGGACAACAGCGTCATCGCCAAGTACAGCATGGGCATCGACCTGCGGCCGATCACCTGCGGCGACGGCTTCCTCGGCACCAGCGAGCAGTGCGACGACAACAACCTGACCGACGGCGACGGCTGCAGCGCGACCTGCACGGTCGACGGCCCGAACGCCGAGGTCGAGCCCAACGCCACCATCGCCGAGGCCGACGCCAACGGCCTGGTGTCGACCGGCAACACCCGCTTCCGCGGCGCCGTGGCGGCCAACAACGACGTCGACCGCTTCCGCCTCGACGTGGCCCAGCCCGGGTTCTTCCGCCTCGAGACCTTCACCAAGACCAACGACTGCATCGGCACCACCAGCAACCCGGTCCCGCTGGTGCGGGTGATCAACAGCAGCAACGCGACCGTGATCTCCGACACCGTCGGCTCGGGCATCCAGGGCTGCGGCGCGCTGGTGTTCCCGCTGCCGGCCGGCACCTTCTACGTGCAGGTCGAGGAGAACGGGCAGAACGCGGTGGTCCCGCTGTACCAGCTCGACACCAAGCTGCTGACGGTCGCGGCCGGCGAGTCCGAGCCCAACGACAACCTCGCGCAGGCCGACACCACCCTGCAGGGCGGCACCGACGTGCTGGTGCTCGGCGATCACCCGATCGGCGACACCGACTGGCACGCGGTCACCGTGCCCGGCTGCGGCGGCTCGCTGCGCCTCGAGATCATCGAGGGCGACCGCGCGGTCGAGACCTGCGAGAGCAACGGCATCGACTCGCAGATCTTCCTGTACGACAGCAACGGCAAGCTGCTCGACCAGGACGACGACAACGGCCGCGGCTTCTGCTCGGCCATCGACGGCACCGGCTCGGTGCCGCTGCACTCGGGCGCGCACAACCTGGCCCCGGGCACCTACTACGTGCAGGTCAACCAGTCGACCGCCGCGGGCTCGGACAACGCCAAGACGTTCGCCTACCGCCTGGTCGCCACGGTCCGCACGCCGTGATCACGACGGCCCCGGTCCGCCGCGCGGCGGACCGGGCCGCCGCGCGCAGGGCCTCGCGTGGGCCCTTTTTCGTGCGCGGGGTTCGCGGGCGCGGGGCGGCGCGGCGCGTGTATGCTGGCCGCGTGAAGCTCAACCAGGTCACGGTCCCGGCCACCGATCTCGCGGCCTCGGTCGCGTTCTACCGGCAGCTCGGCCTGCTGCTGATCGTGCGCAACGAGCACTACGCCCGCTTCGAGCTGCCCGCGGGCGAGGCGACCTTCTCGCTGCACCTCGCCGAGCAGGTCGCCCGCGGCGACGCGCCGGTGATCTACTTCGAGTGCGACGTCGACGCCGAGTTCGCCCGCCTGTCGGCGCTGGGGGTCCGCTTCGAGGCCGCGCCGGTCGACCAGCCGTGGCTGTGGCGGGAGGCCGACCTGCGAGATCCCGCGGGCAACCTGCTGAAGCTGTACGCCGCCGGCGACGCGCGCAAGCATCCGCCGTGGCGGCTGCCGGCCGCCGCCGGCGAGCGCGCGCTGCACGTGGTGATCGCCGGCGACGCGCTCCTGCTGGTGCGCCGCGCGGGCGCCGACTGGCGCGCGCTGCAGGCCGAGTTCCCCGGCTACACGACGTCGCTGGGGCCGTTCGACGGCCACGCGTTGATGCAGGCGGTCGAGCACGAGTGGCCCGCGGTGTTCGCCGCGCGGGCCGCCGACATCGCCGCGTTCGCCGCCGGCGACGGGTCGCAGCTCGCGCTCTGACGGCGCGCCGTCGCGGCGTTGCGGTGGCCGGACGCAGGACCCCGCGACCGGCTCCGCGTGCACGCGAGGGGCTCGCGGACCTGCAGCCGCGCGCGCCGCGGCGGCCGCGGGCCGCGCGTTCGCGGTCGTGGGCCGCCGCCGCGCCGCGGGTGTACGCTGTCCGGTGCGGCGGAGGTCGGTGACGGAGGCCGAGTACGAGATCGAGGCGGTGCTCGACGAGGGCCGCCACACGCGGGTGCTGCGGGGACGTCGGCGCCGGGACGGCCGCGCCGTCGTGCTCAAGCTGCTGCGCCCCGGGGCGGCCCCGGTCGCGCGCCTCGAGCGGGAGCACGCGCTGCTGCTGCGCTGCGCGGCGCCCGGGGTCGTCGCCGTGCTCGGCCTCGAGGCGTGGCAGGGCGCGCCGGCGCTGGTGCTGGCGGCCGTCGACGGCGACTCGCTGGGCGCGTGGGCCCGGCGCCCGCGCGGCCGCGGCGACGTCGTCGAGCGCCTGGGCCTGGCCCTCGGCCTCGCGCGCGCGCTCGCGGCGGTGCACGCGGCCGGGGTGGTGCACCGCGACGTCAAGCCGAGCAACGTGCTCGTCTGTCCCGACGGACAGGTCGTGCTGATCGACTTCTCGTCGGCCGGCCCCGCCGAGGGCGACGACCCGCGGCCGGGCGACGGCACCCTGCAGTACATGGCGCCCGAGCAGACCGGCCGCACCGGCCGGGCCGTCGACGCGCGCAGCGACCACTACGCGCTCGGCGTCACGCTCTACGAGCTGTTCACCGGGCGCCTGCCGTTCCAGGACGACGACCCGCTCGGGCTCGTGCACAGCCACCTCGCCCGCGTGCCGCCGGCGCCGCACGCCGTGTGCCCCGAGCTGCCCGAGCCGCTGTCGCTGGCGATCCTGAAGCTGCTCGAGAAGAGCCCCGACGCCCGCTACCAGAGCCTCCACGGGCTGCGCGTCGACCTCGAGCGCTGCCTCGGCGAGCTGCGCGCGCGCGGCCGGGTCGCGCCGTTCGTGGTCGGGCGCCACGACGTCTCGCCGCGGCTGCGCCTGCCCGACGAGCTCTACGGCCGCGACGACGCGCGCGCGCGCCTGCAGGCCGCCCTCGACCGCGCCGCCGCCGGCGCGCCCGGGCTCGTGCTCGTCGCCGGTCCGGCCGGCGCCGGCAAGTCGGCGCTGGTCCGCGGGCTGCTCGCCCCCGCCGTCGCCGCCGGCGGGACCTTCGCCGCCGGCAAGTTCGACCAGGCCGTGCGCGACATCCCCTACGCCGCCCTCGCCGCCGCGCTCGAGCAGGTCGTGCGCCGCCGCCTCGCCGCGCCCGAGGCCGCGTGGGTCGGCTGGCGGGGCCGCATCGGCGAGGCGCTCGGCCCGGCCGCGCGCCTGGCCTGCGACCTCGTGCCCGCGCTCGCGGCCCTGCTCGGGCCCCAGCCGCCGGCGCCGGACATGCCGCCGAGCGAGTCGGCGCAGCGCTTCGAGGGCCTGATGCTGCGGCTCGTGCGGGCGCTGGCCGCCCCCGGCCGCCCGCTCGTGCTGGTGCTCGACGACCTGCAGTGGAGCGACGCGGCGACTCTGCACCTGGTCGAGCAGCTGCTGACGTCGGGCGAGCTGCCGCACCTGCTGATCGTCGGCACCGTCCGCGACGACGAGCTCGGCCCGGACCACCCGCTGCGCCGCCTCGCCGCCGACCTCGCCGCCGAGCGCGTCGCCCTCGGCCCGCTCGCCCCGACGGCGATCGCGGCGCTGATCGCCGACGCGTTGACCTGGCCTTCGGAGCAGGCGGAGCCGCTGGCCCGGTTCGTCCACGAGCGCACCGACGGCAACCCGCTGTTCGTGCGGTCGGTGCTGCGCTGGCTGCACGAGCGGGGCCTCTTGCGCTTCGCCGCCGCGGCCGGCGCGTGGACCTGGGACGAGGCCGCGGCCCGCGGCGCCGGCCCGGGCGACGACCTCGGGGCCCTGCTCACGCGCAAGCTCGGCGAGCTGTCGCCGCCGGCCCGCGCGGCGCTCGAGCTGGCGGCCTGCATCGGCGGCCGCTTCAGCCCGCGCCGCCTCGCGGCTGTCCTCGGGGACAGCCCGGACGCGGTCGCCGGCGCGCTCGCCGAGGCCCGCGCGCACGGCCTCGTGCAGCCGGTCGACCCCGGCGAGCGGCCCGCGCGCGACGACGACGCCGCCGCCGACCTCGAGTTCGTGCACGACAAGATCCAGCAGGCCGCCTACGCCCTCGCCGACGAGCCGCGCCGCCGCGCCCACCACCTCCGCATCGGCCGGATCCTCCTGGCCGCCGACCCCGCCGCCGAGGGCGACGCGCTGTTCGCCGTCACCGGCCACTTCAACCTCGCCGCCGACCTGCTCACCGACCCCGACGAGCGCCTGCGCGTCGCCGAGCACAACCTGGCCGCCGCCCGCCGCGCGCGCCAGGCCAACGCCTTCGCGGCCGCCGCCCAGCACGCGCGCCAGGGCGTGGCCCTGCTGCCGGGCGACGCCTGGGCCGCCCGCTACGCGCTGTGCTTCGCGCTGCACTGCGAGCGCATGGAGTGCGAGCACCTGGCCGGCGACCACGCCTCGGCCCGCGCGCAGTTCGAGCCGCTGCTGCGGCGGGCCCGCGACGACCTCGACCGCGTGCGCGTGCACGACCTGAAGGTCGGCCTCGACGTCGGCACCGAGCGGTTCGCCGAGGCGATCGCGACCGGCATGGCCGGCCTGCGCCTGCTCGGCGTCGACCTGCCGGAGCGGCCGGGCCCGGCCTGGCTGCTGCGCGAGCTGGCGGTGATCCGCGGGCTGCGCGGGCTCGAGTGGCTGCGCCGCGGCCGCTCGCTGGCCGCCCTGGCCGAGCTGCCGGCCGCGACCGACCCGCGCGTGCGCCTGGCCCAGCGCCTGCTCGCGCGCCTGCTGCCGCCGACCTACTTCACCGACGCGGCGCTGGTCGCCTGCGTCGGCCTGCGCCTCGTCGCGCTCTCGCTGCGCCACGGCGTCAGCGGCGACTCGGCGATCGCGTTCGCGATCTACGCCGCGATCGCCATGAACCAGTTCAAGGACCCGGACAGCGCGCGCGGCCTGGTCGCCGCCGCCTACGCCCTCGCCGAGCGCTTCCCGAGCCCCGCGCTGACCGTGCAGATGGCCAACTACGCCGGGCTGCACGTCGACATGTGGACCCGCCCGTTCGCCGCGGTGGTCGCCCGCATCGAGCCGTGCGTCGCCCCGGCCAGCGCGCTCGGCGATCACATGTCCGCCGTCGCCGCGCTGTGCGGGGTGATCGACGCGCTCTGGCTCGGCCGCGGCCAGGTCCACGAGGTCGAGCGGGCCGCCGCCGCCGTGCGCCCGGTCGCCCGCCGCGTGCCCGGGTTCCAGCACCAGCACTGGTTCGTGCCGATCGAGCGCGCCTGCATGGCCCTCGCCGGGCGCACCGAGGCCCTGCACAGCATGTCCGACGCCGACTGGCAGGAGGCCAGCCTGACCCCGCACCTCGGCCCCGAGCACGCCACGGTCGGCTACTACTGGCGCATCTTCAAGGGCCTGCTGCTGTTCCACGCCGGCCGCCTCCGCGAGGCCGAGCGCCTGCTCGACGGCCTGAAGGGCGTGCGCATGGTCGCCAACCCGCTGCTCGTCGAGTCGATGCTGCTGCGCCTGCTCGTGCGCGCGGCCCAGGCGCCCGCGCGGCCGCTCGACCCGGGCGAGCGCGAGCACCTGCGCCGCCGCCTGCGCCGCCTGCAGCTGTGGGCCCGCGCCTGCCCCGAGAACTTCGCCGGCTTCGCCGCGCTCGCCGAGGCCGAGCTGACCCGCGCCGAGGGCCGCGGCGCGCGGGCCCTCGCGCTCTACCAGCGCGCCGTCGAGGTCGCGCGGGCCCGCGGCCAGCTGCGCCTCGAGGCCCTCGCGCTCGAGCGCGCCGGGCGGCACCTGCGGGCCGACGATTCACCTGCCCTTTCGGACATGTACTTGAAGGCGGCCCGCGACGCCTACGCCCGCTGGGGCGCGCCCGCGGTGGCCGCCGCGCTCGCGGCCGAGTTCCCCGGGCTCGCCGAGCCCGCGCCCGCGCCGGCCCGCGCCGGCCCGTCGACGACCACCACCGCCCCGGCCGCGCTCGACGTCGCCGCCCTGCTGCGCGCCTCGCAGGCCATCTCCGGGGAGATCGAGCTCGGGCGCCTGCTGCACGCGCTGGTCCGCATCCTGCTCGAGAGCGCCGGGGCCCGCCGCTGCGCCGTGCTGCTGGCCGACGCCGCCGGCGAGCTGCGCATCGAGGCGCTGGCCGACCTCGCGGGCGCCGAGGTGCTGCGCGGGCGGGCGCTGGCCGACGGCCCGCTGCCGGCGGCGATCGTGCACCTCGCGGCCCGCAGCCGCGGCGACGTGCTGCTCGACGACGCCGGGGCCAGCGAGCTCGCGGGCGACCCCGCGGTCGCCGGGCTGCGCTCGGTGCTGTGCCTGCCGATCGTCCACCACGGCGCGCTGGTCGGCGTGCTCTACCTCGACAACGAGCTCGCCCCCGGCATCTTCACCGCCGCGCGGGTCGCCCTGCTGCGCCAGCTCGCCGGGCAGGTCGCCGTGTCGGTGGAGAACGCCCGGCTCTACCGCAACCTCGCCGAGGCCCGCGACGCCGCGGTCACGGCCGACCGCACCAAGACCCGCTTCCTCATGAACATGAGCCACGAGCTGCGCACGCCGCTCAACGCCGTGCTCGGCTACACCGAGCTGATCGAGGAGTCGGCCGCCGACGGCGACTACGGCGGGCTCACGGCCGACCTCGCCAAGATCCGCCGCGCCGCCGTCCGCCTGCTGCGCACGCTGAGCAGCATCCTCGAGCTGTCGCGCCTCGAGTCCGGCGACCTGCGCCCCGCGCCCGCGCCGATCGACCTCGCCGCGCTCGTCGAGGAGGTCGTCGAGGAGGCGGCCGCCCTCGCCGCGCAGCACGGCGACGCGGTCCACGTCGACGTGCCCGCCGACCTGCCGGCGCTCGTCAGCGACCGCTACATGCTGCTGCACGGCCTGCGCAGCCTGCTCGACAACGCCATCCGCTTCACCCACCGCGGCCGCGTCGACATCGTCGCCCGCGCCCGCCGCGTCGACGGCGAGCCGTGGCTGGCGCTGGCCGTCGCGGACACCGGCATCGGCATCGCCCCCGCCGACCTCGCGCGCCTGTTCACCGCCTTCGGCCAGCTCGACGACGCCCCGACCCGCAACGTCGAGGGCGCGGGCGTCAGCCTCGCGCTCACCCACCGCTACTGCGCGCTGCTCGGCGGCCGCGTCGAGGTGACGAGCGCGCCGGCGACGGGCAGCCGCTTCACCCTGCACCTGCCCATGACGCCGCGTCCGGCTTGACACGGGCGCGCCCCCTCGTGCTTGCATGGTGCGATGGCCAGAGCACCCCTCATGCACGTGGACAGGCTCGCCGCCCTCGGCGACCCGGGCGACGCGACCTCCGACCGGGCCGAGCTGCTGCGGGCGACGCCCGCGATCGCCGGCGCGATCGACCTCGCCGGCGACCTCGAGCTGGCGTACGCGATCCCGTTCGACCGCTCGCGCGTCGAGCTCACCGCCCGCGTGCGCGGGCTGGTGGTCTGGCGCGCGACGCTCGACGAGGGCCTGCCGACCGCCCGCCTGCGCGGCAACCACGGCGTCGTCAAGGCCGACATCGCCGTCGCCGTCGACCTGCGCGCCGGCGAGATCCGCGTGCACGGCGACGTCTGCCCCGCCGACGCCGCGCTGCGGGCGTTCCACACCGTCGCCTTCGACGACGAGCTGGCGTGCGCGTTCAGCCCGAGCCTCGGCGAGGTCGACGGCAAGGTCGCCGCGCACGCGCCGGTCGTGCGGGACCCCGAGCTCGGCGCCTCCGAGTCGGTGGTGCCGACCATCACCCGCATCCCCGTCGACCTGCAGCGGCGGGTCGGCACCCCGGTCGGCAACATCGTCAAGCAGCGGCTGTTTTCCGCCAGCCCCGACTTCGTGTTCAACGTGTGCTTCGCGGTCGGGCCGTTCGGGCTGTTCACGCCGGGGAGCTACGGCGACCCGACGTCGCCGTGGTTCAACGTGTTCGTCGGCTACTACCAGATCGACGCGCCGCGCGCGAGCGGCTGGACCCGCCCGTTCGGCTACGACCCGGGCAGCAGCGCGGCGCCGATCGTGTTCGACGAGCTGCTCACCCTCGGCAAGGCCGACTGGAACTACTTCTCGAACTGGATGTACGGGGTGCCGCTGGCCAGCGTCACGCCGTACGACGCGCCGGACCCCGGGGTCAAGGCGAGCTACCTCGGCCGCGAGGCCGTCGGCGCGCGCAGCTTCGACGTCGTCGACCTCGACGGCTTCACGGCGGTCAGCGCCTACCAGTCGACCGCCGCCGGCGCGGACTCCCTCGAGGACAACGTGCCGGTCCTGACCCGCCTGTGGCGCCACACCTACGGCATGCCCGGCTCCGTCGCCGGGCACCCGGTCAGCTTCGTGCCGACGACGATGCACGCCCGCTTCTACATGACCCACTTCGCCAGCGCCGACGCGTTCCACACCTGCCTGTTCGGCGGCACCGTCAACGCGGCCTTCGCCGGCCCGGCCAACGACCGCCTGCTCGCCGAGCAGCTGGCCGCCTGCGCGGCGGTGCTGCGCCAGCACTACCCGCGCCTCGGCTTCCCGCGGTGACGACGACGGGCGAGGGCGCGGCGCTCACGGGTCCGCGCTCGTCGTCCGCGGCGCGACGGGCGGCCCGGGCGACACGTGCCACGCGGAGACCTCGGCGAGCGGTCGACGCCGGAGATCCGGGACCGTCGCGTCGGGTGCCGGGTAGCCGACGGGGAACAGGATGAACGGGCGCTCGTTCGCCGGCCGTCCGAGGATCCTGCCGAGGAATTTCATCGGGCTCGGAGTGTGCGTGAGCGTCGACAGGCCCATGCGGTGCAGGGCGGCGATGAACAGGCCGCAGGCGATGCCCACGCTCTCCTTCACGTAGTAGTTCTTGTGGGTCGAGCCGTCGGCGCCCACCCCGTGGACCTGCTCGAACACCGCGACGAGCCAGGGGACGCGCTCGAGGAACGGCTTTTGCCAGGTGGTGCCGAGCGGCGCGAGGGCCTCGAGCCACTCGGGCGTCATGCGGCCGCCCTCGTAGGACTCGCGCTCCTCGGCCTCGGCCGCGACGCGCAGCGCGTGCTTGAGGGCGGGGTCCGCCACGGCGACGAACCGCCACGGCTGCCGGTGCGCGCCCGACGGCGCCGTCGAGGCGCAGCGGATGGCGAGCTCGATCGCCTCGCGCGGGACTGGTTCGTCGGAGAAGAACCGACAGCTCCGGCGCTGCTCGAGCTCCGCGAGCAGCGCGCGTCCGCGGGCGAGCGCCTCGTCCGCGGCGACGCGAGCCGGTCGGTAGGGGATGTGCGGGTGGGTCATCGACCGGACGATGCCCGGCCGGCGAGAGGTCCGCCAGCCTCGCGCGCCCGGCCCGGGGCCTTCGTCACGCCCGTCGAATGTCCGACTCGCCGGGTCCTGGACCCTGTACGGTACCTCCGCACCCGATCGAGCGCTCAACCCACCGAGCCGTAGCACCGCAGGAGCGTCATGATGAGCACAGAGCTGTGGACTTTGATCGGCGCGGTCGTCCTCGGCCTCGTCCATGTCAGCGCCGCGAGCATGACCTTCAAGGCCGAGGTCGGCAACGCGTACACCGTCGGCGCCCGCGACGAGGAGCGTCGCCCGTCCGGGGTCGCCGGCCGCCTCGATCGGGCGCTACGCAACTTCAACGAGACGTTCCCGCTGTTCGCGGCGGTCATCCTGATGGTCCATGCGACCGGATGCGCCGGCGAGTGGAGCTGGGTCGGCGCGCTCCTCTACCTCGGCGGCCGCGCCCTGTACCTCCCGGCGTACGCCTCCGGCCTCCCGTGGGTACGGACGGTCTGCTGGAACGTCGCCACCCTCGGGCTCGTGCTCGTGCTCGTGCAGCTCGTCCGGTGACGCGGTGGCCGCGAAGCGCCGCCGCTCCGCGGGCGACTTCGGCACCCGGTCGACGGCGGGTCAGGTAGGTCCGACTCGCCCTCCCGGACGCTTTTCGAGCGAGGCGCCGCGCGAGCGGCACGCGCACCTCCGCGGCCCTCGACCCGCGGCCGGCTCCGGTCCATAGTTGCCGGCCCATGTCGCCCCGGCGCTGGTCCTGCACGCTCCTGCTGCTCGGCGGATGCATCCTCCGCAACCCCGCGTACGACGAGCCCGGCGTCGACCTCGACACCACCGCGGCGACCACGGGCGCGCCGGACCTCACGACCGGGCCCGGGACCTCGTCGATCGACCCGACCACCGCCGCCGCGGCGCCGGGCTGTCAGGTCGACGCCGACTGCGACGACGGCCTGCACTGCAGCGGCCAGGAGCGCTGCGACCCCGGCGCGCCCGGGGCCGCCGTCGACGGCTGCGTCGCCGGCCCGCCGCCGTGCGCGCCCGGCAGCTGCGACGAGCAGGGCGCGACCTGCCTCGACGCCTGCGAGGTCGACGCCGACGCCGACGACGACGGCGCGCCGGCGATCGCCTGCGGCGGGGGCGACTGCGACGACGCCGACGCCGCGGTGTTCCCCGGCCAGCAGGAGCAGTGCGACGCCGTCGACGACGACTGCGACCCCGCGACCCTCGGCCCCGACGCCGACCAGGACGGCCTCGTGTCGTATGAGTGCTGCAACGACGGCCCCGGCGGCCCGACCTGCGGCCTCGACTGCGACGACGCCCACCCCGGCGTGGTCGTCGGCGACTGGGCCCACTGCACCGCCTGCGGCGCCGCCTGCGGCGAGCGCGAGGCCTGCGTCGCCGGCGCGTGCGTCGGCTCGCGCCGCGTGTTCACCACCAGCTCCAGCTACGCCGGCGACTTCGGCGGGCTCGCCGTCGCCGACGAGGCCTGTCAGAAGCACGCGGACGCGGCCGAGCTCGGCGGCGCGTTCAAGGCCTACCTCGTCGACGAGAACACCGGCCTCGAGCGCCTCGAGCACGCCGACGTGCCGTACGTCCACCTCGACGGCCGGAAGATCGCCGACGACTGGAACGACCTCGCCGACGGCGACATCGCCGCCCCCCTCGACCGCGACGAGTTCCGCCAGCCGGTCGGCGGCAACGCCTGGACCGGCCTGCAGCAGGTCAACGGCCTCGGCGTCGTCAGCTGCGACGACTGGACCAGCGCCGAGTTCGGCTGCCTCGACACGCTGGTGTGCGGCGGCGCCGGCGAGACCGGCATGACCGACGACCACTGGGACGGCTACTTCATCTTCAACTGCAGCGACGAGTACCGCCTCTACTGCCTCGAGCAGTGACGGCGACGCGCGGCCGTCGCTGTCTGCGGAGGCGCCCGCACGGTCGTCGGCGGGGCGCGGCGCGCTCGCGCCCACGCGCGCGTCGACACGCGCTCGCGGTGACGTCGGGGACGGGGCGACCACCCCCGAGGGCGGCCGGGGCCCGTGTTAGGCTGCCGCGGTCGATGGCCGACGGACCGACGATCCACACGCGCGCCAGCCTGCAGGCGCTCGACGTGCTGCGGGCGCCGATCTGGGTGTTCGACCTCGATCACGCGCTGCGCTGGTGGATCAACCTCGCCGGGGTCGAGCTGTGGGGGGCGCCGAGCCGCGAGCACCTGATCGACCGCTCGCGACCCATGCAGCACTCCGAAGCGACGACCACCCGGCTGGCGATGTACCGCCGCTGCTTCGAACGCGGCGAGACGATCACCGAGCGGTGGAGCATCTACCCCGACGGCCAGCCGTCGCTGCGCATCGAGAGCACCTGCTCGGGGATCTTCATCGACGACGAGGACGGCGCGCCGCCCCGCCTCGCCATGCTCGTCGAGGCCCGCAAGCTCCGCGACAGCGAGGCCGACCCGCTCGACCAGCGCAGCGTCGAGGCGCTGCGCCACGTCGGCGAGCCGGTCTCGCTGTACACGACCGGCGGCCGGGTGCTGCTGCGCAACCCCGCGGCCATGCGGGCGTTCGGCGACGCGGCGGACGGGCAGGGCGACGAGCTGGCGCGCACGTTCGTCGACGCCGGGGCCGCCGCGCGCGCGCGCGAGGCCCTCGACGGCGCGCCCCGCCGCTTCGACGCCTCGCTGCGCACGACCGCCGGCGAGCAGGTCCACAACCTCGAGGTCCGGGCCACCCGCGACCCGGTGACCGGCGAGCCGGCGCTGCTGGTCTGCAGCCGCGACCTCGGCGAGCGCCTGGCCTACGAGCGCCAGCTCGAGCACGGCCGCCGGCAGATCGCCGCCCAGGCCGAGGAGCTGGCGCGCCTGGCCGCCCCGGTGCTGCGCGTGTGGCCGCGGCTGCTGGTGCTGCCGCTGATCGGGCGGGTCGACCGCGGGCGCATGGACGTCGCCCTCGCCGCGCTCACGCCGCGGCTGACGAGCGACCAGGCCGCGGTCGTGATCTTCGACCTCACCGGCGCGGCGTTCGTCGACGTCGAGACGGTCGAGTCGCTGCAGCGGGCCCTGCGGACGCTCGCGCTGCTCGGCTGCGAGGTCGCGCTGGCGGGCATCCAGCCGGCGCTGGCGGCCCTGCTGGTCGCCAGCGCGGTCGAGCTGGCGGCGCCGATCCACCAGACCATCGCCGACGCGCTGCAGGACGTCGTGCGGGCCGACGGCGCGGCGCTCCGGCGGCGGTGAGCGGTCACCGCCCGGGCGCCGGCTCGCAGCTCGCCGAGGGGTCGGTCGCCGCCCGGACCAGCGCCCCGCGCTCGCCGACGCGCCACAGCCCGCGCACGTCCCAGCTGGCCAGCGGGCGCTCCATGGCCTCGATCAGGTCGACGTGCGGGGCCGGCGGATCGTCGGCGTGCGGCAGGCGATACACGCCGTCCTGCGCGGTCAGCACGGCCGGCACCGGCCACAGCGCGAACACCTCGCGCTGGTCCTTCATGCGGCGGAGCGTGCGCAGCCGGCTGTCCGCCTCGATGTGCTCGAAGCGCGGCGGCTCGACGGCGACGCAGGCCCCGCGCGGCGCGTGCGCGTGGTGGTAGCGCCGCGTCCAGCGGGCGTCCGGCGCGGCCCGGTTCTCCGCCGGCAGCACGATCCAGTCGACCGCGCCGATCTTCAGGGCGCCGATCGGCCGCAGCGACGCGCCCGCGATCGTCATCAGCTCGAGCCAGGCCTCGCCGCCGGCGCTCGCGCCCTCGCCCTCGCCGCCGTTCGTCAGCGTCACCCGCTCGAGCGCCAGCCGGTCGTCGCCGACGACGTAGGCGCGCTCGCGGCGGTCGTACGCCCACTCCTCATCGAACGTGCGGGTCGGCGAGCACGCCCAGCGCCCCCGCCAGCGCGCGCAGGTCACGACGTGCGAGCCCTCGACCGCGCCGTCGGTCGTGTCCTCGCGGATCACCTCGATCACCGCGAGCCCCGGCGTCGCCGTCGAGACCGGGAGGATCCGCCGATCGGCGAGCGCGCCCCGGTCGAGCGCCGGCGTGACCAGGTCGAGCGGCGCCCAGCCCGAGCCCGGCAAGCGCCTCGGCGGGCGCTCGCCGGGGCGTCGCCGCGGGTCCGGCCACCACACCGGCCCGCTGGCGTCGTCCGGCGGCGCCGCGCCCACGCCCGGCGCCGCGACCCACTCGCCCGCGGGGAACCTCAGCCCGCGCGCAGCGCCGTCGCCGGCGCGCTCGAGCAGGACGACGGGACCTACCTCGTCGTCGTCGTCGTCGTCGTCGTCGTCGTCGTCGTCGTCGTCGTCGTCGAGCGGCCCGTCGACGAGCGTGAGCCGCGAGACCGCCGCGCCCGTCGACCAGCACCACGAGCGTCGCTCCGCCGTCGCCGTCGCCTGCCAGTCCACGCAGCGCACCGCCTGCGTCGCGGTGGCGTGGACGAAGCTGCCGTATCCGTGGTGGACGATCGGCTCGGCCTCGAGCGCGACCAGCTCGGGGTGCTCCGCCAGCCACGCGGCGACGTCCCGCGCGTCGCCGTCGGCGTCGATCGCCGGCGCGCCGGTCACGTCCGCCGCGGCCGCCGGAGCTTCGGCCACGACATCCGGCGAAAGCTCGCTCGCTCGCGGCTGCGGAACGATCGGGCGGTGCTCGGTGCAGCCGACCATCAGCCACGTCACGACCACGATCCGTCCTGGACGCACACCCCACGCTATCACAGGTCGTCGGCGCGGCGCCGCCGGGGCCGCGCCGGTGCACGGCGCCAGGCCGCGGGCTCCGCGGGGCGGCGCGTACGAGGGGGCGTCGATCCGCGGCCCGCGCGGCCCCGCCCCGTGGTATCGCCCGCGCATGGCCGAGCCGTTCAAGCACCTGATCGACCGCGACGTCGTGCGCAGCATCGGCGAGCACCTGCAGCGGGCCGACGCGAGGTTCGACCGCCGCGGCTTCGAGGCCCGGGCGGCCCGCGGCCTCGAAGCGCTCGAGCTGAAGGCCCGCGTGCTGCACGTCGCCGAGGCGCTGCTGGCGACGCTGCCCGCCGACGTCGATCGAGCGGCCGGCCTGCTCGAGGCCAGCCTCGGCCCGCCGGGCCCGGGCGACGACCTCGGCGCGCTGCGCACCAGCGCGGCCGGCCTCGGCGGCTGGGCGGTGTGGCCGCTGACCGAGGCGATCGCCCGCCTCGCCATCGACGCGCCCGAGCGCGGGCTCGCGGCCCTGCACGCGATGACGCAGCGCATGACCGCGGAGTTCGCGATCCGCCCGTTCATCGTGCGCCACCCGGCGCTGTGCTTCGCGACCCTGACGCGCTGGACCCGCGACCCGAGCGCGCACGTCCGCCGGCTCGTCAGCGAGGGCAGCCGCCCGCGCCTGCCGTGGGGGCTGCGGCTGCACGCGCTGGTCGCCGACCCGTCGCCGACCCTGCCGCTGCTCGCGGCCCTGCAGGACGACCCCAGCGAGTACGTGCGCCGCAGCGTCGCCAACCACCTCAACGACATCGCCAAGGACCACCCCGCGCTGCTCGCCGAGTGGTTGACGCGCCACCTGCCGGGCGCCTCGAGCGAGCGCCGCGCGCTGCTGAAGCACGCCAGCCGCACCCGCATCAAGGCCGGAGACCCGGCGGTGCTGGCCGCGTGGGGCCTCGGCGCGGCGCTCCGCGGCGAGGCGACGTGGCGCGTGGCGAGCCCGCGGGTCGCCATCGGCGAGGCCGTGACCCTGCGCCTCGAGCTGCGGTCGACCGCGAGCGCGCCGCAGCGGCTCGTCATCGACTACGCGGTGCACCACGTCAAGGCCAACGGCGGCACCTCGCCGAAGGTGTTCAAGGGCTGGACCGTCGAGCTCGCGCCCCGCGAGACCCGCGTGCTCGAGCGCCGCCACTCGTTCCGGCCGATCACCACGCGCCGCTACTACCCCGGCGAGCACACCGCCGAGCTGCGCATCAACGGCCGCGCCCTCGCCAGCGTCGCGTTCCAGCTGCGCGCGTGAGGCCTCAGCGCCGCGGCTCGTGCGGCGCTCCGGCGCGGGCCAGCAAGGCGAAGCCGTCGCGGTACTCGACGGCGCGCTCGCCCGGCCGCCAGCCGTCCGCCAGGGCCGCGCGGATCAGGCAGGCCGCGAGCGCGGGGCGGTGGAGGTTGTAGGCCAGGCCGCCGACCAGCAGCCCGCCGTCGTGCCCGCCCCAGCCCTGGCCGGTGGTCGTGCTCCCGCCCTCACCGTCGCGGAACACCACGCGCAGCCCGCCGCCGCGCACGCCGTCGAGCCAGGCCGAGAAGGTGTCGGCGCAGGCGCCGTCGTGGTGGCCGTGCGAGCGCGTCCAGCGGAAGCACGCCCCGTCGATCACCAGCCGCCTCGGCGCGCCCATCGGCGTCGACGATAGAGGGCCGCGCGCCCGGCGGTCAACGCGGCGCGGAGCACGGGGCGAGCGCCGCGGCGTCGAGGACGACCCGGGCGAACAGGCCGAGCACGCCGACCAGGCCACGGTACTCTGCTCCGCCGCGGCGCGGGGCCCCGCGGGCCCGCGCGCGAGCTCGACAGGCGGCCCGCGGATCGGCACAGTCTGGCCGCCATGGCCGAGTCCCTCACGCTGGCGCCGACCGCCGACCCGCACAGCTTCCTCGCGCCCGACGGGCGCCGCCTGTCGCCGCCGCCCGGGTGGGCCTGCCTGCCGCCCGGCGACGCCGCGCTGACCCGCCGCGTCAAGCTCGCCGGGCCGTCGTGGGCCGTGGTCGAGAAGAAGGGCCGCAAGCTGTTCTCCCGCGGGCTGTGGGCCCCCGCCGCGACCATCGAGGAGGTGCGCGCCGCGCTGGCGGCCGAGCGCGGGACCGCCGACTACGCCCGCAAGCGGGTCGCCGACGTCGCCCGCCGCGAGCGCACCCAGGCCGCCTACGTCGTCAGCTTCGAGGCGGCCGTGCTCGAGTTCCTGCGCTTCGCCCCGCGCTGGCAGGCGCTCGCGCGCGCGGTCGCGGCGCGGGTGGCCGCCCACGCGACGCCGGTCGGCAGCGGCACGGTCGCGCGGACCGAGCGGATCCCCGTCGAGGACCGGGCCCGCGCCGCCGTGATCGCCTGGATGCGCCACCAGACCACCGGCTACGACGAGATGAGCGTGCCGCGGGTCAAGGGGGCCCGCCGCGAGGTCCGCCGCGAGCTCGCCGAGGTCTCGCGCGCCGTGCTCGACCTCCACCGCCGCGACGAGCCCCACGCGCCCCGCGGCTGTCCGCTGTGCCAGGCCGCCGCGACCGCGGGCCCGTGACGTCCCGCGCTCGGCGCCGCCGCCGCGGCGGGTCCGTCGGCGCCGCCGCTGCTATGGTGCCCCGGTTATGCGCACCCACCTATCGCTGATCCTCTCCACCGGCGTGCTCGCCTGCACCGCCGATCCCGCGACCTCCGACGGCTCGACCGGCCCGGCCTCCAGCGAGGCCACCGGCGCGGTCCCGACGACCGCGGGGCCCGTGCTCACCGGCACGACCGCCGAGCTCACCACCGGCGACACCGGCGACACCGGCGACACCGGCACCGGCACGACCGCGGCGGCGCCCGACATGGGACCCGTCGGACCGCCAGCCGTCGACTATCTGATCGTCGCCGCCGACCCGCTGCGCGCCGCCGCGGAGGAGCTCGCCGACCTGCAGACGAGCCGCGACCACACGGTCGTGCTGACCGGCGTCGGCGAGCTCGCCGCGCCCGGCAGCGAGCCGGCCGCCGTCGTCGCGGCGATCCGCGAGCACGTGCGCGGCTACTGGCAGGTCCGCGACCCCGACCGCCCGCTGTTCGTGCTGCTCGTCGGCGACGCGGCCGACGGCGCGGCCTACGACGGCGCCACCGTGCCGACCGGCAGCTACACCTACAGCCTGTCCTATGAGCCAGGCCCGATCACCATCGCCACCGACCACGTCTACGCCGACATGGACGACGACGACCTCGCCGACGCGGCCGTCGGTCGCCTGCCCGCGGCCGACGCCGCCGCGATCCACCTGTACTTCATGCGCTCGCTGTCCGAGGGCCAGGTGGGCCCGTGGGACCGCCGGATCAACCTGTTCGCCGGCAGCTACGGGCAGGGCGCGATCGTCGACAGCCTGATCGAGTCGCTCGTCGACCGCGTGCTCGACGAGATCTCGTACGACTTCGACATCACCATGACGTACGCCCTGCAGGGCTCGCCGTACGTCTACATCCCCGAGCAGTTCAGCGACAAGGTGTACGAGCGCATCAACGAGGGCGCCCTGGTCGTCAGCTACTTCGGCCACGGCAGCGAGTCGAGCTTCGACTACCTCAAGTGGAACGGCGGCTACTACCCGATCCTCGACCTCGACCAGCTCGACGACCTCGAGCTCGCCCCGCGCGCGCCGATCCTCACGCTCGTCGCCTGCACGATGGGCGCGTTCGACCTCGGCACCAGCGTCAGCGAGACGCTGCTCGCGCGCAACGACGGGCCGCTGGCGGTGCTGTCTTCGACCCGCGAGTCGTCCGTCTACCCCAACACGCTGTACATCCGCGAGTTCGGGCTGGCGATCACCGAGGCGCGGGCCGCCAGCGTCGGCGAGGCGTTCGTGGCCGCCAAGGAGCGGATGATCAACCACGACGACGCCCTGCGCCAGCAGATCGACGACGCCTTCGGGCTAACCACCTCGCCCGCCGACCTCGAGGCGCTGCGCCGCAGCCACCTGTACTTGTACACCCTGTTCGGCGACCCCGGGCGGCCGATCCGCTACCCGCAGCCGGCGACCGTCGCGGCCACGCCCGCCGAGGCCTCGCCGGGCGCCGAGCTGGCGGTCGCGATCACCACGCCGCTGCGCGGCGGCACTGCCACCGTCACGCTCGAGTCGGCGCGCTCGCAGATCCTCCAGCCGCTCGCCCCGGTCCCGCCCGACGGCGACCCCGGGCGCGACGCGGTGATCGCCGCCAACTACGCGGCCGCCAACGACAAGCGGGTCGCCAGCCGCAGCGAGCCGGTGGTCGGCGGGGCGGTGGCGACGAACATCACGATCCCCGCCGACGTGCCCGCCGGGTTCTACTGGCTCCGCGTCTACGCCGAGGACGGCCCGCACAACGCGTTCGGGTCGACCCTCGTGCGCGTGCGCTGAGCGCCGCGGTCACGGGGCGCGCAGCGCGTCGGTGATCGACCCGAAGCTCTCGACGCGCAGCGGCACGTCGAGCTCGAGCATGGCGAGCGCGACGGCCGGGCCCACCCCGGTGAGCATCGGCCGCGCGCCGAGCAGGCGCACCGCCGCGGCGGCGCGCGCGAGGGCGACGATGCTGGCGCGGTCGACCTCCGAGGTGCCGGTCAGGTCGATGATCACCCGCCGCGCGCGGTGCTCGTGGAGCCCGTGCAGCAGGCGCCCGAACGCGTGCTCGCTGCGCGCGGGGTCGACGGCGCCGACCAGCGGGAGCAGCAGCACGCCGTCGCCGAGCGGCAGCAGCGGCGCCGACAGCTCGAGGATCCGCCGGGCGCTGCGCTGCAGCTCGCGCTGGGCCTCGGCGTTCTGGCGCTCGAGCTCGGCGCTGGTCGTCACGTCGAGCGTGAGCCCGTACATGCGGACCGGCGCGCCGGCGCCGTCGCGCTCGATGTGCAGCGAGCTCTGGACCCACAGGTAGCGGCCGTCGCTCGCGCGCATGCGGTAGGGCTCGCCGCGCTCGCGCTCGCCTCGCATCATCTCGGCGGTGTGCGCGAGCGTGCGGTCGAGGTCCTCGGGGTGGATGATGCCGCGCCAGAAGCCCGGCGTGTCGAGCCACTGCGCGCGCGTGTAGCCGGTGCGCGTCAGCAGCTGCTCGCTGAGGTACGAGACCTTGTACGCGCGCATGTCGGGCGCCACGCGCCCGTACCACGCGAGCCCGGGGATCAGCGCGACCAGCACGTCGCGGTGGCGGCGCGCGAGCGCGTCGCCCTCGTCGTCGAGCCGGCGCGCCTCCGCGTCGCGGGCCTCGCCGCGGACGTCGTCGCGGCGCGAGGCGCAGGCGATCACCGCCGAGAGGCCGCCGAGCGCGAGCGCCGGCGCGACCGCGCGGAGGTCGGAGCTCACCCAGCCGTCGCCCTCGCTCAGGCGGTAGCGCACCGTCGCCGGCTCGCCGCCGAGGACCACCGCGTCCCACGCGTCGCACACGCGGTGGCGATCGCGGTCGGCGACGAGGGCCTGCAGCGAGGTCGACGTCAGCGCCGCGGACGGGCGCGTGAACACGCGCTCGCACGCGGGGGAGGCGGCGCAGAAGGCCCCGCCGGCGGCGTGCAGCGACAGCGCGACGGGGGAGTGCTCGACCAGCGCGTGGGAGTGTTCTACCGACAAGTCGAGATCGCGGGCCCGGACGAGCAGGCTATCAAGCCCGGGCGCCGACCCGCAATGGTACGATGTCCCCGCCGCGAGGAACGACGTGCGGCAATGGAGGTGACATGCCGGAACTGGACCACGAGCACAAGCAACGCGACGCGTACGAGGACATCAACAACCTGAAGGGGCTCTACGCCCGCCGGGCCGACGCGGTGTTTCGGACGCCCGGAGCCGCGAGCGCGAGCGCCCTCGCGGAGCTGTTCACCCACGACGGCGTGCTCGACCTCGGGCCGTTCGGGCGCTACGAGGGCCGCGAGGCGATCCGCGAGGCGTGCGAGCAGATCCTGCCGCAGGCGACCAAGTGGAGCACGCACTACATCGTCAGCCCGGTGCTCGACGTGGCCAAGAACGGCGAGACCGCCGCCGGCTCGTGGTACTTCCTGATCCGCATGGTGCCGCAGCAGCCGCCGCAGTCGCCGGTGGTCGAGATCATGGGCGGCTACGAGGACAAGTACCGCCGCGAGGGCGGACGCTGGAAGATCCGCGAGTCGGTCAGCCAGTTCTTCACGCCGCCGACCTGAGCGCCGCGCCTGGCGATACGGACAGGCGACGAGCATCGACGAGCGCGACGCCGCGGCGTCCGATCTGCTCGCTGCCGTCGATCCGACCCGGGGCACCGACCGCGCGGGCTTCATGGACGTCGGCGACGACGAGCTGCCGTCGTCCTTCCCGCCGGTCCAGGTCGTCCGCCCGTGACCCGGGAGGCCGTCGGAGCCCGCGGGTCAACCGCGAGGCGGCGGCAGCGAGCACGCGGCGATCTGCTCGAGGACGGCGACGATGCGCTCGACCGGCTCGATGCGGGCGCCGAACATGGACATGAAGTCGTTCGTCGAGAAGCCGAGGTCCCGCAGGCGGGCGGCGTGCTCGCCGGCGCGGGCGAGGTCCCCGACGAGGAAGGCGCTCGCGGCCGCGACCGCCCGCGCGAACGAGTAGTGGGGCGACGACACCAGCACCTCCTCGATGGCGCTCAGCGCCTCCTCGTAGTCGCCGCGCGAGAAGTGGACGGTCGCCAGCACGGCGCTGTAGCGCCCCGGCCCGAGCTGCGCGGCGTGCCTCATGCGCGCCAGCGCGTCGTCGTAGCGCCCGCTGAGGTACAGCGTCTGGGCCATCAGCGCGTGCGCGGGGGCGAAGCTCGGGTTGTGCCGGACCGCCGACTCGAGCGAGCGGGTCGCCAGCTCCGGCGCGCCGGAGCTCTGGTAGTGGCGCCCGAGCAGGTAGTGCCCCTCGGCGCCGTGCGGGGCGAGCAGCGCGCAGCGCTCGGCGGAGTCGAGCAGCTGCCGGCGCATGGCGGACGCGTCGCTCCACTGGTTGAGCAGGTGGTCGAAGCTGGCGACGCCGAGGCCGTAGTGGGCCAGCAGCAGGTCGGGCTCGCGCTCGATCGCCAGGTGGAACAGCGACTGCGCCCGGTGGTTGGCGGCGGCCTCCCGCAGGGCGCACAGGCGCATGCCCTCGTGCGCGAGCTCCCAGGCCTGGAGCTCGTGCGGGTGGGGGTGGCGGCGCAGGCCCGCCTGGGTGTAGGCCACGAGCATGGGGTAGGTCGTGGCCACGACGGCCTCGCAGACGGCGTCCTGGACGGAGAACAGCTCGTCGGCGGGGAACTCGTAGCGCTCGGTCCACAGGCAGTGGCCGCTCGCGGCCGAGTCGATGCGCACGGACAGGCGCCACGACGCGGGCGACGACCGGCGCAGGTTGCCCTCGACGACGAAGGCGGCGCCGAGGTGGCGCCCGAGCGCCGCGGGGTCGAGGTCGGCGTGGCGCTCGCGGACGGTCTCGACCGGGGTGATCACCGGGAACCAGCACCAGCGCGCGAACATGTTCGAAAGGTCATGTCCGATCGCGCAGGCGAGCGAGCGGGACCGCGGGTCGGCGTCGAGGGCGACCAGCGGGAGCACGACGAGCGCCGGGCGGCGCAGCAGGCCGGTGATGTGGGCCGGGCCGGCGCTCCAGTCGCGGAACAGGGCCGCGGCCTCGGTGCGGTTGCCGGCCTCGAGCCGCGTGAGGATCGCGGTGACGTGCGTCCGCGCGGTCGTCGGCGAGATGCCGAGCACGCCGGCGAGCTCCTCGTTGGTGAGCCCCTTGGCGAGCAGCTCCAGCACCTCGAGCTGACGCTTCGACAGCCGCTCGATCGGCGCGTGTGCGCGGTCCTCCACCGTCAGCAAGGTCGACCTCGAGGGGCCAGCGTCCCATGATCACGCCGGGCACGCAACGCGCGGGGGCCGCGGGCGAGCCGGTCGGTCGGGCCGCGTCTCGGTCGGCGGCCGCGGCTGGCCGTGTGGGCCCGCCGCGCGGCCGATCCGGGGCGCGACCGCGGCCGCGCCCGCTCGCGTGCAGCCCGTGAGCCGCGCCGGCGAACGTGACGATCGAGGCGGTGAAGGCGTGCCGCGGGCCGATCACAGCCGGGCCCGCGCGCGGGCGATCAGCGCGGCCACCTCGTCCTCGCAGGCCCGCAGGAGCCGCTCCGGCCGCTCCTCGGGCCGGCGCGGCGCGCCGACGGCCACCCCGACGGGGACCCCGCGGCGGCCGGTGAGGTTGGCGAGGTGCGCCAGCATGGTGTCCTCGACGTACTCGGTGCCGAACGGGTACGCCAGCCCGACCGGGACGACGTCGACGTCGAGCCCGCGGGCGGCCGCGAAGGCGCCGGCGGCGAACGGCCGGAGCTCGTCGCCGGGGAAGGTCGTGCCCTCGGGGAAGACGGTGACGGTGCGCCCGCGCCGGAGCGCCTCGCGGATCGCGCGGATCGCCTTGAACCCGCTCCGCGGCGACGCGCGGTCGACGAAGATCGTCCGGCTGCGGCGGGCGGCGTGGCCGAAGATCGGCCAGCCCGCGACCTCGGCGCGGCTGAGCATCGAGCCGCCGAACAGCGCGTAGAGGATCACGACGTCGTAGGCGCTGCGGTGGTTGGCGATCACCAGACGACCGCCGCGGGCGGGCGCCCACCCGCCGTCGACGCGCAGCTCGACGCCGCCGAGCCGCAGCAGCCCGCGACACCAGCGCTGCAGCTCGCGCTCGGCCCCGGCGTCGTCGTCCCCCGCGCGCACCAGCAGCCTGGCCTCGAGGGCGGCGAACTCGGCGGCCGTCCACGCGAGGGCGCCGCCCGCCCGGGCGACGCGGAGGAGCGGGGCCAGCCGGCTCACGCCGCTCCTCGTGTCGCACGCTCGCGCCGCGCTCGCGGGGTCCGGCGCCCCGCTCACGACCCCTGCTCCTGGCCGCATCGCGGGCGCTCCGGCGGGCACACCTCCGGGGTGAAGTCGCAGGTGATGCAGGCCTCGCAGCGGCCCGGCTCGCGGCCCTCGTGGCCGAAGCTCTGGACCACCCAGCCGTCGACGGTCCGCCCCTCGCAGCCGACGAGCGAGCCGGTCGGCGCGCCGGGGCACTCGAGGCCGACGAACGTGTCGCAGTGGCCCTGGCAGATCGCCCGGCCGCGGCAGGTCCCGCCGCCGGCGCAGGTGCCGTGGCCGAGCGCGCGGTCGACGGTCTCGACGATCTCGTGGGTGGCGATCTGCGTCTCGCTGCGCATCGGGTCGCCGGTGGGCCAGCACGGCGGGCCGGTGCGGACCACGCCGACGCCGGCGGGGCGCCCGGCGATCGTCGCCACCGAGTTGCGCCCGCAGGCGCCGACGAACACGTCGGGGTTGGCGCCGAACACCAGGTAGAGCGGGGTCTCGTCGGCCCGCGGCGTCGGCAGGGCCGCGCCGACCGCGGGCTCGATCCAGGCGGCGGCGAGCTGGTCCCACTCGAGCAGCCGGCCCGGCGGCGGCAGGGCGAACGAGCCGCGCAGCTCGACCCGCGCCTCGCCCTGCCAGTAGTGGTTGAGGGTCGAGCCGTCGACGAGGCACTCGAGGAAGCGGTCGATCTCGCCGCGGTCCGCGTCGCCCGAGCCCGCGAACCACAGCGCGTAGAGGCCGAACACCTCGGGTCGCGCCGGCTCGCCGTCGGCCGGCGCGCCGCAGGTCACCAGCGCCAGCGCCAGCGCGGGGAGCCGCCGGCGCGCGCGGGCCTCAGAGCTCCGGACAGAGGTCACAGGCGCCCTGGCGGTCGAGCACGAGGCAGGCGGCACAGTCGCAGAACTCCTTGAAGATCTCGCAGACCGGCGGCGGCGACGCGACCTGGTTGAGACCCATGCTGTCGAAGATCCAGATGCGGGCCTCCGGGGTCGCGTTGTGCGCGGCGGCGAAGGCGGTGAGCAGCAGGTACGGCGGGAGCGTCTTGAAGTCGTTGTACTGCTCGACCAGCTTCAGGGCCTCGTAGCCGTTCGGCACCGTCGAGAACTGGTCCATCGCGTCGCCGTCGAAGGCCCACACGTCGTAGGTGTCGTCGGGGTTCTTCGAGACCGCGACGCCGCGGGTCAGGTCGCCGATGGTGATGTAGTTCTCGACCTGGTCGTAGAGGAAGTAGCGCTCGTCGGTGAGGTCGCGGTTCGCCACGAAGAAGGACACCTGACCGCCCTGCGACGCCGGGCTGATGATGGTCTCCGTCGAGACCTCGTACTCGCCGAGTCCGTCGACGGTGATCACGCAGTCATCGGTGAAGACCTGGGTGCCGTCGTCGCCGACGAGCGCGTCGTGGTTGTCGAACCGGGACAGCGCGATGCCCCAGGTCTCCTTCAGGTACTTGGCCGTCGGGTCGCCGCCGCCGCCGCCGTCGGAGCACGCCGACAGCGCGGCGACGAGGGTCAGGGCTGTGGTCCGCTCGAGGTGTGTCGTCCGCATGGGCCGTCTCCTGGGTGTCGATCTCGCTCACAGCTCCGGGCACAGGTCGCACGCGCCCTGGCGGTCGAGCACGAGACACGCCGCGCAGTCGCAGAACTCCTTGAAGATCTCGCAGACCGGCGGCGACGCGGCCGTGTCTTTAGTACAGCTCTGCGGCGACCTCGCCTCGGGCGTCGCGCCGTGGGCGGCCGAGAAGGCCATCAGGAGCAGGTACGGCGAGATCGTCCTGAACTCGTTGTACTGCTCGACCACCTTCAGGGCCTCGTAGCCGTCGGCGACCGTGAGGAACTGATCCATCGCGTCGCCGTCGAAGGCCCACACGTCGTAGGTGTCGTCGGGGTTCTTCGAGACCGCGACGCCGCGGGTCAGGTCGCCGATGGTGACGTAGTTCTCGACCGGGTCGTAGAGGAAGTAGCGCTCCTCGCTGAGGTCGAGGTTCGACACGAAGAACGAGACCTGGCCGCCGAGGGCCGCCGGGTCGACGATCGTCATCGTCGAGAACGCGTGCTCGCCGAGGCCCTCGACCGTGATGGTGCCGTCGTCGGCGAAGATCTGGGCGCCGTCCTCGTCGACGATGAAGTCGCCGTCGGGGTCGTCGAGGCGGACCGTGATGCCCCAGACGCGAGAGAGGTACTCGGGCAGGGCCTCGTCGCCGGGCGTGTCGCTGGTGTCCGAGGTGCCCGCGCCGCCGCCCTGACAGGCCGCGAGCGCGGCCACGAGCGTCAGGCGCGAGGCGTACTTCCAGCTCCAGGTCTGCATGTTCCAGCCTCCGGTTCGCGAGGGGGCACGATACGACGAGGCGGTCGCGAGGCGCCATCCGACGAACCTCGTACGACCCGGAGGAGCGGTCCCGGGAGCGCGCGGACGCGACATCGACGCCCGGAAGGATCGCCGGGCTCCTCCGGCGCCGACGACCTTATACTCGTCGTCCGCCGCCCCGCATGTCACTCCGTCCGAGCTCCACGCGCCTGCAGACCGCGGGCCTGTACGCGATCGCCGGCGCGCTCCTCGGGGCCGCCCTCTCGACGCCGTCGCTGGCCGTCGCCGCCTGGCTGGCGATCGCCGCCTACACGGCGGCGCTCGGCCGCACCCGCTCGTCGCCGGCGGCCGCGGCCGCGCTCGTCGCCAGCCACGGGCTCACCTGCATGATCGCCTTCCCGTGGATGTGGGACGGCAACTTCCTGGTGTTCGAGTACTCGCTGGCGGAGATGGTCGCGCTGCGCTTCGGCGAGGCGATGATCCTCGCGGTCCCCTACGCCGTCGCCGTCGGCGCGGGCCACCTCCTGCTCCGCCGCCGGCTCGCGGCCCGCTTCTGGGTCCCGCTCGCGTGGGCGGGCGGCGAGCTGCTCAGCTACGCGACCAGCAACGCCTGCGTCGACGACTGGCTCAACACCCAGTGGACCGTGACGCCGGTGCTGCGGGCCCTGGCGCTGGTCGGCTGGTGGCCGCTGGTGCTCGCCTGCCTGTTCGCGGCGGCGTCGATTGGCGAGGCGCTGGCGACCCGGCGCTGGCGCCTCGCGGCCCCGAGCGCGGTCATCCTCGCGACCATCGGCCTGGCGCCGCCGATCGCCGACGGCAAGGCCGAGCGGCTCGCGGGCATCGCCGCGATCCACACCACCTCGACGGTCACGCTCCCGCACGCCGTGCCCGAGGGCGTCGATCTGCTGATCTGGCCCGAGACGGCGCTCGAGCTGCGGCCGCTCATGGCCGAGGGCCCGGGCAACGGCGCCGTGCTCCCGCCGCCGCTGCCCGGCGCGTCGGTCGAGCACCTGATCGGTCTGCTCACCTCGCTGCCGGGCGGGCAGCGGCAGAACCAGGTCGTCGCCGTCGCGGCCGACGGGCGCGTGCACGCGAGCCGGGCCAAGCAGGCCTTCCTCCCGGTCGCGGAGCGGCGGTTCCTCGGGGTCGGCCGCGCGCCGTACCTCCCGGGGCAGGAGCGGGGGCCGCTCGCGGTCGCGGGGCGCTCGATCGTCGCGCTGATCTGCGGCGAGGGCCTCTCGCGGGGCCTGCTCGGCGACGGCGTCGCGGCGGGCGGCGAGCTGTGGGCCGTGCTCGCCGGCGACCAGTGGCTGGCCAGCGAGCGCGCGCTGCAGCAGTTCCTCGCCATCCAGGTGCTGCGCTCGGTCGAGTTCGGCGTGCCGTCGATCCGGGCGTCCTACGCCGGGCAGGCGACGTTCGTCGCGGCCGACGGGCGGGTGCTCGCGCGCAGCCGCCGCGACCGCGACGGGATGCTGGTCTGGGACCCCGCGCACGGCGCCCGCGACCTCGACTTTCACGGGCGGCCCATCGACGACGCGCCGCCGCCGGTCGACCCGCCCGCCGACGTCGTGGTCCTCTACTCCGAGGAGGCGCCGCACATGCGCGCGCGCTGCCCCGCGGGGCGCTGCGTGTACCGTGCGCTCGAGGGCTTCGAGTGCGCGGGGGAGCGGGCGAAGGCGGTGATCGTCGCCGGGCACGGTCGACCGCCCGACTACCTCTCGCGTCCGGCCGCCGAGGTCGCGGCGGCGGTCCGCTGCCACGAGCCCGAGCTCGTGGTCGTCGACACCTGCTTCGGCGCCGCGAGCGAGCTGCTCACGGCCCTCGGCGACCTCGACGCGGTGATCGTCGCCGCGGCCTCGCTGATCCCGAGCTCGGGGCTGGTCTACGGGCCCGGGTTCTTCGCCGACGCCGACCCGATGGTCCGCGCCGCGGCGGTCGAGACCCGGCCCGCGAGCGAGCTGCTGCGCTGGCGCAACGACCCCGCGGCGCTCGCCGAGCTGCTCGCCCGCGTCGACGCGATGGGCTCCGACGAGCTCGCGGCCCGCCTGGCGCGGCGACGGCCCGCGACGGTGAAGGTCGCGCTGCAGGGCGGCGGGCCGGTGCTGGTGCCGATCGCGTGGGAGCGGCTCGGGCCGATCCGGCCGCGGCCGCGGATCACCCCGCGGGTGCTCCCGCGTCGCTGAGGCCCCGGCAGGGGTGCGAAGGCCTTGGGGGGCCCGGGGGACCTGCGGCTGCGCCGTCGTCGGCGACTGCGATGACGGCCGCCGCGCGCGGCGGTGTGGAGGTGTTCGACGGCGCGGTGGTCGTCCGCGCGGCGGGCCTCCGCTTCGGTGTCGGCCCTGCCGTGACCGACGCGGACGCAGCTCACGCGCGGGCGCGGGCCCTCGCCGGGGCCTTCGCCTTCGCCGGGGCCTTCGCCTTCGCCGCCGTCGGGGCCGGCGGCGGCTCCACCTCGCCGCGCAGCCAGCGGCCGAGCCGCAGCACCGCCAGCTCCTTGGCCTTGGCCTCGACGTCGACCGTCATGGTGCGCGTCCGCCAGCACGCCGGCACGTCCGCCGGGTCGATGTAGTCGGCGTGCGGGCGGTGATCGCCGTCCGCCGTCCACGGGACGCACGGGCTCGAGATGTGCGCCCACGGCTCGCGCCCGTTCCAGGTCGCCGCGGCGCGCTCGGTCGCCTCCTCGATCGTCAGGCCGTCGGGGTTGCAGCGGTGATGGTGCGCGTCGTACACCAGCGGGACGCCGGCCGCCTCGCACAGCGGCAGCAGGTCGAGCACCGTGTACACGCGGTCGTCGTTCTCGAGCGCCACCACGGCGCGCGCCCGCGGCGACAGGCGGTCGAGCGCGCGGCCGAGGCGGGCCAGGTTCTCGGGCTTGCCGCCCTGCGCCCCGCCGCCGTGGATCGTCAGCTGCTCCGCGCCGATCAGCGCCGCGACCTCGGCCTGGTACTCGAGCTCGCGCAGCGAGGACTCGACGACCTCCGGGTTCTGCGAGCCCGGCACCACGAACTGGTCGGGGTGGAAGCTGAGCCGCACCCCGCCGGCCCGCGCGCGCGCGCCGGCGGCCCGCAGCGCCTCCGCGACCCCCGCGCCCTCCGGGCCCGCGAGCGACCAGCCGACCTGCGGGTGCGTGTACAGCGGGAGGATCCCGCTGTTGACGCGGAACGCCCCCACGCGGTGCTCGGCGCACCACCCGCAGGCCAGCGCCAGCGCCGCCGCGTTGTGCAGCGCCAGCTCGCGCAGGAACTCGACGCGCCGCGGCGCGTCGAGCCCGGACACGTGGCGCGCCGTGGTCGTCCGGAACTTGATCGGGGCCTCGAGGAAGGTGCAGCACAGGCCGAGTCGGAGCATGGCGCCGCCAACATAGGCGACCCGCGCGCCCGCGCCCGCCCGACCGGCCTGTGCCGGGCGAAACCCCCGTCCGGGGGCGTCGCCCGCTCGCCGGGGCCGCGCCGTGCGGAGGACGCGTGCTCGCGCCGGCCTATCCGGGCGGCGCGGCGCCCGTCGACTCGGGCGGGGCGGTCAGCTTGAGCCCGACGATCGCGGCGATCAGCAGCAGCAGGCACAGCGCGCGGGCCACCGACAGCGGCTCACGGAACAGCGCGACCCCGAGGATCGCCGTGCCGAGCGCGCCGATGCCGACCCACACCGCGTAGGCGGTGCCGATCGGCAGGGTCCGCGCGGCCAGGGCCAGCAGCCACATGCTCAGCACGATCGCCGCGAGGGTCAGCACGCTCGGCAGCGGGCGGGTGAACCCGTCGGTGTACTTGAGGCCGATGGCCCAGCCCGTCTCGAGCAGGCCGGCGATGATGACGTAGAACCAGGACATGACAGCTCCTGCGTCCGTCTTGTCCTGTCCCGGTACGGCGCCCTCGTCGGGGGTCGCGGCGCGCGCGACCGCGGGCAACATAGACGATCCTCGGGCCCGGGTCCGACGGCCGGGCCGTGCCAATTCTCATGGCCTGCGGCCGGAACCTGGCCCGAGGGACAGGCCCCGGCGCGGGCCGGCGCTCACCCGGCCGCGCCGCGCCGCGCGGGCGAGGCGACGATCTCGGTGAGCGCCTCGCGCAGGCTGCGGACGGTGCGGATCGCCCGCAGGTCGAGCCCGAGGTCGACGATCGTCTCGGCGACCGCGGGGTGGATCCCGGTGATCATGGTCTGCCCGCCGAGCAGCGGCACGGCGCGGAGGATCCGCAGCATGTGGTCGGCGGTCGCCGCGTCGAGCCGGGCCACCCCGGTGAGGTCGAGGATCACGTGGCGGGCGCGCAGCGTCGTCACGCGGATCAGCAGGCGCTCGGTCATCTCGCCGGCCCGACGCTCGTCGATGTGGCCGACCACCGGCAGCGTCAGCACGCCGGGCCAGACCTCGATGATCGGCGTCGACAGCTCGCTGATGGTGTCCTGCTGGCGGCGGATGTGCTCCTGCGCGGCCCGCAGCGCGGCGATCGTCTCGCGCTGCTCCTCGACCATGGTCTGGGTCTCGACGATGCGGGTCTGGTTGTCGACCTCGTCGCTGCGGTCGCGGAACGTGATCATCACGAAGTCGACCGCGTCGCCGACGCGCAGCGGGGCGAACAGCGTCTGCATCCACAGCTGCTTGCGCCCGAGCTCCTCGAAGGCGGGGTCGCTGCGCAGGTCGATGGGGTGGACCGCCGACTCGACGCAGGCCCCGTCGCACGCCGCCCTGAACAGCCGCACGTCGTCGGGGTCGACGCCGGGGGCGGTCAGCAGGTTGAGCCGGCCGATCAGGCCGTGGTCCGGCGGCAGCTGCCAGAACCGGTTGAAGGCCGCGTTGTTGGCCACCAGCGTGCCAGCGGCGTCGTAGACCCCGATCGCGTCGGGCAGCACCTCGAGCACGGCCTGCGTCAAGCACCGCGTGAACAGCCGGCTCCGGCTGTCCGCCACCCCCGCGAGTCCCTCGGAGTCGTCCGCCATCGAAGCCGCGACCTTATCACGCCGGGCCGCGGCGAGGGCCCGCGCGGGCGAGGGCCCCGTGTTCGTCGGTGTGCCGACGTCCGCGGCGAGGGCACGGGCGCGTCGCGCGTGACCGCGCCGCCGCGGGCGTGGGCCGGCGCCTCACCATGCGGGCTGACGCGGCTGCGATGGCGGCTCACGCGTCGTCGTCGACGGCGAGCGGGTCCCAGCCGCGGATCTCGAACGGCGGCCGCAGGCGCTCGCCGGGGTTGGCGTCCTCGGAGCCGAAGCGGGACGTGGTCGACGATGCCGAGGTAGGCCCCGCGGGGGCGGCGACCGGCGTGGCGGATCGGCGTGCGCTCGCCGGGGGCTAGCCGCGGCTCCTCCAGGGCGGGCAGCGCGGCGGCGACGTCGGGCCACGCGACCCCGAGCTCGATGCGCTCGGGCAGGTCCTCCTCGTAGCCGTCGTCGATCGGGCCGGTCAGCTCGCGGAGGCCGCGCGTGTCGGTCAGCGCGACGGGCCCGGCGCGCCCGAGCCTCGCCGTGATGTGGGGGTGCAGATCGACGAACCGGGCGACCTCGCCGCGCTGCACGATCCACACCCCGAGCCGCGCCCCGTAGATGATCGCGTGGTAGGCCGAGATGCCGCCCGGGTTGCTGCAGAACTCGGTGAGCAGCGCGTGCAGGTGGCGGGGGTCGGTGTAGGCGTGGAGCTCGGCCCAGCGCGAGCCGCCGGGCTCGACCGACAGCTCGAGCACGTAGCAGCTGCGCGGCGCGGGCTTCAAGGGCCGAGCATGGGCAGGACCGCGGCCGGTTCGCAAGCGCGGCGCGAGGCGGGCGCGCGGGGCTCGGTCGCGGCGAACGTCGGCCGCGATCGCAAGGCCGATCTTCGGGCCGCCGGGGCCGTCGCGGCGAGCCGCCGCCCGCAGCGTGGGCGGCCGCCCCCGGCGCGTGCGGCCTCTCGTGACGACGCGGCAGCTTGATCCCCGCGATCGCGGGGATGTGCCGTTTCGGGGCGCGCGGGTGCCGTGTTAAGTTGTCGCGATCATCGTCGGCCGCGCGCGACACTCACGTGGCCCGGCCGCGCAGGAGGGTGCAATGAAGCTCGATATCTTCGCAGAGATGCAGCAACCGCGGGAGATCTGGGACGGCGACGACCACGAGCACCGCCTCGTGCAGGAGACGCTGGAGCAGGCGCGCCTGGCCGACGAGGCCGGCTACGGGTGCCTGTGGATGGTCGAGCACCACGGCGCCGAGGAGTTCAGCTACTCGTCGGCGCCGGAGGTGATGCTGGCGGCGATCGCCCAGCAGACCCGGCGGATGCGCATCGGCCACGGCGCGGTGCTGGGCCTGCACGCGATCAACCACCCGATCCGCATCGCCGAGCGGGCGGCGATGCTCGACCACGTCAGCGGCGGCCGGCTCGAGGTCGGGCTGACCCGCTCCGGCGTGCCCGAGTGGCGGCTGTTCGACGTCAACCCCGAGCACGCGCGCGGGCAGCTGCAGGAGACCTACGAGATGCTGCCCCGCATATGGACCGAGCCGCGCTTCTCGTGGAAGAGCCCGGCGTTCACCGTCGACAACGTGGCGGTCGTGCCCAAGCCGCTGCAAAAGCCCCACCCGCCGCTATGGCAGGCGGGGGTGACCCCGGCCGCGTTCGACCAGGCCGGGCGCAACGGCGTCGGCGTGCTGGCCACCACCATGCTGGCGTCGATCGAGACGGTGGCCAAGCTGGTCGCGCTGTACCGCAGCTCGATCGCCGCCTGCGAGCGCCCGGTCGGCAAGTTCATCAACAACCAGGTCGCCAACTTCACCTTCGTGCACTGTGCGAGGAGCGCCAAGGAGGCGCGGGAGAACGCCTGCGCCTCGGCGGTGGCCTGGTACATCCGCACCGCCGGCGAGTTCTTCGAGGTCGCCGAGATCTACAAGCACATGGCCGCCGAGGCGATGGCCGCCGCCGCCGGCGACAGCCTCGCCGGCAAGTTCGTGCGCGACAACGCGGCCGCGCCGGTGCCCCGCGCCCAGGCGCTGATCGGCCGCATCATGCTCGGCGAGCGCGTGCCCGAGGACGAGATGTTCGAGACCCTGATCGCGGAGCACTCGCTGATCGTCGGCACGCCCGACGAGTGCCGCAAGAAGCTGCGGACCTACCAGGAGCTGGGCATCGACCGCCTGATGTGCCTGCATCAGGTCGGCGGCATCCGCCACGACAAGGTGATGACGAGCATCCGCCTGTTCGGCGAGCTCATCCCCGAGTTCGACCGCGCGTAGCGGGCGCGAACGACCTGGCCGAAGGGACACCCGCGTCGGCGGCGCGCGCCGACGCGGGTGGGCGGACGAGCACGGTGTCGCCGATCGCGGCCGCCGCTGCGCGCCGCGCGGCGGGGTCCGCTCAGCTCTGCACGATCCAGTCGACGCGGTGGGCCTCGGTGAGGTCGGGCGGGTCCCACAGGCGGGTCATCCGCTCGATCACCGCGGGCGGGACGACGGCCGCGCGCTCGCGGTTCTGGCGCAGCAGCCGGCGGTAGGCGGTGTCGAGGAACACGATGCGCACGCGGGCGTGGTAGGCCGCGGCGAGCTCGATGACGCGGCCGCGCAGGTCGCGGGTCAGGCCGGTCGCGTTCCACACGAACGACTGGCCGCGGCGCAGGTGCTCGCGCGCCGCCTCGCGGGCGGCCTGGATCACCGCGCCCTGGTTGCCGCCGGCGGCCGGCGCGCCCTGCTCCTCGCGCAGGGCGTCGAGCGAGACGACCGGGAGGTCGAGGTTGTGGGCGATCCAGTGGTCCTTGCCGGCGCCCGGGAGGCCGCACATCAGCGTGACCTCGCAGCGGGTGTCGTCGTGGGCGGCGTAGGCGGGGTCGCGGTCGCCGCCGCGGAAGTAGAGGAAGCGCGTGTGGTCGCTGGCGAACGCGTGCGGGCGCGCGAGGCAGTCGTGCTCGCGGCACAGCTCCTCGAACAGCTCGATGTTGTCGAGCAGGCGCCGGGGGTCGCGGCAGATCCGTCCGAGCGCGTCGGCGCGGGTGACCATGCCGAGGTGATCGCAGCGCACCGACTGGCTGATCGCGGCGGCGCGGCGGCGCGGGTCGTCCTGCTCGATGAGGAAGAACGGCACCTGGTGGTGGCGCACCAGGCCGGCCACGCGCTCGCGGGTCGCGGGCTCGACGCCCATGCGCCACAGCAGGCCGCGCACGGCGGTCGCGCCGCGCGGCGAGTGTCCGGGGTGGCGGATCCGCCCGTCCTCGACGACGGTGGTCGGCGGCTTGGCGATGTCGTGCAGCAGGCAGGCGGCGAACACGACCTCGCGCTCGTCGGCGGGCAGGGCCCGCCAGGCGGGCAGGGCGACCAGCGCCTCGCAGACCATCTTCGTGTGGGTCCAGACGTCGCCCTCGGCGTGGTGCTCGGGGTCCTGCACGCAGGCGGCCATGGCCACGGCCCACGGCTCGGCCGCGACGGAGTCCCAGGCGATCACCGGCGCCGACGCGGGGCTGTCCGAAGGGTCAGGACATGGATACGGCAGCGGCATGGCGAGGAGGCCCATCGACGGGGAGGCCGCAGGCAGCATGCAGGAGGTGTCCGCGGCGGATGCGTGAGTCTACGTACGGGTCGATAGATCGGCGCGAGCGGTGGGGCGTTCGGACCCCCACGCCACGCGGACCGCCGTCCCGGGCGCTGACGACGAAGGGCCCGCTCCGCGTGGACGGGCCGCGCTCCTCCCACCCCCACCGCTCGCGCGGCGGGTCGTCGCACCGGCACTCGCGCCGCGGCGACGGCCCGCCCGCGCCGACACCTCGACGTGAACCCCATGACGACCCGTACCCGTACCCCCTCTCCTCCTCCCTCCTCGCAGCGCGTGGGCGCCTCGCCGGGGGGCGAGGCGTCCGGACTCATCGACGTGCGCACGCTCGGCGCCGTGCTGGCCAGCGACGCGCCGGTGTTCGGCTCGGTGCGGCCGGTGCCCACGGTCGATCTGCCGCAGTTCGGCGGGCTGTCGCTGACCGCGGCGGTCCAGCCGCCCGTGCCGCGCGCGCCGAGCGGGCCGCACGCGGCGCTGCCGCGCAGCCAGGGCCCGATGTACGCGCTGCTCGGCGCGCTCTCGCTGGCGGTGCTCGGGCTGACCGGCTACGTGGTGGCCAGCCCGCCGCCGCCGGGGCAGGCGATCGTGCAGGTCGTGCCGATCGCGGCGCCGCAGGTCGAGCACGAGCCCGAGCCCGAGCCCGCGAGGCGGCCGATGGTCGACGAGCCCGCGGCGGCCGAGCCCGCGGCGGCCGCGACCGAGAGGGCCAGGCCGGACAAGCCGCGGCCGGGCAAGGCGAAGCCGACGAGCGCGAAGGAGCAGCCGCTCGCCGCGGTCACGCCGACGCCGGAGCCGCGGTCGACGCCGAAGCCGGAGCCCGAGTACGGGGTCGACTGCCTGCTCGGCAAGGCCGCGTGCGGCGGGCGCTCGAAGCCCGCGCCCGAGCCCGAGACGCCGGCGATGCCGTCGCCGTCCGACCTGCCGGAGAAGCTCGAGCAGGCCGACATCAGCGCGGGCACCAGCGCGGCCCGGGCGGCGGCCGCGAGCGCCTGCGCGAAGCTGGCGAAGGGCGGCGAGAAGGTGCAGGTCAAGCTGTCGATCGCGGGCCCGAGCGGCACGGTGATCGCGGCCAGCCCGACCGAGGACGCCGGCAACCCGCAGCTCGCGGCCTGCTGCGCGGGCGAGCTGAAGGCCGCGAGCTTCCGCAAGGTGCAGAAGCAACAGATGGGCACCGTGGTGACGGTGAAGTTCTAGGCGGGCGCGAGCCCGCGGCGCTCCGGCGCCGCGGGGGCGGTCACAGGCCGAAGGTCGTCAGCGAGTCGACCACGCCGCGCACCGTCGCGGCCAGCGTGGGGTGCTCCGCCTCGAACTTCTGGGCGGCGAGGGTGAGCTCGCTGCTGTCCGGCGGGGCCGTCACGGGCTCGGCCTCGGGCGGCTGGCCCTGCAGCTTGTCGGAGATGCGGCGCAGCGCGGCGCTCAGCATGACGCGGACCTCGGGGTCGCGCGTCTCGACGCTGTCCACGTCGGCTTGCAGCCGGGCCAGCGTCGCTCGCAGCTTCTCGATGTCTTCGATCATACCCGCGACGATACCGAAGCACGCAGCGTTGTCCAGCGGCGGCTGGCGGGTGTGACGCGCCAAATGTTCGCGCGAGGCGCGCGGTGTCGAGGGCCCGGGCGCCCGATCACCCGCGGTCGCGACGCACGTGGCGACGCGACGACCCGCGGCCCACGCGGTCGCATCGACCTCGATCCCCGGCGGACGACGTCGCGGCCGCGACGACCGCCTCCCGTGCGCCCGGATCGGGTACGTTCGCGGCGCATGAAGCTGCTCAACTCCCCGCTGTCGCCGTTCGCCGCCAGGGTGCGGCTCGCGATCCACGACCGTTCGCTGCCCGTCGAGGTGGTGCCGTCCAACATGTGGACCCCGGAGCGGGTGAAGAACCCGGAGTTCCTGGCCATCAACCCGATCGGCAAGGTGCCGACGCTGGTCCTCGACGACGGCACGGCGCTGCCGGAGTCCGACACGATCGTCGAGTACCTGGCCGACGCCTTCCCGCAGGCCCGGCTGCGGCCCGAGGAGCCGCGCCTGGCGGCCCGCGGGCGCCTGCTGGCGCGCATCTGCGAGCTGTACGTCATGACCCCGGCGTTCTCCGGGATGTTCATGCAGCTGTTCGCCGCCAGCCGCGACGAGGCGGCCATCGACGCCGCGCTCGCCCGCGTCGTCGAGGGGGTCGGTCACCTCGAGCACTTCATGACCGACGACGCGTTCGCGGCGGGCGATCGCCTGACCACGGCCGACTGCACCCTCGTGCCCTCGCTGTACTTCCTCGGGCTGATCGTCGGGGCGCTCGGGCGCGACGACCCCGCGCTCGCGCGGCGGCGGGTCGCGGGCTACCTCGAGCGCGTGCAGCGGGTCGACTCGGTGCAGCGGGTGCTCGGCGAGATGCGCGCGGGGCTGGTCGGGTCGCGGCTCGCCATGTTGCTGCCCGCGTGAGGGTCGACGGCGTCGAGCCTCGCGCGGGCGCTCAGTTCGCGGCGATCGCCGAGGCGATCACCGACAGCGGCCCGGCGAAGTTGGGCTGGCAGATCGAGAACATCGGCTGCACGAACGGGGCGTGCTGCGCGGCGACCTCGCGCAGGCGCGCGGGCGGGACGGCGGTGACGTCGTCGGCGGTGCAGCCGGGGCCGATGCCGAACTTCGACATGTAGTCGGGGTCGGCGACGTCTTCGAACACCAGGGGGTTCTGCGGCCAGCCGATCGGGACGCCGCCGATGATCACGAGCTGGACGCCGGCGGCCGAGCCGGCGGCCTGCTTGTCGGCGGCGAGGGCGGCGAGCGCGTCGTCGTAGCGCGAGACCGGCCGGAGCACCGCCAGGGCCGAGTTGTCGGTGACGGCGCCCGCGAGGTCGTGGTCGCTGGCGACGCAGTCGTCGAACACGCCGGGGCCGCCCTCGCAGGTGACGCCGGCGTCCCAGCACAGGCTGCTGGTCGGCGCGGGGTCGTCGGGGCTCCACCAGAAGGTCTTGTTGGAGATGAAGATCTCCTCGGCGGTCTCGCTGTACGAGCAGTCCATCTCGTCGGTGACGACGATGGCGACGAAGTGGGCGTCGGGGCGGAGGAAGCCGGCGGCCGGATCGGCGGCGTCCTGCGCGCGCAGCAGCGCGGTGTGCAGGGCCTCGAGCGGCTGTTCGAACCCGCAGCCGACGATGCCCTGGGGGATCGCGCAGGTCAGGGCCTCGGCGAGCGGGACCTCGACGTTGGTGGCGCCGGCGCTCCACTCGATCCACGGGCGCGGGCTCGGGGTCGGGTCGTCGGCGGTGGTGGTCGGGAGCGTGACGACCTGCTCGTGCGCGCACACGTCGGTGCAGGCGGCCGAGAAGTCGCCGTCGGCGATCATGTACTCGCCGCCGGCGACGCGGGCGCGGCAGCTCTCGACGACGAACGCGCCGTTCTCGGGGGCGGTGGCGCTGCAGCGCGGGTTGCCGTGGTCGGTGGTGGTGATGGCGATGCGCAGGTCGAGGCCGGCCGCGGTCAGGGGGTCGACGAACGCGGCGATGCCCTCGGCGATGCGCTGCTGCTCCTCCGCCATCGAGCCGGAGTTGTCGATGATGAAGAGCACGTCGACGCCGGTCGCGGGGGTGAGGACCTGTTCGGTGTCCTCGGACGAACCATGGGTGGAGTCGGAGGTGTCGCCGGTGTCGGGGTCCATGACCTCGGTGGGCGAGTCGCCGCCGCTGACGCTGGCGGGGCTGCTGGTTCCTTCGTCGTCGCCGAGCTCCCCGAGGTCGCCCGGGGTCTTGATGATGCACGCGGCGGACAGCAGGGACAGGACGGTGAGGGGGAGGAGCGCGGCGCTGTTCATGACCGGGTGATGGCCGCCGACCGCGGGCTCCGTCACGAGACGATCAGGGGGCGCACACGGCGGCGATGCGCGCGACGAGCGGCGAGGTCGGGTAGTCGCGCTCGAACTCGGCGGCGGCGCGGCGGGCGGCGTCGACCTGTCCCAGCAGACAGAGGGCGGCGGCGCGGTGGAGCCGGGCCTCGGGGGCGAACGTGCCGGTCGGGTGAATTTTTAAGTAGGCGTCGGCGCGGGCGAGGGCGGCGGCGCCGTCGCCCGCGCGCGCGGCGTCGGCGGCGGCCTGGACCTGGGCGAGCTGGCGCTCGAGGTCGCCGGGCGGGGGCCCTTCGGGGGCTGGCTCTCGGGGCATGTCCGCAGGGGCAGGTTGTTGCGCGGGGGCGGAGACGGGCCTGGCGGCGGTCGGAGGCGGGGCGGCGCGGGTGGGCCGCGAGGGGGCGAAGACCCGCTGGTAGGCGGCCTCGACGGCGGCGCGGGCGCTGCCGTGCTGGGCTGTCCCATAGGACAGGCCGACGGTCAGCAGGAGCGCGGCGGCGGCGGCGAGGCCGAGCAGCCAGGGGCGGCGGGCGGGCGGCGCCGGTTCGTCGCTGCCGGCCAGCGGGTCGGGCTCGTCGGCGGCGATGCGGCGGCGCAGGGCCGCGAAGGCGCGGGCGGCGGCCTCGGGCGGTGGTTCGGCGCGGCGGCGGTAGGCGGCGATCAGGCGGCCTTGTTCGGTGCGGGTGTCATCGTCGCGGGCCATGGTCCCTCGTTTCGCTGCGGATCCGCCGCTCGACGGCCCGGTCGAAGGCCGCTCGCGCGAGCCGCAGCCGGGAGTAGACGGTGTTGAGCTTGGCGCCGGTCGCGGCGGCGATCTCGGGGGCGCTGAGGTCCTCGACCTCGGCGAGCACGAACACCTCGCGCTTGTCCTCGTCGAGACCGGCGAGGAAGCGGTCGACGAAGTCGGCGGCCTCGCTGCCGGCGACGGCGTCGTCGGGGCCGGGCGGGGCGTCGGGCGGGGCGACGGCGGCGAGCCGGCGCTCGCGGCGACGGGCCCCGCGGCGCACGTCGGCGGTCACGCGCCTGGCGATGCCGTACAGCCAGCTCTTGAACGAGCTCGCGGGGTCGTAGCGGTCCCAGCGGCGGTAGGCCACGAGGAACACGTCCTGCAGCACGTCGTCGATGAGGAGGTCGGACACGCCGAGGTGGCGGAGGACCCGCCAGACGAACGCGTGGTGCTCGCGGTAAGCCGCTGCGAACGCGGCCTCGAAGGGCGCGGGTTCGGGCGCGCGGGCGACCTGGAGCGGCACGTCGGGGCGATGGCCGCGGCCCGGCGGATCCGTCACGGCAATCTCACCTCGAGGCCGAGCAGGGCCCGAGCGAGCGCAGGCGGGGCCTGGTGGACCGGCGCGGACAGGCCGGAGACGGCGAACTGCGGGCGGGCGAGCGCGACCACGAGGTCGGCCTGGACGACGAGGGCGAGGCGCCGCGCGAACGGCCACACCAGCGCGGGGCCCAGGACGGCGCCGACGATCGGCTGCCAGTCGACCTTGCCGGCGACGAGGGCGGCGCCGCTGCTGCTGCCGCGCAGGGCCCCGGCCTCGACGCCGAGGCAGACGTCGAACTCGAGCGGGCCGAGCCGCGGGACCGCGCAGCCGCGCAGCTGGGCGGCGAGCAGGCCGACGCGCACGTCGAGGTCGGGGAGCGGGCGGGTGACCCGCGGGGCGAGCCACACGGCCGCGAGGTGGACGCGCCAGCCGCGGCCGAGCAGGCCGCCGCCGCCGCCGAGGCCGCCGGACAGCTCGGGCGTGCTGCCGACGTCGGCGAGGCCGGACAGGCGGAGGAAGCCGCGCAGGCGGGGGCCGGGGGCCGGGGTCGCGGGCGCGGCGGGGAGATCGGCGTCGAGCGCGGGCTCGGGCGGGGTGATGGTCGGGGCGACGGCGGTCGGCGGGGTAGCTGTCCCGGGGGACAGGTCGACGGCGGCCGGCGGGGCGGCTGTCCCGGGGGACAGGTCGCCGGCGGACGGGTCGGGCGGCAGCACGGGGGGGGGGCCGGGGGATGTCTCGGAGGACAGGTCGCCGACGGGGGATGTCCCCCGGGACAGGTTCGATCCGGCGGGGGATGTCCCGGGGGACAGGTCGACTGGGGCTGTCCCCGTGGGCAGTCCGCCGGGGGCGAGCGGCGCGGATCCGAGGGATGTCCCCGGGGACAGGTCGGGGGACGGCGTGGTCGATCCGGGGGCTGTCCCCGGGGACAGGCCGGCGGTCGGGCGCGGCGGGTCGCGGCGCGGCGGCGCGGCGGGCGGGGGCACGCGGTTGGGGTCGGCCTGGTCGATCGCGGTGGCGACGATCACGGCGGCGGCGTCGGCGAGCACGCTGCAGCGGCGGTCGTGCATGCGACGCACGTCGACGGCGTTGCCGGCGGTGCGGGTCTCGAGCACGAGGGCGAAGCCGCGGGTGTCGGCGGTGACGCGGGCCTGCACGCGGGTCGCCGACGGGCCGGCGGTGCGGGTCGGTCGGCGCAGGGCGGCCTCGATGCGGGCGCGGACGTCGGGGGCCTGGGGGCAAGCGGCGGGGGCGGACCACTCGAGCTGGAGCGCGGCGGGCACGGGGGCGGCGCGCGCGGCGAGCGGCGTCAGGCACAGGCAGATGACCGCGAGCGAGGTGAGGCGCGCGAGGGCCGAGCGCGCGCAGGGGGCGAGGAGGGCGAGGGCCGGTCGCGCACACGCGGCGAGGAGGGCGAGGGCCGAGCGCGTGCAAGGAGCCGGTCGCGCACCCGCGGCGAGGAGGGCGAGGGCCGAGCGCGTGCAAGGAGCCGGTCGCGCACCCGCGGCGCGGTGGGCGAGGGTCGAGCGCGTGCAGGGGGCCGGTCGCGCAAAGGCGGCGAGGAGGGCGAGGGCCGAGCGCGTGCAGGGGGCCGGTCGGCTACACGCGGCGCGGAGGGCGAGGGTTTGTCGCGCAGACGCGGCGAGTGGCACGAGGGTCCGTCGCGCACACGCGGCGAGGCGCGCGAGGGCCGGTCGCGCACACGCGGCGCGGAGGGCGAGGGCCGGTCGCGTCGTGCGGTGGGTGGGGGCGAGGCGCGCGACGGCCGGCTGCACATCGGCGGCGGTCGGGCGGGCGGGGCGCACGGGGGCACGATAGCGGAGGAAGATCGGGGACGGCACTGGGATCGACGCTCGCGCGCGGGACGCTCGCTCGGGCCGGACGGAGCTGCGGGGGCTCGCCGGAAGAGTCGACGAGGACGTGTCGAGGGTCCGTTGCGACGATCGTGGGGTCTATCGGGCGATCGGCGGGGGCGGTGTCGGTGCTCGACCCGCGGCGTCATGAGCGTGAACGAAGTGCGCGTGCCAGAGGCCCTCGGCGCGGCGCACGGATGTCGGCCGCGCGGCGAAGATCTGCCGCGCAGGCCGACGCCGGCGCGGATGACACGGCCGCCCCGGGCGCGCAGACCGGCGAGGCACGACCGGGGGGCGGGGGACGGCGGGCTCGTGGGCGCGGGCCGCGGCCGACCGCACGCTCACCACAGCGAGATGCCGTCGGCCAGGCGGTTGGCGACGATCGGGCGGTCGAGCCAGTGGCTGCCCGAGTCGACCAGCGAGTTGAGGAAGCTGCCGCGCACCCACTTCAAGCGCTCGAGCACGCGTTCGTCGTCCTCGATCTTGAGGTAGAGGCCCTCCATCGCGTCGTGGCGGTCGGTCTCGGCCAGGACCTGGGCGGGCGGCACGCCGGCGACGTCGCCGGCCTCGACGAGGCGGTCGCGCCACGCGGGGGTCTTGAACAGCGACGGACCGACGTGGCCGGTGATGTCCTCGAGCCGCTGCGGGCGGCCCTCCCACAGCACCGCGACGCTGACGACCGGCAGACCCGCGAGCATCCGCTGGCGGCGCGCGGTCGACAGGAAGGTGTCGGTCTCGCGGTCGTAGATGTCGAACTCCATGAAGTAGTGGGGCAGCTTGTCGTAGAAGCAGGTGTGTTTGGCGTACATCCACTCGCCGTACATCACGTAGCGGTCGCCGAGGGCGAGGTAGAGGTCCTCGGCGTGGGCGGCGGCCCAAGTCTTTAATAAGTTGAAGTGGCGCTCGCGCGGGCCGCCGACGAGGTAGTGGCCGCGCGACTGCAGCAGCAGCCCGGCGTCGCCGTCGAAGCTGATGCCGGCGTTGGCGCCGTCCATCTTCTCCTCGACGATGACGCGCCGGTCCTTGATCTCGCGGAACGCGACGGCCTCGAGGTCGTGGTCGCCGTGCTGGAAGCGCGAGGTCTCGAGGTGGCGCGTGCGGGGGTATTTCTTCAGGGCGGGCTGCATGGCGAGGGCTCGGCGAAGAGGGGCCCCGAGACGCGCGACGTCGGGTGGCGATGCAACGAGGGCGGCGGGTCGCGTGTGAGTCCACGCGGGTGGCGGGCGGCTCAGGTGACCGGCGGCGGGGACCCGCGCAGGAACTCGGGCACGCCGAACATGGCGATGTAGCCGGCGATGAAGGCGGCGAGCACGAGCAGGAAGATGACGGGGACGAGCGCGCTGCGGCGGTTCGGCGTGGTCACGGCGGCCTCGGGTTTGCTCGGGGTGGGCTGGCCCTTGGAGCCGATGGGCCGGGTGGGCGTGCGCGGGAGCGGGAGCGCGGGCGGGTCGGCGCCGAGCGAGCCGGCGGCGGCGGTCGGGCGCGACGCGGGGTCGACCGGCGGAGGCGCGGCGGACGGAGAGTTCGCGCCGCTGACGAAGCCCTGGGTGACGATCGACTCGGTCTCGACGTCGGAGGGGGCAGCGGTCGCGTTGGGGTCGGCGTAGAGGATCTTGCAGGCGTCGTCGGGCAGCTCGAGCAGGGCGTCGTGCAGCGCGGCCATGTCGGGGTAGCGCTTGTCGCGGTCGCGGTGGAGGGCGCGCTGGACCACGGCGTCGAGCTGCGGCGAGGCGAACACGAGGGGGTTCAGGTCGTGCAGGCGCGGCGGGTTGCCCTTTAAAATCGCGGCGAGGACCTGGCGCGGGCTCTTGCCGTGGAACGGCAGGTGGCCGGTGAGCAGCTGCACGAGCACGACGCCGGTGGCGTAGACGTCGATGCGGTGGTCGATGACCTCGCCGGCGGCCATCTCGGGGGCCATGTACGGGGTGGTGCCGATGACCTCGCCGAACTGCGTCAGGCCCTCGCCCTCGTTCTCGTCGGTGAGCAGCTTGGCGATGCCGAAGTCGAAGAGTTTTAAAAAGTCGGGGTTGTCGCCGCGGCGGATGAGGAAGAGGTTGCTCGGCTTCAGGTCGCGGTGGGCGATGCCGCAGGCGTGGGCGGCCGCGAGGGCGCGGCACAGCTGGGCGATGATCACCCGCACGCGCGGCCACGGGAGCACGCGCTCGCGGCGGAGCACGGTCAGCAGGTCCTCGCCCTTCAGCCACTCCATCACGTAGAACAGCAGGCCGTCGTCGGTGGTGCCGATGTCGATGCACTCGGCGATGTTCTCGTGGTCGATCGTCGCGGCGGCGCGGGCCTCGCGGCGGAAGCGTTCGACGAGCGCGGGCCGGCTGCTGGCCTCGGGCCGGAGGATCTTGATGGCGACCTTGCGGCCGACCTCGAGGTGCTCCCCGGCGTAGACCGAGCCCATGCCGCCGCTGCCGATCTTCTGCAGCAGCCGGTAGCGTCCGGCGACGACCTGGCCGCTGCGATCCTGTTCATCCGCCATGGAAGCGGCGATCTTGGCCGATCCGCGGGCGGACAACAATCGCGGTGATCGGCGCGCGATCGGCCGCGCGTCGCCGACGCCACGATCGCGGGTGGGGCGTCTGGATGGCCTTTGGGACAGGCATCCGCGGGTCGTCGGCGCGACGGGGAGCGCATGCGCGCCGCCGTGGCGACGGGGTCTCGGCGCGGCGTGAGCGATCGGCGGCGGGGCGCGGGCGCGCCGGCGGTTTTTCGCGGACGGATCGCGGGCTCGGGCGACCGAGGCCGTGACGCGGACTTGTCGCTGTCTTTGCCTGGGTCGTGGTGGTGACGCCGCTCGCGTACCCGGACGAGACGGCGGTCGAGATTCTGTTCGGTTGGTCGGTCACACGCCGGCGCCGTGGCGGCCGGCGCCGTCGGCGAAGCGGCGCGCGCCGGCCAGCGACTCGGCGGCGATCACGTGCATGCCGCCGCGGGCCTCGGCGCGCAGGGCTGCCTCCGAGGACATGTCCCATTGGGCATGTGCGGAGCGCCGGTCGGCGCGCAGGCAGGCCTGGGGGAAGGCGGCGATGTCGGCGGCGAGGGCCTCGGCGGCGGCGCGGGCCTGGCCGCGCGGGACCACGCGGTCGACGAGGCCGATGGCGAGGGCCTCGGCGGCGTGCACGGGGCGGCCGGTGAGGATGAGGTCCATGGCGCGGCCGTGGCCGATCAGGCGGGGCAGGCGGACGGTGCCGCCGTCGATCAGCGGCACGCCGAAGCGGCGGCAGAACACGCCGAGCACGGCGTTGTCCTCCATGACGCGGAGGTCGCACCAGATCGCCAGCTCGAGGCCGCCGGCGACCGCGTGGCCGGCGATCGCGGCGATCACGGGCTTGGATAGCGCGAGGCGGGTCGGGCCCATGGGGGCGCGCGGGCCGGGCGGCGGGGCGTGCTCGTCGATGTCGAGGCGGCTCGGGTCGTCGCCCGCGGCGAGCGCCTTCAAGTCTGCGCCGGCGCAGAAGGTCCCGTGCTCGCCGTGGAGCACGGCCACGTGGTGCTGGTCGTCGGAGTCGAACGCGCGGAAGGCCTGCTCGAGCGCGCGGGCGGCGGCGGCGTCGACGGCGTTGCGGCGCTCGGGGCGGGACAGCAGGACGGTCAGGACGGAGCCGCGGGACTCGGTGGTGACGGACATGCGGCGAGCTTGCCGGCCCGCGGCGCGCGGGCGAAGGGCGAGGCGAAGAAAAACGCGAAGGCCGGGCCCGGGCGGGCTCGGCCCTCGTGGTGACCGGCGGGAGGCGCTACCTCAAGACCTGGGACATGGAAGGCTCACTGGCCCCGCCGCCCGAGGTCGAGTAGCCGGGCGCACGGAACCGCGATGACGGGGTTGTTCCAGCCCGTCGCCCGGCTACTCGACCTCGGGCGATCAGCGGGGCCTGGAACAGCCTTCCTTGTGCCGGATGCGGGGAAGAACGCTCGGGCGGCGCAGCGCCGCCCCGGTGCAGATGCACCGAGCTAGACCTGACCTCCTGGTTCGTCGGACACGGCCGTACGGTACCAGGGTCACGGCGAGAACACGAGCCACAGCAGCAGCATGATCAGCACGAACACGCCGCCCTGGCGCAGCTCGGCGAACGGGAGGTCGGCCCAGACCCGGCGGACCGGCGGCGGGGCGGGGTCGAAGCGGGCGAGCGCGCCGGCCACGTCGCCGCCGTCGATCGCGGCGATCGCCGCGGCGAGCTCGCGCATCGAGGCGTGGCGATCCCCGGGGTCGGGGGCGAGCGCGACGGCGAGGAGCGCGTCGACGCCGCGGGGCCAGGCGGTCGGGAGGTCGGCGTCGGTCGCGGGGTCGCGGTAGACGGCGCCGGGCCTCCAGGTCGGCGGCGGGCGGCCGAGCAGGAGGTGGAGCATCGTCATGGCCGCGGCCCAGACGTCGCTGCGGGCGTCGGGCGCGGCCCCGGCGAGCTGCTCGGGGGCGAGGTAGGGGTTCGCCGGGTGGTCGCGCTGCAGGCCGCGGCGGCGGGCCTCGGCGAGGCCGAAGCCGGTCACGCGGACGCTGGTGCGCGGGCCCGGTTCGTCCCAGCTCGCGAGCTCGAAGCAGTGGCCGGGCTGGAGGTCGCCGTGCACGATGCCGACGGCGTGGGCGGCGGCGAGGCCGCAGCAGATGTCGAGCAGGCGCCAGCGGACCTCGGGCCACGGCAGCGGGGCGGCGCGGGCGACCGTCTCGAGGTCGAGGGTGTGGGCGGTCGAGAACACGTGGAACACGCGCTCGCCGACGCGGCCGCGGCCGACGCTGGCGTCGTACATGCACTCGCCGCCGAGGTTGACGTGGCGGGGCAGGACGATGTGGGGCTCGCCGACCAGCAGGGCGACGGCCTCGGCGTCGGCGGTGTAGGCCCGGTCGAGCACGCGGACGTACGAGCTGCGGCCGTTGTCGCGGTGGAAGGCGCGGTAGACCGGGCCGACGGCGCTGGCGCCGACGAGGCGGACGACCTCGAACTCGCCGATCGTGCGCGGGCCCTCGGAGTCCACGCGGGCAGTGTATTTGTTTGCCGGCGGGGTCGCGGCGGGGGGATCCGCGCGGGCGTGGAACAAAACGAGAAGGCCGGGCCCTCGCGGGCTCGGCCTTCGCGGCGTCGACGATGGGGAGGCTCTACCTCAAGACCTGGGACATGGAAGGCTCACTGACCCCGCCGCCCGACGTAGCTACGCGAGGCGCACGGAACCTCGGTCGGCGGGGTTGTTCCAGCCCGTCGCCTCGCGTAGCTACGTCGGGCGATCAGCGGGGTCTGGAACAGCCTTCCTTGTGCTGGATGCGGGGAAGAACGCTCGGGCGGCGCAGCGCCGCCCCGGTGCCAAAGCACCGAGCTAGACCTGACCTCCCGGCTCGTCGAACACGGCCAGGACGGTACCAGGGCGCGAACGGGCGGGGAAGACGGGAGATCCGCTCAGTGGCGGTGCGCGGGGTCGGGGGCCGGCGGCGGCAGGTCGTTGACGGCGAGGAACAGGCCCTCGCCCGCGCCGGGGACCCAGCCGCGGGCGAGCGCCTTGCGGGCGAGCGCGGCGACGCGGGTCGGCGTGATCGGCTCGACGTCTTCGCGCCACGCCTCGGCGATCCACACCTGGACGACCTGCCCGGTGCGCGACTCGGCGGCGAGGATCACGGAGCACTCGTCGCAGTCGGGGCAGCCGCGCACGCCGCGACGGCGCACCCACCACAGCAGGGCGTGGCCGTCGACGACGATGCGCCGGGCGCCGCGGCGAGGCAGCATCGGGCCACCATGCCGGAGGCGCGGTGGGCGGTCAAACACCCGTGGCGCGCGATCAACCGTCAGTGGTGACGGTGGTGGGCGTGCGGGTTCGGGGCTTCGTCGGTGAACAGGGGGCAGGCGGCTTGGGAGCACTCGCCGGCGGGGGGGTCGACCTGGATCGTGGTGTGGTGGATGCCGAGGTGGTCGCGGAGCTCGTGCTCGGCGCGGGCGAGCAGGTCGGAGGGGTCGACGCCGGGGTCGGGCACGAGGTGGGCGGTGAGGATCGTGCGCGAGCCGGTCGACCAGTAGTGCAGCTCGTGCACGGTGTGCACGCCGACGAGGCCGCGGAGGGCGGCCTCGACGCGCTCCTGCGGGACGTCGGCGGGGGCGAAGTCGAGGAGCACGCGGGTCGAGTCGCGCAGCACGCCCCACGTGCTGGCGAGGATGAGGGCGCAGATGAGGAGGCTGATCAGCGGGTCGGCGGCGTGCAGGCCGAAGCCGGCGGCGAGGGCGGCGGAGACGATCGCTCCGAGCGAGCCGAGCGCGTCGGCCAGCATGTGCGCGAGGGCGCCGCGGACGTTGAGGTTGTCGCGGTCGCTGCGGTGCAGCACCCAGGCGGAGCCGAGGTTGATGACCAGGCCGAGCGCGCCGACCAGCAGCACCGGCTCGGCGTGGAACTCGGCCTGGCCCGACCACAGGCGGTGCACGGCCTGGTTGAGCAGCAGCACGCAGGCGCCGCCGAGCAGGAGGGCGTTGGCGAAGGCGCCGAGGACCTCGGCGCGCACCAGGCCGAAGGTGCGGCCGCGGCTGGCGGGGCGGCGGGCGAGCTCGGCGACCACGAGGGCGAGGGCGAGGGCGCTGACGTCGCTGACCATGTGGGCGGCGTCGGAGAGCAGCGCGAGCGAGCCGGTCCAGAAGCCGACGACGGCCTCGACGACGAGGAACAGGCCGTTTAATAAGAGCGACCAGCGCAGGGCCCGGCGGACGCGCGCGGCGCTGGGGGCTGGTTCGGTCACGGGGATTAGCCATGACCGCGGAGCGCGGGCAAGTCAAGCGCGCGCGGCGGCGAGGAGAAACGCGAAGGCCGCGTCCTCGCGGGCGCGGCCTTCGTGGTGGACGACAGGAGGCTTCTACCTCAAGACCTGGGACATGGAAGGCTCACTGACTTCGCCGAGCGCTACGGCCATGTACCGCGCACGGAACCGCAATCAGTGAGGTTGTTCCAGCCCGTCGCGGTACATGGCCGTAGCGCTCGATCAGCGAAGTCTGGAACAGCCTTCCTTGTGATGGATGGTGAAGAAGACGCTCGAGCGGCGCAGCGCCGCTCCGGTGCAAGGCACCGAGCTAGACCTGACCTCCTCGTGCGTCGTCCACGGCGGCACACTAACAAGGCGGCACACTAACAAGCGGGCGCGCAAAAAGAAAGGCCGGGAGCGGGTGCTCGCCGGCCTCTCGTGGCTGGTGGGGAGGCTTCTACCTCAAGACCTGGGACATGGAAGGCTCACTGAACTCGCCGTCGGGACCCCGTACGGATGGCGCACGGAACCTCGATCGGCGGGGTTGTTCCAGCCCGTCGCCATCCGTACGGGGTCCCGACGATCAGCGAGTTCTGGAACAGCCTTCCTTGTGATGGATGGTGAAGAAGACGCTCGGACGGCGCAACGCCGCCCCGGTGCAGAGCACCGAGCTAGACCTGACCTCCTGCCACGCAGCGCACGGGGCATGCGTATCACAGGGCGGCGGCGGCGATCAACGATCCGGTTCGCGCGCGGTCGGTGCAGATGCACCCGACGCGCGGGGGCCTCAATCGGGGTAGGCGCGGATCCGGACCTCGAGGCGGTGGAAGCCGGCGATGCCGCCGAAGCTCGCGCCGATGTGCACGACCTCGACGGTCTCGAGCATGTCGGCGAACTTCACCGAGGCGGGCGGGAGCTTTTTTAATGCGTCGGCGAAGGCCTCGTCGAACGAGAGCTTGTTCGAGTAGCCGACCGACTCGCGGTAGCGGACGGCGATGTCGGCGAGGATGCCGGCCTTCTCGCTGCCGGTCAGCGGCCGCGTGTGCACGGGGGTCTGATCGAGCGGCGTCGGGCTGGCGGGGTTGGTGGTGGTGTGCGTCGCGGCGGGGTCGTCGGCGATCGGAGCGGCGTGCGGCGGCGGCGGCGGGAGCACGTCGTCGTCGGGCTCGGGGTCGGCGAGCGCGACCTCGATGGAGCCGCCGGACAGGCTCAGCACGATGTCGACGAGGTCCTTGCGCGTGAACTCGACGCGCACCTCGTCGAAGCCGGTGGAGTGGCGCACGAGCACGATCTCCGGCGGGCGACCGATGCTGAAGATCTCGCCGTAGCGGAACGGCGTCGGCTGCACGGCGTCGGTGGCGGTGGGCCGCGGGCGACGCGTGAGGTGGAAGGTCGGGACGCCCTGATCCGTCGGGCTCTGGGAGATGTCGATCTCGTACTCGGGCGAGGGCAGCTCGCCCTCGGCGACGATCAGGAGCTGACTGTGCGAGTAGAACGCGTGGATCGCAGTGCGTGTAGCGTAGTCGCGTTGCTCAGACATGGTCCCCCGGTGTCGCGGCGAGGATAACAGACCCCGCGCAGGAATTCGCCCGCGCGAATTCAGGCCAGGAGGCTCGTGCGTCGCCGCAGGTTTGGCGCATGAAAGGCGGTCTTATTGGCGTCGCACGGCGCTGCGGAGGCTGGGGGCCGGCTGCCACGGGGTGTCCCGAGGGGCAGGTGCGGGCGCTTGCAGGTGCAGCGACCGGGGCTAAAAGAGGCGGTTCATGCCGTTGAGGGCGGCGACGCGGTAGGCCTCGGCCATGGTCGGGTAGTTGAAGGTGGTGTTGACGAAGTAGCGCAGGCTGTTGGCCTCGCCGGACTGGGCCATGATCGCCTGGCCGATGTGGACGATCTCGGCGGCTTGGTCGCCGAAGCAGTGGATCCCGAGGATCTGCAGGGTCTCGCGGTGGAACAGCAGCTTCAGCATGCCGACCGGGACCGCGGCGATCTGCGCGCGCGCGAGGCTGCGGAACAGGGCGTGGCCGACCTCGTAGGGCACGCCGGCTTCGGTGAGCTCGCGTTCGGTGCGGCCCACCGAGCTGATCTCGGGGTTGGTGTAGATGCCGGTCGGGATGTCCTTGATCAGGCGGACGTCGCAGCTGCCCGTGATCAGGTGGGTGGCGGCGAAGCGGCCCTGATCGTAGGCGGCGCTGGCGAGGCTGGGGAAGCCGACGACGTCGCCGACGGCGTAGACGTGCGCGTCGGGGGAGGTGGTTTTGGCGCGGTAGACGTCGTCGACGTCGATCTGGCCGCGGCTGTTGGGCTTGACGCCGATGTGCTCGAGGCCGAGGTCCTGGGTGTTGCCGGTGCGACCGTTGGCCCACAGCAGCGCGTCGCTGCGGATGCGCTTGCCGGACTTCAGGTGGACGACGACGTCGTCCGCGCGGCCCTCGATGCGCTCGTAGGTCTCGTTGTGGCGGATCAGCACGCCCTGGTCGCGCAGGTGGTAGCTGAGGGCGTCGATGATCTCGTCGTCGAGGAAGGCCAGCAGCTTGTCGCGGTTGTTGATCAGGTTGACCTTGACGTCGAGGCCGCGGAAGATCGAGGCGTACTCGCAGCCGACCACGCCGGCGCCGTAGATGGTGATCGACTGCGGGGTGTGGTCGAGCGCGAGGATGGTGTCGCTGTCGAAGATGTGCGGGTGGGTGAAGTCGACGTCCGGCGGGCGGTAGGGGCGCGAGCCGGTGGCGATCACGAAGCCGCGGGCCTTTAATTGCGGGCGGGCGCCGTCGGGCTGCTCGACCTCGACGGTGTTGGCGTCGACGAACCGGGCGTGGCCGTGGAACACGCGCACGTGGTTGCGGTCGTAGAAGCCGCGGCGCAGGTCGGTCTGGTTGCGGATGACGGTGCTGGCGCCCTGCAGCAGCCTGGGGAAGGTGATCTGCGCGTGGCCCCAGGCCTCGGCGAACAGCGGGTTGTGGCGGAACTCCTGGACCGCGCGCACGGCCTGGCGCAGCGCCTTGCTGGGGATGGTGGCCCAGTGGGTGCAGCCGCCGCCGACGTCGCGGAACTTCTCGACGACGGCGACGGACTTGCCGTCCTTGGTGGCGCGCATGGCGGCGCCCTCGCCGCCGGGGCCGGTGCCGAGCACGATGACGTCGAACTCCTGGGGGTGGACCACGCGGGACTCGCCTTCTTTGGTCGTGGGTGGTGCGGCCGGGTCAGTGCTGCTGGCCCGGCGGGATGTGCTCGGGGACCCAGCGCATGCCCATGCCGCTGGGGAGCTTCAGCTCGACCTCGCGGTCGAGCTGGATGGCGGAGATGCGCTGGCCCTCGACGATGGTGCCGTTGAGGCTGGCGGTGTCGACGGCCCAGATGTCGCCGCCGTCGAGCAGCAGCACGAGGTGCACGCGCGACAGGCTGCCGGCGGCGCCGGCCAGCTGGCAGCGCTCGTAGCGGCCGATGAGCACGCCGCGCTCGAGGTCCTCGTTCGACACGCGGTGGGCGATCTGGGTGTTCTCGGCCGACAGGAGGATGGTGCCGAGCGCGGCCCCGCCGGCGCCGGGGCGGGCCCGGAGGTGCTGCGCGGCGGGCAGCAGCGTCATGTACGTGTGCCGGCGGGCGCGGCCCTGCGGGCGGGCGCCGGTGTCCTTGACCATGCGCTCGGGGATGCGGTGGTCGAAGTAGACGCGCTCGGGGAACGACTTCCAGGTGCTCTCGGCGTCGTCGGCCCAGCGCCCGAGGCTCATCGTGCCGGTCGGCAGCAGGAACAGCTGGTAGCCGAGCAGGTTCACGAACATCGGGCCCTCGGCCATCACCGACTTGCAGGCCTGCTGGTCCTCGGTGTGGAAGGTGTTCGACGAGCCGAGGTCGATGAGGCGCACGCGCACGTCGTCGCCGGCCTGGCGGGTCACGCGGACCAGGGCGTGGCGCAGCGACACCTCCTCGTCGCGCAGGGTGAGGGCGCAGCACTCGTGGCGGCCGATCACCCCGAAGGCGCCCTCGTTGCTGAGGATCGGCAGGTGCACGTAGGAGGCGATCTTGCCGGTGTCGCGGGCGGCCACGCAGAGCAGGCCGTCGCGGGTGAAGGCCTCGTAGATCGGCTTCAGCTCGGCGAAGATGCTGCGAAAGGTCTGGGCGAAGCTCGCCCTGGGCGCGACCGGAGAGCTGATCATCCGCGTGGCCCGGCTCGCGTACTCGCTGCGCGGGGCGTTGTCCTCGTGGTCGCTCTCGTCGTCGTCGCGCATGGCGGCTCATGATACTCGGCCGGGGTCCGAGGGCGAGGGGGCACGTTATCCCCTTCGGAACGCGCGTCCGCGGGCAGATGCGCAGGTTCGCGCGCTGCCTGCGGCCGGCGGGCCGCGACGTCAGCCCCCCGCAGGTCGTGCAGGCTGGCCCGGGGCGGGCGAGCGGGCGGGCACGCGGAAGCCGTGGGACTCGACGACGGCCCGCTCGTAGCCGCCGTCGACCCAGAAGTCGACGATCTTCGGGGTCGGGGTGAGGCCGAGGCCGGCGATGGTGGCCGGGTCGACGCCGAGGCCGCGGAACTGCCCGTGGCCGTCGACCCACGCCGGGAAGCCCTCGCCGGGGGTCTCGCGGTCGAAGCGCTCGGCGCCCCAGCGCTGGAGGCGATCGCAGGCGGTGGCGGTCGGCACGAGGGCGAGCCACCAGGCGCCCTCGGCGGTCAGGCGCTCCAGAGCGCGGGCGCAGGCCGGCTCGTTGAAGGCCGCGGCGTCGCTGGGGACGGGCACGGCGATCCACGGGGCGGACGGATCCGCCGCGAGCATGTCGACGGCCACGCGGCTGTACGAGCAGGTGCCGATCACGTAGACGCGGCCGAGGTGCTCGGGGAACCAGCGCGCGGGGTCGAGGGCGGCGCGCGCCAGCAGCAGCGCCGCGAGGCCGACGAGCGCGCCGAGCACCAGCGGCCACTGGCGGGCCAGTCGTGTCATAGGCCGGCCAGCCACTGCGAGTGCTCGAGCAGGTCCTCCATGAGGGTGATGTTCTGCTCGAGGAAGGGGTCGTCGGCGGGGTCGAGGCGGCGCAGCGCCAGCAGGTTGCGCTCGCAGTAGGCGATGTCGTCGGTGAACGAGGCCTTGTGGGCGGCGGGGTTGCCCTCGAACGGCATCCTGACGTCGCCGCCGATGAAGGCGTAGAGGTCGTCGGGGTCGTCGGGCAGGGGGCTCTCGCGGCCGAGCCAGGCGTTGCGGGCCACGCAGTCGGTGTAGGCGCGGCACTCGTCGGCCATCGCCGGGTTGTAGCGGGGCTTGACGTAGGCGACGTGGCCCTCGTTGTCGCCGTCGCGCTCGAGCACGACCGACACGCTGCTGTGGCAGGTGTCGGTCATGTCGTTGAGGTGGCGCGAGGCGCAGGCCTCCTTGGCCTCGGCGAACGGGGTGGCGCCGCCGTGGCGCAGCTTCCACGTCTGCGTGGGGATCCACTTGTTGTCGCTGTGGGCCAGCGCGTCGAGCTCGCGCGGGTGGGCGGCGAGCTCGCGGGCGCGTTCGAGGTCGACGTCGCCGAGGACCCAGGCGTCGCCGTCGCGACGGGCGCCCTTGTTGGCGGCGTCGAGGTCCATCGGCCGCACGCCGACCATCTGTAAGTAGCTGCCGTAGCGGGGGCCCGGCGGGCGCGTCGGCTGGGCGCTGGCTTGCGGGCTGCGGCCGAGGCCGGGCAGCCCGACGCCGACGCCGAGCACCAGCACGATCCCCACCGAGACGAGGCCCACCGACACATGCTTCTTGCGGATCTGCATGGCGTGGTCCTTCACTCAGGGGGCGTCGCTGATGTGGCCTCCGCTCGGCGCTTCGCCGTCGACGGCGATCGGTGTCTTGCCGCACGGGCTGCCGCCGAGCGAGCACTTGTAGCCGTTGGCGTAGCAGCCGTAGAAGCCCTTGCCCTTGGCCACGCTGCAGTAGGCCGGGCCGCCCCACGGGTCCCAGAAACAGCCCAGGCACTTGCCGAACCATCCGCTCTGGACGGGCGTGTCGCCGGCGGTCGCGGTCATGGCGACGCCGCCGATGGAGAGGCTGAGGGCGAAGCCCAGGGCGAACTTGAGGGACTTGCCGAACATGATGTCTCGCTCCTTGAGGTGGTCGATGAAGGCCCTGCGCGGGCCATGGGGGTGGACGCGGTCGAGATTGGGGTCTCGACGGGCTTCGGGGGCGATCAGGACGCGGTCCCCATTCTGGAGCAACGCGACTGTACCGTGCGGTGGTACCCGGTGCAAAGCCTGCTCGTTCATGCAGTGCGACCGCGAAACCCTTCACGTGATCGTCGTGATTTTTTTCGGGGGCCGCCGAGACCTGATTGCATGTGCATGCAGCGGCGACGGACGGTGTTAGTCTGGCCGCGTGACGCGACGAGAGCTCATCGAGTGGGTGCAGAGGACCGAGGGCATGGCGGAGCTGGGACCGGCGCAGATCGGTCGGGTGATCGACGCTGCGTTTGCCGGGATCATGTCTGCGCTGCAACAGGAGGGCCGCTACAGCCACCCGGGGTTCGGCACGTTCACCCGCGTGGACCGGCCGGCGCGGCCCGGCTTGAACCCGAAGACCGGCGAGGCGATCACCATCGCGGAGTCGACGACGGTGCGGTTCAAGCCGGCGAAGAATTTCAAGGGCACGCTCGAGGAGTGAAGGTTGTCACGCTGGCTTCACTGCGTCTCGATGTCGCCGCGTCGTGGTGTGGATCACGCCGGCAAATCGCGGACGAGGTGGGCCTTTAATAAGTAGGCGAAGCCGGCGTTGCGCAGGCGGACGAGCAGGCCGTCGCGGGTCTCGCCGAGGCTGACGGCGGTGCGGCCGAGGTGCCAGTCGTGGGCGGCGAGGCGCTGCAGCAGGTAGGCCCGGCGGATCTGGGCGGCCGACAGACGGAACGTCTTCAAGTACTCGAGCGTGCCGTCGCTGCGGTGGATGGCCTCGCCGATGTGGCTCTCGCGATCGGGCAGCAGCTCGCCGATGAAGCGCGACAGGCGGAACGGGCCGGCCTGGTAGACGTACTGCCAGTCGGTGGCGCGGTCGAACAGGCCGGCGGCGAGCAGCGCGGTGTGCTCGTGCCAGGCGGCGCGGCCGGCGGCGACGGCGGCGGCGAGGTCGGTGAGGTCGTGGACGCGGGCCGGGTCGACGCGGACGTCGATCGACTGGACCTCGCCGTACAGCAGGCCGTACTGGTAGAGCAGCTCGCCGTAGAAGTCGGTCAGCAGGGTGTGGTGGAGCGCGCGGTAGTCGTCGGGGTGGGGCACGACGAACGCGCCGGCGAGGGCGTCGGCGACGAACAGCAGCAGGCCGACCTGGCGGTCGTGGATCTCGAACACGCGCAGGGCGTCGGCGAGGCCGGCGAGGTAGAGGCCGGGCACGGTGCGTTCGCTGCGCGGGCTGAGGCCGCGGGACAGCGCCTCGCGCGAGTACTCGGTCCAGGCGACGTCGGGGCCGTTGAAGTGGAGGGCGAGGAAGCCCTCCATGGCGAGGTGGAGCGGGACGAACCGCAGGCGGTCGCGGTCCTCGCGCCTGGCCAGGCGGTGGAGGACCGGCGCGCCGCGGGCGGGCTTGCTGCCGCGGTGGCGCAGCTCGGCGCCGTAGCTGGCGAGCGGGTGGCCGTCGCTCGACCAGGTGGCGACGAGCGCGTGGGGCATGAAGGCGTAGTAGGCGGTGCCGTCGTCGATGTGCACGGCCTCGGCGTCCTGCCGGCGGGCGGCGAGGCGCAGGTCGCCGGGGCTGTGGTCGCGCAGCAGCGGGACGAGGCGCACGGCGCCCCACTGCTGGGCGGGGGCGGGGCGCAGGCCGGTGAGGGCGACGCCGGCGGTGGTCTCGCGCGCGGGCTTCACGGCTCGGCCTCGGGCGAGGTGGTGTCGCGGGGTTCGCCGTGGCGGCGGACGAACGCCTCGGCGCGGTGGGCGAGCTCGGCCTCGAGGTCGGCGAGGGCGAGGCCGCCGTCGGCGAAGCGGGCGAACGCGAGCACAGTCGGCAGGTCCTCGGCGTCGCGCAGGCCGACGGTGGGCACGCCGGCGCGGCCGGGCTCGGGCGGGGTCAGGCGGCGCGGGCCGAAGTGGGGGGCGTCGAACACGGGGTTGACGTGGACGATGACGGTGCGGCGCCCGGGGTCGAGGCGCTCGCGGAACACGCGGCAGACCTCGGCGGCCCCGCCGGGCGGGTCGTTGTCGAAGCCGTCGGAGACGACGACGACGAGCTCGGGCGCGGCCGCGAGGGCGGCGAGCAGCGGGGTCGCGAGGTCGGTCTGGCCGCGGGCGGTGACGTGCAGCGGGTCGGCGTCGGCGAGCGGAGGTGTCCAAAAGGACATGTACTCGCGGGCAGCCGCGGCGAGCAGGCGGTCGACCGCGAGGGCGAGCGCGAGGGGGCGGCGGGGCTTGTCCTCGGAGCCGCGGGCGGAGTACGAGCGGTCGAGCACGGCGGCCACGCGGCCCAGATGGAAGCCGGCGCGGCGGGTGGTGCGGCGGGCCGCGTCGGCGAGGGCGGCGGACAGCTCGGCGCGGCGGGCCGCGCGGTCGGCTGGCTTTAAAGACAGGCAGTGGAGGGCCAGGCGGGTCAGCGGGGCGCGGGCCAGGTCGATCTCGAGGTCGACCTCGGCGCGGCCGGCCGAGGCTTGCAGGCGCAGGCGCTCGCCGGCGGTCAGGCGCGGCTCGATGCGGCGCAGGAACGTCGCGCGGTCGATGCGGTGGCGGGCGGCGAGGCCCTCGGCGACGGTGAACGGCAGCTCGTAGACGGCCTCGGCGGCGTAGTGGGCCCTGCGGAACGACTCGAGCAGCGGGGTGGCGTAGCGGCGGGCCTGCCAGCCGCGGGTGAGGAACCCGCCGAGCTCGCCGGGCAGGTCCGGGTGGGCGTGGCGGACCAGCGAGCGCAGCTTGCCGCGGTACTTGACGGCGTCGAAGGCGAGCTCGCGGCGGGCCAGGAAGTCGCGGACGATCGCGCGGGTGCGGCGGTTGTTGACGCCGCGGGCGCGCAGCCCGAGCAGTACGCGGTAGGCCCGCTGCGGCGGGAGGGCGGCGAGGGCGGCGGCGACGAGGCGGCCCTCCTCGGCGCGGGCCTCGGGGCCGAGGCCGTGGTGGTGGGTCAGCAGCTCCAGCACGATCTTGCCGGCGTTGTAGTGGTTGATCCCGGCCGCGAGGCTGAGGGCGTAGAGGCGGCGGTAGTTGCCGCGGATGTAGTCGTGGAGGAAGGCGATCGCGACGGTCTGCTGGTGGCCGTCGCTGTAGAACTCGCGCTGGCCGGTGCAGGCGAAGCAGGCGTTGAGGAAGACGACGAGGTCCTCGTGGGCGACCTGGGCCGCGGCGGCGGCGAGGCGCGCGCCGTGCGGGGGCTGGATGTCCGCAGGGACAGGTGAGGCGGGGGCGGTCACGGACGGGTGAAGGCGCCGCCCGGGGAAGGGGAGCGCGACCAGCTTGAACAGCTACATAGGCTGGGCTCGGAAGTCGCGCCGAAGTCCCGCGAGCGGCGCGCCATGGTAGCATGCGCGCCGTGACCGACGGGCGGACGAACGAGGCGAGCTTGCGGGCGACGGCGCTGTTCGGCGACCTCGACGCCGCCGAGGCGCGCGCGATGGCGGCCCGCCTGCGGCCGTTCGAGGCCGCGGCGGGCGAGGTGCTGGCGGTCCAGGGGGCGCTCGCGGACCGGCTGTTCGTGGTCGACGAGGGGCGCCTCTCGGCCTACGTGACCGAGGCCGACGGCACCAGCGCGCTGCTGTCGTCGGTCGGGCCCGGCGACCACCTGGGGGAGATGGCGCTCAACCACCGCATGCTGCGGCTGGCGACCATCACCGCGGAGGAGCCGACGCGGGGCCACGTGCTGCTGGCCGAGGACTTCGCGGCCCTGCGCAGCGCGGGCGAACCGGCGGCGCTGAAGGTGCTGTACCGCCTGACGCGGCTGCTGTGCGCGCGGCTGCGGGCGCGCACGCTGGCGATCACCGGCACGCCCGAGGCGACGGGCGGCGAGCCTGAGGCGGGGCCGCCGCGGCCGGTGCCGCCCGAGATGACGGCGGAGCTGCGGCCGCTCGAGTTCTTCAGGGCGCTGGCCGACGACGAGCTGCGCGCGCTGCTCGGCTGCATGCGCGTGTGGGAGGTGCCGCGCGGGCGGCGGATCTTCGCGGCGGGCATGCCGGGCTCGTCCTGCTGCGTGATCGCCCGCGGGGCGGTCGAGGTCAGCGTGGCCCGCGGCGATCGCCGGCAGCAGCTCGCGGTGGTCGGCCCCGGGAAGATGTTCGGCATGGTCTCCTTGATCGACCGCGGGCCGCGGCGCACGACCTGCACGGCCCGCGAGGACGCGGTGCTGCTCGAGCTGCGCGCCGAGGCCTTCGACGTGATCATGGCCGCGGGCGGGCGCCTGGCCGACAAGCTGATCGACCGCATCAACCGCAACCTGATCGCGTCGCAGCGCCACGCCAACCGCCAGGCGGTCCGCCTGACGCGCACGGACGCGGCGAGCCACGCGGACGCGCGCCACGCGGCGACGACCCACGCGCGCCACTACGTGGCCGGGTTCGCGGAGATCGACGACGCGGAGGCGCAGGCCGAGCGCGAGGAGTTCGACCGCGAGGCGCTGATCGCCAAGATCCGCCACTCGGTGATCGGCGACGACGTGGTGCTCGACGGGCCGTTCGGGCCGCGCCGGCTGGTCTACGCCGACTACACGGCGTCGGGCCGCTCGCTGACGTTCATAGAGGAGTTCATCCGTCAGGAGGTGATGCCGTTCTACGCCAACACGCACACCGAGTCGTCGGGCACGGGCGCCCAGACGTCGCAGCTCCGCGAGGACGCGCGTCTAATAATTAAAAATGCGGTGGGGGGCGGGGCGGACGACGTGGTGGTGTTCGCGGGGTCGGGGGCGACGGGGGCGATCGACAAGTTGATCGACGTGCTGGGGATCCGGCTGCCGCGGGACCTGGACGCCCGTTATCAGCTGTTGCAGCAGATCCCGCACGCGGAGCGGCCGGTGGTGTTCGTCGGGCCGTACGAGCACCACTCGAACGACCTGCCGTGGCGGCTGTCGATCGCCGACTGCGTGATGATCGACGAGGACGACGACGGCAAGATCGACCTGCTGCAGCTCGAGGCGGAGCTGGTGCGCCACGCGGACCGGCCGCTGAAGATCGGGAGCTTCTCGGCGGCGTCGAACGTCACCGGGATCATCTCGGACGACGTGGCGATCACCCGGCTGCTGCACGCGCACGGGGCGCTGTCGCTGTGGGACTACGCGGCGGCGGGGCCGTACCTGAAGATCGACATGAACCCGGCGCCGGACGCGGCGAAGGACGCGGTGTTCATCTCGCCGCACAAGTTCATCGGCGGGCCCGGCACGCCGGGGGTGCTGGTGGCGAAGCGCGGAATTTTTAAAAATTCGATCCCGTCGGTGCCGGGCGGGGGGACGGTGGCGTGGGTCTCGCCGGACGGGTTCAAGTTCCTGGACGACGTGGTGCACCGCGAGGAGGGCGGCACGCCGGCGATCCTCGAGTCGATCCGCGCGGGGCTGGTGTTTCAGCTGAAGGAGGCGGTCGGGAGCGAGGCGATCCGGGCGCGCGAGTCGGCGTTCGTGCGGCGGGCGCTGGCGTCGTGGTCGAAGAACCCGAACCTGTGGATCCTCGGCAACGTGTCGCTCGACCGCCTGTCGATCGTGTCGATGGTGGCGCGCCACGACGGCGGGAGCCTGCACTGGAACTACGTGGTGGCGTTATTAAACGACCTGTTCGGGATCCAGGCGCGCGGCGGGTGCTCGTGCGCGGGCCCGTACGGGCACAGTCTGTTTAAAATTGGGCCGGAGCAGTCCGAGGCGTACCAGGCGGTGATCGACGCGGGGTTCTGCGGGATCAAGCCGGGCTGGTTCCGCGTGAATTTTAATTATTTCATCAGCGAGACGGTGTTCAACTACATCGTCGAGGCGGTGCACATGGTCGCGAGCGAGGGGTGGAAGCTGCTGCCGCAGTATCGCTTCGACCCGTGCTCGTCGCTGTGGACGCACGCGCGCGGGCGGGTGCGGCCGCCGCTGAGCCTGCTCGGGCTGCAGTACGCGGGCGGCGAGCTCGAGTTCGCGTCGCTGCGGGTGTCGGAGCCGGAGACGGCGCTGGCCGGTTACCTCGAGGCGGCGCGGGCGATCTTCGCGCGGGCGGGCAGCGACGGCGCGGAGGCCATCGCGGACCCGACGCTGCCGGAGGCGGCGGCGTCGCTGCGGTGGTTCCCGCTGCCGGGCGAGGCGCAGCGGCGGCTGAAGCTGTAGCGGCGGGAGATGCTGTCGCCGGTGGTGGTCAGCGGGACGCCGCGGACGATCGAGGAGGTGATGGCGCGCAGCGAGCCGGTGGCGGCTGACGTCGGGGCACGCGGCGTGGGTGGATGAATCGGTGCGGGCTCGGGTGTTGTAGAGTCGTGGGCATGGTCGAACGGTTGTCGCGGTGTTCGTCGTCGCTGCGCTGGGTGTTCGCGTGCGGGTCCGGGGCGGAGGGCGCGGTGAAGAAGCCGCCCGAGGTCGCGCCGTCGAAGCAGCCGGTGAAGGTCGAGCCTGCGAAGGGCGAGCCTGCGAAGGTCGAGCCGGCGAAGGTCGTCGAGGCGCCGCCTGTGGCGGCGAGCGGGCCGGTGCGGGCGCAGGTGCCGGGGGCGTATCGGCCGTGCGAGCTGGCGGTCGAGTCGTGCACGAAGGACGGCGAGCCGTGCGGCGAGCAGGCGACGTGCGTGACCAGTCTGATTAATGTGATCCCGGAGGGTGAGCCGCTCGAGCTCGGGCTCGGCAAGCCGGAGACGCTGCGCTGGACGTATGCGGCGGACGAGCGGCTGCTCGCGAGCCCTGGGTTCGTGTATCGCCACACCGGCGCGGACAGGGGGGTGCGCGCGCGGTCGGACGGGAGCGGCGAGGTGGCGGTGACGTTCGACGACAGGGGGCGGCTGCGCGAGGTCGGCGACGGGCGCCGCGAGTACACGCCCGACGGGCGGGCCGCGGGGTTCTCGACGCGCGGCAAGGGCGGCAAGTGGAAGCAGACGGTGACGTACAAGTGGACGGAGAAGCAGGCGTATACGGTGAACTGGACCTACCCGGACGCCGACGAGTTCTGCGAGCCCGAGCCGTCCGCCGTCGATCTCGACGAGCAGGGGCGGGTCGTGCGCATGGTGTACGAAGACTGTCAGATCAACTATTCGGAGTACGCGCTGAACTATCACTATGACGCGCACGGGCGGGTCGACGCGATCGACGTCGACTGCAACCAGGGGCGGTGGCGCCTGGCGCTGAAGTACGAGTGCCCGGCGTAGGAATTCTGCTCGCGGGCGCGGTGGCCCGACCGGTCAACGAAAGAGACGCAGGGCGGTGGGCCGCCCTGCGTCACCATGGGGACGGGAGGATCAGGTGGTCGGGGGGGTGGCGGGGGCCAGCCTGGCCTGGATGTCCTTGGCCTGACCGAGGTGGGCCTCGATCTTCGGGCGGGCGGACTCGAGCTCGGTCTTCAGGTCGGCGTTCTGGACGCTGGGGAGGAGCTTGGTGTCGATCGCCTCGAGCACCTGGGTGTGGGCGGTGACCTGGGCGTCGATGTACGCCCTGTCGAACTCGGCGCCCTTGGCGGTGGTGTTGAGCTTGTCGAACGTGACGCGGCCCTCGTCGGTCATGTGGGCGCTGATCTCGTTCTCCTTGGGCTCGAGGGCGGCCTTCTTGAACACGGCGTCGCCGGACTTCAGCATCGCGGTGTGGTCCTTGACCATCATCGCGGCGAACTCCTTGACCTCCTTGTTCTTGGCCTTCGACTTGGCGAGCTTGGCCTGGTCGAGCTCGCCGCTGTTGACGGCGCGGACGATCGCGGCGATCTCGGCGTCGCTGAGCTTGGGGGCCTCGGCGGCGGGCGGCGGGGCGTCCGTGTCGGCGGCGGTGCCGGCGGCGTCGGTGATGGGATCGGTGGCGGGGTCCGAGGCCGGCGTCGGGTCCGCGGGCGGCGGGGTCGCGGTGGCGGCAGTGTCCGGCGGGGTGGTGTCCGGATTCGACTTGGTGCAGCCGCCGGCGAACATGCAGCCGAGCGAAAGGATGAGCAGGGTGGACTTGATGTGCATGACCCCGGAGGGATGCACCTCCTCGCGGGCGGGCGCCACGCCGACGCGTCAGAAAAAACCGCGGCGAGCGGCGGCAAGGATGGCGTCGGGGGCTGCGACGCCGAAGGTGGGGGTCTAGAAGCCGCAGGCGGCTTCGTAGTTGGGCGGGTCGTCGGACGGGATGGTGATCTTCAGCGAGTGGCTGCCGCTGTTGATCGTGTAGGTGCCCGCGTCGAGGCCGGCGACGTTGCAGGTGGCGACGATCGGCACGCAGACGGCGGCGCACGAGCCGTTGCCGCCTTTCTTCTGGTAGGTGCCGCGGGCGTCGAGGTCGATCTCGTCGCCCATGCGCGTCGCCTCGCAGGACACCGACGAGTTGCCGCCGCAGCCGGGGGGACAGTCGTCGAGGATGACCTCGATGCTGAGGTTGTCGCCGTCCATGAACTCGGCGAGGGCCTCGGGTTTGGGGCAGATCGGACCCTCGAAGTAGGACTCCGGGCCGCAGGCGGCGAGGGCGAGGAGGCAGAGCAGGGGGGCGATGCGCATGCCGGCAGTGTGACACGGAACCGGGACGCGTGGATCTTCCACTGGCAGTTCGGCGTTCGCGGTCGCGCACGCGGCGGGCGCTGGCAGATGCGCGGGGCCCGGGGCGAGAGGGGGTATGGTGGCCGGGATGACCGAGACGCCGCACATCCTCGAGCGAGACGAACGCCTGTCCCGGAGCCTGCTGTGGCGCTTGCAGCGGACGTTCTTCGCGGCGCAGGGCATCGAGGCGTGGCGGCAGGGCGTCGTGCCGCACTACATCACCAGCAACGCGTTCATCGCCGAGGCCTACGCGCGGGTGGTGGCGGCGTACCTCGGCGAGCGGCTGGCGACGCTGGCCGACGCGGGCCAGCCGATCTACATCGTCGAGCTGGGGGCGGGGTCGGGGCGCTTCGCCTCGCTGTTCTTGAAGCGGTTGACGGCGTTGACCTCGCGGATGGGGCCGGCGGCGGCCGGCTGGAAGCTGATCATGACCGACCTGGCCGAGCGCAACGTGGCGTTCTGGTGCGACCACCCGGGGCTGCGGCCGTTCGTCGAGCGCGGGGTGCTGGACTTCGGGCGCTTCGACGTCGAGCACGACCGCGAGATCCGGCTGGCGTGCGCGGGCGAGACGCTGGGGCCCGGCAGCTTCATCAACGGGCTGGTGGTGCTCGGCAACTATTTCTTCGACGGGATCCCGCTCGACGTGTTCCAGATCGAGAGCGGCAAGCTGCTCGAGAGCCTGGTGACGGTGACGTCGTCGGACACCGAGCGTGACCTCGAGGACCCGGCGGTGCTCGGGCGGGTGAGCCTGTCGTTCACCTCGCGGCCGACCGCGGCCGAGGGCTACTACGAGGACCCGGCGTTCGACGCGATCCTCCGCGACTATCAGCGGCGCCTGGCCGACACGTCGGTGCACTTCCCGATCGCCGGGCTGCGCACGGTCAAGCACCTGCGGGGGCTCGCGGGCGGGCAGCTGCTGATGATCACGGGCGACAAGGGCTACATCCGCGAGGAGGACCTGATCGAGCGCGGGCCGCCGGGGCTGGCGATCCACGGCAGCTTCTCGATGAGCGTCGACTACGCGGCGATCGCGGCGTACTTCCGCGGGGCCGGGGGGCAGGTGTTCGCGCCGAAGCACCGCCACGAGTCGCTGCTGGTGGTGGGGTTCCTGCTGGGCGACCACCCCGACGGGCACCGAGCCACGCGCGAGGCCTTCGCCGACGCGATCGGGGAGTTCGGGCCCGACGACTTCTTCAACCTCACGCAGCTGGCGGAGAAGCACACCGAGGGCGGGTCGATCGCCCAGCTGCTGGCGATGTGCCGCGTCGGGTACGGCGACCCGCGGCTGCTGATCAAGGCGATGCCGGCGCTGGCGGAGCTGGCGCCGGGGGCGTCGCGGGCGGACAAGCTAGAGATCTTCCAGATGATCGAGCAGACGTGGTCGCTGTACTACCACCTCGGCGAGGACGACGACCTGCCGTTCGAGATCGGGCGGCTGCTGTACCGCATGGACTACTACCCGGAGGCGCTGCAGTACTACGGGCGCTCGCTCGAGCTCTACGGGGACAACGTGCACACGCTGTTCAACATGAGCCTGTGTCACTACTACCTGCAGCAGCGCGACGCGGCGCTCGGGTACGTGGCGCGGGTGCTGGCGATCGACGCCGACCACGCGGCCGCGCGGGCGCTGAAGATCGAGCTGCAGGCGTGGGCGCGCTGAGGCGTCAGGGCGGAGGGGCCCAGGCCAGCGCGAGGGACTCGCCGTCGGACAGCAGGACGGCGAGGTCGCCGGCGGGGGCGCCGGAGATGCCGACGGTGTGCTCCCGGTCGGCGAGCGGGATGCGTGTGGCGTTGAGGGCGAGGGCGCCGTCATGGGTGGTGTGGGCGAGGCCGCGGACGCGGCCGTCGGCGGCGAACACGAGGGCGCCGCGGCAGCGCGGGCCGTGGTCGCTGCCGAAGTCGAGGTCGACCTGCCAGCAGGGGTCGGCGTCGAAGCCGAGCTGGACGAGGTCGAGGCCGCCCCAGGGTCGGTAGTCGGGGGCGTCGAAGGCGGGCGGGAGGGTGAAGAGGTCGACGGGCGGGCGGCCGGGGCCGAGGTAGCGGAGGGCGCGTGGGCCGGCGACGACGAAGCCGCCGTCGGGGACGGGGCGGGCGGGGTCGGTGATGCCGTGGGCGTGGACCTCGGCGGGGCCGAGCTCGAGCTTGGGGCCGGCGTGCAGGCGGCGGCGGTGCTCCTCCGCGGGGCCGTGGAGCAGGCGGAGCACGGGGCCGTCGGGCCGGCGGTCGACGGCGGCGCCGCGGAGGTCGACGTCGGGCAGGGGCACGCGGGTGCGGCGGTCGCTGCCGAGGTGCACGCCGAGCAGGGTGGCCTTGCGGTCGTGGACGATGCAGCGCAGGAACCACTCGCCGTGCACGCCGAGCGTCCAGCAGCGGCTGTGGAGGGCGCTGCGGCCGGTGTGGGAGCGGCCGGCGAGGGTGACGCGCTCCTGCATGCCGGCGCTGGTCTCGTAGTGGTCGACGCGCAGCACGCCGGCGGCGCTGGCGTGCACGCCGGGCAGCATGGCGCGGGTCATGACGCGGTCGTCGCCGCGGCGGAGGGCGTCGCGGTCGGGCAGCGGGGCGAGCTCGACGGCGCCGGAGGGGTCGACGCGGGCGAAGGCGTCGCCGTCGGGCAGGCGCACGGCGAGGTGGACGGAGCCGTCGCGGTCGCGGGCGACGGGGTCGCCGTACGACGGGCGGGCGCCGGCGGTCAGCGGTCGCAGCAGCAGCAGGGCCGCGGGCGGGGCGAGGCGCTCGACCGGCAGGACGGGCGCGGGCGCGGCGGAGGGGCCGGGCTTGCGGGCGGGCCTGGGCCTGGCCGGGGCGGCGCGCGCGGGCAGGGGCTCGTCGGCGTAGCGGCCGACGGGGCCGACGAGCGAGACGTGCAGGCGCTGGCTGCCGCGGGTGGCGTAGACGCGGAGCGAGACGTCGAGCTCGTCGCCGCGGACGCGGCACCACTCGACGCAGTCGAGGTGCCGCGCGTGGGCGGTGAACACGCTGTCGAGCAGCGTCGAGAGGTCACGGGCGGCGGCGCGGCCCTGGATCAGCTCCATCTCGAGGCGCTGCAGGAAGGCGCGGGCGCCCGACAGGGTCTCGGGCTTGCCGTTCTTGAGCGCGCGCGCGCCGTTGACGAAGCGGACCGAGCTGCCCCACGGGGCGCACTGCGAGGCGAAGGTCCGCGGGTAGTCGGGGAGCTCGGTCCAGTCGGACATACGATGGTCGGGGTGCCAGCGAGGCGGGTCAGGCGGCGAAGATCTCGTCGGCGGTCCGGGCCGTGAGCGCCTGGTGGGCCCAGCGACGGAGCACCTCGACGTCGACACAGCCGTCGACCCGGGCCCGGATCTCGTCGCTGTTCCCGAGGCCGCGTGCGGTCACGGCGTCGAGGATGAACCTCCGCCGCTCCTCGATGAGCATCGGCTTGATGAGCACCTCGTATCCGCTGAGTGGCATGCCATGTTCGTCGAACTTCCAGTTGTCGACCATCTCTTTCATGTCGGAGAAGTACATGATTTCCTCGCGCAGTCTTTCGATCGCCGCGACCGACAGGGCGCGGTGAATGAAGAGATTGTACATGCGGGCTTCGGAGGGCGGCAAGCTCGGCAGGACGGAGAGGGCCGTCTCGACGACCTCGCGGCCGCCGGGGTCGGCGCCGTGGATGCTGGCCGAGAGCACGGCGAGCTCGGGGGTGGCGGCGGCGACGATCGGGTCGGTGATGCGTGGGATCTGGTCGGGGCCGCGGACCAGCAGGTGCGTGACGCTGTCGCCGCAGCGGATCGGTCGCGCGGCCCAGGCGGCGACGCGACGGCTGGTCGTCAACACGACCAGGTGACAGTCGCAGCCGCGGCGGTAGCGCTCGTTCCACAGCATGGCCGGCCACTTTAATAATTTAATTTGTCCGTCTTGGCGAAGCGCTGGGCCTCGAGGATGAAGACGGGTGGTGTGCGTCGCCGAGTGCGTCGGTGGCGGCGGCAACGTCGCCATGTGCGTGAGCAGCTGCGACATGATGATCCCGGCGACCATGGAGCAGGCGGGCTTCGCCGACGCGCTGGTGACGTGCGGACAGCAGTGCGTGTGAGCGGGGCCGGCGGTGAGCGGGTGGACCGCGCGGCGGTTGATGCGGAGAGGCGGGTCGGGCACGCTCGCGGGGTGCGCGTCGCGGTCGTCGGACATGTCGAGTGGATCGAGTTCGTGCGGGTGGCGCGGGTGCCGGCCGCGGGGGAAATCGTGCACGCCGGCGAGGCGTGGGAGGAGCCGGGCGGCGGGGGGGCGGTGGCCGCGGTGCAGCTGGCGAAGCTGGCCGGCGGGTGCGAGTTCTTCACGGCGCTCGGGGACGACGCGCTCGGCGAGCGGGCGCGGGCGGAGCTGACGGCGCTGGGCCTCTCGCTGCGGGCGGGTCGACGGCCGGAGCGGCAGCGGCGGGCCTTCACCCACGTCGACGACGCGGGCGAGCGCACGATCACCGTGATCGGTACGCGCATGGGGCCCGCGGCCGCGGACGCGCTCGGGTGGGAGTGGTTGGCGGAGTGCGACGCGGTCTATGTGACGGCCGGCGACGCGGAGGCGGTGAGGCTGGCGAGGCGGGCGCGTGTGCTGGTGGCGACCTCGCGGATCCTCGGCACGCTGCGCGAGGCCGCGGTGGTGGTCGATGCATTGGTGGGCAGCGCGAACGATCCGGCCGAGCGCTACGACGGCGAGCTGGCGCCGGCGCCGCGGCTGGTGGTGCGTACGATGGGGGCGAAGGGCGGTCGCTACGAGGTCGACGGCGCGAGCCGTGCCTATGCCGCCGCGGCGCTGCCGGGGCCGGCGGTCGACGCGTACGGCTGCGGGGACGCGTTCGCGGCGGGGCTGACGTACGCGCTGGGCGCGGGGCTGGGCGCGGGCGAGGCCGTGGCCGTGGCGGCGCGCTGCGGGGCGGCGGCGCTGACCGGGCGCGGGCCGTACGCGGGCCAGCTGGTGCGCGCGGCGCCGGCGTAGCGCTGCGCTGACCGGGCGCGGGCCGTACGCGGGCCAGCTGGTGCGCGCGGCGCCGGCGTAGCGCTGGCGCGCGGCGCTGGCGCGGGTCGTACGCGCGGCAGCTGGTGAGCGCGGCGCTGGCGTAGCGCTGCGCGGCGCTGGCGTCGTGTCAGTCGGCGTTGGCCCAGGCGGCGGCGAGCTCGAGGAAGGCCTCGCGGATCGCCGGGAACACGGTGACGTTGGCGGCGTGGTTGACCTCGAGCAGGTGCTTCTCGCCGTCGGCGCCGACCATGTAGTCGATGCCGGTGGCCGCGAGGCCGAGGCCGGAGGCGAGGGCGCGGGCGTCGGCGAGCAGCTCGTCGTCGATCGGCATGAAGGCGGCGTCCTTGTGGTGGATCGACTTCAGCCAGTCGTCGCCGGTCAGGCGGATCTGCCAGGCGTGCTCGCCGACGAGGGCGATGCGCACGGCCTCGCCGGTGATGAACGGCTCGACGATCGTCGGCTCGCCGGCGGTGTACTCGCCGGTGAAGCGGGCCTTGTTCTCGCCGCAGTGCCAGTTGCCCCACTTGGCCACGCTGTCGCGCTCGCGGGTGATGCTCTGGCCGGGCGCGAGCCACGAGCGCGGCATGCGGCCGAAGCGGGTGATCGGCAGGGCGCGCGCGAGGCACGGCAGGCGCAGGCGGCAGTCGAGCAGGCCGCGGGCGCTCGGCAGGCACGGGCCGCCCCACAGCGCGAGGGCGGTGATGAACTCGAGGTCGTCGGCGAAGATGCCGTGGAAGACCACGCGGTCGACCGGGAGCATGCCGGGACCGCCTGTCCTCTCGACCAGGAGGCGGCCGTCCTCGACGCGGATGGCCGGCAGCAACGAGTGGCAGATCGAGGGGCCGGCGAGGCGGGCCCGCAGGTCGACGATCTCGGGCTCGTCGAGGCCCACGGTGAGCAGGCGTGTCACGCCCGCACGGTACACGAGATCAGCGGCGGAGGCGGGCCGAGAGAGCGGCGTGGCCGCGGCGGGCGGCCTCGTCGCCCGGGGTCTGGCCCGCGCGGTCGCGGGCGTCGGGGTCGGCGCCGCGGGCGAGCAGGGCGGCGACGGCGTCGGCGTGGCCCTCGGCGGCGGCGAGGTGGAGCGGGGAGCGGCCGGCGTAGTCGACGGCGTTGACGTCGGCGCCGCTGGCGAGCAGGCGGCCCAGGGCCTCGACGTCGCCGAGGCTGGCGGCGGCGCACACGAGCACGGGCAGGACCTGCTGCTCGACCTCGCCGCGGGTGAACGGTTCGCCGGCCTCGGCGAGGGCGCGGGCGATCGAGGTGATGAAGGCGCGCTCGCGGTAGCTGAAGCGGGTCTGCTGGGCCGAGGCGGTCAGCTCGCCGCGGAGGTTGAGCTGGAGGAGGCGGACGACCTCGGCGCGCGGGAGGTCCTGTCCCAGGAGCCAGGCGAGCTTGGTGAGGGCGGCCTCGGGGGTCATGTCGGCGCCGCCGATCACGCCGACGTCGGCGAGGGCGGCCCCGGCGGCGTAGTCGGTGGTGACGGTGCCGCGCATGCACTGGGTGACGTTGACGATGACGACGCCGCGCTCGCTGCCGGCGCGCAGGGCCTCGAGGAAGTCCTGGCGGCGGTCGGGGGCGTTGCCGGAGCCGAAGCTCTCGAGCACGACGCCCTCGATCGGCGGGCGCAGGGCGTTGTGGATCATCGCGGCGGAGATGCCGGGGAACAGGCGCAGGGCGGCGACGTTGACGTCGGCGAACGGTCGCACGCGCAGGGGGCGGGTCGGCGGCGGGAGGATGCGGTCCCACTCGACGTGGATGTCGATGCCGACGCGCACGAGCGGGGGGAGGTTGCCCGACTGGAACGCCTCGAAGCCGGCGGCGTCGACCTTCTGCGAGCGGTTGCCGCGCAGCAGCTTGTTGTCGAAGTAGAGGCAGACCTCGGGGATCTCGTAGTGGCCGGCGATGGTGAGGGCGCCGAGGAAGTTGTCGATCGCGTCGGTGCGGGCCTCGCCGATCGGCAGCTGCGAGCCGGTGAGGATGACCGGCTTGCCGAGGTTCTCGAGCATGAACGACAGCGCCGAGGCGGTGTACGCCATGGTGTCGGTGCCGTGCAGGACGATGAAGGCGTGGTAGTCGTCGTAGTGGCGCTCGATGTCGCGGGCGATCTTCACCCAGTCGTCGGGGCCCATGTTCGAGGAGTCGAGCAGCGGGTCGTACTCGAGGATCTCGTAGTGCACCCGGCGGCCGTAGCGCGACAGCGGGGTGGTCAGCGAGGCGTGGCTGCGGTCGTGGAACTGCGGCAGGCCGAGCAGGTGCTGGCCCAGGAAGCCGGGCGCGGGGGCGTAGCCGCGGGGGGTGTCCTGCATGCCGATCGTGCCACCGGTGTAGATGACGAGGACGCGGTGAGTCGGCTCCACGCGCGCGAAGCTACCACGGGGCCGCGTTCGCGGGGATAATGGGCGCGGCATGGCGGGGACGTCCGAGGCGATCGACGCGGGGCCGCGGGCGGCGGAGCTGGTGCCGCTGCTGGCGGCGGGGCTCGGCGAGCCCGACCCGGACGATCGGCCGCGGGCGTCGCGGCTCGGCGGGTGGGTGGCGCGGCTGCTGGCGTCGGAGGCGGCGCCGCGGCCGTGGGAGATTTTTAAGGTCCGCAGGATGGACGACGGCGGGTTCTTTCGCCGCTGGCAGATCGCCATGGTGTTCGTGTTCGGCGAGCCGCGGCTCGAGGGGGCGATGCTGCCGTCGCGCGGGTCGTTCGGGGTGTTCGCGCTGGCCACGAGCGGCGGGCGCGGGGGGCCGGGCGAGGGCGTCGCCGCGGTCTCGCGGGCGCTGTACCTCAGCCGGCGGCGGCGGCACTTCGCGGAGGTGCTGCGGTCCGAGGGGCGCTCGCTGGCGGAGGCGAGCGCGCCGCTGCTGGCGGCGATCGTGATGGAGGCGCTCGGGCGCCGCGGCGACGCGGGCCACGTGGTGGTCGAGGCGGCGGGGCAGATCAAGGGCTTCGGCTATCACTACGGGGCCGACGGGTACGAGGCCGACATGCGGGAGCTGCGGCGCTGCGCCGCGAGCGTCGAGCCGGCGCGGATCGCCGAGGACGACGCCGGGTGGTCGCTGACCTGCTGCACGGTGTACGGCCCGGAGCACGACAAGCGCGCGCTGCTGCGCCACGAGGTGCGCGTGCGGCGGGGCGACGGAGCGATCACGCTGCGCTCGCACGCGCTGTCGCGGGCGATCTTCCGCCGGGTGCCGGACCTCGTCTATTGAGCCGCGGGGGGCGGCAGGGCGAGCACGTAGGCCTGCCAGTCGGCGGAGAAGCGCTCGAGGTCGAGGGCGCCGACGGTCTGCAGCAGCAGCATGCGGCCGGTCGGGTCGCCGGCGGCGGTGGTCCGCAGCTGGGTGTAGTAGTTGCGCAGCAGGCCGCGCTCCTGCAGGTAGTAGCAGAGGTAGCGCGACTGCGCGTAGTGCAGGCCGACGCGCCAGACCGAGTGGAACTCGTCGTAGGTGGTCGTCAGCAGCCCGGCCAGCGGCGGCGTGTCGCCGGCGCGGATGGCGGCCTGGAGCGGCGGGAGCCGCCAGTTGATGCGCCCGACCAGCTCGCCGCGCACGTCCTCGCAGTGCTCGTAGAGCGAGGCGAGGCCCTCGTTGAACCACGTGGGGCAGGCGGGGAAGTTGGCGGCGACGAACGGGTGGACGAGCTCGTGGACGAGGGTGCCCTCGCCGGCGGCGATGTTCATCAGCACGGCCTCGTGGGTGGGCGTGTAGAAGCCGAAGGGGGTGTCGGGCCGCTCGTCGAACAGGGCGCGCGCGTGGTGGCGGTAGCTGGCCTCGTCGCGGAACATGTAGACCTCGACGACCTCCCACGGGTCGGCGGGGAAGTACTGGGCCTTCAGGCGCAGCACGGCGCGGCGGATGATGGTGGCGGCGCGGCGCTCGACCTCGGCGGGGGCCTCGTCGCCGGCGACCACGAACGGCGGCTCGACCACGACCGTGAAGCCGCGGCCCGCGAGGCGCTCGCGCAGGGCGGCGGCGCGCGCGTGCAGGAGGTCGGCGGGGAGGGTGGTGCCGGGCGGGTTCGGCGGCGGCGGCGGGCCCGAGGGGCGCGCGCGGGGGCGTCGGCGGCGGGGCTGCGGCGGCGGGGCGCCGCACGCGAGGGCGCCGACGAGCAGGCCGATCACGATCCGGCGGCGCATCGGCGGCTGTACGCGCGAGCCCGGGCGCGGGTCTCCGCGGTCGGCGGGGCACGCGTGCTCGCGCGCGCCTGACCGATGGGACAGGTGATCACGCGGGTGACGCGGCGTGCCGCGTGGTCGCGGCGGGCCGCGGCGCGGGGCGCTCATCCGAGGCGGGAGCGCGGCGGGCTGCCGAGGGCGACGCGGCGTGCCGCGTGGTCGCGGCGGGCCGCGGCGCGGGGCGCTCATCCGAGGCGGGAGCGCGGCGGGCTGCCGAGGGCGACGCGGCGCAGCAGCAGGTCGAGGAGCAGCAGCGGCAGCACCAGCGCCCACAGGACCTCGGGCCAGACCGGGCGGGTGCGGGTGCCGTGGGGCGCGCCGGGCGTGGTGAGGATGTCGTCGAGCGGGCCGGCGTGCGTACCTGTCTCGGGGGACAGGCTGGCGAGCCACGTCGGATCGGCGCCGAGCTGGTCGGGCGCGAGCTCCTGCGGGTAGGGCACCGAGACCTGGCCGACGGCCTCGGCGGCGAGGCGGCGCGGGGTCTGCGACTCGTCGTACAGCTGCGCTTTGATCAAGCGCTGGCCGGCGTGCACGCCGAGGACCGTGGCCTCGTAGCGGCCCGGTGCGGTGAGGGCGACGGGGGTGCGGGTGGTGTGGCCGGCGTCGCCCGCGGGCAGCGACGGGTCGATGACGAGGATCTCGCCGTGGAGGTCGTTATTAAAGCCCTCGCCGGCGTCGAGGTCGACGACCACCGAGTACACGCCCTCGTCGGCGGCCGGGGTCACGCGCAGCGAGGCGCCGCCGAGGGTGCCGGCGCCCTGGCGCATGGTGTCGCGGGCGACCTGCGACCAGAACTTATTGAAGCCCTCCCAGGTGACCCAGCGGGCGGCCCAGCGGGGCTGGGCGTCGGACGCGAAGGCGACGGTGCGGCCGATCCCGCGGCGACCGCGGACGAGCAGCGGGTCGCCGAGGTGGGTGCGCAGCACCAGCTCGGCGAGTGGTTTTAATTTCAGAGGGATGATGCCGAGCAGGCCGGGTGCGCGGTCGAAGTCGAGGCCGCGGAGGGCCTGCACGCGCTTGGCGACGCGGGGGTAGAGGTCGCGCTCGACCACGGCGTTGCGGGTGACCTCGCGGGTCTCGCGGCTGAAGATCCGCGGGACGTCGGTGCCGTCCTGCGAGAAGTAGTAGCGGCCGCGGCCGCGCTCGGCCACGCGGGCGAGGAAGTCCTTGCCGGCGCCTGCCCCGACGCCGACGGCCGAGACGGTGATGTCGGCGTCGCGCATGTCGGCGAGCAGGGTGTTGACGCCGGCCTCGGGCGACTGGCCGTCGCTCAGCAGGATCACGTGTTTGACCAGTGCCTTGCTGCCGACCAATTGTAAGTACGACTCGCGCAGGGCGGGCAGGGCGTTGGTGCCGCCGCCGGCGGTCAGGCGGCGGATGTCGCCGGCGATGCGGATGCGGTTGGCGGCCGGCTGCAGGCGCACGAGCGTGTAGGGGCGCGAGTCGAAGGCGATCACGCCGAGCTCGTCGCCGGGGTCGAGGGTGCTGGCGGTCGCGCGCGCGGCCTCTTTGACCAGATCGAGGCGGTCCTCGCTGCTCATCGAGCCGGACTTGTCGATCACCAGCACGAGGGCCAGCGTCGGCTGCTCGCGCTGGCGCTCGCCCTCGAAGCGGACCGGAAGGATCTCCTCGATGGTGGTGCCGCCCCAGCCGCCGACGCCGAAGGCTCGCTCGCCTCCGACCATGATGAAGCCGCCGCCGTCGCTGACGTACTTTGAAATTGCCTGCTGTTGAGCGCCGCTGACGCGGCGCGCGGGCGTGTCGGACAGCACCACGAGGTCGTAGGGGCGCAGGCCCTCGGCGCCGGCGGGGGCGGCCTCGGGGGCGACGGCGTCGACCTGCAGGTGGTCGCTGCGCAGGGCGCGGGGCAGGGCGGCGCTGTCGTCGGCGTCGCCGATGTGGAGCACGCGCGGGCGGCCGCGGACGTCGCCGACCACGCCGGCGCGGTCGTTGGCGGGGCTGCGGTTGTCGGCGGCGGCGAGGCCCTCGGCGTCGAGGCTGGCGGAGAACACCACCGGGCCGGGGGCGTTGACGCGGGCCGGCAATTTAATTTGTTGTGGGCCGCCCTTCAGCTCGACGTCGACTGCGGGGGCCAGCGGGTTGGGGGCGCCGTCCTTGTCGAGCCGCAGCTTCAACTTGGCCGGGCCGCTCGACCACAGGTCGACGGCGACGTCGAAGGTCTGGCCGACGCGCAGCTCGGCGGGCAGGTGCACGGCCTCGACGAGCACGTCGCCGCGGGCCGCGGGCGGGTGGCTGCGGGTGTGCAGGGCGAGGCCGCGGGCCTGCAGCTCGCGGGCGGTGGCGGCGAGGTCGGCGCGCTCGGCCACGCTGCCGGCGCCGTCGGTGAGCAGCACGAGGCGGCCCTCGGTGTCGGGGTCGAGCAGGGCCTCGGCGAGGCGCAGCGCGCCGGCGTGGTCGCTGGCCAGCCCACCACCTGGCTCTCGGGACAGCTCGGGCAGGGCCTCGCCCTCGGCCGCGAGCGGGAGGGCCCGGGCCGACGCGCCGTAGGTGACGACGCGCAGGCGGGTGCGGTCCTCGCGGTCCTGGTCGGTCTCGCCGCGCACGCGCTGCACGGCGGCGTCGACGAGCTGTCGGGCGGCGGCGAGCTGGCCGTCGTCGATGCTGGCCGAGACGTCGACCGCGAGCACCACGGTCTTGCCGCGGCGCGGGCTCTGCAGGGTCGGGAAGGTCAGCGCGAGCGCGACGGCGGCGAGCACGAGGAGGCGCAGCACGGCCTGGGCCGCGACCTGCCAGCCCGGAAGGTCGACGAGCGAGCGGCGGGCCACCACCAGCAGGTAGGGCAGCGCGGCCAGCGGCAGCAGCCAGAGCGCGGCCGGCTGGGTGAGCACGAGGTCGCGATCGGCGCCGGGGGTCAGGCGCTCGGCCAGCCACAGCGGCAGCTCGAGGTGCACCGGCGCGACCGGCGGGCCGAACGTGTGCAGCGCGTAGGCCAGGCCGAGGCCGATCGCGAGCGCGAGCGCGGCCCTCAGCATGCGGGCTCCTCGCGTGTGCTCGAGGTCGTGGTGCTCATACGGTCACCCGGCGGTGGTAGGTGGCCCACTCGAGGGCGATGAGGCCGGCGAGCGCGAGCAGGATGAGGGTCCACAGCGGGCCGTCGCTGACCGGCAGCGGCGCGGGGGCCTCGCCGGCGAGCGCGGCCGCGGGCAGCTGCAGGTCGGGCAGGCGGTCGTGCAGGTCGGAGGCGGCGGCGCTGGCCTGGTTGACCGCGAGCAGCACGCCGGCGCCGGCGCCGGCGCCGTCGACGGCGCGGACGCGGTAGATGCCGGGCTCGTGCGCGCGGAGGCGGAACACGCCGCGGTCGACGGGGATGCGCGCGCTCGGCAGGTCGGCGTCGGACAGGCCGTCCTGCTCGGGGCCGGCGACCTCGACGGCGGTGAGGCCGTCGGCCACGAGCCCGAGCTCGGCCACCGCGAGCGGGCGCGCGGCGCCGACGGGCACGCTGGCGACGAACCCGGGCCGGCTCTGCTCGAAGTAGGTGACGAGGTTGGCGACGAGGATCGGGAAGGCCGTGCGCAGCGGCAGGTCGGTCTGGCGCGGGTCGAAGCCGAAGGCGACGATCGTGCGCGCGCCGGTGGCGTCGTCCTGCCCTGCCTCGCGGCGCAGCACGGCGATCGGGTCGCCGAGGCTGCGCAGCAGCACCTGGTCGCCGGGCAAGGTCTCGAGGTGGGTGCCGCGCGCGAGGTTCACGTCTTTTAATACGACGCCGTCGAGCAGGGGGTGGCCGAGGGCCTGCTCGGTGAGGAACGGGCGGGGGAGGTCCTTGACCGCGGTGATCGGGCTCGGGCTGTCCGGGCGGCGCGCGGGGTCGAAGATCACGAGGTCGCGCGCGGGCAGCGGGCTCGGCAGGGGGTCGGCGCCGAGGTCGATGACCACGAGGTCGGCCTCGTCGACCGCGGGGTTGCCGGCGACGTCGGCGGGGCCGACGCCGGTGAGCTGGATGTGGTCCTGCAGGGTCAGCAGCGCGGCCTCGAGGAACAGGTCGGTGCCCTCGGTGATCAGCGCCACGCGGAACGGGCGCAGCGGCGGCACGATCGCGTGGGCCCGGTCGTCGCCCGCGGGGCCGAGCGCGGCCGGGTCCGTACCTGGCCCGGGGGACAGCACGGCGACCAGGCGGGTGCGGGCGGCGTCGACGTCGCGCAGGACCGAGGTGCGGCGCTCGCCGGGCGCCAGCGTGAGCGGGGTCTTGCCGACGCTGAGGCCGTCGGCGGCGACGTCGAGCACGAGCTCGACCGGCGCGTCGCCGAGGTTGTGGACCTCGGCCAGGACCTCGACGTGCTCGCGGTCCTCGGGGTAGCGGCGGGCGGCGAAGGCGGTGATCGCGGCGCTGGCGGAGGGGCCGCCGACGCCGGCGACGCGGCAGGCGATCGCGGGCGCGGTCTCAGGGGCTGCGCCTTCGGACATGTCCGATGGGACCTGTCCCGCGGCGCAGGCGGCGAGCGCGGCGGCGCCGGCGAGGTCGAGCGCGCCGTCGGTGAGCACGAGGACCTCGCCGCCGGGCTGGCCGGCGAGGGCGCTGCGCGCGAGGTCGAGGGCGCGGGTGAGGTCGGCCTCGCCGGGCTGGGGGGCGAGGCCCTCGAGGCTGCGCTGCAGCGGCTCGGGGTCGCGGGCGAGCGGGCCGGGCACGGCGACCTCGGGGCCGGCGGTGATCACGAGGGCGCGGTCGACGGGGCCCATGCCGGCGACCTCGGCGCGGGCGCGGCGGACCGCGAGGTCGAGGCGGGTCACGCCGGGCTCGTCGGCGGCCGGGCCGCCCATGCTGGCCGAGCGGTCGATGACGATGGCGACCGTCCGCGGGTCGCGCAGCCACACCTCGGGGCGCGGGTCGCCGAGCGCGAGGCACAGCAGCGCCAGCAGGACCAGCTGGAACAGCCACGAGAGCACGCGACGCAGGCGCCGCCACAGCCGCCGGGTGTCGCTCTCGCGGGTGACCTGCCGCCACAGCGCGGCGAACGGGACCACGAGCTGGCGCCGGCGCATGCGCAGCAGGTAGAGGCCGGTGATCGCGGCGGCGCCGGCGAGGAACAGTGGGCCGAGCTCGGCGAGCGTCCAGCCGGTGAAGGTCATCGCAACAGGCCCCCCATGCGGAACATGCGGAGCACGAGCTCGTCGAAGGGCACGTCGATCTCGGCGCGGAAGTAGGGGATCCCGCGCGAGCGGCAGCTGGCGTGGAGGGCCGCGCAGAAGCGTTCATGGGCCTCGGCGTAGGCTTTTAATATTGCCGGGCTGATGGTGACGTCGCGGGCCTCGCCGCCCTCGCAGTCGACCAGGCGCACGTCGCCGCGCACGCCGGCGGGGTCGGGCCGGGCCTCGCGCGGGTCGAGGATCTGGATGGCGACCGGCTCGTGCTTGCGGAAGCGCAGCAGATTCAGGCCGTCGAAGGCGCCGTCCATGTCGTAGAAGTCGGACAGCACGACGGTGAGGCCGGGCTGCACGCTCTCGGCGGCCAGGCGCTTCAGGGCGGCGCGCAGGTCGGTCGGGCCGCCGCGCTGGCTCTGGCGCAGGAAGTCGAACACGCGGAAGATGCGGCCCTTGCCGCGCACGGCCGGCAGGCTGTGGTGGATCGTGCGGCTGGTGGCGGTCAGGCCCACGCGGTCGAGGTTGGCCAGGCCGACGTAGGCGAGCGCCGCGGCGACCTGCTGGGCGTAGCGCAGCTTGCCGCCGCCGGACGTCAGCATGCTGTCGCTGACGTCGACGGCGATGCGGATCGGCAGGTCCTCGTCCTCCTCGTAGAGGCGGATGAGGGTCTGGCCGAGGCGCATGAGCACGCCCCAGTCGAGGTTGCGGATGTCGTCGCCGGGGCTGTACTCGCGGTGGTCGGCGAACTCGAGGCCGCTGCCGACCTTGCGGGTCTTGCGTTCGGCGCGCTGGCGGCCGCGGAACAGCCGGCGGGCGATCACCTGCAACAATTCGAGGCGGGCGAGGAAGGCCTCGTCGAACACGTCCTCGGGGTCCTGGGAGTCAGGGCCGGAGGCCCGTGAAGACCTGAGACCAGCTTTGAGGGCGTTGCTGGCGGCCGCGGGCGCCGGGGCCTTCGCGTCTGGCTGTTCGGCCAGGTCGGAGCTGCGCTTCCACCAGGCCATGACTTCAGTCGGCGGCGACCCCGGCCAGCACCTGGGCGAGCACCTTGTCGATCGGCACGCCCTCGGCCTCGCCCTCGAAGTTGAGGATGACGCGGTGGCGCAGGGCCTGGGGCGCGACGGCCCGCACGTCGTCGACGCTCGGGGTCTTGCGGCCCTGGAGGAGGCTGCGGATGCGGGCGGCGAGCAGGATGGCCTGGGCGCCGCGCGGGCTGCCGCCGAAGCGCACGTACTTCTTGACCAGCTCGGGGGCGTTGGCGTCGTCGGGGTGGGTGGCCCGCAGCACGCGCACGACGTAGCGGGAGATCGACGGGGCCACGGGGATCGCCCGGGTGAACGCGCGGATGTTCAGGAGGTCGGCGCCGGTCAGCGCGCGGCCCGGCTGCTGGTTGCGCGTGCCGGTGGTGCGCTCGAGGATCTGCAGCAGCTCGGCCTCGCCGGGGAACGGGACCTCGATCTTGAACAGGAAGCGGTCGAGCTGGGCCTCGGGCAGGGGGTAGGTGCCCTCCATCTCGAGCGGGTTCTGGGTCGCGAGCACGAGGAAGGGCTCGGGCAGCGGGCGGGTCTTGCCGCCGGCGGTGACCTGGCCCTCGGCCATGGCCTCGAGCAGGGCCGACTGGGTCTTCGGGGTCGCGCGGTTGATCTCGTCGGCGAGCACGATGTTGGCGAAGATCGGGCCCGGCTGGAACGCCAGCTCGCGGCCGCCGTCGGGGCGGTCGACGAGCACCGAGGTGCCGACGATGTCGGCGGGCATGAGGTCCGGGGTGAACTGGATGCGGGCGAAGCTGAGGTCGACGGCGCCGGCGAGGGTGCGGATCATCAGCGTCTTGCCGAGGCCGGGCACGCCCTCGAGCAGGCCGTGGCCGCCGGCGAGGAGGCAGGTGAGGATGCCCTTCAGGACCTCGTCCTGGCCGACGATGACGGTCTGGACCTCGCGGAGCAGGTTGCCGAGGCTGCGCTGGATGGCGTCGAGTTGGGCTTGCGTCTCGGAGATCGACATGTCGTGCTGGGTCTCTACGGGGCGGGCGGGAGGCAAGGATACACGCGTGACGATGGTCGGACCGTCTGCGCGGGCCCGTGGTTTTTTCAGCGAGTAGTGTGGCGCGGACGCGCGCGCGGACAGTCGTTCGCCGCGGGAGCAGCGGATGCGCGGGCGTGAGGTCTCCCATGTCCGCGCCCGGGGCGAGGACGCGACACGGGCGTATGCTGGGCCTCCGGAACGCTGTGTTCCGCCCATGCGCTACGAAGGGAAAGTCTACCGCCCGCCGTCGGAGTCCGACGCATACATCCTGCAGGCGACCGTCGGGTGCTCGTGGAACCGTTGCACGTACTGCGACATGTACCGCGACAAGCCCTACCGCGAGCGGGATCTGCCGGAGGTGCTCGAGGACCTGCGGACCGCGGCGGTGATCGGGGGCGGGCGGATCGACAAGGTGTTCGTGGCCGACGGCGACGCGCTCGGCATGCCGACGGCGTCGTGGCTGGCGATCCTCGACAAGGCGCGGGCCGGGTTCCCGCTGCTGCGCCGGGTCTCGTGCTACGCGACCGCGCAGAACCTGCTGAAGAAGTCGGCGGACGAGCTGGCGACGCTGCGCGAGCACGGGCTCACGCGGGTCTACGTCGGCCCCGAGTCGGGTGACGACGCCACGCTGAAGCGCATCGCCAAGGGCTCGACGCACGCCGAGCACGTGGCGGCGGCGGACAAGGCGCGGGCGGCGGGCATCGAGCTGAGCGTGATCGTGCTGCTCGGGGTCGGCGGCACCGCGCGGGCGAGGGAGCACGCCGAGGCCACCGCCGACCTCATCACCGAGATGGACCCGGCGTACTTCGCGGCGCTGACGACCACGGTGATCCCGGGCACGCCGCTGCACCGCCTGCAGACCACGCGGCGCTTCGCGCTGCCGACCGTCGACGACATGCTGGTCGAGCTGCGCACGATCGTCGACCGCACGCGCCCGACCGACGCGGTGTTCCGCACCAACCACGCCTCGAACTACCTGCCGCTGAGCGGCCGGCTGCCGCACGACCGCGAGCGCATCGTCGAGACCATCGACGGCGCGCTCGCGGGCCAGGTGCTGCTGCGGCCCGAGTGGGTGCGCGGCCTGTAGACCTCGGAGATTCGCGGGGCGGCGCGGCGCCGCGGTCGCGCTTGACTTCGCGCGGCCGTCGGGGCGATGGTGCGCGCGATGCTTCGCAACGCGACCTTATCCCTTGGCCTCCTCCTGCTGGCGCCCGCGTGCGGCGGCGACGACGGCGGCGGCGACGACGGCAGCACCGGCGCCTCGAACGCCACGCCCGCCACGCCCGCGACGACGACGACGACGACGGGGGCGACCGACGGCGGCACGACGGCGCCGACCGACACCGGCGTGCAGACCTCGGGCACCACGCCGCCGGACACCGGCGAGCAGACGACGTCGACGTCGAGCGACGACACCACCACCGGCGCGCCGGGCGGGACGTGCGCCGACTACTGCGCGACGATCGCCACCAACTGCACGGGGGCGCAGACGCAGTGGGGCAACGAGGGCTTCTGCGCGGCCAGCTGCGCGACGTTCCCGGTCGGCACGCCGGCGGACATGGCGGGCAACACGCTGGGCTGCCGCGTCTACCACGCGGGCGCGGCGGCGGGCGATCCGGCGACCCACTGCGTGCACGCGGGGCCGGGCGGGTCCGGGGTGTGCGGGGCCGTCTGCGAGGGCTTCTGCTCGATCGGCATGGCGGCGTGCCCGGACAAGTGGGCCGACGCGGCGGCGTGCATGGCGGCCTGCGCGACGTTCGACGACGCGGAGCCGTACGACGCGACCGACGTCAGCGGCAACTCGCTGGCGTGCCGGCTGTACCACGCGACCGCGGCGTCGGTGGATCCGGCGACCCACTGCGGGCACATCGGCGGCGACTCGCCGACGTGCATGTGAGCGCCGCCTCGCGTCTGCGGACCCGTCGCGGCGCGCTCGCGGAAAACTTTTCGACCCGCCGAGTCCGGGTTGCGTGCGGGCGCCGCGACTGCCGCGGCGCCCCGGTTTTTCGGCGGTATACGCGGGGTGTCGCCCGGCGGCACGGGGCCGATGTAAGCAGGTGGAATCAGCCCGCGTGGTACGTTGCCGGTGTGACGGGTTCGGGTACGACGGGGGAAGAGTGCATCACGGCTCGCCTGTGCTGGGAGGGCTCCGGGGAGGACTCGGTGGCGGAGCGGCCGTTCTGCGTCGGGCGGTTCATCGTGCTCGACGTGCTGGGGGCCGGCGGCATGGGGCTGGTGTACGCGGCCTACGATCCGGAGCTCGACCGCAAGATCGCGGTCAAGGTGGTGCGGCTGCGCTCGGGCATCGGGCCGTCGTGGCTGATCCGCGAGGCCCAGGCGATGGCGCGGCTGTCGCATCCGAACGTGGTCACGGTCCACGACGTCGGCACGATCGGCGACGCGGTGTTCATCGCCATGGAGTTCGTCGAGGGCGTCACCCTGCGCGAGTGGCTGCTCGGGCACACGAGCGAGGAGACGGTGCCGTCGTGGTCCCACGACGGCCACCGCGCCCGCCCCTGGCAGGAGGTGCTCGCGCGCTTCATCAAGGCCGGGCGCGGGCTGGCGGCGGCGCACGCGGCGGGGGTGGTGCACCGCGACTTCAAGCCCGACAACGTGCTCGTCGGGCGCGACGGGCGGGTCAAGGTGCTCGACTTCGGGCTGGCTCAAGGGCCAGGTGACGTCGAGCTCGGCGAGCCCGGGGTGGCGGCGCCCGAGGGCGCGGCGCTGACGGTGTCGACGCAGCTCGGCGGGGTGATCGGCACGCCGGCGTACATGGCCCCGGAGCAGCACGCGGGCGGGGTATGCGACGCGCGGGCCGACCAGTTTAGCTTCTGCGTGTCGCTGTGGGAGGGGCTCCACGGGGTGCGGCCGTTCGCCGGCGTGACGCCGTCGGAGCTGGCCGAGGCCACGCGGCGCGGGGAGATCCAGCCGCCCCCGCGCGACAGCAGGGTGCCGCGCTGGCTGCACCGCGTGCTGCTGCGCGGGCTGGCCAGCGACCCGGCGGCGCGCTACCCCGACATGCGCGCGCTGCTCGCGGACCTCGGGCGCGACCACGGGCGCACGCAGAACCTCTGGCTGGTCGGCGCGGCGGCGGCGGTGCTCGGGCTGGCGGCCTCGCTGGCCTCGCTCGAGCCGCCCGCGCCGCGGCCTGAGGCGCAGTCCGAGGTGCTGCTGCGCTCGATCGAGTCGAAGCTGAAGGCCCTCGAGCGGCGCGAGGCGCAGAGCGAGTGCGCGTGCCCGGCCGAGGCCCCGCCGTCCGAGGCGGCGGGGGCCGACCGGGCCGACCAGTGAGGCCGACGACCCGCGGGAACGACCCGCGGGGGTGTGGTCGCGGCGATCAGCCGACGAACCTCGGGTGCGGTCGCGGTGGTCGGCGAGGCCGACGACCCGCGGGGTCGACCCGCGGGGGGGTGGTCGGTGAGGCCGACGAACCGCGGGGGTCAACCCGCGGGGGTGTGTTCGCGGTGGACGGCGGTGAGGCGGGCGGTGTGGTCGCGGAGCTCGCGGGCGTCGCTGGCTTGATCGGCGGCGAGGGCCCGGAAGGCGGCGGACACGGCCTCGTAGAGCGCCTCGGACTGGCCGTGCAGGGCGGCGAGGGCGGCGTCGCTGGCGGCGCGGGCGTCGGCGTCGTCGCCGCGGCGGGCGGCGAGGGCCTGGATGCGGGCGATGCGGGGGACCTGGCGCAGGAGGTCGAGCGCGACCTCCTCGGCGGCGGCGATCATGCCGGGGGCGTCGATGTCGGACAGGGCGAGCAGCTGCGGGTCGTGGAGGAGCTCGTGGAGCTGGCGGTAGTTCTCGACGGCGGCGTCGACGCGGGCGCGCAGGTCGGGCTGGAGGTCGCGAGGGAGCTCGGACAGGGCGACGCCGACGGGGCCGGGGATCGCGGGCGACGCGGACGGCGGGGCGGCGGTCTCGGCGACGAGCGCGGGCGGGTCGTCGGATGGCCTGGTGGGGTCGCTCGCGGGCGGGTCGGCGGGCAGCGGCTTCGGGGTGGGGATGACCACGAGGTCGCGCGGGAGCGCGCGGTGGCGGCGGACGATCTGGGCGGCGAGGTAGACGAACACGGCGGCGGCGACGTAGAACCCGGCGTCTCCGGCGGAGCTGATGCCGACCCAGCCGATCAGCACGGCGTAGATGCCGGCGCCGTAGAGGCGGCCCCTGAGGCCGACGGGGTCGTCGCCCGCCATCAGGCCGGCGGTGATGGCCAGCACGAACACGGTGCCGACGCCGACGACGAGCCCGAGCAGCAGGCCCCAGCCGACGCCCCAGCCGGCGAAGCCGAACACCATCGCGGTCGCGGCGAGGCCGGTGAGGTAGCCGTCGCTGTAGAGCGGGTGGTCGAGGCGCTGCTCGAGCTCCTTGCCGGTGAGGGTGGTCGTCATGGGCGCGGGACGAGGACGGAGACGCTGAGCGGGGGCATGTCGTAGAGGAACGCGTTGGTGGCGGCGAGCGCGGGACCGGGCGCGGAGCTCAGGGCCGGGGCGGCGCCGGTGAGCTGCCAGACGTCGACGGCGGAGTACTCGGCGTAGGCGGCGAGCGTGACGGCGGCGCTGACGCCGGCGTCGGACTTGTTGATGGCGACGACGACGGTGCGGGCCGGGTCCTGGGCGTCGATGCTGGCGTAGACCGAGGACAGGGCGTCGTCGCTGGTGGTCGCGTGGATCGAGGTGTCGCCGAAGCGGGCGCCGTCGTCGTCGTAGCTGGTGAACACGCGGAAGGCGGCGTCGATGTACGCCTGCTGGTCGGACAGGGCCCAGTAGGCGGCGAGGGCGACGCCGTGGCGGCCGAAGATGCCGAGCACGTCGGCCTGGGCGATGCCGCCGGAGATGTGGCCGCCGCCGCCGTAGTTGTACTCGGTGAAGCCGATGCCGGTGCCGGGGTAGCGGGCGTCGATGATGCCCTGCAGCCACGGCAGCAGGGCGATCGGGCCCTGCAGGTAGTCGTCGGCGATCCACGAGTCTTCCTGATAGGTCGGGTCCCACAGCGAGCGCGGGGCCTGCACGCGGGCGGCGACCGAGCCGGGCGCGGTGTCGTCGCCGGTGATGCGCTGGCCGTTGCCGACGGCCTCGGGGTACCAGTGCAGGTCGAGCACGTCGACGAGGCGCAGGCCGGCGTCGGCCTCGGCGGCGGCCATGCGCCCGAGGTAGTAGTCGATGAAGTTGGGGCCGACGGCGTCGGGGGCGTTCTGCAGGGTGACGTAGCCGTTGTAGCCGTAGGACACGAAGCCGGTGACGACGGCGTCGGGGGCGACGGCCTTGATCGCGGCGGCGAACTCGATGTTCTTGTCGGCGAGCTCGGCGTAGCCGACGGGGCCCGGGTGGATGCGGGCGTGGGTGCCGGACCAGAGGTCGGGCTCGTTGTCGAGGGAGAACAGCACGCGGTCGGCGGCGAAGGCCTCGGGGCGGCGGCTCTGCAGGAAGGCGACGAACTCGTCCTGGTAGACGGCGTGGTCGGCGGTGTCGGGCGGGTCGGCGAAGGCGCCGCCCTTGGCGGCGATGGTCGGGTGGAAGCGGGCCTCGAGGTAATTGGGGGTCTGGTCGACGTCGCCGCCGCCGTCCTTGTCCGCGGCGACGTGGCCGCAGATCGGGACCGTGAGCAGCACGTCGGCGTCGGCGCCGAGGGCCTGGTCGACGGCGAACAGCGGGACCGAGGCGGGCGCGTCGCCGTCGACGCCGAGGGTCGACGGCAGGAAGTCGTCGTTCTGGTGCATGTAGTCGGAGCCGGCGTTGCTGGCGTTGTTCTCCCAGTTGTAGGCGGTCATGCGGTTGCCGCCCTGGCGCACCAGGCCGAGGCCGCGGAGCGCGGTGCCGAGGTCGTGCGGCTGGTTGTGGCCGTAGATCCGCGGGTCGATGCGGCGGTTGTCCTGGTCGGCGCGGACCTCGAAGGTGACGTCGCCGGGGCCCGGATCGCCGGGCTCGACGATCTCGCCGGGGTCGGGGACGCCGGTGGTGTCGGTCGGGTCGGTGAGCGTCACGCCGGTGTCGGGGTCGCCGGTCGGACCGCCGGTGTCGTCGGGGGTCGTCGTCGGCGTGCTCGGGCCGCCGGTCGGGTCGCCGGTCGGGTCGCCGGTCGGGTCGCTCGCCGTGCCGTCGGCGGTCGGGCTGGCGGTCGGGTCGCCCGAGGGGTCGCCGGTGGGGCTGGCGGTCGATCCGGCGTCGTCGCTGCCGCCGCCGTTGCACGCCAGCACGAAGGTCCACGCCAGAGTCCCGATCCACCGATCCGCCGTCCGCATCGCGGCAGGATAACGCAATCCCGCCGGGCCATGGCCGCGCGGCGACACGGGCGCGCGCGCCCGTGTCGCCCGCGGGCTCCGCAGACTGTAGAGTGGGCCGGTGGCGCAGCACGAGACCCTGAGCTTGACGAAGTTGGTGGCCGCGGTCGGCGGCGGGTTGCTGGTGGCGGCGTTCTTCCTGCCGGTGGTCGACGTGCAGGCGGGCGGGGCCGCGGCGCGCGACATGTTCGGGGTCAAGGCGATGCGCCAGGAGATCGAGCGCTCGCGCGACCTGACGCTGGTGCAGCCGCTGATCGAGCCGGCGCTGCAGTCGTACGAGGCGTTCGCGGCGACGCCGAGCCTGCGCAACCTGTCGGCGGTGTGCGGGGTGACCAAGGAGATCCTCGGCACCTCGCTGACGCTGCCGATCCCGCGCCGCACCGACGTCGAGATCGCGGCGGGCGTGCTCGGGGTGGTGCGGCCGGTGCTGTGGATGCTGCCGCTGGTCGGGCTGGTCCAGCTGGCGCTGCCGCTGGCCACGCTGCGCCGCGGGCACGCGGGCGTGCTCGGGCTGGTGGCCCGCTTCCTGTTCGGGGTCGTGCTGCTGATGCTGGCGCTGGTGCCGGTGCTCGGAGTGTCGGCCGCCGAGCGGCCGTTCATCGGCGTGGGGGTGTGGGCGCTGCTCGCGGGCTCGGCGGCGATGGTCGCCGCCGGGCTGTTCGGGGTGACCCGGCGGAACTGGTGGATCGTCTATCTGATCCAGGGGCTGCTGCTGGCGGGCATCGTCGGCTTCATCGTCATGCTCGTGAAGGCGGCCAGCCAGGCGATGTAGCCGGCCGCCCTCGCGGGGCGCTCAGCGCACGCCGTAGATCACGCCCTCGCCGGCCTCGATGAGGTAGGCGCAGCGCGAGGCGCCGACGTTGCAGCCGCCGCTGCGCGGCATCCAGCAGATGTTGTTGCCGTCGCGGCAGCCGTAGTCGCCGCCCTGGGTGCCGCACCAGCCGAAGGTGTTCTCGTAGTCGTGGAACATGCCGTAGCCGCGGTAGGTGCTGCAGCCGTGGGTGCACACGTTGCTGACGGTCGGGTCGGCGTAGCCGAGGCTGTCGCGGTAGCCCCAGCCGCCCGTGACCGCGTTGATCTGCGAGAAGGGCACGGCGTCGGGGCGCTCGGACACCATCCACTGCTTGCCGAGCGACTGGCCGTTCTCGATCAGCTTCAGGTAGATGATGATGCGCTCCTTGAAGCTGTCGTTGCCGGTCTGCAGGGTCTGGCCCGAGGCCCAGCCGCCCTGGATGTTGCCGACGGTGCCGAAGTCGGAGAAGATCGGGGTGTCCCAGTGGCCCGGGGCGCGCAGGTAGATCATCACCTGCCAGCCGCCGCCGTCGGTGTCCATCTCGCAGTAGACGTTGTACTGCGGCTTCGGGCCCTGGAGGTCGGGGTCGATGGTGTAGACGCCGCTCGGCTTGTTGGGGTCGGACTGCTTCAGCGCCTTGCAGCTGGCCTGCACGGTCTGCTTGCAGGTGTTGGTGCACTGGTCGGCGTTGTTCATGTTGCCGTCGTCGCACTCCTCGACGCCGGCCTGGACCACGCCGTCGCCGCACTTGGCGGCCTTGCAGCCGCTGAGGCAGGCGTCGGTCTCGACCATGTTGCCGTCGTCGCACGGCTCGACGCCGGCGTGGACCTGGCCGTCGCCGCACTCGGCGTCGAGGCAGGTGTCGAGGCAGGCGTCGGTCTGGTCGGTGTTGCCGTCGTCGCACTCCTCGCCGGGGCCCTTGATGCCGTCGCCGCAGGTCGCGACCTTGCACTCCGAGGTGCACGCGTCGTCGTCGTTCTGGTTGCCGTCGTCGCAGGCCTCGCCGGGGCCGACGGCTCCGTCGCCGCACTCGTTCGGCGTGCAGTCGGACTTGCAGGCCTGGTCGTCGCCGTTGGCGGGGCCGTCGTCGCAGGTCTCGACGCCGGCCTGCACGAGGCCGTCGCCGCAGGCGGCGTCCTGGCAGGCGAGCGTGCACTCGCCGGCGTCGTCGTTGGCGTCGCCGAGGTCGCACGCCTCGCCGGCGCCGGGCTGCTCGAAGCCGTCGCCGCAGGCGGGCTCGCGGCACTCGTCGGTGCAGCCGTCGTCCTGGTCGCCGTTCTTGCCGTCGTCGCAGTCCTCGCCGGGCTCGACGGTGTTGTTGCCGCACGACTCGAGCATGCAGGTCGGGCCGCAGCCGTCGCCGGCGTCGGGGTTGGCGTCGTCGCAGGCCTCGCCGGGGCCGACGAACCCGTCGCCGCAGACGTTGGGCGTGCAGTCGTCCTTGCAGGCGTTGCCGGGGCCGTTGTCGACGCCGTCGTCGCAGGTCTCGCCGTCGTCGAGCACGCCGTTGCCGCAGCCGGGCTGCGGGGGCTCGCTGGTCGGCGTCTCGGTGGTGGGCTCGTCGGTGGTCGGGCCGTCGGTGGTCGGGCCTTCGGTGGTCGGCGGGTCGGTGGTCGACGTCGGCGGGGCGCCGGTGGTGTCGTCGCCGCTCGTGCCGGGCGCGCTGGTCGAGCCGCCGGGGCCGGTCGAGGCGTCGGTGGTCGACGTCGCCGGGTCGCCGGGACAGGCGAGCAGCAGGAGAGATGAACCGACGAGCGCGACCCCCGAATTCCAACCACGTGTTTGCATCGCCGCATCGTAGGGGCGGCGCACGCGGCGGTAAAGCCGCCGCGGGCCGGCGGAATCGCCCCCGTGCGGCGGGCCGGGCGATCAGCGGCGCGGCTGGATCATCTGGAAGTAGCGCTTGATGCGGCGGCGCTGGGGCGCGGGCAGGGCCTCGCTGTCGAGGCTCGACTGGGCGAAGTTGCGGTAGTCCTGATAGACGTCGCGGTAGGCGGCGTCGGCGAAGCCCTCCTGGCTGGCGGTGCGGATGACCTCGGCCCGGGTCGCGCCGCTGCCCTTCCTGGGGTTGACCTTGACCGGCTTGGTCCTGGCCTTGATGCCGGCGGGATCTCCGAGCGGGTCCGCGGCGCCGTTGCCCATGCCGTCGCCCATGCCCTGGCCGTCGGCGCCTCGCTGGCCGTCGCCCTGGCCGTCGCCGTCCTGGCCGTCGCCGTCGCCGTCGCCGTCGCTGCCCTGGCTGTCGCCGTCGCCGTCCTGGCTGTCGCCGTCGCCGCTCTCCATGATCATGTCGGGGTCGCCGTCGCCGATGTCGCCCTCGACGAGCATGCTCGGGCCCTTCTGCTCGCCCTTCTTGCCCTTGCCCTTGGCGGCCTTGGCGAAGCGCTGCATCTGCTGGCGGCGCTTGTCGTCCTGCTCGCCGCGGTTGCCGGCCTTGCGCAGGAAGCTCTTGGCCTCCTCCATGTCGTCGCGGGCCTGGCCGAGGCGGCGCGACTTGCTGGCCTTGCGGGCGGCGTCGCCGGTGTTGCGGCGCAGGCGCTCGAGGCCGCGTTTCTGCTGGTCCTTGCCGTTCTGGCCCCGGGCGTCGGCGGCGTCGCGGCGCAGCTGATCGAGCTTGCGCTGGGCCTCCTTCTCGCGCTCGTGCTGGCGGCGCAGCTCGTCGACGCGCTGCTGCTGCTTCTTCAGGCGGCGCTCCTGCTCCTCGGGGTCGGCGGCGGGCTGCTTCTGCTGGCGCTTCAGGCGGCGCTCGGCCTCGGCGAGCTGGGCGGCGGTGTCGGTGTTCTCGCCGGCGGCCTTGCCGAGGGCCTTCTCGGCGGCGGCCATGGCCCGCTCCATGGCCTGCGTCTCGGCCTCGCTGCGGGCGGCGGCCTCCTCGGCGTCGGTGAGGGCCTGCTCGGTGCGCTCGGCGTCCCCCTCGGCGAGGGCCTCGCCGGCGGGGCGGGTGATCTGCTCCTGCTCGAGGGCCTCGGCCATCTCGCGCAGGCCCTCCGACAGGATCGCAGGGTCGGCGTCCTGCTCGGCCTCGAGGGCGGCCTCGGCCTCGGCGAGCTGCTGCTCGAGCGACTCGAGCCTGGCGAACGCGGCGGCGCGGTCGATCTCCCCGCGCGTGAACTGGTCGAGGACCGCGAGCATCTGCTCGGCGATGGCGGCGGCGACGTCGTCGCCGCGCCTCAGCTGGCGCAGGTCCTCGCGCAGGGGCTCGGCGAGGGCGCGGTCGGGGGCCGGGCGGGCGACCCTGGCCTCGGGCGGGACTTCGCCGGGTCGCGCCTCGACGGCGTCGGCGACCGCCTGCGGGGCCGGCGGCACGAACATGGCCCCGAGGACAGCCAGGGCGGCGAACCACCCGAGCAGGAGGTCGCGCCGGCGCGGGCGCGGCAGCGGCACGACCGGGCGGGCGTCGAGGCCGGGGGCGGCGGCGGCGGCGTCGGCGGTGAGCAGGGCGACGAGGTCGGCGCTGCGCGGGTCTTGAGCTGTCCCCAGGGACAGGTTCGAATCGGCGGCGCCGAGCTCGATGGCCCCGCCGAGCAGGTCGTGCAGGCCGTAGTGGGCGTCGAGGCGGCGGGCGGCGGCCCGCAGCGGGCGCGGGCGCAGCATGGCCCAGGCGAGCACCAGCGGCGCCGGGACGAGGCCGAGCCACGGCAGCCAGGTCAGGGTGGGCGGGTCGCCGGCGCCCCAGCGGTGGGCGGCGGCCAGGCCGACGGCGGTGATGCCGAGGCCGAGCGGGAGGGCGAGCGAGGTGAGCAGGGCGGTGGCCTCGGCCAGGCGCTCGCGCCGCTGGACGGCGCGGACGAGTCGGTGGACGGCGCGCAGGTCGGTCATCGGGGGCCTCGCTCGGACCCGCGGGGGCGGGCGGTGGTTTGTGGCCGGCGCATGGGACAGGTGCAGGGGCGCGCGGCGGGCCCGCGCGGGCGGGGCGCCGGCCCGGCTTGTACGCGCGCGGCGGCGGATCGAGCCTGGCCCGGGGGACAGGTCGCAGCGGCCCGGCGCGCGTCGACGCCCGCGAGGCGGCGCGCCAGGCGGGCGACGGATCGAGCCTGGCCCGGGGGACAGGTCGGCGGGCGCGGCGTGGAGCGCCCGCGGGCGCGCGCCGTGACCTCGCGGGGCTGGCCCGGGGGACAGGTCGGTGCGGTGCTCGGCTGGCGCACGGGGCGGGTCACTTGGCGGCTCTGGCGGGCCTTTGCGGGGCCCCGGCGGTGAACGCGGGCCAGGCCGCGGCGACGGCGGCGCGGGTCGGCTCGTCGTGGAGCTGGGTGGCGTAGAGCAGGCCGGCCTTGCGGCGCTCGAGCAGGTGGGTGGTCGGGAGCTTCTTCTCGAGATAGGCGCGGAAGATCGGCTCGAACTCGGCGGCGTCGGCCTCGCTGTCGAACACCACCTGGCCGACGATCAGCGGGGCGGGGCCGGGGGGCACGGTGTCGAGCGCGAGGTAGCGGTCGCCGCCCCAGCCGGCCGCGGCGGCGCGGGCGACCGGGGCCGGCTCGACGTCGGCGAGCATGGCGAGGAAGCTGGCCTCGCCGACGTTGTCCTGCCAGACCACGCGGTGGCCGGGCAGCCTGGCGGCGACGGCGGCGTCGTCGATCGTCACGTGCACGGCGGGCTCGCGCGCCAGCAGCTTGTCGAGGTGGAGCATCTGCTCGGTGGTGGTCGGCAGCTCCTTGTAGAGCGCGTCGACGGCCGACCAGCCCCGCTCGCGCACGAGGCGGGCCACGGTCGCGGCGCCGTCGGCGTAGGGGAGCTGCAGCGAGCGCGCGAGCACGGGGTGGTCGGCGAAGTCGGCGAGGTCGAGGGCCTGGTTGCCGGTGGCGAGGAACACGGCGTCGTCGATGCTGCCGAGGCCGCGGTCGCCGGCGACCCACGCGAGGTAGGCGGCCTGGGCGTCGCCCTCGACGAGGTAGGTGCGGGCCGACTCGGCGTCGCTGTCGCCGCGGATCGGCTGTTGCAGGCGCTTCAGGTCGAAGTGCATGTCCTGGAGGCCGTGGGCGATCTCGTGGCCGACGACCATGTCGAGCATCGACTCGGCGACGTGGGTGCCGATCAGCAGGGTTTTAATTTTCGGCTCGTAGACCCCCATGACCCCGGTCTCGAGCATGTCGAGCAGGACCTTCTCGCCGTCGGCGCCGAGCGGCAAGACGCCCATGCTGGCCTCGATGCGGGTGAACAGGCGGATCTGCTCGGCGGTGTTGTGCTCGTACATCGACGTCTTGGCGAGCTCGCGGATCTCGGAGCGGCGGCGGACCTCGACCTGGACCTCGCCGGTGATCGGCAGGGCCCGGGCGCGGGCCACGGCCTCCATGATCTTGCGGGTCAGGGCGGCGGCCCTGGGCTGGTCGATGCCGTCCGGTTTGGCGGCGGGCGCGACCGTCGGGGCGGTGACCGGGGCCAGCGCGGCGGGCTCGGGCGGGCCGGCGGGCGGGGCCGCGGTGCGGCAGGCCGGGGCGGCGGACGCCAGCGCAACGAGCGCGGCGGCGGCGGAGAGTTCTCGCAAACGCATCACCGGCCCAGCCTACCCGCGGCGCGCGAGGCCGGCTACCCTCCCGCGCCCGTGCCTGCGACATCGCCCCCGAGCTCCGACGCCGTGACCGCGGTGCTGGCCGCGCTGCGCGGGGCGGCGGCCCGGCTGCGGGTGGTCGGGGCGCAGTTCGGCTACCGCGGGCACCTGCTGGCCCGGGCCGCGCTCGACCCCGCCGCGGACGGGCCGGTGTTCACGGTCGCGGCCGACGACGCGGCGGCGCGGGCGCTGGCGTGCGACGCGGCGTTCTTCCTCGGCACGTCGCTGCGCGAGGCCGTGGACGGGCCGGTGCTGGTGGTTCCGGAGATCGACGTGTCGCCCTACGCCGACACGGCGGCCGACCCGCGGGCGATCGCGCTGCGGCTGGCGGGGCTGCACCGGCTGGTGGATCCGCGGGCCGACCCGCCGCGGCTGGTGGTCGTCAGCGTGCGCTCGCTGCTGCGGCGGGTGATCGCGCCGGCGGCGTTCCTGTCGTTGTGCACGCGCTGGACCCGCGGCGACCTGCTCGACCGCGACGAGGCCGCGGCCACGCTCGAGCGGGCCGGCTACCTGCGCGTCGACGTCGTCGAGGATCCGGGCACCTACGCGGTGCGCGGCGGGGTGATCGACGTGTACGTGCCGAGCCTGCGCTTCCCGGTCCGCGTCGAGCTGTTCGGCGACGAGATCGAGCGCATGCGCCTGTTCGACCCGGAGAACCAGCGGAGCCTGCGCCCGATCGAGGCCTGCCCGATCCACCCGGTGCGCGAGACGGTGCCGACGATCGCCGGGCCGCTGCGCCCGCGCGTGCTGGCGCTGGCCGACGCCAGCGAGACGCCGTCGAGCAAGAGCCGGCAGGTGCTCGAGAACCTCGACGCGGGCGTCGAGTTCTTCGGCGTCGAGGCGCTCGCGCCGCTGTTCCACGCCGCGCTGGTGCCGCTGTGGGAGTACCTGCCGCGGGACGCGCGGTGGTTCATCGACGAGCCTGAATTATTGGCAGGGGTCGCCGAGGAGGAGGCCCGCGAGTACGCCGAGCAGTACGCGCGGCGGAGGGCCCAGCGCGACCTGATCGCCCCGCCGGAGGCGTTCTTCGTCGACCCCGACGAGCTCACCGGGCGCCTGGCGGCGGCGCCGGTCGTGGGCTCGCGGCTGGCGATCACCGACGTCGAGGTGGCGCAGGCCGGCGAACCTGTCCCCGAGGCCAGCGAGCCGGTGCTCGAGGACAGCGGGAAGAAGGGCCGCACGGGCAAGCAGGTCGCCCCGAAGGCCGGCGAACCTGTCCCCCAGGCCAGCGAACCTGTCCCCGAGGACAGCGGGAGGAAGGGCCGCAGACGCGCGCAAGCTGCCCCGAGGGCCGGTGAACCTGTCCCCGGGGCCAGCCCGGCCGGCGACCCGCGCGAGGCGATCCCGCGCGACCGGCCGATCGTGTGGTTGACGCTGACCGGGCACCGCGCGCTGCGCTCGCAGCTCGAGGCGGCGCGGGCCGATCGCGGCGGCGAGGTGCTGCGGCCGCTGGTCGAGCAGCTCCGGGCGCTCGAGCCGGGCCACGCGGCGGCGGGGACAGGGCTCGCCGATCTGATGCCGTGGACGGTGCTGCTGGTGGTCCCGGGGCAGACGCAGGTCGAGCGCCTGCGCGGGGTGCTGCAGGGCTACGGGCTCACGCCGGCGACCATCGCGGCCGGCGAGGCGCCCGAGCTCGAGGCGCCGGTCGGCGACACCACGCGCGTGCTGATCGCGGTCGGCGAGCTCAGCGAGGGCTTCGCCAGCGCGGCCGACCGGGTGATGGTGCTGGCCGAGGCCGACATCTTCGGCAAGGCGACCAAGCGCGCGGTGAGCCGGCGGCGCACGGGCATCGCCAGCCTGTCGCAGCTGGCGGTCGGCGACTACGTGGTCCACCTGACGCACGGGGTCGGGCGCTACCTCGGGCTGCAGCAGCTGACGCTGCGCGGGGTCCCGGGGGACTACGCGCAGCTCGAGTACGCGGGCGGCGACAAGCTGTACCTGCCGGTCTACCGCCTGCACGAGATCGAGCGCTACGTGGCGGCCGAGAGCAAGCCGCCGAAGCTCGACAAGATGGGCGGCACGACCTTCCTGGTGAAGGCCGGCAAGGTCAAGCAGGAGGTCCGGCAGATGGCCGAGGAGCTGCTGCAGATCTACGCCCAGCGCGAGTCGCAGCCGGGCGTCGCCTACCCGGCGCTGGCCAGCGAGACGCAGGCGTTCGCCGACACCTTCCCGTTCGCCGAGACGCCCGACCAGGCCGAGGCGATCGAGGCCAGCCAGCGCGACCTGTCGCGCGGGCGGCCGATGGACCGCCTGGTCTGCGGCGACGTCGGCTTCGGCAAGACCGAGGTGGCGCTGCGGGCGGCCTTCCGCGTGGCCATGGCCGGCAAGCAGGTCGCCGTGCTGGCGCCGACGACCGTGCTCGTGCAGCAGCACTACCTGACGTTCGCCGAGCGCATGCGCGGGTTCCCGCTCGAGGTGGCCTGCTTGAACCGCTTCGCCGGCGAGCGCCAGCAGAAGCAGGTCGTCGAGAAGATCCACAGCGGGCAGGTCGACATCGTCATCGGCACGCACCGATTGCTCGGGCGCGACGTGCGGTTCAAGGACCTGGGCCTGCTGGTGATCGACGAGGAGCAGCGCTTCGGCGTGGCCCAGAAGGAGCGTTTCAAAAAGTTCAAGGCGCAGGTCGACGTGCTGACGCTGTCGGCCACGCCGATCCCGCGGACCCTCCACATGTCGCTGCTGGGGATCCGCGAGATCTCGATGATCCGCACCCCGCCGGTGGATCGGCAGGCCGTGCGCACGTACATCACGCGCATCGGCGACGCGGTGATCGAGGAGGCCGTGACCCGCGAGCTCGCGCGCGGCGGGCAGGTGTTCTACGTGGTGCCGCGCATCCTCGGCATCGAGGAGCACGCAGTGAGGATCCGCGAGCTCGTGCCGCACGCGCGGGTGCTGGTCGCCCACGGGCAGATGGCCGACGAGCTGCTCGAGCGGACCATGCTGGACTTCGTCGAGCACCGGGCGGACGTGCTGGTGTCGACGGCGATCATCGAGAGCGGGCTCGACATCCCGCGGGCGAACACCATGTTCATCGCCCACGCCGAGCAGTTCGGGCTGGCCCAGCTGTACCAGCTGCGCGGGCGGGTCGGGCGCTCGAAGCAGCGGGCGCACTGCTACCTGATGGTGCAGGCGCTCGAGCGCCTGTCGCCGGAGGCGCGGCGGCGGCTCGAGGCGATCCAGCGGCACAGCGAGCTCGGCGCGGGCTTCGGGGTGGCCGTGCACGACCTCGAGATCCGCGGCGCGGGCGAGCTGCTGGGGGCGCGGCAGAGCGGGCAGATCCAGGCCATCGGCTTCGACGCCTACGCGCGCGTGCTGCAGGAGGCGGTGGCCGAGCTGCGCGGCGAGCCGATCGTGCGGGAGACCGACCCGGAGATGGTGTTCGACGCGCCGGCGTACCTGCCCGAGGCGTACGTGTCGGAGGTCGGGCAGCGGCTCGACTTCTACCGCCGGCTGTCGGCGGCCAGGGACCGCGACCAGGTCGAGGAGGTCATGGCCGAGCTGGTCGACCGCTTCGGCGAGCCGCCGCTCGAGGCGGAGCACCTCGGGCTGCTGATGGCCTGCAAGACCTACGGGCGGCGGCTCGGCGCGCTGGCCCTCGAGCTGTCGTCGCGGCCCTCCGGGCCCGACGGCCGCGGCGCCAAGCTGGCGGCGCGGCTGGGGCCGTCGACGCGGATGAGCGCGGAGACGGCGAGCAGGCTGTCCCAGCGGACAGGCGGAAAGTTCAAGCTCGAGGGCGGCGAGCGGGTCACGACCAGCGTGCCGGAGGCCAACGGCCCCGACCGGCGCACCCAGCTGCGGGTGTGCGTGGGGGCGCTGGCCGAGCTGACGGGGCTGGTGGAGGCCGGGGCTCAGCGCACGTAGATCGCGTAGCGCCAGCCGTGCACGTTGATGTCGGGCGAGTTGCCGGCCTTGCCGGCCGGGCCCTCGTCGAACAGGTTGGCCCAATTATTAAAATTGTTGGCGTGGCGGTCGTAGCCCCAGATGATGGTCTGGTCGTCGAAGCCGAGGCCGACGTGCGGCGGGTCGTCGGCCTTGCCGGTCGACAGCGTGCGCTTGTTGCCGGTGGGGTACATGTCGAACACGCCGACCTCGACGCCGTCGCCGCAGTAGCCGTCGAGGTAGCAGGTGCCGCCGAGGCCGGACTTGTCGGTGAGGCGGGCGTAGCGGGTCAGGTCGCCGGTGGTGGCCGGGCCCCAGCCGAACAGCACCTCGGTGAACTGGTCGAGCACGAGGCCGCCGGTCAGCACGGCGTGGCTGTTCGAGTCGGGCACGACCGGCTGGACCGGCGCGTTGGCGGTGAGGGCGGCGTAGAACACGTCGGCCGGGGCCTCGCCGACGGACGGCTCGCGCATGTTGAACACCGCGGTCCAGCCGCCGCCGTCGAAGGTGAGCTCGCAGAACACGTTGGCCGGGGCGACCTCGCCGTCGCCGTCGGGGTCGACGCGGTAGATGCCGTCGGTCTGGGCGAGCTCGAGGTCGCGGATGTCGCGGCAGTGGCGCGGGGTGATGCAGGCGCTGGCGTGGCAGAACGTCGAGGCGCAGTCGCCGTTGGCGCCGCACTCCTGGGCGTCGCCGCAGCCGCCGCAGAGCGGGCCGCCGCAGTCGACGTCGGTCTCGTCGCCGTTGCGCAGGCCGTCGCTGCAGGTCGCGGGGGCGGTGCAGTCGTTGTTGCAGCCGTCGCCGTCGACGGCGTTGCCGTCGTCGCAGGCCTCGTTGCCGAGGTGGGTGTAGCCGTCGCCGCACACGGCGAGCGCGCAGCCGACCAGGCAGGCGTCGGAGTTGTCGTCGTCGCCGTCGTCGCAGGCCTCCTGCGCGAGGTTGCGGAAGCCGTCGCCGCAGGTCGCGACCCGGCAGGTGTCGAGGCAGCCGTCGCTGTTGTCGGGGTTGCCGTCGTCGCACTGCTCGACGCCGAGGCGCACGAAGCCGTCGCCGCAGTGGGCGAGGGTGCAGTCGTCGAGGCAGGCGTCGGCGTTGTCGGCGTCGCCGTCGTCGCACTGCTCGCCGGGGTCGACGACGCCGTCGCCGCAGCTCGGCAGGGTGCAGGACGCGGTGCAGGCGTCGCCGTCGGCGAGGTTGCCGTCGTCGCAGGCCTCGCCGGCCTGCACGAAGCCGTCGCCGCAGGCGGGCAGGCGGCACGCGGGCGTGCAGGCCGCGGCCGCGGCGTTGGCCTCGCCGTCGTCGCAGTCCTCGTCCGCGTCGACGACGCCGTCGCCGCAGGCGCCGCCGTCGCCGGTGGTGGGCGCGCCGGTCGGGGCGGTGGTGGCGTCGCCGCCGGTCGAGTCGTCGTCGCCGGAGTCGTCGACGCCGCCGGGCCCGTCGACGCCGCCGCACGCGGCCACGAGGAGGCCGCAGGCGAGGGCGCCGGTCAGGAGGCGGATGGAGTGCTGCGAGTGCATGATGTTCGTCCTTCGCTGCGAACAGTGGCGAGGCCCGCCCGGTTCGATCACCGTCCGGGCGGAATGGTCCGGGGTGGGCGAGCGCCGCGCTGGCCCGGCGCGCGTGCGCCGGCGGGTTGCGATGTAAGGCCGCAGAGTGTTGAGGACCCGACGCCGCGAGGCAACGGCCGGCGTTCGGCCGAGGCCCGCGGATCCCTCACACGCAGGGACCGCCGGGGTTTAGGCCCCCCGGGGCGAAAGTGCCAGTGGCACGTGGGTCATCGGCGTCGTGCATGTTCGCGGGCGAGACACTACGCGCGACGCCTGGTCCGGGGCGGATCACGTGGCCGCGCGGCGCGATTTGCCGTATCTTCGCGCGGACCGGATGAGCACCTCGAACAGCAACTCCTCAGAGCCTTCCACTCGCCCCACGGGCCTGCCGCTGGCGGGGCCGGAGGTGACACCCGTGCGCTCGGTCCCGCCGCTGGCCGACAGCTTCCCGAGCTCGCGCAAGATCGAGGTCGGTCCGTTCGCGGTGCCGTTCCGTGAGATCGATCAGACCGGCGGCAACCCGAGCGTGGTGGTCTACGACACCACGGGTCCGCAAGGTCACGACCCGCGGGCCGGCCTGCCGCGGCGCCGGCAGGCCTGGATCGAGCAGCGCCTGCGCACGGCCGACGGCAACCTCAGCCAGATGCACTACGCGCGGCAGGGGGTGATCACCGAGGAGATGCGCTTCGCCGCCATCCGCGAGCGCATGGACCCCGAGTTCGTGCGCAGCGAGGTCGCCCGCGGGCGCGCGATCATCCCGGCCAACATCAAGCACCCGGAGCTCGAGCCGATGATCATCGGCCGCAGCTTCCTGGTCAAGATCAACGCCAACATCGGCAACTCGGCGGTCAGCTCGTCGATCGAGGCCGAGGTCGAGAAGCTGCAGTGGGCCACGCGCTGGGGCGCCGACACGGTCATGGACCTGTCGACCGGCAAGCAGATCCACGCGACCCGCGAGTGGATCCTGCGCAACAGCCCGGTGCCGATCGGCACGGTGCCGATCTACCAGGCGCTCGAGAAGGTCAAGGGCAAGGCCGAGGACCTGAACATCGACGTGTTCCTCGAGACGCTCGAGGAGCAGGCCGAGCAGGGCGTCGACTACTTCACGATCCACGCCGGCGTGCTGCTGCGCTACATCCCGCTGACGGCCCGCCGGGTCACCGGCATCGTCTCGCGCGGCGGCAGCATCATGGCCAAGTGGTGCCTGTCGCACCACCGGGAGAACTTCCTCTACACCGAGTTCGAACGCATCTGCGCGCTGATGAAGCGCTACGACATCAGCTTCTCCCTGGGCGACGGCCTGCGGCCGGGCTGCATCCACGACGCCAACGACGAGGCGCAGTTCAGCGAGCTGCGCACGCTCGGCGAGCTGACGGAGATCGCCTGGCGCCACGACGTCCAGGTCATGATCGAGGGCCCCGGCCACGTGCCGATGCACAAGATCCAGGAGAACATGGACGAGCAGCTGAAGGTCTGCCGCGAGGCGCCGTTCTACACGCTCGGGCCGCTGACCACCGACATCGCCCCGGGCTACGACCACATCACCTCGGCGATCGGCGCGGCGATGATCGGCGCGGCCGGCACGGCCATGCTCTGCTACGTCACGCCGAAGGAGCACCTCGGGCTGCCCGACCGCGAGGACGTCAAGGCCGGCGTCATCACCTACAAGATCGCGGCCCACGCGGCCGACCTCGCCAAGGGCCACCCGGGCGCGCAGGACCGCGACGACGCGCTGTCGAAGGCCCGCTTCGAGTTCCGCTGGCGCGACCAGTTCAACCTGTCGCTCGACCCCGAGACGGCCCGCGACTTCCACGACGAGACGCTGCCGGCCGAGCCCGCCAAGGACGCCCACTTCTGCTCGATGTGCGGGCCGCACTTCTGCTCGATGAAGCTGACGCAGGACGTCCGCGACATGACCGAGCGCGAGGCCGGCATGGCCGCCAAGTCGGCGGAGTTCCGCGACGGCGGCGGCGAGCTGTACGTGCACAAGGCGCCCGAGGCGGAGCTCGGCGAGCTGGAGGGCGCCGCCGAATGAGCGATGAGCGCGGCGACGAGCCGCGTGCGGAGCCCAGCGGGCCGGCCCCGGCCGCCACGGGCGACGACGCCGACATCCGCGCGACCGCGCCGGATCAGCCGGACGTCCGCAAGGCCCTGCGCGAGCGGCGGGGCCGCACGCAGCCGTCGCGCGGGGTGATCGCGGGGCTGGCGATCGGGCTGATGGGCGCGCTGCTGGTCGCGCCGCTCGAGCTGCTCGCGCTCGGTACGCGCGACGGCTCGGTGGTGTGGGTGTGGCTGTCGCTGGTGTTCGGGCTCGGCGCGGCGATCGGCTGCGCGCTGGCGGTGTGCGAGTGGCTGGTGGCCCGCCTGCGGCCGCGGCCGGCGCTCGGCGCGGCGATCCGGGCGAGCGTGTGCCTGCCGGTGCTCGTGCCGGTGGCGGCGCACCTGTTCGACGGGGCGTTCGCGCAGACGCTGCCCGGGGCGCGCTTCATGCCGGTGGTGGTGCCGCTGCTCGGCTGGCTGGGCGTGACGCTGCTGTTCTGGCCGAGCAGCAAGTGGCTGCAGTACCCGCGGCCGGAGAGCGTGGGCGTGGCGCCGGTCCGCGGGGCCGCGCTGCCGCCGTTCATCCGTCGGCGCCGGGCGATCGCCGGGCTGGTGCTGGCGGCCGCGCTGGCGCTCGAGTGGATCAACCGCAACGTGCAGCGCAGCGAGTACCCCGACGTGCACACGCTGCTGCTGGTGTGCACGTGCGTGGGGCTCGGCGCCGGCTGGTGGTTGATGTTCACGCGGCCGTGGCGGTTCGACCGGACGGCGGAGCAGAAGCTGGCGGTGGCGACCACGCGGGCGGTCTGGCTGGCCCTGCTGATCTCGGCGGTGCTGGCGATCACGGCCAACCTCGTGGCCTGCATGGCGCTCGGGCTGCCGACCAGCGAGGCGCGCTGGACGGTGGCGACCCGCGGCATGCACACGCGCCTGCTGGTCCGGGTCGCGCGCGGGCTGGTCGACCGCGACGGCGACGGGCACTCGCCGGCGCTCGGCGGCGCCGATTGTGACGATGCCGACGCGGAGGTGCACCCGGGCGCGTTCGAGGCCCCGGGCAACGCGGTCGACGAGGACTGCGACGGCTTCGTGGCCGAAGAGGACGTCGGCAAGGCGATCGCCGAGGCCGAGCGCGCGCAGCAGGTGCAGACGACGGCGTGGATCGAGACGGCGCCGGTGCAGGCGGCGCTGGCGGCCACGCGCCGGCAGAACATCTTGTTGATTTCGGTCGACGCGCTGCGGGCCGACGTGCTGGCGCCGACCGACGAGAACCGGGCGGCGTTCCCCCACATCTTCGAGTTGTTCGCCGAGTCGACGCTGTTCACGCGGGCGTTCGCGCCGTCGGCGGGGACCGACCTGTCGCTGTCGGGCATCCTGACCGGGCGCATCGACCCGTTCGGCAAGGTCGAGCAGACGCTGGCCGAGGGGCTGACGGCGAGCGGGCGGGTCGGGCACGCGGTGATCCCCAGCGAGGTGCTGCGCTACGCCGGCAAGACCCTGCTGACCCGCGGGCTGCAGACCCACGACAAGCTCGTCAACGACGCGGGCGAGCGCGACGTCGGCAGCTACACGACCAGCGCGCGCACGACCGGGCTCGGGCTGGCGTTCCTCGACAAGCACGCGGCCACGGCCTCGCCGGACGCGAACGGGGCGGGCGCGCCGTTCTTCCTGTGGGTGCACTACTTCGACGTGCACGAGCACGACGAGGTCAAGCCGGGCGACAGGGACCTCACCCGCGTGGTCGGCGAGCAGACCGGCAAGCTGGCGCGGCGCGACAAGTACCGGGCCATGCTGGCGCTGGTCGACGAGCAGCTCGGGGCGCTGCTCGCCGAGCTGCGCCGGCGCGGGCTGTGGGACCGCACGCTGATCGTGTTCGTCAGCGATCACGGCGAGGGGCTCGGCGAGGATCCGCGGCTGCCCGACAACCACGGGCGCGTGCTCTACAACCCGCTGATCCACGTGCCGCTGGCGTTCCGCGTGCCGGGGCAGCCGGGGCGCACGGTCGGGGATCCGGTCAGCGTGCTCGACGTGACGCCGACGCTGCTGACGCTCGCGGGCGCGGGCGTGCCGGCGGGGCTGCACGGGCACAGCCTGCTGCCGTACCTGCTGCCGGGGGCGCCGGACGAGCTGCTCCGCCCGGGGCGGCCGCTGGTGCTCAACGAGAGCGAGCAGGTCGGGGTGATCGCGTGGCCGTACAAGCTGATGGTCCGGCCACGCGACAACCTCACCGAGCTTTACGACCTCGAGGCCGACTTCGCCGAGCACAACGACCTGTCGGCGAGCACGCCGCGGCGGGTCGGCGAGCTCATGCAGTTCTATCACGCGGCCCCGGCGGTCAACCTCGACCGCACGGCCCGCGGGCGGCGCCTGCGCGAGAAGGCCGCCGCGGCCGAGCCGGCGCCCTGAGGCGAGGTGAGGCCGTTACAGGCGGATGTCGATGTGGGCCTTGGCGACGAGGCCGTTGCGGAAGTCCTCGGCGGCCCGCGTGAAGGCTTCTTCCTCGAGCTGGGCCCGGATGCGCTCCTTGGCCTGTTCGAAGCTGAGGACGTCGCTGGTGAAGTGCTCGACGATCTTCAGCACGAGGTAGCCCTGGCCCGTCTCGAGCGGGCCGACCACGCCGCCCTTCTGGCCGGCGAAGATGGCGTCCTCGACCTGGGGGGCGACCTCGCCGCGGGCGATGGTCTTGCGGGTCTTGCCGGCCATGCCGTGCTCGGCGGCGAGGGCCTCGACGCCCTCGCCGGCGCGCAGGCGGCGGGTGGTGGCCTGGGCCCTGGCGAACGCGACGTCGCGGGCCGCGGCGGTCTGGGCCTCGGGCACGAACAGGAAGCGCTCGACCTCGACCTTCGACTCCTCGCCGCGGGTCATCTTGCGGTACTGCTCGCGCACCTGGGCGTCGGTGACGGCGAAGTTGGCGAGTGCCTGGGTGGTCTTGTAGATGACGAGCTGGTCGCGGATGTCCTGGCGGTAGTCGGACCAGGCGCCGTACTCGCCGGACTCCTCGACGGCCTTGCGCAGCTCGGCGATGGCCTTGAAGCCGTTGGCGCTGGCGAGCTGCTGCAGGTACTTGTCGATCTCGCCCTCGGTGACGTCGATCGAGAACCTCATGGCCTCCTTCTTGACGAGGAGGTTGCGGATCAGCTCGTCGAGGGTGTTGGCCCGCTCCTCGCGGATGGCCTGCTCGATCTGCTGCTGGGTGGCCGTCTGACCGAGCTGGCCGAGGCGCTCCTGCAGCTTCGGCGAGCTGCGCAGGGCCAGCTCGAGCTCGCTCTGGAGGATGACCTCGTCGTTGACGACGGCGGCCACGCGGTCGAGCAGCTCGCCGGCGTGCGCGGGCGTCGACACGGCGACGGCGGCGGCGAGGACGAACGCGAGGCGGCGGAGCATGGACCCTTCAGTACCAGCCCCGGCCGCCCCGGACAAGGCTCGCGGGTCAGGCCGAGGGCGGAGCGGGGGGCGCCGCGGGGGGCGTCGCGGCGGCGGGAGGCGGGGCCGGAGGCTCGGCGGGCGGAGCGGGCGGCGGGAGGACCAGGGGGCGCGCGCGGCCGACGTGGGCGGGGCCGTTGACGATGGCGTCGTGGGCGTCGGGGCTGGCGACCTTGATGGCGCCGGGCTTGTCGGCGGTGCCGAGCAGGGCGGCGATGCCGCGGGTCGACCCGTAGTAGTTGCCGTTGTCGTGGTCGCGGTCGTCGATGCAGCGGCGGACGAGCGAGCGCGACAGCGGGGGGAGCTGCAGCATGTCGAGCGCGCTCTCCCACAGGCCGTCGAGGAGGTTGGGGTCGGCGGGGAACTCGAGCAGGCCGGCGAGCAGGAGCAGGAGGCCGGCGCGCTGCTCGGCGGGCGACGCGAGCGGGGCGGCGCCGAGGTAGCCGAGGTCGATGGCCCGCCACCAGGCCTCGGCGGCGGCGAGCAGGCGCTTCAGCTCCTGGGCGCTGTGGCTGAGCCAGGCGTGGCAGCTGACCTCGGCCGAGAGCTTGCCGTCGATCAGCGAGTAGCGCACGACCATCGGGGCGAGGCCGAGGTCGGTGGGCGGGGCCTCGCCCATCGGCACGTCGCGGGGCGGGTCCTCGGGGCTGTGGAAGCCGGCGGCGCGGAACACGTAGAACGACTCGGACTGGCCGGGCAGGGGGTCCCACAGCTCGGAGTACTGGGTCGCGCGGTTGAGGCTGCCGGCGGCCCAGTTGAGGCCGGAGGCCGCGGCGCCGCCGATCTGCGAGGCGGCCACGCCGGGCGCGCGCGGGGTCGCGGAGTCGTGCACGGCCTCGGCGATCTCGACGATGCGCAGGTCGAGGAAGCCGTCGTAAAAGTCGGCCTTGCCGTCGCGGTTGATGTCCTCGTACCGGGCGACGACGAGCGGGTGGGCCGGGCCGATGAACTGCACGAAGTCGGGCACGCGGCTCTGCTCGTGGTGCCACTGGGCCTTGCGCACGCGCTTGTCGATGGCCGCGAAGTCCTCGCCCCTGGCCATGCCCTGGACCACGGCCATGAAGCCGTCGACGCCCTCGGAGGTGTTGAGCTCGCCGTCGCCGGCGGTGGTGAAGTAGGTCGAGTCCCACGACGACCAGATGTCGGCGTCGGGGAACATGCGCGAGATGGCGAAGCGGGTGGTCAGCCCGGCGCACTGCGCGTTGAACATGATCTTGTAGCCGACCTGGGTGACCGGGGCGAGCGCGGCCTTCATGTCGAAGGCGCCGAGGTTGGCGTGGCGGTTGATGAACAGGCCGGTGAAGTAGGCGAGGCCCATCTCGTGGTTCTCGTCGCGCGGCGAGGCGGAGCGGCCGAACACGAGGATGTCCTGGCCGGCGGGGCCGGTGAACGGGGCCTTGATCACCCGGTAGCCGCCGCCCCACGGGTTCGGCGAGGCGGGGGCGTCGGCGGGCACGTCGGCCCTGGTGAAGCCGTAGCGGGTCTCCAGGATGCGCAGCGAGCCGGCCAGGAACTCGCCGCCGGCGTTGAGCACGAACCGCCACGGGCCCTGCAGGCCGTCGGCGTAGGGCGGGGCGCTGCGGCGCAGCCCGCGGAGCAGCGCCTGGGCGCGCGTCTGATCGGCCTTGCGCAGGGCCGGGCCGCGCATCGACAGCAGGTTGATCACGTGGGCGCGGAGGTCGGGGCGGGCGCCGTCGCCGGTCTCGTCGTCGACAATTTTGAAGAGGCGCGCGGCGGCGCGGTCGGCCGCGGCGCGAAACTCCGGGTCCTTTAATACGGTGGCGACGACGTGGGAGAGCACGGTGGCGGCGGCGGAGCGCAGCTGGGCGGCGTCGAGGCCGGCGTCGCCGGCGGTCGGCGCGGCGGCGGCGAGCACGGCGTCGAGCTGGTCGAGCAGCGCGCCGGCCTGCGCGGGGCTCAGGTGCTCCTCGCGCACGGGGGCGTCGGGGTGGAACGGGCTGGCGGGGAACAGGCACTCGAAGCTGCTGGTGCGCCGCGTCGAGACCCAGCGCGCGGCGGCGACGATCACCGGCAGGGCCGAGGCGTCCCGCGGGGCCGGGCCGGTGGCGCTGGCGGCGAGGGTGCCGTCGGGCAGCAGCCACAGCGGGGCGGCGCCGTGGATCGACTCGTTGAGGTTGAGGGCGGGCGCGGCGGGGCTGTCCTTCGGGTCCTGTCCCGAGAGACCGGCGAGGATCCGGCGCACGCTGGTCTTGCGGCCGGCGAACTGCACGAGCACGTTCTTGTGCACGGCGCCGGCGAGCCCGGTGGCGACCGCGGCGGCGATCAGGCGCACGTGGTAGTCCTTCTCGCCGATCAGCAGGAGGTGGACGCCGGGGCCGTCGGCGGCCGCCTCGAAGCTGGCGCGGGCCTCGGCGCCGGCGGCGACGAGCTCGGCGGGGTACGGACGGGCGTTGCTGCGGACGCGGACACTGAGCTTGGCCATGGCGGTCTCCATTGCGGTTCTACGGGGGTGCACGTCCGCGCGTACGCTGCGCGGGCGGCGGATCGTAACACGAGGCCGGCGCCGACGAGCCGCGGCGCGAGAGGGTCGATCGATCGCGGTCGCCGTCGACGCGAGGGTGGCGACGCCGCGAGCTCGCGGAGCTGCGCGGACGGGGCGCGTTCGTCGGAGGATGGTTCGCGCTCCGGCGACGCGTGGGCAGCGACGGGATCCGCGTCGATGCAGACGAAGCTTCGGCGGACGGACCGACGGACCGTCGTTCCTTCGGCGCGGGGCGCGGGTGGCCAGGACCGCTCGCCGCTGGTAGAGTGGCGAGCGAGGCCCCAAGACCGCAGCGCCGAAGACCTCCGTCATGACCCCCGAAGAGTTCCTGCGCTGGGAGGAGACCCAGCACGAGCGCCACGAGCTCGTCGACGGCGAGATCTTCGCGATGGTGGGCGCGACGTTGGAGCACGAACGGATCGTCGGGAACATCGAGTTTGCGCTCCGCACCCAGCTCAGGGGGCGAGGGTGCGAGGCCTTCAGCAAGTCGACGCAGGTCCTGGCCGGGCGCCACGTCTTCTACCCCGACGTCGTCGTCGAGTGCGGGGCGCCGGCCCACGGTCGTGTGCTCGAGCGGCCGGTCCTCATCGTCGAGGTGCTGTCGGAGTCGACGGAGGTCTACGACCGCACGAGCAAGTGGGAGCTCTACCGCAGGAACCTGGCGAGCCTGCGCACGTTCATGCTGGTGGCGCAGGACAGGCTCGCGGTCGAGGTGTTCCGGCGCACGCGGGACGGCTGGAACTTCGGCGAGCACACCGGCGCGGACGACGTGGTCGAGCTCGGCGAGCCGCCGTGCCGGCTGACGCTGGCCGACATCTACGGCATGTACTTCGAGGAGTACCGGGCGTCGGCGGCGAGCGCCTCGCTCAGGTGAGCAGCTCGGGGCCGCCGGCGGTGACGCCGGCGATGTACTCGGCGTAGCGCCGCATGACGCGGCGGGTGACGGGGCCGACGCCGCCGGCGCCGACGGGGGCGCCGTCGAGGGTCGTCACGGGCATCGGGCCGCGGATGGAAGACGTCAAGAACACCTCGTCGGCGGCGCGCAGCTCGTCGGGCAGGATGGTGGCCTCGCGCACGGCGAGGCCGAGCTCGCGGGCGAGGGCGAGCACGATCGCGCGGGTGATGCCCTCGAGCAGGCCGGTGGCGAGGCTCGGGGTCAGCAGCTCGCCGCCCTGGACCATGAAGACGTTGCTGCTCGCGCCCTCGGCCACGTGGCCCTGCGGGTTGCAGAGGATGGCGTCCTCGGCCGCGCCGTCGGCGGCCTGGCGCAGGGCCTGGATGCTGTTGAGGTAGTTGCCGGTCTTCAGCGCGGGGTCGAGGGCGCGGGCGCTGATCTTGGTGATGTCGACGATGCGCACGCGCAGGCCGGTGTCGTAGAGCGCGGGGTTCGGCAGGCTCAGCTCCTGCACGAGCACGACCAGCAGCGGCGAGCTCGACAGGCGCGGGTCGAGCATGATCGGCCCGGTGCCGCGGGTGACGATGATGCGGATGTAGCTGTCGGCGTTGCCGGCGGCCTCGTGGGTCACGCGCGCGGCGTCGCGGAGCTCCTGGTCGCTGAATGGGATGACGAGGCCGATGCCGGCGGCGCTGCGGCGCAGGCGGTCGAGGTGGCGGGTCATCTCGATCGGGTGGCCGCCGGCGGTGCGCAGGGTCTCGTAGACGCTGTCGCCGTAGAGGAAGCCGCGGTCGAACACGCTGACGGTGGCCTCGCCCGGCTCGAGCGGGCGGCCGGCGGTGGAGAGGTAGACGCGGGTGGACATGGCGGGCTCCTGGGGTCGGCGAGGGGGGTCTTCGGGGCGTGAATTATCGGCCGTCGCGGGGGGCGAAGCGCAGGCGCCAGACCAGGCCGAGCGCCTCGGCGGCGATCGCCGGCGACATCTTCGACTGGCCGCGCGTGCGCTCGGGGAACACGATGGGGGTCTCGCGCAGGACCCAGCCGCGGCGGAAGGCGCGGTACTTCATCTCGATCTGGAAGCCGTAGCCGCTGGCGGCGACGCCGGCGAGGTCGAGGTCGGCGAGCACGCGGCGGGCGTAGCACACGTAGCCGGCGGTCAGGTCGCGCACCCGCATGCCGAGGATCGTGCGGGCGTACAGGCCGCCGCCGCGCGACAGCAGCTTGCGCGCGGCGCTCCAGTCGCGGGTGGCGCCGCCGCGGACGTAGCGCGAGCCGATCACGACGTCGGCGCCGCCGTCTCCGGCGTGACACGCGGCCAGCAGCTCGGGCAGGTGGGCCGGGTCGTGCGAGCCGTCGGCGTCCATGCTGATGAAGTGGGTGTAGCCGCGGGGATCGGCGAGGCCGACGGCGAAGCCGTCGAGGTAGGCGCGGCCGAGGCCCTGCTTGCCGGGCCGGTGACGCACGTGCACGCGCGGGTCGGCGGCGGCGAGGCGGTCGGCGAGCTCGCCGGTGCCGTCGGGGCTGTTGTCGTCGAGCACGAGCACGTGGGCCTCGGGCACCGCGGCGAGGGCCGACGACACCGCGACCTCGAGGTTGTCGCGCTCGTTGTAGGTGGGCACGAGGATCAGCGGGCGGCGCTCGGGCACGGGCGAACGTTCGCAGGCGGGCCGACGATGCGCAAGCGCGACGTGGGCGGGACGCCGCTGCGGCGTCGCGACGCGAGCCGCGGCGCCGCCGGTGACGTGGCGCGGGTGGCCCCGCGTCGGGGGCCGTCGGTGACGCGGCGCTGGCGGCTCGCGCAGCGGCGACGCGGGCCGGGCGGCGGCTTGCTCGTGCGCGCCGGGTGCTGCTACGTTCGCGGCGGTGCGCAAGGTCCGATGCCACTACCGATCGCGGGCCGCGTTCCTCGCCGCGCTGGTGGAGGGGAGCCAGGAGCAGGGCCTGCGGGTGTACACGACGGAGCGCTTCGACCCCGGCGAGGAGCTGCTGTGCGAGGTGCACTTCAGCGGGCTGCCGGGCAAGATGCTGCTGCGGGCGGTCGGGCTGCGCTGGTACGGGGCGCGGCCGCGGCTCAGCGTGCGGGCGGGCGGGCTGCTGCGCTGCGTCGGCAGCGAGCTGCGCAAGCTGCAGGTGCTGCGGGCGGTGGCCGAGGGGCGGGCGACGTTCGAGCAGCGGCGCCGGCACATCCGCCACCCGGTGATCGTCGAGGTGCGCTGGCGGCGGGACGTCGCCGCCGACGCGGGGCCGGGGGTGGTCTCGGAGATCTCCGAGGCGGGGGCGCTGCTGGTCGCGCGGGCGAGCTTTCGCGTGGGCGAGGGCGTGCTGGTGGAGATTGCCCTGCCGGGCAGCGCGCGGCCGGCCGTCGTGCAGGCGGTGGTCCGCAACGTCGATCACCCGGAGGGGGTCGGCATCGAATTCCTCGATCGCGGGAGCCAGCGCCTGCGCGAGCTGATCCGCCGGCTGGTCGACGAGTGAGGTGCGCATGCGCGTGGCGATCGTGATCTGGCTGATGGGACAGGTGATGACGACAGGTTGCGGCGGCGACCCGCCGGACCCGACCGGGCTGCCGGAGCCGCTGGCCAAGCACGCGCCGGCGCCGAAGGTCGAGGCGCCGAAGATGGAGGCGGCGCCGGTCATGCCGAGCGAGATCGGGTCGTGCGAGCAGCTGGCGGCGGCGGCGGCGATCGACCCGGCCGACGCGGCGGTGCTGCTCGGGCTGTGCCCCGACGCGCCCGCGAGCCCGGCGGTGCTGCGCTACGCGCTCGCGCTGGCGGGCTCGCCGGCGGCGGCCTCGGCGTTGCTGCCGCGGCTGGCGGCGGCGCCGGACCTCGCGGGGCTGGCGCGGCTGGCGGGGCTGCAGGCGTCGACGCGGGCCGACCCGCCGGCGCTGCCGGATCCGGCGACGGCGACGGTCAGCCCGATCGACGACGAGGTGCTGGCGGCGGTCCACCTCGCGGTCGTGCAGCAGACGGCCTCGGGGGTGGCGCACGACCAGCGCACGCGGGCGGCCGGCTACCTGGCGCGCGTGCACCACGAGGCGCTGCTGCAGCTCGGCGGCGGCGGCGACGAGCCGCTGTCGCCGTTCGCGCGGGTGATCGCCGGGCGCTTCGTGCACTGGGGCCGCGAGTTCTGCAGGTCGTACTGGCAGCGGCGGGTCGCGGGGCTCGAGGGGCTGTTCCACAGCACCGAGGCCGGGCTGCTGCGCACGGTGGTGGCGCTCGAGCGCACGCCGCACGCGGGCGACGACGGGCTGCTGGCGGTCGAGCGCCAGCGGGCGCGGCGGCACCTGCAGGGCGCGGGGGTGCAGGAGCGGGCGGCCAGACACGGCGGCGAGGGCGAGCTGCTGCCGCTGCTGCACGAGTTCGATCGGCTGGTCGACCAGGGGTTCGTCGAGCTGGCGATCCAGCGGGGCCTTTACCTCGGCGGGGAGGTCGGCGGGTTCGGGGTCGCGTCCATGGCCGAGATGCTGCGCGGGCAGCTGAAGCGCGGCGACCTGCGGGCCTACGAGCGCACGCTCGACCGCCGGCTGGCCGAGGCGCGCGCGCTGGTGCCGGCGCCGCCGGAGACCGGCAAGCCGCTGCCGGGGCGCACGCGGCTGACCTGGCCGAACGAGCAGGTGACGGCGGACGCGGCCGCGGCCTGGCTCGCCACCGCGGCCGCGCGCGAGGGCTTCGGCCGGCGCCACGCGCTGGCCCGGGCGGTGCTGGTGCTGGCCGAGCGACCCGACGCCGCGCGCGTGCTGCTCGCCCGCCTGCTAGCCGAGGAGCCCCGCGATCCGGCGCGGGTCGGGCTGGTGCTCGACCTGCTGCGCCGCCAGGAGGACGAGAGCCTGGCCGGGCTGCGCCTGCAGGTCGCGGCCGACGCCTCGGGCGACGCGGGGGTGCGCCGCTCGTTCGCCCTGGCGAGCCGCGACGCCGGGCTGCTGCCGCGCTAGCCCGGGACGCGGGCGTCCGCAGGCGGCGGCCGGTGCCGATGCAAGCATCGGCGGCGCGCGGTCCCGCGGCCGTGCGTTCGCGCCGGTGCGTCTTCATGAGGCGCGTACAGGGGAGTGCTAGTGTCCCCGGCCATGTCCGTGCGCCGAGTCCTGCTCTCGTTGATGGTGTGTGCTGCGTGTGGTGACGATGCGGCGGGGTCCGCCAGCGACTCGGCGGGCTCGACCGGCGCCGCGACGACGACGACCGGCGAGGCGCCGACCACCAGCGGGCCGCCGACGACGAGCGACGGCGAGGCGACGGCCGGCGAGACGACCGGCGCCGGGGTGTGCGTGCCGGGCGAGGCGCTCGGCTGCGCGTGCCCGGGCGAGCAGTTCGGGCAGATGGTGTGCGCGGACGACGGCTCGGGCTTCGGCGAGTGCGTGTGTCCGAACGCGGTGTGCGGCGACGGCGACGTCGACGCCGGCGAGGTCTGCGACGACGGCGTGAACGACGGCGGCTACGGCGGGTGCCTGGCCGACTGCAGCGCGCCGGGGCCGAGCTGCGGCGACGCGGTGGTCAACGGGCCGGAGGCCTGCGACGACGGCGACGCGGTCGACGGCGACGGCTGCAACGTCGACTGCGTGCAGTCGGGCTCGGAGCTGTGGACCGAGTACTACGGCGGCGAGGACGCCGGCAACGCGCGCGCGCGCGGGGTGGCGATCGACCCGTCGGGCAACGTGGTGGTGGTCGGCCAGGAGTTCGTGGTCGGCCAGAACGCGAACGTGTGGGTGCGCAAGTACACGCCCGACGGCGACGTGCTGTGGTCGCGGGCGTGGGACGGGCCGAGCAGCGGCGACGACATCGCCCACGCGGTCGCGATCGACCAGGCCAACGGCGAGATCGTGCTGACCGGCGAGCAGTACCAGGCCGGCGAGGGCGCCGACATCTTCGTGGCCCGCCTCGCGCCCGACGGCGAGACGATGTGGCAGATCACCAACCCGGGCAACGGCTTCGGCGACGTCGGCCTCGGCGTGGCCATCGACCCCGAGGGCAAGATCGCGGTGACCGGCTCGGAGTACAAGGGCATCGGCCTCGACAACGTGTGGACGCGGCTGATGCAGTCGGACGGGGCCGAGATCTGGACCGACGTGTTCGACGCCAACCTCGGCAACGACCGCGGCAACGCGGTGGCCTTCAACCTCGACGGCGACGTGGTGGTGGCCGGCTCGATCTACGTGCCGATCGGCCTGGCCGACCTGTGGCTGCGCAAGTACAGCAAGGCCGACGGCAAGGTGATCTGGACCCGCTCGAGCGACCACATGGCCGGCAACGACATGTGGCACGCGATCGCCATCGACAGCGACGGCGAGATCGGGCTGGTCGGCGAGGTCTACGAGGTCGCGGGGCTGTCGGCGATCATCGCCGCCAAGTACAACGCGTCGGGGTCGAAGCTGTGGATCAACTACCAGGACTCGGACGGCGGCGACAACGACATCGGCCACGGGGTGGCGTTCAGCGCCGACGGCTCGCTGGTCGCGGTCGGCGAGGAGTACACGGCCAACGACTTCGCCCGCGCGTGGGTCCGCAAGTACGACTCGACGGGCGCCGAGCTGTGGACGCAGATCCACGACGGGCAGGACAGCGGCAACGACATCGCCTGGGCGGTGGCGGTCGACGCGGCCGGGCACGTGTACGCGGCGGGCGAGGAGTACGCGGTCGGGCAGTTCGCCGAGGTGTGGCTGCGGAAGTTCGCGCCCTGATCCGCGCGGACGGCGGCGCGGGCGCTCGCGCCCGCCGGCACGCCGACGATCTCTGGTAGGCTGACGCTCCGCGATGGCTGCCGACCTCGACCGCGATCTGCCGCTCCTCGGGATCCTCCCTGCGCCCGAGGAGAAGGCCAACTACCGGTTCTTTCGCGGCGAGTCGCCGCTCGGGCCGGACTTCACGTACAGCCTGATCTTGCCGCACTCGTGGACGTATCACCCACCGGACGGGGTGATCGACCTCGACGAGGGGCCGGCGCCGCTGGGGGTGTTCTCGGCGCACCCGCGCATGGTGCCGCCGACGCTGATCAGCGTCGGCGTACTGCGGGCCAACACGGCGGTCTCGCTGATGACGTTCTACGCCGGCTACTGTCACATCACCGACCAGACGCCGCTGCTGATGCGGCCGATCGAGCTGCCGGCGTACCTCGGGGTCGACGGCCTCATCGACACGCCGGACGGGCTGCGCATGCGCCTCATCATGACCGAGGACGGCGGGCGCGTGCTGGTGATCGCGGGCGTGGCGACGCTGGACGACTACGCCCGCGAGGCCAGGCAGCTGGCGACGATCATGGTCAGCGTCGGGTTCGAGGCGCTGCGCGGGCCGACGATGGGCGTCGGCAACGAGTGATCAGCCGCGCGGGGGCATGGCGCCGCGCGACACGAGCATGCGCTCGACGCGGGCGTGGGCCTGACCGTTCGGCGAGTCGCGCGAGAGCTTGAAGGTCCGGACCACGTCGGCGAGGGTGGCCCCGCCGAGGTCCCTGGCCCGGATGTCGGCGCCGCGCTCGATGAAGTCGGCGACGGCGGCGTACTCGTTGATCTTGGCGAGGTAGATCACCGGCGGCGAGCTCATCGGCCCGTGCCTGTCGATGTCGGCGCCGGCGTCGAGCAGGACGGCGACGCGGTCCCAGCGGCGCGCGTGGATGGCGTTGAACAGCGCCGAGTCCTCGCCGTCGACGCTGTTCGGGTCGGCGCCGGCGAGCAGCAGCAGGTCGAACACGGCGTCGTTGTCGCCGCCGGCCGCGAGCGCGAGCGGCTGGTACTTCCGCGGGCCCTCGCCGTGCACGTGGTCGGGGTCGGCGCCGTGGGCCAGCAGGACCTCGACCGCGGCGACCTCCTGCAGGGCCATGGCCCACAGCAGGAGCGTCATGTCGTGGGCGCCGACGGTCGCGACGAGCCTGGGGTCGGCCGCCAGCGCGGCCTTCAGGCGCGGGGTGTCGCCGCGCTGGATCGCGGCCGCGGCGGCGCGCGCGGGCTCGGCGAAGAACTCCTCCGGGCGGCGCAGCCGCATCGGGTTGGTGACGGGCGTGGTCATGGCGTCCCGCCCATCGTGGCGATGTCGGCGGCCTTCTCGGCCTCGATCGCGTCGACCATGGTGCCGATGCCGTGGCCGTCGAGGGCCATCGCCGCGGCGTTCTTGCCGGCGGTGATGAGGTTCGGGGTCAGCAGGTCCCACCACGAGTGGTGGTGCTCGGGCGCCTGCTGGACCTTGATGCGGTTGCCGTAGGCGTCGGGCGCGAGGCCGACGGCGTCCTGGAAGTTGTTCAAGGGGTCCGAGGAGTTGTGGTACGCGTTCACGTTCTTCGCGTGGGCGGCGCGGTCGGCCGCCGACAGGTTGCCGGTGGTGTTCTTGTGCAGGCCGGCGGCGTTGTAGGTGTTGCCCTTCACGCCCGAGACCGCGGAGCCGGCGCTGGCGAGGCCGCCGCCGAGCGAGTGGCCGGTGGTCTCGACCTGGTAGCCCTTGGCGTTGGCGGCCACGGTGTTGGTCAGGGCCATGGCGCTGTCGTACTGCTTGTCCTTCATGCCGACGCCCTGCTTGACGTCGGTGAGCACGTCGGGGCCGTCGTCGGTGCCGGCGAAGGCGACCACGAGCTTGGGCGGGTCCTCGAGCTGCGACTTGTAGATCGCCGCCTTGTAGCCGGTGTCCTTGTTCTGCAGGTCGGAGGGCTTGACGCCGAGCTCCTTCAGCTCGTCGTCGCTGAGCTTGGACCAGCCGGTCGGCGGCGGCGGCCCGTCGGGCTTGTCGGTGGTGTAGACGTGGCCCGAGAGCTTGGCCCGCTCGACCGCCTCGTTGTTGCGCTCGAGGCGATCGGCGGCGTCGCCGAGCTTCTTCCGCTCCTCGGCGGAGGTCTTGGGATCGGCGGCCTTCTTGCGGGCCTCCTCGATCAGCGCCTTGCGCTGGGCCAGGCGCGCCTGCTTCTCCTTCAGGCCGTCGTCGCCGATGAGCACCGTCGGCTCGCCCTTCTCGAGCATGTCGGGCGCGGGCTTCGACTTCTTGCGCGGGCGGATGAAGATGTTGAGCTCGAAGCCGAGGCCGGCCAAGAAGGCGCTGACCTTGGCGCCGGCGCCGATGCGCAGGCCGTCCTTCTTATTAAAAGTCGCGCCGGCGTGGGCCTTGGCCTCGACGCCGAGCAGGGTGCCCTCGGCGGCGCCGCCGACCCCGATCTCCCAGTCGGTGAAGGGGATCTTCCAGCCCGCGGTCTCGCCCTCGACCTTGCCTTTGAAGACCGAGGCGCCGGCGCCGACCTCGACCTTGGCCTCGCCCTCGCCCTTGCTGGTGTCGAACGCGAGGGTGCCCCTGGCCTTGGCCTCGGCGGTCAGCACGTCGGCCTGGCCGCCGACCTTGCCGTACCTGCCCTCGGTCTCGCCCTTCACCTGGACCGCCGAGACCTTGGCCGACGCGCCGCCGCTCAGCTCGGCCTTCATGTTGTTGATGCCGCTGATCTCGGCGCTCATCTTGGCGTCGGCGGAGGCCGAGCCGGCCAGCAGCTTGCCGTGGTCGCCGGCGAACTTGGCGACCTCGCCCGACGTCTTGGCCTCGGCCAGCTTCTTCTCGAACTCGGCCTTGAACTCGGGCTTCTTCGGCGGCTTGCCCTCCTTCGCCTCCTTGGCCTTCTTCTCCTCGGCCTCCTCCCTGTCCTTGCCCCACGCCTCGTCGACCTTCTTGTCCTCGCGGATCTTGTCGGGCTTGTACTCGCCGCCGACCTTGCCGCCGACCGGCGGGGTCGCGTCGACGACGCACATGACCTTGTCGCCGACGCGCGCGGCCGGCAGGTTGTTGATCAGCACGGTCGAGCTGCCCTGGGCGATCGGCCCGCCCGGCGGGTGCAGCGGGCACACGTGGCCGTCGCTGAGGCGCGCGGCCGGCTTGCCGCCGATCATCACGTCGGACGAGCCGGTGAGCACGGCGCCCTTGTGCAGGGTGGTGTCGGTGATACGTGCGGCCTGCGGCATCGTGCACCTCCCCCGTCAGCAGTTGATCTTCACCATCGGGCCGCCCTTGATGGTCAGGTCGCCCGAGGCGGCGGAGACGTCCATCTTGCCCTTGGCCGCGATCTTGATGTTGCCGTCGGCCTCCAGCGAGATGTCGGGGCCGTCGATGGTGATCGTCGCGTAGCCGGTGCTGAGCTCGATGAACTGCTCGCGCATCGTCACCGTGGTCGGCGGGATGGCGATGACGATCGGCGGCGGCGGCGGCACGAACGGCACCGCCGGGAACTGGATGACGACCGGCGGCGGCGGGGCGATCGTCACCTTGTGCTCGACGCCGACGGTGGTGTGGTCGTTGTTCTTGACGGTGACGGTGCGGTTGTTGCCGACGCTGATCGTCTCGCTGTTGCCGATCGACGAGGTGCGGTTGTTGCCGACGGTCTCGGTCAGGCAGTTGATCGTGAAGGTGTTCCAGTCCTTCTGGGCGTGCAGGAAGATCTCCTCGCTGCCCTTGCGGTCCTCGTAGCGGAATTCGTTGAAGCCGCCGCCGCCGATCGAGCTCTCCGACTTGATGGTGCTCTTGGTCTTCTCGGCCGGCAGCGGGTACGGCGGGCGGTTGTTGCCGGTGTAGAGGCGGCCGACCACGACCGGGCGGTCGGGGTCGCCCTCGATGAAGTCGACCAGCACCTCGTGGCCGATGCGCGGGATGAACATCGCGCCCCAGCCGTTGCCGGCCCACAGCTGGCTGACGCGCACCCAGCACGAGCTGGTCTCGTCGAACGGCTCGCTGCGGTCCCAGTGGAACTGGACCTTCACGCGCGCGTGCTCGTCGGGGTGGACCTCCTCGCCCTCGGGGCCGACCACGGTGGCGGTCTGCAGGCCGCGCACCCGCGGCTTCAGGGTCCGCTGCGGGGTGCGGTAGGGCTGCGACTTCTCGTTGACGATGAAGCGGTTGTGGTACTCGAACTCGCCGGTGGCGTCCTGGTCGAGCACCTGCGGCTGCTTGCCGGTGTGCACCACCGACACGAGGCGGTAGGTGGTGTCGAGCTCGTCGCGGTGGTGGCCGATCAGCTGGAACAGGTGGCCGGCGGTCAGGCGCGGGCAGTCGCTGACGCCGGTGCCCGAGCGGCGCATGGCCTGGTGGGCCTCGAGGCGGGTCCTGGCGATGGCCTGGCCGGCGCCGGGGTCCTGGTAGTCGCCGGGGTTGTTGTAGACCTCGAGCTCGGCGTGGACCTTGGCGGCCTCGTTGACCTCCATCTTCTGGTCGGGCGCGTGGAGGTTGAAGTCGCGGAGCGAGTGCTTGCCGGGCTTGATGCGCTGGCCGAACCGCAGCTCGCGCACGTGCTCGCGGTCGGTGACCTCGCCGCCGGCGTTGAAGTAGATGGCCGGGATGCCGCCGATCGGCGGGTGGGCGCGCGGGTGGTCGGCGATGACCAGCACGTGCTTGTCCTCGAAGTGCTCGAAGAAGAAGAACATGCCGTCCTCCTCCATGAGCCGCGAGATGAAGGCGTAGTCGCTCTCGTGGTACTGCACGCAGTAGTCGCGCGGCTTGTACTCGGCCACGAGGTCGAAGCGCAGCAGGTCCCTGGGCAGGCCGGCGCCGGTCAGCACGGCCTCGAGGATCTTGCGGGTCGGCGCGGCCTGGAAGATGCGGCAGTCCTCGCGGTGCTGCAGCTTCCAGATCCACGGCACGAGGTCGACCTCGTAGAGCTCCTGGTCGCGGGCGTGGCCGGCGTACTCGACCTCCGAGAGCACGCCGTGGATGAAGCGCGGGGTCTCGAGGCCCTGGATGGTCAGCAGCGCCGGCTTGTCGACGAGGTCGGCGATGTCGAGGTAGGGGCCGGCGATCTCGAGGCGGAAGCGGAACAGGTCGGAGATGCCCTCCTGCCCGTTGAACCGCACGACGCGGATGTCCGCGTCGACGCCACCGATGTCGAGGGTGAACAGTGCCTGGTTGCCCAGCAATGCCTTCAATAACGTCGAAATACTCATGCTATCAACGAGATCCGAGGCGAGCCGGCACTCTACACCGAGGCCCCGCGCGCTGAACAGGGTCGCGTCCGCGCGGCGTGGCGACGATCGGTGCGGGTGTGACTACCAGCGCGGCGCGAGCGGCCGCGCGGCCCGCGACGACAACGCGCGGGGGCTCAGGACTGACCTGGCTCTTCGAGCAGGTCGGTGAGCCACGCGGTGAAGCCGTCGGCGACCAGCAGGCGGCCGAGGTGGTGGGCGAGCTCGGCCTGCAGCAGCGGGCGCCAGGCCGCGGCGGTGCGCTCGGCGTCGATGAGCTCGCCGAGGCTGCGCTCGCCGAGCTCGGCGACGACGGTGGCGAGGGCCCGCGAGACCTCGTCGGGGAAGCGGTCCCAGTGGGCGATCGCGCGGGCGGCGGCGAGGATGTCGTCGGCGAGGTGGCGCGGGTCGAGCTTGCGGCCCTCGGCCAGGAGCACCGGCTCGGGCAGCTGAAGGATCGCCACCACGGCGTCGCTGCGCCAGGCGGCCTGGTCGGTGGCGAAGCGCGGGTCGGTGGCCCGCTCGACCACGAGGTCGATGGCGCGGCCGAGGAAGCCGTCGACGAAGTTTTTGATTTTGTCCTCGAGGCGGTGCTCGACCTCGGCGCCGACGGCCGAGGCGACGCCCTTGACCATGCCGAACATCTTGTTGCGAATGCCGGCGCCGGGGACCCAGCTGGTGTCGGGCACGAGCGAGGTGACCTTGGTGGCGAAGTCGAGGAGGGTGGCCTGGAGGATCGTGCGCAGGAGGGCGCGCATGCCGGCGTGGTCGACGGCGGCGCGCACGACCTCGCGGCTCGGGGTGTGGGGGCGGCGCAGGACCCGGCGCAGGACGGCGATCAGCTCGGGCGGGAGGCGGTCGGCCAGCGGGCCCGGGCGCGTGACGATGCGGCGGTCGCCGGCGCGGAGCAGGGCGTGCAGGCGGTCGGCCGCGCCGGCGGCGTCGACCCCGGCGCGCGCGCCGGCGACGAACGCGGGGGCGACGCGCGCGGGATCGAGGAGCTCGCGCAGCGGGGTGGCGAGCACGGCGTCGATGACGACCTGCGCGAGTGCGGCCGCGCGGGCGGGCTCCTGGAGGCGGGCGAGGATCACCTTCGTGTCGGGCACGGGCGGTCCATAGCAGGAATATCGGCGGGGAGATACGCTGGCCGCTGCTGCGCGATCCGCCGGTCTTCGAGACCGAAGCAGACCACCACGCGTTGCCCCGCCGCCATGCGACACAGTCAGGTGCACATCGACAGTCCGTGCCACGAGTCCTGGGACGCGATGGAGGGCGACGCGGAGCGGCGCTTCTGCGGGGTGTGCCAGAAGCACGTGCACGACCTCTCGGCGATGCGCCACGACGACGCGCGCGCGCTGCTGCAGCGGACGGCGGGCGAGGCCCTGTGCGTGCGCTACACGGCCGAGGCGGACGGGACGCTGCGGTTCCGCGACCTCGTGCCGCGGGGGCAGCTGACGCGCAAGCTGCTGCGCACCGCGTTCGCGGCGACGGTGCTGGCCGCGTGCACGCCGCACGAGCCGCAGCCGCGAGATCTGGGCGACGCGCTGATCGAGGGCGTCGGCGGCCACGCGGTGGCGACGCCCGACGGTGGTTGCAACTACACGACCGGGCCGTTCACGACCTTCCACCTGCCGCCGGGGCACGCGCTGTGTCAGAGCGCGGGGCCGGCCGACGCGCCGTCGATCGTGACGCCGCCGGTCGAGCCGATGCTCGTGCCGGAGCCGCCGCAGCGGATGGGGGCGATCGCGGCGCCGGAGGAGCTGCCGCAGCCGGTGGTCGACCCCGTGCCGGTGCCGAAGATGGGCGAGGCGATCGCGGTGCCGGAGGCCAAGGACCCGTTCGAGCCGTGCGACCCGCAGCCGGGCTACGCGCCGCCGCCCCCGCCGGGGCGCGAGGAGGCGCCGCGGGTGAAGATGGGCGCCCGCGTGGCGCCGCGGAGGCCCGCGCGCGTCGAGGATCCCGCGGCGACGATGGGGAAGGTCGAGGGCGACTGAGGGCGCGGACGCGGTGACGGGCGCGGCGCGAGGCGTCGCGCCCCGGGTCACTCGTCGAGGATCCCGGTGGCGACGGCGGGGAAGCTCGCGGTCGACGGAGGGCGCGGACGCGGTGACGGGGCGGGGCGCGCTCCGGGTCACTTCGGGCGCTGCATCGGCAGCCTGGCGGTCGCGGTCTGCAGCTCGGGCGCGGCGCCGGGGCCCGAGCCGGGCGTGGGCGTGAGGACGTAGCGGCCGCGCAGCGGGGTGCAGTAGCGGTGGTGGACGGCGTCGCAGGCGACGGCGCGGACGTCGAGCACGATCTCGGCGGGCGGGCGATCGATCTTGTGGCCTTCGTCGTCGGCGCCGAGGTCGAGCCTGGCGCCGAGCTTGAAGATCGGGCCGCCGTCGGCGGTGCCGTGGAAGCTGGTGCGGGCGCGGATCGTCGGCGGGATCGTGACCTCGAGGTCGAAGGGCGAGCCCTCGCTGAACTCGTGGCCGTCGGGGGCGACGAACTGCAGGTCGAGCTTGACGATGCCGGGGCGCAGGGGCTCGCCCTCGAGGGCGACGCGGGCGTCGACCGGGGTGTTGGTGGCGGCGACGGTGGGGGCGCTGGCGGTGCCGACGAGCGGGGCGGGCACGCCGGTGAGCGCGACCGGGGTCGCGGTCTTGCCGTCGGCGCTGATGCGCAGCAGGCGGTCGGCGTTGGTGTCGGCGACGACGAGCGCGCCCGACCTCTCGCGGGTGATGCCGGCGGGCTCGTGGAGGGCGAGCTCGCCGTCGCCGGTGTAGAAGGTGGACGCGGTGCCGGCCTTGAGGTCGATGCGTTTAATTTTGTTGTTGTAGGTGTCGGCGACGAGCAGGGCGGCGCCCTTGTCGACGGCGAGCACGTGCAGCGGGTGCTGGAACAGGGCCTTGTCGAGCGGGCCGTCGCGGTCGCCGAAGTCGAACAGGCCGTCGCCGGCGATCGTGCGGGTGAGGCCGTCGCCGACCGCCACGGCGCGCACGCCCGAGACCTCGCTGTCGGCCACGTAGAGGGCGCCGCCGAGCAGCGAGAGCCCGGACGGCTGGGCGAAGGCGGAGCGCTCGGCGTCGCCGTCGGTGATCGTCTCGCGGCCGGAGCCGGCGAGGCGGCGGATCTTGGCGGTGTCGAGGTCGAGGGCGGCGATCTGGTGGCTGCCGGCGAGGGCAATTAATAAACGTTTGTTGTCGGGGGTGAGCGCGAGGTCCCACGGCGAGCGCAGGGCGGTCGCGCGGGCGGGCTTCAAGTCGCCGTCGAGCGGGGCCTCGCCGAGCGCGCCGGTGCCGGCGATCGTCTCGATCGTCGCGGTCTTCAAATTGGCCTTGCGGACGGCGTGGTTGCGGGTGTCGGCGATGTAGAGGGTGGCGCCGTCGGGCGTGATCGCCAGGCCCTGCGGGTCGTCGAGGGCGGCGGCGGCGAAGCTGCCGTCGATCCAGCCGCGCAGGCCGGAGCCGATGCTGTGGCGCAGCTTGCCGGCCCGGTCGAGCACGAGCACGCGGTGGTGGCCGGAGTCGCTGACGGCGAGGCCGCCGTCGGGCAGGGCGATCACCTTGCCGGGGTAGGCGAGCGGGCCCTGGCTGTCCGTGAGGACAGGTCTCTTCGCGGGCTGCGGGGTCGTCGAGAGGCTGCCGTCGGCGCGGGCGTCGGCCATGATCCCGCGGATCGCGGCGCGCAGGAGGTTGCCGTCGGGCTCGCCGCCGGCCACGCCCGCGACCCTGCCGTTGGGCTTGATGACGACGAGGGTGGGCCAGCCGCTGGCGCCGTAGCGGTTCCACAGCGTCATCTCGCTGTCGACCGCGACCGGGTGCTCGACGCCGTAGCGGCGCATGGCCTCGCGGATGCGCCGGGGGTCGCGCTCGGCGTCGAACTTGGCGGAGTGCACGCCGATCACGGTGAGCGGCTGGCCGGCGAACTCCTGCTCGATGTCGCGGAGCAGCGGGAGCACGTGCATGCAGTTGATGCAGCAGTAGGTCCAGAAGTCGAGGATGACGACCTGGCCGCGCAGGCTCTTGATGTCGATGGGTGCGTCGACGCCGATCCAGGCGGCGGCGCCGTCGAGCGGCGGGGCCTCGGGGTCGTCGTCGGTCGGGGCGGGCGGGGGCGCGGGCTCGGCGGCGGGCGGGGCCGCGGGGGTGGTCTCGCTCTGGCGCGCCGCCTGGTTGCAGGCGAGGGCGAGCGCGGCGAGGGCGGAGGGGAGGGTGCGCATGGGGGTGCAGCGAGGCACGGGGCCGCGATGTTACCGCCGGGCGCGGAGGGTTCGCACGCCGGGGCGATCGATCCGCGCGCAAAAAGGGGCCGCGCGGGCCCCCCGGAGTTCATCGGCGAGCGCGGGCGATCAGCAGTCGTTGGTCGAGCAGATCACCCAGCCGGTGTAGTTCACGGTGTTGTTGGCGTCGTTCCAGCCGCCCTGGACGCCGCAGCCGGTGTTCCACTTGTAGATGCGGTAGGCGGTGTTGTTGTCGCCGTTGGGTTCGAACCCGCCGCACGACACGTCGCCGTTGCCGTTGTCGGTCATCCAGAACGAGCAGGGCTGGCCCTTGCAGCGGGCCTGCCAGTTGAAGATGTTCTGCGCGCCGTTGAAGCTGGGGAACACGTTGTAGAGGTTGGGCACCTCGTTGCCGTTCCAGGTGTAGATGGCCTGGGCGTGGGGCTTGGTGCGGGCGACGATGATCTCGAGGCCGGCGGCGGCGCACTTCTGGGCGTAGGTGTCCTGGTTGCCGCCGAGGTTGCCGTCGTTGAAGCGGACCATGGTGTAGCCGCAGGCGTCGACGGCCATCTCGCAGTGGACCTGCAGGGCCGGCAGGTTGCCCACGCCGTCGGGGTCGATCATGTAGTTGCCGGTCGGCAGGGCCGGGTTCTGCTGCTTCAGCTCCTTGCAGCTCTTGGCCAGGTTGACCTTGCAGGTGTTGCTGCAGCCGTCGGCGTTGTTGGCGTTGCCGTCGTCGCACTCCTCGACGCCGGCGCGCACGAAGCCGTCGCCGCAGAAGGCGGTCTTGCAGGCCACGCAGGCGTCGCTGGTGACCTGGTTCTGGTCGTCGCACTGCTCGAGCGCGGTCGGCTGGACGAACCCGTCGCCGCACGCCGGCAGCAGGCAGGCGAGGGTGCACGCGCCGGTGTTGCTGTTGGCGGGGCCGAGGTCGCAGGCCTCGCCGGGCTGCTTGAAGCCGTCGCCGCAGCCGGCCAGCTTGCAGGCGTTGGTGCACATGTCCTCGTTGCTCGCGTTGCCGTCGTCGCAGGCCTCGCCGGGGCCCTTGTCGCCGTCGCCGCAGAAGTTGGCGGTGCAGTCGGCCTTGCAGGCCTTGCCGGGGCCGTTCTGGCCGGGGCCGAGGTCGCACTGCTCGGCGACCGCGTAGACCAGGCCGTCGCCGCAGACGGCGTCCTCGCAGGCGAGGGTGCAGGCGCCGGTGTCGCTGTTGGCGGGGCCGAGGTCGCACTGCTCGCCGCCGGTCTCGGGCTGGACGAGGCCGTCGCCGCAGGCCGGGGGCTTGCAGGCGTCGGTGCAGCCGTCGTCGGGGTCGCCGTCGGCGCCGTCGTCGCAGGCCTCGCCGGGGTCGACGACGGCGTTGCCGCACTGCTCGAGCTTGCAGGTGGCGGAGCAGCCGTCGGCGGGGTTTTGGTTGCCGTCGTCGCACTGCTCGAGCGGGCCGGGGTCGCCGTCGCCGCACACGTTGAGCTTGCAGTCGGCGTTGCAGGCGTTGCCGGGGCCGTTGTCGGGGCCGTTGTCGCACTGCTCGGTGCCCTCGTCGGCGTTGTAGACGTTGAAGTCGCCGCACTCGGCGATCAGGCAGGCGGTCGTGCAGAACCCGTTGTCGGAGTTGTTGCTGCCCTTGTCGCAGGCCTCGCCGCTCGCCGCCTGGACGAACCCGTCGCTGCAGGTCGCGAGCGTGCAGTTGTTGGTGCAGTCGTCGCCGTTGTCGGTGTTGCCGTCGTCGCAGGGCTCGTTGGGGGCGACCGCTCCGTCGCCGCAGCTGGCCAGCGCGCAGCCGTTGGTGCACTCGTCGTCGTCGATATCGTTGGCGTCGTCGCAGCCCTCGCCGGGGCCGACGAACCCGTCGCCGCACACGTTGTTGGTGCAGTCGGACTTGCAGCTGTTCATGTCGGCGTTCTGGGCGCCGTCGTCGCACTGCTCGCCGGGGCCGACGTCGTCGTCGCCGCAGGTGTTGGGCAGGCACATGTCGTTGCAGGGCTGGCCGGGGCCGTTGTCGGGGCCGTCGTCGCAGGTCTCGCCGGGGTCCTGCACGCCGTCGCCGCACACGGGGCCGCCGCCGGTGGTGGGGTCGCCGGTGGTGGGGTCGCCGGTGGTCGGGGCCTCGCCGGTGCTCGTCGTGTCCGGCGCGGGGCCGGTGGTCGGGTCCGAGGTCATCGCCACGGTCGCGCCGGTGGTCGGCGGGTCGCCGCTGGTCGGGGTGGTGGTGGTGTCGCCCGGCGGCGTGCCGGTCGTGGTGACGATCGCGCCGGAGCTCGACTCGGAGCCGCCGTCGCCGGCCGGCGGATCGTTGCCACAGGCGATGAACAGGAGGCTCGCGGTTGCGAGCCCACTCAGGCGAACACGGTCCATTCCACGCATCGGTAATCACGCTTCCGAGGCTCGCCGGGGGTTTAGAGGTCGCGAGGCCTCAGCGGTGTGGATGGCGCGCGACAGGGGTGGCCTTCGCCGCGAGCGCGTGATGGTCATCACCGATGCTGTCGGCGCCGGAGCGCGTCGCACGGCGCGATCGTGCGGCAGTTCCGAACGCGGTCCGATCGCCGGAGAAACCCGGACGACGGCGCGCGGGACTCATGCGCCATGCAGAGAACATGGTCTGTTGCGATCCTGGGGTTGTGCGCGTGTGTGATCGGCGGCGGAGAGGAGGACACCGGGAGCACCGGCGCGACCAGCGGCGCGAGCCAGGACGCGCCGACGTCGGCGACCGGCGCGACGTCGACCGGCGAGCCGACGACGACCGACGGGTCGACGAGCGAGGGCACGACGAGCGCGGGCACGACGAGCGCGGGCACGACCGGCGACGACACGACGGGCGACACGACCGGCGCGCCGCCCGCGAAGGTCGAGCTGCTGGTGTGCAGCTTCTTCGGCGACAGCGTGACGCGCTTCGACCCGTCGACCGGGGCGCTGCTCGGCACGCTGGCCGCGACCGACGAGCTCGACGGAGCGCTCGGCATCACGGTCGGGCCGGACGGCGACATCTACGTCGCCAGCGAGGAGTCGAACGCGGTGCTGCGCTACGCGGGCGCGAGCGGCGAGTACCTCGGGCGATTCGTGTGGGACGACCCGGGCACGCCGGAGGACGAGACCGGCGGGCTCGAGGGCCCGGGCGCGGTGCTGTTCGGGGCCGACGGGATGCTCTACGTGTCGAGCTTCGACTCCAACGCGGTGCTGCGCTACGACGGGGCGACGGGGGCGTTCGTCGACGTGTTCGTGGCGGCGGGCGCGGGCGGGCTCGAGGGTCCGGACGCGGGCATGACGTTCGGCCCCGACGGCGACCTGTTCGTGCCGGGCTTCTACAGCAACACGGTGTCGCGCTTCGCGGCGGCCACCGGCGAGCCGCTGCCGGACTTCACGCCGACCGACCTGCTCGACAACCCGCGCACGCTGATCTTCGCCGGCGGCTACCTCTACGTGGCCAACGAGGGCAGCAACGAGGTGCTGCGCTACGACGGGGCGACCGGGGCGTTCGTCGACGTGTTCGTGGCGGCGGGCGCGGGCGGGCTCGCCGGTCCGGCGGGCATGGTGTTCGGGCCCGACGGCGTGCTGCACGTGGCCAGCGTGGGCAACGACCGCGTGCTCCGCTTCGACTCCGAGGGCCAGCCGCTGCCGGAGCTGATCGACGGGCCGGGCAGCGGGATCGCCGGGCCGACCCACATCACCCTCGCGCCGGCGCAGTGAGCCCCGCGGCCGCCGGCCGCGCCGCGAGGCTCGCGGCCGGCGGGTGTTCAGTAGAAGAGAATTTGGTTCAGCGCAGTGACGGCGGACACGGACCCTGCGGGGTGACGTTCGCTGATATGTTGGTGCGATGAGCTTGTTCGGGCTGGCGGGGGTGATGCTGTGGATCGCGACGGTCCCGGGTTCGGTCGAGGTCGCGGACGCGGCCGAGGCCCCGAGCGCGGCCGAGGCGGCGTCGACCGAGGTCGTGCGGATCAAGCGGGACTTCGGCAAGTCGTGGTTCGACCTCGCGATCGACGCCTGGGCCGAGGGCTCCGAGCGGCTCGACAGGGTCAAGCTGCTGTGGGTCAACACCAGCGAGGGCGACCGGCGCAAGCCGCTCGGCAAGCTGATCGAGCGCATGGTGTCGCTGCAGTACAAGCGCCTCAACAAGCGCTCGTACACGGTGACCGTCGCGGGCGACGGCAAGGAGTTCAAGTTCACGGTCGAGCTGACGAAGGACGGGGCGCTGCACACCTACGTGGCGGTCGACAGCGACGCCGGCGTGCACGTGCCGCGCTGCCGGACCGACAGCGCGAAGCTGCACGCCCGGCGCGTGCTCGGCATCCCGGTGGGCATCGCCAGGGTGGCCGTGACCTGCAGCGACCCCGACGGGACGTCGCACTCGGGGCAGGTCCGGCACCGGGCGGTGTGATCAGAACTGCAGCGGGCGCAGCAGCCCGACGCCGCGGTTCGGCACCAGCTTGAACCGCGTCTTGCCGAGCACGGCCATGACGATGCCGCCGACCAGCATGGCGCTGCCGACGGCGATGAGGGCGGCGGGGCCGGCGGGGCTCGGGCGCGGCCTGGTGATCTCGTTGCCCATCTCGTCGAAGGTGGTCAGGCGAAAGCCCTGGAACACCAGCCACAGCACGCCGCCGAGGATGACCGAGGGGCCGGTGGCGGCGAGCACGAAGCCGCCGACGCGCAGGCCCTTGCGGCCGGGCTTGACCTGGGCCGTGAGGCCGCCGGCGTAGCTCTTCAGGGTGAAGCGGCTCGAGCCGGTGACGCCGTCGCCGCCGAAGAAGAACGAGTGGCCCTGCGAGCCGTCGACCGGCTGGTCGCAGGGGGCGGTGCACACCGGGCGGTAGGTCATGCCGTAGAGCGAGGCGTTGTGGCCGACCGCGACGATCTCCGACATGACCTGGTAGAGCTGGACGTCGGCCTCGCGCGAGGACTCGATGTGCACGATCGGCACGCCGTAGCCGCCGGCCTCGGGGCCCTGCGGGGCGGCGGGCGCCGGGGCGGGCGCGGGCGCCGGGTCGGCGCGGGGGACGAGGTCGGTGCGGCTGCCGGCGCGCTCGTAGCTGGCGATGTCGGCCCAGGCGAAGGTCTTCCGCTCGCCCGAGGCGGCGGACTCGATGACCAGCGAGTCGCCCGGGACGACCTCGAGGATCTTGCCGCGGACGACCCCGCCGTTGCGCAGCTCGACCGCGTCGTCGCTGGCCGGGGCGGCCTGGGCGTGCACCGGCAGGCTGGTGAACATGCAAGGAGGGGCGAGCAGGGCGGCCACCAGGAGGTTTTGTATCGACGACATCGGGGCGCGAAGGTACAGGCCTATGCACATGCGGACAACCGCAATGGTGTACCGGGGTCGACAACGGCGCAGAACGACGCTCAGGGGCCGGTACGGCGGAGGGGGACGGGGGGGCGGGGTCACGGGTAGGCTCGCGGCGATGTCGACGGCTCCGCGTCCCCCTGTGCCGATGGCCGGGTTTCAGCCCGACCCCGGCGCCGATCGCAACCTCGTGACGGTGGCGGACTTCGAGCGGGCGGCGGCGGCCGTGCTGCCGCCGGGGCCGCTGGCCTACTACGCGGGCGGGGCGATGGACGAGCGCACGCTGGCCGACAACCTCGAGGGCTTTCGTCGGCACCGGCTGGTCCCGCGGATGATGCGCGACGTGGCGGCGGTCGACCTGTCGACGACGATCCTCGGGCGGCGCTGGCCGCTGCCGCTGTGGGTCGCCCCGACGGCGCTGCAGCGCATGGCCCACCCGGACGGCGAGGTCGCGACGGCGCGGGCCGCCGCGGCGCGCGGGATCACGTTCGGGCTGTCGAGCAGCGCGAGCACCGACATGCAGGACATCGCCGCGGTCGGCGGGCCGCGCTGGTATCAGGTGTACCTGCTCGAGGATCCGGGGGCGCGGCGGGCGATGGTCGAGCGCGCGGTCGAGTGCGGCTTCGAGGCGCTGGTGCTGACGGTCGACCTGCAGCGGCTCGGGCGGCGCGAGCGGGACATCCGCGTGGGCTTCGCGATCCCCGACGGAGTCGTGCTGCCGAACATCGCGCGGGCGGCGGGGGTCGACCCGCGCGACGCGCCGAAGGTGCCGTTCATCGCCAGCCTGAAGTGGGAGCACCTCGAGTGGCTGGCCGGGTTCGGGCTGCCGGTCCTATTGAAGGGGGTGCTGCACCCCGAGGACGCGCGGCTGGCGGTCGAGCACGGGGCGGCGGGCGTCGTCGTCAGCAACCACGGCGGGCGGCAGCTCGACGGGGCGATCGCCAGCGTCGACGCGCTGCCGGCGGTGGCGCGGGCGGTCGAGGGTCGGGTGCCGGTGCTGCTCGACGGCGGGGTGCGGCGCGGGACCGACGTGCTGGTGGCGCTGGCGCTGGGGGCCGCGGCGGTGGGCATCGGACGGCCGGCGCTGTGGGGGCTGGCCGTCGCGGGCGAGCACGGGGTCGGCAAGGTGCTTGACCTGCTGGCGGCCGAGCTCGAGCTGGCGATGGCGCTCGGCGGCGCGGCGGACGTGCGGGCGATCGAGCCGGGGCTGCTGGCGCAGCCGCGCTGAGCCGCCCCGGCGCGCGGACGTTCTAATGATTTCGAGAGATCATTAAAACTTCTCAGCGCGGGGGCGGCGGGCGCAGCCAGTGGGCGAGGGTGGAGCGGGGGATCACCAGCTCGCGGGCGGCGTTGCGGATCGAGCCGGCCTCGCGCACGACCTCCTGCAGGAGGGCGCGGTGCATCTCGGCGTAGGTGCCGCGGGGGACCAGCACGCCGGGGCGCGCGCGCCGCGGGCGGGGCACCAGGTCGACGCCGGTGATCGGGCCGTCGCAGTGGGCGGCGGCGCGGAGCAGGGCGCCGCGCAGCTCGCGGATGTTGCCGGGCCAGTCGTGCTCGCGGGCGGCGTCGTGGGCCGAGTCGGTGAGGAGCACGGGGTGGCCGAGCTCGCGGCCGAGGTCGTCGGCGAAGCTCTGGAGCAGCAGGGAGATGTCGTCGCGGCGGGCCCGCAGGGCGGGGACCTCGAGCTGGAGGACGGACAGGCGGTGGTAGAGGTCGCTGCGGAAGCGGCCGAGCGCGGCCAGCTCGCCGAGGTCCTGGTGGGTCGCGGCGACCACGCGGGCGTCGCTGGGGATGTCGTGCTCGCCGCCGACGGGTTGCACGCGGCGGACCTCGAGCACGCGCAGCAGCTTGGCCTGGAGGGGCAGCGGGAGCTCGGCGATCTCGTCGAGGAAGAGGGTGCCGCCGTGGGCGCGGGCGAAGGCGCCGGTGTGGTGGCGCAGGGCGCCGGTGAAGGCGCCGCGGACGTGGCCGAACAGCTCGCTCTCGGCGAGGCCGTCGGGGATCGCGCCGCAGTTGACGGCGACGAACGGGCCGGCGGCGCGCGGGCTCTGGTCGTGGAGGGCCCGCGCGCACAGCTCCTTGCCGGTGCCGGTCTCGCCGTGGACGAGCACGGGCTGGTGCAGCCCGGCCAGCCGCGCGAGCGAGCGCTGGAGGGCCTGGAACGCGGGCGAGCCGCCGAGCATGCCGGAGCTCGCGCGCGGCGGCGGGCCGTGGGCGAGCACGGTGGCTCGCCAGCAGCCGAGCTGGAGGCGCATGCCGGGCGCGAGGTAGGCCCGCTGCACGCGCACGCCGTCGATCCAGGTGCCGTTGGTCGAGCCGAGGTCCTCGAGCACGAAGCTCGCCGACTCGCCGGCGATCTGGGCGTGGCGGGCCGACACGTAGGGGTCGTCGAGGCGGAGATCGGCGGCGGCGGTGGTGCCTAGCACGAGGGCGTGGGCGGGGCGCAGGGGCACCAGGCCGGCGTCGTGGACGAGCGTCAGGGCCGCGGGCGAGGCGGGGGCCTGGAGGTGGACGGTGGGGTCGTCGGGGTGGAGGCGCTGGGTGAGGGACACGCGTGGAGGTCGGCCGGACGACGGCGCGTGTTGCACTCGCCGGCGAGAAAAACGACGGCGTCCGAGGTCGGCTGGCCTCAGCCGGGGCGGCTGCGCCGCGGACGCAGGCGCTGGATCTCGGCGTCGGCCCCGGCCGGGGTCCGGCACCACACGGCGTGGTGGCCGGGGCCGTGCGACTCGAGGCCCGCCTCGCAGCCGGTCAGCGCGAGGGTCCTGCAGAAGCCCTCGAGGTGCTCGAGGAAGTGGCGCGCGGTGCCCTCGGCGCGGGGGCCGTGGAAGTCCCATGCGTAGATCGTGCAGGTCATGGCGCGGCCGCAGTGTGCGGCGCGATCCGGCGCCTTGCCAAGCGAAACCGGCGGCTCCTATCCTCTCGCGATGCTGATTAATCGCGGGTGGGTGGGCCGGATCGGGGTGTTTGTGGCGCTGGCGGCGGGCTGCGGCGACAGCGGCGGGGGCACGGCGTCGATGTCGAACAGCGAGTCGCAGACCGGGACGTCGACGACCGGCGCGGCGACCGAGCCGACCGGCGAGGACTCGGGGTCGGCCTCGAACTCGCAGACCGAGGGCAACGAGGGCGGCATCTCGGACTCGCTGAGCGGCACGACCGGCGACGAGGGCGGCAACTCGGACTCGGTGTCGGCCAGCGGCGGCTCGGGCAACGAGACTGTCAGCGGCTCGGGCACCACCGGCGGCGAGACCGGCAACGTCAGCGGCGGCGGCGAGACGTCGGCGTCGACCGGCGAGGTGCAGACGACCGGCGAGCCGCCGATCGACTGCGCCGAGATCGTCGACGAGCAGGCGTGCGTCGCGGCCATGTGCAAGGCGGTCAAGGGCCGGCAGATCAAGGACGACGACGCGATCGCGTGCATCGAGGACGTCGCGGTGTTCCTCGGCTGCCTGCCGAACACCGGCTGCGACGACGTGATCACCACCGTGTGCAAGGGCGACGCGCAGTACCAGCTGCCGGACAGCTGCTTCCCGGACGGCTTCGCGACCTGCGATCCGCCGCCGGACGTCGGCGGCGACGGCTACCCGTCGTGCCCGTGAGCGCGGCGTCACGGGGCGTGGCGGCGCGGGCTATCAGGCGGGCTGCCCGGCGGCCGCGGGCGGCTTGTCGGCGGCCACGGCCGCGGCGTCGTCGACGCGCACGACCATGACGTTGCACGGGGCGTGGTGCACCACGCGCGAGGCGGTGGTGCCGAGGATGCGGTCGAGCAGGCCGTAGCCGTGGCTGCCGATGACCACGAGGTCGGCGCCGAGCTCGCGGGCGACGTCGGTGATGGTCGGCGCGGGCGGGCCGAGGCGGACCACGCGCTCGCCCCAGCGGATGGGGGTGACGTGGGGGTGGAGGTCGGCCGCGAGGCGGCCGAGATCCTCGCCGCCGTGGGCGAGCATGCGGGAGGTGAGGTCGGCCGCGTTGAGCACCCAGGAGTCGTCGGGCACGCCGACGGGGACGGTCACGGCGCGCACGAGGTGCAGCACGGCGCCGGACCTGGCGGCGAGGTCGGCGGCGTGACGAAGGACCTGGGGGGCCCGGGGCGAGCCGTCGAGGGCGGCGAGGATGTGCTTGTACATGCCACCTGGCAGTGTGGGCCGGGTTTGTCGCGGGCACGCCCGCAAGGGGTGCGCGGGGGCGCGAAGCGTGTATCATGCGGGCACGACGGCGCATGAACGGGCTCATCCTCATCATCGAAGATGAACGCGACCTGGTGGCCACCCTCGAGTACGCGCTCGAGAAGGAGGGCTTTCGCACCCGCTCGGCGTACTCAGGGCGGCAGGGCCTGGAGATCGCGGCGGGCGAGCCGGGGCCGGACCTGGTGCTGCTCGACCTGATGCTGCCGGACATGTCGGGCACCCAGGTGTGCCAGGCGCTCCGCACCGGCGAGCGCACCAGGACCATGCCGATCATCATGATGACGGCGAAGGCGGAGGAGGTCGACCGCGTGGTCGGCTTCGAGGTCGGGGCCGACGACTACGTGGTCAAGCCGTTCTCGCTGCGCGAGCTCATGCTGCGCATCCGCGCGGTGCTGCGGCGCAAGGCGCCGGTCGAGTCGAGCGTGGTGCCGACCACCTACGGGCGCCTGCGCGTCGACATGGACGGGCACCGCGTGTGGGTCGACGAGGCCGAGGTGGTGCTGACGGCGCTCGAGTTCCGGCTGCTGACGACGCTGATCGCCCGGCGCGGCCGGGTCCAGACCCGCGACGCGCTGCTCGGCGACGTGTGGGGCGTGCAGCCGGGGCTGACGACCCGCACCGTCGACACCCACGTGAGGCGCCTGCGCAAGAAGCTCGGCGAGGTCGCCGACTACGTGCAGACGCTGCGCGGGGTCGGCTACAGGTTCACGACGGACCTGCGGGAGCGCGGCGAGGACGAGCCGTGAAGCCGGGCTCGTCGGGCTCGGGGGCGGCGCAGGGCGGGCTGCTCGGCTCGCAGCCGGGCACGGCGCAGGCCGGGCCGCCGCCGCAGCCGCCCGCGGCGAGCTCGGGCCTGGGCATCCGCGGGCGCCTGTTCGTGGTCCTGGTGGTGCTGGTGATCGCGGTCGAGCTGGTCAGCGGGGCCTACCTGGCGACGCAGCTGCACGCGTGGGGCCAGACGCGCGCCGAGGCCGAGCTGCTGGCCCACGCGCGCGCGGTCGCGGGCACGCTGGCCGAAGGGACAGGCGATCCGGACGCCGTCGCCGACCGCGTGAGCGCGGAGATCGGGGCGCGCGTGACGGTGCTCGCGGCCGACGGCGCGGTGCTCGGCGACTCGGAGTTCGCGCCGGCCCAGCTCGCGGGCCTGGGCTCGCACGCGGACCGCCCGGAGGTGCTGGCGGCCGCGCGGTCGGGCCAGGGCACGGCGCGCCGCGGCAGCAGCTCGCTGGCCACCGAGATGCTGTACGTGGCGGTGCCGCGGCGGGGCGGCGGCACGGTGCGGGTGGCCCGCTCGCTCGAGGCGGTCGAGGCGATGGTGCGCACGCTGTGGATCGCGTTCGGCGTGGCCGCGGGGCTCGGCCTGCTCGGGGCGGTGCTGCTCACCGGGCTGGCCTCGCAGTACCTGGCGCGGCCGCTGCAGCGGCTGGTCGAGGACACGCGGCGCCACGTGGCCCCGACCCCGGCGCCGGAGACGGCGGGCTCGCTGCACAAGATGGCGGAGGAGCTCGAGGCGGCGGTCGGCACCCTGGCGTCCGAGCGCGGGCGCTTCGAGGCGGTGCTCGAGTCGATGGACGAGGGGGTCATCGCCCTCGACCAGAACCAGCAGCTGACGATGATCAACCGCGCGGCGGTCGGGCTGCTCAGCCTGTCGATCGAGCACGACGGCGCGACGCTGGCCGAGCGCATCCCCATCCCGGCGCTGCACGAGCTGGTGACCCAGGCGCTGGCGGGCCAGCCGGAGCGCCGCGAGTTCGCCACGCTGACGACCCCGCCGCGGCAGATCCAGGCCTACGCCAGCCCGCTGCGCAACCAGCAGGGCGCGGTGGTGGTGATGCACGACGTGACGGAGATCCGCCGGCTCGAGCGGGTCCGCCGCGACTTCGTGGCCAACGTGTCGCACGAGCTGCGCACGCCGGTCAGCGTGATCCGCCTCAACGCCGAGACGCTGCTCGACGGGGCGCTCGAGAAGCCCGAGGTGGCCCGCAAGTTCCTCGAGGCCCAGATGCGCAACGCCGACCGCCTGTCGGCGCTCGTCAGCGACCTGCTCGAGATCTCGCGCATCGAGGCGGGCACCTACGCGGTGCACTCGGACGTGGTGGCGGTGCTGCCGGTGCTCGAGCGCACCATCGACTCGGTCGAGCGCCTGGCCCAGGAGAAGAACCTGACCATCGTCTGCGACGCGCCGGCCAACCTGGCGGTGTGGGCCGACGCGCACGCGCTCGAGCAGGTGCTGGTGAACCTCGTCGACAACGCGGTGAAGTACACGCCCGGCGGCGGCCGCATCCGCGTCGGCGCCCGGGCCGAGGGCGAGCGCGTGTGCATCACCGTCGAGGACAACGGGCCGGGCATCGAGCCGCGGCACCGCGCCCGCGTGTTCGAGCGCTTCTACCGGGTCGACAAGGGCCGCTCGCGCGAGGTCGGCGGGACCGGGCTCGGGCTGGCGATCGTCAAGCACCTGGCGGAGGCGATGGACGGGTCGGTCGGGGTCGAGCCGGCGTCGCCGCAGGGCTCGATCTTCTGGGTGCGCCTGGCGGCGGCGCAGGAGTAGGCGGGCTCGCGGCGCGCGTGCCGGTTCCCCCGCCCCGTCGATGCTCGACTCGTCGTGTTTGCCCCGCGTGCTAACTCACGAGTTTTGTGCTGATCGAGGAGGGGCTCGCGGGGCACAGCGCCAGCTCGGAGACAAGGCACATGGTCCGTCGAACGATCAAGATCAAGGTGACGCGGCGCGTGCGCGTCGTGACGCGGGTTCGCTACAGCGTGCAGATGGTGACGATGATTCGCCGCGTCGTCGCCCAGGAGCGGTGGAACGGGGAGATCGCGAGCGAGGCGGCACGGATGCGGATGCTAAGCGCTGCGCGGGCAGCGTTGCCCAGTGCGAGTGATGAGGAGCTATTAGGCGCGATCCAGCAGGCCTGTGACGAGGACGAGGAGGAGATGGGATGAGCGTGGATTCGGCATGTCGAGAGGTCGAGAGCATCCGCAAGAAGCTGGGAAGCCTTCATCACGACAGGGCACAGGAGACCAAGAATGCGGCTGGCTCGCTCGAAAAGGCGACCACGGCCGAGGCGGCTGCGAAGAGGACCTCGAGCGTGTCCGTACAGCAATCAAAGCTGCGCGAGGCGCGTGGGCATCGGGAGACCCACGCGAAGCAGCAAAAGAAGCTGGCCGACATCGAGAACAAGATCTCCAGCGAGACGAAGCGTCTCGCTGAGGCCGAGAAGAAGCTGTCGGCCGAACAGGCGCGCGAACAGAAGCAGCACCGGGAGCAGCAGGAGCGGGTGCGCAAGCAGAACCGTCAGCAGCAGGAGCGGGTGCAGCAGCGCCAGGCAGAGGAGATGCGATCGATGTCCGAGACGCTTGAGAGTCACGCGCTGCTCCATGAACTCACGCAGGCGCGGTTGGCCCGCCTGCGCGAGCTCCCCGAGAAGATCCGCGTGCTGTTGCTGGCGGCCAACCCTCTCGACAGCCCGCGGCTTCAACTCGACGAGGAGGTGCGGGCGATCCAAGAAAAGATTCGCATGTCGGAGCACCGCGACGCCGTCGAGCTGGTGTCACGCTGGGCGATTCGCCCTGGCGACTTGATGCAGGCCATCCACGAGATCAAGCCGCTTATCGTACACTTCAGCGGGCACGGTGCTGCGTCCGGGGCGATCGTCCTGCAAGGCCAGAGCGGACAGAGTAAGCTGGTCCCTCAAGCCGCCATCGTCGAGATGTTGGCGGTGACCGCAGGGCGGATTCAACTGGTGTTCTTCAACAACTGCTACTCGTGCGAATGGGCCAAGGCCGTCGCTCAGCATGTGCCGGCGGCGATCGGGATGAACGCGGTGTTCAGCGACGAGGCTTCGCGGCTATTTGCGGCGAGCTTCTACTCCGCGATCGGGTTCGGTCGTTCGATCGCTCAGGCGTTCAGGGAGGCCAGGGTGGCGCTCATGCTGGAGGGGGTCCCTGAAGAGGGGGTCCCCGAGCTGTTCTCACGGGCTGACGGCGACGTCGAGGAGCTGGTGTTAGTGCGGCCCGAGAGCGTCACCAGCGTCGATTGAGTGGGGCCGCTGCTGTTCGCTAAATCGCGGGCTCGCGGCGCGCGTGCAACCGTGTAGGGCTTTGGACCATGGGGCGGCCGCGGAGTGTCGGCGCACCGCGGCCGAAGGTTTGTTAAATCTACACGGTTGCACGCGCGCGGCGAGCCGCGGCGTCGCCGGGAATCAGCCGGCCTGGCACTCGAACACGATGTTGACGTCGCCGGTCTGCTTGTAGAGGGTGCAGGCGTCGCCGCACAGCTCGATGGCGGTGCGGGTCTCGTCGGTGAAGTGCCAGCCGGACTCGGTCGCGCAGTCGGTGACCTGCATGAGGCCGTAGAGCAGGGGGCTCGGGCCGTCGGGGTCGACCTCGAGCTTCTCGACGTACTGCGAGTCGAGCAGGGGCTTGTTGAGCTCGAACGTGCAGGAGGTGATGAGCTCGGAGATCGACATCAGGGCCGCCTGCAGCTCGACCTGGTTGGCGGTGTTGTAGAACTTCTCGTCGCCGGGGCGGGCCTGGCCGCCGGCCACGGCGACCTCGTTGAGCTTCTCGAAGGTGTTGGTGGCGTCGGGGTTGCCGTCCTTCTGGGTCACGCTGACGACGTCCTCGATGTCGATGCCGACCACGTAGGTGGGGATGCCCTGGCCGAGCGCGTCGGCGACCACGACCGGGAGGTTCGCGTCGTAGATCTCGAACAGCGACGAGTCCATGGCGTCGACCGGCTCGATCGGGCAGTTGGCGGCGCCGTCGGTGATGAAGATCAGGTACTTGGGCTTGTCGGCCTCGGCGGGGTCGTCGGTGGCGAGGCCGGCCACGCCGGTGACGATGCCGGCCGCGGCCGGGGTGCCGCCGCGGATCGCGGTGTTGTCGGCGGCGGGGATGGCCCCGAGGATGACGGCGCCCTGGTCGGGTCCGACCGGCACGGTCGGATCGGCGTCGACCGGACACGCGCGCGCGTCGTAGTCCTTGGTCGCGTCGATGGCTGGGAACAGCACGGCGCCGAAGTCCATGCGCTCCTCGAAGCCGGTGACGATGAAGTCGACGGTCTCGTAGAGGCTCTGCCAGCGCGTGACCTTGGGCGTGGCCATGGTCGCGGGGTCGGCGTCCTTGAAGCCGTCGTCGTCGGCGTCGTCGCCGTCGGCGTCCCAGAAGCCGTAGGGGTTGGCGACCATCGAGCCCGACTTGTCGAGCACGAGCATGACCCGCGGGATGGTGACCTCGGCCTTGATGTCGGCGACGCCGCAGTTGAGGTCCATGGTGGTGCTGCCGGACTCGCTGCCGCCGGTCTCGCTGCCGCTGGTCGGCGGGTCGGCGGTCGACTCGCCCTCGTCGGTGCCGGCGGGGGTCGGGTTGGACGGCAGGGGGATGCCCGACGGGTCGTTGCCGGTGTCGGCGGGGGTGTCGCCGCTGTCGTCCTCGCCGGAGCCGCCGCAGGCGGCGATGAGGAGGGCGGAGATCAAGCAGACGGGGTAGGCGCGGTTCATGCGCTGGCGGTACCCGGGCGCGGCGAAACAATTGGGGCGCGGTGAAATTTATTTTTCGGGCGATCGCGCGCGCCGCGCGGCGGGCTTCAGGCGCTGGGGCAGCGCGGCTCGACGGCGAGGCTGCGGGTCTCGCGGAACCTCGCGCAGGTCGACGGGCACAGCTCGATGCGGTCGTGGCCGTCGTCGACGTAGCGGAAGCCGCGCTCGTCGGCGCAGTCGCCGGGCCTGAAGGTGAGGCCGTCGACGAGCAGGGCGAGGCGCTGCGGGTGCGTGGGCGCGCTGGGGAGGGCGACGCGGCAGTCGGCGAAGGCGTCGGGGATGGCGGCGAGCGCGGCGAGCAGGGCGTCGCCGTCGGCGTGGGTGTAGTAGGCGGGGGCCTCGGCGGCGGCGCGCGGGCGGCCGCCGGCCTCGGCGAGCTGCTCGGCGGCGAGGTGGCGGTCGACCATGACGACCTTGACGCCCGGGCCCGGGGGCTCGCCGCCGGCGGCGGGGTCGATGCCGACGCCGACGACGAACACGGGGATGTCGCGGGCGGCGAACTCGGCCACGCGGTCGACGAGCAGGTCGTCGAAGGCCTCGACCTGCGGGGTGCCCTTCGGCAGCTCGAGCGGGCAGTTGTACAGGCCGTCGCTGATCAGCACGACCGCCTGCGGGCGCGGGCCGCCGGCCAGGCGCGCGAGCAGGTACTTGCGGGCGAACTGCAGGCCGCGGCGCAGCGCGTGCTCGCCGTTCTTGGCGGTGCCGTCGTAGAGCGCGGCGAGCACGGCCTCGGCGGCGGCGGCGGCGGGCGGGGTGCCGGTGAACACGCTGGTGAAGCAGGGGTCGGCGACGTTGTCGAGGGTCGGGTCGACCGAGGGCACGACCTGGACGCCGAGGTTGGCGCGCTCGCCGAGGCTGTCGGTGATCCGCTGGACGAGCGCGCGTACGGCGTCCCAGCGCGACGTCGAGGTGCCGGCGATGCCGGCGTCCATGGTCTGGGCGTAGTCGACGACGAGGAAGATGTCGGGGTCGAGGTTGTCGAGCGCGATCTCCAGCGGCTCGTCGCAGCCGACCTCGCCGCACAGGCCGCCGACGCTGCACGAGAGGTCGGGGCCGCAGTCGCCGTCGGCCTTGCAGGGCTCGCCCTCGAGGGCGTCGCCGCTGAAGCAGGCCGCCAGCAGCGCGGGCGCGAGGAGGCGGCGACGGAGCACGGGCGCAGTGTAACGTAGTACCGTGCGCGCATGGCCGGCCTGCTCGCCCCCAAACCGCTGCCGTACGACGCGCTCGAGTGGGAGCGCATGCCGTTTCGTCCGCGGATGCGGCTCGCCTGCGCCAACTGGGCGCTCGACGGCTACGGCGCGCCGCTGGCGATCTACGGCGCCTACGCGCTCAAGATCGGGCTGTACGTGGCGGGCTGGCTGGCGTTCTGCGCGCTCACGCCGGGGCTCGGCGGGCCGGCGACGATCGCGTCGTGGTGGCTGACGCCGGTCGCGTTCCAGAAGGCGATCCTGTGGAGCATGCTGTTCGAGGTGCTCGGGCTCGGCTGCGGCAGCGGGCCGCTGACCGGGCGCTACGCGCCGCCGTTCGGCGGGTTCCTGTACTGGCTGCGGCCGGGCACGCTGAAGCTGCCGCTGATCCCGGGGCTGCCGCTGCTCGGCGGCGATCGCCGCACGTGGCTCGACGTGCTGCTGTACGCGGGGCTGCTCGGCGTGCTGCTCGCGGCCTTGCTGGCGGCGGCGCCGGGGGTCGGGCTGTCGGCGGCGGTGCTGGCGGTGCTGGCGGCGCTGACGCTGTCGGATCGCACGATGTTCCTGGCGGCCCGCGGCGAGCACTACGCGACCACGGTGCTGTGCTTCGCGCTCGCGGGCAATTGGATCGCCGGGGCCAAGGCGGTGCAGCTGGCGCTGTGGTTCTGGGCCGGGGTGTCGAAGCTCAACCACCACTTCCCGGCGGTGGTCGGGGTGATGGGCAGCAACAGCCCGTTCACCCGCATGGCATGGTGGCGACGGCGCATGTACGTCGCCTACCCCGACGACGTGCGGCCGTCGCGGCTGGCGACGTGGATGGCCCACGCGGGCACGGCGCTCGAGCTGGCGGTGCCGCTGGTGCTGCTGCTGGCGAGCGGGCCGACGGGGCTGCTCGTCGGGATCGCGCTGATGCTGCTGCTGCACGGGTTCATCACCAGCAACGTGCCGATGGGCGTGCCGCTCGAGTGGAACGTGATGGTGGTGTACGCCGGGTTCGCGCTGTTCTGGGCCCACCCGGAGGTGAGCGTCGCCGACGTGGGGTCGTGGCCGCTGGCGGCCGTGCTGGCGGCGGCGCTGGTGGCGGTGCCGCTGCTCGGCAACCTGCTGCCGGCGCGGGTGTCGTTCCTGCCGGCGATGCGCTACTACGCGGGCAACTGGGCGTGGAGCGTGTGGCTGTTCCGCGGCGAGTCGTACCGCCGGCTGGCGCGCGGGCTGACGATGACGGCGCCGTGGGTGATGGACCAGCTGGAGCGGTTCTACGACCACAAGACCGCGGCGGGGCTGGTCGGCAAGGTGATGGCGTTCCGGGCGATGCACCTGCACGGGCGCATGCTCGGGATCCTGGTGCCCCGCGCGGTCGGCGACCTCGCGGAGTACACGTACACCGACGGCGAGCTGGTCGCGGGGCTGGTGCTCGGCTGGAACTTCGGCGACGGCCACCTGCACGACGAGCGGCTGCTGGCGACGGTGCAGAAGTACTGCGGGTTCGAACCGGGCGAGCTGCGCTGCATCTTCGTCGAGTCGCAGCCGCTCGGGCAGGCGACGCTCGCGTGGCGGATCTTCGACGCGGCGAAGGGCGAGCTCGGACGCGGCGAGGTGCCGGTCGCGGAGCTGCGGCGAAGGCAGCCGTGGGACCTCGACGCGGCCTCGCCGCTCGGGTGACGGGCGTCCAGGTGGTCCGCGCGGCGTTCGTCGGGCTGCTCGGCTTGCGACCCGGCGACACCCGGGCCTACAATCACCTGGTCTTTCGCTCGCTCGGCCCGCGGGCCATCCGCGCCATCCTCGAGGACATCATGCAAGAGACGCTACAGGATCACGAAGAGGACGCCTTCGCCGGCTGGAACGAGTTCATCGCGCCGTACCTCGCGGAGGCCAGGGCGCACTCGGCGATCGAGACCCGCGTCGACCTGCTGCTGCGCCTGATCGCGGCCCGCGGCCTGCCGGTCGACGAGGGGCTGCGCGTGCGCGTGCGGGCCTGCGAGGACGCGGCCCGGCTCGACGCGTGGCTGCTCCGCGTGGTCACGGCGCCGACGGTCGACGAGATCTTCGCCGACTGATCGCGCTCACGCGCCGGCGGTGAGCCGCGCGGCCAGCTTCCTGGTGGCGACGTGCAGGTAGGCGTCGCGGAGCATGGCGGCGACCATGTCCCAGTCCGGCCGGGTGTCGAGCACGACGGCGACCCAGCCGTGCACGCCGACGTAGGGCGGGCGGAAGAACCGCGCGGGGTCGGCCTCGATCAGCGCCTCCTGGGCGCCGATCGGCTGGGGCAGCCAGACCGCGAGGTGCTCGGAGCCGTGGTGATGGTTGTCGAGCATGGCGAACACCTTGCCCTTGCCGGCGAACCACGTGGGCTCGCCGTGCGAGACGCGCTCGTCGGCCTCGGGGAGGGCGAGGCAGAGCTTCCTCAGGCGTTCGACGAGGCGGGCGTCGGCGGCGGAGAGCGGGCGGATCGGGTGCGTGGAGGTTCGCGCCGTCGGCATGATCGGCGGTCATGCCCGGACCGGCGCGGCGTGTCAACGGGCCGAGCGGGACGGAGCGGGTCGTCCGCGACGTGGGCTGCGGCTGAGTTTGCGGGCGCTTGGTCGGTCGCGCGGCTGGTGCCGCACGCGGTGCTCGTCGAGCACGAGGGGGCGCCGCGCGGGCTGTTCGCCGCCGCGGTCGAGCGCCTCGACGAGGAGCTGCGGCGGTCGCTCGGCCGAGTCGTGACGGCGCCTCCGCGGTATCACGGGAGGAGGCCGCGGAGGTGGGCGTGGGCGCCCTCGAGGGTGCGGAGCTCGCCCTTCCAGGCGAACAACTTGGGGGCGACCAGGGTGATGGCGGCGGCGAGGACGACACACGGGCGGAGGTGATGGCGGTCGTGCTCGCGGGCGTGCGGGAGGGCGTGGATCAGGAAGTATACGGGGACCGGCCAGGCGAGCAGGGCGAACACGCGGGTGGTGTCCTCGGCGAGGAATGCGGCGGCGAGGGCGAGCAGCTGGCTGGCGACGAGGGCGGGGAGGATCCGCGGGTGCCGCGGGCGGAGCGCGCGGACGAGGGCCGGGAACCACAGGACGTGGGCGAAGTGCAGGGTGTAGAGGGCGGGCCAGCCGGGGGCGGTCCAGTAGTGCAGGAGGGTGGGGAGGTCGTGGGCGGCGGCGGCGGCGAAGCGGTCGCGGGCGAGGTGCACGCCGGCGAGCCACAGGGTGAGCTTGCAGGTGAGGGCGCCGAACGCGAGGCCGAGGGCGAGCGGGACGAGGCGCGGGGAGGTCGGCGCGGAGGTGGGGTCGCGGTGCGGTGAGGGGGGCGCGGTGAGGTCGAGGTCGATGGCGCTGTTCGGCGAGGGCGGCGTGGTGAGGTCGGGGGCGGCGTGGCGAGGTGCGGTGGGGTCGTCGGGGGTGGCGAGGGCGTGCCTGGCGAGCACGACGGACAGGGCGACGGCGACGGCCATCGGCAGGTTGGTCCAGGCGGCGAGGGCGGCGAGCAGGGCGAGCAGGGCTGGGCTGTCGGTGACGAGCAGGAGGACGGTGAGGAGGAACAGCAGGGCGTCGGGGTGGCAGGTCCAGGCGTGGACGATCATCGCCGCGGGGTGGGTGAGCACGACCAGCCAGACCAGCAGCGTGGACGCGGGCGGGAGGCGGCGGGTGACGCGGGCGAGCAGCGCGGCGAGGCCGAGCCACCAGGACGCGAGCACGAACAGGCGGAACGGCTCGATCGACCGCGTGACACCCGCGAGGTGGGCGAGGCCGACGTGCAGCAGCGACTCGCGGTAGTAGGGCGCGGCGTCGGCGGGGGCGAGCGGGGCGCGGGCATTTTTGAAATAGAACGAGCCGCCGGAGCCGAGGCCGTACAGGGCGAGGCCGAGGGGGATCGCGGCGAGCACGAGGGCCGCGACGAGCAGCACACGTCGGGGAGATCCGGCGGCGCCTCGCATGGCGGCAGGGTATCAGCGCGGTGGCGGGGCGGAGGGGTTGCGTCGGGCCTGAGCGGTGGTTGCGTCGGGTCGGGGCGGTGGGCTGTGTCGGGCCGGGGCGGTGGGCTGTGTCGGGCCTGGGCGGAGGGGTTGTGTCGGGCCTGGGCGGGGGATTGGTTTGCGAGGGGGTCGGGGCCGGGGGTCATTTGGGCCGGGCGCGCTTCGCCTGTTCGACGGCGGTGCGGGCGGCGGTCTGGTCGTCGGGGTCCTCGCAGGCGGCCACGGCCTGTTCGAACCACGGGACGGCGGCGGCGGGCTGGTGGCGGTCGAGGGCGAGGCGGCCGAGGCCGAGCAGGGTGGTGCAGCCGGCGGACTTGTCGGGGAGGGCGGACTGGATGGCGAGGGCGCGCTCGTAGAGGGTCTGGGCGCCGGCGAGGTCGCGCTGCAGGCGGCGGGCGTCGGCGGCGACGCGGAGGGCCTGGGCGGTCAGGCCGTCGCCGTCGGCGGCGCCGCGCTCCAGCGTGGGGAGGGCCTGGTCGACGAGGGCGCGGGCGGGGGCGGCGTCGCCGCGGCGCAGCAGGATGTCGGCGAGCACGACGCGGGCCTCGGCGAGCTCGCGGCTGTCGGGGTCGAGGCGCCGCTCGCGGATGGCGAGCACGCGTTCGAACCGGGCCTGGGCGGTCGCCAGGTCGCCGCGCGCGCGGGCGATGTTGGCGAGGTTATAGACGGTGAAGGCGACCTCGGGGTGGTCGGGGCCCTGGAGCTTCTCGCGGACGGCGAGGGCCCGCTCGGCCAGCGCCTCGGCGTCGTCGGTGGCGTCCTGGCGCAGGCGGATGGCGGACAGGTTGCTGAGCGCCTCGGCGACCAGCGGGTGCTCGGGGCCGTAGACGGCCTCGCGGATCTCGAGGCCGCGCTCGGTGAGCGCGCGGGCCCGGTCGAGGTCGCGGCGCTCGAGGGCGATGATCGCGAGGTTCAATAATGACAGCGCGACCTCGGCGTGGCCCGGGCCGTAGGCCTGCTCGCGGATGGCGAGCGCGCGCTCGTGCAGGGGCAGGGCCTCGTCGAGGCGTTCGCGGCGCATGAGGGCGCCGCCGAGGTTGTTGAGGACCTGCGCGACCGACGGGTGGTCGACGCCGTAGGCCTGCTCGAGCACGGCGAGGGCGCGGCGCATGAGCTCGAGGGCGCGGTCGGAGGTGCCGCGCGCCTCGAGCACGTTGGCGAGGTTGCCGACGGCGAGGCCGACGTCGGGGTGCTCGGGGCCGAGGACTCGCTCGCGGGTGGCGACGACGCGCTCGTAGAGCGCCTGGGCGGCGTCGAAGTCGCCCTGGTCCTTGTGGCTGACGGCGAGGGCGTTGTCGAGGCGGGCGCCGAGCAGGTCGTCCTGCTTGCCGAGGCGGCGCACGAGCAGGGTGGCGGCGTGCGACCACTGGATCGCGGCGTCGAACCTCATGCGGGTGTGGCCGGCGAAGTAGACCAGCTGGATGGCGGCGGCGGCGGCGACCTCGTCGGCGCCGAGGGCCCCGGCGTCGACGTAGGTGCGCACGAGCGTGTGCTCGGCGAGGTCGAGCTTGCCGCGCTTCTCGGCCAGCTCGCCGACGCGCAGGCGCACGCGCACGGTCAGCGGGTCGTGGCCGAGGGCCTCGGCGCGGGCGAGCAGGCCCTCGGCGACGGTCAGGCCGTCCTGGGTGCGGCCGGTGGCGCTGAGGCCCTGCACGCGCAGGACCTCGCGGCGCAGGTCGGTGACGGCGGCCCGCAGCGCGGGGTCGTCGGGCAGCGGGGGCAGGCGCTCGAGCGCGGCGCGGTCGGTGCATGACGACGGCGGGGTCAGGTTGGCGACGGCGGGCACGGCCCGCTGGACCGCGTCGGCGCCGCCCTCGTCGAGGACCGCGAGCAGGGCGGCGAACTCGTCGCGGCGCTCGTCGAGGCAGGCGACGGCGCCGGCGTGGAGCGCGGGGCTGCGGGTGCGATCGACGGTGGCCTCGCGGCAGACCTCGGCGCGGGTGGTCGACCAGGCCGCGGCCCAGGTGTCGAGCCAGGGGGTGACCTTGGCCGCGGTGGTGGCGGCGTAGCCGAGGTTGGTGGCGGTCATGGCGGCGGTCAGGCGGGCCTGGGCCTGGTCGTTCCACAGCGCGGAGATCTCCGCGCCGGCGGCGTCGCAGGCGGCGAGCCGCTGCGTGCGCTTCCAGTAGAGCGTGAGCGGCACGGCGGCGATCGCGAGGGCCACGGCGGCGGCGATCAGGGCGACGCGCTGGCGCCGCTTGCGGAGCTCGCCGGCCTGCAGCGCGGCCAGCAGGTCGTGCATGCCGGGGAAGCGGCGGGCGGGCTCGGTCTGCAGGCCGCGCGCGAGGGTGCGGCGCAGCCACGCGGGCACCCGGGTGTCGCGCGGCGGGGCCCGCAGCTCGCCGGCGAGCACGGCGACGGCGAGGTTGGTGGCGGTGTCGCCGGTGAACGGGCGCGCGCCGTAGAGGGCCTCCCACAGGGTCACGCAGAACGAGAACTGGTCGGCGCGGGCGTCGGCGAGGTCGCCGCGCCACTGCTCGGGGGCCATGTACGCGGGCGTGCCCATGACGGCGCCGATCTGGGTGACCGGGAGGGCCATCAGCGAGTGCGAGGCGGCCGAGGCCGGGGCGGGCTCGGGGTCGAAGTTGCCGGCGGCGCGGGCGAGGCCGAAGTCCATGACGCGCACGCGGCCGTCGCGGCCGATCATGATGTTGTCGGGCTTCAGGTCGCGGTGGACCAGGCCGGCGGCGTGGGCGGCGACCAGGCCCTCGCCGACGCGGCGCATGACCTCGAGCACCGCGGGCCAGCGCGGGCGCCTGGCGCCGATCCAGTCGCCGAGGGTCACGCCGTCGACGTACTCCATCGCCAGCCACACGCGGTCGCCGATGGTGCCGACGTCGTGGATGGTGACGACGTGCGGGTGGCTGAGCCTGGCCAGCGCCTGGGCCTCGCGCAGCAGGCGGGTGCGGCCGAGGCTGGCGGCGGTGCCGAGGCCGACGGCGGCGCGCAGCAGCTTGAGGGCGACCTTGCGGTCGAGCTCGGGGTCGTAGGCGGCGTAGACGACGCCCATGCCGCCGGCGCCGAGGCGCGAGAGGATGACGTAGCGGCCGACGACGGTGCCGCGCTCGATCTCCTCGTCCGCGTCGAGGATCGAGGGCTGGGCCGGCACGTCGGTGTCGGCGGCGAGGGTCGCGTCGGTGCGGGCGAGGCGGCTGCGGGTCATGGGGTCGCCCGCGCCGAACTGCGTCGGAAGCTCGCCGATCTCGGCGGCCTGCGTGACGTCGATGCTGCCGCCGGCCGCCTTGCGCTCCTCTACACGCGCCACGCGGGCATGATGCCACGGCCGCGTGGCGGGGCTCTGTGATCGCGGCCGGCGCCGACCTCGCGGATGCGCAGGGGCGCGCGTGACCGCGGGTCCGGAGGCTCGTCGACGCGACGTCACGCGTCGGCGGCGAGCGGGCGGGCCGTCGGCGGGCGAGGCCGCGGACGGCGAAGGGCGAGGTCGCGGCCGCGGGTCAGGCGGCGCGGGCCTCGCCCGGGGGTCGTCGGGGCTGCGCTGTCAGATCCCGAACGTGCACTGCAGGCCGGCGCCGATGGTGCAGCCGGCGAACTCGTCGCACGAGTTGGCGGCGCAGCTGTCGAGGTCGTCGAGGGCCTGCTCCTGCTCGTCGGCCATGCAGTCGTCGAGCTTGTCCTTGCAGTCGGACTCGCACTCGTCGGTGTCGACGTCGCTGTCACACTCGTTGGCCTTGGCGCAGTAGTCGGCGCAGGTGGTGGTGGTGCGCAGCGGGCCGGTGCCGTCGCTGCAGCCGATCGCCAGGCCGCAGACGAGGCCGAGCGCGCCCATGAGGTGGATCCGCTTGATCGAAAAGGAGGTTCGCATCGGCAAGAGGTATGGCGCGGGTCGGCGGGTCTTCAACCCGCGAGCGCGCGAACATCCTGCGGTGACGTGACCGCGGGTCAGGTCGATCGTGTCGCGCGCATGTCCCGAAGGACAGGGCGCCCCGCGGACGGGGCGCCCTGGCGGTGTGGGCGCGTCGCGCTCAGCGCCGGCGGCGGCGCAGGGCGAGCAGGGCGAGGCCGGCGAGCGCGAGGCCCGGGGCGCCGCGGGATTGTTGCGCGCAGCCGCAGCCCTCGTCGTCGACGCCGCCGGCGGTGTCGCTGCCGGAGCCGGTGTCGTCGCCGGAGCTGCTGTCGGCGCCGCCGGTCGGGACGTCGCCGGAGTCGGTGGGGCCGCAGCCGGGGCCGACGCCGTCGGAGCAGGTGTCGCCGCCGGTGTCGCCGGGGCCGCCGCCGGAGCCCTCGTCGGTGCCGGCGTCGTCGTTGGTGGCGCCGCCGGTGTCGTCACCGCCGGTGGTCGCCGCGGCCTCGTCCTGGCACGCGGCCGAGCAGCCGTCGCCGTCGACCTTGTTGCCGTCGTCGCAGGTCTCGGGCGGCTGCACCGTGCCGTCGCCGCAGCCGGTCGGGGGCGGGGCGTCGACCACGCCGACGACGCACAGCGCGTCGAGCGTCCAGCCGCCCATGTGCAGGCCCTGGTCGCTGTCGATCTCCCACTTCAGGGTCACGCTGTCGTTCTGCACGAACGGCGTGAGGTCGACGTCGTGGAAGCGCCACTCGCGGTCGGTGTGGTGCACGCTGGCGGCGTTCATGTCGGGCGTCATCAGGTTCTGCCAGGCGACCTGGTCGTTGGCGTAGATGGTCGCGCGGTCGTAGAAGCCGTCCTCGACGTTGAGCCAGCGGCGGTACTGCAGGCGGACCTCGCCGTAGCCGGTGGTGTCGATGGCCTGCGACTGGGCGTGGTTCCTGATCTCGGCCTGGTAAAGGCCGTTGTACTGCCCGCCGCCGAGGTCGTTGCCGTAGGCGTGGGTGCCGTCGTAGGCGGCCTGGGGGTCGCCGGACGAGACGGGGGCCATGGGCACGGCCCACATCCAGTCGTCGGCGCCCTCCATGTTGGGGCCGTCGTCGAGCGCGTGGGACCAGCCGTCGGCGGCGGGGTCGGTCTCGAAGTCGGTGCAGTAGATGTCCTCGACGGCGCCGACGAACAGCTCGTAGAACGGGTCGGCGCGGTTCTCGGGGTACTGGATCTCGGTGGTGCCCGAGAACTTCACCGCGAGCTGGTACTGCACGACGCTGCCGGCGGGCTGGTCGGGGATGACGGCGCTGATCTCGTCGGGGCCGACGTCCATCGGGATCACGCCGCCGGTGGCCGGGTCCTCGCGCAGGCGCCAGGTCAGCGTGGCCGACTCGATGCTGTTGTCGTTGCACTGGCCGCCGCCGCCCATGACGCTGGCGGACACCATGTAGCCGTCGAGGCTCGGCAGGGTCACGCCGGGCGCGCTGACGTCGAGGTCGATGGCGTACAGGCCGTGGGCCGCGAACACGCTGTTGATGAGGCAGAGGTTGGGGGTGCCGTCGGCGAGGTCGCCGTTGTCGTCGTCGGCGGCGACGACCTCGTGGTACATGGTCGGGATGTCGGTGGCGCGGCGGATCGCCTCGTAGTACAGGTGGTCGGCGCGGCTGACGCCCTCGGCCATGCCGTACTGGTCGACGAGGCCCTTGCGCAGGTCCCACAGCGCGCCGCCGATGATGAGGCCGGTCATGTGGGTGTCGCCCGAGATGTCGTCGGGCCAGAACCACTCGTCGCCGGCCGGGTCGAGGTCCCGCAGCGGGCCGGGGTCGCCCTTGAAGAATTCGGGGGCCATCTTGTGGTCGTTGGTGACGGTGGCGGCGAGGTAGTCGCTGACGCCCTCGCTGACCGAGCCGTCGAAGCTGCCGACGCCCATGATGATCGAGCGTTCGTGCACGCCGTGGCCGAACTCGTGGTAGATGATGTCGGCGACGCGGCCGGTGTTGTTGCACTCCTGCGAGTCGGCGAAGAAGTTGATCTGACCCTGGCTGTAGAAGGCGTTGCAGCTCTCGGGGATGTTGGCGACCGCCGGGATCTGGGCCGAGAACCACGAGTTGGCGGGGTCGATCTCCCGCATGTAGTCCTGGACCGCGTTGGTGTGCACGAAGATGCTGACCTGGGCGTCGGTCAGCGGGTTGTTGGCCGCGTTCCAGGTGCCGCTGCCGTTGGCGGCGACGTTGAGCATGGTGGTCGCGTCCTGGCCCTGCTCGTTCTCGACGTCGCAGTGCTCGCCGTCGACGCGGGCGGTCACGGCGGCGGGGTTGTTGTTGTTCCACATGATCTGGCCGGCGGCGCTCGAGGTCGCGTTCTGGCCGTTGACGGTGAGGTTGGCCAGGTTGGCGCCGTAGTCCATGCGCGCGCCGCCGGGGCCGCGCACCGGGGCGTTGTAGTAGACCGTGCCGGTGGCGAAGCGCAGCAGCTGCTCGCGGGCCACGGGGGCGCCGGTCGCGGCGTCGACGTGCACGCGCCACTTGCCGAGCGGGCTCGACGACTCGACGAGCACGGGGATCACGGTGGCGTAGTCGACGCGGCCGGGGCGGATCAGCGGCAGCACGCGCGCGGGCTCGACGGCGGTGACGCGGGCCGACGCGGTGGTGTCGCGCTGCAGCCAGGCGAGGGCGGCCTCGCCGGCGGTGGTGGCGCTGACGGTGACGGCGGCGGGGGCGGGCACGTCGGGGCGCGCCTCGGAGCCGATCATGAACAGGCGGTCGTTCTTGAAGCGGAAGCTGACCTGGCCGCCGTCGACCGGCAGGCCGCGGACCTGCTGTACGAAGCCCAGCGAGCGCGTGCCGCTGCCGAGGTGGTTGGACACCAGCACGAAGTCGGTGGCGCTGGCGCCGGGGGCGAGCAGGGCGATGTGCCTGGCGAGGAACTCGCGGGCGATGTGCTCGGCGCGCGCGGGCGAGGCGACGGCGCCGTCGGCGGGCACGCCGGCGCCCCAGATGCGGCGCACGACGCCGGTGTCGCGGTCCCAGGCGGCCCAGGTCTGCGGGCCCATGGCGCGCACGAGGCGGGTCCAGGCGGCGCGGTGGCGGGCCGGCACGCGGTGCCAGTCGAGCTCGCCGGCGAGGCGCACGGGGGCGCCGGCGGCGACCTCGACGGGCGGGCGGTTGGCGAGCGCGGCGGGGGTCTGCAGGGCCTGGGCAGGGCCGCCGACGGCCAGCACGACGGCGGCGGACAACAGAGAGAGGGCTTGCGCGAGTTTCATGGGGGGCTCCGGGGGGGACGGGACGAAAGACACGCTACTCCCGGCACACTCCAGGTCGGGGCCTTTAATTGGCTTTGGTGGGTCCGCGAGATTTGGAGGTTCACTCACTCGCGGCCGACGCGGAAACCGTCGGCGGGGGCGCTGGCGTCGCCGCGGTGCGGGTCGGGGGCGCGTGGGGACTCGGCGCGACGCGGCGATCCTCCGTCGTGGGGCGCAGCACCGCGCGGGCTGCGGCCTGCGAGCCGCGGGCGGGGTTACGCCTGTCGTGCGGACGGCGGCGGGGTGCGTGGAAGATCTGCGCGGCGGTCAGCGGCCGGCGCAGGCGTCGGCGGTGCGCTCGGCGGTCCCGGCGTCCTCGCCGAGCAGCTGCACGCGCTGGCGCGCCGACAGGCACACCGGCGAGGCGCGCCGCAGGCGGGCTTGCAGGGCGGCGGGGGTGAAGTCGGCGGTCCACAGGCGGATGGTGGCGTCGTCGCCGGCGCTCGCGAGCACGGCGCCGTCGGGGCGGTAGGCGACGGCGAGCACGGGGCCGTCGTGGCCGGTGAGCACGACGGGGTCGTCGCGGCCGTCGACCGGCCACACGCGCACGCTGCGGTCGTCGCCGCCGGTGGCCAGGGCGTCGCCGTCGGGGCTGAAGGCGACGGCGCGGACCGGGCCGGTATGGCCGGCGAGCACGACCGGCGCTCGCCCGGGGGCGTCGATCGACCACACGCGGGCGCGCTTGTCCCACGCGGCGGTCGCGACGGCGCGGCCGTCGCGGCTGACGGCCACCGCCGTGACCCCGCCGGAGTGCGGGCCGAGCTCGTCGGATGTCCCGGAGGACAGGCGCCACAGGCGCGCGGTGCGGTCGGTGGCGCCGGTCAGCAGGACGGCGCCGTCGGGGCTGAAGGCGGCGGCCGAGACGCTGCCGGTGTGGCCGACCAGGGGCGTGCGCTCGCCTGTCCCCGGGGACAGCAGCACGAGGGCGTCGGCGGTCGCGAGCGCGAGGGCGCGGGCGCCGTCGCTGGCGGCGGCGGCGAGCAGCGGGGCGGCGCCGGTGTCGCTGAGCGCGGGCGGGCCGGCGGCGGGCCAGCGGGCGAGCTGGCCGTCGCTGCGCACGACCAGCGGGCGGCCGTCGGCGCCGGGGGCCAGCCACAGCGCGGCGGGTCCGGGCTCGCCGAGGCGCTGGGCGGCGGCGGGGGCGTCGGGGCGCCACACGTGGATCACGCCGTCGCCGCGGGCCGACAGCAGGCGCTCGCCGCCGGGGGTCCAGGCCAGGTGGGTCGTGCGGCCGCCGGTGCGCAGCGCGGGGACCTCCTCGCCGGTGCCGCGCACGTGCCACACGCGCACGTCGCCGTCGCGGCCGGCGGTGACCACGTGGTCGCCGCGCGGGCTGAAGCCGGCGGCCCCGAGCTCCTCGGCGTGGCCGCGCAGGACCTTGGGCGGGCCGCCGGACGCGGGCCACACGCGGGCGGTGCCGTCCTGCGAGGCGGTCAGCACGCGGTCGCCGTCGGGGCTCCACGCGGCGTCGTAGATCCGCCCGGTGTGGCCGCGCAGCACGCGGGGCTTGCCCGCCGGCCTGCCGAGCGGCCACACGCGGGCGGTGCCGTCGAGCGAGGCGGACAGCAGCGCGGGCTCGCCGGCGGCGTCGGGGCGGAAGGCGAGGGCGACGACCTCGTGGGTGTGGCCGGTGAGCGCGACGGGGTCGCCGGCGGCGGCGAGGTCGAACACGCGGACGCTGCCGTCCTGGCCGCCGGTGGCCACGCGCTCGCCGCCCCACACGGCCACGCGCACGGCCCCGCGCGGGTGGGCGAGCACGCGGGTCTGCGCGGCGCCGGTCCACACGCGGGCGGTGCCGTCGGCGGAGGCGGTGAGCAGGCGCTGGCCCGTGCGATCGAAGGCGGCCGAGAGCACCGCCCCGGTGTGGCCGCGCAGGTCCTGGCTGGTGGCTGTCTTTTGGGACAGGTCCCAGAGGCGCACGCGGCCGTCGGCGCCGGCGCTGGCCAGGCGGCGGCCGTCGGGGGCGAGCGCGAGGGCCCGCAGCTCGCCGCCGTGGTCGAGCGCGCGGGGCGCGTCGGCGCCGCGGCCGACCAGCACGCGGCCGTCGGCGCTGGCGCTGGCCCACAGGTCGCCTGGCCCGAAGGCCAGGAACTTGGCGGGGCCGGGGTGCGCGCGGGTGACGGTGGCGCCGCCCTGCCAGTCCCACAGCGCGGCGGTGTGGTCGTCGGCGGCGGTGGCGACGTGGCGGCCGTCGGGGGCGAAGCCGGCGGCGTGCACGCTGCCGCGGTGGACGCGGAGCACGGCCTGGCTGACCGGCTGCAGCAGGGTGTCGACGGCGGCGGGGACCCAGCCGGGGGTGGCGGCGGGGTCCTCGGTCTCGCGCAGCAGGGCGAGCACGGTGGTGGGGTCCTTCTGGGCGCCGCCGAGGGCCTGCGACAGGCGGGTGGCGTCGCGGGCGCGGCGGGCCTCCTGCACGGCGCGGGTGGTCTGGCGCTGCGACTCGGCGCGCTCGCGTTCGGCGCGCAGGCGCTGGTCCTCGGCGCGGCCGCGGGCGGCCTCGGCGGCGCTCGAGGCCTCCTCGGCCTTGATGCGGGCGGCGCGGGCGTCGTCGAGGGCCTTCTTCAGCTCGGCGGTGGCGGTCTCGTTGGCGGCGAGCTGGACCTGCAGGGCGGCGACGGTCTCCTTCAGGGCGGCCTCGGCGTCGGCCTGCGACTGCTCGGCGAGGTTGCGCTGGTGGGCGGCGGTGGCCTCGGCGCGCTGGGCGGTGCGGGCGACGTCGGCCTGCTGGCGGGCCAGCCACAGCAGGCCGAGCACGACGGCCGCGACGCCGCCGATGACGAGGCCGCCGCGCAGGCGGGCCCGGCGGATGCGCTCGGGGTCGCGGGCCAGCTCGTCGAGCAGGTCGTCCATGCTCGGCCAGCGCGCGGCCGGGTCGACGGCGAGGCCGCGCAGGACCACGCGGCGCAGCCAGGCCGGCACGCGGCTGTCCTCGGGGCCAGGTTGCACGCGGCCGGCGAACACGTTGTCGGCCAGCGCGGCGAGGGTCTGGCCGGCGAACGGGGTCACGCCGTGGAGGCCCTCGTAGAGCGCGGCGCAGAACGAGAACTGGTCGGAGCGGGCGTCGGCGAGGCGGCCGTCGTGCTGCTCGGGCGACATGTACGCGGGCGTGCCGACCAGCGCGCCGGTGGCGGTCAGCGTGGTGTTGAGGGCGGCGTCGGGGCGGGCGGGCGGCAGGGCGGCGTCGGGCGGCTGGTCGTCGCGGGTGCGGGCGAGCCCGAAGTCGACCACGCGCACGCGGCCGTCGTCGCCGAGCAGCACGTTGGCGGGCTTGAAGTCGCGGTGGACGATGCCGGCGGCGTGGGCGGCGGCGAGGCCTCGACCGGCGGCGCTGAACACCTCGACGACGTCGGCGGGGTCGCGCGGGACCTCGGCCAGCCAGGTGCGGACGTCGCGGCCGAGCACGTACTCCATGGCCACGTAGACCTGGTCGTCGTAGGTCCCGACCTCGTGCACGGCGCACACGTTGGGGTGGCTGAGGCGGGCCATCGCCTGGGCCTCGCGCAGCAGGCGCTGCTGGCTGTCGCGCGACTCGCCGCCGCGCAGGAGCTTGAGGGCGATCCGGCGGTCGAGCCGCTCGTCGTAGGCGGCGTAGACCACCGACATGCCGCCGGCCCCGAGCGGGCGCAGCACCCGGAACCGGCCGATCGTGACCGGCACCGCCTGGTCGGGGAACAGCTGGGCCTTGATGACGTTCTTTAAGATCCGCTGGTGGGCGCTGTCGCCGTGGCCGGGCGCAGGGCTGGGGCTGCGCAGGTCGGGCGCGGTGTCGTCGCGGCTGTCGAACTCGGGCGTCAACGGCGGGCCTGAAGGGCGGCCTGTCGCCGCCAGCCTCGCTGGTCTACCATGGCGCCGGACATGGCACGCCGGGGTCCGCGCCGTTCGCTCCACGGGACGCTGGCGTTCGCGCTCGCGCTGGCGCCCGCGGCCGTCCGGGCCGCGCCGGCCGACGCGGGCTCGCTGACCGCGGAGGGCCAGGCGCGGCGCGACGCGGGCGACACCGCCGGGGCGATCGACCGCTGGCAGCAGGCGCTCGCGGCCCTGCCGGCCACCCAGGCGACGGCCCACCGGCGGGCCGGGCTGGTGCTGGCGATCGCCGCGGCCCACGACGTCCGCTTCGCGCGGACCGGCGCGGCCCGCGAGCTCGAGGCGGCGCTGCTGACGATCGACGGCTACCTCGCGGGGCTCGACCCGACCGACGACGAGAACCGCGTGGCGGTCGAGCAGCGGCGGGCCGAGGTGGCCGCGAAGCTGGCCCGGGCGCGGGCGCCGACGTCGACGTCGACGCGCCCGGGCGACGCGGTCGATCCGCCGGCCGACGATCGCCGGCTGCGGGTCGCGGGCGGCACGGTGCTGGGGCTCGGCGTGCTCGGGCTCGGGGTGCTGGCGACCGGGCTGGGGCTCGGCGTGCGGGCCGACCGCGCGCTGACGGCGGCGGTGGCCCTGCCGGGCGACGACCCCGGGCGCGAGGCGGCCAAGGCGGCGGCGCTGACCGAGGGCGGCCGGGCCAACGACGCGGCGCTCGCGGGCGGGGTGATCGGCGGGGTGCTGGTGGTGACCGGGGCGGCGCTGCTCGTGGCGGCGGCGGTCAAGCAGTCGCGGGCGCGGCGCGTGCGGGCGGCCGGGGCCGGGCTCGTGATCGCGTTCTAGCCGCGCTCCTGTCCTCGAGGACAGGCCGCTCGCGGCCGCGGAACAGAGACCATCAAAAAATTAGACGCGCTGCTCCATCTGGGCGCGGATGCTGCTGGCCCAGCCGTCGAGGTCGCCGAGGGTGTCGCGCAGCTCGGCCGGCGAGCTCGCGACCTGGCCGAGCGTGCCCTCGAGCAATTGTTTGGCCCGGCGCAGGCGGGTGCGCACGGTGCCCTCGGGCACGCCCTGGATCTCGGCGATCTCGAGGGCGGTGAGGTGCTCCCAGAAGTACAGCTCGAGGATCACCTGGTGCTCGAGCGGGATCCGCCGCAGCGCCTCGAGCAGGGCCCGCTCCTCGCCGCGGCGGACCAGCAGGGCGGTCGCGGTCGGCCGCAGGTCGTGGACCGAGGTGACGCCGAAGTCGAGGCGGTTGCCGTTGCGGGCCTTGCTGCGGAAGTGCTTGAAGAGGACGTTGTGGGCGACGGCGAACAGGTAGGTGCGGAAGCTCGAGTCGCCGCGCACGCGCTCGCGGCCCTCGATGCAGCCGAGGAACGTCTTTTGGATCAGGTCGGGGGCGTCGACGTCGGCCTTGTTGCGGAAGAACCGGGCGATCGCGGGGTAGTGGCGCTCGAACAGCTCGGCGCCGGCGCGGGCGTCGCCGCCGCGCCAGGCCTCGAACAGCAGCTCGTCACGCACCATCGACGCCAGCATACACCAGGGTGAACGCGCGAGCGCTCGCCCGGGTGTACGCCCGGCGGGGCGCGATCACACGCCGTAGCGCTGGGCTCGCTGCTGGAAGGCGTCGCGGCCGCCCTCCATCAGGCGGACGATGTGCTGCTTGGCGGCCTCGACGTCGCCCTGGGCGATCGCGCGGCTGCTGCGGCCGTCGGCCTCGAGCACGATGACCTGCGCGGCCTCTCCGAGGACCGGGAGGTTGGGGTTGTGGGTCAGCAGCACGAGCTGGCGGCGCCCGCGGATGGCCTTCAGCTGCGGGATCACGGCGTCGCTGATGAAGCTGTTGTCGAGGTTGTCCTCGGGCTGGTCGATCAGCAGCGGGGCCTCGCTGTCCATCAGCAAGATCGGCAGGATGGCCGAGCTCTTCTGGCCGGTCGACAGCTTGTCGGCGCTGCGCCAGTCGCCGTGGACCTGCAGCTCGATGCGCGGCACGTCCTCGAGGTCGAGCACGTCGAGCTCGAAGCGCCGCTCGGGCTGCTCGCGCAGGTTGCGGACCAGCGACTCGGCGAACTCGGGGTTGATGTCGGCGGTGGCCGCCAGGGCCCCGTGGTCGCCGCGGTCGCACAGGGCGCCGAGCTGGGCCGGCGAGACCTGGGCGACCAGGCGCTCGATCGGCGCGTTGTACTGCTTGCCGCTGCGGCGCATGACGCCGACCAGGAACTCGCGGTAGGGGCCGAGCTCGGCGTCGCGGGCGACGATCACCCGGACCTTGCCGCCGAGGCGGTCGGAGATCTGGGCGGCGACGGCCGAGCGCCGCTCGGAGCGCTCGCCGCGGATCCGCGCGAACTCGCCGCGCAGGCGCGTGCGGTCGGCCTGGGCGTCGGCGATCGCGAGCTCGAGCTCCTGCAGCTCCTGCTTGGCGCTCGACAGGCGCACGACCTCGCGGGCGGCCTCGTCGCGGGCGGCCAGGCGGGCGCTCGACTGCTCGGCGCGGGCCATCAGCGCGGTGTACTCGGCGTCCTGCGGGCGGTGGGCGGCGGCCAGGTTCTCGGCGGTCTGCTCGGCCAGGCGGTCGAGCGCGGCGATGGCGTCGAGCGGGGACTCGAGCAGGACCGGGAGCGAGTTCTGGCGGCGCAGGATGTCGCGGTGCAGGGCGGTGAACACCGGGCCGTTGGGGCCGGCGAGCACCGACTCGGGGATGCTGCCGGCGACCGCGGCGAGCTGGGCGGGCACGGTCTCGCTGAGGATGCCGCGCAGCTTGCCGAGGGTCTCGCGCAGGCGCCTGAGGGCGGCCGACTCCTGCTCGCGCAGCGTCTTGTGGTCGGCGGCGGACTTGAACGCCGGCGACACCGCCTCGCCGCCGAGCGCGGCGGTCGCGGCCTGCAGCTTGCTCTCCCAGCTCGACAGGTCGACGAGGTTGCGGGTCGCGCCCTGCATGCGGACCTGCAGCTGGACCAGGCGCTGGGCGTTCTCCCGCAGCAGCGAGGTGGTCTGGGCCAGGCGGTTGTCGATGGCCTGCAGGGTCTGGCTCGACAGGCGGTCGATGAGGGCGCGCTGGGCCGCGGGGCTGTGGGCGATGTCCTCGATCTCGTTGTGGCTGAAGATGGCGGCGTCGACGAGCACCGAGGAGCCGAGCACCTCGGGCTTCAGCGGCTTGCCGGCGGCGTCGGTGATGGTCGGGGCCTCGTGGGCGGTGCGGCGGATGTTGTAGACCAGGCCCTCCTGGCTCTCGAACTGCAGCTCGAGGAAGCCGGACGGGCCCAGGTTGGCGGCGAGCAGGCCCTTCAGGCGCTCCTCGGCGGCGCGGGCGGCCGGGGTGCCCGAGCGCGGGGCGCGGTCGAGGGCGTGGCGGATGAACTCGAGGACCGTGGTCTTGCCGCTGCCGCGGCCGCCGATGACGCAGCACAGACCGTCCGCGAACTGGATGTCGAGCTTGTCGAGAAAACCGCCGTAGACGCGAAGACGCCGAAGCTTGTGATGACCCACGAGGACCTCCCGGACCGGCGCCGCCGATCCACGGAGAGGAACCTTAGAACGCGCGCGCGGATCCGTCCAGGGGGCTTTTGGCGCTTGATCTGAGGCAGATAACGCGGTTTTGACGCGGCGCAGGCGCACGCTCCGCGGCCGCCCGGCCGGGGTCGACGCGGGCATGCGCAGGCGCCTGCGGAGACGCGGGGGGACCGGCCTGTCAGCCGCGCTGCTCGAGGATGAGGGTGAGCTTGGCCTCGAGGGCGGCGACCTTGGCCTCGAGCTCGGCGATGCGGGCGGCCTGGGCGGCGATGGTGGCGGCCTGGGCGGCGATGGTGGCGGCCTGGGCGGCGATGATGCGGTCCTGCTCGGCGATGCGTTCGGCCTGGGTCTCGAGGGTCTCCTCGAGGGTGGCGACGCGGGCGCGGAGGTCGGCGTTCTCGCGGCGGAGCGCGGTGTTCTCGCGGCGAGTCGCGGCGAGCTGCTCGTCGGGGGTGGCCACGAGGTCGGCGCCGGCGGGGTCGCGGGCGATGCGGAGGCGCGGGCCGGGCGTGACGACCAGCCAGGCGTCGAGCTCGACGCTGTGGACCGGGCCGGGGCCGGCGGCCGCGCAGGTGAACGCGCCGTCGTCGCCGCGGCGGAACACCTGCAGGGGGGTGCGGTCGTCGCGACCCGGGCCCTGCGCGGCCTCGGGGTCGAACACCACCAGCTCGCGGGCGCCGAGCTGGTCGTACTTGCGGGGGGCCGCCTCGTAGTCCTTCTTCCACTTCTCGGACACCACCTCGACGGCGAAGCGGGGCGGCGCGTGGCCCGGGAGCCACGTGTGCCACATGCCGGGGTAGGGCGGGGGCGGCGGGTCGTCGAGGAGGTACACGTCCGGGGAGATCCGCACCAGCGGCTCGCGCGGGACCCAGGCGAAGAATTGGTCGCCCGCGACCAGGCTGCGCGCCCAGCCGCGCTCGCGCGCCAGCTCGGTCAGCGCCGCCAGCAGCATGCGCACGGTGATGCCTTGTTCGGTGCTCTCGCCCACGTCGTCCTCGTCGGTCAGGTACCAGGCCGACCAGCCCCCCTCGGGCGGGGTCGGCGGAGGGAGGTCGGCGCCACGGGCCTCGCTGTTGCGCGGGTCGGCGGACAATTCGTGCGAGGGCCGGGGCGAGCGGACGTGCATGCGCGCACGCTAGCACGGCCGGCCCGCCTGGCGGGCCGGGGCGTTGCCGGTTACCCTGCCCGGATGCGAGGGATCGCCGCGTGGCCGATGTTCTGCGGGCTCTTGCTCGGGTGCGACGCGTTCGCCCCGGCGCCGTCGCCGGCGAGCGCCCCGGCGCGGGTGGTCGAGGCGCCGAAGCTGGCGCCGCCGACGCTCGACCCGGCCGTGCTGGCGGCGGCCGTGCGCGGCGGGGTGCGCCAGCGGGCCCTCGACGCCGGGCTCTACGAGGTCGACGCCTTCCTCGCGGCGCTGGTGGTCGAGGACCTGCGCTCGGCCCGGCCGAGCGTGACGTTCACGCCGGTCCGCGAGGGCGAGCAGCAGGTCGGCTACAGCGTCGCGGGCGTGCGCGAGGGCTCGCCGTACGGGGCGGTCGGGCTGCTCGACGGCGACGTGGTCGAGTCGATCAACGGCGTGCCGCTGAGCGGGCCGGACCAGGTCGCCGGCGCGATCGTCGGCAGCGAGCGGGTCGCGGCCCTGATGATCACGCGGGCCGGGGTCAGCTCGATCCGCGAGCTGCGCATCGTGCCTGGGCTGGCGTGGACGTCGCTGGTCGCGGCGCGCAGCGGGGCGGCGCCGCCGGCGGTCGCCGGCCTGCCTGGCCTCGAGGACCTGTCCGCAGGGGCAGCCGCCGTCGACCCGCCGGTCGACCCGCCGGTCGACGCTCCGGTCGACGCCCCGGTCGAGCGCGCGCCGGCCGGCGCGGGTCGCTCGCCGGGCAGACCGGCGCCGGCCCAGCCGTCGGGCGCCGGCAAGCCGACGAGCGGCGGCGGCGGTGCTGCGCCGGGCGGCGGGGGCATCAGCTGCGCCGGCGACACCTGCACGATAGCCCGCCGCGAGTTCGACGCCGCCGTCGCCGATCCGGACCGCCTCACCCGCCAGGTCAGCCTCAGCGAGGCGGCCGGCGGCTACCGCCTGTCGGGCATCCGCGCGGGCAGCCAGGTCAGCCAGCTCGGGTTCCGCAACGGCGACATCATCAAGTCGGTCAACGGCACCAGCATGGACGATCAGTTCGGGCTGCTCGCGCTCTACGGCGGGCTCGGCAGCACCAGCAGCTACACCGTCGGGTTCACCCGCGGCGGCGCCTACCAGAGCAAGAAGATCCGCGTCCGCTGAGGCGGCTGTCCGTCGGGACAGGTCGGCGGCGGGCCGGGTGGTGCCGCCCGCGAGGGGCGCCGCGAGGACGACCGCGCGGTGCGTCGCGGCGCTGGCGAGCGGGGGACGGCGCGAGCGACGGACACGCGCGGGCGGGGGCCGGCGGATCGCCCGAGAGCGGGCGCGTGCGACAGCCGACCGGCGTTGACCGGGTGTCACCGGCGTGCGCTGGCCGACGGCTCCGGGGCGTCGCCTGTCCTCGCGGACAGGCGATGAATTCGCGGGAATTCGGGCGCGTACGCGGCTCCTGGGGCGCGGGTGGGTGACGCGGCGTCGGCCGCGTCGTCGGCCGCACGCAGGTGGTTCGCCGCGGTGCATTCGCTGCACCTGCGCGCGGCGGCGGGTCGGCGCGCGCGTGAGTCCGGCGAGGTCGGCCGGGCGGCGCCGCGGGGGCATGCTGATCGCAGGAGCGAGGAGCGCCATGCACAGCGAACAAGTCGACCTGACCGCCAAGATCCCCAACAACGTCGGACTCGCGGACGACCCCAAGGTCCGCCGCGCGCTCGAGCACTGGCAGCCGCGTTACCTCGAGTGGTGGCGCGAGATGGGCCCGCGCGACTTCTCGGAGAGCGAGGTCTGGCTGCGCACCGCGGTGTCGGTGGACCCGGGCGGGTGGGCCCACTGGTCCCACGTGCGCATGCCGGACTACCGCTGGGGCGTGTTCTTGACCCCGCGCGAGCGGGCCGCGACGATCCACGTCGGCGAGCACACCGGCGAGGCGGCGTGGGACGAGGTGCCGGGCGAGCACCGGGCCGCGCTGCGCCGGCTGGTCGTCACCCAGGCCGACACCGAGCCGGCGAGCGTCGAGCAGCAGCGCCTGCTCGGGAACATGGCGCCGAGCCTGTACGACATGCGCAACCTGTTCCAGGTCAACGTCGAGGAGGGCCGGCACCTGTGGGCGATGGTCTATCTGCTGCACAAGTACTTCGGCAAGGACGGGCGCGAGGAGGCCGAGGCGCTGCTCGAGCGGCGCTCGGGCGACCCCGACCGCCCGCGCATCCTCGGGGCGTTCAACCAGCCGTGCGACCACTGGCTCAGCTTCTTCGCGTTCACCATGTTCACCGACCGCGACGGCAAGTACCAGCTGGCGGCGCTGAAGGAGTCGGCGTTCGACCCGCTGGCGCGCTCGTGCGAGTTCATGCTGACCGAGGAGGCGTTCCACCTGTTCGTCGGCGAGACCGGCATGGAGCGCATCATCCGGCGCTCGGCGGAGCTCGAGGCGCTGGACCCCGACGGCGACGTGCGCCGCCAGGGCGGCATCGACTTCGACACCGTCCAGCGGGCCATCAACTACTGGTTCTCGTTCTGCCTCGACCTGTTCGGCGGCGAGATCTCGAGCAACGCGGCCAGCTACTTCGCGGCCGGACTGAAGGGCCGCTACAAGGAGGCCGACCGCTACAGCGACCACCTCGCGCTCGACCAGCCGTACGCGCTGCCGCTCGTCGAGGACGGGCGGCTGGTCACCCGCGAGGTCCCGCTGCGCACCGCCATGAACGAGGTCCTGCGCGACGACTACGTCGCCGACTGCGAGCGCGCCGTCCGCAAGTGGAACGACCTGCTGGCCGGGCTCGGCTCGCCGCGCCGCCTCAGCCTGCCGAGCCGCCGCTTCCACCGCCAGCAGGGCGTGTACGCCGGCTACTTCTTCAACCCCGACGGGGCGCTGGTCCCGTGGGAGGAGTTCGAGGCCCGCCGCGGCGAGTGGCTGCTCACCCCGGACGACAACGACTACCTGCGCTCGATCATGGTCCGCGTGCGCCAGCCGGGGCAGTACGCCCACTGGATCGCGCCGCCGCGCAAGGGCATCGGCGGGCAGGGCCTCGACTTCGCCTACGTGCGGGCCTGACGCCGCGGCTGGCCCCGGGGACAGGTCGTGCGGCCTGTCCCGCGGGACAGGCCGCGGTCAGCCCTCGCCGCGGTCGCGCTCGCGGTAGACCCGGCGCAACGCGCGGCTGGCCCGCTTGTCGGCCTGGCGGGCGCGGGCGCGGGCGAGGTCGTCCTGGGCGCGCTCGACGTGGGCCTGCTCGCGCTGCAGCTTGATGAAGCTGGCGGCGCGCTCGGGCGGGAGGGCGCCGGCGGCGACCGCGGCCTGCACGGCGCAGCCGGGCTCCTCGGCGTGGCCGCAGTCGCGGAAGCGGCAGGTCTCGGCGAGCTCGGCGACGTCGGCGAAGACCTCGTGGAGGCCCTCGTCGGCGCGCCACAGGCCGAGCTCGCGCATGCCGGGGGTGTCGATGACGAGGCCGCCCTGCGGCAGCACCAGCAGCTCGCGGTGGGTGGTGGTGTGGCGGCCCTTGCCCTCGCTGGTCAGGCCGGCGACGGCCTGGCGCTCGTGGCCGAGCCAGCGGTTGATGAGCGTCGACTTGCCGACGCCCGAGGCGCCGATCAGCGCCAGAGTGCGCGGGGTCGCGGTGTAGCGGTCGAGGCCCGCGAGGCCCTCGCCGGTCACGCTGCTGATGGTGTGCACGGCGATCTCCGCGCCGGCGCGCGCGCACATCGGCGCGAGCTCGGCGGCGGCGGCGGCGGGGTCGGGGCACAGGTCGGCCTTGGTCAGCACGACGGCGGCGTCGGCCCCGCTGCCGCGGGCGATGGTCAACAGGCGCTCGAGCCGGCGCGCGGCGATCGGGCGGTCGAGCGGCACGACGACGAGCACGGTGTCGACGTTGGCGGCGACGAGCTGCTCGCTGGTGGTGCGCCCGGCGGCGCGGCGCGACAGCCGGGTGGTCCGCGGGAGCACGGCGTGGATGGTGCCGCAGCCGGCGGCGCCGCTGCGGATCGCCACCCAGTCGCCGACCGCGGGGGCGGCCGTCGAGTCGCTGGCGGCGGCGCGGCGCAGCTTGCCCGAGAGGTCGGCGCGGCGCTCGACCAGCCCGGCCGGCGCGGGCTCGACGGCGGGCTCGACGGTGGGCTCGGCGGTCTCGGTCGCGGGCTCGACGGCGGGCTCGGCGGTCTCGGCGGCGGGCTCGGCGGGCTCGATCGCGGGCTCGACGGGCTCGACGGGCTCGGTCGCGGGCTCGGCGGGCTCGACGGGCTCGACGGTCTCGGTCGCGGGGTCGTCGGCGGGCGCGGCGGCGGGCTCGGCGGCGGTGAGCAGGACGTAGCCGCCGCGGTGCTGGGCGGCCACCCGCGCCGGGCGCAGGCCCGCGGCCGCGTGCTCGGCGAAGGCGGCGGCGGTGTCGGCGGTCCAGCCGAGGCGGTGCAGGGCGTCCATCGTGCCGGCGCATCCTAGCGCGTGGGGCCCGCCGTCGCACCCGCGAGGTGGACCCGCGGGCCCGAGATCCTTGCGGGGGTCGCGGGGCTCAGGGCGCGGGCTTGGGCTTGCCGCCGAGGTTGATGATGACCTTCTTCGAGCCGGTGTGGACGATCGGCTTGGGCTCGGCGAACTTGCGCACGCAGGCCACGCCGCCGGTGAACGGCTGGGCCGACTCGTAGACCGGGTCGATGACCCAGCGGCCCTGCAGATCGATGTAGCCCCAGCGGTGGTTGTGGCGGACGGCGGCGAGGCCCTCGGAGAACGGGTGGGCGAGGTCGTAGGCGGGGTCGATCACCATCTTGCCGGTGGTGTCGATGAAGCCGGTGCGGGTGCCGATGACCACGGCGGCGCGGCCCTCGGCGAAGTGGCTGCCGCGGGCGTAGCGGGCCGGCACCACCAGCTCGCCGCGGCGGTCGATGTAGCCGGTCTTGCCGTCGAGGGCCACGGCGGCGAGGTTCTGGCGGAACTCGCCGGCCTCGTGGAAGCGCGGCTCGATCGCGAAGTTGAAGGCCGGGTCGAGGTAGCCGAACAGGTCGTCCTGCTGGGCGGCGGCGAGGCCCTCGGAGAAGTCGCCGGCGGCGTCGTGGGTCGGGGTGAGCGCGACCTTGCCGGTCCTGGCGAGGTAGCCCCACGCGGGCACGCCGATGCGGCTCAGCGCGCGGAAGGCCGCGAAGCCGCCGGCGAACTTGCCGACCTGCATGGCGTAGGGCGGGTCGGGGAAGCTGCGCCCGCCGACCTCGACGAACCCGCCCTGGCCGTCGCGGTGCACGTGGGCCAGGCCCTCGTTGAAGTTGGTGGCCGAGCTGAACTGCGGGGGCACGACCATGGTCCCGCGGGCGTCGATGAAGCCCCAGCCCTCGGCGACCTTGACCGCGGCGTGGCCCTCGTGGAAGCCCAGCGTCATCAGGAAGGCGGCGGGGATCACGAGCTCGCCGGTCGGCCTGGCGAAGCCGTACTTGTCGCCGACGCGCACCGGCAGCAGGCCGCTGCCGAGCGGCATCGAGAACTTCTGCGCCGAGATCGGCAGGGCCTGGCCGCGCCTGTCGATGAGGACGAACGCGCCGGCCTCGCCGTGGGGGTTGATGTACGGGAAGTCGATCTGGCGCAGCAGGGCGGCGATGACCACGTCGGGCGGGTCCTCGTCGACGACGCCGAGCTGCACGCGCGCGACCACGAGGTCGAGGAATGCGCACATCTCCTTGATGCCGGTGGGGGCCGCGCCGAGCAGGCTGCCCGACTCGTGGTTGACGCGGATCGTGCAGCGCGACTTCTTCTTCGGGCCCTCGAGCACCTCGATCTCGTGCTGGTAGTCGCACATCGCGTCGCCGTGCACGCCGCTCGCCGACTTGAAGCTGTACTGCTCGAGGCGGGCGACGATCTCGGCGAACAGGCCGCGTGGGAGGGTGCCGCTGGCCTCGCGTCCGTGACCCGACCAGCGCGCCCGTCCGTCGGGCTCGAGGGTCAGCGTGTCCGTCTCGCTCGAGGTGCGAGCGTTCACCCGGTACACGATCTGGGTGGTCTGGCCTAGGGTCCCCGTCATGGCGTCTCCGGCGGTCCGGGATTCTACCTCCGGAGCGACGTTCCGCGGGGCGTGCGGGCGTGAGTCGTCCGGCGCGCGCGGACGCGCGAGGGCCGCGAGGGGTCGCGTGGGGTCAGCCGTCGTCGTCGTCCCGGCCGTCGCGGTCGAGCACCTGGCGGATCTTCCGGGCCCAGCCCTCGATGTCGGTGACGGTGGCCTGCAGCTCGGCTGGCGTTTGGGCCAGCTCCTCGAGGCGGGCCCGCAGCTGCTCCTTGCCGAGGCGCAGGCGGCCGCGCACGGTGCCCTCGGGGATCGACAGCAGCTCGGCGATCTCGCGCCCCGACAGCTCCTCGAAGATGTTGAGCTCGAGGCAGATCTGGTAGTCGAGCGGGATCTCCCGCAGGGCGAGCACGAGGAGCTGGGCCTCGCGCCGGCGCATGAGGATCGACGACATCGTCGACGGCGCGAGGTCCTTCACGCAGGCCACGCCGAAGTCGAGGGCCTCGCCCTGGCGCTTGTGCTTCAGGCGGATGTAGTTGCGCAGCACGTTGAGGGCGATGGCGAAGATGTAGCGGCGGAAGCTGGTGTCGCCGCGGAACCCGTCCTTGGCCTTGGTGCAGCCGAGGAACGTCTCGCTGACGAGCTCGGCGGCGTCCTCGGCGCTGGCGACCTTGTTGCGGAAGAACCGGCTGACCGCGCCGAAGTGGCGCTGCACGAGCCGGCCGCCGGCGGCGCGGTCGCCGGCCCGCCACGCGTTGAGCATGGTCCAGTCCTCGTCGTCGTCCCGTGGTCCCATGGCCGGACCAGCATACCCGGCATGTCACCGGCGTCGGCGCCACGCGCGTCGGTTTCGCCGCGACGCGGGCCAGGAATGTTGTGAATTGTAATGTAGGGCACGCATATTTCACGTGAACGCCCCGGGTTCGCAGCGTTATGCAGCGCGGCTCCCGGCGCTCCGCGAGCAGGCGAAACTTGCTATGGTCGACGACCGGCGATGGCGGAGCGCAGGCAGGAGCGGCACGGGAGTCGTACGGAGGACGACGTGGAGGCCCGCAAGCTGTACGCCCGCGTGACCGAGCGGCTGTTCGGCGAGTCGGCGCCGGTCCGCATCGGCCGCTACAAGGTCGAGCAGAAGCTGGGCCAGGGCGCGATGGGCGTGGTCTACGCGGCGGTCGACGAGCAGCTCGGGCGCACGGTCGCGTTGAAGGTGCTGCACCCGGTCAGCAGCGGCGACGCGACCGGGCGGGCCCGCCTGCTGCGCGAGGCCCAGGCCATGGCCCGCCTGCGCCACGACAACGTGGTCCAGGTCTACGACGTCGGCGCGCACGAGCCGGGCGGCGAGGGCGAGCAGGTGTTCGTGGCCATGGAGCTGGCGCCGGGCGTGACGCTCGACGCGTGGTTGAAGGCCGAGCCGCGGGCCTGGCCGGCGGTGCTGGCGGTGTTCGTGCAGGCCGGGCGGGCGCTGGCGGCCGCCCACGCGGCCGGGGTGCTGCACCGCGACTTCAAGCCGGAGAACGTGCTGGTCGACGCCGGCGGGCGCGCGCGCGTCCTCGACTTCGGGCTGGCGCGCGCGCTGGCCGACGCCGACGCCGGCGACTCGCTGTCGCAGCCGCTGACCAAGGCCGGCAGCATCCTCGGCACGCCGGCCTACATGGCCCCGGAGCAGCTGCGCGGCGAGCGGGTCGGGCCGGCCGCCGACCAGTTCAGCTTCTGCGTCGCGCTCTACGAGGGGCTCTACGGCGAGCGGCCGTTCGCCGCGATCCCGCGGTTCGAGGCGGTGCGGGTCACGCATGTCCCGAAGGACAGCCGCGTGCCCGAGGCGGTGCGCCGGGTGCTCCTGCGCGGGCTGGCCCACGAGCCCGAGGGCCGCTACGCCTCGATGGACGCGCTGCTGGCCGCGCTGCCCGGCCAGAGCGGGCCGCGCCGGCGGGCCCGGGCGGTCGCCGCGGCGGTCGTCGGCCTCGTCGGCCTCGGCCTGGCCGCCTGGCAGCTCGCGGGCATGTCGGCGACCATCGACAACCTCGGCCACGAGCTCGCGCAGTCGCGGCTGGCCGCCCAGCAGCAGCAGCGCCCGCCCGCGCCGGTCGCCCCGGCCCCGCGGCCCGGCCTCGGCCAGCGGCAGGTCGCCGGGCTGATGAAGCTCGTCGACGACGACCCGACGAGCGCGGCCCTGGTGCTGCAGGCCGTCGGCGACGACCCGTCGCTCGACGTCGCCGGCCTGCGCCGCGCCGTGCTGACCCGGCCGATCACCCGCGCGATCGTCCCGGCCCGCGAGGTCGCGGCGGTCGGCTTCACCGCGGGCGGCGAGCTGTGGATCGTCGACGCCGACGGCGTGCGCCTGCTGGGCCCGCGCGGGCAGGCCCTGGCGCCGACGCCCGACGTCGCGGCGGCGATCCGCGAGCGCGCCGGCGCGGCCCGCCCGGGCGCCGCGTTCGCGGCCCTCGGCCCCGGCGAGGCGAAGAACAACGCCTGGCCGGCCCCCGACGGGCGCGACGTGCTGCGCCGCGATCACGCGGGCCGGCTGTTCCTCGGGCGCGTGCGCCTCGCCGATCACGACGGCCCGGTCACCGCGGTCGCGTGGACGGCGGCCGGCGACCGCGTGGCCGTCGCCAGCGACGCGATCGTGCGGGTGTGGGACCGCCGCGGGCGCCCGGCGGGCACGGTGGTCGGGCACGAGGGCGGGCTCGCGGTGCTGGCGTGGAGCCCCGGCGGCGAGCAGCTGCTCGGCGGCGGCGACGATCACCACGCGCGCGTGCTCCGGCCCGGCGCCGTCGACCCGGGGGCGCACCGCGTGCTGCGCGGCCACGCCAGCCCGATCTCTGCGATCGCCTGGCACCCCGCGGGCGACCAGGTCGCGACCGCCGGGGCCGACGGCGTGCGCGTGTGGTCGCTGGCCCCGGCCGCGCTGGCCCGCTTCGACCACCCGCCCGCCGTGCAGGACCTGGCCTTCTCGCCCGACGGCGGGCGCCTGGCCAGCGCCGGCGACGACGGGCGCATCCACCTGTTCGACCCCGCCGACCCCGGCGCGCCGCCCATCATCTTCGGCGAGGCGCGCAGCACCCTCTCGCTGGCGTGGACCGCGACCCCCGAGCCGCGCCTGGCCAGCGCCGGCGGCGACCGCAGCGTGCGCGTGTGGTCGCCCGCCGGCGAGCTGCTGGCCGGTCTGGCGACCGGGGCGCGCCCCGGCGAGGACAGCCTCGCGGTCGCGTGGGCGCCCGACGGCTCGCTGCTGGCGGCCAGCAACGAGGAGCGGGTGCTGTGGTTCGCGGGCGGGGCGGGCCAGCCGCGGGTGGTCGCCGGGCTCGAGGGCCCGCTGCTGCGCATGGCGTTCGCCCCGGGCGGCGAGGCCCTGGCCGCGGCGACCGTCGCGGGCGAGGCCTATCGCTGGCAATTCGACCGCTCCGCCGGCGATCCGCAGGCGCGCGCGAGCGCGCTCATCGGCGACGGCGTCGCCGACCTGGCGTGGTGCGGGGCCGAGGTGGCGCTCGCGCGGGAGGACCGGCGGGTCGAGCTGATCGCCGCCGACGGCAGCGTCGCTGGCACCTTGCGGGCGCCGGTCGCGGCCACCGGGGTCGCCTGCGACGCGAAGGGGAGGGTGGTGGTCGCCGGCCTCGGCGACGGCCAGGTCCGGGTGTGGTCGCGGGACGCCGCGCCGGGCGAGCCGCCGCTGGTCCTGCGCGGGCACACGGCGGCCGTCAGCGAGGTGACGCTCGGCGCCGGCGGCGAGGTCCTGGCCACCGGCGACGCCCGCGGCCGCATCTACCTGTGGCCGCACTCCGACGCCCGCTGGGCCGCGGCCCTCGCGGCCGCCACCAGCGTGTGCCTCGGCGCCGGGCGCCGCGAGCTGCTGCTCGGCGAGTCGACGGAGCAGGCCCGCGAGGCCGCCGCCGACTGCCCCGACGCCGGCCGGTGAGACCGCGGACGCGGCGCCCGACCCGCGGCGGCGAGATCGCTGCAGCTGCAACTACAGCGATCGACGACCGCCGAGGGGGGAGATCCGCGGTCGCTGCATGTGCAACTGTGACGAGTTCACGGGCTCGTGACGTGGACCACGCAATGAGCGCATGCGCGCATTCTACGCACCCTCTCCAAAAGGCCCGCAGATCCGATTCTACCGCCGTCATATCGGCGAATCTTAAACGCGCGCAAGCGCGCGCGAATAATTAAAGGAAAAAATTTGATTTCGTTCGCCGTGATCGATCGGCATAAGGTCGTTACTGGGATCGGCGAGCTCCACCCGCGCCTCTCTCGCGAGGTTCGTGCGGTGGCCCGCTCGAGATCTGTCCGCAGGGACAGATCGGCGATACGGACGTCGCCCCACCCGTCCCCAGCAACCCCCACAGCTGCCCGTCAGGCTGTCGCCAGGCCGCGCTCTCCGGATCGCGGTACATGCCCCGGGTACGCATTGACACCTTCACGGCCGCTCTGGCCTGAGAGGAAATCGCCATGCCGTCGCCATCGTCTCGGGGATCCCCGGGCCGGGAGATCCTGGCCTTCGGGACAGCCCTCGCCCTCACCCTCACCCTCCCGGCCGCCGCCCACGCCGAGCCCGCGCTGCCCAACTGGGGCGCCGAGGCGGCCGCCGCCAGGGCCTCCACACCCGCACCGGCACCCGCACCCGCACCGGCGCCGGCTCCCGCGGCCGCGAGCAGCGACGACGTCGAGATCGTCGACGACGCCCCGGCCGCGAGCCAGCGGCGCGCCCGTCGCGGCGGCGGCGGCGGCGGCGGCAAGGCCCGCGGCAAGCCGAAGGCCCGCGGGGTCAAGGCGGCCCTCGAGCGCGCCGCCGCCGAGCGCAGGCCGATCCAGGACCACGCCAAGAGCCTCGAGAACGCGGGGCAGCTGGCCGACGCGGTCAAGAGCATGGCGCTCGGCGCCGAGGCCTACGACGACCCGGTGCTGCACCTCGCGGCCGCCGACCTGTGCCTGAAGCTCGCGGAGTCCCGCGGGCGGGCCGGGGTCGCCGACGACGACCAGGCGCAGGTCCACGTCCGCAAGGCCCGCCAGCTGCTGAGCAACGCCTCGGCCGAGGCGCCGCGCGTCGACCCCGAGGAGCACGCCACGCTCGGCGCGTGGGCCGACGAGCTGGCCGGCCAGGCCGACCGCCACAAGGCGGCGATGAGCGTGAAGAAGAACGGCCACGGGCAGATCATCGCCGGCTCGCTCCTCGGCGCGGTCGGCCTGGCGGGCCTCGGCGTGATGTCCGGCGGCCTCTACCTGAAGGGCGTGTCGGAGCGCGAGCTCGAGAAGGGCGCGGGCCGGCCGGAGGAGGACCTGGCCCCGCTGCGCGCCCAGGAGAAGCAGGGCGACACGATGATCGCCGCGGGCGCCGTGGCCGGCGCCATCGGCCTCGCCATCGGCATCGCCCTCGTGAGCCTCGGCGCCCGCGACCTCAAGGCGTCCCGGTCCGAGCGCAACCAGGCGCGCGTCCGCGTCGCGCCCACCCTCGGCGGCCTGGTCCTCGCCGGCCGCTTCTGACGAATCCCCCCGCGTAACACCCAGGAGTCTGTCTCGCCATGATCACCCGCAGCACCATCCCAGCTTCCCTTCTGTCCCTCGCCGCGCTCACGCTGGCGTGTTCCCCCATCGTGCTCTCGTCGGGCACGGACACCGAGTCCGGCACCGACACCGAGGCCGGCACCGACGGCGCCGCCACGGCCGGGGAGACCGGCGCGGAGGAGACCGGCGCCGCCACCGAGGGCGCGCCGGAGCCGTCCGACGTGCCGACCGCCTGCGTCGACCTCGAGCCGCGGGTGCTGTCGGTGTTCGAGGCCAGCTGCGCCAAGTGCCACGGCGCGGGCAGCGTGGCCCAGGGCGGCATGGACTACATCCTCGACCTCGACGCGCTGATCGCCAACGCCAAGGTCTCGCCGGGCAAGCCTGAGGACTCGCGCGTGTACGTGCGCATGGCCGCGGCCGAGGCCCCGATGCCGCCGCTCAGCGAGATGCAGCGCCCGAGCCCGAGCGACATCCAGTCGGTCCACGACTGGATCGCCAACTGCGCCGGCGTGCAGACCTGCGGCGAGCAGCCGTTCATGACCCGCGACGTCATGCTGCAGAAGATCAACGCCGACCTCGGCACGGTGCCGCTGCAGAACCAGAAGTTCACCCGCTACTTCACGTTCGTGCACCTCTACAACGCCGGCTGGTGCGACGCCGAGATCGAGGTGTTCCGCCAGGCGCTCAGCAAGCTGGTCAACAGCCTGTCGCAGGAGACGCTGATCAAGGCGCCGGTCGCGATCGACCCCGAGCGGCTGATCTTCCGCGTCGACATCAGCGACTACGACTGGGACCGCGACGCCAACGAGGACGACCTGCGCCTCAGCGAGGAGACGTTCTACTTCAAGGACCCGAGCGAGCTGCAGCGCCGGTTCCGCGACAAGTGGGAGATGATCGCCGATCAGAACCCGTACACCATCGAGTACGTCGGGCAGATCGCGCTCAACATCAAGACGCTGACCGGCACGCACTTCCCGGTCGTGCAGGGCGACTCGTTCATCGACGTGGCCTCGCGCTCGCCGCTGTACTACGACATCCTCGGCATCCCGCTGCGCTCCGGCCAGCTGAAGCCCGAGGACGTGCCGTGCGGCCCCGGCGACTGCCTCGAGGACCTGCTGAAGATCGACATCCTCGCCAACATCGAGGACGAGAAGGCCAACGACGACGGCAAGGTCGCGCGCGCCGGCTTCCACGACTCCGACGTGTCGGACTTCAACCGCGTGATCGAGCGCCACCGCTTCAACGACGCCAACAACCGCGTGTTCTGGCTGAGCTACGACTTCGCCGGCCAGAGCAACCAGCAGAACATCGGCGTGCACCCGCTCGACTTCGACTTCGACGGCGGCGAGATCATCTTCAACCTGCCGAACGGCCTGCAGGCGTACATGCTGACCGACGCCGCCGGCACCCGCCTCAACGAGGGCCCCATCAACATCGTCCAGGACGAGAGCCAGAAGGACTTCCTGGTCCGCAACGGGGTGTCGTGCATGGGCTGCCACAGCTCCGGCATGATCAAGCGCCAGGACGACCTGCGCTACGAGCTCGACAACGGCCAGGCCGAGACCCAGTTCAGCGACATCGACAAGGAGCTCATCCGCGCGCTCTACCCGCTGCGCGACGAGTTCGACGACCTGCTCGAGCAGGACACCCGCCGCTTCAACGACGCCCTCGTGGCCGCCGGCGTGACCCCCGACACCGAGAAGGAGCCGGTCATCACCTCGTTCCTGTCGTTCGACGAGGACGTGAACCTGCGCCGCGCCGCCGCCGAGCTCGGCCTGCGCGAGGACGACCTGCGCAAGGACATCGGCCAGCTCAGCAACGACCTCGACCAGCTGTCGAAGGAGGGCGGCACCATCCTCCGCCAGGACTTCACCGCCAACTTCGCCGAGAGCGCGTGCATCGAGTTCATCGGCTGCACCCGCCAGTGCCCGTCGATCCCGAACCCGGCCGGCAACCCCGAGAACGAGTTCGACACCGTCTGCGACCTCGAGAACAACAACTGAGGCGCACCCCGAGTTGAGGCAATCGGCCCCCCGCGCGGGGGCCGGCGTGGCCCCGCCCGGACAGATCTGGCGACCTGTCCGGGCGGTTTTTAGTAATTTCGCAATATGGTTCGGCTCACTCGGACGCCAGCACGGTGTAGGTCTGGCGGAACGACGAGCGGAAGTCGGCGGCGTTGCCGAAGTTGGTGCCGCGGAAGCGCTGCTCGAGCGCGGCCACGCAGGCGCCCGGCACCTCGAGCGAGCCCGAGGCCTTGTCGAGCTCGACGCGGATCAGCCGGCGCGTCGCCGAGTCGATGGTGAACTGCAGGTGGAACATGCCGCGGGCGTCGGCCGGGAACTCGCAGATCTGACGGATGGCCGCGGGGCTGCGCGCGGTCAGGGCCTGCATCGACGGGCCCCGCCGCGGCTTGTCGGGCTTGCTCGACGCGGCCGGCGGCTTGCTCGGCTCCCCGGACGCGGCGGCCGGCGGCGTGGTCTCGGCGGTCGGCGGCGCCTCGCCTTCGACCGCCGGCGACGCGGGCGCGGCCGGCGGTTCGCCCGCGGGGTCGACGACCGGCGAGGGCTCGGCCGGCCGCTGCGCGCCGCGGTCCCCGCTCCAGTCGACCGACCGCGCGGCGACCAGGCCGATCACGAGGGCGACGACGAGGGCGGCGACGGCGACCGCGCGCCACACGGCGACGCGACGCGCGAGCTCCTCGTCGCCGTCGTCGCCGCCGCGGTGGGCCGCGCGCAGCGACTCGAGCTCGCGGGTGAGGGCGGCGATCCGCCCGGCGTCGGTGCCGGCGCGCGCGCGCGCGGCCTCGACCTCGGCGCTCGCCTGCTCCGACTCGGTGATGGCCTGCTGGGCCTCGGCGAGCACCTGCTGGGCCTCGGCGTGGGCCTCCTGGACCTCGAGGGCGGCCGCCTCGGCCTCGGCGGCGCGCGCGTTGGCGGCGGCCAGCGCCCGCGCCAGCGTGTCGACCTCGTGGGTCAGCGCCTCGAGGCGGTCGGCGTCGCCCTGGGCCAGCCCGGCGAACTCCGGCGGCGGACCCGGCACGTCGTCGGGGCTGTGCATGCGCGCGAACAGGGCGTTGCGGACGCGCCGCAGCTCGGACGCGACGGCCAGCGCGGGCCGCTCGAAGCCCGACGAGCGGCGCGTGCAGTAGGCGCCCTCGCCGCGCACGAGGCAGCGGATCACCGCGTCGAGCAGGGCCGCCTGCAGGTCGTCGCCGTCGATCGGCGGGAGGTCGATGGCGGCCAGCAGCTTCTTGTGGTCGTCGCGCAGGAACTCGCGGGAAAAGCCACCGCCGACGACCTGGCGCTGGCGCGTGGCCAGGTTGGCCTGCTCGCGCAGCAGGTGCACGAGGTCCTCCTGCCCGCCGGTGACGCTCCACGCGATCAGGCAGCCGAGCGCGTAGATGTCGGCGGGCACGTCGAGCGCGTAGGTGAAGCGCAGCGACGTCTGCGGGAGGTCGCGGCCGGCGCGGGGCGGCCGCAGCACGCGGGCGTAGCGCACGCGCGCGTGGTCGGCGGGCGCGGCCGGCCTGGCGTCGCCGAGCGCGGCGCGCAGCTCGGCCGGGACGTCGGCGTCGGCGACGACCTCGTACTGGCCCTCGTCGGCGTCGCGCAGCAGGTCGCGGCGCTCGAACGCCAGCTCGCCGCCGGCCGAGGCGATGCGGCACAGCTCGCCCTCGCGGGGCACGCCGCCGCGGAAGCGGATCGCGACGGTGGGCCCGAGCGAGCCCGAGGCGACCATCTGCTCGGGCGCCAGGAAGGTCATGGCCCCGGCCGCGCCGGCGCCGACGTGGCTGTCCTTGATCTTGCGCGCGAGGCCGAGGTCGATGAGCCGGGTGTCGGGCGCGGTCGGCGTGAGGCCCTTGCCGTCGGGCGTGGCGGCCAGGCGGACCATCGCGTTCTCGGGGGCCACGCCGGCGTGGAACCAGCCCTGGGCGTGGAGGAAGGCCAGGCCCTCGGCCACGCCGATCAGGGTGTCGAGGCGCAGCAGCAGCGCCTCGCGCCGGCGGTCGTCGCTGCCGGGCTTCGACTCGAACGCGATCGCCGCGGCCTTGCCGGCGGGCGTCACGGCCGCGCCGGCGATCGCCTGGCCGAGCGCCCGCAGGTCGAGGTCGAGCTCCTCCTCGAGGATGCACGGGCGGTACAGGAAGTTGACGACCGAGCACTCGTCGGCGTGCTTGCACGGGCGCGCCCTGGTCAGGGCCTTGACCTGCTCCGCGTTGTACTTGAGGAAGCGGTGGCGGTCGGGGCACGAGAGGCCGATGTCGCGGCCCTCGATGTTGTGCAGCGGCTTGTCGCACTGCGGGCAGCGCTCGACGTGGAACACCCGCCCGCAGTCGGCGTGGCCGCACACGAAGGTCGGCGGCACGGCGTCGATCGCGCCGCGCAGGCCGACCACGTGGGCGTGCCCGCCGAGCGCGCGCAGGGCCTGGAGCTCGCCGGTGTACACGGCGGCGTGGTCCTCGGGCGCGCCGTCGCGGAACAGCTTGGCGATCACGGTGTGCCGCAGCGGCTGGCGCTCGAGCACGGCGGCGGGGTGGTGGGCCGAGACCTCGACGCGGTAGACCTCGGCGTAGGCGCCGACGCCGGTGCGCAGCGGGCCCCAGAACGGCGCGGCCTTGCGGTCGCCGAGGCGCTCGACCAAAAAGGCCAGCCGCGAGGTGATCGACAGCGCCGCCTCGGGCGAGGGGTGGGCCGCGCTCTTGGTCGCGACCCGCGGGATCGGCACGTTGGCCCCCGACGGCGGCCGCGGCGGGTTGGTGCGCGAGCGCAGCCCGGCGGGCGCGGCGATCAGGTCCTCGGGCACGAGGACCATCGTCGAGGGCTCGCTCAGGCTGGCGACGACCGAGGAACGATCGGGTGGTTGCGTCATCGACTAAAGCGCTCCGGTCGGTTCGGCGGGCCCGTGATTATTGCCCAGCGCGTCGTCGATGCGAGGGGCCCCGGCCCAGGAAAAACGCGGGCGGGCCCGCGCGGCGCCGCGGGCGACGCGGACGCATGCGCCCCTCCGCGTCGCCGGCGCGCGCACCGTCAGTACGGCGCGGCGTACAGCACCAGCAGGTCCCACAGGTAGTGACACACGAACCCGGGCCACACGCTGCGCGTGCGCACGACCACGTAGGCCCAGGCCGCGCCGCACGCGGCCGCCGCCAGCCACAGCACCGGCGGGCCCACGCTCACGTGGGCCAGCGCGAACGCGAGGGCCGAGGCCGCGACCCCGAGCCACGGCCCGCAGCGGCCGCCGACCGCGAGGGCGATCGCTGCGCGCCAGAACACCTCCTCGCCGAACACGATGAACGCGAGCAGCGGCAGGGCCAGGCCGAGCGGCAGCACGTCGGCCCAGGCGTAGAGCCCGGCCACGTCGGCCATGACGTCCGGCGCGAGCGCCCGCAGGACGCGCGCGCCGAACCACCCGAGCAGCCCGAGGACGAGAGCAGCGCCTGTCCCGAAGGCCAGGTGCCAGGCGCGCGGGCGCAGCAGCTCGCGCCACGGCAGCGGCACCAGCAGCAGCGCCGCCGGCACGAGCACGAGGTTGACCGCCAGCATGCAGCGCCAGACGTCGGGGGTGAGCGCGCGCAGGCCGGCGATCAGCAGCGCGGCCAGCGGCACGAGCATGGCGACCCGCGGCAGGGCGCGCGCGCAGCGGCGCAGCCACGGCAGGTGATCGCCGGCGTGGGCGATGCGCAGCGAGACCCCGAGCCACGGCGGGACGTCGGCGACGATCGCGGCGATGGTCGGCTCGTCGAGCGCCCGCGGCCGCAGGTCGAGCCCGGCCGGCGCGGGCTCGCCGACCATGCCCTCGCGCAGCATGCCGAGCTGCGCGCGCGTCAGCGGCGGCGCCGGCAGCAGGCGCTCGAGCGCGCCGATCACCGGGGCGAGCAGGGCGCCGGGCGCGGGCACCACCAGTGTGCGCAGCCCGAGCGCGCGCGCGACCCGCATGACCCACGCGCGCAGCGGTAGGCGCTCGGGGCCGACGACGTCGATCGTCGCGCGCACGGTCGACGGTCGCACGAGCACGCCCGCGATCGCGGCGGCGACGTCGTCGACGAGCACCGGCTGGATCTCCGCGGCCCCGCCGTCGGGCCCGGGGAACAGCGGCAGGTGGCGGATCATCGCCGCCAGGTTGGTCAAGAAGTCGTCGCCGCGCCCGGCGATCACGCCCGGCCGCACGATCGTCCACGCCAGCGGCGAGCCCGCGACGACCTGCTCGCCGCGCCGCTTGCTCGCCATGTACGGGCCGCCCTCGGCCCGCGCCCCGACCACGCTGACGTGCACCAACCGCCGCACGCCGGCGGCCTCGCAGGCGCCGATCAGCCGCTCGACGACGGTCACGTGGGCCTCCGTGAAGCCCTGGGCCGCGGCCTCGCGCTTGACGCCGACGAGGTTGACGACCGCGTCGCAGCCGGCGATCGCCGCGGCGATCGTCGCGGCGTCGCCGGCCGCGTCGACGGCGACGCGCGTGACCCCGGCCGCGTCGCCACCGGGGCCGCGCGCGAGCACCACGACCGCGTGACCGTCGGCGAGCAGGCGGGCGACCACGTGGCGCCCGAGGAATCCGGTCCCGCCGGCCACGGCGACGCGCATGGCGGCGGATCCTCGCACCCGCGGCGAGGCTTGACCAGGGGTCCGGGTCCGCCGACGGCGGCGGCCGGGGCTCGTCCGGGGCTTGGCACCGCCCGGCGCTCGCGGCTACAACGAGATGGTTTGGCCGCCTCGCCGCCTCCGTCCGTCCTCTCCCGCCCGGCAGGCGCGGTGTCCCGGCTCGCCGAGCGCGTGGCCTCGCGGGTGATCACCGGCGCCGACCTGCTCATGCGCAGCGGCCTGCGCCGCCTGATCCAGCGCCACGACCCCGGCCCGCTCACCGCCGACGCGCTCGACGAGCTGCTGCGCGAGCTCGGCCGCTACAACGACCCGGCGGTGCTCGCCGACCCCGATCGCCTGCTCGCGCCGCCGCCGGTGAAGGTCGAGCTGGTGGCCCGCGCGCACCGCCGCCTGCGCGGCGGCCAGGCCAGCCACTACACCTTCGCCTCGCCGTACCGCCCGCTCCACCCCGGCTACGCCGAGGAGTACGCCCGCTACGACCGCGTCGACCGCGTGCACGTGCACGCGTGGGAGCACGCGCACCCGGCCCCGGCCTCGATCGTGCTGGTCCACGGCTGGGCCGTGGGGGCGCGCCGCCTGCACGAGATCGAGTTCTCGGTCCCGCTGCTGTTCCACCGGCTCGGGCTCGACGTGTATTTTTACGTGCACCCGTTCCACGGCGAGCGCACGCCGAGCCAGGCCCGCTTCGGCGGCCAGCTCCACCCGTCGACCGACCTCGTGCGCACCAACGAGGGCTTCATACAGACCTGCCAGGAGCTGCGCACGCTGCTGTCGCTGATCGGCGAGCGCCGCGGCAACCCGATCGGCATGATGGGCTCGAGCCTCGGCGGCTACACCTCGGCGCTGATCGCCTCGCTCGACCCGCGGCTCGCGTTCGTGGTCCCGATCATGGCCCCCGCCTCGCTCGCCGAGCTGTTCTGGGACCACGGCGGCCACGACCCGCGGCGCGCCGCCGCCGAGGCCGCCGGCATGACGCGCGCGCGCTTCCACCAGGCCTGGGCGCTGCACTCGCCGCTGACCTACCAGCCCAAGGTCCCGTGGGAGCGCCGCATGATCGTCGGCGCCGGCGGCGACGCGCTCGTCACCCCGCGCCACGTCGACGTGCTGTGGGAGCACTGGCAGCGCCCGCGGCGCTTCACGTTCTTCGGCGGGCACATCCTGCAGGTCGGCCGCCGGGCGTACGTGCACGAGCTCGGGCGCTTCCTCGGCGAGCTCGGCCTGGTCCGCGACCATCCTCCCGCGTCGGGATAGGCCTCGCGGCGGCAGGCGAGACCCCCGCGCCGGCGCGATGTCCCGAAGCGAGGTCGCCTTTCGAGGCGCCGCTGCGACGCGTGCGAGCCGGAGAGCTCCGGCTCCCGGAGTCTCAGGGCCGGCTGCGCCGGCGCACATCGCACCGCATCAGCCCGCTGGAGGGGTGATACGCGGCTCTCCGGTCGGTGGGCGCTTGTTGGCCGGCAACCAACCGACGCCGCTCGTGAGGACGAGGTGATGTGGCGGTCGGGTGAGGGCGCCGCCGCCTATCGCCGCGGCAACGTTTTCGCGGCGGTCGTCGTCCTCGCGGGCTTCGCCCCCGCTTTCGCGGTCTTCGCCTTCGCGGTCTTCGCCTTCGCTGGCTTCGCCTTCGCTGGCTTCGCCTTCGCTGGCTTCGCCTTCGCGGTCGTCGGCTTCGTGGTCGCCTTCGCCTTCGCGGTCGTGGCCTTCGCCTTCGCGGCCTTCGCCTTCGCGGTCGTGGCCTTGGCGGCGGGCTTTGTCTGCGCTCTCGCGGGCTTTGTCTGCGCCCTCGCGGCGGGCTTCGCCGGTGCTCTTGCAGGTCTCGCCCTGGCGGCGGGCTCCTTCGCCTTGCGCTTCGGCTCGACGACCTCCGTGTGCATCGCCGTCGGCGGAAATTCGTCGATATGCGCGATCCACTGCGCGTCGGTCGCGGTGATCCGCATCGTGGCAATCGGCCACTCGGCGGAGAGGATCGCCCGGACCTCTCCGAGCGGCATCGCGTCGAGGTCGTGGCCCTCGGCGGCGAGGATCTCGACCTTCTCGATGTAGTCGCCGGCGATCTTCTCGTCGAGCTCCCATCCCTCGACGCCGTGGCGCCTCGCCGCCGCGATCAACGATTGGCCGAGCGCCGTCGCGGCGCCGGCCGTGGTGAGCGCGCCTTCCGTGTCGACCAGCCCGGAGCGCAGCGTGTCGAGGCCGACGCGCTTGCGCTGCGAGGGCGGCCAGTTGCCGGTGTTGAGCGTGCGTAGATCCGGCGCGATGCGATACCGGAGCTCGACCACCTTGCCGTCGCGCCTGGTGTCCACGAGCCGCGCCCGCCTGCGCCCGAGCAGCCTCTGATAGCTCATCCGCGAGCCGTGGCGCCCCTTCTTCGGCGCGAGCAGGCCGATGGAGTCCACCGGCCCCTTGCCGGTGCCGTACGACCCGTCCGTCATGCGCGCCCACTCGGCGCGGCCGCCCGCCCCGACGGCGAGCAGCACACAGTCCTGCGTGCGCGACGCGGTTGTGAGCCGCACCGCGCGACCGATCCACTCCTTCGGGATGCTGGTCGGCTTGTTAATCGTCTCTTTCACCGCGTACGACGTCGGTGCATACGCCGGGACCAGCAGGAGATCGGGGCCCGGCGCAATGTCCATATCCTCCCACGCGCAGCGCGGGACGAGGATCCAGAAGTCGTCGTCGTCGTCGCGCTCGACGAGCGTCTCGCCGACCTCGGGCACGATCGGCTCGCACGCCGAGAACCTACTGGTCACGATGAACGCGCGGCTGTCCCATGTCGACCCCTTCTCGATGTGCGCGAGCCAGGCGGGGTGCGTGACGGTGATCTCCAGCGTCGCGGAGGGCCGTCGCCCGGCCTTCGTCGCCGTCGCCTTCACCGAGGAGATGAAGCCGCGCGCGTACTTCGTCTGCCACGCGCTGTCCAGCGAGTCGTTGAACGAGACCGCGGCCGCGAACGCGCCCTCGCTGGACGCCTCCTCGAGCAGCTGGATCACGAAGCTCTCGTTCGCGGGCGGCGCCCCCGAGTCCGGGTGGACAGAGACGACCTGGAGCGCGGCGTTGGTGCCCTTCTTCGCCAGCACCCTTACCTGAAACAGATCGGAGCCCATGTCGGCTCCTCATAACAGGTCATGGGCCCCGGATCACCAGGAGAATCATGCTCTCGCCGGACCCTCCGAACCGCGAGCTGCGGCTCTTCCGCCGTCGGGGGCGCCACGCACGACCGAGCCGCAGCACACGTGGCCGCCGTGGCCGCCGAGGACCCGCGGCGATCGAGCGCCGGAGCCTCGTTCGCATGGCCGGCCGGTGTCGTCCTCCCGGACGGATGACCGGGGCCGGAGCCGAGGCCGCGACCCCGCTGCGCGGGCCCTTGCGCGCTTGCACGGGCGAATCGGCTTCGGGTATGGTGGCCGACGGTGCGGCCTTGTAGCCGCACGGACATCGTTCTCCGAAGGTGCAGCGTGGCCAACTTCCTCGACGACAACGACGACATTCTCTACTACCTCGAGCGCGGCATCGACTGGGCGCCGATCGTCGAGGCGGTCGAGCTCGGCTTTCGCGCCCCCGACGCGCCGAAGGACACGGCCGAGGCGGTGTCCTCGTACCGCGACATCCTGTCGATGATCGGCACCTTCGCCGGCGAGGAGGTCGCGCCGCTGGCCGCGGCGATCGACCGCAAGGGCGTCAAGATGAAGGACGGCGAGGCCGTCATGCCGCCCGAGATGGACGCGCTGTTCGACCAGTTCAAGGCGCTCGAGCTGCACGGCCTGGCGCTGCCGCGGGAGTTCGGCGGCAGCAACTGCCCGATGCTGGTCTACTTCATGGCGACCGAGCTGCTGGCCCGCGCCGACGTGTCGGTGCTGGCGCACTACAGCTTCCACGGCGGCATCGCGGCGAGCCTGCTGATCTTCTCGGTCTACGAGGGCACCACCCAGTTCGACCGCGCGACCTGCCGCCTGACGGGCACGCGCTGGGCCGCCGAGATCGCCGAGATCGTGCGCGGCGACGCCTGGGGCAGCATGGACATCACCGAGCCCGACGCCGGCAGCGACATGGGCGCGCTCAAGTCGCGCGGCGAGCAGGACGAGCGCGGCGACTGGTTCGTCAGCGGCCAGAAGATCTTCATCACCTCGGGCCACGGCAAGTACCACGTCGTCATCGCCCGCACCGAGAAGCCGTCGGCCGACAAGATGGGCCTCGACGGCCTGTCGCTGTTCCTCGTGCCCGCCTACGTCGACCAGCCGGACGGCACCCGCAAGCGCCTGGCCACGCTCGACCGCCTCGAGGAGAAGCTCGGCCACGAGGGCTCGGCCACCGCCGCCATCACCTTCGACCGCACGCCCGCCCAGCTGATCGGCAGGCGCGGCGAGGGCTTCGCGCTGATGCTGCTGCTCATGAACAACGCCCGCATCGGCGTCGGCTTCGAGTCGATCGGCGTGTGCGAGGCGGCCTACCGGCTGGCCCGCGCCTACGCGGCCGACCGCAAGTCGATGGGCAAGCCGATCGACCGCCACGAGATGATCGCCGACTACCTCGACGAGATGAGGACCGACATCCAGGGCCTGCGCGCGCTCGCCGTGCACGCCTCGTACTGGGAGGAGCTCGGCCAGCGCACCAAGATGGCGGCCATGCTGACCGCCGACGAGGACAGCCTCGAGCGCGCCCGCCTGCTGAAGCAGTCGCGGGCCCAGAGCCGCAAGGCCCGCCGCGTGACGCCGCTGCTGAAGTACCTCGCGGCCGAGAAGGCGGTCGAGATGGCCCGCCGCGGCCTGCAGATCCACGGCGGCGTCGGTTACACCAAGGAGTACGGGGCCGAGCGCCTGCTGCGCGACGCGCTCGTCATGCCGATCTACGAGGGCACCAGCCAGATCCAGTCGCTCATGGCCATGAAGGACGCGATGAGCGCCATCATGCGCAACCCGCAGAAGTTCCTCACCCGGGTCGCCCAGTCGCGCTGGCGCAGCCTCTCGGCCCTCGACCCGCTCGAGCGCCGTGTGGCCCGCCTGACCGCGCTGTCGCTGTCGGCCCAGCAGCACCTCATCCAGCGCACCGCCACCGACAAGCTGAAGAGCCTCGGCAAGCACAAGGTGAGCGCCTGGTCGCGCGAGCTGCTGCAGAACTGGGAGCCGAAGAAGGACTTCGCGTACGCCATGCTGCACGCCGAGCGCCTGACCCGCCTCATGGCCGACGTCGCCATCTCCGAGGTGCTGCTGGCCCAGGCCCGCAAGCACCTCGAGCGCCGCGAGGTGCTCGAGCGCTACCTCGAGCGCGCCGAGCCGCGCTGCACGTTCCTCCACGACGAGATCACCACCCGCGGCGACCGCCTGCTCGCGCAGCTCGGCAACCCCCAGGCCGACGTCGCGGCCGCCAACAAGGCGTGACGACCATGCCCGGCCCCGTCGCCCCCACGACGCCGCCCGCGCCGACGCCCGCGCCGGCCCCCCCGGCGTCGCCCGGGCCCGCGCCGGGGCTGTCCCAAAAGCCAGGCGCCGCGCAGGCCCGGCCGGGCGAGCCGGGCAAGCCGGGCAAGCCCCGCCCCGCCGAGCCGGGCAAGCCGGCCCGCCGCGTGCAGGGCGGGGTGGCCACCGCCGACGTGGTGGTCTCGGCGTGCATCGGCGAGAACGCCGAGCTGTTCGCGCAGATCCTCGCGCTCCACGTGCCGCGCGGCAGCCTGATCGCCGACGTGACCTACGGCCTCGGCGCGTTCTGGCGCCGCGTGCCCGCCGGCGCCTACACCCTGCTCGCCTCGGACATCGCCCCCAAGCCCGACGTGCGCGTGCCGGCGTGGGCGACCCTGCAGGGCGGCGTCGACTGCCGCGCGCTGCCCTACGAGGACGCCAGCGTCGACGCCGTGGTGCTCGACCCGCCGTACATGGAGGGCATGTACCGCCGCGACGTCGGCCACATGGCGGGCTCGGGCACCCACGCGGCGTTCCGCCGGGCCTACAGCGCCCAGGCCGCGACCGAGGGCGGGCCCAAGTGGCACGACGCGGTCGTCGACCTGTACGCCCGCGCCGGCCGCGAGGCGGTCCGCGTGCTCCGCCCCGGCGGCGTGCTGATCGTGAAGTGCCAGGACGAGGTCAGCGCCAACACCCAGCGCCTGACCCACGTCGAGATCATCACCGGCTACGAGTCGCTCGGGCTCTACTGCAAGGACCTGTTCGTGCTGGTGCGGGCCAACAGCCCGGCGATCTCGCGGCTGAAGGCCCAGGTCCACGCGCGCAAGAACCACTCGTACTTCCTGGTGTTCGCCAAGCGCCGCGCCCGCCACGCCAGCGCCCGGCGCTTCGCCTGAGCGCGCGGCGCTACTCGAGCTTGCAGTCGAGCGAGCAGCCGTCGCCGTTCTGCAGGTTGCCGTCGTCGCACTCCTCGAGGAAGTCGACGACGCCGTTGCCGCACGCGCCGGGCTCGCCGGTGGTGTCGGCCCCGCTGGTCGACGGATCGGTGGTCGAGGACGTGGTGCCGCCGAGCGTGCAGAAGTTGGTGCAGGCGTCGTCGTCGACGGTGTTGCCGTCGTCGCACTCCTCGCCGGGCTGGACCACGCCGTCGCCGCAGCCCGGCGGCGGCTCGCCGGTGGTCGAGGTGCTGGTGCCGGTCGAGCTGGTGCTCGAGGTGTCGCCCTCGAGCGCGCAGGCCGCGGAGCAGCCGTCGCCGCCGGCGTTGTTGCCGTCGTCGCACTCCTCGCCGGCGTCGAGCAGGCCGTTGCCGCACTGCGGGTCGGGCCCGCCGGTGCTGTCGCCGGTGTCGTCGGACGAGCCCGAGGTGGTCGACGTGGTCGAGGTCGAGCTGGTGCCGGGCTGGCCCGCGAGCGTGCACTGATTCGAGCAGCCGTCGTCGTCGACGGTGTTGCCGTCGTCGCACTGCTCGCCGGGCTGGACCACGCCGTCGCCGCAGGCGAAGAAGTTGGTGGTGGCGGTGGTGCCGGGCACGCCGGAGCTGGCGCTGTCGATGTCGACGTCGGTGTCGCTGTCGGTGTCCGTGTCGCTGTCGGTCTCGGTCTCGCCGAACTCGGAGAGGTTGCCGAACTTGGCGGTGCAGGCGACGAGGGCGAGGATGGGGAGCAAGTGGAGGCGAGGCATGGTTGAGTTCTCGGGGAGGGTTTCCCGGATCCGCGGGCGTCCGTTGCCGTCACGGGCAGACGCGGAGGATTTTTTTGGCGTGCGGAGAGCCGGCGTGCTGCGCGGCGAACTCGGCCGCCGCGCGGCGGGCCGCGTCGCGCTCGCCGGCGGCGCAGAGGGCCTCGACGCGGAGGAGCAGGCGCTCCTCGCGGAGGTGGCCCGTCGGGAAGCGGCGCGCGTGCTCGGCGATCGCCGCCGCCGCGGCCTCGCCGTCGCCGCGGGCGAGCGCGTCGCGGGCCGCACGCAGGAGCGCGAGCTCTCGCTCGAGGTCGAGGGCGACGGTCGCGTCGGGCGGTGGCTCGGCGGGCGCGACCGGCTCGTGGACGGGGCGCGCGTCCGCCGGTCCGCGCGGGGCGGGGCGACGCGCGGCGGCCCGCGGGTCCGCCCCGGCGTCCGCAGGAATCCGCGTACCCGCCGGGCGCGGAGCCTCGTCGGAGCGCTGCGTATCCGACGAATGCGGAGAATCTCCGGCGGAGCCGCCGGAGCGCTGCATATCCGCCGGCTGTGTAGAATCGCCGGCGGAGCCGCCGGAGCGCCGCGTATCCGCCGGCTGTGTAGAATCGCCGGCGGAGCCGCCGGAGCGCTGCATATCCGCCGGGTGTGGAGAATCGCCGGCGGAGCCGCCGGGCTCCAGCGCATCCGCGGTCCGCGGAGCTTCGCCGAAAGATCCGTCGGACCGCGATTCGCCGCGCGACGGCGACGTCGCGGCCGAAAAACTATTACTAGTAAAATCTTGGGTCGTCGGGGGCGGAGATTCGCGGAGAGATCGGTCGGACCGCGACTCGACGCGCGTCGGCGGCGTCGCGGCCGACGAACTGTCGACGGCCTGGGGGGCGCGCGCGGCGGGATCGCGGACGGCGCGGTCGTGACGCAGCCACACGGCCAGCAGGGCGGCGGCGGCGAGCAGGACGGCGGCGGGCAGGAAGCGGGTCGGCGAGCGGGCGGGCGGGGCGACCGGCGCCGCGGGGGCGGCGTGGAGGTCGGCCTCGATGCGGCGCCAGGCGGCGCTGCGCTCCCCGGCGGGCATGCGCTCGAGCGCGCGGTAGTCGGCGAGGAGGGCCCGCAGTTCGTCGTCGGGTCGATGGTCGTGGGGCCTCATGGTGCGTCTCCCTGCCTGGCGCGGCGGGCCTCGGCGACGAACCGCGCGAATTGCTCGCGGACGGCGCGGAGGCGGGTGTACAAGGTGTTGATATTGACGCCGGTCTGGCTGGCGATCTCCGGGACCGTCATGCCCTCGATGTCGACGAGCGTGAACACGAGGCGGGCGTCGTCGCCGGTGCCGGCGAGGAACCTCTCGACGAGCGCGTGGGCCTCGCGGCGGGCCACGTAGTCGTCGGGGCCGGGGCCGGGCACCGGCTGCGGGCCGGCGGCGACGCGGCGCAGGTGACGGGCGGCGCCGCGGTGGTGGTGCAGCGCGGTGTTGCGGGCGATGCCGAACAGCCAGGCGCGGAGGCTCGAGCGGCCGTCGTAGTCGGCGAGCCGGCGGTGGACGACGAGGAAGATCTCATTAAAGACATCGTCGCGGCCGGCGTCGTCGACGCGCAGGTGCCGGAGCAGGCGCCACACGAAGTCGGCGTGCTCGCGGTAGACCTCGGCGAGGGTCAGGGCGCGGGGCTCGGGCTCGGCGTGGAGGGCGGGGGGCTTCACCGTACGGATGGGGATTTCCCGGGGCGCGGGCGTTCCGTTGCTGGCGAAGAGTTTAATTTGGGAGCGCCTCTCAAAAGCGGGCCTCGAGGCCGAGGGCGGCCCGCAGCGACGCGGGGGCGGGCTTGTGGATGTCGCCGAGGTTCTCGACCGCGAAGCGGGCGCGGATCAGCGGGACGGCGACGTCGAGGCCCAGCCACCCGGCGATCCACGGGCGCGGGGCCCAGGCCAGCGCGGGGCCGGCGGTGACAGCGAGCCACGGCAGGCGCACGCGCCGGGGGTCGTCGACGCCGAAGCCGTCGCCGCGGGCCTGGCCGGCCTCGACGCCGAGGCACAGCGGGACCTCGAGCGGGCCCGGGCGGACCACGCCGCAGCCGCGCAGGCCGAGGGCCCACAGGCGGATCGCGCCGCCGACGGCGGGGGCGACGGCGCTGGTGGCCCGCGTCGGGGCGCGGTAGACGGCGCCGAGCTCGACGCGCCAGCGCGGCCCGATCAGGCCGACGCCGGGGCTGAGCTGCGGGCCGACGCGCGGCATGCCGAGCGCCTCGAGGCCGCCGGCGAGGCGCAGGAAGCCGCGCACGCGACGGGGCGGCCTCGCGGGCGCGGGTCGGGGTCCGGCGGCGATCGGATCGGGCGCGAGGTCGGCGGTCGCGGGCGACGGCGACGGATCCGGGGCGGGCTCGGCGGGCGGCGCCACGATCGGATCGGCGGGCGGCTGGGCGGCGGGCGGCGCCACGATCGGGTCGGCCGGCGGCTGGGCGGCGGCCGGCGCGGGCTCGGGCACGCGGAGGTCGGGGTCGACGACGAGGGCGGTGATGAAGGCGGCCGCCGCGGACACGCTGGCGCAGGTCGGGCCGCTGACGCTGCGGGCCCCGGGACCGTCGGGGGTGATGAGGGCGAGCTCGGCGGACCAGGCGTCCTGCTGCGCGCGCACGGTGACGACCACGCGGATCGGCGGGCCCGCGGCGACGCCGGCGAGGTGGCCGGCGAGGCTGCGGCGAAACTGGTCCGAGGGACAGGTCGGATCGCCGTCCCACTGCACGTCGACGCCGTCGAGCGCGGCGGGTCCCGCGAGGGTGAGCGCGAGCGCGACGAGCCGCACGCGCGCGAGGCTAGCCGGGGACGCGCGCGCGCGAAAGGCCCGGCGGGGCGTTGAGGACGCGGGCCGACGGCGCTGCGGGTCTTCTGCGGGATCGGCGGCCGTCGGCCGTGTGCGGCGGCGCGTGCCTGCAGGCCCCGATCACCGGCGCGTAGCGGTAACGCAGGCCGTCGTCGCCGAACGCGCAGACGAGGCGCGGCGCGGGGACCGTGCGCCCGTAGGTCGAAGCGCGGGGCGGCGGCCTCGATCTCGGCGAGCACGCCGCGGCGCTCGTCGGGGCCGAGGAATCCGGGAAGTAGTCGACGACGGCGCCGCGCGGATCGTCGAGGATGCGCTCGCGGTCCATGAGCGCCGCACCTGACAGGCGCCGCAGGAGCGGCACAAGGCGGGGCGCGAGCGCTCGTCGTCGGGTTCGATCGTGACGGATGTCGGCGAGTGCGCGGGGCGGCGTAATCACATATGCATGCGCCGCGGGCGATCGTGACGACGACGTCGGCGGGGCGGAGTAATTACATATGCATGCGCCGCGGGCGATCGCGGCGCGTGGTGACGATAGCGTGCTCGCGGCGGTGCGGTTTGGCGACGCAATGCCGGGGATGCAACAATGGCGTGGGGCCGCGAGCCCGCGGCGCGGGGGCCGCGAATGCGCCGGCGCGCGGGGCCGCAGAGCGGCGTTCTGCCGGGGTCTGTGGGCGTTCCGGGCCGTGTCGACACGGCGACGCGGGACGAACCTGCGCGGCGGTGCGTGCATTCGGGCGCTCGAACGGCGGTGATGGGGGCGGCGTGCGCTGCATACAGACCCCGGCAAAACAGCACTGTCCGGCGGCTTGTCAGGGGGTGCGGTGATTCGCTAGGTTGGCCGCTCGGAGGGTTCGAATGATCGACAAGCTCTTGCGCAGCGGTGGAGTGGTGGCCCTGGGTGTGGTGTTCGGGATGGCCGCCGGGTGCGATGAATCCGTCGATGAGAACGCCGCGGAGCGGGTGATCGCGGACGATGAATTCGAGGACGCCTTCGCGGTCGACCGCGCGAACCCCGACGAGTACGAGATCGAGGAGCGGGCCGGCGGGAGCTGCGTCAACGCCTGCGGCGGGCAGTCGTCGGGCGGGTGCTGGTGCGACAGCGCGTGCGCGCAGTACGGAGATTGCTGCGCCGACAAGGTCGCGGTGTGCGACGGGGCCCCGCCGCCGCCGCCGCCGCCGCCGCCGCCGGTCGAGGGCGAGGTGCCGAGCAACGCCTATTGCAGCGACGTCGCCAGCTGGCCGGCGTCCTCCTCGAGCTTCGAGACCCAGGTGGTGACGCTGGTCAACCAGCGGCGCGCGGCCGGGGCGACCTGCGGGCAGTACGGGGCGTTCCCGCCGGCGGGGCCGCTGACGATGAACCCGGCGCTGCGCTGCGCGGGCCGCAAGCACGACAAGGACATGATCACCAACAACTTCTTCTCGCACACGGGGACCGGCGGGACGACGCCGTGGAACCGCATCGCCAGCGCGGGCTACGGCAGCTACGTGACGGCCGGCGAGAACATCGCGGCCGGGCAGTCGACGCCGGCGGCGGTCGTCACCGGGTGGATGAACAGCCCGGGCCACTGCAAGAACATCATGACCGCGGGCTTCAAGGAGATCGGCGTGGGCTACGCGCCAGGCGGGTCGTACGGGCACTACTGGACGCAGACGTTCGCGGCCAAGAACTGAGCGCGGCGGCGAGGCCTCGCGGTCCGCGTCGCCGCGGACGCGAGGCCGTCGTCGTGTTCGCCCGGGCGCGGCGCCGGCTCAAGGAGGCGGGGGCGACGATGCGGCCGGGGCCGCGTCGGCGCCGTCCTCGGTGTGACAGCGGTTGCAGTCGCCGTCCATCTGCGGCGCGAGCATCGCGCGCCGAGCCATCGCCGGTCGGCGGCGGCTGTGCGCGTGCGGATCGTCGTTCGCGGCTCGTCACGAACGCGCGGGCCGTCTGCAGCGGACGGCGGCGCTGACGTCAGGCGGGCGGCGGGCGGCGGGCGCGGGCGGCGAGCTGCTGCAGCTCCTTGAAGCGGCCGGGGGCGCGGACCTCGAGGTAGCGGAGGATCTTGTCGCGGACCATCGGGCGCACGCGGAAGAACGGCGCGGCGGGGTCGCGGACCGAGGGCTCGCGCTCGAACCAGTCCTGGATGCGGGCCACGTTCTCGTCGGGGAAGCACACGGCGAGCGAGTCCTCGTCGACGCGGTCGAGGAAGCACACGCGCAGGAACCACTCGCGCTCGCGGTCGGTCATCCAGCGGGTCACGCGGTCGTGGAAGCGGGTCAGGAAGACCACCGAGTCGCCGCCGTAGTCGCCGGCCTCCTCGACGGCGAGGCTGATGAGGAACGGGTAGCCCTGGGTGGCCTCGAACAGCGCGGCGTGGCGGTCCTCGGGGATGCCGGCGGCGGCGAACACCGCGTGGGCGGCGGGGGCGTCGAACGGGCGCAGGCGGATCTGCTCGCGCAGGTGGCGGCGGCAGTGCTGGGCCCAGCCGGGGTGGGTGGTCTCGAGGTCGTCGCGGCCGAGGATGATGAGCACCGTCTGGAACGGCGCGGCGGCCAGCTCGGGGACCAGGGCCCCGACCAGGAAGTCGCCGAGCAGGCCGGCGATCGCCTCGTAGTCGTCGAGCACGAGGATCAGCCGGCGCAGGCCGGGGATCGGCGGCTGGGTCAGGCGGACGACGTCGCGGCGCTCCCACCCGGACAGCGCGGCGGACAGGTCGGTGCGCAGCTCGCTGGCGGTGTAGGCGTAGAGGTCGCGCTTGACGCGGTTGCGCCGGGTGATGCCGAGCAGGTCGCGCACGGGGCCCCACAGCGCGGTCGAGTCGCGCAGGCCGGGCAGGCCGCGCACCACGTCCCAGGCCTCGTCGAGCGCCTTCTCGACGTCGCCGTCGTCGATGCGGGTGACGTCGAGGGCGAGGCGGCTCTTGGGCACGGCCTTGTTGAGCACGCGGGCGTTGCGCAGCAGGGCCACGGCGGCGCGGCGCACGGGGTCGGGGGCGCCCTGTTTGGCGAGCTCGGCGACGGCGCGCTCGACCAGGTCGCGGTGCAGGGCGGCGAGCTCGCGCAGGTGCGGGAAGTAGTCGCGGGTGCGGTCGGCGGGCGGGCCCAGGCTGCGGCGGAACAGCTGGCCCTCGACGAGGCCGAGGAAGTCGCCGCGGGTGTCGGGGTTGGCGGCGTCGGCGGACAGCACGAGCCAGCCGTGCTCGGCCGGCTCGACCGCCTCGAGCACGTGGGCCAGGAGGAAGCTCTTGCCGACCCCGCCGGGGCCGCTGACGCCGACGATGGAGAGGCCGTCGGGCGCGGCCTCGATCGCGTGGAGGAGGCGGGTGACCTCGGAGCCGCGGTGGATGTCGGTGGCCATGGGCGCGGCGGGAGGATAACGCGGTGAAGCGCGGTGCGGGCGCGAGGGTTGCGCGGGTGCGGCTTTGCGCGGGGCCGCGGGGCGGTGGTACCGTCGTGCCCATGGGCCGAACCCGCATCCTGCTCCCCGCTCTGCTGCTCCTCGCCTGCGCGCAGCCGTCGCAGCCGACGTCGACCGCGCCGGCGCTCCGCGCCACCAGCGGCCCCGTGGTCGTGCCCCAGCCGATCAAGGCGGCGCCCGACCGCGACGGCGACCGCGTGTACGACTACAAGGACGAGTGCCCCGACCAGCCGGGCTCGCTGCGCGACGGGTGCCCGTACACCGACACCGATCGCGACGGGATCTCGGACAAGTACGACAAGTGCCCGACCGCGCCCGAGCCGCGGCACGGCCACGCGGACAAGGACGGCTGCCCGATCGCGCCGCCGCCGGCGCCGATCCCCCCGCCGCCGGGCGTGCCGCAGACGCCGCCCGTGGGCGCCCCGCCGCCGCCCGCGGGCGCGCCGGCGCCGGCGCCTCCGGCCGGGGCCCCGCCGCCCGCGCCGCCGGCCGGGACCACCCCCGCGGCCCCGCCGGGCTGAGACGGGAGCGCGTGTGCCCGACGAGCGCGCGTCGCTCGAGCGCGAGTCGGCCGCGCGCGGGAGGACACGCCCGCGGACACGCCGGGCCGGGTCGGGGGCGCGTGAGTCCGACGAGCGCGCGTCGCTCGAGCGCGAGTCGGCCGCGCGCGTGGTATCGACGTGTCGCGGACGAACTGCCACGATTCGCAATCGTGGCAGTTCGCGGGGTGTGACGATAGTGCGGGCGCTCAGCCGCAGCGGCTGCACGACCCGCGGGTGAGCTCGGTGAGGTCGGCGAGCTGGCGGCGGATATGCTCGCACTCGTCGCGGAGGGCCGCGGGCAGGCCGGCGGGGTCGAGCAGGGCGCGCAGCGCGGCGCGGAGGTCGGCGGCGAGCGGCGACCACACCTCGTCGGGGAGGGCGAGCAGCAGCAGGGCGGCGGCGTCGGGGTCCCACGGCGGGACGGCGTGGGCGGCGGCGGCGGCGTGCACGGGGGCGGCGCGCAGGTCGGCGAGCAGGGCCTCGGCGGCGGCGGCGTGCTCGTGGAGGGCGAGGGCGCGGCGCTCGAGCGCGAGGGGCAGGCGGGCGGCGGCGGCGAGGGCGACGCGCAGGGCCGCGGGTACGTCGGTCGGGGCGGCGGCGGCGAGGTCGGCGAGCAGGCCGGCGAGCGCGGCGGAGAAGCCCTCGAGGCCGCCGTCGCTGCAGCGGGCGGTGAACAGCAGGCTGGCGGGGCGGTCGCTGCGGCGCAGGGCGACGTAGCCGCGGGGGCGGCCGGTGGCGGGGTCGAGCGGCTGCATGGCGGCGTGCAGCGCGGGCAGCGGGACCCAGTGCGGGGGGTACTTGAAGCGGGCGACGTCGAGGACGAGCACGTGGTCGCTGGCGCGGTCGTAGCCGCCGACCGGGGAGAAGTGGCCGCCGCCGGTCTGGCCGAGGGCGGCGCGGTCGTAGGCGACGACGAGGGCCGGGTCGAGCTCGGAGGCGGCGGCGGCGGCGACGGCGGCGCGCAGGTCGGACTCGGAGTCGGCGCGGCGGACGTCGGCGCTGGCGCCGTTGCAGCGGGCCAGGCAGGCCAGCTCGTCGAGGGTGATGCCGCGGCTGCGCACGCGCTCGAGCGAGGCGCAGCAGTCGAGCAGCTCCTCGGAGAACCACCGCCACGGGCCCTTCCACAGCCGGCCGGGGTCGACGCCGAGGGCGTTGAGCACCACGACGAGCGAGCCGAGGCCGCAGAACGCCGGGTCGGCCTGGGTGTGGTGCTGCTCGATCAGCGGGAAGAACGAGCTCATGCCGCCGCTCGCGCGGGCGGCGTCGAACAGGGCGCGGCCCGCGGGCGAGGCGAAGGCGACGAGCGGCGGGGGCAGCGGGCGGCGGTAGAGGCTGTGCATGCGGACATGTCCTTCGGGTCAGATCAGCGGGCGCAGCGCAGGCCCACGGTGCTGAAGCCGGAGCGCGGGTTGAGGCCGTAGCGGTAGGCGGCGCGCAGGACGGTGGCGGCGTCGTAGTAGCTACCGCCGCGGATCACCCGGACCTGGCCGTCGAGCGGGCCGCGCGGGTCGGTGCGCCAGTAGCCGCGGTGCTCGTAGGTGCGGGCGTCGTACCAGTCGTGGACCCACTCGGAGGCGTTGCCGGCGAGGTCGTGCACGCCCTCGGGGGTGGCGCCGGCGGGGTGGCTGCCGACCGGGCGCAGGTGCTCGCCGCAGCCGTCGAAGTGGGCGCGCGCGCAGGTCGGCGGGGCGTCGCCCCAGGGGAAGCGGCGGCGCTCCAGGCCGGCGGCGGCGCGCTCCCACTCGGCCTCGGTCGGCAGGTGCTTGCCGCGGGCGTCGCAGTAGGCCTCGGCCTGGGACCACGTGACGCACACGGCGGGCAGGTCGGGGCCGATCATGCCGGCGGGCACGGCGGCGCCGCGCACGAAGGCGTCGCCGGTCCACACGAAGCAGCGCGCGGGGTCGATCGGCGTGCACACGCCGGCGTCGACGCACCGTCGATATTCGGCCTGGGTGACCTCGCGGCGATCGATGCGCAGGCGCGACAGGCGGAGGCGGCCCGGCGGGCGCTCGTCGGGCTCGCAGTCGCGGTCGTCGGCGCGCGGGCAGCCCATGGTGAAGCTGGCGCGCTCGAGGGCGACCATCGTGTCCTCGCTGAACAGCACCGGCTCGGCGTGGAGCTCGCGCTCGGAGACCGCGGGGGCGCCGGGCGGGCGCAGCCGGGCGAACGGCGGCGGGGGCTCGTCGACGCGGCGGGCCAGCAGGAGGTCGACGCCGTGGAGGCTCGGCTCGGGGCGCGGCCCGTCGACGACGGCGGCGCGCAGGCTGACGGCGACGTGGCGCAGGACCTCGAGGGCGCGGACGTTGTGGTTGCCGTCGCGGTCGGCCCAGCCGCGCAGGCCGCCGAGCGCGAGGTAGGCGAGCGCGGGGAAGCGGGTGCCGGGCAGGTCGGCGGTGCAGCCGGGGCCGCGGCCGCTGCTGAAGACGGCGACGTCGGCGGGCTCGCGGCGGGCGCGTCGCGGGCCGACCCACTCGCGGGCCTGGCGGCTGCGCAGCGCGGCGCGGGTGGTGCGCGGCGAGGCGAACGGCGGCGGCGGCGGCGTGGCGGTGCCGGCCGCCGCGGGGCCGTCGGCGAGGCAACCGTCGAGCACGGCGACGGCGCGGGCGTGGCGGCCGTAGGCGACGCGGCCGATCGCGTGCTCGAGCGAGTAGGCGGCGCCGTCGCGCAGGCGCAGGTCGCCGTAGGCGCCCGCGTCGCGGCTGCCGATGTGACCGACGACGACCAGCCAGAGCGCGCCGTGGCGGGCGCCGCGGCGGGCGGCCTCGATCGCGCGCGAGATCCGGCGAGGGGTCGCGTCGGCGTCGCGCAGCAGGTGGATCCGCGGGGGGCGCAGGCCGCGGGCCTCGCGGAACCACCGGTACCAGGCGGCGGCCGCCGCGTGCGCGCCGGGGCGATCGGGGAGGCCCTCGTAGTCGCCGATCGCGACGATCACGGCGGCGTCCTCGCCGCCGCCGGGTGGTCTGTCGGCGGGGGCGAGCAGGTCGGGCCACGCGCCGCCGCCGGGCATCGCCCCGGGCGCCGCGCTGCTCGGCAGACCCGCGGGCCAGCCGCAGGCGGCGAGGGCGAGGGTCAGCGCTGCGAGCCGCGGACGAGGCACGGCCTCAGCGTATCCGGTGTCGGGCCCGGGCGTCGCGCGAGGGAGCGATGCACGCGTCGCCGGCGAGGCACGGACTCGGCGCGGCGCCGGCGTCGCGCCTCGGGCACGGGACGCCGCGGCGCGTCGGCTGGCGCGGCACCGGCGTCGCGGCGGGCCGGGGGATCCGGGGTTTGCGAGATCTTGATGCCGCGACGTCCGCACGCGGTCGGAGGCGGGCGCGGGTCGGCTGATATAGTGACGCGATGAGCACGCGACGAACTGGCATCACGGGCGCGGCGGCGGCGTTGCTGACGATGGCGTGCGGGCCGTCGCCGAACCCGGCGGTGCCGCCTCCGAGCTCGACGGAGCTGGCGGGCGGCGGGGTGTGGGTGGCCTACAACCTCGGGTGTACGGCGGGCTGCGATCAGATCCGTCGCGGCGACCGGATCCTCGCGGTCGACGGTGCGCCGGTGGCCAGCGGGGCCGAGTACGACGCGGCCGACGTGGCGCGCGGATCGGCGGTGACGCTGCAGGTGGCGAAGCACGGCGGCGGGGCGCCGGTCGACGTGCAGGTGGTGGCGGAGCCGGTCGAGCTGCGGCCGCTGACCGACGTGCCGCCGCTGCTCACGGTCGGGGCGGCGAGCCTCGACCGCGCGCCGGAGTGGGCCCGCCTGCGCCTGTTCGGCCACGCGATCCCGGCGCTGCGGCTGTACCGCGGCGAGGAGCCGCGCGGGTTCATCAACGGGCGTGAGCTGTACCGCCGCGGGGCGGTGATTTTAATCTGGGAGCTGCCGTGGCTGCTGGCCCACAAGCGGGCGCTGTGGGCCGAGCTGCCGGGCTTCTACGCCCAGCTGCAGCGCAGCGACCCGGCGCTGCAGGCCATCGGGGTCGACACCCTGTTCGTGTTCCCGTCGGTGGCGGAGTCGCGGTCGTGGCGGCCGGAGGCCGACCCGATGATCATCACCGACGCGCCGTCGGGCGGCGATCAGCTGCAGTACGCGATCAACGAGGAGACGCGCGCGCACATCCGCAGCGAGGTGCCGCCGGGCACGTCCGACCTGATCCCGCTGTTCTTGCTGTCGTCGGGGGAGAACGACCCGAACAACCTCGGGCTCGAGCACCCGGCGTCGGACATCCGCGAGTGGCTGTTCGACCGCATCTACGCGCCGGTGATCCTGGTGATCGATCACCGCGGGATCGTGCGCTGGCACAGTCGCGACTTCCCGATCGGGCCCGAGGAGACCATCGAGGCGGCGGTGCAGTTCGCATTAAAAGACCTCGGCGACGCGCCGGCCGTCGCGGCGCCGGCCGGCTGAGGGCCGCCCGGCGCGGGCGGGCCGCGCAGCCCGGTTCGGGCGCGGGTCGGCATCGCCAGGTATGACGCCGGTGTCGCGGCGCGCAGCTCGCAGTCGGCCGACGACGCGCGCGCGCCTGCGGTCTCCAGGGCGCGGCGTGTCGGCCCGGGCTTGACCGCGGCGCGGACAAGGTGTGAGCTGCTGCGGTTGCCATAACGACTTCAGGAGCGCTTGACGATGAGGAATTACACGACGAAATGGGCCCGGATCGCGGGCGTGTGCGCGGCGGTGGCGGCGAGCGTGACGACGATGGCGCCGCAGCGCGCCGAGGCGTGCGGCGGGACCTTCTGCGACGGCGGGATCCCGGGGCCGATGCCGGTCGACCAGACCGGCGAGAACGTGATCTTCGTGATGGGCGGGCCGATGGCCGAGGTCCACATCCAGATCTCGTACGACCCCAACACCAACGCCCAGGACTTCGCGTGGATGATCCCGCTGACCGCGGTGCCGGACTTCACGGTCGGCTCGCAGCCGCTGTTCGACCAGATCCGGGCGGCGACGGTGCCGATGTACGGGCTCACGCAGTCGTTCGAGGACTGCGGAGACGAGACCGACTCGGCCGGCGTGTCGATCTCCGGCGGCACCGGCGACCCCTCCGTGCCGGCGTCCACCGGCATCGATGATGGCTCGAGCGGCGGCGAGCCCGACGTGCTGCTGCAGGAGACCGTCGGCGCGTTCGACGTGGTCGTGCTGCAGGACCAGACGCTGCCGCCGATCAAGACCTGGCTCGAGATGAACGGCTACCTGTGGGACGAGAACGCGGCGCCGATCCTCCAGCAGTACATCGACGAGGGCAACGTGATCGCGGCGCTCAAGCTGACCAACGGCGTCGGCGTGCAGGACATCCACCCGATCACGCTGACGTACCCGTCGAACGAGACCTGCTTCCCGCTGCGCCTGACCCGCATCGCCGCGGTCGAGGACATGGACATCCGCGTGTTCGTGCTGGCCAACGACCGCGCCGCCCCGACCAACTACCGCCACGTGCTGGTCAACCCGCTGAAGATCGACTGGTTCACCTTCGCGTCGAACTACAAGGAGGTCATCACCGGGGCGGTCGACGCGATGATGGCCGACGGCCGCGCGTTCGTCACCGAGTACGCGGGCACCAGCAGCGGGGTGTCGCAGGCGGGCGTCCACGACCCGGCGTGGAACGAGGCCGCGTTCGTCGGGCTCGACCCGGTCGAGGTCGTCAACACGCTCAACAACCAGGGCCTGGCGTTCTGCTTCGACGAGTTCTCGTGCGGCTGGAACCACCCGCTGGTGTTCGGCCTGCTGCTCGAGTTCCTGCCGCCGCCGCAGGGCGTCGACCCCATCCAGTTCTACCCGTACCTGGCGAACTACGCCGGGCAGATCGACATGGCCAAGTGGAACGGCGGGGCCGAGTTCTCGGCGGCGCTGGCCGAACGCGTCATCGCGCCCGGGCTCCACGCGGTCGAGCTGCTCGACACCTGGCCGTACCTGACGCGGCTCTACACCACGATCTCGCCGTCGGAGATGATGGAGGACCCGATCTTCCACCTCAACCCCGACCTCGGCGAGGTCGAGCAGCAGCGCATCGCCAACAACCTCAACCTGTGCAACGGCGACAGCGTGGTCACGCTGCCCGACGACCGCGAGGTCTACGTGCCCGGCGGGTTCTCGTGGCCGGACATCCCCGGCGAGGTCTGGTGGGAGGAGGAGGTCCAGACGATCGCGCTGAAGGGCGCGCCGATGACGCTGGTCAACAACACGGCGGCCATCAACAAGGTGCTCGAGGAGTGGAACCTCTCGCACGACTGGCCGCGCCAGCCGCAGGACACCACCGGCGGGGCGCCGACGACCGGCGGATCGGACACGTCGGACACGGGCAACGTGCCGACCGGCGGCGGGCCGGGCGGTGACACCGAGGGCCAGGCCGACAGCGGCAACACGACGACGCCGCAGATCGACGGCGGCGGCAGCGGCTGCGGCTGCGATACGCGCGGCGCCGCGGGCTCGTGGGCGCTGTTCGGGCTGGTCGGGCTGCTCGGCTGGCGGCGCCGGCGCTGAGCGCACGACCGCGACGCACGGCGCGGACGACGGCCTCGTCGTGCAGAGGCACGGCGAGGCCGCGAGGTCTCACCGGCCGAGCCCGCTCGCCGTCTACACGTGCGCGCCGGACGGGTTCGCGGCGATGGTGGCCGCGGCCGAGGACGAGCGGCTGGCGTGCGCGGACGACGGGCCGCCGTGAGCGGTCAGCTGGCGGCGCCGCTGCGGCCGGCGTACTGGGCCAGGCGATCCTCGAGCACGCGCTCGGTCGCGGTGTAGGCCTCGTCGAGCTCGCCCTTGCGGCGCAGGTCGGCGGCGAGTGCGAGGGCGAGGGCGCCGGGGTCGAGCAGCGGGGCGCGCTGGTAGTGCGGGCCGAGGGCGGCGAGGCCGGCGTCGAGGAGGTCGAGCGCGCGCGGGAGGTCGTCGTCGACGAGGGCCTGGCGGGCCTCGGCGAGCGACTCGATCGCGATCCGCAGCGGCGAGCGCGAGTCCATGGCCGGCGAGTATATCCGCGTTCACGGACAGGCGCCGAGGCCGGCGATCCAGGCGTCGACGAGGGCGACGCCGTCGGCGTCGACGACGCTGCTCGCCAGGCCGGGCATGCGCGTCGAGCCGAGGGTGTGCATGCGCGCGGACACGATCGAACGCGCGGGGTCCCCCGGGGCGACCAGGCGGGCGCCGGCGATGTCGAGGTCGCCGGCGCGGGGGTTCACGTCGCAGACCTTCACGTCGGCCAGCGGCGTGTCGAAGCGGAAGTCGATGTCGGCGCGGCCGCCGGGCGCGTCGGGGCGGTGGCAGTGCGAGCAGTTGGCGTGGAAGTAGGCGCGCGCGCGCGGCTCGAGCGGGGCGCCGCCGCCGATGTCCGGCAGCGGGTCGCCGGCCGGGCGCGAGGCGAGCGCGCCGAGCTCGACCAGCAGGTCGAGCTGGTCGACGTCGGCGCCGGCGGCGTCGCGGACGGTGCGCGCGAGCTGGCGGGTCTCGAGGCCGAGCGAGCGGCCGGCCTCGGCGGTGTGGCAGTACTTGCAGTCGGTGCGCGACGGGTAGGTCCAGCTCTGGTCGCCGAAATTCTTGGTCCACGCGTCGTCGAGCAGGGTGGCGGAGGTGGCGTCGTCGCTCCACGCGTAGCTGTAGCCGGCCCACTCGCCGTCGCTGTGGCGCACGAGCAGGCGGGTCTCGATGAGTCGGTCGCCGAGTCTGAAATTTTTGATCAAGACGCTGCCGGGGGGCAGGGTCCAGTCGCCGTCGGCCTCGACTTTAATGACTTCGTCGTCGGGGAGGATGAGCCAGCGCTGCTTGTCGGCGCCGTCGGACCAGAACGGCACGTTGAGCTCGTAGGGCACGGCGTCCTGCGGCGGTCTCGCGGGGTCGGCGGGGTCGAGGCAGCCGGTCGCGAACAGGTCGGCGGGGAGGCCGGGGCCGGTGTCGGGCTCGGCGGCGGCGAGGCGGTGGATCGTGCCGTAGTAGTTGACGACGTGGAGCTCGCCGTCGCGGTCCTCGGCGAAGGCCGAGAGGCCGCGCTCGCCGGTCTCGGCCAGGATCACCGGCTCCTCGCCCTCGCGCACGCCGTAGATCGTGCCGCTGTAGAAGTCGCCGTAGACGAACATGCCGGCGATCTCGGGGATGGCGCGGCCGCGGTAGACGGTGCCGGCGATCACCGAGGCGACCGAGATGTTGCGGTAGGCGGCCACGGGGTCGACGAGCTCGGCGTCGGCGCAGGCGTCCTGTTCGAAGCAGTCGGGGCCCTCCTTGATGTCCCAGCCGTAGTTCTCGCCGAGCTCGACGCGGTCGACCTCCTCCCAGGTGTTCTGGCCGACGTCGCCGGCCCACAGATCGCCGGTCTCGCGGTCGAAGTTGAAGCGCCAGGGGTTGCGGAAGCCGCTGGCGAAGATCTCCGGGCGGCCGCCGACACCGTCGGCGTAGGGGTTGTCCTGCGGGATGCCGTAGGGCGCGGCGGCGTCGACGTCGACGCGGAGGATCTTGCCGAGCAGGGTGCCCGGGTCCTGCGCGTTGCCCTGGGGGTCGCCGCTGCTGCCGCCGTCGCCGAGGCCGAAGTATAAAAAGCCGTCGGGGCCGAAGGCGATGTCGCCGCCGTTGTGGTTGGTGTACGGCTGGTCGACCGTGAGCACGACCTCGGCGCTCGCGGGGTCGAGGGTGCGGCCGCCGTCGGGGCTGGTGTAGCGGGCGATCGTCGAGGTCAGCGGCGAGCCGGGCGCGGTGTACGAGAGGAACACCTGGCCGTTGCCGGCGAAGTCGGGGTGGAAGGCCATGCCGAGCAGGCCGGCCTCGCCGCCCTGCTCGATGAGGCCGGCGACGTCGACGAAGGTGGACGAGGCGTCGCCGTCGTGGGTGGTGATGACGCCGTCCTGACGCACGAGGTACCAGCGCGCCGGATCGACGGGCGACTGCTGGAGGTCGACGCCGGCCTCGAAGGCGAGGCCGGGGAGCGCCCGCTCGAGGCGCACGAGGTCGCGGGAGGGCGGGCGCGGGAGGTTGATGCAGCGCCCGGGCACGAAGGTCGGGCCGGGCTCGCTGCACGCGGCGACGACGAGGACGAGCGCGGCGATGCGGGGGCTGTGCATGATCGCAGGGTAACCGCTGGGCGGCGCGGACTCGAGACGCGACGGCCGGCGGGGGTCGGCGAGCGCGGGGCCCGGCGCGCGGACGCGCGACGAAGATCGTTGGGAACGACGTTCGGGCGGCGGATTAGCGGCCCTCGCGGGTCGACCGAGGAATTCGCGGGGGACTGTCAGGGCCGGCGCTGGGCGGTCGTTCCTGGTCCGCCGCCGCCTGACGCAGCCCGCCCGGAGCGGGCCGATGATCTGTGCGATGCTGGTCGCCCGCGGCGCGAGACGAGAAGGAGAGCCCGATGAACGCCCCTACGTACTTCAAGTGGATCCTGCTGGCGACGCCCCTCGTGGTGGGCGGTTGCAAGTCCGGCGACGTGACGCCGATCGGCGGGACGGTGCCCCCCGACGGCGGCGGCGGCGGCGGCCAGGGCGCCCTGCTGGTCCAGGGTCAGGGCACCTACGACGCGCCCCCGCACAAGTTCTCGCCGCGGCCGCACCCGCCGCACACGCGCACCGACCCGCCGGCGCCGAACCTGGCGGCGCTGCCGAAGCTGGTCAACCGCATCGACCGCTGCTACGGCGGCGAGAAGAAGGTCGCGAGCGGCCCGGTGACGCCGAAGGGCAGCGGCACGCCCACCAGCACCGGCAAGTACAAGAAGGTCCCGTACCAGCAGGGCGGGGGCGGCGCGACGAGCCCGAGCGGAGGAATCGCGAGCGGCTCGGCGCCGGTGCAGACGACGCCGACGGCCCCGGCCAAGGCGCCGAAGCCCGAGCCGCAGCCGCAGCCGTCGCGGTCGAAGGCGGCCGACTCGGCGCCGCTGGGCCGCGCGAGCGCCGGTGACGCCGCGAGCGCGGGGCCGCCGCCGATGTCGCCCGCGCCGGGCGCGACGAACGAGGTCGCGTCGCGCGACAACAAGTCGTTCAAGGAGAAGCGGGCCGAGCGCAAGGCGGAGCGCGAGGCCAAGAAGGCGGACCGCAGCAGCGGCGCGCCGGCCGAGCCGATGGCCGCGTCGGCGTCGGCGCCGGCGATGGAGCGGGTGCAGGAGGACGACGCGGGCCCGCTGGTGTCGGACGAGGAGATCCGGCAGCAGCAGGTCGCGCTCGACGACCCGCGCGAGCAGTACAAGGACTGGGGCCAGGCGATCTACCTGTCGAACGACGACACCATGAGCCTGTCGTCGGCGCAGCGGGTGATCTTCGCCATCGACAAGTTCCTGCCGCTGACCCTCGACAACATCCGGCCGCACGAGCTGCTGAACTACTTCTCGTTCGAGACGGCGCCGGTGGCCCCCGAGGACGACTTCTCGGTGCTGGCGGACGTCGCCCCGGACCCCAAGCAGGAGGGCATCTACAACCTCGCGCTGGCGATCAAGGGCCGCCCGATGGACCTGCAGTCGCGGCGCAACGCCAACCTGACGTTCGTCATCGACCGCTCGGGCTCGATGTCCGACGAGGGCCGCATGGACTACCTGAAGCGCGGCATGACGAAGATGACCAGTCAGCTGAAGACCGGCGACATCGTCAACGTGGTGCTGTTCGACCACGAGGAGTGCACGCCGATCGAGAACTTCGTGGTCGGGCGCGACAAGCCGGAGATCCTGCAGAAGGCGATCGACAAGATGAAGCCGCGCGGCTCGACCGACGTGCACCTCGGGCTCACGAAGGGCTACGAGCTGGCCGACAGGTCGTACCAGCAGACCTACAACAACCGCGTGGTCATCATCACCGACGCGCTGGCCAACACCGGCAACACCGACCCGCGCACGATGGCGATGATCGGCAAGTTCTACGACTCGCGCAAGATCCGGCTGTCGGGCGTCGGCGTGGGCACCGAGTTCAACGACGCGCTGCTCGACAAGCTGACCGAGCGGGGCAAGGGCGCCTACGTGTTCCTCGGCTCGGAGGCGGAGACCGACGCGGTGTTCGGCGCGCGCTTCATCTCGCTGCTCGAGACCACGGCCATGGACGTGCACTTCCAGCTGCACCTGCCGCCGTCGCTGCGCATGAACGTGTTCTACGGCGAGGAGAGCTCGGTGGTGAAGGAGGACGTGCAGTCGATCCACTACTTCGCCAACACGTCGCAGCTGTTCCTGTCCGACCTGATGGCCCGCGGCGGCAAGCTGCGCCCGCAGGACCAGATCATGCTGACGATCGAGTACGAGGACCCGGAGACCGGGACCGAGATGATCGAGGAGAAGGCGTTCACGCTCGGCGAGATCAGCCAGGAGGACGCGTTCAACGTGCGCAAGGGGCGGCTCTTGATCGGCTGGGCCGACCGCCTGGCGATGCTGGCGCAGCGGCCCGCGCCGTACAACCGCGGGGCCGTGGCCGGCTCGTGGGAGGACCCCGAGGGCTGGCAGGCCTGCGACCAGGGGCGCGCGGAGCTCGGGGCGATCGCCCAGGGGATGAACGACCCGGAGGCCAACCGCGTGCTGTCGCTGTGGGACAAGTACTGCTCGCGCTACGAGCGGCCGCGCAACCCCGTCAAGCGGGTGGTCGGCGAGCAGCCGAACGCCTGGCCGTCGGCCTCGGGCGGGTGAGCTCGCGGTGAGCGGCGGGCCCGGGCCGCGCGGCGACGCGGGGTCCGGGCTCTCGCGCGGCCTGGCGCTCAGGCGCGGGCGTGGCGGGCGATCGCGTTGTCGGTGATCCAGCCGAGCACGGGCTCGCCGCGCGTGCCGGTGCGGGTGACGAACACGTCCTCGCGGCCGCGGACCTGCTCGAGGGCGGCCTTGGCGTCGGCGAGGGTGGCGGACTCGGGCACGATCACGAAGCTCTCGGCCAGGATCTTGCTGCGCGCGGGGTCGGCGACGAGGTCGGCGAAGGTGAGGTCGGCGCCGGGCTTGCCGGCGAGCGCGGCCTGGCCGAGCAGGTCGTTGATGGTGCTGAGGTGGACGATCCAGCGGATCGTGCCGTCGTCGCCGAACAGCGGCAGGCGCTGGCGGCCGCGCTGCTTCAGGTAGGCGATGATGTCGCGCAGCGGGGTCTCCGGCGCGACGTTCATGCTGTCGATGCGGTCGCGCGGGGTCATGGTGTCGCGGGCCCGCAGGGTCTTCAGCTTCTCGGCGCCGGTCAGCTCGCGGGCCATCTCGGTGGCGTTGCGGGTGGCGGCGTTGAGGTTCTCGCGCGAGTAGTAGTAGGCGAGCACGGTGCCGACCCAGCTGGCGATCAGCGGGAGCACGGCGTTGAGCACGTCCTTGGAGGCGTCGCCGCGGTCGCCGGAGAAGTACACGGCGAGCACGACGAGGGTCAGCAGGACCACGCCGGCGAGCACCACGACCCAGTAGGCGAGGGTGTCGGCGGTGCTGCGCCGCGATGGGTCGTCCCGACGGGCCATCGCGGCACGATGGCCGAGGCGGGCGCGACGGTCAAGGCGCGCCCGCGTACGCGGCCGCGGATGGCCGCGGATGGTGCGGCGGGCCTTTCGGACAGGCGGCGCGGGCGGGCGCCGCGGCGGTCACACGCAGGTCTCGGACAGCGGGAGCGTGTGCGCGCAATGATCGGCGGGCAGCATGGTGGCGACGGTCGCGTGGTAGATGCGGCAGGCGAGCGTGTCGCCGGCGAGGTCGCCGGCGTCGTAGGGCTCGGCGTCGCCGAGGTCCGCGCAGGCGTCCAGACAGGCGGCGGCGTCGGGCCACTCGGCGGGGCAGGTGGCGGTGACGATGGCGCAGAAGCCGTCGCAGTTGCTGCCGCACTGGCCGTTGCCGCCGGGGCCGGCGTGGCTGCAGTGGAGGGTCGGGTCGCTGGCGGCGGCGCCGGCGTGGTAGAGGCGGCAGCCGAGGGTGTTCCCGCTCATGTCGGACTCGGCGCCCACGTCGAAGTTGGCGCAGGTCGACAGGCAGGTCTCCTTGTTGGAGTACTGGGCGACCGCGCCGGTGCAGTTGGCGGTGATGCGGGTGCAGTAGCCGTCGCAGTCGAAGTTGACCGCGCCGCCGGTGGGCTCGCTGGCGGCGCTGGGGTCGGAGGCGCCGGTGCTGGCGTCGCCGGAGTCTTGGGTGTCGCCGGGGCAGGCGGCGAGGAGCGTGAGGAGGAGAAAGGCCGAGGACCGCACGGCGTGACTGTAACACCGTGCGGTCCCGGACTCGCGAGCGACGCGCCGACGGGGGCGCCTCGCCGATCACATGCAGGGCGGCGAGTCGGCCGCGATGTGCGGGCAGTGGGTCGTGGCGTCGGCGGCCGAGTTGGCGGCCGCGGTCAGGTGGTAGAGGCGGCACGCGAGGTTGTTGCCCGACATGACGGTGGCGTTGTAGGGCGTGTCGTCGGTGAAGCTGGCGCACGCGGTCATGCAGGCGCCCATGTCGGCGAACTGGCTCGCGCAGGTGGCGAGGGCGATGGTGCAGAAGCCGTCGCAGTCGTTGCCGCAGACGCCGGCGCCGCCGGGGCCGGCGTGCTCACAGTGGGTCGCGGGGTCGCCCATGGCGGCGCCGGCGTGGTAGGTGCGGCAGCCGAGGGTGTTGTTGGCCATCTCGCCGGCGACGCCGAGCTCGAAGCTGGCGCACGCGTTCATGCACGGGGTCATGCCGTTGTCGGTGCCGGCGAAGTACTGGGCGTTGCCCGCGGTGCAGTTGGTGCTGACGGCGGTGCAGTAGTCGGAGCAGCTCAGGGCCTCGCCGCCGGTCGGCGTGTCGTCGGTCGCGCCGCTCGTCGGGTTGGTCATGGTGGTGGTGGCCGGGTTCGTGGTCGCGTCGGTGTCCTCGGTGTCGCCGCCGCTGTCGCCGCAGGCGGGGAGGGCAAGGAGGAACAGGCTGGAGAGGAGGCTCAGGGTTTTCCGCATGCGGCGCACTATTGACCCGGGACCTACGTGGGTCAAATCTTTTTCAGGCGCGGGCAGGCGGGCAGGCGCCGGTCTCGCAGGCGTCCCTGAAGACGGGCCCTCGGCTCGCGAATTCGCAGGCTTGTGCCTTGGAGCAGCCTCGAGATTCGCGTTCAGGCGCACTGGCGGGCCCGGGGCGCGCGTGGGCGAGCGCCGCGGGCGAGTCCGGCGCGGCGGTGAGACGCCGCCGCGGCGAGGGACGGCGGACCACGACAGGTGTCACATCGGCGCGGCCGAAAGATCCCGATCGGTGCAGACACACGTGGCTGATCTGCTCGCTCGAGGACGCCGCCTCGACGCACGCGCGGGCCCGCGGCGGCAGGCGCAGGCCCTCGCAGCGGCCGAGGTCGGCGGCGTAGCGGCGGGCGAACTGCTCCTGCTTGCGGCGGGTCAGCGCCGGGTCGACAAAGCCCTGCTCGCGCAGCTCGAGGTCGACGGTGCGCTCGAGGATCGCGCGGCAGTCGTCGGCGGTCGCGACGTCGCCGCAGGCCGGCCTCGGCGGGCCTGCGGCAGCTCCACTCGTCGAACGGCAGCGACACGGGGCCCGAGAGGACGCCGTAGGCCGTCCGCCGCGCGGCGTAAAGCACAATGTGGTATCAGTTGTATGTAGATTGCAAGAGTGGGCGTCGCCGGTAAATTACAACGGCATTGCAAGTGTCCGCCGTCGGCGGGCGTCGCGGTGATCGCAAGAGCGTTGCGGCTGCGATGCGGCGGGAGGCCGGGCCGCCGAGGGCGGGCTCGCGGAGCGCCGCGAACGCCCGACACGCGCTTTTCGCCGACGGTGTCGCGGTCGGCCGCGGCCCGATCTCGTCGCGGGCGCGGTGGAGGCGGGCCGATCGCGTCGCGGGCAGGGCGCGGTGGAGCGGCCGATCGCGTCGCCCCAGGGCGACGGCGAGGTGACGCTGTCCTGGTCGTGACGGCCGGCGGTTCGCGGTAAAGGTGCGCCGCGCGCCGCTCCGGGGCCGGGAAGATTCCGGGTTTCACGGCCGCGGGTGACTCTACGCAGGCCCGCTGCGGGGCGGGAATGCCGGCCGGGGTGATAGCTTCGGGGCGGTGATCCGCCTCGAGGGCATTCACAAGTCCTACCACGTCGGCGGCAGCGAGCTGCCGGTGCTGCGGGACGTCGACCTCGAGATCCGCGAGGGCGAGTTCGTGGCGATCATGGGATCGTCGGGCTCGGGCAAGTCCACCCTTTTAAATATTCTGGGCATCCTCGACACCTACGACGCGGGCACGTACACGCTCGGCGACACGGTCGTTAAAAATTTGTCGGAGCGCCGGGCCGCGCAGCTGCGGAATCGTCACATCGGCTTCGTGTTCCAGTCGTTTAATCTGTTGCCATTTAAAAATGCGGTCGAGAACGTGGCGCTGCCGCTGTATTACCAGAAGGTGCCACGCAGGCAGCGCAACAGGCTGGCGCGGGAGTACCTCGAGCGGCTCGGGCTGGGGGAGCGGCTGGAGCACCTGCCGGCGGAGATGTCGGGCGGGCAGAAGCAGCGGGTCGCGCTGGCCCGGGCCCTGATCACCAGGCCGCGGGTGATCCTGGCCGACGAGCCGACCGGGGCGCTCGACTCGGAGACTTCGGTGCAGATCATGGATCTGCTCGAGGAGGTGCATCGCACGGGCATCACCATCGTGGTGGTGACCCACGAGCAGGACATCGCCGACCGCACGCAGCGCACGATCCGCATGCGCGACGGGGCCATCGTCTCGGGCCGCTGACGGTATGTTCGACCTCGACCGCTGGCAGGAGATCGGGCAGGTGCTGCGGCGGCGCAAGCTGCGGACCGGGCTGACCGCGTTCAGCGTGGCTTGGGGGATCTTCATGCTGGTGATCCTGCTCGGCGCCGGCAACGGGCTGCAGCACGGGGCGGAGTACGGGTTCCGCGACGACGCGACCAACAGCATCTGGGTCTACCCGGGGCGCACGTCGGTGCCGCACGAGGGCCACGCGGTCGGGCGGCCGGTGCAGTTCACCAACGACGATCACGAGGCCGTGGCGGCGGCGGTCTCGGCCGTCGAGCACATCACCTCGCGGTTTTATCTCGAGGGGCAGTTCGTGGTCAGCCGGGGCGAGCGGCACGCGTCGTTCGACGTGCGCTCGTGCCACCCGGGCCACCAGTTCCTCGAGAACACAATTATCAAGTCGGGCAGATTTTTAGATAACCTGGATATCGGCGAGCGGCGCAAAGTGGCCGTGATCGGGACGATCGTGGCCGACGCGCTGTTCGCCAGACATGAAGATCCGCTGGGGCAGTGGATCGACGTGCGGGGGATACCCTACCGCGTGGTCGGGGTGTTCGAGGACACCGGCGGCGAGGGCGAGCTGCGCAAGATCTATATCCCGATCTCGACGGCGCAGATGGCCTACAACGGGCAGAACCGGGTCCACCAGATCATGTTCACGCTCGGCGACGCGACGGTGGCGGAGAGCCGCGAGATCGCCGCGGAGGTCCAGCGGCTGCTGGCGCACCGCCACGAGTTCGCGCTGGCGGATCGTCAGGCGATCCGGGTCTCCAACAACCTGGAACAGTTTCAGCGCTTCCTCGACCTGTTCGCGTGGATCCGAAGGTTCACGTGGGTGATCGGGATCGGCACGATCCTGGCGGGCATCGTCGGGGTCAGCAACATCATGCTGATCGCGGTGCAGGAGCGGACGCGGGAGATCGGGGTGCGCAAGGCGGTCGGGGCCACGCCGGGGGCGATCGTCGGGCTCATCGTGCAGGAGGCGCTGGTGATCACGGCGGTGTCGGGCTACGTCGGCATGCTGGCGGGTATCGGCGCGCTCGAGCTGGCGGCGCGCGTGCTGCCGCAGTCGGACTTCATGCGCGACCCGGAGGTCGACCTCGGGGTGGTCGCGGGGGCGACGCTGGTGCTGGTGGTCTCGGGGCTGCTCGCCGGCTACTTCCCGGCCCGGCGGGCGGCCCGGATCAGCCCGGTGGCGGCCATGCGGGCGGAGTGAGCATGATCGACGTCGACCGCTGGCAGGAGATCTGGGACACGCTGCGCCGCAACCGGCTGCGCGCCGCGCTGACCGCCTGCGGGGTGTTCTGGGGCGTGTTCATGCTGATCGTCATGCTGGGCTTCGGCCACGGGCTGCGCGAGGGGGTGCACCGCGGGATGGCCGGGTTCGCCTCGAACAGCCTGTACGTGTGGCCGCAGCGCACGTCGATGCCGCACGACGGGCTGCTGCCGGGGCGGTTCGTGAGGCTGACGCTGGACGACGCCGAGGCGGTGCGCGCGGGGGTGCCGGGGGTCCGCGTGGTCGCGCCGCGCAACGAGCTCGGCGGGGGCCGGCGGGCGACCGCCAACGTGCGCCGCGGCGACAAGACCGGGGCGTTCCGGGTGGCCGGCGAGGTCGCGGAGATGACCGAGATCCAGGCGGTGATCCTCGAGCGCGGGCGGCTGCTCAACCCGCTCGACCTCGGCGAGCGGCGCAAGGTCGCGGTGATCGGCGCGCGGGTGCGCGAGCAACTGTTCGCGGCCGACGAGCAGCCGATCGGCGGCTCGATCGAGGTCCGCGGGGTGTACTTCATGGTTGTCGGGGTGTTCCGCTCGCCGCAGACGGGCGACGACGCGGAGCGCCACGACACCTCGATTCAGGTGCCGCTGACGACCTACGCGGGCGCGTTCGGGGCGGGCGAGCGGGTCGGGAGCTTCGCGATCCTGGCCGAGGACGGGGTGCCGTCGACGCGGGTCGAGGCCGACGTGCTGGCGCTGCTCGGGCGCCGCCACCACGTGCACCCGGACGACCGCCAGGCGTTCGGCAGCTTCAACGCCGACCGCGAGCTGCGCAAGGTGTCGGGGCTGTTCGACGCGATCGGGCTGGTGATCTGGTTCGTCGGCACGGTGACGCTGATCGCGGGGGTGATCGGGGTCAGCAACATCATGCTGATCGTGGTCAAGGAGCGGACCCGCGAGATCGGGGTGCGCAAGGCGGTCGGGGCCACGCCGGCGTCGATCGTGCTGCAGATCGTGCAGGAGTCGACGGTGCTGACCGGGTTCGCGGGCGGGGTGGGGCTGGTGGTCGGGGTGGGGCTCGTCGAGCTGGTCGGGACGATGATGGACGGGCTGCCGCCGGGGCAGCAGCCGTCGATGTTCGCCCGGCCGGAGGTCGACTTCACGATCGCGGTGGCGGCGACGCTGGTGCTGGTGGTCTTCGGCGCGCTGGCGGGGGCGCTGCCGGCCCGCCACGCGGTCCTCATCAACCCGGTCGAGGCGCTGCGCGACGAGTGACCCGCGAACAGGGCGGTTCGGAGAGCCATGAAGAAGCTGATCCCCATCCTCATCATCGCGGCGGTCCTCGGCGGGCTGGCGTGGACGCTGCAGTTCCTCTACGAGCGCTCGAAGAAGCCGGACGTGATCCACGAGACCGAGGCGCCGGCGGTCGCGGACATCGTGCGCAAGACGGTGGCGACCGGGGCGATCGTGCCGCGCGAGGAGATCGACATCAAGCCGCGGGTCTCGGGGGTGATCGCGGAGCTGTTCGTCGAGCCCGGGGTGATCGTCAAGAAGGGCGACCGCATCGCCAAGATCCGCCTGATCCCCAACGTGGTGAACCTGCACCAGGCGGAGTCGAGCAAGCGCTCGGCGCAGATCGCGTTCAACCTGGCGAAGACGGAGTACGAGCGCCTCGAGGCGCTGCACCGGCAGGGGGTGCTGTCGCGCGAGGAGCTCGAGCGGGCCGGCACGACGCTGTCGCTGCGGCGCGAGGAGCAGCAGGCGGCGCAGAGCAACATCCAGCTGTTGAAGGAGGGGGCGTCGGGGCGCGGCGACCAGGCGTCGACGGAGGTGCGCTCGACGGTCGACGGCATGGTGCTGGCGCTGCCGGTGAAGGTCGGGGCGTCGGTGATCGAGAGCAACACGTTCAACGAGGGCACGACGATCGCCACGGTCGCGGACATGGGCGACATGATCTTCCTCGGCAAGGTCGACGAGGCGGACGTGGGCAAGCTGCGCGAGGGGCTGCAGCTCGACATCAAGGTCGGGGCGCTCGCGGGCACGCCGATCTCCGGGAAGCTCGAGTACATCGCGCCGAAGGGGGTGACCCGCGAGGGGGCGATCGAGTTCGAGATCAAGGCGGCGATCGAGCGGCGGAGCGAGGGGCCGCTGATCCGCGCCGGCTACAGCGCGAACGCGGACATCGTGCTCGACCGCCGCGACGAGGTGCTGGCGATCCCGGAGAACCTGCTGCAGTTCGAGGGCGAGCGGGCGTTCGTCGAGGTCGAGGTCGGGCCCCAGCGGTTCGAACGCCGCGACGTGGAGCTCGGGCTGTCGGACGGGATCAAGGTCGAGGTGAAGGGCGGCGTGGCGGCGGACGAGAAAATTAAACGGCCCGAGCGGCGCGGGGCCTGAGCGGGGGCGGCGGCTCGCCGCCCGGTCTGGCGGATTCGTACGTCACTACATGCGGACCTCGCACGCGGGTCGTACGAGGATGTGACGATTGCTCGCCCGGCGAACGCTGTGCGATCGTGACGCGCCGGCCGGATCGGTCCGGAGATGGAGAGGGGTGGCGATGCTTAATAAACGGGGGTTGTTGGGGTCGTTGGTGGTGCTGGTGACGGCGTGCGGCGACAGCGGGGGCGGATCGACCGGGACCGGGGCGTCGACGACGGGGATGACGGGGACGGACGCGGGGCCGACCGAGGGGACGGCGGCGACGACGGGGACGGACACGGGCGAGACAGGAGAGGGGACGACGGCGGACAGCGAGCAGCCGACGAGCGGGACGACGGGGCCCGTGAGCGACCCGGAGATCCTGCAGGCTTGTCTCGATCGCTACGCCGCGGATGAGGCGTCATTGAACGCGTATTGCGCGTGCCCGGTCACCGCCCAGCTCTACGATAGCTTCGAGGAGTGTCTGGCGGACAACGCCACGCCCGTGGGCGACGTCGCCTGCGTCTGCGAGACGTACGCCCAGTTCCCCGCGATGAAGCCGCGGCTCGAGTGCGAGCTGGCGGCGCTGGAGACCATGACCGCCTGTTATACGAGCGACATGTGCGGCGGCGGGGTGGGCCAGGTTCTCATGTGCACGACGGCATACGAGAAGGCTCTGGAGGCCTGTGCGCCGGCCGTGATCGCCGCGGAGGCGGCGGCCGTGATCGAGTGCGAGATGAAGGCGCCGTTCATGTGCGGGTCGGGCGAGACGATCCCCGAGAGCTGGCGGTGCAACACGAAGGCGGAGTGCATGGACCAGAGCGACGAGTCGACCTGCCCCGATACGTTCATGTGCAAGGACGGCTCGGGCTGGTTCCCCAACGTCTACAAGTGTGACAATCAGATCGACTGCGCCGACGGGGAGGACGAGGACGACTGTCCGACGTTCATGTGTATGGACGGAGAGGTCATCCTCGGGTCGAAGAAGTGCGACGATCTCCCGGACTGCGCCGACGGGTCCGACGAGGTGGGCTGCCCGTAGCCGCGGGCTGGCCGACCTCGAGGGCGTCCGCCAGGCGGTCGCGGTCAGACGACGAGGCAGACGCCGCCGCGGCGCGGGTCGCCGACGCCGGCGAGCGCGCCGTCGGGGGCGCGGGCGACCGTGTGCACGCCGCCGAAGAACATGTTGCGGGCGTTCCACAGGGTGTGGCGCGGCAGCAGGCCGGCGAGCATGGCCTCGGTGGCGGGGCCGAGGCCGGCCTCGACGCTGAGGTGGCCCTCCTCGACGTGCAGGCGCGGGGCGGCGACCGCCTCCTCTGGGGTCATGGCGAAGTCGATGAGGTTGCTGACGACCTGCAGGATCGCCGTGCGGATGCGCTTCGAGCCGCCGCTGCCGGTCACGGCGAACCACCCGTCGTCGCGGGTGAGCATGGTCGGGGCCATCATCGACGACAGGCGCTGGCCCTCGGGCCAGGCGTGCACGCCGGCGGGGTTGACGTCGTCCTCGCCGAGCATGTTGTTGAGCATCATGCCGGTGCCGGGGACCAGCGCGCCGCAGCCCTCGCCGTTCGAGACGGTCACGGCGGCGGCGTTGCCGGCGCGGTCGACCACGCTGATGTGGGTGGTGCCGCGGTAGGCGGCGCGCACGTCGGCGAGCTCGGCGGCGTAGCGGGCCAGCAGGTCGTCGGCGAGCAGGTGGGCGCCGCTGCCGTGGGCGGTGCGGGCGTCGACGGTGCGGGCCATGACGCGGGCCAGCACGGCGGCGTGGGCGGGTGACCCGAAGGCCAGGTCGCGGAGGTCGGCGCGCTGCAGCAGGCCGAGGCCGAATGCGATGAGCGTGCCGCCGGCGGACGGCGGCGGGTTGGTGGTGACGGCGGCGTCGCGGTAGCGCACGGTCAGCGGGTCGCGGACGACGACGGCGTAGCGGCGGAGGTCGTCGCGGGTGATGTGGCCGCCGCCGCTTCGGCAGGTGTCGGCGATGGTGGCGGCGACGTCGCCGGCGTAGAACAGGTCGTCGCCGTCGCGGCCGAGCGCCTCGAGCACGGCGGCGGCCTCGGGGCTCCTGATCACGTCGCCCTCGGCGCCGGTGAACAGCGCGCGGGTCTCGGGCGTGCCGAGGTAGATCGGCGCGACGAGGGTCATGAGGTAGGCCTGGAACGGCGTGACGGCCACGCCGTCGCGGGCGGCGGCGGCGGCCGGGGCGACGATGTCGGCCATCGGCACGCGGCCGAGCGCGCGGTGGACGGCGAAGATCCCGCGGACGATCCCCGGGACCGCCGCGGTGCCGAGGCCGATCTGGAACTCCTGCTGCGCGGTGCCCCAGTCGGTGACGATCGGGTAGGCGTGGGCCTCGCTCGCCGGGCGGCGGCGCTGCGGGGTGTGCACGAAGAAGTCGAACATCCGCGGGGCGCCGCTGGCCGGGCGCGCGAGCAGGAAGCCGCCGCCGCCGAGCGAGGCGAGCACCGGCTCGGCCACGCAGGCGGCGTAGAGGCCGGCGAGGGCGGCGTCGAAGGCGTTGCCGCCGGCGCGCAGGACGGCGGCCGCGGCCTCGGCGGTCACGGGGTGGCCGGCGGCGACGCAGCCGTGCGGGCCGCCGGGGCCCGCGCTCCGCGAGGGTGCGAAGGATTTGGTCATCGTGACGGGTCCTTGGGGTCGCCCGTGTATACCGCCTTTCGGGCGGCGAGGGCGGCGGGGTAGTCTCGCCGTCATGACGCAGACGACGGTGCATCCGGCTTCACGCGCGGCGCGGCGCGAGGTCGTGCTCGGGGTGGTCGGTGGTTCGGGGCTGTACGCGATCGAGGGCCTCGAGGGTCCGCAGGAGGTGGCGCTCGAGACGCCGTTCGGGGCGCCGTCGGACGCGTACGTGGTGGGCGCGCTGGCGCGGGACGCGGGGCCGCCGGTGCGGGCGGTGTTCTTGCCGCGGCACGGGCGTGGTCACGTGCTCACGCCCTCGGAGATCAACTACCGGGCCAACATCCACGGGTTCAAGCAGCTCGGCGTGACGCACCTGGTGAGCGTGTCGGCGGTGGGTTCGCTGCGCGAGGCGATCGCGCCGGGGCACGTGGTGGTGCCCGATCAATTCATCGACAGGACCACGCGGCGGATCGCCACGTTCTTCGGAGATGGTGTGGTAGCACACGTGCAGATGGGCGACCCGGTGTGCCCGCACCTGCGCGGACGCTTGCTCGCGGCGGCGCGGGCCGAGCAGGCGACGGTCCACGACGGCGGCACGTGCATCGTCATGGAGGGGCCGGCCTTCAGCACGCGCGCCGAGTCGGAGCTGTACCGCGGCTGGGGGGCCCACGTGATCGGCATGACGGCGCTGCCGGAGGCCAAGCTGGCCCGCGAGGCGGAGATCGCGTACGCGATGCTGGCGCTGTCGACCGACTACGACTGCTGGCACGTGTCGGAGGCGCAGGTGACGGTCGAGGCGGTGGTAGCGGTGCTCATGCAGAACGTGGCGCTGTCGCGGCGGATCCTCCGGCGGCTGGCCGCCGAGTTGCCGGAGACGACCGACGAGCTGCCCTATCCGGATGCGCTCGAGCATGCCATCATCACGGCCCCCGAACGGGTCCCGGCGGCCACGCGGGCGCGCCTCGACCTCATCCTCGGACATCGTTTGCCATGACCACACAAGCGCCTGAACTCCTCGTCGTCGGTAGCGTTGCGATCGACTGGATCATCACCCCCCGGGCCGAACGCGAGGAGAGCGTCGGCGGCTCGGCGACATTCTTCGCGATGGCGGCGTCGTACCTGGCGCGCGTGCGCCTGGTCGGCGTGGTCGGCGGGGACTTCCCGCAGGCCACGATCCGCGACTTCGAGGCGCGCGGGGTCGACACGTCGGGGCTCGAGGTCGTCCCGGACGGCAAGACGTTCCGCTGGAAGGGCCGCTACCACGACAACATGAACGACCGCACGACGCTCGAGACGCACCTCAACTGCTTCGAGCACTTCGCGCCGAAGCTGCCGCCGAGGTTCCGCGGCAGCGACTTCCTGTTCCTCGCCAACATCCAGCCGGGCCTGCAGCTGCAGGTCTACAAGCAGATGGAGCGGGCGCGGCTGGTCGGGCTCGACACCATGAACCTGTGGATCTCGGTGGCGAACGACGAGCTGAAGGCGGTGCTGCGGCACGTCGACGTGCTCACGCTCAACGACGAGGAGGCGCGCCAGCTGTCGGGCGAGCACAACCTCGTCAAGGCGGCGCGGGCGATCCAGAAGCTGGGCCCGCGCAACCTCGTCATCAAGCGCGGGGAGTACGGGGCGCTGCTGTTCGACGCGGACGGCGAGATCTTCGCGGCGCCGGCGCTGCCGCTCGAGGAGGTCGTCGACCCGACCGGCGCGGGCGACAGCTTCGCCGGCGGGTTCATGGGCTACCTGGCGCGGCCGGGCATCGAGCCGAGCGGCGGCAGCCTGCGCACGGCGATGATCTTCGGCTCGGTGATGGCGAGCTTCTGCGTCGAGGGCTTCTCGTACGACCGCCTGCGCACGCTCGACGCGGCGACCATCCAGCGGCGCTTCGAGGCGTTCTCGGCGCTGACGAACTTCGACCGCGCCTCGCTGCTCGGCTGACGCGGGCGGGGGCGCGGAGAGGCACCGACGAACTGCGGTTCGTCGGTGTTTCTGCGTCGAGGGGTGTAACTACGGCCGGCGGGCGGCGTATCGTGGGGCATGCTCCGCAGGTTCGTCCCGCTGGTCTCGCTGATGCTCGTGCTCGCGTCGTGTCGCAACCAGGACGAGGCGGGGGCGCTGGCGCTGTGGGAGGAGGTCCACGAGGACGACTACCAGGCGTGGCAGCGGGCGCCGGGGTATGCGACGCGCACGCCGAGCACGGCGTCGCACGGCAACATGGTCGACATCTACGTCAACGACGTGCTGGCGGAGGCGCTGGCGAGCGGCGAGGAGCTGACGGAGTGGCCGGCGGGCTCGGTGATCGTCAAGGACGGGTTCAAGGACGAGACGCCGTACCTGGTGGCGATCATGGAGAAGCGCGACGACGGGTGGTTCTGGGCCGAGTACGCGGCGGGCGACGGCGAGGTCAAGTACTCGGGCTCGCCGCGCATCTGCACCAAGTGCCACGACGCCGGCGCCGACTACGTGCGGGCGTTCGGGTTCCCGTGAGTCAGTAGCCGTAGCCGAGCTGGTAGTTGAGGCAGTCCGGCGGCTCGCCGGCGGCGGCGTGGGCGACGCGCAGCCACACGGTGGCGTCGGCGTCGAAGCCGTTGCAGGCGATCGTCGGCGCGATCGTGCCGCCGCCGCAGCAGCCCTGCTGGCCGAGCGGGGCGACGGCGGCGGCCATGCCCTCGGGGCAGGTCAGGCTGGTGCCGCCGGCCTTGCACTGGACGTAGATGCACACGTCGAGGTCGTCCTGCGCGGCCACGCCGGGGTCGACGGCGCCCATGGCGGTGTCGAGCGCGTCGAACACGAACCAGTCGACGTCGGCGGGGCCGCCGAGGACCTCGCACAGGAACGAGGGGTCCCCGGCGTCGGTGATGGTCGGGCGCGCGGCGGCGGCGGGCTGGGTCTCGTTGGGCTCGGCGGGGCTGTCGTCGTCGCAGCCGTCGCGCGCGGGGCAGGGCTGGCAGGTCTGGTCGGCGTGGCAGACCATGGCGCCGTTGCAGGCGGTGCCGGCGGGCAGGGGCAGGTTCTTGGGGCCGTCGTCGCAGACGTCGTCGGTGCAGTCGTTGCCGTCGTCGGGCACGTCGCCGTCGTCGGGCACGGGGGTGCCGCCGCCCTTGCCGTCGCACCGCAGGGCCAGGCAGTCGCCGGGGCCGTAGCCGACCACCGCGTCGGCGTCGCGCGGGCTGACGACGCAGAGGTTGTCCTCGCAGTCGACCTGCTCGCAGGGCATGGGCGTCGGGCAGTCGTCGGCGAGGTTGCAGGTGTCGGGCTCGCCGGTGGTGGGCACGGCGGAGGCGGGGCTGCTGGCGTCGCTGCCGGTGTCGTCGTCCGCGCTGGTGGCCGCGGGCGAGCCGCACGAGGCGAGGGCGAGGACGAGGGCGAGCGGCCGCGGGAGCATCGTCGGGGATTATCGCGGCATCCGGGCCGCAGGTGGCAAGGTGGCGCGCGAGATGCCACCGACCCGTGACGTGGCCGCCACGGGGCGAAGCTGCGCGGGTCCGGCGGGGCCGCTGCGGCGAGCCGACGGCGGCGGCGCGGGCGGGCCCGGGTGGTCGGGCGGTCGGCGACTCGTCGTGCCCCGCGAGATCGGCCGACGGCGGCGGCGCAGGCGGGCCCGGGTGGTCGGGCGGTCGGCGGCTCGTCGTGCCCCGCGAGATCGGCCGGAGGCCGCCGGCGGACGCCGGTGACGGCGGGGGGGGCGGAGGGGTAGCATTCGCGGGATGAACGCCCGCGCGGCGGTCGACTGGCGGGGGCGCGTGCGCCGGTGGCGGGCGCGCGTCGACGCGGCGCCGGCGAGCGCACGCGGGCGGAGGTGAGGCCATGGCGTTCGTCGCGGACTTCGCGTTGCCGCTGTCGCTCGACCTGGGGGCGACGCTGCTGTTCGGGCTCAGCGGGGCGCTGATGGCGGCGCGACGCGGGTACGACCCGGTCGGGCTGTTCATGGTGGCGCTGGCGACGGGGGTCGGCGGGGGGCTGCTGCGCGACGGGCTGTTCCTGCAGCAGGGGCCGCCGGTGTGCGTGCAGGACGGCCGCTACCTGCTGGTGATCGCGGCGGCGAGCGTGCTCGGGTACTTCTTCGCGGCGGCGCTCGACCGCATCCGCGGGGTGCTGCTGGTGGTCGACGCGCTCGGGCTCGGGACCTACGCGGTGGTCGGGGTGCAGAAGTCGCTGGTGCTCGGGCTCGGCGTCGAGGCGGCGATGTTCATCGGGGTGATCAACGCCGTCGGCGGCGGCCTCTTGCGCGACGTGCTGGTGCGCGAGGAGCCGGTGCTGTTCAAGCCGGGGGAGTACTACGCGCTGGTGGCGATGGCGGGCGCGGGGCTGTTCTGCCTGCTGACGGTGCAGCTGCAGTGGCCGGCGGGGCGGGCCGCGGCGCTGGCGATCGCGGCGACGTTCCTGCTGCGCGTGGTGTCGCTGCGGCTCGGCTGGACCACGCCGCCCGCGCGCACGGGGCCGCACGCGCGGGTCGAGGCGCGCACGAAGTGAGGCCCGCGGGCGCGCGGACGGCGAGCGTCCGACACGCCGCGGGCCGGGGCGTCACTTGACGCAGACGAACCCGGCGATGCTGGCGTGGTTGTAGCCCAGCGCCTCGTCCATGGCGCCGAGGAAGCCGACCTGCATGCCGCCGGAGCCCTGGCAGCCGTCGAACGGGGACGAGCCGTTGAAGCGGTAGGTGACGAGGCCCTGCTCGGCCATCGTGCAGTTGCAGCCGGTGTACAGCAGGTTGGTGCCGGCCGGGTTGTACATCGAGCCGTACTGGTAGGCCTTGGGGTTGCCGGCGGTGGCGGTGCCGCAGATGAAGTTGTTGTGGCCGTCGATCCAGTAGCCGAGCGAGTCCTGGGGGAGGTTCTGGTGGAGGGCGTCCCACTCGCCCTGCGAGTTGGGGCGCGCGAGCGTGCCGCCGTTGGCGGTGCAGAAGTTCATGGCGTTGGTGCGGCCGTTGTTGGCGACGCCGGCCTGGGCCCAGGTGTAGCGGCCGTAGAGCTTGCCGCCGGCGCTCCAGGTGGCGCCGGCGTTCGGCCAGGAGATCATCATGCAGGTGCCGTTGCTGCAGATCTGGCCGCCCGGGCACTTGTTGCCGCACATGCCGCAGTGGTTGACGTCGTTGCTCTTGTTGGCCTCGCAGCCGTTGCCGGCCATGCCGTCGCAGTTGTCGAACGGGGCGTTGCACGCCCCGACGCCGCACGTCTTGTTGTTGCAGGCGGGGGTGCCGTTGCTGACCGCGGGGCAGGCCACGCCGCAGGCGCCGCAGTGGGCGACGTTGTTGGCGCTGTTGACCTCGCAGCCGTCGACGGGGTCGGCGTTGCAGGCCAGGAACGGGGCCACGCAGTCGAACCCGCAGCCCTGGCCGGTGCAGGTGGCGACCGCGTTGGGGGCGCCGGCGCAGGCCATGTCGCAGTCGCCGCAGTTGGCGGGGTCGTTGTCGAGGTCGACGCACTCGTTGCCGCACTGGGTGGTGCCGCCGCCGCAGTTGAGGCTGCACGCGCCGTCGACGCAGACCTCGCCCATGGCGCACGGCTGGTCGCAGCCGCCGCAGTGGGCGGGGTCGTTGTCGACGTCGACGCAGGTGTCGCCGCACTTGGTGGTGCCGCCGACGCAGTTGAGGCCGCACGAGCCGCTCGAGCACACCTCGCCGGGGCCGCACGGCTGGTCGCAGCCGCCGCAGTGGTCGGGGTCGTTGTCGACGTCGACGCAGCCGTCGCCGCACAGCATGGTGCCGCCGAGGCAGCTCAGGCCGCAGGTGCCGAGCGAGCACACCTCTTCGAACGCGCACGGCTGGTCGCAGCCGCCGCAGTTGGCGGGGTCGCTGTCGATGTCGACGCAGAGGTCGCCGCACTTGGTGGTGCCGCCGCCGCAGTCGAAGCCGCACGCGCCGCCCGAGCACACCTCGCCGGGGCCGCAGGGCTGGTCGCAGCCGCCGCAGTTGAGCGGGTCGAAGTCGATGTCGACGCAGGTGTCGCCGCACAGGGTCGCGCTGCCGCAGGTCAGGCCGCACTGGCCGTTCGAACAGACCTCGCCCTGGGCGCAGGCCTGATCGCAGCCGCCGCAGTTGGCGGGGTCGTTGTCGGTGTCGACGCAGAGGTCGCCGCACTTGGTGGAGCCGCCACCACAGTCGAAGCCGCACTGGCCGCTGGAGCAGAACTCGCCGGCGGCGCACTGCACACCGCAGTCGCCGCAGTTGTTGGGGTCGAAGTCGGTGTTGGTGCACACGTCGCCGCACAGCTGCGCGCCCGGACACTGCGGCGGCGGGTCGCCGGTCGTGTCGGTCGTCGCCGTCAGGTTGCCGGTCGTCGGGGTCGGCGTGGTCGTCGACTCCGCCGCGGTCGTGTCGCCGCCGGTCGTCGGGGTCGACGCGCCGGTCTGCTCGCTGGTCGAGGCCTCGCTCGCGGACCCGCCGCTCGACGACTCCGCGGTCGTCACGTCGCCGCCGCCGTTGCAGGCGCCGAGCAGCACCGCACAGCCCACCACGCCATATCCCATCCAATGTTTCATCGTCATAACTCGCGTCTCCACCAAGCCGGCAATATGACACAAGCAGCCGCGCCCGTGGGCGCCTCGATCGACGAGGCGATCGCCGAGGGTCGTGCGCTGACGCAGGTGGCTGCGCGCCGCGCAGCGATCGAGGCCGCGGTGAAGGTTGGACGAACCGTGGTGCATGCGGCGGACGGGGGCCTCGCGAGTTCGGCTGCGGCGCCGGTGCACGGCTTGCCGGCGGTGCTGACGCGCGTGGTCGGGATCGATCGCCGATGTACGCAAGCACGCGTTCGCCGCGGCGGCGAGGCTTCACCCGCGCGTCGCTGGCTCGTCGGGGGTGGCGGCGGGGTCACGGGCCGGCCGACGTAACGTCGTCGGCCATGCGCCGCGCGCGACAGGGTGGCAACCGGGGCGGACGTGCGGGGCCGAGAGCCGTGGCGAATCGCCGGCCAGGGTCTTGCAGTGTCGGCGGCGTGCACAGGCTGAAGAGGATCGGGCGGGTCCTGGGCGAGCTGCTCGTGGTGTTCGCGTGGCTGGCCTGCAGGTGCGTCGCGGCGACGTGCGTGGGCGTGCTGCTCGGGGTGTTCGGCGGCGTGGCGGTGGTGGTCTGCGGCGCCGGGCCGCCCGAGCTGCTGATGCTGTATGCAGTCGTGCTGCTCGGGCCGCTGGGGGTCGGGCTGGCGGTGTGGCTGGTCGCGCCGCTGCTCACGGGGCGGCCCGAGCGGCCGGCGTGCGCGGGCTGCGGGGAGCAGCGCTACCGGGCCGGGTGGGTGATGGCGCGGGTGGTCGCGCTGTGCCCGTGCGGGTCGATGTACTTGCGGCGCGGGCGGCAGTTCTTGGCGCTGACGGACGGGGGGGCGAGCCGGCCGTACTTGCGGTGGGTGATCCTCGGGCAGCGGTGGGTCGACGAGCGCGGGGCGGCGCAGGCCCCGTGCTGCGCGCCGTACCGCGACGGCAGCGTCAGTGCTTCTTCGGCTTCTTGCCGGCCTTGAGCGGCTCGGGCTTCGGCGGGGGCGCGGGCGCGATCGTCGGCCGCGGCATCGAGGCTTTAATAATTAGTCCGAGCACGAGGGTGACGCCGACGGTGATCCAGAAGGTGAACGGGGCGGGCCAGTCCTCGAGGCCGTGCTTGAGGTTCATGCCGAGCAGGGTCGCCACGGCGGTGACCGGGAGGAACACGGCGGCGATCATGTTCAGGCGGTGGGCCGCCTCGAGCATGTGCTGGGCGCCCTGGGCCTGCTCCTCGGCCCGCTTGGCGGTGGTGTAGCGCAGGCCCTCCTGGGCGTGGGCGTGGATCAGCTCGAAGGCGCGCTGGGCGTCGCCGGCCCGGTCGCGCACGGCGATCAGGGCCTTGTCGGCCTTGGCGGCCTCGCGGGCCTCCTGCAGGGTGCGCTGCATGTTGCGGGCGGTGCGCAGCATGGGGCCGGCGGCGTAGATGAGGGCGAACCAGTCGTCGGCGGAGCTGGCCGTGTCGCCGCGCTCCTCGAGGCGGACCGCGGCCTCGACGAACGCCTCGACGTGGTCGCGGAGCGGGCCGATGCCCGGCGCGCCGCCGCCGCTGGCCAGCCAGGTGCCCTCGGGGTTGCGCCAGAACAGCCTGGCGTCGCGCCTGGCCGGGGTCTCGGGGTCGGGGATGTCGTGGAGGATGACGAGCAGGTGGTTGCCCTCGACCATGACGCGCTGGTGGCCGGCGTGGGCGCCCATGCGCTCGCGGAACTTCTCGGGGACCTGCCAGTTGTGGGGGATCGGGCTCGTCATGGCCGCGGATTATCCGCCAGGAGCGCGAGGGCGGCGAGGGGTCCGCGGGGCGGCGAGGCTTGTCGGCGGGCCTTCGTTCGTGCCAAGCATGCGGGCGATGCGTCCGTGGCCGCTGCTCGTCCCGTTGCTCGCCTGCCGGTTCGTCGCGGCGCCGACGCCCATGGCGATGTCGCTCGCGCCGAGCGGCGAGGGCTCGCCGGCTCGCTGTCTGCTGGTGCTGCTGCCCGGCGGCGGCGACCCGCTCGGCCGGTACGCCGAGGAGGGGTTCGTGGCGGCGGTCCGCGGCAGCGGGCTCGACGTCGACGTGGTCGCGACCGACGCGCAGATCGGCTACTACGCGCGCGGGGTGGTCGGCGAGCGGCTCGAGCGGGACGTGGTGGCGCCGCTGCTGCCGGGGCACGAGCACGTGTGGCTGCTCGGGGTGTCGCTCGGCGGGTACGGGGCGATGCACTACGCGCAGCAGTATCCGGCGCGCGTCGACGGGGTCGTGGTGCTCGCGCCGTACGTCGGCGGGCGCAAGATCTTGAAGGAGGTCGAGCGCGCCGGCGGGCTCGCGCGCTGGACGGCCGACCCGCCCGCGCCGCTGACGCGTGACAACTATCAGCGCCAGCTGTGGGGCTGGTTGCAGCGGCAGACGATCGGCGGGGAGGAGGGGCCGGTGCTGCTGCTCGGCTACGGGACCGAGGATCGGCTGGCGCGCGGGCACGCGATGCTGGCGGCGGCGCTGCCCGGGGATCGGGTGTTCACGCGGCCGGGCGGGCACGACTGGCCGGTCTGGCGCGGGCTGCTGGCCGAGGTGCTGCGCCACCCGGCGCTGATCGAGAGCTGCGCGGCGAAGCCGTCCGAGGATTAATTTTTTAGCTGTTAATAATTAAAGCGCTCTCGTTCATGGGGGCTCGCGGTCGCCGGCGTACTGCACGGCGACGGCGAGGCGCCACACGGCGACGAACGTGCCGAGCACGGCGAGGCCGCGGGCGGCCCACGGGGCCCAGGCGGTGGCGAGGCCGTGCACGCTGACGAGCACGATCGCGGCGGACACGGCGAGGGCGAGCAGCGAGAGCGCGGCGGAGCCGAACAGCAGGCGCGGCTCCTGGGCGACGGTGGCGGCGGCGCGGAGCAGGGTCCGCGGGTGGAACGGGCGGGCGCCGGCGAGCACGACGCGGCTGCGCGCGAGGTCGACGCTGGCGGTCGCGTGGGCGAGCACGAGGACGGACAGGCCGAGCTGCACGGTCGGGTGGATCGATCCGAGGGCCGAGGCGACGAGCAGCAGGACCACGCGGAGCACGAGGCCGTAGATCGCGATCACCAGGGCCGAGGGGTAGAAGCGGACGGCGGCGCGCACGACCTCGAGCGCGGTGGGGCGGGCGCTGCGGTCGAGGCCGCCGAGGCGCTGGATGGCGGCGCCGGCGAGCAGCGGGCCGAGCAGGGCGGCGAGCGCGGCGGCGGCGGCGACGGCGGCGACGACGGCGGCCCCGGCGCCGCGCTGCAGGCTCAGCAGCTCGAACAGCGGGGCGAGCAGGCGGCGCGGCTCGTCGTGGAAGTAGGGGCCCATCGAGGCGCCGACGACGAGGCGCACGGGGGCGGCGACGGCGGCGGCGACGGCGAGGTGGGTCGCGGCGAGGGCGAGCACCAGCCACGGGGCGGCGAGCACGCGGCGGAGCGCGGCGATCACAGGCCGAGGCCTCCGAGGCCGACGAGCGCGAGCGCCTCGCCGACGGCGGCGAGCGGGCCGCTGAGGCCGTCGGGCGCGGCGGCGTCGTTGACGGCGCGGCGGTTGTCGAGGCGGTGGGCCTCGAGCAGGAGCTTGCGGTCGGGGTCGAGGCGGGCGGCGCGGACGCGGCGGCCGGGGAAGGTGAACACGTGGTAGCGGGCCTCGCCGTTCCACAGCACGCGCTCGCGGGCGCCGTCGTGGAACTCGAACTCGACGTCGACGGGGACGCGGAACTCGCCGGTGCGGAGCACGACGACGAGGCCCTCGACCTGGTCGTCGGGCAGGTCGCGCACGCGGGTGTCGCGGGCCTCGGGGTCGCGGTCCTTCAGGGCCAGGGCGCCCTTGTCGTCGCGGTGCCAGCCGGCGTCGCCGGCGCGGCGGCGGTTGCTGACGACGTCGAGCTGGAAGTCGACCGAGTGGGTGGTGTGCAGGGCCTGGACGAAGTAGGCGGCGAGGTCGAGCTTGACGGGCTGGCCGCCGAGGCCGGCGCCTTCGAGCAGGGGGTGGTCGCCGAGCACGCGGCGGAAGGTCATCACGAGGTCGTCGCCGGTGGGGTGGCGGAAGCGCTGCTCCTCGGCGTAGGCCTTGATCGCGGGGTCGAAGCGCGCGGGGCCGACGAGGTTGCGCAGGGTCAGCATGAGGGCGGAGGTCTTGCGGTAGACGGTGTCGCCGTAGGTGCCGGTGACGGCGCGGTAGGTCTGGGGCGGGGCGTCGACGGGGTCGAGGCGGGCGTCGCCGTCGAAGCCGAGGGCGGTGAAGTCGGCGACGGTGAGGTCCTGGTTGCCGAGGCGGGCGACGACCGCGTCGGGGCCGCGCCAGTCCCACAGGGCGAGGGCGTTGGCCATGGTGTTGAGGCCCTCGTCGAGGAACGGCTGGCGGGTCTCGTCGGAGGCGAGCAGGCCCTGGAAGTACTGGTGGCCGAACTCGTGCACGGTGGTGTAGATGCCGGTGAAGTCCTCCTCGAGGCCGGCGGCCCGCAGCCACGCGGGGACGCGCCAGATGTCCGACGAGGTGAAGAGGGTCGGGTACTCCATGCCGGCGGCGCCGTCGGCGTCCTCGGGCGGGTGGATCACGGTGATCGTCGACCAGGGGTAGGGGCCGAAGCGGGCGTCCATGCTCTCGAGGGTGGCGATCAGCGCCTCCTGGTGGCGCGGGGCGTCGGCGGCGTGCTCGGGCTGGATCAGCTGGCGGATCCTTACGTCTCGCCACATCGCCGAGTACTCGACGAACTTCGGGTCGGCGGCCCAGGCGAAGTCGTGGACCATCTCGGCCCGGTAGTGCAGCTTCTTGCGGCCGTCGGCGGGCGGGTCGGCGGCGACGAGGATGCCGGTCGCGCCGACGACCATCGCCTCGGGCACGTCGAGGTGGACGTCGTAGTCGCCGAAGTCGGCGTAGAACTCGCCGTTGAGGGTGAACACCTGGGCCTGCCAGGTGCCGTCGGAGGCGAGCACGCCGAGCTTGGGGAACCACTGCCCGAGGAAGTGGAAGTCGTCGTGGTAGCCGGTGCGGGCGAACACCTCGGGCAGCACGGTGAGGAACTCGAACTCGAGGACCACGGCCTCGCCGGGCTGCACGGGGGTCGGCAGGGTGACGGTCGCCAGCGTGGGGTCGGCGCCCTCCTTCCACGCGAGGTCGACGGCGGCGCCGCGCGAGCCCTCGAGGTCGTCGAAGCCGGCGGCCTGGCCGCGGCCGAGCAGGCGGGCGGCCTTCAGGTCGATGTAGCCCCACTTGCCGTGGTCGCCCTGGCGCGAGCTGCGGTGGGTGCCGCGGGCCTCGAGCATCCACACGGTGTCGTCGGCGCGGAAGGCGTTCATGTAGAGGTGCAGCGGGGCGCTGGCGACGGCGCGGCGGCTGCGGTTGCGCCAGGTGACGCGGGCGGTGCCGGCGACCTGGTGGGTGTCGGCGTCGAGGCGGGCGTCGATCACGTAGTCGACGACGTGGGCCTCCTCGGGCGCGGCGCCGCGGACGGCGAGGGGTCGCAGCGCGGCGGTCGGCTCGGGCACGGCGACGGGTGGCGGGGCCGCGGGGTCGCAGGCGGCGAGCGCGAGGCCGAGGCCGCAGGCCCGCAGGGCCGCCGCGAACGGCCGGCGGCTGCGGGCTGCGGTCGTCATGCACATCGGACTGCATGGGTACCACCGGTGTTTCGCGGGGGACAAGCGTCCAGGCGGGGTTATAGTGCGCCGCGTGGCCGCGGAGGCGTACGACGAGCAGGCGATGACCGGGCGGGGGCGCGCGCTGGGCCGGGTGCTCGCGGCGGCGGCGGCGAGCTCGCCGGAGTTCGAGGCGACCGTGCTGCTGCGGGGCCCGATGGGCGCCGGCAAGACGACCTTCACGCGGGCGCTGGCCGAGGGGCTCGCGGTTCTGCACCCCGGGCGGGTGACCAGCCCGACCTTCACCTTGTGTGCGGTGCATCGCGGGCCGGTCACGCTGGTCCACGTGGATCTGTTCCGGCTGGCGGGGGACGTCGACGGAGCGGCCGACGCGGGCATGGGCGGCGAGGCCGGGTTCGCGGCGCTCGGCGATCTCGAGGAGGACCTGCAGGTCGCGGGGCCCCGCGTGCTCGTCGTCGAGTGGTCGGAGAAGTGGCGCCGGCCGCCGGACGATCACCTGGTGATCGACCTCGGGTTCACCGCCGACGGGGACCGGCGCACGCTGCAGGCGACCGCCGCCGGGCCGCGGGCGACGGCCGTGCTGGCCGCGTGGCTCGCGTAATTAAAGGAAGCACGCGCGACCGAGGCGGCGACGGTCCGATCGCGTGAGCCGCGTGGACGGGTCCTGCGCGTGTTTTACGGGCGATCCGTCCGGACCCCGCGAGGACCGCGGCGACCGCCTCCGCGACGTCGGCGACGATCCGCCGGTGCAGGCTCGCGGCGATCGCTGTCGCAACGTCCGGATCGATCTGCCCGTGGATCGGCCGTCGGAGGGCCGTGCAGGGGAGATCGGGAGATCACCGAAGGCGAGGCGAAGCGATCGTCGCGGGGTCATGGCGCTCGGCGCCCGCGATCACGGCGGCGTGTCGCTGCGTCGGGGTGACGCCTGTACGTGCAAGGAACCGAGAAATTCGCCGAATTGGCCCGAAGTAACGCTGATCCGCGGAGCGCTGCAGGCGGCTCGTCGCGGCCCGATCGACACCCCGTAGACGGGGCCCTACACGGCCCTGCGACGCCGGCCCCAAAAAAAAGTGGCCCACAGGCTGCAATTTTGCCTTTGCAAAGCAAATTTTCGGGTTTATGGTCCGTGGCGAGCAATGGGGTCGGTTTCTCCGATCCACTTCGAGTTGCGCTCCTCTCTCATCGTCGCAATTGCGACGCACAGCGAAAGACAGACAAATGGCCAACAAGCAAAAGGCACCCAAGGAAATCCTCGTCGTCGGCAGCAAGGTCAAGGACGTGATCCGTGACGCCGGCCTCCGCAGCGACGGCGAGCTCATCCAGGCCGTCTCGGACAAGGTCCACGAGCTCCTCGGCGCCGCCATCGAGCGCTGCAAGAGCAACAACCGCAGCACCGTCCGCCCGCACGACCTGTAGGGCGCGGACGATCTCGCGGTCCATTTGGCCGTGTGATCGCAGCGGAGACAGGAGCCGCCTATCGGGCGGCTCTTGTCGTTTCGAACGGCGAATCGTCGGCGCTCAGGCGGCGCGCGCGAGGCCGGGGATCAGCAGGGTCGCGTCGCCGAACTCGTGCTGCAGGTAGGCGCGCTCGCCGGCATGGCGCCAGGCCGGGAGCAGCACGCCGTCGCCGGCGAACGCGCGGAGCAGGTTGAAGTGGCTCTCGCTCGGGTCGTGCATGCCGGTGAGCAGGCCGTCGACGACCCGCGGGACGAACGCGGCGGACAGCACGAGGTCGGTCTCGCCGGGGCCGGGGACCAGCCGGCCGCGCGCGGCGTGGCAGCCCTCGAGCGCGCGCACGACGGTGGTGCCGACGGCGATGACGCGGCCGCCGCGGGCCCTCGCGGCCGCGATCGCGGCGACGGTGGCGGCGGGCAGGTCGTAGCGCTCGGGCAGCGGCAGCGCGGCGTCGAGGGACGGGTCGCCGGTCGAGCTCAGGCCGGCGGCGTGGGTCAGCGCGGCGACGCCGACGCCCGCGCGGCGCAGGTCCAGCAGGGTCGACCAGGCCAGCGGGCGCGCGGCGGACGGCATCTCGGCGGCCCACGGGCGGGCGGCGAAGGCGGTCTGCACGCTCCACAGGTCGAGCGGGGCGCGCAGGTAGCTGTACTGCACCGGGCGGCCGAGGCGGTAGAGGGCGGCCCACAGCTCGGCGCCGTCGCGGTCGAAGCGGAGGTCGACGAGCCGCGGGTGGCGCGGGTCGACGGCGGTGATCGTGGCTGTCACGGGGGACAGGTCCTCATGGACATGTCCTTCGGGACCGGCGACGAGCAGGCGCAGCGCCGACCCGGGCGCCAGCGCGGGCGGGGCCGGGCGGCGCTCGGTGGGGCTGCGCCAGTCGCCGGCGCCGAACAGCACGGCGCGGGCGGCGGGGCCACCTGGCGGGCCGGCGAGGCGGAGCTCGAGGTCCGTGGCCTCGCCGCGGGCGGCGTCGCCGACGGCGAGGGCGACGCGGGCGCGCAGCGAGGCGGGCAGGGTGGCGGCGTCGTTGACGACGAGCAGGTCGCCGCGGCGCAGCAGGCGCGGGAGGTCGGCGATGTCGCCGTCGACGACGGTGCCGCGATCGCGGTCGACGGCGAGCAGGCGGGCTTCGTCGCGGCGGGCGCGGGGGGAGGTGGCGGGCTGCATGGCTAGCGCGCCTCCCAGCGCGGGGCGGACAGGCGCGCGCCGGACGGGGCGCGGGCGGGGTCGTCGATCATGCCGACGATCGCGGCGGCGACGTCGTCGGGGTCGGCGAGGCTGCTGCGGTCGGCGTCGGGGATCGCGGCGGCGTGCATGACGGTGTCCATCTCGCCGGGGTCGACGGCGAGCACGCGCACGCCGGTGCCCGCGAGCTCGGCGGCGAAGATGCGGCTGAGGTGGTCCTGGGCGGCCTTGGCGACCGAGTAGAGGCCCCAGGTCGGGTAGGCCTCGACGGCGGCGTCGCTGCTGACGTGCACGACGACGCCGCCGCCGCGCAGGGCCATGGCGCCGGCGAGGATCTTGGTCAGGCGGAACGGGCCGACGAGGTTGGTCTGCAGCACCGCCTCGAGGTCCTCGCAGTCGCTGTCGAGCAGGAGGCGCAGCGGCGTGGGCCCGAGGGTGCTGGCGTTGTGGACGAGCACGTCGATCGGGCCGACGAGCGCGGCGGCCTGGTGGGCGAGGGGGTAGACGGCATGTTTGTCGGCGATGTCGGCGACGACGCCGTGGGCCTCGCCGCCGGCGGCCCGGATCTCGGCGACGACGGCGTCGAGCTCGTCGCGCCCGCGGGCGACGAGCACGAGCTTGACGCCCCGCGCGGCGAGCCGGCGGGCGAGCGCGCGCCCGAGGCCACGGCTGGCGCCGGTGACGAGGGCGGTGGCTCCGGAGGTGAGCGTGGTGGTTGTCTGCATCGAAGTGCTCCTTGAAAGACGAGGGCAAGGTAGTCCGCCCCGGGCCGCGCCCCCCGGCGCTTGCTGATACGTTGGCAAACGGTCATCGTGCCGACATGGACGACGCCGCCGGGCACCTCGCCAACAACATCCGCCAGCTCCGCGAGACGCGCGGCATGACGCAGCAGCAGATGGCGAAGCTCAGCGGGGTGCCGCGGCCGACGTGGGCCAACCTCGAGTCGGGGGCGGCGAACCCGACGCTGTCGGTGCTGACCAAGGTCGCGGCGGCGCTGCAGGTGACGCTCGAGGAGCTCGTGAGTCCGCCGCGGGCGTCGTCGAAGTTCTACCCGGCCGCCAGCCTGAAGGTCCGCCAGCGCGGGAAGGTGACGGTGCGCAAGCTGCTGCCGGAGCCGATCGCGGGGCTGGAGATCGAGCGGGTCGAGCTGCCGGCGGGGTCGAGCATGACGGGGATCCCGCACACGCCGGGGACCCGCGAGTACCTGACCTGCGAGCGCGGCGAGGTCGAGCTGAGCGAGTCGGGGCGGGCCTGGCGGCTGCAGCCGGGCGACGTGGTGGCGTTCCGCGGCGACCAGAACCACGGCTATCGCAACCCCGGGCGCGAGGTCGCGGTCGCGTACAGCGTGCTCGCGCTGATGCCGGCCTCGTGAGCCGGTCGCGGCGCGGTCGCCCCGGTCGGCGCGGCGGGGTACCATGCGCCGGATGGCACGCGCACGCTCGGTCATGATCTGGCTCGCCGTCGCGGTGGTCGTGGCGGCGACGGCGGCGGCCTACGGCGCGGCCGTGTGGCCGTGGATGGCCCCGCCGGCCACCGATGCGGCGGTGCTCGAGGCGCGCTGGGCGGACGTCGTGCGGCGGGCGGACACGTTCGGGCCGGCGGTCGCGCGGAGCCTCGAGCTCGAGGCGGCGACCGACGCGATCGCGAGCCAGTGGGACGCGGCCGGCGACATGCTGCACGGGGACGCGCCGGCGGCGGCGGTGGAGCGGCCGCCGGCGCTGACGCCGGCGATCGAGGCGCTGGTGCGCTGGTCGGAGGCCGGCGCGGTCGTGCCGGACCTGTGCATGAACAACGACGTGCCGGCGGTGCGGCTGGCGCGGCTGGCGGACGTGGCGCTCTACACCGCCGACCGGCCCGACGCCGCGTTCGTGGCGGTGCTGCGGCTGGCCCAGGGGCTGCGTCGACGCGGCGCGCTGCTCGGCGGGATCGTCGGGTTCTCGATGGCGCAGAAGGCCGCCGAGACGGCGCAGAGGCGGGGCTGGCGCGGCGCCGAGGTCGAGGCCGAGCTCCGAAGATATCGGCCGACGGAGGAGGAGCTGCGGGCGGTGGTCGCCCGCGAGAGCGTGTGCTCCTATCGCCTCGTCGAGTCGTCGTTCGGCGCCGACTGCGAGCGCTCCGACCCGGGGATGCGGGCGCCGTGGTACGTGCCGATGACGGCGTCGCGCTGGTGCGCGCGGGAGAAGGCGATCGTCCGCGAGCACTTCGGGGCGCTGCACGCGGGCGCCGCCGCCGAGAAAGACCTGCGGCGCTTCGCCGACGCGCTGGCCGTGCCGGACGGCGCGGCGGCCAGGAGCTTAATTTTGGAGGCCCTCACGACGCCGCTCGGCGGGACCACGCTGCGCATGGTCGAGGCGCTCGCGGGCTACGAGGTGGCGCTCGTGGGCGTGTCGGCGGCGTGACGGCGGGGCTCTCCGTCACTCCGAGGGGCGGACGGTGACGGAGGCGCCGACCTCGATGAGCTTGATGCGCGCGGCCTCGGCGGCGGGCTGCGACTGCCGCGAGAGCACGACCTGGGGGGCCGACTCGGCCATGTCCTTGGCGTCCTTCAGGCCGAGGCTGGTCAGCTCGCGCAGCACCTTGATGACGCTGATCTTGTTGGCGCCGCAGCCGGTGAGCACGACGTCGTTGAGCTCGGCGCCGTCGCCGCGGGCGACGCCGGCGTCGGCCAGCATCATGCCGACGAGCTGCAGGGCCTCGCGCACGCTGAGCTGCAGGATCTGGTCGCGGAGGTGGGACAGGTCAGCCATCGCGGCATGGTAGCGGGGCTACAGGCCCGGGTACCAGTCGCCGCGACCGCCCGGCGTCAGGTCGAGCAGGTTCCACAGCGGTGAGCCGAGGTCGACGTGTCGCGGATCCTGTCCGGGGTCGGCGGGCACGAATCGCCGCGCGCTCGACCGCGAGTGGCGGATCCGGACGTCGGCCGCCCAGGCGCCGCTCGACCGCGGGACGGCGAGGGGGGCACGAGGAGCTCTCGGCCGTCGCTGGCGGTCAGGAGATCACCAGGCGGGCGACGGCGAGGGCCAGGGTGTCGGCGAGTACGAGGCCGGCGACGCTGCCGGCGAGGTTGCCGAAGAAGATGCCGGCCGAGACGAGTCGGGCGTGCTCGCGGGCCAGGCCGTCGGCCTGGGCGGCGCGGCGGCGGTATTCGCCGAGCTCGGCGGCGAGGAGGCGGTCGCGTTCGCGGGTCAGCTCGGCGGTGAGGAGGTTGGTGGCGCCGCAGTAGGGGCAGTCGACGAAGGCGTGGTGCAGGACGCGGAGGGGGCCGCCGCAGGCCCGGCAGCGGGCCGGGGATCCGGGGGCCGCGGGCACGCGGGCGAGCAGGCGAGGGCGGATGACGCGTCGGTAGCGGCGGGCGGCCAGCAGCCAGGCGCCGACCATGCCGCCGACCACGGCGGCGAGGCGGAGGACGAGGGCGAGGCCCGCGGCGAGGCCGGCGACGCGGGCCTCGCGGTCGCCGGCGACGGGGGCGAGGAGGGCGGGCAGGACGACGAGGCCGAGGATGAGCGCGAGGGGGCCGAGGGCGGCCTTCAGGGTGCCGGACAGCCAGCCGCCCTCGATCATGGCGACGATCCGGCGGTCGGCGTCGGCGAGGCCCTGGCGGGCGGCCCGGACGGCGGCGAGGCGGCGCCGGAGGAAGTCGAGGCGGTCGGCGGCGTCGGCGGGGAGATCGTCCTCGTGGCGACAGAAGTCGCAGCGCACGCGGGTGCCGACGTCGCCGACGAGCCGCATCGCGGCGCCGCAGCGCGGGCACGGGACCGGCAATTGGTCGACCAGCGGCGCCTCGAGGCCGTGCTGCGGGGCGATTGGCGGCGAAGGAGCGACCTGGACTTCGGGCATGCGCAGGGCCGGATATTGTGACCTGACTCTCGGATTTTTTGCAGCGGGGGGCTTCCAAAAAAGCGCGGATGCCCTTATTAAACCGGTCCTTCGCACGCGGGCTCGTAGCTCAATTGGCAGAGCAAGGGACTCTTAATCCCTGGGTTGTAGGTTCGATTCCTACCGGGCTCACTGACAAATAGAACGACGGAAAGGCCGGGAGACTGTCTCCCGGCCTTTCTCGCGTTCCGGGGCCGCGCGCGCGCCCCCGGGGCCGGCTGGATCTCGCAGGGCGGGGCGTGCGGGCGGCCGGGGGAGCCGGGCCCCGCGTCGAATCTCAGGACGGAACGCTGTACGGGCGATTGCGCGAGGCGGGCAGTTTCGGGTACCAGGCGACCTGGAGGCTTTAACTCTCATGACTCGTCGTCCCTCGCTGTCCCCGTACGTCCTCGCCTGTGCCGTCCTCGCCCCGCTCGCCTGCGCGGACGGCGACGAGAGCCGGGACTCGGCGAACCAGTCGGGCTCGGGGCAGGTGACGACGGCGACGGCGACGGCGACGATGACGGCCACGGCGACGCTGACCGACCCGACCACGGGCGAGGGCGGGGTGAGCGACTCGGCGGACACGTCGGGCGGGTCGACGCCGCCGGACACGGGCGTCGCGGACACGACGAACGGCGAGACGGGCTCGGCCTCGGCGGAGACCGGCGACCCGGACACGACGAACGCCACCAACACGACGATGACGTCGAACACCACGCAGACGACCGACTCGACGACCGGCGGCGAGACCACGGACCCGACCAACGGCGAGGAGAGCTCGGGCGGGGCGTGCGCGGAGGTCACGGTCGAGGCGGAGAACAAGAAGCAGCCGGCCGACATCATCTTCGTGATCGACAACTCGGGCAGCATGGACTTCGAGGAGAACGCGGTTCAGGACAACATGAACCAGTTCTCGCAGAAGATCATCGCCAGCGGGATCGACGCGCACGTGGTCCTGCTGTCGAGCTACAACATCTGCATCGCGCCGCCGCTGGGCAGCGGGGGCTGCCCGAACTTCGACACCAAGCTGCCGCAGTTCCTCCACGTCGACGTGAGCATCGGCTCCAACAACCCGCTGCAGAAGCTGCTCGAACACAAGGCCGACTGGGAGCCGTCGATGCGGCCGGACGGCTTCAAGCATGTGGTGATCGTGTCGGACGACGACTCGGACCTGTCGGCCAATTCGTTCCACCAGCAGTTCACCGCCTACGGCCCGCCGTACGACAAGTACAAGCTGCACGCGATCGTCGGGCTGTGGGACGCGTCGGACGTCGGCAAGTGCCTCGGCGACCCGTTCTGCTGCGCGACGATCGCGGCGGAGGGCGAGCAGTACAAGAGCCTCACCGGGCTGACCGGCGGGGTGCTCGGCGAGCTGTGCGACAACGGGCAGCAGAACTTCACGCAGCTGTTCGACACGCTGTCGATGGACGTGATCGCCGAGGCGAAGATCGCGTGCGAGTGGACCATCCCCGACGCGATGGGCATGGACATCGACTTTAATAAGGTCAACGTCGACTACAAGAACGGGATGGGCGGCGAGCAGGCCATCCCCAAGGTCGAGAGCATGGCCGACTGCCAGAACCTCGAGGCCTGGTACTACGACGATCCGGCCGACCCCACCAAGATCTACGCGTGCCCGGCGCTGTGCATGAAGATCCAGGGCAACCCGCTGGCGTCGGTCGACGTCAAGTTCGGCTGCGAGTCGATCGTGCCGCAGTGAGCGTCGGCGCCGCCTGAGGCCCCGCGCGGCGGCGCGGGGTCGTGTGCGAGAGATCCTGGACCTCCGCTGGAGGCCCGGATCGCCCGTGCATCGTCATCGGGGGCGACCGGACGGCGTTCAGCACGCGGGCCGCGCTCCACGTGAATCCACATTCATGGCAGATGATGTATCGGCCCTCACCAAACCTGCTGCATGCATGACACGAGGGCTTGACCGGGAGGATTGACGTCGGCCGACCGCCATGAAACGGTCCGGCGCATGCAGGCCGCGAACAGCGACGAACTCACGACGATGCGGCCCTCCTGCTGCGTCGGCGACCGTCTGAAGGACCGCTACGAGATCATCGCCCACGTCGGCAGCGGCGGTATGGCCGACGTGTTCCACGGGTGGGACGAGCTGTTCTGTCGTGACGTGGCGATCAAGGCGCTGAAGCCGGAGCGCCTCGACGAGGTGATGAAGCGCCGGGTCCTGCGCGAGGCCCGGGCGTCGTGCGCGGTCGACCACCCGCACATGCTCCGCGTGACCGACATGGGGCTCGCTCGCGGGGCGCCGTTCCTCGTGACCGACCTGCTGCGCGGGACCTCGCTCGGCGAGGTCCTGCGCCGGGCGCCGGGCGGACGCCTCGAGTGGGCTCGTGTGCTGCGCTGGATGCTGCCGGCGATGGCCGCGCTGCACGCGGCCCACGAGGCGTGCGTCGTCCACCGCGACATCAAGCCGGAGAACCTGTTCCTCCACCACCGCGGGGAGGCCGAGGTGCTGATGGTGCTCGACCTCGGGATCGTGAAGTTCACCGACCTCCAGGGCAAACCGACCCGCTGGACGCAGTCGGGGGTCATCCTCGGGACCGCGGCGTACATGGCGCCGGAGCAGGCGATGGGCGGGCCCGTCGATCGCCGCTCCGACGTCTACTCGCTCGCCGTCACGCTCTACCGCCTGATCCGCGGCGAGCACATGTTCCCGCTGTCGTCCGGCGCGTGTGTGATCGAGGCGATGACGCGGCACATCTACGAGCCGCCGCCGCGGCTCGAGGACCCGTCGCTGCCGCCCGCGCTGGCCGACGCGGTCTTCAAGGCGGTGTCCAAGGACCCCGCGCATCGCCAGCCGACCATGGCGGCGTTCGCGGCGGAGCTGGCCGCGTGCCTCGACGATCCGCCGGGCGCGGCGCCGGCGCGGAGGAGACGACGCGAGGCGGTCTGCGCGGGCCTCGGAGGCGTGCTCGGGGCCGGGCTCGCGCTCGCGGGCGTGCAGCTCGTGTCTCCGGACCCGGACCGGGAGCCCGAGCCCCCGGCGCAGACCTCGGGCGTCGAGCCTGGGCCGGTCTCCGACGGCGCGCAGGAGGTCGGGGACGCCGCGCCCGGCGATCCCGCGGACGTGTGCATGCCGCCGGAGGGCGCCGCTGCGGCCGACCACGAGGCCGCGAGCGTGGCCGCACCGTCGGGCGCTCCGCCGCCGCTCCGGGGCGGACGATCGGCGAAAGAGACGCTCGACCTGGCGACCGCCGCGGCGCGCCGTTGCGTGCGCATGCACGACGATCCGGACACCGCGAGCCTCCCCGTACGCGTGAGGGTCCGCGCCGACGGGCGCGTCGGCGCGATCGTGGTGCGCGACGACCCGTCCGCGTCGTTCCTGTCCGACTGCCTGCGGGCGGCGTTCTCACGGGTCCGCCTCGCGCCGGATCAGCCACGCACGCTCGAGCACACGTTCCGCTTCAAGCCCACCAAGGAGTCGCCATGATCGCCGAGGCTGTCGTCTACCTCACCCTGCTTGCGACCCCCGTCGCGCCGGATCTGCCGCCCGACGCCCGGGAGCACAACGACCGCGGCATCGGCCTGGTCAACTCGGGGCAGGTCGAGGCCGGTGTGGCCGAGCTCGAGCGGGCGTATGCATCGATGCCGGATCCGGTGCAGTATCGGGCCGGACGCGGCAAGGTCGTCGGCTCGCTGCGCAGCGCGCTGATGCGGCACTACGACGCGACGCGGGCGTCGGAGCACCTCTGCCGCCTGCGGAAGATCTTGCACCGGCACCGAACCGAGCTGCTCGCGGCGCTCGGACCGGCGGGGGGTCCGGCCGACGTCGCGGGCACGGACGGAGTGATCCGCGAGGTCGACGGGCTGCTCGCCGGTCGTCCGTGCGAGGCGCACGCGGTGATCGTGCCGGCTCCCGCCCCGCCGCCCGCCGCGGCGAGTCCGCCCCCGGCGCCTGCGCGGCCCGGGCCGCCGCGCTCCGCGGCCGCGGGGGCGAGCGTCGCGTCGCCGCCGCCGCCGTTGCACCCGCCCGGTGAGCGCCGGGATCGCCGGATGCGCGTCACCGGCGGGGTGCTGCTCGGCGTCGGCGGGCTGTCGGCGATCGGCGCGGCGATCGCAGGGGCGCTCTACGCCGAGCGCTACCGTCGCCTCGACGCCCTCGACCCCGACCGGCTGCTCGACGACTCCGCCGAGCTCGCCGAGTGGGGCCGTCTCTACCACGGCGGCCGGCACGCCCGCACCGCCGCCGTGGTGACGGGGTCCGCCGCCGGGGCGCTGCTGATCGCCGGCGTCGCCGTGCTGGCGCGTCGTCCCGGACGTGCGGGGCGGGCGAGCCTCGCGCCGACGATCGGTTCACACGGATGGGGCCTTCACCTGTCCGGGAGGTTTTAGTCGAATGCGTCACCATCACCTGAACCAGACGTTCGCGGGGATCGCCGCCGCCTTGCTCGGCGGCTGCAGCATCGACGACCTCGCGGCCGAGTATTACTACAAGCAGCCGATCTCCGGGGAGTCGACCGCTGACTCGAGCTCGAGCTCGAGCTCGGGCTCGAGCAGCGAGACGAGCGCGAGCAGCTCCGGCGGCTCGTCGTCGACCGGCGAGGGCGGCTCGTCGACGAGCAGCGACGCCTCGACGAGCACGCAGGACACAGGCGACCCCGCGTCGAGCAGCTCGGGCGGACCGGCGGTCTGCGGCGACGGCGTCGTCGAGGGCGACGAGGAGTGCGACGACGGGAACGCCGAGGACGTCGACGACTGCGACAACAGCTGCGCGCAGTCATGGACGATCTTCGTGACCTCGGAGACCATGTACACCGGCAAGATCAACGGCCTCGTCGGCGCGGACAACCGCTGTCGCAACCACGCCCTCAACTCCCCGCTGGCGAACGCCCTCGACTACTCGGCGCTGATCAGCGACAGCACCACCGACGCCGCCGAGCGCCTCCACCACGCCCGCGGCTGGTACCGCCTCGTCAACGGTCTCCCCGTGGCCCACGGCTGGGACGCCCTCATGACCGGCCCGCTGCAGAACCCCGTCGACGTCGACGAGCTGTCGCAGACCACCAAGACGCTGGTGTGGACCGGGACCGCCCCGGGCGGCGTCGCCGTTCCGGGCGCCGAGCACTGCAAGGACTGGACGGTCGAGAGCTTCGACCTCGGTCACTGGGGCGACAGCTCCTTCGTCGACTCCAACTGGCTGTTTCGGCAGAGCGAGAGTAATCCGACGATCTGCTTCTCGCCCGGCGCCCTGTACTGCGTCCAGCAACCAAAACCCTGACAAGGAGCGAGCCGATGTTCTCCCGCGAATTTCACCGTCACCTCATGTTCCTCGCGGCCTGGCTCGTCCCGGCCTGCACCTCGACGCAGTCGCCAGGAGCTCCGACCGCGGACACCTCCGGATCGACCGGGACCACCACGCCCGTGGAGCTGTCCCCGACGGAGGCGACCGGCCCGGGCGACCCGCCGTCGACCCCCTCGACGACCGACGCCGCGAGCGAGACGACCACGACGACCGCCTCGTCGACCGCCTCATCGACCGCCTCGACCACGAGCTCGAGCCCGGGCGGGCTGTGCGGAGACGGAGTGCTCGACGACGGCGAGGCGTGCGACGAGGGGGCGAACAACGACAACGACGGCGCCTGCAAGCTCGACTGCACGGCGGCCGTGTGCGGCGACGGCTTCGTCCAGGCCGGAGTCGAGGCGTGCGACGACGGGGTCGACAACGGCCCCCACTACGCGGGGTGCAGCAAGACCTGCGCGAAGAACCCCTACTGCGGTGACGGCGTCAAAGATCTGCCGCAGGAGCAATGTGACGCCGGGATCGACAACGGGTCCGGGCAGAGCGAGGGAAGCTCTGTTCCTTGCACGCTCCTGTGCAACTGGGACGCGCGCATGGCCTTCCTCTCGAGCACCGTCCACGGCGCCGACTTCGACGCCGACCCGGATGACGACGTGAGCGGCCTCGACGGCGCCGACGAGATCTGCCGCAACCTCGCCTGGACGACGGGACACCAGCGCTGGCAGTCGTTCCGGGCCTGGCTGTCCGACGGCGAGCTCGGCCCGCTGGACCGCTTCATCCAGTACCCCGTCAAGCCGATCATGCTGCCGACCGGCGAGCGCGTCGCCGACAGCGTCAGCGACCTCGTGCTCAACGGACCCGGCCAAGGCATCCGCGTCGACGAATTCGGGGCGCCCCTCCCGCCGTCGTGGGTGTGGACGAACACGGGCAGCAACGGCGAGATCGCCGCTCCACCCCGGCACTGCGCCGACTGGAGCAGCCCCTCGCCGGACCTGGTCGCGCACGTCGGCTTCAGCCACGTACCGACTGAGCCCGAGGACATGTGGCTGCAGTGGGCCGAGGAGAGGCACTGGACGAGCCACCCTGTATCGTGGCACTGCAATTTCACGGCCCGGCTTTACTGTTTCGAACAGTGAGGCGGGGGACGCGTCGGCTAGCGCTTGCGGGGACCCCGGGGGCGGGTGATAGTTCGGGCCATGACCTTGTCCCTCCGCGCAGGTGCGCTCGCGTTGCTGATGGCGGTCGCCGGGTGTGCGATGGCGCCGGTCGACGCGCGGGCGCTGACTCCCAACGTGCCGCAGCCGCAGGACACGCGGCGGATCGAGATCCCGCTGTACGTCATCCTCGACCCGGCCAAGCTGCCGGACGCGATGACGGCGCAGGGCCCGGGGGTCAAGCCGATCGAGGTATCGGGGCTGCACGCGTTCGTCGAGCGCGACCTGCAGAAGGCGCTGTCGCAGCTGTTCTCGCGGGTGGTGGTGGCGCCGCCGAGCACGGCCGCGCCGGCGGAGACGTTCTTCACGGGCATGGTGCTGATCAACTCGCTGACGACGTTCACGCAGGCGGTGGCGCCGGGCTCGTCCGACAAGGCGGTGTTCATGCGCATGCAGTGGAGCCTGCACATCCGCGCCTACGGGGCGCCGGCCGACGCGTTCGTGTATCAGGGCACCGCGCAGTCGACGGTGCCGATCACCAGCGTGCGCGAGACCTCGCCGGCGTTCAACAGCGTGCTGGAGGACGCGCTGGCGCGGCTGCTGGCCCACTTCGACGGGCAGAAGGCGTACGACCGGCTGTCGCGCACGGGGCGTTAGGCGGGCCGCTGACCTGTCCGTGGGGACAGGTCAGAACTTCGGCGGCTCGGGGCCGCAGACCGGCCGCTTGTCGACGTTCGGGAGGCGCACCTACCTGTCCGCGTGGACAGGTCAGAACTTCGGCGGCCCGGGGCCGCAGCCCAGGCGCTCCTCGACGTTCCGGATGCGCACCGACCTGTCCGCGGGGACAGGTCAGAACTTCAGCGGCTTGGGGCCGCAGACCAGGCGCTTCTCGACGTTCGGGAGGCACACGTGGGGGGAGCGGCAGCCGCAGTCGAGGCAGCAGTTGCGGCGGTTCTCGCCGGGCTCGCACACGCGGTTGCCGCAGCCGGTGGTGGTGGCCCTGGCGAGGCAGTTGAGCTGCTCGTCGCACTGCAGGCAGTCGGCGGGGCAGGTCCTCGGCGGCGGGGCCGGCGGGGGGCCGCAGTCGTCCTCGCAGCGGGCGGCCTCGCCGGGCTCGCAGCGGCCGTTGCCGCACCACCGGCGCTGACAGTCGGGGTGGTCGTAGCGCAGCTGGTCGGTGAAGCGGTCGATCCACCGCTCGAGGTCGGCGACGTCGGCGTCGGTGAGGTCGCCCTCCTTGGCCCAGCGCACGCGGCGGTTGCAGTCGAGCAGGAGGGTGGTCGGGAGGTTGCCAGAGTAGAGCGCGCGGGAGGGGTCGCGCAGCAGCTCGACGAGCGCGCCGGCGTGCGAGCGGTCGGCCAGCGGGGCGCGGGTCGGCGGCATGAGCGGGGCGACGGCGGTGAAGGCCTCGACCGGCGAGGTGGCGTCCTGGACCTGGATCGGCACGAAGTCGACGGCGCGGGCCCAGTCGCGGCGGCGGGCGAACAGGTCGCGCAGGCGCGGGAGCAGGGTCTTGCAGGGGTCGCACCAGGGGGCCCACAGGCTGACGAGGTGGACGCTGCTCGGCGGGAGCACGGCGGGGTGGCCGAGGCGGAGCCTGTCGAGGCGGCCGTCGGTGCGCACGTGCTCGAGCTCGAGGCGCATGAGCGGCTGGATGTCGGCGCCGAGCTCGATGTACGCGGAGGCGCCGCGGGGCTGGCTCTCGGGGGCGCGCTCGGGCTCCGGCGCGGGGGGCGGCTCGGGCGGGAGCGGCGCGGGCGCGGGCTCGCAGGTCTGCGCGAGCAGCCCGAGGCGGCGGAGCTCGTGCTGCTCGAGCTGGATGGCGCGCAGGAGCAGCAGCGAGAGGGCGATCGTCACGCCGGCGAGGGCGACGAGCACGAGGAACAGCACGACGCGCCGGCGCGCGCGCGGGTCGTCCTGCCAGGACGGCGCGGCGCGGGTCATCGCGGGGCCTCGTCGCAGCAGGGGCAGGCCTGGCGGGCGACCGCGACGTCGGCGCGGACCGCCTGCAGGCGCAGCGCGAGCGTGGCCGCGAGCACGACGCCGATACACACGCCGGCGGCGACGATCAGGAGCAGGACCGTGAGGGCCGGCGGGGGCGCGGCGTGGCGGGCGACGGAGGGCATACGAGGAAGAAGAGGCCTGGTCGTCGGTGCGGGTGGAGAGTTCGGAGGCGCCGGGAGGGGCTGGTCTTCGGGACAGGTCGGAGGGCTGGTCTTCGGGGCAGGTCGGAGGGGCCGGAGGGGCGGGTCTTCGGGGCAGGTCGGAGGGGCCGGAGGGGCTGGTCTTCGGGACAGGCGAGAACGCTGGCGGAGCCGGGATTTATCGTTTGAAAATTAAAAATTATTAAAAATTCTTGGTGTCGGGGTCAGAGGCGGCGGGGGTCGCAGAGTATGGGGATGACGAGGACCACGCGGTTGACGGCTTGCTCGAGGTCGCGGAGCTCGCGGGGGGCGAGGGGGTCGCCGTGGGAGAAGCGGTCGACGCCGGCGCGGAGGCGGGACTGTTCGTCGCTGGTGAAGGCGAAGGGCGGGTGGGAGCCGACGTAGTTGCGGGTGAAGCTGGCGAGGGTGAGCAGGCGGTCGTCGGCGACGCCCCAGGACACGAAGCGCGGGCCGGGGCGCGGCGCGGGGTCGGGCGTGGGTGAGGGCTCGGGCGGGAGGGTCTGCAGCATGCGGGTGATCAGGCGCTCGAACACGTCGATGCGGCGCAGGCTGAGGGCGTAGTTGCTGTCGGCGGGGCCGTCGGGGCTGGCCCGCCCGATCACGAAGATGCGGTGGGCCTGGCCGATGCGCGCGAGGTGAGGGGCGATCTGGGCGCGCAGGAACGACTCGGCCTCGGCGTCGGGCCAGCCGCCGCGCAGGCGCGGCTGGGCGCGGGGGAACGACACGGCGAAGCGGTCGGGGAAGGCGCTCAGCAACAGGTCGATCTCGGCGTCGCTGGCGGTCAGGTCGCGCCACACGTCGCCGCTGCAGTTCATGGGGTCCTGGGCGAGGGCGGTGATGTCGTGCTGGCGCTGGTTGCACTTCTGGACCAGGGCCTCGACGGCGGCGACGACCCGCGGGTCCTCGCAGTGCGGGGCGGGCGGGCGCTCGCCGCCGGTCCGGAAGCACACGAGGTCGGGGCCGCACTCGAGGTGCGGGGGCTCGCAGTCGCGTTCGCGGCACGACTCGCCGCGGGCGGCGTACTCGACGGGCGGGCGCGGGCGGCAGGCGCCGCGGATGCACCACTCGTCGTCGCCGCAGTCTTCGTCGCCGCGGTTGGGGTCGCAGGCGCCGGGGGCGAGGACCACGGGCGCGGGCGCGGGCGGCGGCTGGAGGGCGAACCACGCGACCGCGGCGATGCCGGCGGAGACCAGCACGGTGACGATGATGAGGGCGCGCAGCAGCAGGTCGGGCGATCCGTCGCGGCGGCGCGGGCGGGGCACGTGGATCGCGGTCGGCGGGTCGGCGTCGGGGGCGAGGTACTGGGTGTGGCGGATGGCGTCGGCGAGGGTGCCGGCGCTCTGGAAGCGCTGCTCGGGGTCGAGGTGGACGGCGCGCAGCACCAGCTCGTCGACGCCGGGCGGGAGCGGCGGCAGGTCGGCCGGGCGGCGGGCGCTCGGGGGCGGCAGCGGCTGGTGTTGCTGCTGCAGGAGCTCGCGGGGCTGGCCCTGGTAGGGCGGGGCGCCGGTGAGCAGGCAGTAGATCGTGGCGCCGAGGGCGTAGATGTCGCTGCGGGCGTCGGGCGGGGCGCCGAGGGCCAGCAGCTCGGGCGCGAGGTAGGCGGGCGTGCCGAGCACGATGTTGCGGTCGGTCTGCTCGCCGGACTCGCCGAGGTCCTTGGCGATGCCGAAGTCGATGAGTTTGATAATCGGACCGGCGTGCTGGCTCTGGTCGGCGAGGAAGCAGTTGGAGGGCTTGATGTCGCGGTGCAGCAGGCCGACGGCGTGGGTCGAGGCGAGGGCGTCGCACAGCTGCAGCGCGAGGGGGGCGGCGCGCGACCAGTCGAGCGGGCCCGTCGTTTTTAATAGCTGGTGAAGATCCTGGCCGCGGAGGTACTCCATGACGAGGTAGGCCTCGCCGCGCTCGGTCTCGCCGAAGTCGAGGGCGCGCACGACGTGGCGGTTGCGCTTCGAGATCTCGCGCATGGCGCGGGCCTCGCGGAGGAAGCGGCGGCGCATCTCGGAGGCGGCGCCGTGGCGCGGGTGCAGCAGCTTGACGGCGGCCTCCTCGTGGAAGCGGGTGTGGGTCGCGCGGTAGACGAGGGCCATGCCGCCGCGGCCGAGGCGCTCGTGGATGACGTAGTTGCCGACGTGGGTGCCGACGCGGAGGTCCGGGGTGTCGTCCATCGCGGGCGGCGCGTGGGCACCCGAGGGGCCGCGCGGTCCGGGCTGGGGAGCGTGCTCGGCCACGGCGCCGAAGATAGCAAAGAAATTGCCGGCGGCGACGCTGGCGCGCGTCGCCGGGGATCGGTTATCCCCCGGGCATGACGACGCCCTGGATCCTGTACGGTGCCAACGGTTACACGGGGGAGCTGATCGCGGCGGCGGCGGCCGCGGAGGGGCTGCGGCCGCTGCTGGCCGGGCGCAACGCGGAGGCGCTGGCGCGCGTCGGCGGGCGCCTCGGGCTCGAGTGGCGGGCGTTCGACCTGCAGGGCCCGGACGCGCTGGCGCGGCACCTCGAGGGCGCGCCGCTGGTGCTGCACGCGGCGGGGCCGTTCTCGGCGACGAGCGAGCCGATGGTGAGCGCGTGCCTGAAGGCGGGGGCGCACTACCTCGACATCACCGGCGAGGTCGAGGTGTTCGAGGCGTGCAAGCGGCGCGACGCCGAGGCGAAGGCCCGCGGGGTAGTGGTGATGCCGGGCGTGGGCTTCGACGTGGTGCCGTCGGACTGCCTGGCGCGCGCGGTCGCCGAGGCGCTGCCGGGGGCGATCCGCCTCGAGATGGCGTTCCAGGCGCTCGGCTCGATCAGCCGCGGGACCATGAAGACGATGATCGAGCACCTCGGCGAGGGCGTGCTGGTGCGCCGCGGCGGCGAGCTCGAGACGGTCGAGGCCGGGTCGCTCGCGCGGACCGTCGAGTTCGCCGGCAAGCCGCGGCGGGCGGTCGCGATCTCGTGGGGCGACGTGTCGACGGCGTATCACTCGACCGGCATCGACGACATCACGGTGATGATGGCGCTGCCGCCGAAGCAGGCCAGGGGGCTCAAGTGGATGAAGCTGCTCGGCCCGCTGCTGCGGCGGAGGCTGATAATTAAAGGGCTGCAGGCGATCGTGGACCGCACGGTGACGGGGCCGGGCGAGGCGCTGCGCGAGCAGGGGCAGGCCCACCTGTGGGCGCAGGTGACGGCGGCCGACGGGCGCACGCTGGTCGGTCGGCTGCGCACGCCCGAGGGCTACAAGACGACGGTGATCACGGCGCTGACGTGCGTGCGCAAGGTGCTCGCGGGCGAGGCGCGGGCGGGCTATCAGACGCCGTCGTCGGCGTTCGGGGTCGACCTGATCCGCGGGCTGCCGGGGTTCACGCTCGAGATCGGGCCGGTGCAGCCGGGCTGAGCGTCGGCGCGGGGCGCAGCGCGCCGGCCTGACCGGCGCGTGTACGGGGACCGGTGCGGGCGGTATGGTGGGCCCGGAGGGCCGATGGCGGGAGGCAAGTTCGCGGAGCGGGTGATGTGCTGGACGTGTGCGTCCCGCGGGGTGGTGACGCGGGCCGACCGGGTCGACGAGGGCGTCGAGGACGACCACTACGTGTGCGCGCTGGGCCACGCGTTCGGCGTCGACTGGCGCGGCCGGCCGCCGGGCGAGCCGCAGTGGCCGCCGGCGCCGGAGCTGGCCGCGAGCGTCCGCGAGGCGGCGGAGGCGGACCCGGAGGACGACGCGCCGGAGCCGGCGCCGGAGCGGCGTCTGGTCGCGGACACGACGGTGCGGCGGTTCGAGTACGGGGCGTCGCTCGCTCCGCCGGCGCAGCTGCTGGCGTGGCTCGCGGCGACGCGGGGCCGGCGGCTGCGGCTGCCGGTGGTGCTGACGCGCGGGCCGGTCGGGTTCTCGTTGAACGAGGCCCGGCTCGGCGCGGCGGCGGACGCATTAAAAATTCGCTGCGACGACACGGCGCTGGGGGTCGGGCTCGCGGAGCGGGCGAGGTACGCGGCCGGCGAGGCGCGGACGGTGGCGCTGTGGCTCGAGGGGCGCTGGCAGGGCGGGGAGGCGCGGGTGCTCGCGGTCGTCAAGGTCGGGGAGGTGGTCGAGCGCGACGAGCTCGAGGAGGCGGCGGCGGAGGTCGAGGCGGACGGGGGCGGGTGAGGCTGTCCGCGGGGACAGGTGAGGTCCGGGGCTGCGCGGACCCGGCGGACGGGGGCGGGTGAGGCTGTCCGCGGGGACAGGTGACGCGGGCGGCCCTCGCGGCGCTCACCCGGCGCCGAGGTAGGTGAGCAGGGGCCAGGCGGCGAAGGCGAGGGCGAAGGCGAGGCACAGCAGGGCGTCGCCGAGCACGCCGGCGAGGCGGACGCGGCGCTGGGTGAGGAGGCCGCGCAGGCCGGTGGCGCGGCCGGCGGCGGCGGCGTGCCAGGGGCGCAGGTCGACGCCGAGGATGTTGTCGCAGCGGCAGTAGGGGCAGCGCACGAGCGCGTGGCTGGCGTGCTGGTCGGGCAGGGCGGCGCCGCAGCCGCGGCAGCGCGGGCCGCCGTCGTGGCGGGCGCCGAGGTCGATGAGGCAGGCGCGCAGGGCGACGCGGCGGGCGAACGGCGGGTTGGTGAGCACGGCGACCAGCACCGCGAGGCTGGCGCCGGCGAGGAACACCAGCACGGTGTTGCCCTCGCTGCCGAGGCCGCGCAGGCGCATCGGCGCGTAGAGGGCCGCGCCGATCAGCGGGGCGAGGAACACGAGGACGAGGGCGAGCAGCAGGTGACGGTTGGCGGCGCTCGCCCCGGGCTGGTCGAGCAGGCTGCGGATCAGCGGGCGCGCGGCCTCGGCCTCGCGGGCGAGCGCGGCGTCCTCGGCCAGGTGGGCGCGCACGGCGGGCGGGACGGGGACCTGCCGCTGGCACATGGGACATGTCACCGAGGACAGGTCGGTGGGCGCCAGCGCGGCGCCGCAGCCGGGGCAGCGCAGCACGTCGACGGCGGCCACGGCGGCGGGCGCGGGCTGGAGGTCGCGGGCGGACGCGGCGACCGGCGCGAGGCGGTGGACGGCGCGGATCTCGTCGAGGGCGACGACGAGGGCCTCGCGGTCCTCGGGCTGGTAGGCCTCGGCGATGGGGAAGCTGCGGCCGTCGGTGGTGGCGACGAACAGCTCGTGGCCGCGGATCGGCTGGTCGGGGGCGCGCTTGTCGCTGTCGGTGACGTGGCAGCGCTCGGGCACCAGCGACGTCCAGGCGAGCTCGAGGCCGTGGTGGGGGCCGCCGTCGATGCGCAGGCCGGCGGGGCCGAGGATGAGGTCGCTGGCGCGGCAGCCGGACAGCGAGCCCCACACGAAGGCGATCCACAGGCCGGTGCAGACGACCAGCGCGAGCGCGACCAGGCGGACCTGCCAGCCGGGGGTGTCGACGAGGTAGGTGAACGCGAGGGCGGTGGCGTTGACGGCGATGGCCGCGGCGACGGTGCCCTCGACGAGCGCGCTGTGGCCGATCTGCAGCGGCATGCGCAGCTCGCCGGGGAGCGGCCAGTGCGGGGCGGCGGGCATCGGCGGCATGGTAGCCGGGACGCGCGGGCGAGTGCGTGCTCGCGGCGGGTCCGGTGCGCGGCGAGCTCGCCGACGGCTGCGTGCGGGGGCGCGGCGGGCTGGGCGAAGGCGGTGAGGGTCGGCTACGTGCGCTCGGGCGGGCTGGGCGAAGGCGGTGAGGGTCGGCTACGTGCGCTCGGGCGGGCTGGGCGAAGGCGGTGAGGGTCGGCTGCGTGCGCTCGAGCGGGCTGGGCGAAGGCGGTGAGGGTCGGCTGCGTGCGCTCGGGCGGGCTGGGCGAAGGCGGTGGGGGTCGGCTGCGTGCGTTCGGGCGGGCTGGCGACGCGCGGCTCACTGCGGGGGCGCGGCGAGCTGGGCGAGGGCGGTGAGGGCGTCGGTGGTGGTGAACACGCCGAGCACGTGGCCGGGGTGGTTGGGGTCGACGACGATGGCGCTGCCGTGGTGGTGCTGGGCCATCTCGGCGGCGACGGCCCGCAGGTGGGCCTCGGGGCCGCAGGTGAACGGCACGGCGGTCATGACCTGGCGGACGGTGAGGCGCTCGAGGTCGCTGCCGTGGACCTCGGCGCCGGAGATGTCGCGGTCGCTGAGCACGCCGACGAGCTCGCCGTTGTCGACGACGGGCAGGTGATGCGAGCCCAGCTGGAACATGCGATCGCGCGCCTGGGTGAGGGTCAGGTCGCCGGCGATCGTCTCCGGCGAGGCCGTCATGAAGCTGCGAACGACGTGGGTCTGCATGGCAACCCGGCAAGTTATCACGGGTCGCCGGGCGGGCCCGGACAGGGGCTGCGCATTGCTTGCAGGCGCGGCGACGACGGCGGACACGCCGACGGTTCGGGCGGTGGGCGACGCGTGGCGATCGAGAGCTGTGCGGCGCTCGAGTCGTCAGGGGGTACGCGCCGGCGGGCTGCGTCGGCGGCTCACCCGCTCGGCCGCGAAGGGCAGGGCGACGACGTCGGGGCGTCGAGCACGGGACGCTCGGGCCGGGCTGTGCGAGACCGCGGGCGGTCGAGCGCCGCGACGAAGTCGACGCCACCGCCGCGGACCTCGACAGCTGCGAGTCGACGGTGCGCTGCGTCGACGAGCCGATCGACGAGCACGACGGCAACCACGACGACGAGCACGACGGCAACCACCCCGAGGCGCGCGGGGCCCGGGCCAGAGGCAGGGGCGGGTCGCGGCGGACGTTGCTGCCTCCGCGTGCGTTCGTCGCGGCGACGCGCCGCTCGACGACCCCGAGTCAGGCCTCCCGCCGATCGACGCGACCCGCCGCGCGGCGAGCCCGGGGTCGAATCGCAGGACCCGCCGCCGCGCTGCGGACCGGCCAGGGCGTGCTCGGCGGCGGCGGCGGGCGGGCGCGCATGCGCGCGGTCGCGTCGCGGCGCCGCGGGGCCGCGTCGCGGCGGCTGCGCGGTCGGCCGTCGGCGGATCTTCCTGGAAACAGGATGTGCACGCGAGCACAGTTCGCGGGAGGGATGGCGCGCGCAGGCGGCCGAATGGCGCCGGTTCGCGGCGGACGCCGTTTTTTCCGGTTGGGGGCAGCAGCCGACGGTCCTGCAAAGTCACATGCGTGACGTGCCGGCGCTTTGAAATGAGCGGCGAACTCTCGACAACAACTGCTCTGGAGCCGCGCCGGCGACGGCCGGTCGGCTTGAAGTGCGCGCGTTCCCGTGCCTACTCTGTGGTGAAGTCCCCCAAGAATTTCCAGGTTTCGAGGTTTTGTCATGCAACGTCCTGATGCTCGCTTCTCCATCTGCTCCCGGGTGACCCCGGTCCTGCTCGTCGCGCTCGCGGGCGCTTGCAACTCGGACGACAGCCCGGGGATCGACACCGCGACCACGAGTTCGTCGAGCTCGGGCGGGAGCTCGAGCTCGGGGTTCGTGCCGACCACGGCTGTGGACCCGACCACCGGTTCGGTGGACCCGTCGACGACCACGGGGTCCGTGGACCCGTCGACGACCTCGACCGGGCCGGTCGACCCGACCACGGGCCCGGTGCTGACGACCGACATCTCCACGAGCACGTCGACGACCGCGGACGACACGACGTCGTCGTCGACGAGCGAGGCGGAGAGCTCGACCGGGGAGTGCCCGCCGGAGGAGCCGCTGTGTCAGATCCCGCCGGAGGAGATGGTGCCGGAGGACAAGCCGGACGGTCTGCCGAGCCCGCTGCCGGGGGTCTACGACGACCAGGGCGAGGCGCCGCTGGACAACCAGGTGCGCGCGCTGATCGGGTTCCCGACGCGCGAGCGGGCCGCGCTCGAGACCAAGGTCAAGGCGATGTACGACCCGCAGAACCCGGCCTACGGCGAGTACATGACGGTCGACGAGTGGATGACCGGGCACGCGCCGCCGGTCGCGGACTTCGAGCTGATCAAGGACTGGCTCGAGTCGCGCGACTTCCAGGTCAACTTCGAGGCCAAGAACCGCATGCTGATCCAGTTCAGCGGGTCGGTGGCGGACTTCAACGAGACGTTCGACACCACGCTGCACATCTGCATGCGCAAGAACCCGCAGGCCGGCAACCCGCCGTTCCCGGTGTACTGCACGCTGACGTCGTTCACGCTGCCGCTGTTCGTGGCCAACCGGACCACCGGGCTGTTGACCGCGGACCTGCCGGCGGCCACGGGGGTGCTGCCGGGCGAGGCTGGCGTGGTCCAGGCCGACCCGCCGGGCGCGGGGGCGTTCAACCCCAACCAGATCGCGGTGGCCTACGAGGTCGACGACCTGTTCAACCTCGGCTTCACCGGTCAGGGCCAGACGATCGGCGTGATCGCGGCGGCGCACTACCACCAGAAGGACCTGCAGATCTTCTGGCTGTCGTTCGGCATCGACCGCGCGCTGCCGACCAAGCTCGAGCTGATGGAGCCGGTGGTCACGCGCATCACCGAGACGATCCTCGACACCCAGTGGTCGACGTCGATGGCGCCCGGCGCCGACGTGATCGTCTACGAGGGGCCCGACGCGCGCAACACCTCGCTGATGTACGTGTTCAACGAGGCGATCGCGCGCAACGAGGCGGGCGTGCTGACCGACTCGTTCGCCCACCGCGAGGACTCGGAGCCCAAGCCGCTGCGCGACCAGTACGACCACTCGGCGCTGATGGCCGCGGCGCTCGGCATCACCGTGCTGTCGGCCTCGGGCGACTCGGGCCAGGTCGACGTGCCGTGCTCGAGCCCGTTCGTGACCTGCGTCGGCGGGACCGAGCTCGTCACCGACAACGTCGGCAACGTGATCAGCGAGACGGCGTGGAGCAGCTCGGGCTCGGGCGAGAACAAGTCGTTCGCGCTGCCGTACTGGCAGCAGGGCATCCCCGCGGCCAAGCGCGCGGTCGTCGAGGTCGCGCTCAACGCCGACCCGAGCTCGGGCATGTGGGTGCGTCGCTTCGGCGAGTGGCAGGTCTACGGCGGGACCTCGTTCTCGTCGCCGATCTTCGCCGGCGTGGTCGCGGTGATGAACAGCTACCTCGAGAGCATGGGCCAGCCGCGCATGGGCTTCATGAACCCGCAGCTGTACTTGAACGCGGGGGTGCGCGCGAGCTTCCGCGACGTCGTCCTCGGCGGCACGCCGATGTACGACGCGGGCGTCGGCTGGGACTACCCGACCGGCTGGGGCGCGCCGCGGGCCAAGAAGCTGGCCGACGCCTGGCCGTGACATCACCGGGCCGGGAGGCGACGATGGGGCGGACCACGGCATCGACGCGCTGGACGATCGCGGCGGCGGGCGTCGCCGTGATCGCGGCGTGGTCGCTCGACGGGCTGACCGCGGCGATCGACGCCGGCCTGCACGCCGGCTACGCGCGCGCGCTGGCCGGCGAGAGCGCGACCCAGTCGGTGGTGCTCGTCGACGCCGACGACGGCGTCGACGACGGCGTCGACCGCGAGGCCCTGGCCGCCGCGCTGGTCGCCGACGGCCCGCGGCTGGTGCTCGACCCCGAGGGCTGGACCGGCTGCGGGCTGCGCGGCTCGGCCCGGACATGTCTCGCGGAGCATGTCCCCGGGGACAGGTCCGAAGAGTCCGGCGCGTGGGTGCGCCCGGGCTCGCCGGTGTTCGCGGCGCTGGCCGAGCTGGGGGCCGCGCGCGGCGGGCCGCTGTCGGTGCGCTACGTGGTCCGCCTGCCGACGGTCGCCGGCGAGCGGGTGGCGCGCGCGGAGATCCCGGCGGGCACGTTCGCCGGGCGCGTGGTGGTGGTCGGGCGCGCGGGCCCGGAGGCGCGGGTGGTGGCGACGCCGCTGGGGCCGATGAGCCCGGCGCAGGTCGAGGCGCAGGCGCTGCTCGGGGTGCTCGACGGCGCGGCGCGGGCGGGCGCGCCGGGCTGGCTGCGGGCGCTGCTGCTGGCGGGCTTCGCCGTGGCGACGGCGACGGCGGCGGGCCGCGGGGCGCGGGCGGTGCGGGTGGTGGCGGCGGCGTGGCTGCTGGCGCTCGCGGTCGACGCGGGGCTGTACGCGTCGGGGGTGGTGGCGCTCGGGGCGGCGGGTCCGCTGGTCGCGAGCGCGGCGGCGGCGACGGTGTGGATCGTGCAGGGTCGGGCGCGGGAGCTGCGCGGCCGCCCGGTCGCCGCCAGCGGTCTGCACAAGGTCTCCGGGGCGTGAGCGGGGTCCACGAGGTGTTCCCGCCGGGCGGGCTCGATCAGTCGATCGTGCTCGCGGTGGTGCTCGGCGTGTGGGTCACGCTGCTCTTCAGCGAGACGCTCGGCTGGGTGTTCGTCGGGCTGGTGGTGCCGGGCTACCTGGCGAGCGTGCTGGTGGTCCAGCCGACCACGGCGGCGATCATCGTCGTCGAGGCGCTGGCGACCTACGCGGTGGCCCGCGCGCTGGCCTACGCGCTGACGCCGACGCAGGTGTGGACGCCGTTCTTCGGGCGCGACCGGTTCTTCGTGATCGTGGTGGCGAGCGTGCTGGTGCGGCAGCACAACCAGCTGTGGGTGCTGCCGTGGCTGTCGAGCTGGCTGGCGGCGCAGACGGGGGTCACGTTGCCGCCGGTCCGCGAGTTCTACTCGATCGGCCTGGTGCTGGTGCCGCTGACCGCCAACCTGCTGTGGAAGCCGGGGCCGTGGCGCGGGCTGGTCCAGCTGGCGGTGGTCACCGGGCTGACCTACGCCGGGCTGACGTTCGTGCTGCTGCCGTTCACCAACCTGTCGCTCAGCTCGTTCGAGCTGCTGTACGAGGACACGGCGGTCGACTTCCTCGGCAACGCCAAGGCCTACATCCTGCTGCTGACGACCGCGGCGCTGGCGGCTCGCTTTAATTTAAAGTACGGCTGGGACTTCGGCGGGATCTTGATCCCGGCGCTGATCGGGCTGCTGTGGTTCACGCCGCGCGAGCTGGTGATCACGCTGGTCGAGGCGCTGACGCTGTGGGCGCTGGCGTCGCTGCTGCTGAAGCGCACGCCGCTGCGGCGCTTGAACCTCGAGGGGCCGCGCAAGGTCGTGCTGGTGTTCACGCTGGCGGTGATCCTGAAGTGGCTGCTGTCGCTGGCGGTCGGCCAGCGGCTGCCGGGGGTGCGGGCGCGCGACCTGTTCGGGTTCGGGTACCTGCTGTCGAGCCTGTTGGCGCTGCGCATGCTGCACCGCTCGCCGCGGGCGGTGCTGCTGCCGACGCTGACGACGGCGCTGGCGGGCTGGGGGCTCGGCAGCGTGCTGGGGTTCGGGCTCGACCTGGTCGCGCCGAGCACCACGGCGCCGCCGGGCGGGCCGCGGGCGGAGAGCCTGCGGCTGCTGCGCACGCCGCTCGGGGCGATGGCCCTGGCCCGCGTGCAGGCCGAGCTGGCGCCGCCGGACCCCGCGCCGCGCACGCCGTCGGCGGTGGTCGCCCACGCGGACGCGTGGGGCGCTCTGGCGGCGTGGAGCGCGTCGGGCTCGGCGGACGACGAGGCGACGGCGCGGGTGGCCGCGGCGCGGGCGGACCTGGTGGTCGCGCCGCTGGTCGCCGAGGAGTTTGCGATCGAGGGCGCCGCTCGGGGCGAGGAGCTGGCTGAAGGGACAGGTGCTTCGGGGCAGGTGGATGCGGCCGCGGGGGCGGGCGGTGAGCTGTCCGCGGGGACAGGTGCTTCGGGGCAGGTGGATGCGGCCGCGGGGATAGGCGGTGAGCTGTCCGCGGGGACAGGTTCTTCGGGGCAGGTGGATGCGGCCGAAGGGATGGGTGTTGCGGGGCGGGGCGGGGCGGGCGTGGTCGGGTACGCGGTGGTCGCGGCGGAGCGCGGGGGCGGGTCTGGGCTCGGGGTGGCGCTGCTGCGGCCGGGGGCGCGCGGGCCGGTGCTGGCGGTGCCGCGGCCGGTCGGCGAGGCGCCGGCGGCGGAGGGGGCGGCGCTGCTGGCCGGGGTGCTCGACGCGCGGGCGGTGGTGGTGGCCGGGCGCGACGGCGGGGACGAGGCGTTCGCGCGCGCGCTGGCGCGGCTGGCCCCGGACAGCTGGGTCGAGCTGCGGGTCGCCGAGGATGTCCCGAGGGACAGGCCGGCGGTGCACGTGGAGGCGGAGCTGCCGGACGCGCTCGACGTGCGCGGGCTGGGGGCGGCGCGGCTGTTGTGGTCGGCGCCGCCGGCGGTGACGGGGGCGCCGTGGGGCGCGGCGCGGCGGGTGGTGCTGCGCGTGCACCCGGGCGACCTGCTGGCGGCGCTGGCCCAGGGGGCGCCGGAGGTCCGCCGCGAGCCGGCGCTGCTGCCGTGGCTGGCGGCGCGCGAGCGCGGGCCGGGGGTGCGGCCGCTGGTGGCCTCGGCGCCGCCGTCGACCGCGGAGCTGGTGTTCCTCGAGCGGCGCGTGGCCGGGCCGCTGCTGGACGGCGAGCGGCGGGTGTCGGCGCGCATGGCCGGGCTCGTCGATCACGCGCTGTGGGACTTCGGGCAGTGCGGCGGGACCGGCTGCGTGGCCCTGGCCGAGCCGGGGCGCACGGCGAGCACCGGCTGGGCGACGCTGGTGGTGGCGCCGCGGCCGGGGCCGGTGATCGAGGCGCCGCACGTGCGCGAGGAGCCGGGCACCGGGCGGCTGGCGAGCGAGCTGTGGGCGCGCGACGGGCGGGTGCTGATCGTCGGCGGCGGCGGCGGGGCGTACGCGCCGCTGCAGGCGCTGCACCAGGCGGCGCTCGCCGACGGCGGGCCGGTGGTGCAGGTGCGGGGGCTCGGGCGGGAGCAGGACGAGGTCGTGATCGGGCTCGGCCAGCCCGCGCTCGACCCGCGGCCGCTGCCGGCGGCGATCGGGGCGATGTTCGCGCCCGGCGGGGCGCTGGCGTGGGTCGAGGGCTGGCGGCTGGCGGACGGGTCGGCCGAGCTGTCGGGGCTGGCCGGCGCCGGCAACGCGCAGATCGAGTTCGCGGCCCAGCTCATGGGCCAGACCGCGGCGGTGCTGTGGTTCCCGCCGGGGCTGCGGGCGGCCTACGAGCCGCACGACCCGTGCCCGACGCTGGTGCGCCTGGCGGGCGTGGCGGTCGGGGCCGGGTGCGAGGGGCGCGACGAGCTGGCGGGGCTGGCCCCGCGCGGCGAGGCGAGGGCTGGCCCCGGGGACAGGTCGGGTGGGGCTGGCCCCGGGGACAGGTCGGGGGCCGGGCCCGGCCGGGCGGGCGAGGCTGGCCCCGGGGACAGGTCGGGTCGGGCTGGCCCTGGGGACAGGTCGGGCGTCGGTCCGGGCCGGGCGGGCGAGGCTGGCCCCGGGGACAGGTCGGGTGGAGCTGGCCCGGGGGACAGGTCGGGGGTCGGCGCGGGTCGGGCGGGCGAGGCTGGCCCCGGGGACAGGTCGGGTGGGGCTGGCCCGGGGGACAGGTCGGGGGCGGGACCCGCGGACCGCTCGGAGGCGGCGTTCGTGGCGGCGCTGGTGCGGGTCGAGCGGTTCGCCGAGGACGGCGATCTGCACCTCGTGCGCGCGGTGGCGGCGGAGGGCTGGCGGCTCGACGCGGGGGTCGGGCTGCGCACCGGGCGGGGCTTCGTGACGCTGCGCGGGGGGACCTGGCGGGCGCTGGTGTGGCTGGGGCCGGCCCGCCCGGGGCGCACGCAGGTCGACGAGGCCGACGCGGGGGTGCTGTGGGCGCGCCGGCGCAGCGTGGTCGTGCACGCGGGGGTCAAGCGGTGAGCGCGGGCTGGCTGCGGGGCGGCGGGGCGGCGGGCGGGCGCTGGCTGGCGCTGCCGACGCTGGTGGCCGTGCTGGCGCTGGTGGTCCAGGCCACGCGGGTGCTCGAGGTGGCGCCGCTGGCGGTGCCGGCGGCCGGCAAGCTGGCCCAGGCCGAGCGGGCCATGGTCTACGAGCTGACGACCGCGGGCGGGCCGCGCTTCCGCCTGGCCGGCGGGGCGGAGGTGGTGCAGCTGCTGGTCCACCTCGAGGTGCCGCGCGGGCTGGCGGCCGGCGCGGCGTTCCGCTTCGCGGTCGAGGCGACGCTGCGCGGGCCCGACGGGGCGGAGCTGTGGCGGCGCACGGTCACGCAGCGGGCGCGCCAGACCAAGGAGGGGAGCGGGCTCGGCGGGTGGGACTACGAGGCGGCGTTCGTGGTCGACGGGCAGGTCGAGCTGACCGACGCGGCGAGCCTCGAGCTGGCGCTGCCCGACGCGCCGCCGGGCTCGGCGCTCGAGCTGCGGCTGTCCGAAGAGACAGGTGTGGTCGTGGGCGCGCAGGTGCGGCCGTTCGCCGCGCCGACGGCGCTGGTGCGGGCCTACCGGCGCACGGCCGTCGACGAGGCGGCGCGCGAGCTGCGGCGCATGGCCCTGGCCGGCAGCGGGGAGCGCCGGCTGCCGGAGACGTTCCTGCCGTGGTACGCGCTGGCGCCGGCCCAGCAGGAGCTGCGCCTGGCCGCGGCGTGGGAGCGCCTGGCGGCCGAGGGGCGCGCGGGCGTCGACTACCGCGTACGCAGCATCTACGTGGCGCCGCCGCGCCCGCCGGTGGCGCCGCCGGCGGAGGCGCCGGCGCTGATGCTCGCCGCGGGCCAGCCGCTGGTGGTGCAGCTGGCCGGGCCGGGCACGGTGCAGGTGGCGGTGGTCGGCGGGGCCGCCGAGGTGCGGGCGCGCCTGCGGGCGGTCGCGCCGGGGGTCCGGATCGCGGCTGGCCCGGGGGACAGGTCGGGAGCGGCTGGTCTCGGGGACAGGTCGGGAGAGCGCGGCGGAGCTGGCCCGGGGGACAGGTCGGGAGAGCCTGGCGGAGCTGGCCCGGGGGACAGGTCGGGAGAGCATGGCGGAGCTGGCCCGGGGGACAGGTCGGGGGAGAGCGGCGGGGCTGGCCTTGGGGACAGGTCCGGGGCTGGCGCCGGGGCGGCTCGGTCGGGGGACGGGTCGGGTTCGGGGGGCGGGGGCAGGTCTGCGGTCGGGGGCGGGGCGGGGATCGGCGGGGGCCGTGGGGGCGGCGAGGGGGTGACGCAGGGCGAGGAATTGCCGGCGGTGGTCGGCGAGTGGGTGGCCGCGGACGAGCCGGCGGAGATCTCCGTGCCGGTCGGGTGGTGGAGCCTCGAGCTCGACACGACGGCGGCGGCGGCGGCGGTGCAGGTGCGGGCCGACGCGCCCGAGCGCCACGCGGGGGCCGACGAGCACGCGCTGCACGGCGGCGGGCAGGCCGCGCTGGTGCCGGTCGACGTGCGGCTGCTGACCATGTATCGCGGCGGGCCCGGCACGTCGGCGTTGCCGGTGGCGCTGGCGCCGGACGAAGATCCCGCGGGGCGGTTCGTGCAGGTCGAGGCGCGCGCCTGGGGTACGCTCGCGCCGGTGACCGTGTCGTACAGCTTCGTGGACGCCCGGGGGGCGGTGCTCGCCAGCGGCGAGCAGGTGGCGGACACGACCACGCCGGCGCCGTTCGAGCGCCTGACGGCCGCGCCGGAGGATGTCCCCGAGGACAGCCAGGGGCGGGCGCCGGTGGTGTTCCCGCTCGGCGAGGCGCCGCTGTCGGAGGCGGTGGCGATCGGGCTGATCGCGCCGCCGGGGGCCGCGCGGGTGCTCGTCGCCAGCGGGTCGCCGGCGCTGCTGGCGGTGTCGGGCCGGCTGCCGGCCGCGGCGCGCGCGGACCGGGCCCACGCCTGGCCTTACGACCAGGTCGAAGATCCGCGGCTGCGCTGGCGCTACGCCCCGCGGGCGGCCCCGCGGCGGTTCCCGCGGCGGGCCGAGGACCACGCGCTGCGGGCCGCGGCCGGCGAGGTGCGCACGATCGCGGCGCAGGTGCGGGCGGAGGCGACGACGAGCGCCCCGGCGACGTCCGGGCCGTGGCGCGCCGAGCAGCCGCGGGGGTCGCACGCGCGCATGCGCCTGCTCGAGGAGGTGCCGGTCGAGCGGCGGCGGGCGGCGCTGGCCGCGTGGGGGCCGGGCTCGTACACGCGGCTGCGGGCCGGCGTGGCCGAGCGGCTCGACCTCGGCGTCGGCGCGCCGCGGCCGGGGTGGCTGCGCTACCAGGCGGTCGGCTCGTTGATGCAGGCGATCGGACAGCGGGTGTTCGTCACCGTCGACGGCCAGGGTACGCAGTGGCCGGTGACGTCGCGCTCGGGGCGGATGGCCCTGCCGCGGCGGGGCACCGCCGGGGTGATCTGGTCGGGGCCGGAGGCGCTGGCGCTGCTCGCCAACCGCCCGCCGCTCGACGGCGACGGCGAGCTCTACGAGCACCGCCAGGTCCACCAGCTCGGCGCGGGCGGGCTCACGCTGACGCTCGACAAGCCGACCACCGCGCCGGTCGGCATGAACGTGGTCGTCTACTGGGTCGACGGTCAGGGGCCGGTCTCGCTGGCGGTCGAGGTCGACGGCGGCGCGCCGCGGCGGCGCCAGGGCGTGCCGGTGGCCGGGGTGTTCGCGGCGGCGCGCACGCTCGAGCTGCTGCCGTCGCGGCGGGTCGGCGCGATCTTCCCCGATCGCCGCGGCGAGGCCGAGGTGGCGGTCGGGCGCTTCGCGGTGGTGCTCGGCGACGACGTGGCCCCGGGGCGCCACACCCTGCGCGTGCGCCACGTCGGCGGGCCGGGGGTGTGGCTGCGGTTTTTCCGGGCGGGCAAGGCGGAGGTCAAGCGCGGGGCGTGGCAGTGGGGCGAGCGCCGTACGACGGTGGTGGAGGAGGACGATGAGCCGGAGGAGTGAGCGGCGCGGGCGTGTGTTCGCGTGCATGCTGGCGGCCAGCTGCTGCGCGGGGCAGACCACGGAGGCGACGGTGATGGTGACGACCGGGATCGCGACGCCGGAGGCCGAGCCGGAGGCGGAGCTGGTGTACGCGCCGATCGAGGCGGCCGAGGTGAGCCGGCGCCTGTGGCCGCAGCCGGCGCCGTCGGCCTACGCGCCGGCGAGCGCGGAGCAGGCGACGGCGCTGCGCGAGCTGATCGGGCGCATGATGGGCGGGCGCCTGGCGGGGCTGGCGGCGGCCGCCGAGGCCGCGGGCTACGCGGTCGAGGGCTGGGAGATCGGCGGGGAGAGGTTCGTGGCCGCGGTCGAGCGCAGCGACGGGCGGCGGGGCGGCGGGGCCTTCGTGGTCCGCGTGGGCTCGACGTCGCCGGTGATCCTGCAGGCGCCGCACGCGTTCTTCGACCTCGGGACCGAGCGCATCGCGGTCGAGCTGATGTTCGCCGAGCGCGGCTGGCCGCGGGCGCTGTTCGTCAACACGGTGCACCGCTACCTCGGCGCCGACGGGGTCAAGCGCCGCGCCGCCGACGCCCCGGCCGACCCGTGCCACCGCGAGGAGCACCTGTTCGCGGTGGCCACGGCGGCGGCGGTCGAGCAGGTGCCGGGCGCCGAGGTGGTGCAGCTGCACGGGTTCGGCGACGACCCGGACGACGGCGACGGGCCGGCGTTCGCGGCGATCGTCAGCGGCGGCGCGGCGACGCCGACGCCGCGCAGCCGGGCGGTGGCCGAGCGGCTGCGGGCCGAGCTCGGGGTGAAGATCGGGCTCTACCCGGTCGACACCGATCGGCTGGGCGCGACCACGAACGTGCAGGGGCGGGCCATCCGCGCGTACAACGAGCGCACCGGGGCGGCGGCGACGTTCGTGCACGTCGAGCTGGCGGCGTCGCTGCGCCAGCAGCTGCGCGCCGACGCGGAGGCGCGCCGGCGCCTGGCCGCGGCGCTGCGGCCCCCGACGAGTGGCATGTGAACGCTCGGTCGGCAGGCGTGCGGAGGGCGGCGACGTCGGCGCGTCGGTGGGGGCTCGCGCTCGGGCTGGCGATCGTCGGCGGCGGGTCGGCGGCGCGTCGGTGGGGGCTCGCGCTCGGGCTGGCGATCGTCGGCGGCAGGTCGGCGGCGCGTCGGTGGGGGCTCGCGCTCGGGCTGACGATCGTCGGCGGCGGGTCGGCGGCGGCGGCCGAGTCGCCGCTGGCGCGGGCCGAGCAGCGGGCCGCGCTGGTCTGGCAGCCGCTGGCGGTCGAGCACCCGGTGGCGATCGGCGCGGCGGGCTGGCCGACGGCGGAGCGGCCGGCGACGGTGACCGGACCGGTGACGGTCGGCCCGCGGCTGGCCGCGCGGGTGCGCCTGGCGGCGCTGGCGACCGCGCGGGTGCGGGTGATCGGCGCGGGCGAGCCGCGGTTCGAGCGGGTGACCGGGGCGGCCCGCGTGCGCGAGGCGCCGACCCGCCTGGCCCCGGGGACATGGCTGATCGAGCAGCCGCCCGGCGAGGTCAGCGAGTGGCTGGTGACCGCGCCCGAGGACACGCGCGTGGTCGTCGAGGGGGTCCGGCCGCGCACCGGCGACCTGATCTGGGAGCACGCGATCGGGGCGGTGCTGCGCTGGATCGACGCCGGCGGGCCGCCGCCGCCGCTGCCGGAGGTGGCCGAGGCCGCGGCCGTCGCCGAGGCGCTGGCGGCCGACGCCGAGATCGCCGGGGCCCTCGACGACGTCGACGACGCCGACGCGGGCCTGCGGGCGGCGGTGCGGGCGTGGCGGCGGGCGGCGGCGATCCAGCGCGTCCACGGGCTGCGCGCGCCGATCCGCAGCGCCTTCGGGCTCGAGCTGCGGGCCCGCGCGCTGACCGGCGCGGAGCCGCTGCGCAACGTGGGCGCGCGCGGGTGGCAGCGGGTCCAGGGCCGCCAGCGCCACGTCATCGCCCTGCGCGGGCCGGGCGTGCTGTGGATCGAGGCGCGGGCGATCGGCGGCGCCGGCGAGGTGCGGGTCACCGCGGCCGGCCGGCGGCTGGCGGCGGCGACGCTGCGCACGCCGCCGCGGGGCGGGCTGGCCGGAGGGACAGGCGCGAGCGGGCGGGGCGGGCTGGCCGGAGGGACAGGCGCGAGCGGGCTGTCCGGAGGGACAGGCGCGAACGGTCAGGTCGTAGAGCTGGCCGAAGGGACAGGCGAGGGCGTGGTCGACCGGCGCGGCGAGGGCGGGCGGCCGAGCGAGGACGTCGACCTCGGCGCGGCCGAGTCGGCGGCGACCGGGCGCGGCGACCTCGCCGCGGGCGCGCGCCTGACGGCGGCGGTCGGGGTGCCGGTGGGCGCGCCGTCGGTGCTGCGCGTGCCGCTGGCGCCGGGGCTGCGCGACTACGAGATCGAGTTCGCGGGCCCGGACACGGCGGTCAACCTGCGGGCCGGGCGGCACAACCCGCGGCTGGCGGCGGCGCTGCGCGGCGAGGACGTGGCGGCCCAGATCCGGCGCGGGCGGCGGGCGCTGCGGCGCAGCGGGTCGTCGCGGGCGGCGCTGGTGGCGGCGCTGCTCGACAGCGTCGACGGGCGGCGCGTCGACCCCGGCGAGGCCGACCCGGATCCGGTGCTGGCGCTCGCGCAGGCCGAGCTGGCGGCCCAGGCGGACGGGCTGACGCCGGCGGAGCAGCTCGAGGCGGCCGAGCGGCTGGCCCGCCGCGCGACCCGGGCCCCGGTCGGTCCGCTGGTGTGGCGGGCGCGCGCGGCCGGGCTGGCGCTCGCGGGCCGCGACCCGGCGCTGGCGCGCGCGCTCGCGGGGCCGCGTCCGGCGGAGGCGCCGACCGCGGTGATCGAGCGGCTGGCCGAGGCGATCGAGGGGCCGTCGCTGGCGCTGCGCAGCCCGGCGGTGGCGCTGTTCGAGCTGGCCCGCCGCCGCGCGCCGCTCGACGCGGGCGTGCGCGCGGCCTACCGCGAGCGCTGGCGGACGGGCACGCGCTGGGCGGCGCTGCGGGCCGACGAGTCGGGCGGGTCGGGCTGGACGTGGATCGAGGCGCGACCGGCGGCCGACGAGAAGGTCGCGGGGGCGCGGGCGCTGTGGCGCTGGCCGCTGGGCCAGCCGCAGGTGATCGAGGCGCAGGCGGGCGAGCGGCGGGTGGCGCTGCTGCGCATGTACGCCGAGGTGCCGGGCGAGGCGGGCGCGGTCGGCATGCAGGTCGGCGAGCGCCGGTGGATCGCGCCGGTGCTGGGACCGGTCGAGCGCTGGCAGGTGGCGCTGCCGCCGGGGCGCTACCCGGTGACGCTGACCGGACCGGCGGGCACGACGGTGTGGTCGTCGCGCGCGCCGGCGCCGGGGCGGCCGCCCGAGGGGCACCTGCTGCGCCTGTGGCCGGCGGCCCCGGGCGAGGCGGTGCGCTTCGTGCTGCCCGCGGGCGAGGAGCCGGCGTTCGTGCGGGTCGAGCTGCGCGCGCTCGGCGAGCGGGCCGGGCCGGCCCGCGTGTGGGTGGCGCGCGACGACCAGCCGGCGCAGGCGATCGACGTGATGCTGCCGGCGGTCGACCCGGCGGTGGTGCCGGTGCAGGCGAGCGAGCGGCTCGGCGGGCGCGCGACGGCGGTGGTGCGCGTCGACCCGGGCACGCGGGCGCTGACGGTGCGGGTCGCCGAGGACGCGCCGCGGGTGGCGATCGCGGCGTCGATCCGGGCGACCCGCGGGCGCGAGGGCGCGGAGCTGTCCGTGGGGACAGGCGCGCGCGTGGGGCCGGGGGCGCACGGGCTGACCGGAGGGACAGGCGGGCTGTCCGCCGGGACAGGCGCGAAGGAGGCCGGCCCGCCGGCGCCGGGCGCCGGCTACGGGCCGGTCGCGGGGCGCGCGGGGGTGCTCGTCGCGGCGGCGGAGGACGGGGAGGAGGGGGAGGACGCGAGCGCGGGGGCGGCGGGCGGGATCGGGGAGGGGCTGGCCGGAGGGACAGGTGAGAAGGGCTGGGCGAATGGGCTGGCCGGAGGGGCAGGTGAGAAGGGCGACGCGGGCGGGGCGAACGCGGGGCTGGCCGGAGGGACAGGTGCGGGGGCGGGCGGATCGGCGGACAGAGAGAGTTCCGGGCTGGCCCGAGGGACAGGTGCGGGCTGGCGGGCGCCGGCGGGGCGCGACGAGGCCGACCTCGAGCGGGTCGCGGAGCTGAGCCGGGCGCTGCAGACCGACCCGCAGGCGCACGCGCTGCGGCTCGAGCGGGCCGAGCTGCTGCTCGACCTCGATCAGCCGGGCTACGCCTACGTCGACTGGCAGCGGGTCACGGCGGGCGGGCTGCCGCGCGAGCTGGTCGGGCCGGCGCTGGCGCTGGCCGACCGGCTCGACGCGCTCGACGCCCCCGACACCATCGACCTGTCGACCGACCGGCCCGCGCTGGTGATGCCGGCCCTGGCGGCGGCGATCGACGGCGACGTGGCGCGGATGACGGCGGTGGCCCCGGCGGTGGCGGCGGCGCGGGTCGGCGGCCCGAAGGCGGGGCTGGCCGCGCTCGACCGCCTGGCCGACGGCGACCCGAAGGATGGCCCGAAGGACAGGTCGACCGCGGCCGCGGTGCTGCGCGCGGGCTGGCTCGACGAGCGCGGCGAGGCCGACGCGGCGGCGCGGGTGTGGGCGGGCCTGGCCGCGCGCGAGGGGCTGTGGCAGGCCGGCCTGATGGGGGTGCACAGCTTCCTGGCGGCGCTCGACGGGCCGTCGGCGCGGCCGGGCTCGCTGCTGCGGCCGGTCGACGGCGAGCCGCGGGCGGACGGCGCGGCGCTGGCCTACGGGCTGGCGCTGTCGCTGCGACGCACGGTGCGCACGCCGGCGATCCAGCGCCTGGTCACGGTGGCGGCCACGCGCAGCCGCTGGGTCGGGGTCGACAGCTCGGAGCGCGACGCGGGCGTCGAGTCGCTGACCGTGCCGCGGGCGCCGACGCTGCCGAGCCCCAACGCGGCGGTCCGCCAGGCGCTCGTCAACCCGCCGTGGCCGCACGCGGAGGCGACGCTGCTGCGCCCGGGCTACGCGACGGTGCTGGCGCTGCGCCGCGAGGCCAGCGCGCTGGCGGTCGACGTGTGGTGCGAGGAGGTGCGGCCGGGCCTGGCCGCCGAGGCGCTGGTGCGGGTGACGCTCGACGGCGTGGACCTGTTCCGGGGGCCGGTGGCGGCGCGCGCGGTCGCGGGGCCGTCGATCGAGGGGCTGCCGGCCGGGCGCCACCGCGTGGAGGTCGAGCTCGACGCGCACAGCCGCGGGCACCTGTGCTCGGTGCGGCTCGGCGACGTCGGCGGCGCGGTCGGCAGCGTGCGCGCGACGACCTGGCGGGTCGCGCGGGTCGGCACGCCGGTCGAGCTGGTGGTGCTGGGGCCGACCACGCTGGCCGTCGAGGCGCGGGCGCTGCTGGCCGAGGGCGGGCGCCGGCCGGGCCCGCAGGAGCTCGAGCTGGCGGTGGCCCGCGGGCGCGAGCGGCCGGCGGTGCGCGAGCGCGTGGCCCTGCCGGCGGAGGCGGACCCGCAGGCGGTGCCGGAGGCGGCCCGCACGATCGTGCCGGGCGTGGCGGCCACGCGGACGCTCGCGCTGACCGATCGCGGGCCGCACCGCGTGGTCCTGGCGACCAGCCGCGGGGCGGCGCTGGTGCGCGTGCGCCAGCGCCTCGACGGCGAGGCGGTGCCGGTGCCGCGGGCCCCGGTGCGCTCGCTCGACCTCGGCGCGGTGGTCGACGAGATCGGGCCGATCGGGCTGCCGCCGCCGGCGCTGCCGAGCGTGGCCTCGCCGCCGCCCGCGGTCCAGCGCTTCGGCACGACGTTCGCGGAGCTGCGCGTCGGCGGCGACGACCTCGACGGCGCCGACGACCTGCGGCCGCGCCTGACGGGGGCGCTGCGGGTGGGCTGGGCGCGGGCGCTGGTGCCGCGCAGGCTGTGGATCACGGCGGCGCCGGTGGTGCTGCCGCGCGAGGGCACGGCGATGACCGGCGGCGGGTCGCTGGCGCTGCAGGTGGTGTTCCCGCAGGCGGGGCTGCGCGCGCGCGCGGGCGGCGAGGCGCTGGCCTCGCGGGCGCTCGGCGAGCCGGCGTGGTCGCTGCGCGGCCACCTGCGCGTCGATCGGCCGACGTGGGTCGCGCCGCGCTGGCAGCTGCTGCCGTCGATCGAGCTGACGCTGCGCGGGCAGTCGCTCGGGCCCGCGGCGCTGGCGGCCGGCGATCCGATCCACCCGCGCATCTACACGGCGTACGCGGCGACCCACCCGGTGGCGCTGCGGCCGGGGCTCGAGGTCCGCTGGCAGCGCTGGCAGGACGCGCGCGTGTACGCCGGCACCGACGTGGTGGGGCTCGACCAGTGGAACCTGCGCGGCGGGATGGTCGGGGTGCTGGCGGTGCTGCGCCGGGTGGTCCCGGAGTTCGCGCTCGAGTACGAGGCGTCGATCCGCTGGGACGACGCCTACCGGGCGCGCACGTACGTGCAGAACCGCGTGCGCGCGGGGCTCGGGCTCGGCGTGTGGGCGGGCGAGGCGGCGCGCGTGGTGTTCGGGGTCAGCGACTCGCTGTTCGCCTCGGGGCTGTTCCCGCTGCGCAACGTGCTCGACGTGTGGCTGCGCGTGGACCTGACGCTCGGGCGCGGGCTGCGGGACTACGGGCCGCTCGACCTGGCGTTTCGCCCGGTGCGGGAGCCGCGGCTGTGGCTCGGGGGGGCGCCGTGAGCGAGGCGGTCGTGCGCACGATCTCGGGGCTCATGGACCCGCTGGTGGCGCGCCTGCGCGGGCCGGCGATCGCCCGGCTGGCGCAGCGGCTGGCGGGCGGCGGCGAGACGCTGGTGGGCCTGGTGCTGGCGGCGCCGCGGGCGGTCGCGGGGCTGCGCGAGGCCCACGCGGCGGTGGGGCTGCGGCAGGCGCGGGCGGAGGCGGAGGTACACGCGGCGCCGACGGAGGCGGGCAAGCTGGCGGCGCTGGCCGCGGTGCTGCGGCGCGAGGTCGCGGATCGCAGGCGGCTGCGCGGCGACCTGCGGGCGCTGCGGCGGGACCTCGACCTCGAGGCGCTGCGCGAGCGCTTCGCGGGCGAGCGCGAGGCGATCGAGGTGGAGGTCGAGCTGGCGGTGCTGCTGGTCGGGCGCGGGCTCGGGCGGCTGGTCGCGGACGCGGCGGCGGCCGGGCCGCTGCGCCGCGCGGGGCTGGCCGAGTTCCTGGTGGCGCAGCTCTCGTGGGTGCCGCGGTTCACGCTGCGCGCGGCGGCGATCGCGGGGCTGCAGCAGTGGTGCGACGCGCTCGGCGCGGCGGACCCGGACGGAGCGATCGCGGCGGCCATGCGCGGGCGGGCGATCGACGAGGAGGAGCACGCGTGGGTGCGGGCGGCGGCGATCGGGGTGTGGACGTGCGTGGCCCCCGGCGAGGCGCCGCGCATCTTCGCGGCGGCGCTGGCGGGCGAGGGGCTGGCGGACATCGGCGGGCGTGCGGGCAGCGATGAGAGCGCGTCGGCGGGGCTGGCCCCGGGGACAGGTGCGAGCTCGTCGGCGCGGCTGGCCCCGGGGACAGGTGAGGTGATCGGCGGCGCGACGGACGGGCCCTCGTCGGCGAGCGCGGGCGGTGAGGGCGCGGGGGAGAGCTCGGTGCTCGGTGCGCTGCTCGGCGAGCTCGCGGCGGACACGGAGCGCACCGGGGCGGGCGCGGCGCCGGGCGGGGTGGTGCTGCGGACGCTGCTCGGCGATCTGGTCGAAGAACCAGGTGAGCCGCGGGCCGATCAGGATGGCGCGGTCGGGGCCGCCGGCGCGGCGCACGACGAGGCGGGCGGGAGCGTGCTCGCGGGCGGGCCAGAGGGCGGCGGGCGTGTCGATGGGCTCGGCGGGGTCGTGCTCGCGGGCGAGTCGGAGGGTGATGCGCGTGGAGGGGGCTCGGGGGGGCTGTCCTCGGGGACAGGTGGGGCGGAGGCGCGGGCGCGGGCGGCTCGCGTCGCGGCGGCGGACGCGGAGGGGCGCGGGTTCTTGATGCGGCGGCTGGTGGTCGACGAGCTGGCGCGGCGCGTGCGGGCGGCGTGGGCGGTCGACCTGCTGGCGGAGGCGATCGCGGGCGGAGACCCGAGCGCGCACGTGCGGATCGGCCTGGCGGCGGCCGCGGCCGCGGTGGCGCAGCACGAGCCGGCGCGGGCGGCGGCGATGCTGGGGCTGCTGGCGGATCCGCGGAGCGAGGCGTGCCCGCAGGTGCGCGCGTGGGCGCTGCTGGTGGCCGGGCGCGTGGGGGCCGACGCGCTGCTGGTGGAGTCGCTGACGCGCGAGGCGGAGACGGTGCCGCTGCTGGTGGCGTGTCGGGCGGCGGGCGAGCGCGGGGGGGCGGCGATCGTCGCGGGGCTGGCCGCGCTGGCGGGGCACGACGAGCGGCCGGCGGCGGTGCACGAGGCGGCCGCGGCGGCGCTCGAGGCGATCGACGCGCGCGTGGACCCGACGCGCGCGGCCTGGACCGAGCTGCTGGCGCGAGAATTATTAAAAGTGGCGCCGGGGGGGACGGGCGCGCTGCGGCTGGTGCGCGAGGGGCTGGCGCGGCCGGACGCGCGGCTGCTCGGGCGGGTGCTCGCGGGGCTGACGCGCGAGGACTGGGGGGTCGACGCGGATGTCCGCGGGGACAGGTTGGTGCTGCGCCGCGGGGACCGCTGGGCGACGCGGGCGTGGCGGGTGCTGCACGAGCTGCGGCGGCCGGCGCCGGGCAAGCGGGCGGCGTTCCCCCACGGGCGCGGGCGGGTGGTCCGCGGGACGCTGCGGGCGCCGTCGGGGCTGCTGCACGAGGTGACGGCGACGGGGGTGCCGGGCGAGCGCGTGCAGGTCGAGCGCGAGGGCGGGTGGGGGCGACACCTGCCGCGCGTCGACGACCTGCTGGGCATGCCGCTGTTCGGCGAGCGGGCGATCGAGGTGGTGAGCAGCCACGGGGTGTGCACGCTGGCCTGGCGGGTCGGGCCGCCGGGGCGCCTGGCGGCCCGGCTGCGCCTGACGCTGCGCTACGCGTGGTTCGCCGAGCTGCGGCTGCAGTCGCTGGCGGCGGAGGAGCCGGCGGTGCGCGGGCGCTACGTGGCGGCGGTGCGCGGGCTCGGCGTCTCGGTGCGGTTCGCGGCGCACCCGCTGCCCGGCGCGGGGGAGGTCTTGAATGGTGAAGGGGCGGAGGGCGCGGCGAAGGTTATCAGAGGTGCGGGTGGCGCGGGGGACGTGGTCGGAGGGACAGGTGCGGGTGGCGCGGGGGACATGGTCGGAGGGACAGTTTCGGGTGGCGCGGGTGACACGGGTCCGGGTGGCGCGAGGGACATGGCCGGAGGGACAGGTTCGGGTGGCGCGGGGGACAGGGTCGGAGGGACAGGTTCGGGTGGCGCTGGGGACATGGTCGGAGGGACAGGTGCGGGGGCGCGGCGGGTGGTGCCGGCGCAGCTGCGGGCGCTGTTCCCCGAGGCGGAGCTGCGGCCGCCGCCGATGCGGTCGGAGCGGGCGGCGGCGGCGGCGGTGGTGGCGGCGCCGGAGCTGTACGAGTGGCTGGCGACGCACGGGCATTATTTCCTGAGCGTGAGCGCCAACAGCCAGCAGGCGCTGGCGTACTTCCTGCTCGGGCTGGCGCTGGTGGTGTGCCTGGGGGCGTACGTGCGGCGGCGGCAGGTCGGGCGGGCGCGGGCGGCGATCCCGCTGGTGATCGGGGGGTGGGGGACGCGCGGCAAGTCGGGCACCGAGCGGCTGAAGCTGGGGCTGCTGCACGGGCTCGGCTACAGCGTGTTCGCCAAGACGACCGGGTGCGAGGCGATGTTCCTGCACGCCGCGCCGCAGGGGCCGCCGCTCGAGATCTTCACGTTTCGGCCGTACGGGAAGGCGACGATCTGGGAGCAGCGCACGCTGCTTCGGCTGGCGGCGGAGCTGCGCTCCGAGGTGTTCCTGTGGGAGTGCATGGCGCTGACGCCGGCGTACGTCGAGATCTTGCAGCGCCACTGGATGCGCGACGACCTGGCGACGATCACCAACGCGTACCCCGACCACGAGGACATCCAGGGGCCGGCGGGCATGGACGTCGCCGAGGTGATCGCCCGCTTCGTGCCCGACCGCAGCCGCGTGGTCACCAGCGAGATCAATTTTTTACCGGTCATCCGCGCGGCGGCCGAGCGCAACAGGACGGCGCTGACCGCCGTCGACGACCGCGCGGGCGACCTGATCGCGCCCGACCTGTTGGCCCTGCTGCCCTACGACGAGCACCCGCGCAACGTGGCCCTGGTGGCCCGCATGGCCGCGGAGCTGGGGGTCGACCCGACCCTGGCGATCGTGACGATGGCCCGGCACGTGGTCCCCGACCTCGGCGTGCTGAAGCGGTTCGGGCCGGCGCGCGTGCGCGGGCGGGTCGTCGAGTTCTTGAACGGGTGCTCGGCCAACGAGCGCACCGGCTTCCTGTCGAACTGGCGGCGGACCGGCTGCGACCGCCTCGACCTCGCCGGCGCGCCGGACCACTACGTGATCACGGCGGTCAACAACCGCGAGGACCGGGTGGCCCGCTCGCAGGTGTTCGCGCGCGTGCTCGTCGAGGACGTCGCGGTCGACCGCCACGTGATCCTCGGGACCAACACGCGCGGGCTGGTCGGCTACGTCAAGTCGGCGCTGGCCGAGTTCCTGCGCGAGCAGGTCGTGGTGACCCCGGAGGACATGTCCGAAGCGACAGGCGGCGAGGCGGCCCGCTGGCGGCTCGGCAAGCTGCTGGCGCGCCTGCGCGTGGTGCCGCGGCGGGCCGAGGCGCTGGCCGAGCAGCTCGAGATCTTCGCCCGCGGGACCGGCGGGGCGCTGGGGCCGGCGGCGCGCGCGGAGGCGGCGCGGCGGGCGACGCGGTGGCTGGTCGCCGACGCGGCCGCCAGCGTGGCGCTCGCCGAGGTCGTGCGCGAGGTCCAGGCCGACGTCGGCGCGTGGGCGCTGGCGGCGGCCGAGGCGGCGCGGGCCGGCGCGGGGCCGCAGGAGCCGCCCGAGGTCGATGCGCCGGCGGCGGCCGAAGAGGTCGCGCGGCAGTGGGTGCGCCAGGTGGCGCGCACGGCCGTGGTGGCGCGCCTGCACGCGCGCCTCGGCGAGTGCCTGGAGCGCGGGTCGCGGGCCATCGAGGGCTTCCACCGCGGGCTGCGCGCGGCCTACGAGGAGCTGTTCCTCGAGCTGCTCGACGTGATCGAGGACCCGCACAGCACCGGCGACCAGGTGGTGCTGCGCTGCGCGCTGGCGGTGCCGCCGGGCGTGCGCGTCACGGTCATGGGCACGCAGAACATCAAGGGCACCGGGCTCGACTTCGTGTACCGCTGGATCGCGCTGGCGGCGGCGCAGCAGAGCCTGGCGGCGCTGGCCAGCCGCGACCCGGCGGCGCGGGCGGGCGCGTGGCAGCGGCTCGCCAGTCCGGACGACCCGGGGCTGCTCGACGCCGGGCTGGTGGCGGCGCGCGTGGCCGCGACGGCGCCGCGGCCCGAGGAGGCCGAGGCCCACGCGCGGGTGCTGGCGAGCGCGACGGCGCTGCACCAGGCCCGGCGCCAGGGGCTCGGCGGGCGGGCCCGCAGCGGGCGCATGACGGCGGTGGTCGGCTGGCTCGAGGGCTGGATCGACTTCGTCGACGCGGTCGTGCGCCAGCGGCGGGCCGCGCGGGTCATGCGGGATCTGGCCCGCCAGCGGATCGGCCACGCGAGGGCGGCGCTGGTCATGCGGGAGCTCGACGCGCGGGCCAAGGGCGGCTGGCTGGCGCGGCGATGGCTGCGCTGACCGGTCTCTGTCCGGGGGCTGTCCTGCGGGACAGGGTGTCCGCGACGCCGTCAGGAGGTCGCGCATGCGGGCGCGGTCGTCGTCCGTGCAGGGCGCCGCAGCAGCGCCTCATGCAGGCCGTCGGCCTCGTCGAGGGTCCGCCGATAGGTCGACGCCACCCCGCCGAGCACGCCGAGAGCGACCGCCCCGAGCGGCAGCATGACCCCGCCGGCGATCCTCGGCGGCTCGACAGCGAGGAGCAGGGACAGGAGGTGAAGGGGGTGCACCGGATCACGGGCGAAGAGGCTGGCCGTCGCGCTCACGAGCGAGGTGCTATTTCGCGCATCGGGAATGCGTATCCCCCTTCAGGAGGCCTGTCAAGGCGCCAGGGGCGGTGTTCACCGTCGTCGCGCTCGAGGACGGACGAGCACCAAGACGCGGAGCATCGCGTCGCATCGCGTTCACCTCGGGCGCTCGCTGCTCGTCGAGATCCTGCTTGCGACGGGTCGCGCTCGCGGAGCGTTGACCGGCGCTCGCGGGCGTGCCCGCGACGAACGCCGCGAGGACGGCCCCGCGGGCGCCGCGGCGCGCTTGCCGGGGGCCGGCGCGGGAGGCGATGATGGCGGCGATGACGGCGCCCCGCTTCACGCCCGGAGGCGGACAGGCAACGGCGACGCCGGCGACAATCGGCGAGTACGCGACGCTGCGACAGGTCGGCGCCGGCAGCATGGGCATGATCTACGAGGGGCGCGCGCGCGACGGCCGGCGCGTGGCCATCAAGCTGATGCGCGGGGGGCTCGGCGAGGCCGGGCGCGTGCGCTTCGCCCGCGAGGCGCGGCTGCTGACCGGGCTCGATCACCCGGCGATCGTCGGCTGCATCGACCACGGGTTCCTGCCCGATGGGCGGCCCTACCTGGTGATGGAGTGGCTCGAGGGCGAGGACCTGGCGACGCGGCTGCGCCGCGGGCCGCTCGAGATCGACGAGGCGATCGCGCTGGCCACCCGCCTGGCCTCGGCGCTGGCGACGGTGCACGAGCGCGGGGTGGTCCACCGCGACCTGAAGCCGGGCAACGTGTTCCTGATCGACGGAGACGTCGAGGGCGCCAAGCTGCTCGACTTCGGTGTGGCGCACACCGACACGTCGACGCAGGTCACGCAGGTCGGCGACCTGATCGGCACGCTCGGCTACATGGCGCCGGAGCAGGCGCGCGGGCAGGCCGACATCGACGCGCGCGCCGACCTGTTCTCGCTGGCGTGCGTGCTCTACGAGTGCGTGGGCGGGCAGCCGGCGTTCTCCGGGGGCGAGCCGCTGGCGGTGCTGGCCCGCCTGCTGATCGACACGCCGCCGACGCTGCGCTCGCTCCGCCCGCAGGTCTCGCCGCTGCTCGACCAGCTGCTGGCCGAGATGTTCGACAAGCAGCCCGAGGGGCGGCCGGCGTCGGCGCGGGCGGTGGTCGCCCGCCTGGCCGCGCTGACCGGCGAGCACGCGCGGCGCGGCGACTCGGGGCCGATCAGCATCACCGACGCCGAGCGCCGCTTGTTCGTGGTGCTGTTCGCGCGCATGCCGGAGGAGCTGACGCTGGCGCCGACGCTGCCGGCCGAGGACACCGGCTCGTCGCACGTGCTCGCCAGCTTCCGGGCGATGGCCCACCCGTTCGTCGTGCACTACTCGCCGCTGCTCGGCGGGACGCTGCTGCTGAGCCGCGACCTCGCGGGGGCGGCCGGCGACGACGCGGCGCTGCTGGCCCGCCGCGCGCTGGCCCTGCGCGCGGCGTTCCCGGGCATCTCGCTGGCGCTGGCGGCCGGCCACGGCATGCGCTCGCAGCAGGCGCTCGCCGGCCAGGTGCTCGGCGCGGCGGCCGAGCTGCTGGCGTGCACGACGAGCGACGAGATCACGCTCGACGAGGTGACGGCCGACCTGCTGGCGCCGCGCTTCGTGATCTCGGCGGCCGCGCGCGAGGGCGCGGCGCCGCCGCGGCGCCGGCTGATCGGCGAGCGCGACACGCCGGCCATGCGCACGGTGCTCGGGCGCGAGACCCCGTTCGTCGGGCGCTCGCACGAGCTCGGCGTGGTGGTGGCGACGTTCGCGGCCATGACGCTCGACCCGCGCGGCACGCTGCTGCTCATCACCGCCGAGCCGGGGCTCGGCAAGTCGCGGCTGGTCCACGAGTCGCTGGTGGCGATCCGGGCCCAGCACCGCGGGGCGTTCGTGCTGGCGGCCCACGGCACGCCGCTCGGCGAGACCACCGCGCTCGGGGCGATCGCCCGGCTGGTGCGGCGCATCGGCGCGGGCGGGCCCGGCTCGGCGCATGACCCCGACGGCGCCGCCGACGAGCGCCCGCTGGCCGCGCGCATCGCCGAGCGCCTGCGGCCGGTGCTGCCGGCCGACGAGGTGGCCGCGACGACCGACGCGCTGGTCGCCCTCGCCGCGGTGCTGGCCGACGAGGGCCGCGCGCTGGCCCACGTGGCCGACGCGGCCAAGCTGGCCTGGCTGCGCTGGCTGGCGGCCGAGTGCGCGGTCCAGCCGGTGATCCTCGCGCTCGACGACCTGCACTGCTGGGACCTGCCGAGCGTGCAGTTCGTGCAGGCGGCGCTCGAGCAGGCCGGCGAGGCGCCGCTGTTCGTGCTGGCCGCCGGGCGCCCCGAGGGCCGCGAGCGGGCGCCGCGGATGTACGCGCTGGCGGGCGCGGTCCACCTCGAGCTGAGCCCGCTGTTCGCCCGCGCGAGCGAGCGGCTGGTCCGCGAGTTCCTGCCGACGAGCGACGGCGAGGTCGTGCGGGCGATCGCCCGCCGCTCGCAGGGCAACGCGTACTTCCTCGAGGAGCTGATCCGGGCGGCGGTGGCCGGCGAGCAGGGCGAGGCCCCGCCGGGCGTGCTGGCGACCGTGCAGGCCCGGCTCGGGCGGCTCGGCGAGGCCGACCGCCGGCTCCTGCGCGCGGCCAGCGTGTTCGGCCCGGCGTTCGCCGACGCGGGGGTGTCGGCGGTGGCGCAGGTGCCGGTCGCCGAGGTGCGCCCGCGCCTGGCGGCGTTCGAGTCGCAGGAGCTGATCATCCGCTCGCTGGCGGCCGGCGGCGCGGCGCACCGCACGTACAACTTCCGCCACGCGCTGACCCACGAGGCGGCCTACGCGACGCTGACCGACGACGACCGGGCGCGCGGGCACCTGGCCGCGGCGGAGTGGCTCGAGAGCCAGCCGGCCCACGACGAGGCGGCGATCGCCGGGCACTTCCAGCGCGGCAAGGCCAACGCGCGCGCGCGGCGGTGGTACCTCAAGGCGGCCGAGCGGGCGGTCGGGCTCGGCAACTTCCCCGAGGCGACGCGCAGCGCGGACCGCTGCGTGGAGCTCGGCGCGGCCGGGCTCGAGCTCGGGCTGGCCCGCCTGGCCCAGGCCGAGGTCAGCGCGTGGTCGGGCACGCTGGCCGGCGGGTTCGAGCGGGCGCGCGAGGCCAGCGAGCTGCTGCCCGCCGGCACGGCGCCGTACTTCCGGGCGCTGGCGCTGTGCCTGCAGATCGCCACGCTGCACCGCGACCTCACCGACCTGCGCGCGCGCGTGCGCGAGGCCCTGTTCGTCGAGCCGGCCTCCGGCGGCGAGTCGGGCTGGATCCGCTACATGTGCGAGGCGGCCTACGCGGCGGTGATCGTCGGCCACACCGGCGAGAGCGCGGCGATCATGGCCCGCCTCGGGCGCGTGACGGCCCGCCAGGTGCTGCCCGACGCGTCGGTGGCGGCCATCCTGCGCACGCGCGGGGTCATGCACCTGTACGCGTTCGAGTTCGAGGAGGCGATCGAGGCCGGGCGCCAGGCGACCGACTGCTTCGAGGCCGTCGGCAACCTGCGCGGCGCGTGCTGGGCCCGCCTCGGCGTGGCCCAGACGCTGCAGTTCGTCGGCGCCTACGCGGAGGCCGAGCAGATCATGCGGGCGGTCGGCGGCCTGGCCGACAAGCTCGACGCCTCGCTGCTGCAGATCTACCAGCTGACCCGCCTCGGCACCCTGTGCCTGCAGACCGGGCGCCAGGACGAGGCCCACGCGTGCTTCCAGCGGGCGCTCGCCATCTCGGTCGCGTGCGGCAACAGCCGCGGGGTCGGCAACAGCCGCACGGCCCTGGCCTGGTACTGGCTCGAGCGCGGCGACCCCGAGCAGGCCGAGCCCCTGGCGCGCTCGGCCGCCGACGAGCTCGGGCTGCAGCGGGCCTTCGTGCGCGCGTCGCAGGGCTTCCTGGCGCGCACGCTGCTGGCCCAGGGCCGCATCGAGGAGGCCGACGCGGTCGCCGACGCGGTCGAGCGCGACCTGTTCGCGGGCGTGGTCGACTTCGAGTCCGAGCACCTGCAGACGCTGGTGGCCGTGCGCGGGGCGGCCCACGGCGAGCTCGCCGGGCGGCGCGCGCTGCAGCGGGCGGTCGACCACCTGGCCCGGCGCCACGCGTCGCTGCGGGACCCCGAGCTGCGCCGCTGCTACGCCGCGCAGCGGCCGGTCCGCGAGCTGCTGGCGCTGGCGGCCCGGCGCGGCCTGCCCGGCGCGTCGTGGTGAGCCGGCCCGGGCTCACCCGGGGCGGCGGTTCTTGTCGAGGATGGCGAGGATGATGAGGGCGAACGCGAGGGCGCGGATGGCGTAGAGGAACGCCTCGGTCTCGTCGCCGGCCACCACCAGCGTGGCGATGTAGTGCGCCGCGAGCAGCACGAAGGCGACCGAGAACAGCGCGAACAGGCGGTCGCGGGCGTGGGTCCAGAAGCGCAGGAAGCAGACCGCGAGGGCCAGGCAGCCCATCGCGGTGGCCCCGCGCAGGAACATGACGAGGTCGTTATTCGACATCCCAGAGGCATCCGAACAGCAGGGTGGCGACGCCGACCAGCGAGGTCACGGCGCGGACGACCGACAGGTCGCCCTCGGGCACGACCAGGCGGTCGACGACGAGCAGGATGTTGTTGACGGTCAGGCCGGCGAACCCGAGGCTGGCCCACAGCAGCAGCCGCGCCCGCGTGACCCACCAGCCGCGCAGCAGCAGGGCGGTGCAGACCAGGCTGGTCAGCGCGCACACGAGGAACACGGCAGGGGCCATCATTCTCTCCTCCGCAGCTTGAAGGCGTTGGCGAAGCTCCGCAGGCTGTCGAGGTTGCCGGCGAAGAACGCGTTGACCACGAGGGCGCGGTCGTGCTCGTAGGCGGCCCGCAGGTCGCGCAGCAGGCCGACGTCGAGGCGGTCGAGCAGGCGCAGGCCGTCGACCTGCTCGTCGCGGGCGACGACGCCGGCCTTGACGAGCGCGCGGGCCGCCTCCTCGACGCGCTGCGGCGCGAGCAGGGCGCCGCGACACACGGCCGCCGGCGGCCACGACTTGCCCGGGTCCTGCACGAGCACCAGCAGCACCTCCAGCTGTTCGAGCGAGCGCACCCCGCCGTCGATGAGCTGGCGAACAGCCTCCGCGACGGCGACGGGCACACGCGTTCGTGGCACGCATGGCCGCCGCCCGGGGGCGAGAGACCGGCGGCGCGGGCCCCCGCCCGGCTCTCGCGCGGTCTCCGGAGATCAACGTCTCCGCTGCGCAGGAACCGCACTCCCGCGGCACTTCGTGCCGGACCGCCGCGCCGACAATTCGCTTGGCGAACCGCCTAACCCGGCGGTTCGAACTGGTTGCAGGCGGTGTCGATCACGCTGACCGCCTCGTCGAAGAACGGCGCGTAGTCGGCGGCGCAGATCGAGCCCACGCGCCCGTAGGTGAACGACTCGGCGAACTCGCGCAGGCGCGGCGAGGCCTCGGCCTGGTCCATGCTGCACACGGCGTTCGGCTGGTCGGGGTCGCCGATGATGCCGAGGGCGACGATCGACGTCTCGGCCCCGTACTTGGCGGCCACCAGCGCGGCGTTCCAGCCGAGGGGGTTGCCGTTCGACTCCTGGTCGTCCTCCTCGTCGGTGATGAAGGTGACGACCAGGATGGCGTCCTTGCGCAGGAAGCCGGCGTTGCACTCGCCGGGCTTGTTGAGCCCCGACAGCGAGGCGACCATCGCCTCCATCGGCCGCTCGCTGCCGTCGCCGTCGGTGCCGACCTGGGCCAGGCACTGGAACGTGCTGGTCAGGTTGGGCTGGCCGTCGACCATGTAGCGGTCGCCGCCGGCGACGCCGCACGGGGTGCCCCCGGGGTCCTGGGTGAGGCCGGTGCCGAGCGTCGCGTCGCAGCCCATCGGCACCGGCAGCATGTCGCACGGCGTGCCGAGGCAGTCGGGGAAGAACTGACAGAAGGCCAGGCACATCTGGTAGTTGGCGTTGCCGGCGTCGGTGTCGATCACCATGATGTGATAGTCCTTGGCCATCACGGTGTTCTGGATCGACTGGATGAAGCCGGGGAAGCTGTTGGCGAGCGCGACCTGCTCGTCGGCCATCGAGCCCGAGTTGTCGACCACGAACAGGAAGTCGATCTTCTGGCAGCCGCCCTGCTCGCCGGTGGCGCCCGGGTCGCTGAGGTTGCCGGTGTCCTCGTTCTCGACGTCGAACTTGAGGCCGCCCTCGTCGCCGGTCGCCGCCGGCGACGAGCCGTCGCCAGGTCCGCCGGTGTCGGCCGAGGCGCCCATGGTGCCGCCGGTGACGTCGGCCCCGGTGCCGTCGGCGGAGGCGGAGGCGGTGAGCGTCGCCGTGCCCGAGATGGACCCCTGGGTCGGCGCGCTCGCGGTCGCGGGTCCGCTGTTGCTGTCGCGTTCGCCGCCGGAGTCGCCGCAGGCGAGCAGCGCGGCGCAGGTGCAGGAGAGGACGAGGGTCCGCATCGTGGCGCCATCGTAGGCCGGCCACGCGGGGGCTGTCGAGACGAGGCGGGCACTGGCGGGGTGGGAGCGGGCGCCCCCATCGAGGGCGTGGGCGGCCGACCCCGGGCCGCGGCGTCCGACGGGGCCGCGTGGGCACGGCCGGCCCCGCGCGCGCACGGGCGGTCCCCGGCGCCGGCCTGCCGCGGCCCGCGAGCGTACGGGCCCGTTCGTCCGTGCCGTCCGATCGCCGCGACTTCAATGTGCCAGTGGCCCGCCGCCGCGATCGTTTCAATTGCCCGCGACACAACTTTTTACAGGAGCCGTTCTTGACGGCAGTAACACCGCGTACGCTTGACTTCCCGGGTCCGGCCGCCGCACGATGCGAGGCTGATGGACGGGTGGAGCGCCCCGGTGAGGGGCGCGTGGACGGCCCCTCGTGGACAACCGGAGATGCACATGAACGCACGTAGAACGCTGCAGACGACCCTCTTTGGCGCGTTGACCCTCACCGGCTTGCTGCACTGGCAGAGCACGGCCGCCTCGGCGCCGGCCAAGCCGGGCTCGCCGGCCAAGCCGGGCTCGCCGGCGCTGCCCGACTTGCCCGCGCCCAAGCCGATCCCGCCGAAGAACAAGCCGACGCCGATCACCGGCGGTTATGTGCTGACCCACGAGCATCCGACCTACGGCATGGCCTTCGGGGGAAACTACGCCTTCGCGGGCAAGCCCGGCAACTTCCGCAACGGCGTGATGGACAAGGGCTACACCGCCGCCTGCGGCGGCTGCAAGGTCGGCCAGACCTGCGACCACGGCGAGGTCAAGGGCAACTTCACCGCGATGACCGGGGCGCTCGGCTCCGACATGGGCGACCACGCCAGCCACAAGGGGCCGCTGCACAAGAGCAACTCGCACCTGCGCTACAGCACCGAGTGGATCAAGGCCGCGTTCGACCCGCCGGAGCCGGAGTTCAAGGACACCCGGCTCAAGATCATGGTCGCGTTCGCGGTCGAGAACGAGGCCATGTGCGAGCAGCTGTACTACGCCAACAAGGGGGGCGGCGGGCCCGGCGGCGACGGCTACCCGTGCTCGCACGGCGACAGCCTGGCCTCGCTCGAGCGCCAGCTCGACGCCATCAAGGCGTGGGTCGCCGAGAACTCGTCGTGGATGGAGATCGCCTACACGCCGGCCGACGCGCGCCGCATCGTCAACGCCGACAAGCTGGCGATCGTGCTCGGCATCGAGTCGGAGTACTCGTTCGGCGCCGAGGACCGCACCTTCGACCCGGTCGAGCGCCTCGACCGCTACCACGACCAGGGCGTGCGCACGTTCTACCTCGCCCACAAGATCAACAGCCGCCTGTCGGGCGCCGACATCTACTACCCCGCGGACACCCAGGCCGGCAAGGCGATCCGCGCGACCCAGGCGATCGCCGGCTGCTTCTACTACGACGACAACGTCGGCCCGTTCCCCCTGAAGAACAACCTCGGCCACAACTTCTGCGAGAACAACTGCGGCAAGGACCACTTCAAGGGCAACAAGCTGTTCGGGCTCTCCGACGCGTGCGCCGCCAAGTACAGCGACATCTCCGAGGTCAACATGGCCGACTACATCCTGACCCGCGGCGACGGCGAGTTCAACGGCTTCAAGATCTACCCGCTGCCGCCCGGCTTCAAGGGCGCCGCCGGCAGCAAGCCGGTCCGCGGCTACGAGCGCAACAACCTCGGCCTGTCGCACGACGGCGAGCGCGTGGTCCGCGAGGCGATGACCCGCGGCATGATCGTCAACATCGACCACACCTCGACCGTCACCCGCAACGCCATCAACACCATCGCCACCAAGGACTTCGGCGGCTACCCGCTCAACGCCCTGCACAACAGCCCCAACAGCATGCTGGTCGGCAACAAGGGCGCGGTCGACACCCCGTTCCCCCACGAGTACGACTTCGACGACGACGAGCTGAAGATCGTCAAGAACACCGGCGGGTTCTTCGGCGTGCGGCTCGGGCCGATCGACGCCAAGAACTACCCCGCGTCCGGCGTGTCCGACGACTGCGCGCAGACCAGCACCGAGACCGCCAAGGTGCTGGCCTACCTGATCGACCAGGGCCTGAGCGTCGGCTACTCGCTCGACTACGCGACCGTCACCCAGGGCGTGCACTCGCGGACCATGCACAACTGCGCGATGGCCCGCGGCGCCGACCCGATCCACCGCTACGGCTCGGAGATCGCCGAGGGCCTGTCGCACATCGGCATGATGAAGGGCTGGCACAAGGAGCTCGAGACCGTCGGCCTCGACTCCAAGTACCTCGGCAAGCTGAAGAACGACGGGCCCGAGGCGTTCATCCAGATGTGGGAGCGGGCCGAGGCCAAGAAGTCGGTCGGCAAGCAGATCCCGCGCCAGACCTTCCCCAACAACCTCGACAGCGGCGTGACCTGCAGCCAGGACTCGAACTGCGCCGCCGGCGAGTGGTGCACCGCCGGCGTGCTCGACCTGACCAAGAACACCTGCAAGCCGAAGAAGGCCCGCGGCCAGACCTGCACCGACAAGCGCATGTGCACCAGCAACCGCTGCGCGTGGGGCGTGTGCGCCGACGCCGACGAGTGCCAGAGCGAGTCGGACTGCAGCAGCAGCCAGTACTGCGGCGACCCGATCTCGGGCAAGCGCACCTGCAAGCCGCTGAAGGCCCACGGGGTCGGCTGCACCGACGCCGACCAGTGCGCCACCGGCCGCTGCTCGTGGGGCTTCTGCGCCGACGCCGACGAGTGCCAGGGCGAGTCGGACTGCAGCAGCAGCCAGTACTGCGGGGACCCGGTCGCCGGCAAGCGCACCTGCAAGGCGCTGAAGGCCCACGGGGTCGGCTGCACCAGCAGCACGCAGTGCGCGACCAACCGCTGCTCGTGGGGCTTCTGCGCCGACGCCGACGAGTGCCAGAGCGAGTCGGACTGCAGCAGCAGCCAGTACTGCGGCGACCCGATCTCGGGCAAGCGCACCTGCAAGGCGCTGAAGGCCCACGGGGCCGGCTGCACCGCCAGCTCGCAGTGCGCGACCAACCGCTGCTCGTGGGGCTTCTGCGCCGACGCCGACGAGTGCCAGAGCAGCGCCGACTGCAGCAACAGCCAGTACTGCGGCGACCCGATCTCGGGCAAGCGCACCTGCAAGCAGCTCAAGTCGAAGGGCCAGGGCTGCACCAAGAAGGAGCAGTGCCAGAGCAACCGCTGCTCGTGGGGCTTCTGCGCCGACCCGAACTGACCTGACGCGCGCCGGCCGGGCCGCGCGGCGTCAGCCGACGCGGGCCCGGCGGGCGCTGCGATCGAGGTCGACCGCGGCCGGCAGCTCGAGCGTGAAGGTCGAGCCGACGTTCGGCTGCGAGCGCGCCGTCAGCCGCCCGCCCATCGCCTCGGCGAGCGAGCGGCTGATCGCCAGCCCGAGCCCGGTGCCGCCGTGGCGCCGCGTGGTCGTCTCGTCGGCCTGGGCGAACGGGGTGAAGACGCGGGCCAGCTGCGCCGCGGTCATGCCGAGGCCGGTGTCGCTGACCTCGAACACGACCGGGCCGCCGGGGGCCCGGCTGCAGCGCACGCGGATGTCGCCGCCGGCGGTGAACTTGGCCGCGTTGCCGAGCAGGTTGAGCAGGATCTGGCGCAGGCGCACGGCGTCGGCGGCGACACGCCGGGCCGCGCGCTCGACCGTGTACTCGAGGGTGTTGCGGTTGCGCTGGGCCAGCGGCCGCGCCGAGGCGATCACCGACTCGACGATGTCCTCGACGTCGACGTCCTTGATGCTGACCACGACCCCGCCGGCCTCGATCTTCGAGAGGTCGAGGATGTTGTCGATGAGCCGCAGCAGGTGCTGGGCCGAGCCCTCGATGCGCGACACGTCGGTCACCAGCTCGGCGTTGCTGTGGTGGCCCGCGACCTCGAGGATCATCTCCGAGTAGCCGATGATGATGTTGAGCGGGGTGCGCAGCTCGTGGCTCATGTGCGCGAGGAAGGCGCTCTTGGCCTGGCTGGCGGTCTCGGCGGCGCCGACCTCGGCCCGGGCCAGGCGCAGGCTGTGGTTGGCGGTCTGCAGCGCGTCGTTGGCGGCCCGCAGCTCGTGGTTGGCGGCCTCGGTCGCGCGCTGCAGCAGGCGCGCCCGGCGGATCACCTCGTCGCGGTAGCGGATCACCGCGCGCATCCCGTAGCCGCAGAACACCAGCACGTGCGCCGGCACCAGCGCGGTCACGAGGACGGCGCCGAGCCCGAAGCCGGCGATGTCGGCCTCGGCGCGGCACGCCATCATCACCAGCCAGGTCGCCGCCAGCGTCCAGCCCCACGCGGAGATCGCCCGCGCGTCGAGCATGGTGGCCAGGATCAGCGCCGCGGTCAGCGACACCGCCGCGATCGCGTGGGTCCGCGACCGCCGCGCCGACCAGGCCGATGCTGATGACCGTGAGGCACAGCAGGGCGATGGCCACGCGCGCGGCGCTCTCCTGGCGGCCCCTCCGCTGCAGGTGGTAGGCGGCCGCCAGCGGGATCATGCAGACCGCGTAGACGCCGGCGACCCGGACCCCGGCGGTCAGCTCGCCGCGGGACAGCGCGCCGATCGCCGGACCGGTGGCGCCGAGCACCAGGTACACCAGCTCGGCCGCGAGGAACCGCGGAAGCACCCGCCGACGGAACGCCTCGAGCGACACCTCCATGGCCGAGTCGACCTCGGCCCCGCCGGGGTCGACCCGCGGGGCCTCGGCCGCGTCCGTCGCCCTCGATGGTGTCGGGGCTGTGGCATGCACGGGCACGGCGGCGCATTAGCAAGGGGCGTGCCACCCCCACCTACACGCTGACTGTCCCTGCGAAACGACGTACGCCACGTGCGTGCGCAACACCTGCGTTTGCCGCGCAGGAAGTTCACGACGCCACATCCGCGCGCGTGCACCGCGAATCACCCCGCCGGCGACGACCGCTTCGCCTGGCCTCGAGGACAGGTCGGCGCCGTCGCGCCGGGGTCAGCGGCGCGGGCGGGCGCCGAGGTGCATGAGGAACGTGACCGCGGTCGGGAGGTCGGCGGCGGGCAGGTGCTCGAGCAGCGTGTGGCCGGTCTGGCGCAGCGCGGGCGCCGAGCGGGGCTCGACCGGGCCGGGCAGGAGGCCGTGGGCCTCGAACCACCGCTCGATGTGCACGCGCAGCATCTGCTTGCGGTAGGCGAACCACCGGTCGCGCTCGTCGGGCAGGGTCTGCAGCGTCTCCTTGAAGCTCTTGAACGCGCCCGACTGCGAGATGGCGGCGTTGAGGCGGGCGCGCATGGCGGCGTCGGCGAGGGTGGTGATGAAGCGGGCCATCCAGCGGTGCTGGTCGCGCGAGGACACCGGCTCGATGCGGAGGTAGCGGTCGCCGGCCCCGGCGATGCGGCGCTGGACCTCGCGCGACTCGGGCAGCTCCTCGTGGATGGAGACGACCTCGCCGGTGGTGCGGTCGAGGTAGGCGTGGTGCCCGTGCACGACGTGGCCGAACGCGAGCTCGAGGGTCCACCAGTCGACCGGGGTGGGGGCCGTGGCCGGCATCGACAGGCGTGGCGAGGGTGGGGGCGGCACGTGCACGGGCGGTCCAACTTTGGCGCCGTCATCCATACGAACAGGGTGCCCGCGGCCCGGCGCCCCGGCGATGAACGCGACATGACGTTTTCTTCAGGTTGCCCCGCGGCGACCCCGGGACGGTCGAGTCGGCGATTGCGGAGCCGGTGCGCGCGTCAGCCAAGCAGGGTGCGACGCAGCAGGCGGACGACCGCGGGGGTGGTGATCAGCGCGGCGACGAGGGCGAGCAGGAAGATCGGCAGCAGGTAGTGGGCGGCGCCGAAGTAGGCGAACGGGAGGCTGACGACCTCGCGGTGGCGCAGCAGCGACTCGGCCTGCCAGGCCAGCGGGGCCGCGAGCGCGGCCACGACGACGGCGGTCAGCCACACCAGCAGCAGGCCGACGGCGCGGCCGAGGCACAGCGCGAGCAGCGAGGCGATGAACGCGACCTCGCCGACGCGCGGCCACCACGGGGCGTCGCCGACGAACGCGTGGGCGGTGGTCTGCGTGCTGTGGTCGAGCAGGCCGGCGAGCGCGCCGGCGGCGTAGGCGGCCCAGCGCAGGCCGCGGGTGTCGGCGGCGGTGAAGCTGGCCCACGGGTTGGGCAGCCAGGCGACGCGGGACGGGGCGCGCTCGAAGCGCTCGACGAGGTCGCGGCTGGCGAGCAGGACGATGCCGACGAGCGGCAGCACGGCGAGGGTCTCGAGGTCGACGTGGCCGAGGCGGAGGTGCGGCCACTGCTGGACGATCGCGCCGACGCAGGCGCCGACCGCGGCGGCCCGCGCGGCGAAGAATCGGACGGCGAGCAGCGCGGTGGCGCCGACGTAGACCGCGAGGTTGCCCCAGTCGGGCGGGCCGGGGCGCAGGATGTCGCCGGCGATGATGGCGAGGCCGCCGGCGAGGACGAGGAGCTCGCGCACGGTGCGGCCGGCGCACCACCTGATCTCGCGGTCGAGGAGGACCATCCCGGCGAGCATGCCCGGGCGCGCGTGGCCTGCCAAGCGGGGCGCGGGGTCCACGGAGCGCCGCGCGCGGCGGCTTGACGGCCCGCGCGGGCGGGGCGGACACTCCCGCGCGATGTCCAACCTCCCCGCCATCCTCCGCAGCGTGGTCGCCGTCGTCGCCGGGCTGCTGGTGTTCTTCGTGGTCGTCATGGTCGTGCAGGGCGCGATGGCGCAGGTGTACCCGCTGCCCGCGGGCGTCGACGTGCGGGACATGGAGGCGATCGGCCGGGCGGTGCTGGCGATGCCGGCGGGGGCGTTCGGGCTGCTGCTGGCGGGCTACGCGATCGGGGCGCTGTGCGGCGGCATGGTGGCCGCGGCGAGCGCGGCCCGGGCCGAGATGCGGCACGCGATCATCGTCGGCGCGGTGACGACGCTCGGCGGCGTCGCCAACTTCGTCATGCTGCCGCACCCGACGTGGGTGGTGCTGCTCGGGCTGCCGCTGTTCCTGATCATGGCGGCGATCGGCGGGCGGATCGGCGTGGCCCTGACGAGGCGCTGATGCGTCGGGTCTGGCTCGTCGTCTCGCTCGCGGTGTGCGGCTGCCGTGCGGCGCCCGCCGAGGAGGTCGCGGCGCCGGTCGAGCGGACCGCGGCGCCGCCGATGCCGACGCCGACGCGCGAGGCGAGCGAGGCGCCCGCGTCACGCGGCGCCGGCTCGGCGACGGAGGCGGGCGCGCGCCCGGGCGACGCCGAGGCGCGTGTGTACGAGGAGGACGCCCCGCGGTCCGCGGACCCGGTCGAGCCGCCGGCGAGCGGGGCGCCGGCGCGGACGTGCTGCCGCACGTGTCGGAGAGGCAAGGCCTGCGGGGACAGCTGCATCGCCGCCGACAAGCGCTGCGACGTCGGCCCCGGCTGCGCGTGCGACGGATGATGCGGCGGAGCGTCGCGGGTGACGGATTGTTGCGGAGTGTTGCGCGGCGGAGCGTCGCGCGGGCGAGGAGGATTGTTGCGGAGTGTTGCGCGACGAACGGTCGCGCGGACGGACGTCCGAGGCGACGCGGCGCCTTGAGAAATTGTGAAGTGTAATCGTCGACGAGTTGGCGTCACTCAGAGCTGTCGTCGCGCAACGGCGACATGGGGGTCGATGCAATGGAGCGCGTGAAACATCCTTGGAGACTGGTGCGTGTCGGGTTCGTGGTGTCGCTGCTCGGGTGGACGCCCGCGTGCGACGCGGGCGAGGACACGGAGGCGCGTCGCGGCGAGGCCGAGCGGGCCGAGCACGGCGAGGGCGACTGCGGCCACGAGGGCGGCGAGCACGGCGGGCACGAGCACGGCCAGGGCCAGCACCCGGGCGGCGAGCACGACGAGGGCGGCCAGCACCCGCACGGCGAGCACGGCGAGCACGGCGACGAGCCGTGCGACGAGCACGAGCCGCCCCCGCCGCCCCCGCCCGATCGTCCGTGTGACGATGGGCCCGAGCCCGAGCAGCCGGACGACGGCGAGAGCAGCGGCGGTTCGACGGGCGGCGACGACACGACCGGCGGCGACGACACCACGGGCGACGACACGACCACGGGCGACGACACGACCACGGGCGACGACACGACCGGTGGGCCGATCCCCCAGTGAACCTCTGCCGGGCGCGGTGGTCCGCGTCACCGGCGAACCCGGGCCCGCTTGACGGGCAGGTCGGCCCGCGAAAAACTGGCCCGGTGCGACATGACCTCGAGGACAGCTTTATGACACACCACCAACACGGCGAGGGATTGATCGACGACATGCCGCGGCTCGTCGGCATGCGGCGGCGCATGCTGCTGCGCCTCGCGCTCGGGGCCATGACCGCGGCCTGCGGCGACGCGGGCGGCGACGACGGCGAGTCGGGCGAGTCGGGAGAGTCGGGCGACGGCGAAGGCTCCACCCCGACCGGCGGCGGCGAGTGCTCGCCGATCCCCGAGGAGACCGCGGGCCCGTACCCGGGCGACGGCAGCAACGGCGCCAACGCCCTGGTGCTCGCGGGCATCGTGCGCAGCGACATCCGCGCCAGCGTCGACGGCGCGTCGGGCACCGCCGAGGGCGTGCCGCTGACGGTCACGCTGACGATCGTCGACGAGCAGTGCGCGCCGCTGTCCGGCTACGCGGTCTACATCTGGCACTGCGACCGCGACGGCGCCTACTCGATGTACAGCGGGTCGGCGCAGGACGAGAACTACCTGCGCGGGGTCCAGGTGACCGACGGCGACGGCAAGGTGAGCTTCCAGTCGATCTTCCCCGGGGCCTACAGCGGCCGCTGGCCGCACATCCACTTCGAGGTCTACCCGACGCTGGCGAGCGCCACCTCGGCCGGCAACAAGCTGCGCACCTCGCAGCTCGCCCTGCCCGAGGCCGCCTGCAGCGAGGCCTACACCGCCGACGGCTACGACGCGAGCGTGCAGAACCTGGCCGCGAGCAGCCTCGAGTCCGACAACGTGTTCGGCGACGGCGCGACGCTGCAGCTCGCGGCCGTCGACGGCAGCGTCGACGCCGGCTACACCGCGACCCTGACGGTGACGGTGTGACGCGTCGATGAGCCCGTCGGGTCGCGCCGACGACCGAGCTCCGGGGTGACCGGAGATCGTCCGCGTCTCACCGCCGCGGTGAGGGCGTGCGCGTCGACCAGGACCGCCCCCGTCGTCCGCCGACAGGGCATCACGCCCCGCGGTGCGGCGTCACGCGAGCACCGATCCATCGCGCCGCCGAGCGCGCTCGGCGCCTGGCCTTTGGACCAGGTCCGCCGGGGCGCCGCGACCTGGCGCCCCCGCGGGCCGGCAGGGTATCCTGCGCGGCGTGTGTCGCTACGCCATGGGCGTCTACAAGCGCCGCTACGCCTGCTTCGCCTGCCGCAAGTCGTTCAAGCGGCGCACCCCCGGCGACGTCGGCCACCGCGGGCCCGAGCGCCCGGCCCTGTGTCCGCAGTGCGGCCTGCTCATGGCCGACATGGGCCGCGACTTCGAACCGCCGGCCCGCGGCGACGAGCGCGGGTGGACCGCGGCCGAGGCCCTGTTCGCGGTCGGCATCACCTTCCACTCGTGCGGCTGCTCGGGGCCCGGCTATCGCCCGCGCGACCCGCGGGAGCTGCGGGCGTTCTTCCTCGAGATGCGCGTGCACTACCAGGCGAGCCTGCAGCGGTGGCGCGCCGACGAGCGGGCCGCGCCCGAGGTCCGCGCCGGCGCTGCCTCGCTGTGGCAGGCCCGCCTCGCGGCGCTCGACGCGGCGCTGGCCGCCGACGGCTGAGGCGGAGCCTCGAAGGCTGAGCCGGCCCCGGCTCGCTCGACGCGGCGCTGGCCGCCGACGGCTGAGCGGGCCCGCCGCGGGGTCAGTGCACGAACGGGTCGGCGAAGCGCGGGTCGTCGACGCGGCGCTCGCGTCGAGCGGGCCCGCTCTGGGTTCCGCGGACGAACGGGGACGGCGAAGCGCGGGTCGTCGACGCGGCGCCCGCGTCGAGCGGGCCCGCCGCGGGGTCAGTGGACGAACGGGTCGGCGAAGCGCGGGTCGTCGCGCAGCGCCTCGTCGGTCAGCGTGTTTAAAAATGCGACGAGCGCGGACTTCTCGGCGGGGGTCAGCTGCATGGTGCGGGGGACGCCGCCGGGGCCGCGCAGGCGGGGGTCGAGGTTCGGGTGGGCCTTGACCCCGTGGTCGTAGAAGTCGATCACCTGCTCGAGGGTGGCGAAGCGGCCGTCGTGCATGTACGGGCCGGTGACGGCCACGTTGCGCAGCGAGGGCGACTTGAAGCGGCCGGCGTCGGCGGGGTCGCCGGTGACGTCGCCGACGCCGTCGTCGACGGTGGGGCCGGCGTCGAGCCCGTTGTTGAGCGGCTGGGTCGGCTGGAAGATCGCCAGGTTCGGCGGCGGACCGCCGGGGCCCGGCGGCGGGCCGGCGACGTGGCAGGCGGCGCAGTTGGTCCGCGGGCTGAAGAACAGCTGGCGGCCGAGGTTCTCGGCCGCGGTGAAGCCGGGCAGCGGGCCGTTGTTGCCGCCGGCGGCCGCGACCGCGACGTCCCAGCGGGTGCGGTGGGCGCTCATGGCCCGCACGAACTGGGCCAGCGCGCGGGCGATCCGGTCGCTGGTCACGGCGGCGTCGCCGAACGCGGCGGTGAACAGGTCGGCGTAGTAGGGGCGCGCGTCGACGCGCTCGACCAGCTCGGCGAGGGTGAGGCCCATCTCGACCTCGCTCTGGATCGGGCCGAGCACCTGCTCCTCGAGGGTCGCGGCCCGCTCGTCCCAGAAGAACCGGCCGCTGGCGTACCAGCGGGCGTCGGCCAGGCTCATCGAGTTGCGCGTGGTCAGCTCGCCGGCGAAGCCGACGCTGAAGTCGGCGGGGTCGCCGAAGCCGAAGGCCTGCTGGTGGCACGAGGCGCAGCTGAGGGTCTCGTTGTGCGAGAGCGCGGGGTCGTAGAACAGCACGCGCCCGAGGGTGGCGCCGGCGTCGGACAGCTGGTTGTCGGCGGGCGTGTTGTCGAGGCCCTGCACGAACGGGGTCTCGTAGTGGGCGGGCAGGTCGATCGTGTAGTCGTAGGGCGGGTCGGGCAGGTCGAGCAGCGCGTCGTCGTCGCCGCCGTCGTCGCTCGCGGGCGCGCCGCTGCTCGCGTCGTCGTCGCCGGGCTCGTCGCCGCCGCTCGAGGTCTCGTCGCTCGCGGTGTCGTCGGCCGGCGCGTCGCCGGTGGAGCCGGACGGGTCGCCCGGCTCGCTCGAGGAGCCGGCGCCGTCGGTCGGGTCGGTGTCGTCGCCGTCGTCCGCGGCCTCGTCGCCGGCGTCGGCCGCGGGCGGGTCGCCGCCGGGGTCCGCGGGCTGGCCCGGGTCGCAGGCCGCGAGCAGGGCGAGCACGAGCGCGCCGGAGAGCGAGGGGTGGAGACAGGACGACGGGGTTCGCATACCGGCGACAAAGCACGGACGGGACCACCGCGGCGGCGGCCGGATCCTCAACGATGTCGCGGGCCCTCGCGGGCGCGCTGGGCCGGGTCGGCGGTTTCCACCGGGTCGGCGGCGCGGCCGTGCGGAGGCTGCCGGCAGGCTCAGGTCGCGGACCAGGCGTCGGTGCAGATCCAGGGGGTCTCGCTGCAGACGCTGGCGGTGCACTCGAGCAGGGTGCACTCGATGCCGGTGGTGCAGGGCTCGCCGGGCGGCTTCCTGGGCCGGCAGATCGCGCCGGGGTCGCACCACGTGGTGTCGCCGCAGAGGACGCCCTTGAAGCAGGGCTCGCCGGGGGCGGGGGCGGCGACGCACAGGCCGCCGTCGGGGTCGCACAGGGCCCCGGACGGGCAGGTCGCGGTCAGCTCGTCGCCGCTGCGGCAGACGTCGCCGAGGCCGACGAGCGGCAGGTCGACGACGGTGCAGGCGTCGTCGAACGGGCTGCAGCCGAGCGGGGCGGCGCACGCGTCGGCGTAGAGGTCGTAGGTGAGGTTGTCGCAGGCGCTGCCCGCGGCCAGGCCGCCGGTGAACACGCGGCAGCCGTCGCAGGCGGCCTCGGCGAGCGCGCGGCGGTGGGCGCAGCCGATGCCGAGCGGGCGCGCCAGGCGGTCGGCGGCGCAGGTCGGGTCGAACGTGAGGCCCTGTCCCTTCGACCAGGTGACCATGTCGCCGAGGGCGGCGGCGACGTCGACGGTGCAGGTCGGCGCGGCGCAGCCGCACACGCCGCGGACCTCGCACACGCGCGTGGCCATGGCGCTGGCGAACTCGGCCTCGCCGACCGCGGGGTTGCCGGCGCAGACGTCGGGGCCGTCGCTGTCGCCGGTCGGGTCGGTGGTCGGCGGGAAGGTGGTGGTCGGCGGGAAGGTGGAGGTCGGCGGGAAGGTGGTCGGGCCCGCGGAGGTGTCGGGGTCGCCGGACGTCGAGGTGGTGGCGCCGGGGTCGACGACGCTGTCGCCCTGGCAGGCGGCGAGGGCGAGCGCGAGCAGCAACGCGAAGCGAGGCATGGGCGGGCATGATAGCCGGTCCCGCGGGCGGGCCACGAGCCCGTGGACGAAGCCGGCCGGGTCAGGCACACAGCTGGTCGAGGCTGTACTGGCCGCCGGCCTGGCAGTGGACCCCCAGTCTCAGGAAAGTTGTCGCCTTCACCGATAAACCACCCGAGGGGCGAGCAAAGCAACCAGTGAGATGAACACCGAGATCGCCCGGATGGGCGGGCAGCAGAGAACAGACGAGTACGACGTGGACCTCGAGGAGGGGACGGCGCCGTCGGAGAAGCCGGCGGAGCCGGCGAGCCAGGCGATGGTCGAGCTGATCATCCCGCAGGGCGTCGAGTACATGATGGACTTCATGCGCAGCCCTGGAGGGCTGTGCATCAAGATCCCGGTGGGGGAGGTGCGGCGATGAAGGCGCCGATGCGAAAGCAGTACACGGAGGCGTTCAAGGCGAACGCGGTGCGCAGGATGAGCGCGCCGGGCCAGTCGATCCAGGAGCTCGCGGAGGAGCTGGGGGTGGGTCCGTCGCTTTTGTTCCGGTGGAGGCGAAAAGCGGGTACCAGCCAGTCGATGACGACGCAAAAACCTGATGCCCCCACCCATCGCCCCAGGCGGCCGCAGGACTGGACGAGCGAGGAGAAGCTCGCGGTGGTCCTGGAGGCGCAGGGCCTCACGGAGGAGCAGCTGGGGGGCTTGGTGCGCCAGCGTGGGCTGCACCGGGCGACGCTCGACGAGTGGCGCGAGCAGGTGATGCGCGGTGCGCGGGCCGAGCTCGGCGGACGCGGCGACAAGGCGCAGGCCACCGCCGAGGCCAAGCGGATCCGCGAGCTCGAGCGCGAGGTTGCGCGCAAGGACAAGGCGCTGGCTGAGACGGCGGCGCTGCTGGTGCTCCAAAAAAAAGCCCGGGCCCTTCTGGGGGGCGGGGACGACGACACGGAGCCGCGCAGCGGGCCGTGATCCTGCGCCTGCTGGACGAGGCCACGGCCGCGGGAGCGCGGCTCTCGCGGGCGTGCGAGCTGCTGGGGCTGACGGAGCGAACCGTGCAGCGCTGGCGCGAGCAGGGCGGCGGCGACGATCGCCGGCGTGGCCCGTCCAGCACCCCGCACAACAAGCTGTCCGAGGCCGAGGAGAAGCGCCTCCTGGACCTCGCCAAATCGAAGGAGTACTGCGACCAGTCGCCCAAGCAGATCATCCCCCGCCTGGCCGACTGCGGCATCTACATCGCCTCCGAGTCGAGCCTCAATCGCTTGCTGAAGCGGCACGGCCTGCTGCGCCACCGCACCCGCGCGCGGCCGCCGGCGCCGCGGCCACGCGCCCTCACGGCGACTGGCCCGAACCAGGTCTACTCCTGGGACATCACCTACCTGAAGAGCCGCGTCCGCGGCGTGTACTTCTACCTGTACCTCATCGTCGACGTGTGGAGCCGTCGCGTCGTCGCCTGGGCGGTCCACGATCGTGAATGCGGATTGCTCGCAGCGGCCCTCGTCGAAAGTGCTTGCATTGTAAATCCTCGGTCTGGTAATCTCCTCTGGCTGCATTCGGATAATGGCGCGCCGATGAAGAGCGCCGCCCTCCTCTCCAGGCTGCGTGAGCTCGGCATCTCGCCCTCCTTCAGCCGGCCCAGCACCAGCGACG
>JAEUJW010000036.1 GCA_016793465.1 Myxococcales bacterium
CCTCGCACCTGGGACCTGCTACCGGGCGCTCCGGCGCCTACCCGGACGGGACTTTCACCCGCTGGAACGGTGCAGCGTGAAGCGGTCGCCTCGACCCCTTCGGGGTCTCGTCGGTCCGCTTCGTCAGGACGCACCATCGCCGGCCAGTATACGCCAGGGCCGGATCCCGCGCGCAGGGCCGCAGAAGGGCCCGGGACGGCGTTCCCCGGGGCGGGTTCGCCCCCTGTCCGGGCGGCCAGGCGAGGGCCGCCCGGGGCGGGGGGCGGTCACGCGGGGCGGGTCGCGCCGCGATCAGCCGGGCCGCAGCTTGCGGGCGAGGGCCTCGGCGACGCCGTTGACGAACGCGGCGCTGCGCTCGCTGCCGTAGCGCGAGGCCAGGCGCACGGCCTCCGCGAGCACGACGCCACGTGGCGTTTCGGACAGGTCGGCGGCGGCGGGCGCGGGCTCGCCGGCGGACGGCCGGGGGCGCGGGGACAGCTCGGCGGCGACGAGGCGGAGCACGTTGCGGTCGACGCGGTCCATGCGGGCGACCCGCCACGAGCGCGAGGTCGCCTCGAGGATGGCGTCGAGCTCGGGGCCGCGGGCGAGGATCGGCGCGAGCAGGTCGCGGGCGAAGCCGACGGCGTCGGCGTCGGCGAGCCAGGCGCGCAGGTCGGTCCCGGCGTCGCCGGCCTCGGCGGGGGCGTGCGTCCAGAAGATCTCCAGCGCCTTCGGCCGCTCGTCGGGGCGGTACGACTCGAGGTGGCAGAGGGCGAGCAGCGCGAGCTCGCGGCCGTGGGCGCGGCTCTGCCGCGAGCGCCGCGCGGCCTCGGCGGGGCGTTCATCCGGCATCGACGTCCTCGCGTTCGGGGCCGGCGAGGGCGCGGAACACCCGGACCTGCTCGACGGCGGCCATGGCCGCCTCGGCGCCCTTGTTGCCGGCCTTGGCGCCCGCGCGGTGGATCGCCTGCTCGAGCGTGTCGGTGGTGAGCACGCCGAAGCTGACGGGCACCTCGAAGGCGAGGCCGAGCTGGCCGATCGCGCGGGTGACCTCGCCGGCGATCAGGTCGAAGTGGATCGTGTCGCCTTTAATCAGACAGCCGAGGGTGATGACGGCGTCGCAGCTGCGGGCGCCGAGCACCTGGCTGACGGCGCTGGGGATCTCGAAGGCGCCCGGGACGCGCACGACGGTGATGTCGGCGGCCGCTGCGCCGCTGCGCACGAGCGCGTCGATCGCCCCGTCGAGCAGGCGGTCGGTGATGAAATTATTAAAGCGGCTGACGACGATCGCGAACTTGAGGCCGCGGGCGTCGAGGTTGCCCTCGATGACGGTGACTCCGGCGGGGACATCGGCCATGGCGGGCGGAGTATCCCGTCTCGCGCCGGGCGGCAAGTCGGACGAATTGGCGTGTGCATCCGCACGGTTTCGCCGCTCTCGCTACGCGAGCAGGCGTTCGCGGAGGAACGCCAGCACGCGCTCGCGGGCGGCGTACGTCGGGTGTCCGGGTTCGTCGACGAGGTGGCGAGTCAGGACCGAGTGGGCCATGCGAGGGATCTTGTGCGGGTTGCCGGGGGACGAGTCGATCTCGACGGCGAGGAAGGCGTCGCCGAGCTCGTCGCGCAGGCGTTCGAAGCGCTCGCGCGGGACCAGCGGGTCGCCGGTGAAGCGCAGGCCGAGCACGCAGGCGCCGGCGGCGGCGCGCTGCTTGATGCGGACCAGAGTGCCGGCGTCGACGCCGAGGTCGCGGCGCTGGGTCGGCGTGACGCCGAACGGCAGCGACGGCTGGCTGAGCACCGGGGCGAGCATTCGGTCGTCGACCATCATGGCGAGCGCGAAGCCGCCGGTGAGGCACATGCCGACGGCGCCGACGCCGGGGCCGCCGCGCTCCTCGTGGGCGCGGCGGGCGAGGTCGCGGAGCCAGTCGACGATCGGGCTGCGCTTGCCGGCGGCCCAGGTCGCGAACTCGCGGGCGACGCAGGCGCGGGCCATGCTGCCGAGCACGTACTGCGGGCTGAGCTCGCGGCCGGGCGTGCCGATCAGCGAGGGCATGTACACGGTGAAGCCGGCGTCGACGACCCGCCGCGCGAAGTCGACGACCGCCGGGTAGAGGCCGGGTATCTCGTGCATGACGACCACGGCGGGGCCCCTGCCCTTCACGTAGAGCGGGCGCGTGACGTGCTCGTGGGTGTGGCTGGTGCGCGTGAAATCCGGGTACTCGGACATGCCGCCAGGATATCGCGTGCGCCGTCGGTCGACGCGCGGGCGAAGAAAGCGGAGCGCCCGGACGTCGCGGGTCCGGGCGCCGCGCGGGGGCGGAGGCTCAGAGCGTGCCCTTGATGACCTGGCTCGACTTGTCGGCGACGGAGACCTTCTTGGTCGTCGACTTGCCGTCGGGGTACTTCCACTTCACGGTGTGGTTGCCGGGGGCGACCATGACGGTGACGGGCGTGGGCTTGGCCTGCTTGACGTTGTCGACCCACACGGTGGCCGGCGGCAGGCCCGGGCCGGAGCCGATCTTCAGCTCGGCGGTCTTGGCGGCGGCCGGCTTCGGCGGCTTCGGGGTCTTCGGGGTCTTGGGCTCCTTGACCTCGGGCGTGTCGGGCGGCGTCGGCGGCGGCGTGTTCGGCGGCGTGTTCGGCGGCGTGGTCGGGGTGCCGGCCTTGCTCTTGACGAGCACGAGCTTGAACGAGTCGGTGCCGCCGCCGGAGAAGGTCAGCGGGGTCTCGCTCGGGTCGTAGCCGGCGAGCTCGCCGATGATCTTGTAGCTGACGCCGGGCTTGCGCTGGATCTTGAAGGCCTCGCCGCCCTTGGCCACGACCGCGGGCTGACCTGCCCCTTCGACCAGCTTGATCGCGGCCTCGGCCGGCTCGGTGGTGACGGTCACGGTCACGTCGCGGACCTGCAGCTTGACCGGCACGGTGACCGGGCTGCCGGCGGACACGGCGACGTCCTGCTCGTACGGCAGGTAGGCGTCGCCGAAGCTGACCGCGACCTTGTGGCTGCCGACCGACAGGTTGCTGACGGTGCGCGGGGAGCCGGTGCCGGGGACCTCGGCGCCGTCGACGGTGGCCTTGGCCTCGGCCGGGGTGAGCTCGAGCTGCAGCGCGCCGACGGAGGCGGCGGGCTGCGTGTCGGCGGCGGCCACGGTGTCGCCCGCGGGCTTGTCGTCGCCGCCGCTGGCGAACATCACGACCACGACGATCAGCAGCAGGGCCGCGGCCGCGATGCCGCCGATCATGAGGATGTTGGGCCTGCGCTGGCCGGGCTCGGTCTCCTCGGCGACCTCGGCCATGTCCGGCGTGGGCATGGTGCGCTGGCCCATGCGAGGCTGGATCGGCTGTCCCGGCTGGATCGGGGCGACCGGCATGACCGGCGCGGCCGGGAAGTTGGGGGCGACCGGCGCGCCCGGGAAGTTCGGCGCGACCGGCTGGATGATCACGGCGGCGGCGTTCGGCGGGAGCTGGACGGTGGCGGGGCCCTCGTCCTCCTCCTCGATCTGGCCGGCCTGCGGGGCCTGCGGCGGGGGCAGCGGGCCGAGCTCCTCGGGGCGCTCCTTGCTCTTCTTGGGGCCGCCGGGGGTGCCGGGCGCGCCGGGCTGCTCGTCGAACAGCTTGGTCTCGAGTTCTTCGTCGTCCCAGTCGAGGTCGTTGCCGCCGCCGGCGGGCGCCTTGCTGGCGGGCGCGGCCTTCGGCGGGGCGGTCGGCGCGGACGGCTTGACCGGCATCGGCGGGGCGCCGCCGGGCACGATCGTCGCCTTCAGCGGGTCGGCGCCCTTGCTGCCGAGCGCGGGCATCGAGCCGGTCGGCGGGGAGCCGGGCTTCAACGTCGACGGCCGGTTGGACGGCGACATCAACATCGTCTTGCTGCGCTTGCGGGCCGCGGCGAGCTGCTCCTCGGTCGGCTCGAGCGCGTCGCCGGCGGCCGGGGCAGCGGAGGCGGCCGGCGGCAGCGTCTTGGCGACGGGCTTGGCGGGCGGCGGGGTCTTGGCGGCGGGGGCGGCGGTCTTGGCGGGGGCCGGCGGGATGGTCGGCTTGCGGCCGGCGGCGGCGCCCGGCGGGGCCGGACGCGGCGGCGCGGGCTTGCCGGAGCTCTTGTCCTTCTCGAGCTCGATCTCCCGCGCGTACTGCTTGCGCATCCAGGCCGCCAGGTCCTTGCGGCTGTAGAACATGCCGTGCTGGAACATGAAGGCCTGGAGCTCGTCGTGCAGCTCCATCGCGGTCTGGTAGCGGGTCTCCGGCTCGCCGGACAGGCCCTTCATGATGATCGCCTCGAGGTCCTTGGGGATCTCGGGGTTTTTGCTCGAGGGCGTCGGCACGTCGACGGTGCGCACCATCTCGAGGGTGGCGAAGTCGGTGTCGCCCTGGAACAGGCGGTTGCCGACGAGCACCTCGTACAGCAGCACCGCCAGCGAGAACACGTCGCTGCGGCGGTCGAGCGGCATGCCGCGGACCTGCTCGGGCGACATGTAGCCGAACTTGCCCTTGAGAATGCCGGCCTGGGTGCGGGACACGCGGCCGGCGGCCTTGGCCACGCCGAAGTCGATGAGCTTGACCTCGCCCTCGTACGAGACGAGCACGTTCGGCGGGGAGACGTCGCGGTGGACGATGTTGAGCTGGCGGCCGTGCTTGTCGCGCTTGTTGTGCGCGTAGTCGAGGCCCTCGCAGACCTTCATGACGATGAAGCAAGCCTGGGCGATCGGCATGGGCTTGCCCTGCTGCTGGCAGCGCGTGAAGATGTTGCGCAGGTCCTTGCCGGCGACGTACTCGAGGGCGATGTAGAAAGAGTCGCCCTGCTGGCCGAGGTTGTAGATCTGAGCGATGTTCCCGTGGTTGAGCTGGCCCGCGATCTTGGCCTCGTCCTTGAACATCGTGATGAACTCGTCGTCCTCCGCGATGTGGGGCAGGATCCGCTTGACCGCGACGGTCCGCTCGAAGCCCTCGACGCCGTGTTCGATGGCCTTGTAGACCTCGGCCATCCCACCCACGCTGATGCGCTCGATGAGCTTGTAAGGGCCGAATTGGGTGATCTGATTCAACAGGAACTCCGACCCGTGCCCACGCAGGGCGCAGGGCTGCCCCATGGGAGCCCGAAGCCCGGCAAAAGTCAATCTCCTCATCTTCGCCGCTCGCGGCGCTCCGCGGTTCGGACGGACGGGGCCGGCCGGTCCGACGGCGGCCGCGAATGTCGCGGACGCCGACGCGCGCCGGCCGCGTGAGCGGCCGCAGGTCGGCGACGGACCCGCGGCCGTGGATTGGGCTTGACGCTCGCGGGGCGGGCGCGGAGCGGGTCTTTCGCCGCCGGCCGTCGGTCGGGGTTTGTTGTCCACGCCGCGGTCGCGATGTCGGCGCGGCCGGGCGACGATTGCAACGACCGCGGGGCGGCGGCCGATGTATAGGGAGGAGGCAGCGCATGGCGGAACGCGACGACGAGGCGATGGCGACGCGGGGCGTGGGTCCCGTGGTCGTCCCGGGGGGCCCCGAGGGGATCGCCCGGGCGACGGCGACGACGGGGCCGTCCGAGGTGACGTCGGTGACGACCGCGGGCGAGACGGCCGCGATCGCCGCGGCGCTGGCCGGCGGGGCGATCGATCCGGCGGGCGCGCAGGCCGAGCTCATCGCCGCGACGGTCGCGGGCATGCGCCCGGCGGGCGCCGACCCGGCGGTATGGGCCGCGATCGAGGCCGACGTCGTGGCCCTGCTGGCGGGAGATCCCGGGCTGGGCGATCTCTTGCGGCGCTGACCGCCCTGGCGCGAAGGACAGGACCCTGCGGCCAGGCCCGGTCCGCGGCGCCCAGCATCAGGACAGCAGGCTGCGGACCTTCGGCGAGACGAAGTGGGCCTCGGTGTCGAAGCGCGAGCGCAGGGCCTCGGACAGCACGTGGACCCGCTCCACCGGCTTCAGGCGGCGATCCATGATGACCCGCCACTCGCCGCGGACCTTGCACAGGCCGCCGGTGGTGCTGCCGACGTGGCCGGGGCCGGTCATCACGTCGTAGGACACGCGCACGCCGAGCTCCTGGGCGAGCTGCTCGAGCTCCTGCAGTTGCTTGTGCACGTCGGCGGCCATGCGCACGCGAATGTAGCAGCCGCGGACCCGGAGAGGCCGCCGAATTCAGCCCCGCTGGGCGGTGCGTTTGGGGGTGGCGCCGGGGTCGGCCTGGAGGGCCCGCTCGAGCGACTCGAGGGCCTCGGCGACGGCGGTGCCGGCGGCGAAGCGGGGGGTCTCGACGACCACGCTGACGATCTGATCGCCGGGGCGGCCGCCCTCCGCGCCCGGCACGCCCTTGCCGCGCAGGCGCAGCTTGGACCCGCTGGCCACGCCGGGGGGGATCTCGACGCTGGCCGTGCCGGTCAGCGTCGGGACCGGCACGCGGCCGCCGCGGGCCGCCTCGACCACGCTGACGTAGACCTCGCCGAGGATGTCGTGGCCGTCGCGGCGCAGCCACGGGTGCGGGCGCACGTTGACGGTCACGCGGAGGTGGCCGGGGGCTCCGCCGTACTGGCCGGGCTCGCCCTGGTCCTCGACCACGCGCTCGGCCCCCGAGTCGGTGCCGGGCGGGATCTTGACCGAGAAGCTGCGCTTCTCGCGGCGCGAGCCGCGGCCGCTGCAGATCGGGCACGGGTCCTGCTGGATCATGCCGACGCCGCTGCAGCGCCCGCACGGGCTGTAGCGGCGCAGCAGGCCGCCGCTCTTGACCTCGCCGCGACCCTGGCACAAGGGACAGGTGACGGGCGCGCGGCCGCCGGGGCGGGTGCCGGTGCCGGTGCACGGGCCGCAGGTGCCGAGGGCCTCGAAGCTGATGTCGTGGGTGCCGCCGAGGGCGGCCTCGGCGAGGTCGAGGCTGAGGGTGTAGCGGACGTCGCGGCCGCGCCGGCGCTCGCGCTTCTGGCGGCCGAACAGGTCGCCGACGACGGCGGACAGCAGGTCGCGGGCGGTCTGCAGGGTCACGGGCTGGCCCTGCACGAGCGCCTCGGGCAGCAGCCGCTGGGTGTCGTAGCGGGCGCGCTGGGCCGGGTCGCTGAGCACGGAGTAGGCGGTGGAGATGGCCCGGAAGCGCGACTCGGCGTCGGGGTCGCCGGGGTGGCGATCGGGGTGGGTGGCCAGCGCGAGGCGGCGATAGGCGCGCTTGATCTCGTCCTGGGGGGCGTCGGGCGGGACGCCGAGCACGGCGTAGTGATCCTGGAAGGCCATCGTCTAGGGTCTCACTCGGGTTCGCCGAGCATGGCGGCGTAGATCTGGCGCGAGGACTTCTCGAGCGTCGTGAAGGCGGTCTGCAGCTCGGCGGCGGGGGCCTGCTCGCTGAGGCAGGCGCGCAGCTTGCCGAGGTCGGCCTCGACGGCGACGCGCACGGGTTCGGGCAGGTCGGCGCCGTAGGAGGCGACGGCCCGCTCGCAGGCGTAGGCCAGCGTCTCGGCGCGGTTGCGCAGCAGGGCGGCGGCGCGGCGGGCCAGGTCGTCCTGCTTGGCGGCGGCGGCCTCGCGGGCGAGGGCCTCGACCTCGGCGCGGGTCAGGCCCGAGGTCGGCTGCACGCGCATGACCGTCTCGACGCCGCTGACGAGCTCGCGCGCCGACACCTTTAGAATTGCGTCGGCGTCGAGCTCGAACTTCACCTGGATCTGCGGGGCGCCGCGCGGGGCCGGCGGGATCTCGGTGAGCTGCAGGCGGGCCAGGCTGCGGTTGTCCTCGGCCATCTCGCGCAGGCCCTGGAGCACGTGCACGTGCACGATCGGCTGGTTGTCGACGGTGGTGCTGAAGATCTCGGTGCGCTTCACCGGGATCGGGGTGTTGCGCGGGATGAGCACCGAGAACACGCCGCCCTGGGTCTCGACGCCGATGCCGAGCGGGACGACGTCGAGCAGCAGCAGGTCGTCGACCTGGCCGGCGAGCACGGCGCCCTGGATGGCGGCGCCGACGGCGACGACCTCGTCGGGGTTGGGCGCGGCGCTCGGGGCCCGGCCGAAGAACTCGTGCACGGCCTCGATCACCGCGGGCATGCGCGTCTGGCCGCCGACGAGCAGGACCTCCTCGATGTCCTGCGGGCGCAGCTTGGCGTCGGCGAGCACGCGGCGGCACGGCCCGAGCGTGCGGGCGATCAGCGGGCGGCACAGGCGCTCGAGCTCGCGGCGGGTCATCGACGCCTGCAGGTGGAGCGGGCGGCCGCCCTCGGCGGTGATGAACGGCAGGTTGACCTCGGTCGACAGCGCGTACGACAGCTCGTGCTTGGCCTTCTGGCCGGCGTCGCGCAGGCGCGCGAGGGCGACGCGGTCGTCGCGGAGGTCGACGCCGTGCAGGCGCTTGAAGTCGGCGGCGAGCTGCTCGGCGATCGCGTGGTCGAAGTCCTCGCCGCCGAGCAGCGAGTCGCCGGCGGTGGCGAGCACCTCGAACACGCCGCGGCGCAGCTCGAGCAGCGAGACGTCGAAGGTGCCGCCGCCGAGGTCGTAGACGGCGACGGTCTTCGGCGCGCGGTCCTTGCGGTCGTGCAGGCCGTAGGCGAGCGCGGCGGCGGTCGGCTCGCTGAGGATCCGCTCGACGCGCAGGCCGGCGATCACGCCGGCGTCGCGGGTGGCCTGGCGCTGGGCGTCATCGAAGTACGCGGGCACCGTGATGATCGCGCGGGTGATCGGCTGGCCGAGCGCGTCCTCGGCGGCGTCGCGCAGGGCGGCGAGCACGTGGGCGCTGATCTGGCTCGGCGAGTGCTTCTTGCCGCGGACCTCGACCCAGGCGTCGCCGTTGTCGGCCGGCGCGACGGTGTACGGCAGGCTGCGGCGCAGGTCCTCGAGGTCGGCGAAGCGACGGCCGATCAGGCGCTTGGCCGCGAAGATCGCCGCGGTCGGGTCCTTGGTCGCGAGGTGGCGCGCGGTCTGGCCGACGAGGATGTCGTCGCCGGCGAAGGCGACCACGCTCGGCGTGGTGCGGCTGCCCTCGGAGTTGACGAGCACGCGCACCTCGCCGCCGTCCATCACGGCGGCGCAGGAGTTGGTGGTCCCCAGGTCGATGCCGAGGATCGGGCTGGCCTGCCCGCGCGCGGCGGCAGGGGCCGGGCTCGCGGGGCCCTGGGGACCGGCAGGGGTCACGCGGCGCCGGTGTCCTTGGAGTCGCCGCCGCCGGTCGAGCCGGGGCCGGCGATGACGACGCGGGCCGGACGCAGCAGGCGGTCGCCCTGGCGGTAGCCCTTCTCGAACTCGCGGACGACGACGCCGGGCGCGTGGTCGGGCGAGTCGACCTGCTGCAGCGCCTCGTGGATCGCGGGGTCGAACGGGTGGCCGACGCCGGGCACGGCCTCGATGCCGGCCTTGGCGAGGGCGCCGCGGAACTCGCGGTTGACCATCTCGATGCCTTTAAAAAGGTTGTCGTTGCCGCGGGCGAGCTCGAGGGCCCGCTCGAGGTTGTCGGCGGTCGGGAAGAACGAGCCCAGCAGGTCCTGGCGGGCGCGGAACACGGCGTCGTCGATCTCGCGGCGGGTCCGCTTCTTGTAGTTCTCGAGCTCGGCGACGGCGCGCAGCCACTTGTCCTTCAGGAGGGCGGCCTCCTCCTGGGCGAGGGCGAGGCGCTCGCTCGTGTCGTCGCCCAGGGTCACCTCTTCAGCGGGGGTGTCGTTCGGTTCTTGGCTCATGCGGGTACCGTTCATGACGATGCCGGCCGCGACGCGCAAGACGGGCTCCGGGTGCCCGTGGTCGTGGTCGGCTGTGAGGGTTCACTCGCTGGCGCGCGCCGCCAGCGCCCGGGCGGCGTACTCTACCAGAGGGATCACCGCCTCGTAATCCATGCGGTCGGGGCCCAGCATGGCGACGGCGGTGATCATGCCCGACGAGGCGTGCAGCTCGCTGCGGCAGCCGACCAGGCTCAATCCCGCGGGGACGCCGGGGCGACCGGCGTCGACCTCGGTCCCGGGGGTGAGCGGCCCCTCGGACCCGCCCGCGGGCGCGGCGAGGTGGCCGCTCGACGGGGCGAGGTGGCCGCTCGACGGGGCGAGGTGGCCGGGCGGGGCGTAGGGGCCGGCGGGCGGGGCGTAGTGGCCGGCGGGCGGGGCGTAGTGGCCGGCGGGCGGGGCGTAGTGGCCGGCGGGCGGGGCGTAGTGGCCGGCGGGCGGGGCGTAGTGGCCGGCGGGCGGGGCGTAGGGGCCGGCGGGCGGGGCGTAGTGGCCGGCGGGCGGGGCGTAGGGGCCGGCGGGCGGGGCGTAGTGGTGGGTGCCGACCAGCACCTCGGCGCGCGGGGCCCCGACCGGCTCGGGCAGCAGCTGGCACAGCAGCTCGGCGAGCGCGTGGTAGTCGTCGAACAGCGCGAGCATCTGCGCGAGCGTGGCGGGCAGGGCCGACTCGGCGAGCAGGCGCTGGCCGGCGATCTGCATCCACAACGGGCCCTGGGCGATCGCCGAGCACAGCCACAGCCCGAGGCGCAGGCTCTCGGCGAGCAGGCGGTCGACCCGCGCCTCGTGCTCGGACCACAGGCGCGTGAGGTCGGCGCGGGCCTCGGCCAGGGTCTTGCCGGTGCACAGCGAGCGCAGGCGTTCTTGCAGGCGCACCAACCCCGCGGGGTCGCCGGCGACCCGCGGGTCGAGCGTGACCGGGTGGACCAGCGGCTCGCCCTCGCCGAGGCCGACGACGACGAGCGCGCGCGCCCCCTGCACGGGCACGAGGTCGAGGTGGCGCATGACCCCGCGGCGGCCCGGCGCGACGAACGTGACGGCGACGCAGCCGACCAGCTCGCTCAGCACCTGGGTCGCGGTGCGCATGCCCTCGGGGCCGTGCACGAGCTCGGGCAGGGCGACGTCGACGGCGCGGCGGACCTCGGCGCTCGGCGGCGGGAGGGCGCCGAGCGCCTGCACGTACAGGCGCATGCCGGCGGCCGTGGGCACGCGCCCGGCGGAGTGGTGGGCCTGGTGCAGCAGGCCGTGCTCCTCGAGCGCGGCGAGCTCGCTGCGGATCGTCGCCGACGAGCACTCGAGGTGTCGCGAGAGCGTGGCCGAGGCGACGGGACGTCCCGTGGCGATGTAGGCGCGGCACAGGGCGAACAGGATCCGCCTGCGCCGTGGGCTCATGTCGGGCACGAGAAGTCCCATAGCGCGAACCACGCGACGGCGCCAGCGTCGGCGGCGGCTCGCGGGCGCGCGCCCCCTGCCCCGCCCCGGTCGAGCGTCCGGTCACTCGCCGCGGCGCGGGGCCAGCAGGTCGGCCGCGATGGCGTCGTGCCACAGCCAGCGCCCGGGCGCGACGCGCAGGCGGTCCGGGCCGAGCTCCAAGTTGCCGCGCTCGACCTGGCGGCGCGTGCGGGCGGCGACGAACGCCCGATCGACCGCGGGGAAGCGGGCCAGGTAGGCCGCGAGGTCGAGGCCCGGGAGGTGGCGCAGGCCGGTCCACAGGCCCTCGACGGCGGCCGCCAGCGGCGTCAGGTCCTCGACCTCGCCGCGCGGGTCGGCCAGCCAGGCGTCGAGCCCGCGGGGGTTGCCGCGGCGGACCACCGCGCCGTCGGCGGCGTACACCGCCGAGTGCGCCGAGGGCCCGAGGCCGACGTAGTCGCGCCAGGTCCAGTAGCCGAGGTTGTGCCGCGCCTCGCGCCCGGGGGCCGCGTAGGAGGCGACCTCGTAGTGCGCGAGCCCGCCGGCGGTCAGCGCGGCCTCGGCGGCGAGCAGCATGTCGGCCTGGTGATCGGGGTCGGGCAGGCGCCGCTTGCCGCGGCGCACCAGCGCCTCCCACGGCGTGCCGGACTCGACCGTGAGCGCGTAGATCGAGACGTGCTCGGCGCCCTCGCCGAGCAGCACGGCCACGTCCTCGGCCAGCGACTCCGGGGTCTGCCCGGGCCAGCCGACGATCAGGTCGACGCTGACCGCGAGGCCGGCGGCGCGCATGGTCGCGATCGATCGCCGGGCCTCGTCCGCGGTGTGCACCCGCCCGAGCGAGGCCAGGCCGTCGACCGCGAAGGTCTGCACGCCGAGCGACACGCGCGTCCCGCCGAGCTCGCGGATCGCCGCGGCGAGGGCCGCGTCGGCGTGCTCCGGGTTGACCTCGACGGTGGTCTCCTCGCGGCCGGCGCCGGGGAAGTGGGCGCGCAGCCAGCTCGCCAGCGCGGCGAGGCCGGCCGGGCCGAGCAGGCTCGGGGTCCCGCCGCCGAGGTAGACCGTCGCGAACACCTGGTCTTCAGGCCATGTCCCGGAGGACTTGTCCGCGAGCTCCATCCGCTGCGCGCGCTCGCGCTCCAACCCGCGGATGAACGCTTCGGCGGCCGGATCGCGGCCGACGCGGAAGTCGAAGTCGCAGTACGGACAGGCCCGCGCGCAGAACGGGACGTGGATGTAGAGCCCGGCCATGGACCGTGGAGCCGATCAGGTCCGCAGGGCCGTGGAGCCGCTCGGGCCCGCGGGGCCGTGGAGCCGCTCAGGTCCGCAGGACCGTGGGGTCAGACGTCGGTGACGAGCGCGGCGAAGTCCGGGCCGTGTGGGACGTCGTCGTAGAGCTCGACCCCGCCGTCGCTGCGGAAGCGGGCGGCGATGCCGCGCCACCACCAGTGCGGGAGGTTGTCGAGGTCGACGCCGGCGCCGCGCAGCACCTGCATCTGGGCCTCGAGGGTCTCGACCATCGAGACGTGGAACGGCTGGCCCTGGCCGCGCAGCTGGCTGCCGATGCGGCGCGACGAGCGGGCCGGGGTGGCCTCCTCGAGCCACTCCTGGGCGGCGACGAACGCCCGGCGGGCGATGCCGAGGTCGGGGAACTCGAAGATGTGGCCGTGGGCGACCAGCTCCTCGCCGAGCAGCACGGCCAGGCGGGCGCTGTACATCGACAGCAGCTGCTCGTAGACCGCGAGCGACGAGCCCATGCGGGACACCGCGTCGGGGCGGATGAGCACGATCGTCTCCTCGGCGTTGGCGTAGGCGAACGAGACGTTGTGCGACTGCAGCAAGCCGATGCCGGCGCGCACCGTGAGGCGGGCGAGCTCCGAGTCGAGCGGGTCGGCCGAGCGTGCCCGCAGCTCGAGCAGGCGGGCGACCGCCTCGGCCCGCGGGGCGAACTGCATGACGAGGCGAAAGCCCGGCATCGGCTCGTGGTCGCCGAGCACGCGGAACGCGGAGAACTTCCCCCAGGTGTTGTTGCCTTGGACCTCGGCGTTCATGCGTCGAAACCTACTTCATGGTGAAGATGGTGTAGGCGAGGTAACCGAGCCCGCCGAGCAGGAAGATGACCGCCAGCCAGGTCAGCGCCGCCCCGCCCTTGCGGTTCTGCTCGGCCATCACGCTGTGGCCGAAGCTGCCGGCGGTCACGCCGGGGTCGAGCGCGGCGATCGTGCCGGTCGTCATCGACGCGCCGGCGCGCACCGCGGGCCGACCGGCGGTCGGGACCCGCTGGCTGGGCGGCGTGGTCTGCTGGACCGGCGCCAGCGGCTGACGGCGGCGCTCCGACGGCGGCGGCGCCTCGGCGGCGACCGCGGGGTGCCGCCCCGAGGCCGGCTTGCGCGCGCGCCGTCCGGTCGAGTCGGTCTTGGCGGCGCGCCCGGCCTGGCCCTGCGGCTGCGCCGGCGGCTGCGGCTTGGCCGCGGCCTGCTGCTGCTGGACGCGCTGCATCTCCCGCGCCTCGGCGACGAACGCCTCGAGGTTGCCGATCGTCACAGACTTCTTGCTGCGCGCGCCCTGCTCCTGCTGCGGGGTGATCGCGCGGGCCCAGTCGGGCGCGTCGTTCGACTTGTCGGCGGCGAGCTGGTCGAACTTATCGAAGTCGAGGGCCTCGTCGACGAGGTCGTCGTACTGGTCGTCGTAGTTGACCTCGGCAGGCGCGCCCTCGCCGAACATCTCCGCCATGTACGCCGAGATCATCCGCGGCGTGCAGCGAATGCCCGCTTCCTCGGTGAACTTCTCGAGGTCGCGGAACATGTGGTCGCAGTTCTGGTAGCGCTCGGCCGGGTCGACCTCGAGCGACTTCATGATGATCGCCTCGAGCGACGGCGGGAACTCGGGGTTCACGAACGTCGGCGCCGGGATGTCGCCCTCGACGATGCGCTCCGCGACCTCGTCCGGGTTGCCGCGGAACAGGCGCCGCCCGAGGCACATCTCGTAGAGCACGATGCCGAGGGCGAACACGTCGGCCCGCAGGTCGAGCTCGTGGCCGAGGATCTGCTCCGGGGCCATGTAGGCCAGCTTGCCGGCGAACTGCCCGTCGCCGCTGCCCTGCAGGCTCGCGCGCGTGGCGGCGATGCCGAAGTCGACGATCTTGCAGGTGCCGTCGTAGCCGACGTGGATGTTGGTCGGGTTGATGTCGCGGTGGCACAGCCCGAGCGGCCGGCCCTGGTCGTCGGCCCGCGTGTGCACGTAGTGCAGGCCCTCGAGCGACTGCATGATGATGCCGAGCGTCAGCTGCAGCGGGATCATCTTGCCGGTCTTGACCGCGCGCCGCAGCACCGCGACGAGCTCCTGGCCCTTCAGGAACTCCATGGCGATGAAGTACTCGCCCTGCAGCTCGCCGAGGTCGTAGGTGTGGACCACGTTCTGGTGGGTCAGCGTCGCCGCGACGCGGGCCTCGTCGAGGAACATGCGGACGACCGAGGGCCGCGCCGCGAACTCCTCGCGCAGGCGCTTGACCACCAGCTCCTTGGCGAACCCCTCGATGCCCGAGTACTGCGCGCGGTAAATCTCCGCCATGCCGCCGGTCGCGATGTGCTCGACCAGCACATATTTGTCGCCGAACGGCGTGGGCTCAATGTTGCTCAAGGCCGCCACAGCCTAACGGATCCCCGATCGCGCGCCAAGGGGCACCACACGCCCGAAACGGGCCGCTGCGGGACCACCCGCGAGCCCGGCCGGCGCGCCAGGTGCACGCGCACCCGATTTCACGGTCGGCGGGGCGACAGTGGCGCACCCGGGCGAACCCGGGGTCTCTAGCCGCGCTCGGGCTTCAGATCCCGCTGCATGAGCCCGGCGACGGCCCGGCGCACGCTGGTGCCCTCGTACAGGATCGCGTGCATCATCGCCGTGATCGGCATGTCGACGCCCTCGCGCCGCGCGAGGCGGTGCGCGCTCAGGGTGTTGTTCACACCCTCGGCGACCATGCCCATCTCGCGCAGGATCTCCGCCAGGCTCTGGCCCTGCCCGAGCGCCAGCCCGACCCGGCGGTTGCGCGAGAGCCCGCCCGTGCACGTGAGGACGAGATCGCCGAGCCCCGCCAGTCCCGAGAGCGTGGCCGGGTGGGCCCCGAGGCGCTCGCACAGCCGGCCGATCTCGGCGAGCCCGCGGGTGATGAGGGCGGCCCGCGCGTTCTGCCCCAGCCCCGCCCCGTCGCACACGCCCGCGCCGAGCGCGATGACATTTTTAAAGGCCCCGCCGAGCTCGACGCCGACGACGTCGTCGGTCACGTAGGCACGCAGGCCGTCGTCGGCCAGCATGCGCTGGATGCGGTCGGCGACCGCGGTGTCGTGGCTGGCGATCACCACCGCCGTCGGCAGGCCGCGGGCGACCTCCGCCGCGAAGCTCGGCCCGCCGAGCACGGCCATGCGCCGGGCGTGCTCCGGCGCCAGCGCCTGCTCGACCACGTCGGCCATGGTCGCCAGCGAGTCGACCTCCACGCCCTTGGCCGCGACCAGGTACATCGGCGCCGCGCCGCGCTGGTCGTAGTAGGCCCGCACCGGGGCCAGCGAGGCCCGCAGCGCGTGGCTGGGGATGGCCAGGATCACCAGCTCGGCGCCCGCGAGCGCCGCCTCGAGGTCGTGCTCGGGCGCGAGGTTCGGCGGGAACGGAAACTCCGCGAGGTAGCGCCGGTTGCAGCCGTCGGCCAGCATGGCCGCGTGGTGCTCGGCGCTGCGGGTCCACAGCCGGACGCCGTGCCCGCGGCGAGCGGCGTGCAGCGCCAGCGCGGTGCCCCAGCTGCCGGCGCCCAGCACGGTGACGACAGAGGATGCATCGGCCGCGGCGGTCATGGCCCCTTCGTACCACTACTCCGCGGGCCGGTGCTACGCCCCGTCAGCCGCCGCCGGCCAGCACCGGGAAGGCCTCGCGCAGCTCGGTCGGCACGCGGTCGAGCGCGAGGGTCTTGCGGCTGATGAACACCCAGCGGGTCTCGCCGCGCGCGAGCACGGTGTCGGCCCGGCAGATCGCGTAGCGCCGGCGCGACTGGATCTTGCCCATCTCGGTGACCCACGTGCGGACCACGATCTCGTCGCCCGCGAACGCCGGGCGCAGGTACTCGATGGCGTGCGAGCGCACCACCCAGGCCCCGCCGATCGCCTCGTAGCGCGACCACGGCCAGCCCACCGCGGCCGAGTGGTCGGCGGCCGCCGCCTGCATCCACGCCACGTAGTGGAGGTTGTTGACGTGGCCGAGCTCGTCGATCTCCTCGGCCCGCACTTGGTGGTGGTACGCGTGCGCCCCCTCCGGCGCCGGGCTGGCCGCGCTGCTCGCTTCCGTCATGCGCGGCATCTTACCGCCTTCGAGCAGCTCGAGCCCCGCCGACGCGATGCCGCCCGGCACCCGCCGCACCGCCTCGACCCCGTAGACCCGCGCCCCGCCGTCCGCGTCCGCCACGCCCGCCCTCCCGCGCCCTCGCGCCCGCCCGGCGCCTCCGCCCGGGCGACCCCTTCGCCCCCGGGCCGATGATACGCTGCCCGTCCGCGCCGTGACAACGCCGGCGCCGCCGCGCGATATGTTGCCGCCGCGCTACGCCCGCTGGATCTCCGAGCTGCTCGAAGGGACATTGCCCGAAGAACAGGCGGCGACCTGCTCGCGCTGCAGCATGCACGCGGCGGCGATCCCCGAGGGCTACCGCTTCCGGGCCGACGCCAAGTGCTGCACCTACGTGCCGGCGATCGTCAACTTCCTGGTCGGCGCGCTGCTGCGAGACCTGCCCCGAGGGCCAGGTCGTGCCAGCCTCGAGCGCCGCCTCGCCGAGGGGGTCCTGACCCCCCACGGCCTCGACGTCACCGACGACGAGCGCAGGCGCTACGCCGCCCTCGTCGAGGCCGACCAGTTCGGCCGCGCCCCCGACCTGCGCTGCCCCCACTACATCCACGAGGCCGGCGGCCTGTGCGGGGTGTGGCGCCACCGCAACGCGGTGTGCGCGACCTGGTACTGCAAGCACGACCGCGGCGCCACCGGCCAGCGGCTGTGGCGGGCGATCGAGGCGCTGCTGACGATGATCGAGCGCGAGCTGTCGCACTGGTGCGCCTGCCACGTGCTCTACCGGGTCGCGCCGCCCGGGCCGCCGCCCGCCGATCAAGACGGCGACGAGCTGCCCGAGTGGCGCGCGTGGTCGGGCCACGCCGCCGCCTACTACCGCGAGACCGCGGCGCTCGTCGACGACCTGACCTGGCCCGAGGTGCTCGCCATCGCCGGCCCCGAGGCCCTGCCGCTGATCGCCGAGCTGCGCGCCGCCCACGCCGCGCTCGCCGAGCCCACGCCGCCCGCGCTGGTCCCGGGCCTCGTCCGCATCGGCCGCCGCGGGGCCACCAGCACCCGCGTGGTGACGTACAGCGACAGCGACGCGATCGACCTGCCGAGCGAATTGGTCGCGCTCTTGCCCCGCTTCGACGGCCGCGCCACCGACGTCGTGCTCGCGGAGCTCGCCCGCGAGGGCGTCGTCCTGACCCCGGCCCTGATCGCCCGCCTCGTCGACTTCGCGGTGCTCACCGCGGCCTCGTGATCCCGCGCCCGGAGATCGCCGCGGCCGCGTGATACCGTGGCGGCGATGCCCGCCGAAACCCGCGTCACCTTCCACGTCGACGACACGCCGCTCGTCGGCACGCTGCACCTCCCGGACGGAGAGGGTCGCCACCCCGCGGTCGTCGTCGACGGCCCGCTCACCTCGGTCAAGGAGCAGGCCGCCGGCAACCACGCCCGCGCGCTCGCCGAGCGAGGGTTCGTCGCCCTCGCCTTCGACCACCGCCACTTCGGCGAGAGCGGCGGCAGCCCGCGCCAGTACGAGTCGCCGCCGGCGAAGATCGTCGACCTCCGCGCCGCCGTCGACTTCCTCGCGCGCCACGAGGCCGTCGACCCCGACCGCATCGCCGCGCTCGGCGTGTGCGCCGGCGCCGGCTACGTCGCCGGGGCGGTCGCCGAGGACCGCCGCGTGCGCGCGTTCGCCACCGTCGCCGGGTTTTTCCACGACGCCGCCATGCAGCGCAAGTGGATGGGCGACGGCTACGAGGCCGCCGTCGCCGGCGGCGTCGCCGCCCGCGAGCGCTACGAGGCCACCGGCCTGGCCGAGACCATCCCCGCGGTCGGCAAGGAGGGCCCGGTCGCCATGCCGCTCGCCGAGGCCTACGAGTACTACGGCACCCCCCGCGGCGGCGTGCCCAACTACGTCAACGCGTTCGCGCTGATGTCCCGCGAGTTCACCCTGCCCTACGACGCCCAGAGCCACGCCGCGAAGATCGACGTGCCGACCCGCATCATCCACTCCGAGAAGGCCCTGGCCCCGCCGCTGGCCCGCAACTTTTATGACAACCTCGCGGGCCCGAAGGACCTGCACTGGCTGGCGTCGCAGGGGCAGATCGACTTCTACGACGACCCCGCGCTGATCGCCGCGTCCGCCGACCTCGTCGCCGACCACTTCCGCCGCCACCTCGCGTGAGACCGCGGCCGGCTCGCGGCCGCGGGCCTCGCGTGTATTTGTGATGACCACCTGTCGATCGACGGCGCGGGCGACCTCGGGTAAGGTCGCCCGCGTGAACCCGCGGATCGCCGCCCTCGCCCTGCTCGCCGCCTGCGGCGACGCGGCCGCGCCGTCCGACGCGCCACCCGCCGACGCCGGCCCGCCGCCCGCCGAGCCCGCGCCCGCCGCTCCGCCCGCCCCGCCCCCGCTCGACGACGCCTTCCGCGCCGAGGCCCTCGAGTTCGTGCGCCCGGGCCTGCGCCTCGGCTGGCCGGTCGAGAGCGTGCACCTGACGTCGTACTTCGGCTGGCGCACCAACCCGATGACCGGCGTCGGCACCAAGCTGCACCGCGGCCTCGACCTGCGCGGCGACCCCGGCGACCTCATCCTCAGCATCGGCCCCGGCACCGTGCAGTTCGCCGGCACCGACCCGCTGCTCGGCAACCTCGTGATCGTCGACCACGGCCTCGGCGTGACGTCCTTCTACGGCCACATGACCGACGTGCTCGCCTACACCGGCATGCCCGTCGACCGCGGCACCACCCTCGGCCTGGTCGGCAACACCGGCCGCAGCGAGGCCCCCCACCTGCACGTGACGATCAAGGTCGGCGCATTCGCGGTCGACCCGCTGTGGCTGATCGGCGCCCCGCTGCACCCCTACCCCGCGCTCTCCGGCCTCGTCAGCGAAGAGGACTGAAATTTCTAGTTGCGCCCGATCGTGACGCGCTCGCCGCGGCGGCGCGCCGGTCGGTCGCTCCCGCCCGCGGCCGCATCGCACCTGTCCGCAAGGACAGCTTTGTAACCTGTCCCCGAGGACAGCCTCTCGACCTGCCCCGGGGCGGGGGTCGCCGCGGCCAGCCTCCTAGGCCCGCCCCGCGCGCCCGAGGAACGCGCACACCGCCGCCAGGGCCAGCAGCGCCGCCGCCTCGCCGACGCGCCCCTGCAGCAGCGGCGCGCTCGCCTTGGCCGTCACCCCCGAGGCCACCAGCGCGGCCACCAGCACGCCCGCGAGGCCCTCGCCCGCGACCACCCCGGAGGCCGCGAGGATGCCCGCGCGCGCCTCGCCCTCGCGCTTCTCGCCCTGCCCGCGCTCGCTCCACGCGCGCACGCAGCCGCCAGCGAAGATCGCCGCCATCGAGGCCAGCGGCAGGTACACCCCGATGGCGAACGCCAGCCCCGAGACCCCGCACAGCATGGCAGCGAACGTCACGCCCGCGCCGGTCAGCACCAGGTCCCACGGCAGCGACCCGCTCAGCACGCCTTCAATGATCGTCTTCATCAGCGTGGCCTGCGGGGCCGGCAGCTCCTTGCTGCCGAAGCCGAAGCTCGACAGCAGCAGCACCGTGCCGGCCACCGCCCAGCACGCGCAGGCCGCCCCCAGCAGCTGCCCGAGCTGCTGGCGCGCCGGCGTGGCCCCCACCAAAAACCCCGTCTTTAAATCCTGCGAGATGTCGCCCGCCTTCGAGGCCGCGACCGCGACGATCGTGCCGACCGTCAGCACCGCCGCCTTGGCCCCGACGTCGTGCCAGCCGAACGCCGCGAACAGCCCCGCGGTGCCGAGCAGCGTCACCAGCGTGATGCCCGACGTCGGCTGCGACGACACCCCGACGATGCCGACGATGCGCGCCGCCACCGTCACGAACAGCAGCCCGAACACCGCCACCCCGCCCGCGCACACCAGCCGCGCGAAGAACCCCATGTCGCCCGCGAGCACGCCCGGCACGACCGCGACCACCGCGACCACGACGGCGATCGCCGCGGCGATGAACGAGCCCGGCAGGTCGCGGTCGGTGCGCTCGCCGGTGCCCGCGCCTGTGCCTGCGCGCATGCCCCGAAGGACAGCCACGAACGCGCCCGCCATGGTCGGCAGGTTGCGCAGCACCGTCAACACGCCCGCCGTGGCCACCGCGCCGGCGCCGATGTAGCGGATGTAGCCCTTCCACAGCGCCGCCGCGTCCATGTCCGCGACCCGCTGCGTGGTCTCCGGCGCCAGCGGCCCCGGCAGCCCGGCCCCGACCCACGCGATCAGGGGGATGAGCGCCAGCGCCGAGACCAGCGCCCCCGCGACCACCACGCCGGCCTGGCGATAGCCGAGGATGAACCCGACGGCCAGCAGCGCCGGCGCCACCTCGATCGCCAGCTCGGCCCGCGGCAGCACCGGCACCAGCGCGCGCAGCTCGGTCGGCATCAGGAAGATCAGCGAGCCCAGCAGTTTGATGATCGCCCCGACCGCCATGCCGCGGAAGATCCACGCGCTCCCGCTCGCGTCGCCGGTGGTCGCGCGCAGCACCTCCGCGCAGGCCGTGCCCTCGGGGTACGGCAGCTCGCGGTGGCTCTGCACGATCAGCAGGCGCCGCAGCGGGATCATCGCCGCCAGCCCGAGCAGCCCGCCGAGGAAGCTGAGCGCCACCACCTGCACGTACGGCGGCGCCATGCCCCACAGGAACAGCGCCGGGATCGTGAAGATCGTGCCGGTCGCCAGCGACGTCGAGGCCGAGCCGATCGTCTGCGACAGGTTGGCCTCGAGCAGCGTGACCCCGCGCCGGCGCAGCAGCGCCACCGTCATCACCGCCGCCGGGATCGACGCCGACACCGTCATCCCGACCTTCAGCCCGAGGTACGCGTTGGCCGCCCCGAACACCACTCCGAGCAGCACCCCCGTGATCACCGCCCGCGCGGTGAACTCGGCCGTATCGTCGCCGTGATGCCCGTCCATGTCGACGGACCATACAACAATCCGCGCCTCAGCCGAACGCCCCGCGCACGTCGGGCTTGCGGGCCCGCGTCCATTGCAGGCGCATCCTTCGGAGCTGCGGCAGGTCGAGGCCGCGGGACGGCGCGCGCCAGTGCTGCTCGTGCGCCCGCTGCAGGCGCGGGAGGATCTCCAGCGGGTACGCGATCGGCGGCCGGACCATCGCGGCCCCCTCCTTGATCGTGAACACCACCCGCACCTCCCACAGCGCCAGCGGCCCGCCGCGCTCGTGACGGACCGCCGCCAGCGACGGATCGTCCAGCCTCAGGCACAGCCCGCGGATCCTCCCGCGCAGCAGCGCCGGGTCGCCGGGCCACAGCTCGAACAGCCCGACCTGCGAGCGCGCCAGGGCCTGCACCGCCGCGTCGGGCTCCACCCCGGGCACGGCCCCGTGGGCCGCGCGCCAGGCCCACGTGTCGCCCGGGCCCGCGACCTCCGCGTCGCACAGCGCCCAGTCGACGCGCGCCGCCTGCAACGCCGCGTGGTCGGCGTCGCCGGCCGAGGCGCGTCCGACCTCCCGATCCCAGCGGGCCAGCAGCGGCGCCGCGCGGGCCGCCCCCGCGACCCCGCCGAACACCGCCTCGGCCAGGCGGTCGAGCTGGCCGGCCCAGAAGCCCGCGCCGGCCTCGTTCGACCTGTCCTCCGGGTCAGGTTCGAGCCGCACCAGCCCGCGCTCCGGCATGAGCGACACGAGGCTCGGGTGGCGCCCGACCACCGGCCCGGGCGGCTTCTTCATCTACTTGCGCCGCAGGCGGCGGACCTGGGTGACGAAGCCCGCCAGCAGGTCGGCCGCGTCGTGCGGGCCGGGCGAGGCCTCCGGGTGGTACTGCACGCTGGCGATCGGGCGGTCGCGCAGGCGCAGGCCGGCGCAGGTCCCGTCGAACAGGTTGACGTGGGTCAGCGCGGCCCCGCCGAGCGAGCGCAGGTCGACCGCGAAGCCGTGGTTCTGGCTGGTGATCGCCACGCTGCGCGAGTCCTCGTGGCGCACCGGGTGGTTGCCGCCGTGGTGGCCGAACTTCAGCTTGTAGGTGCGCCCGCCGAGCGCCAGCGCCAGCAGCTGGTGCCCGAGGCAGACCCCGTAGATCGGCACGTTCGTGCTCGCCAGCAGCTGCTTCAGCTCGGCGACGATCGCCGTGCACGCCGCCGGATCGCCGGGCCCGTTGCTGAGCAGCACGCCGTCGGGCTGCAGCGCCACGATCTCGGCCGCGGTCGTGCCCGCCGGCACCACCGTCACGCGCGCGCCCTCGTCGCGCAGGCGGCGGAGCAGGTTGAGCTTGACCCCGAAGTCCCACGCGACCACGTGCACGTCGGCCGCCGGCGGCTCGACCTCCCAGCTGGCCTCGTCCCACGCGTAGCGCCTCGCGGTCGTCACCTGCCGCGTCAGGTCCTGACCCTCCATGCCAGGCGCCTTGCGGGCCAGCGCGACGAGGGCCTCGACGTCGGTCGAGTCGGTGCTGATCGCCGCCATGATCGCCCCGGCCTCGCGCAGGTGGCGGGTCAGCGCGCGCGTGTCGACCTCGCTGAGCCCCGGCAGCCCGCGGCGCGCGAGGTATCCGGCCAGGTCGCCCCGCGCGCGCCAGTTCGACGGCGCCGGCGCCAGGCTGCGCACGACGAGCCCGGCGCAGCCGTGCCCGCGCGACTCCTCGTCGTCCGGGTTGACGCCGACGTTGCCGACCTCCGCCGCGGTCAGGCACACGATCTGCCCGACGTACGAGGGGTCGGTCACGATCTCCTGGTAGCCGGTCATCGCCGTGTTGAACACGACCTCGCCGACGGTGGTGGTCCGCGCCCCGAACCCGAGGCCGTGGAACACCCGCCCGTCGGCCAGCGCCAGCACCCCCGGGCCCAGGCACTGGGGGGCCTTGACCGGAAACTCCGCAAGCTCCAAGCGTCGGCTCATCGCGCACCCTCCTCGAGACACTCCGGTAGTTCCACCCCGCACGCCCGCGCGAGCACGGCCATGCGCACCGCCACGCCGAGCGTCACCTGCCGCAGCACGCGCGAGCGCGGCCCGTCGGCGACCTCGTCGCTGATCTCCACCCCGCGGTTCATCGGCCCCGGGTGCAGCACCACCCCGCGCGCGTCGAGCCGGGCGAGCCGGCGCGCGTCGAGCCCCCACTGCGCGTGGTACTCGGCCTCGTCGGCGACGGCGACCCCGGCCAGCCGCTCGCGCTGGACCCGCAGCATGATCGCCGCGTGCGCCCCGTCGAGCGCCGCGTCGAGGCCCGGCGCCCGCGTCAGCCCCGACCTCGCGTAGGCCCCGAGGTCGTCGGGCATCAGCGCGTCGGGCCCCGCGACCGCGACCTCGGCCCCGAGCAGCGTCATCAGCCGCATGTCCGAGTGCGCGACCCGCCCGTGGCGCACGTCGCCGCAGATCGCGACCCGCAGCCCGCGCATGGCTCCGGGGACAGGTTCGAGCGCGAACGCCTCGAGCAGCGTCAGCGTGTCGAGCAGGGCCTGGGTCGGGTGCTCGCGCACGCCGTCGCCGGCGTTGACGACCCGCGCGCGCAGGAACTCGGTCATGCGCCGCGGGTGGCCGTCGCGGCGGTCGCGGGTGACGACCGCGGCGAATCCCATGGCGTCGAGGTTGCGCAGCGCGTCGAACTCGGTCTCGCCCTTGCTGGCCGAGCTCGAGGCGTCGTGGTGAAAGTCGATGATGCCGGCGCCGAGGCGCTGGGCCGCGACCGCGAAGCTGATGCGCGTGCGCGTGCTCGGCTCGGCGAACAGGCTCAGGATCTGCACCCCGCGCAGCACGTCGGCCAGCCGCCGGCCCTGCGCCTGCTCGCCGCTCGCCGCGGGGATCAGCGCGCGGGCGGTCCGCAGCAGCGCACACGCGGCGGCGACGTCGAGGTCGCCGACCTCGCAGAGATCGCACCCGGGGCGCCGCGCCCCCACACCGGCGACGGCGCCCGGAGCACCCTCTGGCCCGGAGGGCCGTGAGGTCTGCCGGGGACCTGTCATTCCGGAACCCACGCTCACCCGCGGTCTGCACTACTCCGCGCCCGCGGCTCCGTCAAGCACGCGCGCCCGCCAGATCGCTCACGACCCGGGCGCACCCGCGGTGCCCTGTCGCCGCGAGCACTGCTAGCCTGGCGCTCCCGCCATGGCCTCGTCCGCACCCACCTCGCCCACCGCCGCGGTGCTGCTCATCGGCAACGAGCTGCTGAGCGGCAAGATCCGCGACCAGAACGGCCACAACCTCGCCCTCATGCTCCGTCGCCGCGGGATCCGCCTGCTCGAGGTGTGCACCGTCGAGGACGACCACGACGCCATCGGCGCCGCCCTCCTGCGCCTCCTGGCGCGCACGCCGCTGGTGTTCACCTCCGGCGGCGTCGGCCCGACCCACGACGACGTGACGCTGGCCGCGGTGGCCCGCGCGATCGGCCGCCCGCTCGAGCGCCACCCGGCGATGGAGGCCACCCTGCGCGCCCACTTCGGCGCCCGCATCACCCCGGCCGCGCTGAAGATGGCCGACCTCCCCGCCGGCACCGAACTCGCGGCCCCCCACGGCTGGCCGGTGATGAAGGTGTCGCTCGCCGACGATCGTCGGATCTACATCCTCCCCGGCATCCCCGAGCTGTGCCGGGCCAAGATCGAGGCGCTCGAGGCGCTGCCCGGCGAGCTGCCCGACGCCGGCGGCTGGGCCCTCGAGCGCCTCCACACGGACATGGACGAGGCCGACCTCGCCGCCCCCCTCGACCGCGTCGTCGCCGACTTCCCCGCCGTCGACATCGGGTCCTATCCGCGCTGGTCGAGGGGCCCCGAGGGCGGCCTGCGCTGCATCGTCCGCGTGACCTTCGAGGCCACCGGCGCGCACCGCCCCCTCGCCCGCGCCGCCCGCGACGCCCTCGCCGAGGCCCTCGGCCCCGCCGCGGTCCTGCCCGACCAGCCCGATCCGTAGCGCCGCGCCCGTCGCCACCCCTCGCCCGCCGCCGCCGGACCGTGCTAGCTTCCCGGCCATGCGCCGGAGCCTGTTCGCGCTCTTTTTCACAAGTGCCCTGCTGTCCGTGACCGCCTGTCAGTCGGAGAAGAAGGACCTGCTGGCGCTGCCCGCCGCCTACAACCCCAAGGACGCGGACCTCACGTTCAACAAGAAGAACCTCGACGCGTTCAACACCATGAACGAGTCGGCCCGCAAGAAGCACGTCGACTCGCTCAAGGAGACGCCCGGCAGCTTCTCCGGCCAGGCCGTGTTCGAGGCCGGCAACGGCCTCAGCCCGACCGTCGAGGAGTCGAAGCACGGCGACTACGAGTTGTTCGCCCACGTGAACGACCCCGTCCTCTACGAGATCACGATCGACTACCGCATCTTCACCAGCGAGGCCCTCGGCCGGCCGATCGCCCCCAACAAGGCCATCGCCTTCAAGGGCACGCTGCTCGAGCTCCGCTTCGACGACATGGCCAAGCCGCGCAAGCTGACGATCACCGTCAAGGCCGACAACGTCGAGACGATCACCGACAAGACGCCCGCCGCCGCGCCCGCCGCCGCGCCCGCCGCCCCGGCCGCCCCCGCGTCCTGAACCCCGGCGAAAGCGCACCTACACCTTGATGACTTCAGTCGGCTCACCAGTGACCTGGGGGATCTTCCTCGCCGGGTTCTTCTTCCTGCTCGCGCTCGACCTCGGCGTCTTCAACCGCAAGCCGCACCGCGTGAGCATGACGGAGGCCCTGCGCTGGACCTGCCTGTGGGTCTCGCTCAGCCTGGCCTTCAACGGCTTCGTGTGGTGGCACTTCGGCGAGCAGAAGGCGCTCGAGTTCCTCAGCGCCTACCTCATCGAGGAGGCCCTCAGCGTCGACAACATCTTCGTGTTCGTCGTGCTGTTCCGCTACATGAAGGTGCCCGCCGAGTACCTCCACCGCGTGCTGTTCGCCGGCATCCTCGGCGCGCTGATCCTCCGCGGCGTGTTCATCTTCGCCGGCCTCGCCATCATCGAGCGCTTCCGCTGGAGCCTCTACCTGTTCGGCGGCTTCCTGCTGCTGACCGGCCTGCGCCTGCTGTTCACCAGCGAGGGCGGCGGCGAGGACGAAGGCCACGCCCCCAAGGACAACTGGATCAAGCGCAAGGCCGAGCAGTGGCTGCGCGTCACCAAGGACTTCGAGGGCCCGCGGTTCTTCGTGGTCCGCGACGGCAGGCGCTACGTCACCACCCTGTTCGTCACCCTGCTGATGGTCGAGACCGCCGACGTGGTGTTCGCCCTCGACTCCATCCCGGCGATCTTCGGCATCACCACCGACCCGTTCATCGTCTTCACCAGCAACATGTGCGCCATCATGGGCCTGCGCAGCATGTTCTTCCTGCTGGAGAACGTCATCGACCGCTTCTGGCTGCTGAAGTACGGCCTCGGCCTCGTGCTCTCGTTCGTCGGCGTGAAGATGATGCTCGGCATGGGCTTCGGCGAGTACCTCCACGCCGTGCACATCCCCGTCGAGATCTCGCTCGGCGTGGTCGCCAGCCTGATCGCCGGGTCGATCCTCCTCAGCCTGGTCTTCCCCCCGAAGCACCCACCGCCCGCCGCGAAGACCTGAGCCGCGCGAGCGGCGAATCAGCCGAGGGCTCGGTCCACCCGGACCGGGCCCTTTCGCTTCGAACCGGGCCCACGATCGAATCGCGGAGGACCATGCAAAAAACCAGCGCCCATGACCTCGAGGTGCACGGGCGCGAAGGAACAGCCAACTTCACCGCGACATGGCCCGAAGGGCCGTGAAGCTAGTTCTGGCGCTCGCGCGGCGGCGGCAGGCTCTCGAGGATGCGCTTGAAGTCGGGGTGATCGGGGATCATCTGCAGCGCGGCCGAGCAGACCTGGCGGGCCTCCTCGAACAGGTTGGCGTCGCGCATGCACGCCGCGAGGTTGACGACCGGGTCGACGTCGCGGGGGTTGATGGCGACCACGGCGCGCAGGTGCTCGACGGCCTCGCGCGGGCGGCCGAGCTTGCGCAGGATGACCGCGAGCAGGTTGCGGATCTCGGCGTCGTTCGGGCGCAGGCGGACCGCGTCCATCAGGTGGGCCAGCGCCGAGGTGTCGCCCTCGGTCTGGCGCACCGCCAGCGCGAGCATGAGGTGCGGCTGCCAGTAGCGCGGGTCGCGGGCGATGATCTCGCGCAGGAACTTGGCCGCGCTGGCCTGGCGCCTGGGGTCGTCCGAGCGCACCGAGTCGATGGCCTGGTCGTAGCGGTCCTCGAAGTCCTCGACCTCGAGGGTGAGCACCGCGCGGCGGGCGAAGGCGTCGTCGTCGAGCGTGCGCCGCGGCACCGCCAGCATGGCGTCGAGGTACGGGCGCGCCGCCGGCGGGTTGTCGCCGTCGAGGTACATGCTGGCCACGTAGCGCAGCACCGTGGCGTTCTGCTTGTGGCGGTCGGCCGCCTGCAGCAGCAGCGCGGTGGCCCGCTCGACCTTCTCCTCCTCGTGGAGGTCGAGCAGCATGTCGAGCGCGCTCTTGGCGATGTTCGGCAGCTCGATGGCCTGGGCCAGCAGCGCCAGCGCCTCCTCGCGGTCCTCCTTGACCTTGGACGGGTCGGCCTCGCTGCTGTCCCACAGCACGTTGGCGAGGTCGCCGTAGGCGCTCGGGACCTTGCCCTCCTCGACCGCGCGGCGCAGGAACGGCTCGGCCTCGTCGAACTGGTCGTTCTCGATCAGCAGGCTGCCGAGCTGGGCGAACACCACCGGGCCCTCGCAGCCGTTCTCGACCGCGAACTGGGCCACCTTGAACGCGTTCTCGAGGTCGCCCGCCGAGCGCAGGGTGTCGATGAACGTGGCCGCCACCGCGGCGTTCTGCGGGCCCAGGTTGAGGGCCTGCTGGAACGCCTGCACCGCGCTGCCGACGTCGCCGACGCGGCGCAGCACCAGCGCGAGGTGGTGCCACGCACCCTGGTCCTGCTTGCGCCGCTGGGCCGCGATCTGCAGCGCCTGCACCGACAGCGGGATCGCGCTCTGGTCGGGCTGCCCGCCGATCAGGATGTCGGTCATGGCGTGCAGCGCCTGCATGGCCGCGTCCATCTCCGGCGCCCGCGCCAGCGCGTCCATCAGCGGCGACAGCAGCTGGTCGCTGGTCGTCGGCACGCAGCGGCCCTGCAGCGCGCTCAGGTTGCCGAGGCCGACCAGGAACGACACCAGCGCCTGGATGTTGCTGGTCCCGAACGCCTCCTGCCAGGTCTTGGTGTCGGACTGCAGGCCGAGGCGGGCCGCGATGTCCTTCTGCAGGTCGAACAGCTTGGCCGGCAGCTCCTCGGGCGTGCCGACGAAGTGCCACTGGTGCACCGTCTCGAGCGCCGCGCCCTCGACCTTGACCATGCGCGCGTCGACCTGCAGCTTGTCCTCCTGCACGTGCATGTCGGTGACGAGCCCGTGCTTGGCGTTGGCGAACCGCTGGATGCCCTCGAGCGCGCGCTGGTCGGTCCACGGCTCGCGGAAGATCATCAGCGCCGGGATCTTGCGCCCGTTCTGCTCGTGCAGCGCGGTGAACACCGGCGCCGCCGCCCGCCCGCCGGCCTCGGCCAGCTCCTGGGCCCACCAGCGCTGGATGCCCATGGCCAGCGGCGCGCCCTTGCCCTCGTTGGTGCAGGCGACCGGCAGGGTCACGAAGTCGATGGTCTGGGCGGCCTGCTGGATCTCCGAGGGCGTGCCCTCGGCGTCGTCCCCCTCCTCCTCTTCGCCGCTCTCGTCGATCATCAGCTCGCCGTCGGCGACATCATCAAAATCGGGGTTCTGGTCGTCCTGAGACATCGGCGCGAAGCCTGCCAGACTCGGCACCAGCGGCGCAACCACCGTCCAGGGCGCGTGCGCGGGCTTTCTGGTAGGGTGCCGGGGGTGCCGCTGCGAAGCGCCAGCGCGGGAGCCAAGTCACGCCGGACGAACGGCCGCCCGGGCGCGTCGACCCCACCCCGCGTGCCCACCCCCGGCGCGTACGCCCTCGCCGGCCTCGTGCTCGCCGCGCCCCTGCTCGCCTGCACCACGCCGACGGTCGCCGCCCGGGCCGCGTGGGTCGGCGGGCTCCACGACGAGGACGGCAGCCGCACGCTCGCCGTCTACGCCGCCGGGGAGCTCACGGAGAGCGCCCTGCGCCCGCTCGCCGTCGACCCCGACACCGACCAGCAGCGCCTCCTCCTCGAGATGGCCCCCCGCGGCGACGGCGTGCTGGTGCGCGGCGTCGACGACGGCTGGATCGAGCAGGTCGGCAGCCCGACCGCCTTCCGCGCCGGCTACATCGACCTCGACCACCGCCGGGCCGTCCCGCTCGAGCTGCCCGCCGAGCGGGTCGCCGCCAACGTCGCCGCCTTCACCGCCGCCGGCGACGCGCTCGCCTGGGGCGAGACCTGCCCGCCCGCGATCGCCGTGGTCCCGCTCGCCCCCGCCGTCGCCCTGACGATCGACCCCGAGACCGGCGCCGCCGTGCCGCTGCGCTCCGACGGCAAGCCCCCGCGCGCCTGCCCGGCCGCGGCCACGCCCGCGGTCGCCTCGGCCGCCGACGCCCCGATCGTGTTCCGCATCGACGCCGCCCCCCGCGCCGGCGTGTCGGTCGCGGTCACCGGCGCCACGGTCACCGCCCTGCGCTACCCGCGAGACGTCGGCGAGGCCGCGCTGGTCGAGCTCGCCGACACCACCCTGCCCGGCGCGCACGCCCCCGAGCTGCTGACCGCCATGCGCTGCCCCGGCGGCGATCCCAGCTGCGGCGTCGCCGTCGTCGACCCCGACGGCCTGGCCATCAGCTTCGCCGTGCGCGGCGGCGGCTGTCGCCTGCTGCGCTGGACCGTCGGCGAGCGACCCGCCTGCGTGATCGCCGACGACGCCGCCCCCGAGCTCGACGCCGGCCACCTCGTCGCCGCCATCTCGCCCGAGCACTACGTGCTGCGCGACGGCACCGCCCTGCACCGCTACGACTGGACCACCGGCGAGCTCGACACCCGCCCCCTGGTCGGCGACCCCGAGGACTTCACGATCCGCATCACCCCCGACGGCCGCGCCGTCGTCATGATCCGCGCCCGCGGCCCCATGCTGCGCGTCGACAGCGAGACCATGGAGCTCGTCAGCGTGGCCCAGCGCGACTGCCCCGGCCCGCAGGACCCGGTGATCTCGCCGTCGGGCCGCGTCGCCGCGTGGACCTGCACGCAGAGCCTCGGCATGACCATCGACGACGAGGGCGAGCAGCAGGCGCTCGAGACCGGCGAGGTCGTGCGCGTCTCGCCCGGCGGCATGGAGCGCTACCAGGGCGTGCCGATGTGGGCCCTCGCGGTCGACGACGACGCCCAGCTCCTCCTCTACAGCCAGCGGATCTACCGCGTCGACGAGGTCGACCTCGGCGCCACCGCCACCCGCGCCCGCAACCTCTACGTGCTGGCCCACGACGGCGAGCTGGCCCGCGTCAGCGACCTCGAGCCGGACCCCGAGCAGGTGTTCGGCCTGGCCCCCGGCGTCACCCGCCGCATCACCGCCCAGCCGATGTGACCGTGACGCCGCCACGGGCCGCCAGCCCCCGGCCTTCGTCGCGGGCGCGCGAGCGAACCGCAGCCCCGGTCGTGGTAGCTTGCGCTCGATGCGCCTGCACCGATTGTCCGCCGCCCTGACGCTGCTCCTCGCATCCACCGCCTGCGGCGCCAGCCCGGGCGACGACACCGGCGCCGCATCCTCTTCTTCGACGTCGAGCGGACCCGCCACCACATCGACGTCGACCGGCGACGCCCCGACCTCGACGACCGCCGGCGAGACCACCACCGGCACCACCGCCGAGCCGACGACCGGCGGCTCCACCACCGGCGAGCCCGTGGCCTGCGGCGAGGGCAGCCCGCCCGCCGAGCCGATCGCCTGGGACCGCGGCCAGCCCGACATCTCCGGCTGCGAGGTCCGCGGCTACCGCGACTACCGCGCGATCATCCACCTCCACTCGCACCACTCGCACGACGCCTGCGACGGCGACCCCCAGCCCGGCGGCGTGCCCGACGAGGACTGCCTCGCCCACCTGCGCGAGGCCCTGTGCGTCACCCGCATCGACGTCGCCTTCACCACCGACCACCCCGCGCACGCGACCTCCGCGACCCTCGAGGAGCTGCTGCTGGTCCGCGGCGAAGACGAGCCGATCCTCGGCGAGGGCGGCACCCCGATCGCCAACCGCCTGGTCTGCCCCGACGGCCACCGCGTGCTCCTGCTGCCCGGCATCGAGAGCGGCGAGATGATGCCGCTCGGCCTCGAGGCCCACGTGCCTGACGCCTACGGCGAGTCGTCCCCGGCCGCCTTCGCCAAAATTAAAGCGGTCAACGGCGTGGCCTGGGTCGCCCACACCGAGGGCCGCGACACGGCCGAGCTCGCGACCCTCGGCCTCGACGGCATCGAGCTCTACCAGCTGCACGCCAACCTCGACCCCGACATCCGCGAAGAGGACCTCGGCATCGACCCCGACGGCTTCATCGCCGACGTCGCCCCGTTCTTCTTCGGCGGCGTCGAGCCGGCGCCCGAGCCCGACCTCGCCACCCTCGGGTTCGTCCTGCCCAACGAGCCCTCGATCGTCGCCCTCGAGACCCTCGGCCAGACCCAGCGCATCTCGATCTCCGCCGGCACCGACGCCCACGAGAACGTGCTCCCCCAGAAGGCCGGCGACGGCGAGCGCATCGACTCCTACCGCCGCATGATCCGCTGGTTCAACAATCGCATCCGCCTGAACGAGCCCCTGACCCCCGAGAGCGCCCGCGCGGCCCTGCGGGCCGGCAACAACCACATCGTGTTCGAGTCGTTCGGCCTGCCGATCGGCTTCGACTTCCACGCCGTCGCCGGCGCCACGTTCAGCGAGATGGGCTCCGAGGTCACCCTCTCCGACGACCTCACGATCGCCGCCACCCTCCCGCGCCTCGACCCCCGCAGCCCGCAGAGCGCCACGCCGCCCGCCATCGAGGGCCGCCTCATCCGCGCCACCGGCGAGGGCCGCGAGACGCTGATGACCTGGACCGAGGGCTCCGTCGAGCTCGCCCCGCCCGGCCCCGGCGTGTACCGCGTCGAGGTCTGGATCACCCCGCGCCACCTCGCCCCCTACCTCGGCGCGGTGGCCGACCAGTACACCGCCAAGACGCTGCCCTGGATGTACAGCGCCGCCCTGTTCGTGCGCGAGTGACCGCCGCGCGGGCCTGTCAGCGGCCCGCCAGCGCGACCACCCGGTCCATCAGGCGGTGGACCTCGGCCTCGGTGTTATAGAAGTGCGGCCCGAGCCGGAGCCCGCAGCTCGGCCGCCAGTCGAGCTTGAAGCGCTCCGCGATCAGCCGCTGGCAGGCCGCCTCGCTGCCGGGGAAGTCGATGGCCACGAAGCCCGTGCGCTTGTCGTCCTCGACCGGCGAGTGCAGCGTCAGCCCGGCCTGCTGCGCCCGCTCGATCAGCACCCGCGACAGCGCCAGGTTGTGGGCCCGGATGCGCGGCATACCGACCGCGTGCAGGTTCTCGTAGGCCGCCGCCGCCACGTAGTACGCCGGCATCGACGGCGTGCCCGCGAGGAAGCGCCGGTGGTCGTCCGCGTAGCGGATCGGCGCCGGTTCGAACGCGAACGGCGCCGAGTGGCCCATCCACCCGGTCAGGCGCGGCTGCAGGCGCGCGCGCAGCTCCGGCTTCATCCACAGGAACGCCGTGCCGGGGCCGCCGCACAGCCACTTGTGGCTGCCGCCGACCGCGAGGTCGACGTCCCAGTCGAGCACGTCGATCGGCACGCAGCCGGCCGTCTGATAGACGTCGACCATCACCAGCGCCCCGACCTCGTGGGCCCGCCTGGTGATCGCCTTGACGTCCTGCAGCGCGCCCGACACGTAGATCCCGTGCGACAGCGGTACGATCGCCGTGCGCTCGTCGATCGCCTCGAGCATGCGCTCGGTCGGGATCGTCATGCCGTCGTCGGACGGCACCAGCGTCAGCTCCGCTCCGAGCTCGCGGTAGCGCTCCCACACGTACAGGATGTTGGGGAACTGCAGCGACTCGACCACCACCTTGTTGCGGTGGGCCGGAAACGACAGGCTGCTGGCCACCGCCGCCTGGAAGTAGGCGACATTCTGGTTGAGGATCGTCTGGCCCGCCGGCGCGCCGAGGAAGCGCGCCGCGCTGTCCGCCGTCCGCTCGAGCACCTCGAACCAGTGCGGCCACACCTCGACGCCCTCGCGCGCCCAGTCGGCCGCGTAGCGCTGCAGGGCCTCGGCCGCCTGCCGCGGCATCGCCCCCATCGAGTTCGAGTTCATGTACGTCGTGTGCGCGAGGATCGGGTAGTCCTCGCGGTAGCGGGCGAGCGCGGGGTCGATGGCGGGGATGATGGCGGAGTTCGTCATGGCTGCGCTGTCTCCTCGGGAGCAGGCGGTGGTGGCTTCACGGGCGCCGCGGGCCGCGGCTTCTCGGGTCTGAACGTGTAGGGCGCGAACGACTCGACGCTCACGCGGCGGCGGTTGAGCTCGGCCAGCTCCGCCGCAGGGTACCCGCGCGGCGTGCCCTTCGGGTGCTGCCGGCGGATGTACGCCTCGATCGAGCGGCGGGCCGTGTCGGCCGCGGCCAGGCGGTCGCGGTCGATCTCCGACAGCGCCTCCGCCGGCACCTCGGCCCCCGGCGGCGCCAGCGTGAAGCGCTCGTCGCACTCGTCCCAGCGCTGGAACAGCAGGGCGCGCCGCTCGACCAGCGTCTGGTCCGCGTCGCTCGAGATCGCCACCAGCTCGTTCTCCAGCTCGCCGAGCCGCGTGCGCAGCAGCTGGCGCGTGAACTCCACCGCCATGCGGATGCGCAGGTCGCGGGTCTGATTCAGGAACTCGGCCTTGGCCGCGGCGTCGAGCTCCTGCTTCGACAGCGCCCGCAGCCACTCGGTCGGCCCGCCCATCCCGATCCCGCTGGGACCGATCTGCCGCAGCGCCCAGCCCGACCCGCGCATGCGCTCGCCGTGCTGGTCGCGGCCCCAGCGGTCGCCGAAGCGCACCCCGCCGTCCGGCTCGATGCGCACCGTGAAGCGCTTGCCCGGGTCCACGTAGAGGTACGACCCCTCGCGCGTGCGCGACAGCCCGAGGCTGCCGACCCCGCGCTGCTCGTTGCTCGCCGGCGCCTGCGACTCCTTCAACCACGGCTTCGGCGACGTCGCCCGCGCACCCGTCGGCGACGGCGGCAGCGCCGGCCCCTCCGCCTGCGGCTTCGCCTTCGTCTCCTGCTTCGGCGGCGGCGCCGGGCCCTCCACCGGCGTGGCCGGCTCGGGCGTCGACGCCGGCGCCGCGAGCGCGACGCACAGCGTGCCGGCGGTCGACCAGCAGGACATGCCGGCGAGGATAGCAGCCCATCGCCCGCGGGCCCGCCGGCCCACGCGCCCTCCGGAGCGCCGCATCACCCGCCGTCGGCGACCAGGCGGGTGTACGCCTCGGACGTGAGCAGCCCGTCGAGCTCGGCCGGCGCGCCCGGACGGATGCGGACCATCCAGCCGGCGCCGTACGGGTCGGTGTTGACGCTCTCGGGCGCGTCGACGAGACCCGCGTTGACATCGACGATCTCCCCGGTGATCGGCGCGAACAGCTCCGACACCGCCTTGACGCTGTCGATGTCGCCGAAGCGGCGCCCGGCCTCGACCTGGGTGCCCGCGGCCGGCAGCGTGACGAGCGTGATGTCGCCGAGCTGGTCGACGGCGTGGGTGGTGATGCCGACGGTGATCGTGCCGTCGGACTCGGTGCGGGCCCACTCGTGGTCCTTGGTGTAGCGCAGGTTCTCGGGGTACGACGTGGTGGTCATGATGTCTCGCGGGACAGGGTGGTTCGGACAGGTCGAAACGGTCAGGTTCAATAGCTCGCGTCAGGCCGCGCCCTCGGGCCGCCGGTAGAACGGCCCCTTGACGACCTCGGCCGGGAACGTGCGCCCGCGCTGGGAGATCGTGAGCACCGTGCCCGGCGCCGCCAGCGACGTCGGCACGTAGGCCAGCCCGACCGCCCCGCCGACCGTCGGCGCCGGGCCGCCGCTCGTCACGAACCCGATCTTCGCCCCGCCCGCGTCGACCACGTCGGCCCCGTGGCGGGCGATGTTGCGGTCCTGCACGCGGAAGCCGACGAGCGCGCGCTGCAGGCCCGCGGCCTTGTGGGCGACCAGCGCCTCGCTGCCGACGAACGGCTCGCCGCGCGCGTGCTTGTCGAGCTTGGTGACCCAGCCGAGGCCCGCCTCGAGCGGCGTGGTCGTGTGGTCGATGTCGTTGCCGTACAGGCTGAGCCGCGCCTCGAGGCGCAGGGTGTCGCGCGCGCCGAGGCCGATCGGCGCCGCCCCGGCCGCGAGCAGCGCCCGCCACACCGCGACCGCCTGCGCGGCCGGCACGAACAGCTCGAAGCCGTCCTCGCCGGTGTAGCCGGTGCGCGCCGCGGTGATGGCGACGCCCGCGAGCGCGGCGTCGGCGAACCCGAACGACGGCACCTGCAGCAGGTGCTCGCCCGCCAGCCCGGCGACCAGCGCGCGGGCCTTCGGCCCTTGCACCGCGATCAACCCCCAGCGATCGGACACGTCCGTGATTTCACACAGCGAGCCCGCCTGCTCTTTAAAGAACGCGAAGTCCTTGGCGATGTTGGCCGCGTTGACCACGATTCGAAAGTCATGCGGCCCACGGCGATAGACGATGCAGTCGTCGACGATCCCCCCGTCCGGATAACACACGCAGGTGTACAGCGCCTTGCCGTCGACGAGCTTCGCCGCGTCGTTGGTGACGAGGCGCTGGACCGCGGCCAGCGCGCCGGGCCCGTGGAAGTCGATCTCTCCCATGTGCGAGACATCGAAGACGCCGACCGCCTCGCGCACGGCCCGGTGTTCGGCGAGGATGCCCTCGTACTGCAAGGGCATGTGCCAGCCGCCGAAGTCCACCATCTTGGCTCCGCGGGCCACGTGCTCGTCGTGAAGGGGGGTCTGGAGCATGGCACACGAATAGCCAATCTCGGCCCCCGCGAGAAGGGGCCGCGTGGTACACCTCGCCCTGCCATGACGAGGGCCACGAGGACTCGCAGCGTCCCGGCAGCGCGAACGGCGCTGGCCACCCTGCTCGCGCTCGCGGGGGCCGCCTGCGCCGCCCAGAAGGACCCCGCCAACATGGCCCCCGGCGGCCTCAACACCTACTCGCAGGCCCGGCGCTACGTCGACAAGGCCGTCCGCCGGTCGAGCGAGGGCGTGATCCTCATCCCCTCGCGCAAGGCCGAGACCATCTACGACCGCTCGCGCCTCAACGACATCGCCCAGGGCCTGCGCGTCCCCGCCGCCGTCTGCTTCGTCAACCGCGCCATCGAGACGATGAAGCTGACGACCACCAAGGAGGGCGACCAGGTCTTCAAGGACGTGCCCGAGGGCCAGATCCGCATCCGCACGCGCATCAACTCGGCCGGCCAGGTCGTGCGCACCGAGGTGCTCGAGTCGGGCTTCCAGGATGAACGGATGTACCCGTGCCTCGACGAGGCGATCAAGAAGGTCAAGTGGACCACCAACAAGACCGGCGCGATCCAGTTCATCGACGTCGTCTACTGGGTCAGCCTCGGCTACCAGGCCGAGGACCACGCCGCCAGGGGCCGCGACGCGCTGCGCCAGCAGACCGCCGTCGCCGCCCTGAAGGCCAAGCAGTGCCTGAGCGGCCGCGTCGGCGTCGGCCGCTACAAGGTCGACGGCCTCTCGCTCATGGACCGCGACGGCCGCACCCTCGCCAACCGGGTCGAGCCCGGCGTGCTGCCCGACAACGTCAGCGAGTGCGTGGCCATCCAGCTGCGCGCGATCCGCATGCCGCAGGTCAAGGAGGCGTTCGTCCGCCCGGTGCTCCCGCACGTCGAGTTCGTGGTCGACGACAGGGGCGCCGTCACCTTCGCCGACGAGCCCTGGCTCGCGCTCATCCAGCGCGAGGAGGCCGCCATGCGCGAGGCGCGTCGCGCCGAGATCGACGCCGCCATCGACGACCCGAGCACCCCCATCGACGAGGCCGCGCTCCCGTCCGGCGGCTCGCTGCCCACCGACGGCGCCTACCCCGGCGGGACCGCGCCGCTCGCCGCCACACCGAAAGACGTCGCCGCTCCGTCGGCCCCCCTCGGCGGAACGCCGGTGCCGTCGCCCGCGCCGGCCGGCGGCGCCGATCCGGCCGCCGGCGGCATGAAGCTGAAGCTCGGCGGCCACCGCGAGGCCAGGCCCCGCGGCGAGACACGCGGTTCAGGGACGGCCCGGCCGCCCACACCCTAGGCGGAAGCGCACACACTTCGCTTGCAGGTGTGTGGTGCGCCGGCCCCAAATTTCTGTACGCTCCCCCGCCATGCTCAAGCAACTCGCGTGTTTCGGTGTCCTCCTGACCATCGCCTCGTCCTGCACGATCCAGCCCGGTGACTACCGCGTCTACCGCGTCGCCGTGAACGGCGTCCAGCTCGGCTGTCAGTACAAGAACCCCGACGACTTCGAGGACGACAACTACTTCGACGCGGCGATCCTCGCGATCTACGCCGCCGACAAGAACACCTACTTCCTCGAGGACGGCGCCGACTCGTTCGCCGGCTCTCGAAGCGGCAAGGACTACTCGTTCGTGGGCGAGTATTTACACCAGGCCCGCTACGACGAGAACGAGGGCTTCTCGCGCGACTTCCAGATCCAGGAGACCCTCAACACGGTCTACCAGTTCGAGATCAGCGGCAAGGAGATCTACGGCACCGTGACCAAGCAGTACGCCAGCGGCTGCTCCGGCTCGGAGGACGACTGCGACTCGATCCAGGTCTACGACCGCGTCTGCACCGACGTGCTCGAGATCTTCGGCTCCGAGGTCGACGACTCCGACATCGAGTACGCGCTCGGCGGCCCGGGCGTCGGCGGCGGCGTCATCCCCGGCGAAGGCGGCTGAGGTCCTCGCGACGCGCCGCATTCGCGGCCTCCACATCCACCCCCCATGCTGAAGACATTAGGCGGCCCACTGGCCGCCTAACGTCGTTTTACAGGCAATCGAAGACCGCCCCGAAGTCGACGCGAGGGCCAGCGCGTGAGCTCGCCGCCGCCGCTGGGGTCCGTCGCCCAGTTGGAGCGCCCCCCCGCGTTTTGTACGCTCCGGCGCATGCACAAGCACCTTGCATGTCTTCTGCTGCTGGCGGCCACGACGCTCGGTTGTCAGGTCAAGCCCGGCGAGTACCGCATCTACCGCCTGGCCTTCAACCCGATCTCGTCCGAGTGCAGCCCGGCCGAGGCGACCAACCCGGACCACACCTACGAGAACAACCTGTTCGGCACCGGTCTGGTGGCGATCTACGCCGCCGACGCCGACACCTACTTCCTCGAGAACGGCATGTCCGCGCTGCTCGGGGCGCGTGACGGCTCGGACTACACCTTCACCGCCAACGAGACGACGATCGACAACTGGAAGACGACCGAGGGCTACTCGCGCAACTTCACCGCGACCCTCACCAGGGACTCGACCGTCAACCTCACCCTGAAGGGCAAGGGCCTCAACGGCGTGTTCGAGATCGTCGAGGACCAGCAGTGCGGCGGCTCGACCATGGACTGCCAGATCGCCAACGCCGTGCCCAAGCACTGCGAGTACGTCACCGAGGTGTTCGGCACCGAGGTCGACGACGTCGACATCGAGTACGTCCTCGGCGGCGGCGGCCTGCCCTGACGGACGTCGCCCCACGCCGGCCGCGCCTCGCCCCGGGGACCGATCCCGGCGAGGCGCGCGGGCGCCAGCCGCGTGTGCGACCCGCCACCCCGCGCCCGCGTCGCCGTCCCGGCCCCGAGGCGACCCGACGTAGGGTACACGCGCACTCGCGCGCAACGCCCGTTTCGCGCAGGAATAAGCCCATCCGCGCCCGTCTGGCAGACCGCCGTCCTTGACACCCGCGCACGCGGCCCGTAGCGTCCGATCGGACGGAGTATGGTGGGCCCTCTGCGCAGGCTGCTGGCGGCGCCGACGTTCGCGGAGGAGGAAGACACGAGGATCGCCGGCATCCTCCACACCATCCTCGTCATGGCCGCGGCGATCGCCGCCGTCGCCTGGCTGCTGCAGCTGCTCATGCAGGACGAGCACCGGCCGATCGTGCTGGTCTACCCCGCGCTCGTGGCCACCAGCGTGGCCCTCCTCGCGGTCGTCCGCCGCGGCCGCCTGCAGCTGGCCGGCACCGTGTTCCTGCTGTCGCTGTGGGCCGCCATCAACCTCGGCGCGCTCGCCTACGGCGGCATCCGCAGCCCGACCGCCGGCGGCCACATCCTCGTCGTCATCATCGCCACCCTGCTGTTCTCCGGGCGCCTCGTGCTGGTGTTCGTCGCCCTCAGCCTGACCTCGCTCGCCGGCATCCTGGCCGTCGAGCTGCTCGGCTGGCTGCCGTCGCAGGCCGCCCCCGACACCCCCGAGGCCGCCTTCATCGCCCACTTCGTCAACCTGTTCGGCGCCGGGTTCTTCCTCTACCTCGGCGTCAAGAACCTCCAGGACGCCCGCCGCCGCGCCCGCCACGGCGCCACCAAGGCCGCCGAGCTGCTCGTCGAGGCCACCGCCGCCAAGAAGTACGTCGACAACATCCTCGCCTCGATGGCCGAGTCGCTGGTCGTGCTCGACCCCGGCGGCGTCATCCTCACCGTCAACAAGGCGACGCTCGACCTGCTCGGCCACGACGCCGCGACCCTGCTCGGCCAGCACTTCCGCGTCGTCATGCCCGACTTCGGCACCCACACCACCGATACCGCCCCGGCCGTCGGCACGCACGAGCCGGTCGAGCGCGCGTACATCCACCGCGACGGCACCCTCGTGCCCGTGCTGTTCTCCCACTCGCGCCTCCCCGGCGAGCACGGCGCGTCCGCCGGCTCGGTCTGCGTGGCCTCCGACATCACCCAGCTGAAGCAGGCCGAGCACGGCCTGCGCGAGGCCAAGCAGCTGGCCGAGGAGGCCTCGCTGGCCAAGAGCCGCTTCCTCGCCAACATGTCGCACGAGCTGCGCACGCCGCTCAACGCGGTGATCGGCTACGCCGAGATGCTGCTCGAGGAGGCCGACGAGCGCCGCATCTCCGGCTCGGCCGAGGAGATCCGCAAGGTCCAGCTCGCCGGCAAGCACCTGCTCGGCCTCATCTCCGATATCCTCGACCTCTCGAAGATCGAGGCCGGCCGCATGGACATCCACCTCGAGACCTTCGACGTCGCCGACATGATCGACGTGGTGCTCGGCACGGTCGGCCCGATGATCGCCCGCAACGGCAACGAGATCTCCGTGGCCTGTCCGCCGTCGATCGGCTTCATCCACGCCGACCTCACCAAGTTCAGGCAGATCCTTCTCAACCTGCTGTCGAACGCGGCCAAGTTCACCGACAAGGGCACGATCCGCGTGTCGGTCTCGCGCCTCCTGCAAGGCACCCAGCAGTACATCCAGTTCGTGGTCGCCGACACCGGCATCGGGATGACGCAGGGTCAGGTCGCGCAGCTGTTCCAGGCCTTCTCGCAGGGCGACACGTCCACGTCGCGCCGCTACGGCGGCACCGGCCTCGGCCTCGCCATCACCAAGGCCTTCACCGACATGCTCGGCGGCTCCATCGAGGTCCAGTCGAAGCTCGGCAGCGGCACCGCGTTCGTCGTGCGCCTGCCCTTCATCAACCCGCGCGACCTGTCCGGCAGCAAGCGCGCCAAGAACCTCGACCCCGACATCGCCGAGGCCGCCCGCGCCGCCGCACTCCGGGCGGGTCTGCTCAAGGAGCACAAGCCCGTCGGCGAATGAGCTGTCCTCGGGGACATGCGCTCGCATGTGCGCCCACGGCCCGTCGCTTGACACGCCCCGCGCGGGTCCGTAGCGTCGAAACGAGGCCTCGACGCGGCCAATGAGCGCGACTTTCCAGCGACTGTGGGCCGGCCCGACGTTCGCCGACGAGGAGCGCCAGCGCGTCGGCCGCTTGCTCCACACCATCCTGCTCGCCGGGCTCGTCGTCTGCGTCGTCACCGGCCTGGTCCACGTGCTCGCGTTCGACGGCACGGGGGCCACGGTCCTCATCTACCCGCCGACCCTCACGCTCTGCCTCGCCCTGCTCGCCATCCTCTACCGCGGCCACGTCCAGCTCACGGGCCTGCTGCTGCTGCTGTCGATCTGGGTGCTCATCGTCCTCTCGGCGGTCACCGACGGCGGCGTGCACGGCCCCAGCCTCGGCGGCCTCGTGCTGGTCGTCATCGTCTCCACCCTGCTGTTCTCCCGCGCGCTCGTCATCGCCTTCCTCTCGCTGTGCGTCGTCACCCTCGCGGCCTTCCTCGCGCTCGAGCTGCTCGGCGCGCTGCCCCGGCCCGCCGCCCCCGCCGGCGCCGGCCTGGCCTTCATCGCCCGCTCGCTCCACCTGCTCGGCGCCGGCGTGTTCCTGTTCCTCGCCGTCCGCACCCTGCAGGAGGCCCGCGCCCGCGCCCGCGCCGGCGAGGCACGCACCGCCCTGCTCCTGCGCGAGGCCAACGCCGCCCGCAAGTACACCGACAACATCCTCGCCTCGATGGCCGAGTCGCTGGTCGTGCTCGACACCCGCGACACCATCCTCACCGTCAACGACGCGACCCTGCTGCTGCTCGGCCGCTCGCCCCGCGAGCTCGTCGGCCAGGCCTACGCCGCCGTGCTGCCCGACTTCGGCGAGCACCCCGGCGACCACCACGAGCAGCACGAGCCGGTCGAGCGCAGCTACCTCCACGCCGACGGCCACCGCGTGCCCATCCTCCTGACCCGCTCGCGCCTCGGCGACGAGGCCGGCCGCCCGATCGGCTCGGTCTGCGTGGCGTCGGACATCACCCAGCTGAAGGACGCGGAGACCAGCCTGCGCGAGGCCAAGCAGCTGGCCGAGGAGGCCAGCCTCGCCAAGTCCCGCTTCCTCGCCAACATGTCGCACGAGCTGCGCACCCCGCTCAACGCGGTGATCGGCTACGCCGAGATGCTGCTCGAGGAGGCCGACGAGCGCGGCCTTCGCGGCTCGTCCGAGGAGATCCGCAAGATCCAGCACGCCGGCAAGCACCTGCTCGGCCTCATCTCCGACATCCTCGACCTCTCGAAGATCGAGGCCGGCCGCATGGACATCCACCTCGAGACCTTCGACGTCGCCGACATGATCGAGGCGGTGCTCGGCACCGTCCGCCCGCTCGTGGCCCGCAACGGCAACCAGATCGTCGTGACCTGCCCGCCCAACATCGGCTTCATCCACGCCGACCTCACCAAGATCCGCCAGATCCTGCTCAACTTGCTGTCGAACGCGGCCAAGTTCACCGACAAGGGCACCATCCGCCTGTCCGCATCGCGCTCCCCCGACGCCCACAACCGCATGGCCTTCGTGGTCGCCGACACCGGCATCGGCATGACCCAGGGCCAGCTCGCGCGCCTGTTCCAGGCCTTCTCCCAGGGCGACGCCTCGACCGCCCGCCGCTACGGCGGCACCGGCCTCGGCCTGGCGATCACCAAGGCCTTCACCGACATGCTCGGCGGCACCATCGAGGTCCAGTCGAAGCTCGGCGGCGGCACCGTCTTCGTGGTCCGCCTGCCGTTCATCGACCCGATGGAGCTCTCGCTCAGCAAGCGCGGCGCCGGCGTGAAGCTCGCCGACCTCGCTCGCGCCGCCCACGCCCGCACCCGCGCCTGACCCCCGGGACAGGTGGTGAGCGTCGGCGCCGGCCGGCGTGGAGCCGCCACCGCCCGCGCCTGACCTTCGGGCCAGGTGGTGCGCGTCGGCGCCGGCCGGCGTGGAGCCGCCACCGCCCGCGACCCGCGGCGCTCACTCGTCGCCGACTTGTCGGGCCATCAGCGCCGCGACCGCGTCGTGTCCGCTGATCTTGCGATCGAACACGTCGGCGCACAGCGCCATCAGCGGCGCGCGAATGCCGTGCCGCCCGGCGTACGCCGCGATGCGCCGCGCGCTCGCCAGCCCCTCGACGAACGCCCCGCCGTGCCCGCCGAGCGGCGCCGGCTCGCCCTGCCCGAGCTGGGCCCCGACCGCCAGCTCCGGCCGCTCGTCGCCCGCCACCGCGGCCAGCAGGTCGCCGTACCCCGCGAGCCCCGCGAAGGTCTCCGCGCGCCCGCCGAGGTGCACACCGATGCGCGCGCACTCGGACATGCCCCGCGTCGCCATCACCGCCAGCGTCGCCGGCCCGAGCCCGACCCCGCGGGCGAACCCCACGGCCATCGCCAGCAGACCCACCGCCGTCGCCGCGAACTCCGCCCCCGCGAGGTCGTCGGTCCCGTAGATGCGCAGGCGGGCCCCGCCCAGCGCCTCGCGCACCGCCGTCTTCACCTCGGGGAACCGACTCGCGACCAGCCCGCCGCCCGGCGCGCCGTCGATCAGCGCCTGCGCCACCAGCGGCCCGACCAGCGCGCCGACCCGGCGACACGGCGTGCGCGTGCGCAGCACCTGCGACAGCGGCATCAGCTCCTCGCCGACCATCCCGCGGCTCACGTGCACGAGGTAGTGCGCCCCGCTCAGGTGCTCGCCGAGCTCGCTCGCCAGCTCCGGCATGACCGGCGACGGCACCGCGAAGAACACCAGCTCCGCCTCCGCCAGCTCGGCCGGCGACTTGACCAGCGAGATCCTCGCGGTGCCCTCGCGCTGCGGCCGTCGGCTCCACAGCAGCACCTCGCGCCCGGCCCGCTCCGCCGCGAACGCCAGGCCCCAGCCGAACGTCCCGCCGCCCAGCACCCCGACCTTGGCCGTCATCGCCCACCTCCCGCGCTCGCCGCGATCGTCCGCGCCGCCGCGATCGTCTGCGGGGTCGCCAGCTCCTCCGCGAACGGCACCAGCCGGTTCTGATAGAAGAGCAGCAGGTTCGGGTCCTCGATCATGATGTCCTCGCCGAGCTCGGTCGCCACCGGCCGCGTGTGGTAGCCGCTCCACGCCGTCAGCGCCTCCGCGACGATGCGCTCCGGCGCCTGCGCGCGCAGCACCGGCCCGACCCGCACCTTGCCCTCGGCCGCGAACTCCAGCAGCTTGTCGCGCGCCGCCCCGACCTCCGCGATCAGCTGCGCCCGCGGCATCCCGATCTCACCGCGCCGCCGCTGACGCCCGAACAGGTCGAGCTCCGGCGTCGCGTGCACGAGCTGGCGGTAGAGCACGTGCGCCACCAGCTGCGTCCACAGGATCACCGTCTCGCGCTGGTACTCGCGGGCGATCGCCTCGCCGAGCTCGCGCGTGTAGCCGGCGTCGCGCGCCGGGTCCACGGTCGCGACCCCGCGGTGCAGCACGTAGGTCGCCGGATCGACCGGCCGCCCCGACGGAGCGATCGAGCGCCCCTCGTCGTCGACCGGGTTGCAGAACGGGTCGATCGCGTCGCCGAAGCGCATCACCATCGCCGACTTCAGCTGCGTCAGCTTCTGCATGAACGAGTACACGCGGTCGATGCGCGAGAACTCGTCGTCCTCGATGATGTACCGCGCCTGCCCCGCGCCCTTCAGGTGGTCCGCGATCAGCGTCTCCGCCTCGAGCACGAGCGCGTAGTTCAGCGTCGCCGGCACGAAGAACACCGGCCGCGAGAGCCCGCGCGCCTGGTTGCGGGCGAACGCCTCGACCCCGGTGCCCGCCAGCCCGAGCTTCAGCTTGCGCTCGACCAGCCCCGAGCGCGAGCGCGTGCCGCCGGGGAAGAACAGCGAGTGGTAGCCGCGCTCGATCATCATGCACGAGTAGGTCTTCAGCACCTCCTTGTAGAGCTGGGCCTGGACGCGCCGGTCCACCCGATACGCCCCGAGGTTGTGCATGAAGAAGCTGATCAGCGGGTTCGAGAACAAATTCTTGCCGGCGCCGTAGACCACCGGCGGCAGGTTCTCCCGCATCAGGATGTAGCCGACCGCCACCGAGTCCATGTTCGACGAGTGGGTCGGCACCAGCACCAGCGTGCCGATCCTGGCCAGCCGCTTCAGCTTCTCGATCGGCCCCTCGGCGGTGATCAGCCCGTCGATCGCGCGGAACCCCGTCATCAGCTGCTGCGGCAGCGACGACGGGCTCATGACCGCCGTCAGCACCCCCGGCACCACCCGCGTGGCGAACGCGTAGACCCGCGGGTCGAAGTTCCCCGCGATGTCCTCGCCCATGTCGCGCACGATCTTCCGCAGCGCCTCCTGGCGCTCCTCCTCCTCCATCTTCCCGACCTTGCGCACCAGCCGGCGCCAGAACCCCAGCGCGTCGCTCGCCTCGAGGTCACCCTGGCTCGCCAGCCGCCGCACCTCGGCGTTGCCCGCCTCGTTGAGCACGTACAGCAGCCGCCGCGGATCGCCCGCGTACTGCGCGACCACCCGGCGCACCACGTCGCCGATGATCGTCTCGCGCTCCGCGTTGAACCCGAAGATCTGCGGGTCCTCCGGCCGCGGCCGCGGGTTGAGGAACGCCGGCAGCCGCACCGGTCGTGACAGCAGGCGATGAAGACGCGAGCTCATGGGCCGCGCGAGCATACCTCAGCGCGGCCGACCCCAGCAGGCCCCGCGGCCTCCGCGGCGCGGCCCGTTTCTGCTCACACCGGCTCGCAAAACAGCGTATAGCGGAAGTTGCTGAAGCCCGGCTCGCACGTGCACGTCGGCTTGCCGGCGACCGGAGCGCAGGTGCCCGCGTCGCCGCAGAACACCCCGGCGCACGGGTTCGCCGGGTCGTAGCAGTACTCGCCGACCGGGTCGCAGGGGAAGCCGCCGTCGCAGGTCTTGCTCTCCAGGCACAGCCCGCCCGGCGAGCCCGGCGGCGGCTCCGGCTCGTCCAGCCCCTCGTAGCAGCCGGCGATCAAGCCGGCGCACAGCGCCAGCGCACCGACGAGGCGATGCACGCCGCGACACGGGCCGCGAAGAGATCTGCAGGGACCTTCGGTTCGCCTCGGAGCTCGCACGCCCGCACTGTAGGCCAATCCCCGCCGCCGTGGAAGATCCAGAGCGAGCGCCCTGCAGTCCGCGTTCGTCGGACTCGATCGCGACGCCACTGCGGAACGTTTCGTAACGCCAATCACCAGGATTTCACAGCGACACGCCAGCCGTCGATCGGGGCCACGCGCCCTCACTCTCGCCGTCCGCCGCGGGCCCGCGGGTTTCGTGCTGCTGCACGTGCACGGTCCCGCCGGCCGCGACGGACCGCGACGACATCACCGCGTCGCCGCCGCCACGACGCCGCCCGAGCATCTGCGTGGTTGTCCTGTCGGCCCGCCCCCTGGTAGCGTGGGGCCGATGTCCGCCCTCTCCCGCCCAGGTCCCAGCGCGCGGCTGCTCGCGACGCTGCTCGCCGTCTCCCTGCCGCTCGGCGCCCTGCCCGGGCCGGCCGCCGCCGCGGGTCCCCACGCGGGTGTCTACGCCCTCGCCGGCGCGCCCGCGGGCAAGCTCAGCGCCTCCGAGGCCGCCGGCAACCGCAAGCCCGCCCAGGACAAGGCCGAGAAGATGCTCGCCGCCGGCAGCGCCGACGAGGCCGCCGAGCTGCTCCGCGACGAGGCCGACAAGACTGCCGACCCCGTGCTCTACATCGACGCCGCCGAGGCCTACAAGGCCGCCGGCCTGAAGAACAAGTCGCGCGTCGACCTCGAGAACGGCATGGAGAGCGCGCGCGTCGGCCTCGACATCCTCTACTTCCTGCAGGACCCGCGCGCCGACCCCGACTGGCAGCCGGTCGACCAGGGCAAGGTCGCCGCGGAAATCTCCCGCGGCGAGAAGGCCATCGAGGCCTGCGAGCAGGCCGTCGACGAGATCAGCAAGAAGGACGAACCGACCCCCGTCGTCGAGGACAAGGAGCGCAAGAAGGCCCCCCGCGACGGCCGCGGCCTCATCGCCGGCGGCGCCGTGCTCACCGTCATCGGCGTCGCCGGCCTCGCGATGATCGGCGCCGGCACGGCCATCAGCGCCTCGACCCAGAAGGACGTCGACGCGCTCGACCTCAGCATGTACACCAAGGACGAGCTCCCCGGCGTGCTCGAGCCCTACGACAAGAAGGGCGACCGCGCCAACCTCATCGCCTACGTCGGCATCCCCGTGGCCGTCGTCGGCCTCGCCACCGGCATCGCCCTGCTCGCCGTCGGCGTCAAGAAGCGCAAGCGCTACCGCGCCGAGAACGGCGACACCGAGTCGACCTCCGCCAGCCTCCGCGTGCTGCCGACGATGGGCCGCAACTACGGCGGCTTCGCCCTGTCCGGTCGGTTCTGACGACCTGCCCCTTCGACCAGGAACCACCGCCATGCCCCGCAACTACCTGATCGCCGCCGTCCTCCCGCTCGCCCTGCTCGCCGCCCCCACCGCCGCCGAGGCCGCCTGCAGCGACCCCAGCAACCTCTGCGTCGAGGGCAAGGGCGCCAAGTGGGAGCCCGACGCCTCGCTCTCGGCCAAGCAGCTGAAGGCCAAGCGCAAGGGCGCCAACGGCACCCTGTCCGTCAAGATCGAGGAGGGCCGCGGCAGCGTGTTCGTCGACGGCCGATTCGCCGGCGTCGCCCCCGTCGCCTCGCTCGAGCTCGGCCCCGGCAAGCACGACGTGCAGGTGCGCGACGGCTCGAAGATCCTCGCCGAGGGCGTCATCACCGTGCCCAAGGGCGGCAGCGTCAAGGCCACCGTCCGCTACCCGTAGGTCGCCGCTCGCGCAGCGCCGCCGCACTGGCGATCGGAACCCCTCGCGGCCGTCACGCCGTCAGCGCCCCGCGCTGCTCGAGCAGCGCGATCACCCGATCCACGCACGCCTCGACGTCCGTCACATCGGTCGCCAGCCGCAGGTCGGGGCTCTCGGGCGCCTCGTAGGCGACGCCCTGGCCCGCCACGCCCGTGCGGTCGCGGCCCTGACACACCGCGAGCGGCGCGTCGAGGTGCACCTCGAGGCTGCGCCCCTCGCCGAGCATCTGCCGCACGCGCGCCCGCACCGCCCGGTGCGGCGCCACGAACGCGCAGATGCACACGATGCCCGCCTCGTTCATCAGGCGGGCCACCTCCGCCGAGCGCCGCAGGTTCTCGCTGCGGTCGTCGCTCGAGTAGCCCAGATCGCGGCTCAAACTCCGGCGCATGGTCGGCCCGTACAGCACCACCGCCGTCTTGCCGCGGTCGAACAGCCGGCGCTCGAGCGCGTACGCCAGCGTCGCCTTGCCCGCCCCCGGCAGCCCCGTCAGCAGCAGCGTCACCCCGCGCTGTCCGAGCCGCGCCTCGCGCTCCGCCTGCGCCACCGCGCTCGCCGGCAGCGCCGTCTCTTCGCCCCACCCGCGCTCCGCCTGCAGGTCGGAGCGCTCCTGCAGCATGCCCGCGCCGACAGTCCCGTTGGTCTGCCGGTCGATCAAAATGAACGCCCCCGTCGCGCGGTTGCTGCGGTACGGGTCGTAGGCGATCTGCCGGTGCAGCGCCAGCGTCACCCGCCCGACCTCGTTCATCGCCAGCGAGGTCGCCGGCCGCCGCGCCAGCGTGTTGACGTCGACAGCGTGGTGCAGCACCGCCAGCTCGCCCGGCACCGACCGCGTCGTCGATTTGATCAAATAGGTCCGCCCGGCGACGAACGGCTTCTCGGCCATCCACACCACCGTCGCGTCGACCTCGTCGCCGACGCACGGTAGCGCGTCCGGGTGCACCAGCATGTCGCCGCGCGACACGTCGATCTCGTCGGCCAGCGTGACCGTCACCGCCATCGGCGTCTCCGCGACCTCGACGTCGCCGTCGAACGTGACGATGCGGGCCACCCGCGAGCGCGCCCCCGACGGCAGCGCCAGCACCTCGTCGCCGGTCTTCAGCACGCCCGAGGCGATCGTGCCCGCGAACCCGCGGAAGTCGTGGCTCGGCCGCTGGACCAGCTGCACCGGCAAGCGCAGCTGCTCGAGGTTCCTGTCCGATGCGATATGCACGGTCTCGAGGTGCGCCAGCAGCGGCGGCCCCGCGTACCACGGCATCGTCGTCGCCTGTGTCACCACGTTCTCGCCGGTCAGCGCCGACATCGGCACGAACACCACGTCGTGGATGTCGAGCTTGGCCACGAACTCGGTGTACTGCGCCCGGATCTCGGCGAACCGCGCCTCCGCGTAGTCGACCAGGTCCATCTTATTGATGGCCACCACCAGGTGCTTGATGCCCAGCAGCGCACAAATAAAGCTGTGCCGCCGCGTCTGCGGCATCACGCCGTGGCGCGCATCGATCAAGATGATCGCCAGGTGGCAGTTCGACGCCCCCGTCGCCATGTTGCGGGTGTACTGCTCGTGGCCCGGGCAGTCGGCGATGATGAACTTGCGCCGGTCCGTGCTGAAGTAGCGGTACGCGACGTCGATGGTGATGCCCTGCTCGCGCTCGGCCCGCAGCCCGTCGGTCAGCAGCGCCAGGTCGACCGCCCCGCCGGTGGTCCCCTGGCGCACGCTGTCGCGCCGGATCGCCGCCAGCTGGTCCTCGTAGATCTGATGCGTGTCGTGCATCAGGCGCCCGATCAGCGTGCTCTTGCCGTCGTCCACGCTGCCGCAGGTCAGGAGCCGCAGCAGCTCCTTGCGCTGATGGCGCTCGAGGTACGCGGAGATGCCGTCCTGCAGCCCCTGCATCAGAAGTACCCCTCCTTCTTTTTCTGCTCCATGCTCCCGGCCTCGTCGTGATCGATGAGCCGCCCCTGCCGCTCCGAGTGGGTCGCGACCAGCATCTCCTCGATGATCTCCGGCACCGTCGTCGCCGGGCTCTCGATCGCCCCGGTCAGCGGGTAGCAGCCGAGCGTCCGGAAGCGCACCGTCTTCATCACCGGCGCCTCGCCCGGCAAGAGCCGCATGCGCTCGTCGTCGACGGCGATCAGCGCCCCCGCCCGCGTCACGCACGGCCGCTCCCGCGCGAAGTACAGCGGCGTCAGCGGGATGCGCTCGAGGTGGATGTACAGCCACACGTCGAGCTCGGTCCAGTTGCTGAGCGGGAACACGCGGATGCTCTCGCCCGGGTGCACCCGCCCGTTGTACACGTTCCACAGCTCCGGCCGCTGGTTCTTGGGGTCCCACTGCATCTGCCGGTTGCGGAACGAGTAGACCCGCTCCTTGGCCCGCGCCTTCTCCTCGTCGCGCCGCGCCCCGCCGAACGCCGCGTCGTGCTGGCCCTCGCGCAGCGCCTGGACCAGCGCCTGCGTCTGCATGGCCGCGCTGTACTGCGGGCTCGGCACGTCGAACGGGTTGATGCCCTCGGCGATCGCCGCCTCGTTCGTATACACCTTGAGGTCGAGCCCGTGCTCTTTACAAAATTCGTCGCGGTAGGTCAGCAGCTCGCGAAAGTCCCAGGTCGTGTTGATGTGCAGCAGCGGGAACGGCGGCTTGGCGGGGTAGAACGCCTTGCGCGCCACGTGCAGCATGCACGCCGAGTCCTTGCCGCCGGAGAACAGCAGCACCGGCCGTTCGAACTCGGCGACGACCTCGCGGATGATGTGGATGCTCTCGGCCTCGAGCTGGCGCAGGTGGGACAGGGTCATGGTGTTGACAGCAGCGCACGCACGGCCGCGGCGCAGCCCCACGAGAGGGTCACGCCCGCGCCGCCGTGGCCGTAGTTGTAGATCACACGGGTCTCGCCCAGGGTCTCGGATTCGAGGCGCACCGCCGGCCGCGCCGGCCGCAGCCCGACCGCCACGCTGACGATCGGCGCGTCCGCCAGCCGCGGCTCGAGCCGCGCGCAGCGGGCCACGATCTCCCGCGTGCGCGCCGGGTCGGGCGTGCGGTCGTCGGCGTGCGCGTCCATGCTGCCGCCGAGCACCACGTCGCGGCTGCGCGGCACGATGTACGTGATCTCCGGCCCCGAGTGCTCGTCGATCCACACGCGCGTCAGCCCGGGGTTCTGCACGCGCACGACCTGTCCGCGGATGGGGTAGACGCTGGCGTCGGGGACCAGCGCGCGCGCTCCGAGCCCCGCGCAGATCACCGCGATCGGCGCCTCGCGCACCTCGTCGAGGCTCCGCAGCTCGCGTCGCACGATCCGCCCGCCGCGCGCCTGCACTTGCGCCTGCAACCACGGCAGATACACCCCGGTCTCGACCACCGTGGTGGTGAAGCGAAACCCGTCTGCATAACCAGGCGGCAGTTCCGCGGCGACGAGCGGGTGGAACTGCTCCGCCACGCTCGCCCAGCCCGGCTCACTCCGCACTTGCGGAAAGATCTCGAGCGCCTCGCGCCGCAGCACCCCCGTCGCGGGGTCGTCCGCCAGCACGAGGTAGCGCCGCAGCGAGACCTGCGCCCAGCCCGTCACCTGGCCCTCGGGATAGGCGGCGTACGGGTACCAGAACGCGGCCGCGACCGCCGACGTGGTGTCGGTCAGGAGCTCGCGCGCCGCCACTTGAACGCTGTACCCCGCGTCGAGCAGCTCGAGCGCGGTCGTCAGTCCGACCACGCCGCCGCCGACGACGAGCACCTCTCTGTCCGCGTGGACGCCCATTGCGCGCGAGCTTCATAGCACGTGCACGGACCCGGATGACGACGTGTCACGCGCGCCACTGGGGTCTGTCGTCGACGAGCGAGCGCCGCATCGGGGGCCAAAGACCGCTGCGACGCAGCCCGTGTGTACGATCACGAGAATTGCACCCACCCCCGTCGCGGTCGCAGACGCTTTGGGATAGCTTGACGATGCAGCAATCTCGCGGAGGACCCTCATGCGCTCGTCGATCGCCCACTGCTCCTGCATCCTCGTCGTCGGCCTCGTGATGCCCAGCGCCGCTGCCCGCGCGGGCGACGAACCCGCCGGCGTGCGAGCGCCCCCGCTCCCGGTCCCGCAGACCCGATACGGCCTGACCGCCGGCCCGCGCGAGCCGACCGCCGCCGGGGTCGCCAAGTCCAACGTGTTCTTCCTGAACTACGACGGCGTCAGCATCCAGTTCACCGGGCAAGAGGACAACTCGGCGCAGAACGTCTCGCAGTTCCAGGAGTTCCAGGGCAACTACGCCGCCTACGGCAACGGCCCCAAGCGGGCCGCCAGCCTGCAGGCCATCATCTCCGACTGGTCGAAGTACGACGTGGTGATCACCGACCAGCGCCCCGGCCAGGGCAACTACACCATGTGCGTCAATTCGCCGACCAACCCGTTCGGCGGCGGCGTCCTCGGCATCGCCCCGCTCGACTGCAACGACGAGCAGGCCCGCAACATCGTGTTCGCCTACCACAGCGACAGCGACCAGTTCACGGCCGCGACGCAGGCGACCACGATGTCGCAGGAGATCGCCCACGCCTACGGCCTCGAGCACGTGCAGCAGCCGAACGACATCATGAACCCGTACAACGCGGGCGGCGACCCCAGCTTCCTCGACCAGTGCCTCACGCTCGACGGCGGCGGCATGGGCATCCTCTGCAACGCGCAGCACAACCAGTTCTGCCAGGGCGCCCAGAACTCCCACCAGGAGCTGCTCTGGCTGTTCGGCAGCAAGGCGCCCGACACCACGCCGCCGTCGGTCAGCATCACCAGCCCCGCCGACGGGTCCATGTTCGACGCCGGCGCCGGCTTCACCATCACCGCCAGCGCCAGCGACAACGTCGCCGTCGAGACGGTCGAGCTGTTCAACAACGGCAGCTTCCTGCAGGAGGACAACACCGACCCCTACTCGTGGGACGTGCAGTCGATCCCCGCCGGCAACTACTGCTTCAAGGCCGTCGCCCACGACCTCGCCGGCAACGTCGCCGAGAGCGCCGAGAACTGCATCACCGTCGTCGACCCGGCGAACCCCGACCCGTCGACCACCAACGCCACCACCGACGAACCACCTCCCGACCCCACCAGCGACACCCTGCCCGACACCGACTCCGACTCGATGGGCATGAGCGGCGGCTCCGACGAGGGCGGCGACGGCTCCGGCGACGTGCCCACCACCGACGGCGTCGACCCGTCCGGCAACCCCGTCGGCACCCTGCCCGGCCTCCCCCCCGGCTACGGCGAGAACGACGAGAACGGCTGCCGCGTCGCCCCGCCCCCGCCGTCCGCCGGCCTGCTGCTCGTCGGCCTCGTCGCCCTCGCCCGCCGCCGCCGCCGAGAGTCTTAGCTTTTAATAATTAGAGCTCCGGACGTCTCGGCGTCACCTGTCCGTGCGGTCAGGTCGACCGCGCCTGGTCGCCGGGACAGGTCGATTCACCTGTCCCGACGGTCAGGCCGCTCCGCCGCGTCGGCTTCCCACGCGCGCGCGATCGTGCTAAGGCGCGAAAATGAGCCGCGCACGCCGCCCAGCCCTGTCCGTCCTGGCCCTCTCGCTCGCCTGCGGCGACGGCCCGGCCGACGACTCCTCCGGCACCGGCCGTCCGACCGGCATCACCGTGTCGGCCGGCGACGCCACGCTGCCGACCGGCGGGGCCGACGGGTCGAGCGACGAGGGCGCCACCGACTCGAGTGACCCGCCCACGAGCGGCCCGACCGGCGACCCCTCGGGCCTGCCCGACGACGCCGAGATCGTCGCGGCCAGCCTCCCCTCCGCCCTCGGCTGCGGCCAGAGCTTCGACGCCAGCGTCACCGTGCGCAACACCGGCACCGCGGCGTGGACCCACGACTCGCACAAGCTCGGCACCGTCGACGACAGCGACCCGCTGTTCCCCGCCGACACCCGCGTATGGCTTCCCGAGGGCGTCACCGTGCCGCCCGGCGGCGAGCACACCTTCGCCTTCACCCTGCAGGCGCCGGCGAGCCCCGGCCCGGTCGTCACCGACTGGCAGATGGTCCACGAGGGCGTGCAGTGGTTCGGCGCCGTCGCCTCGCAGGACGTCGCCGTCGGCTGCGACGACGTCGCGCCCGCCGGCGTGCCCCGCCTCGAGGGCCGCGCGCTCGTCGACGACGACGGCCCGTTCCTCGCCCTCGGCGCGACCATGATGTGGGCCGCGTGGGCCTACAAGCACGACCGCCCGCGCCTCGAGCAGAACCTGCAGTTCCTGTCCGAGCACGGCTTCAACTTCATCCGCGCGCTCGGCGTGGTCGGCGACCCGAACGGCCCCGACTACTGGGACGGCCGCGAGATCGACGCGCACTGGCCCGACTACCCCGAGGTCCTCGCCGGCCTCACCGACCTCGCCCACGACGGCTACGGCCTGCGCGTCGAGTGGACGCTGATCGGCGACGGCCAGATCACCGCGCCCACGCTCGCCGACAAGCAGCAGCTCGTGCAGACTTTCCTGAGCGTGGCCCAGGGCCGCGAGCACAAGATCCTCCACTTCGAGATCGCCAACGAGTCGTGGCAAAACGGCTTCCCCGGCGCGCAGGGCGTCGCCGAGCTGCGCGAGCTGACCGCCTCGATGCGGGCCCAGAGCCCCAACCTGCTCGCGGCCTCCGCCCCCCCGAGCCCCTACTGCGAGGACGCCCAGGCCATCTACCACGACGACCTCGCAGACCTCGCGACCATCCACTTCGACCGCGACGTGTCGAAGGTCGAGGGCTCGTGGCGCCCCGTGCGTCAGCCGTGGGAGCACCAGTTCTGCGCGGGCCTGCCGGTCGGCAGCAACAACGAGCCGATCGGCCCCGGCTCGTCGGTCGCCGAGGAGAACGACCCCGTGCGCCTGGTCGCCGGCGCCGTCACCACCTACATCTCCGGCCTGCCGATCTACGTGTTCCACAGCCACGCCGGCGTGCTCGGCCACGAGGACCTGTGGACCGCGCCCGGCGTCGACGGCTTCGCCGCCGCGCTGTCGCTCCTGCCCGCCGACCTGCCCGCCTGGGACGCGAAGAACGCCCACTGGGCCGACGCCCCGTTCGTCGTCTACGCCGGCGAGAACGGCCAGCTCGTGCCCGACACCATGTGGGTCGACCTGCAGAGCCCCGAGTCCGGGGCCGTGCGCGCCTACGGCTCGGTCCGCGAGCCCGACTTCTGGGTGTTCCCCATCGGCATCCTCGGCAGCGTGACCGTCGCCCCCCGCAGGCCGATGACGTTCGACGTCATCGACCCCATGACCGGCGACGTGCTCGCCTCGCACGACCTCGACACCGGCGTCCAGGTCGAGCTGTCCGGCGCCGAAGCCCTGCTGCTCCGCGGCCGCTTCAAGTGATATCGTCGCCGCGCATGGCGAACCCCATGATCCTCGGCGACTGGATGGAGCGCGGCGAGCGCTACTGGCCCGACCACACCGCGGTCGTCGACGTCGCCGCCGACGCCCGCTTCACCTACCGCCAGATGAACGCCCGCGCCAACGCCGTCGCCGGCTGGCTGCGCGCGCACGGCGTCGGCCGCGGCGACCGCGTCGCCGTCCTCGCCATGAACGGCGCCGAGGTGCTCGACCTGCTGTTCGCCTGCTGCAAGCTCGGCGCCCTGTTCGTGCCGCTCAACTGGCGCTCGCACTGGCGCGAGCTCCACACCGTGCTCGCGCGCACCGCCCCGCGCGTGCTGGTCCACGGCGACGAGTTCGCCGAGTCGGCCCGCGCCCTCCACGACCAGCCCGACTCGCCCGTGCGCGCGTGGGTCCACCTCGGCGCCCCCGCCGTGGCCGCCAGCCTCGCCTACGCCGACGCCCTCGCCGCGCCCTCCGACCCGGTCACCAACCCGCAGGTCGACCCCGAGGACATCGCCTGCCTGCTGTTCACCGGCGGCACCACCGGCACGCCCAAGGCCGCGGCCCTGTCCTACCGCATGCTGGCCTGGAACACCCTCAACACGCTCGTGCACGAGGCCCAGCCCGGCGACATCACCCTCACGCACACGCCGATGTTCCACACCGGCGCCCTGTTCGTGCACACCCTCCCGCTGCTCACCGTCGGCGGCACCGCCGTCATCATGCGCAAGTGGACCGCCGACGCCATGCTCGAGCTCATCGAGCGCGAGCGCATCAGCATCCTGTTCTGCGTGCCCACGCAGTTCCAGATGATGCTCGAATCGCCCAAATTCGCGTCGACGTCGTTCAAATCGATCCGCTTCCTCACCAGCGGCGGCGCCCCCCTGCCCATCCCCCTCGTGCACGCCTACAAGCGGGCCCACGGCGTCGCCTTCAAGCAGGGCTTCGGCATGACCGAGTTCGGCCCCGGCGTGTTCTCGATGCGCCCCGAGTTCGCCGAGTCCAAGGCCGGCAGCATCGGCCAGCCCAACTTCTTCATCGGCGCCGACATCGTCGACGAGCGCGGCGCGTCGGTCGCCGACGGCGAGATCGGCGAGCTCATATTGAAGGGCCCCGCGGGCTTCAGCGGCTACTACGAGGACCCCGCCGCCACCGCCGCGGCCTTCGACGCCGACGGCTGGTTCCACACCGGCGACCTCGCCCGCCGCGACGCCGACGGCTTCTACTTCATCGTCGACCGCAAGAAGGACATGTTCATCTCCGGCGGCGAGAACGTGTTCCCCGCCGAGGTCGAGGCCGTGCTGCACCAACACCCGGCCGTGGCCATGTGCGCGGTCGTGCCGGTGGCGGACGCGCAGTGGGGCGAGGTCGGCCGCGCCGTCATCGTCCTGCGCGCGGGCGCGACCGCCAGCGTCGACGAGATCGTCGCCCATTGCCGGGCCCACCTGGCCCGCTACAAGATCCCCCGCCACGTCGAGTTCCGCGCCAGCCTCCCGCTGTCGCCCGCCGGCAAGATCCTCCGCCGCGAGCTCCGCGACGAACCACCGAGGCAAGCGTGACCATGACGACCGAGCGCCCCCCGAAGAACCTCCTCACCCACCTCGTGACGCTGATCGGCTGGCTCACCGACCCCAGGTCGAAGCCCGGCAAGCTCTTCACCGTCGGCGAGCGCAAGGCCACCGCCCTGTTCGACCGGCTCGGCCGCAACGACACCTACCTGTGGCTCGCCGGCAAGGGCCTCTCGGCCGGCTTCGGCCTGCGCCGCGGCCTCACCGACGCCACCGAGGCCTGGCTGCACGCCTGGCGCGCCCCGACCCTCGGCGACGTCCAGGCCATGCGCACGCAGATCCGCCGCCTCGGCGACACCCTCGAGGTCACGCAGTCGCAGCTGGAGCTCGCCCTCCAGGCCATCGAGCGCCTCGAGGCCCAGCTCGCCCGCCAGGCGCCCCCCGCCACCACCGCCCCCTAGGACCCGCCCCCGATGGACACCCCGATGGCCCCCAGCTCCCGCGTACGCGACGCCCTCCGCGGCTCCCTCGAGATCTCTCGCGCCTGGAACCAGGCCCTCCGCGAGCGCGCCCTCAGCCCCTACCCCTACCTCGCGCCGATCGTCAAACGGGCCGCCCGCGTCGGCGACCCGCCGGTCAACCGCACCCCGCACCGCGTCGTCTACACCCGCGGCAGCATGCGCCTCCTGCGGTTCGAACCGACGGTGCGCCGCCACGCCACGCCGATCCTGTTCGTCTACTCGCTGATCAACCGCTACTACATCCTCGACTTCATGCCCGGCCGCAGCCTCATCGAGTTCATGCGCGACCAGGGCTTCGACGTCTACGCCATCGACTGGGGCACCCCCGGCGAGCTCGAGGCCGACCTCACCTGGGACGACCTCACCGGCGGCCTCATCCGCAGCGCCGTCACCTGGACCCTGCGCACCAGCGGCGCCGACGACCTGACGATGTACGGCTACTGCATGGGCGGCACCATGGCCCTCGCGCACGCCGCCCTCTACCCCGCGCCGATCCGCAACTTCGTCGCCCAGGCCACCCCCGTCGACTTCCACCACGGCATCTTCCACACCTGGACCCGACAGCGCTACTTCGACGTCGACGCCATGGTCGACGCCTACGGCAACGTCCCCATCGACCTCATGGAGTCCGGCTTCTCGATGATGGCCCCCATCCAGCGCCTCACCAAGTGGCTCGACGTGTTCCGCCGCATCGACGACCCCGAGTTCGTCAGCACCTTCCTCGCCATGGAGCAGTGGGCCGCCGACAACGTGCCCTTCCCCGGCGAGGTCTACCGCCAGTACATCCGCGACTGCTACCAGGAGAACAACTTCTACGAGGGCCGCATGGTCATCGGCAACCGCACCGTCGACCTCGGCCAGATCCGCTGCCCGCTCCTGACCGTGCTCGCCGAGAACGACCCCATCGCCCCGCCGCCGACCAGCATGGCCCTCGAGGGCAAGGTCGGCTCGACCGACAAGACGACCATGCGCTTCCCCGTCGGCCACATCGGCCTGTCGACCTCGAGCAAGGGCCCGCGGTCGATCTGGCCCAGGGTCGCCGACTGGATCGCCGCCCGCAGCGAGCCCGCCTGATCGTCCCCGCGCCGCGGAGCCGCGCGTGTGTAAGAAAGCTATCCCGCATCGCCGCGCCGCCACCCTGGTCCGCCGCGACGGATCGCGTAGCGTACCGCGAATGTCTCGCCGCCTCGCCTCGCTCCTCGCCCTCCCCCTGCTCGCCTGCACGCCCAAGGACGGCAGCGACGACAGCAGCACCTCCGACACCACCGCCGACACGTCCGCGGCCACCGACGACCCGTCGACCGGCACCTCGGTGCCCACCGGCAGCGACGGCACCGCGACCGGCGACGAGCCGACCGGCGAGGTCTGCGAGACGCCCTCGTCCACCGTCGGCCCGCCCGTCGAGATCAAGATCACCAACGGCAGCGACGCCCGAACCTACGTCACCGTCGAGATCGAGTGCTTCAAGCGGTCCGCGTTCGAGATCCTCGGCGCCGACATGACCGCCCACAAGATCGACCTCGGCGAGTTCGAGTTCACCTGCTTCGAGGCCCAGCTCGGCGACTGCAGCGAGCAACTGGGCTGCCCGATCGCCGGCTTCGTCGTGCAGCTCGAGCCCGGCGCGTCCTACAGCGAATTCTGGACCGGCGGCTTCCAGGTCATGGCCGCGATCCCCGAGGCGTGCGGCTTCGACGCCTTCTGCGGCGGCTGCTGGATCGAGGAGCAGGCGCCCGCCGGCACCTACTCCGTGCGCGTGACCAGCTCCGACCAGATCAAAGACTGCGACGGCCCGTGCGAGCCGTGCACCCCCGCCGACGACGGCACCTGCACGCTCGCGGCCGTGCGCGCCAAGGACGACGAGACGCTCGCGAGCTTCGAATACCCCGCCCAGTCCTCGGTCGAGGTCGTCATCCCCTGAGCGCCGTCAACGGCGGCGCGCCTCGAGCCACGCGATCGTCGGCCCGGCCAGCTCGGCCATCTCGAAGGTCACCTCTCCGCGCCTGTGCACGAGCAGGCGCACCTGGCCGGCCGTCTTGCCGACCGACCACTCCGACACCTCGTCCTGCCCCTTCGCCAGCCGCCGCGCCGCCAGCCACTGGCCGATCGTCTCCGGGATCCCCCGGCGCAGCATCGCCGCCGTGGCGAACAGCACGATGAACCCGAGCGGCCCGAGGATGAACGCGCCGATGATCCGCTCGCGCCGCGTGGTCGTGTCGTCGAGCACGCCCAGCGGCATCAGGATGCACACGGCCACGAACCCCAGCGCCGCCGCCACCGCGACGATCCACCACGGCAGCGACAGCGACGCGCGCCGCAGCCACGCCTCCCACGGGTCGCGCGCCCACCAGCGCGGCGACGTCGCCATCGCCGAGCGCAGCCCCAGCCACAGCAACACCGGCAGCACCACCCACGCGACCGCGCCGAAGCCGTCCTGGCCGCGCAGCTCGTAGTCGATCATCACCGTGCACACCAGCAGCACCGGGATCAAGGTGACGTAGCCGAGGAACCGCGTCGCCGCCGGCGCCCGGTCCCAGCCCTCGCCGAGGTCGACCACCCGCGCCTTGCCGTGCAGCAGGCGCCCGACCGCGCGCAGCAGCATCGCCGACCCGCACGCGACCCCCAGCAGCAGCACCGCGGTCCTGGCCGCCGGCGCGTCCGCGCTGGCGATGATCGGCTCGCTCTCGAACGCGGTCACCAGCATCACGTCGATGACCAGCAGCAGCGCCATGGCGATGCCGGTGTTCGAGGTATCCCGCCAGATGTTCGGCACCGGCACGGCCGCGCTGCGGATCCGCCGCGCGAACAATCGGGTCAGCAGCCACTCGATCCCCAGCAGCACCAGGCCGATCGCCGCCGGCCCGAACACCGCGATCACGATCGACTCCCAGTCCTTGAAGTCGAGCTTGTTCAGGGCGAGCAGCGACAGCAGCGGCCAGGCCAGCAGGAAATAGGCGAACCCTCGCAGCCACCCCCACGCCGGACCCTTGCTGTCGCGCTCCTCGAACATGCGCCGGCGAGTGTATCAGCCGGCGAGCCAGGCCTCGATCTGCGCGACCGCGTCCGCGTGCCAGCCGAGCTGGAGGTGATTCACGTTCTTTAACAGCTTCCCCCCGGCCAGGTCGCCGATCCCGTCGGGCGCGGCGCAGCTGTCGATGAACACCACCCCGTCGCTCGGCCCGGCGATCTCGTTGGGGATGCCCGGGATCAGCTTGCTGTTGTCGTCGAGCTCGAGGTCGCCGCACAGCAGGTAGGTCTCGACGCTGTCCGGGACGCCCGCGTCGACCATCGCCTCGATCACCGAGCCCTGGTCGACCGCCACGTCGATGCCCTTGCCGCGCCCGAGCAGCCCCATCGCCTGGCCCTCGCCGTAGTAGGTCGACTCGCTGTCGGCCACCGCGTAGGCCCCGAAGCCGTTGTTGGCCGTGCCGGTCAGCGGGTACACGTCGTCCCAGCGCGCGAGCATCTGCAGCTGGCCGCGGAACGGGTCGCCCTTGGCGCTCTTGAAGATCGCGTACTCGCTGCGGTCCTGCCACTGCCCGAACAGCAGCAGCTCGTCGTGCGGGCCGGGGGCGTGGATCTTGCCGCCGTAGTCGGCGTAGATGCCCGAGTCGTGGGCGTTGCCGTAGCGGAAGATGTAGTCGAAGCCGAGGTTCGGCCCGCCGATCAGGATGAGCTTGCGGACGTCGCCCCGGTACGCGGTGCCCCACTCCTGCTTCAGGCTCGACACGTACATGCGCGTCGACATCACGCCCTTGCTCCACCCGATCACGTCGACCTGGGCCGCGCCGGTGCGCTCACGGACGATGCGCAGCGCGTCGCCGATCTGCTCGGCCCAGAAGTAGTTGTCGCCCTGGCTGTGCGCGTGCGACACGGCGAACACCGCGTAGCCCGCGGCCACCAGGTCCTGCATCAGGCCCGTGTCCGGGCACGACGACTGCCCGCAGCCGAAGTCGCCCGACTCGCCCGGGTTGGCCCACGCGCGGTCGGCCTGGTCGTTGGCCCCGTGCGCCAGCAGGATCGGCACCGGCTTGGCCGCGCTGTCCCAGTCGGCGGCGTAGTACAGCAGGAAGCGGCTCGAGTGCGGCGCCGGGTCGCTGGCGAAGAACTTCAACCGCTGCCCGGTCTGGGCGGCCCGCTGGTCGAGCGAGAAGCGGTCCTCCTGGATGAACGCCGGGTTCTCGTCCTGCCAGCGCTCGACCCGCACCCAGCCGTTCTCGATGTCGCTCGCGAACGTCTCCTCGAGGACGAGGCCGGCGAGCGCGTCGCCGGTGCTGCTGTCGCCGGTGTCCGCGGCCGTCGTGCCGCTCTCGTCGGTGCCGGTGCCGGCGGTCGTGCCGGTGCCGGTGGTGAACGGTCCGCCGGTCGGCTCGCTCGTGGCCGGCGTCGTCTCACCGGCGGTCGTCGGCAGCAGCGAGGTGCCGCCGCTGGTCCCGCCGACGCCCCCGGTCGCGCCGGTGGCGTCGCTGGTCGTCATCGTGTCCGGGTTGGTCGGGTCGGTCGTGCAGGCGGCGAGGACGAGGATCGAGGCTAGGCGTCGCATAACGCGACGATAACCGAGTTCCGCCGCCCGCGCTCACAATCGCCCGTGAGGTTTGGACGGGCTAGCGGCCCACGATAAATCTGTCGAGCGCCGCCACGAACTCGGCCTGCTTCTCGATGTGCGGCGAGTGCCCGCACGCGGGCAGCACCAGCTCCTCGAAGCGCCCGCCGCTGCGGGCGTAGGCCTCGAGCACGGCCCGCGTCTGTCCGATCATCGGCTGCGGCGGGCACACCTCCTCGCCGGGCCAGCCGGGCACCGCGCCGAGGCGCCCGAGGAACCCGAAGTCGAACAGCGAGGTGTCGCTGACGATCACGTCGTCGGCCCCGCGGATCCACAGCACCGGCGGCCGCGGGTCGATGGCGGCGAAGCCCGACAGGTCGACGTACTTCGGCGACAGCGCGTTGTTCATGCCGCGGGTGCCAGGGGCCACGCCCGGCCAGTTCGACGAGGCCGTCATGTCGCCCGGGTAGTGGTCGTCGTCACAGACCGTCGTCAGCATGGCGCCGACGTAGGCGTCCTCGCGCTCCGCGTCGACCTGGTTGGCCGCGTGGAAGTAGCAGCCCCGCATCACGTTGCGCGGCGCCACCTGCGAGTCGACCCCGCGCTCGCCGGCCTTCAGCAGGCGCACGAACTCGGGGTTGGCCGTGCCGCCGCCCGAGCCCGCGAAGTCCGGGCTGCACGGCGTGCCCCGCAGGTCCTTGGTGCCGCCGAAGCCGTACGGCGCCATCGGGTTCTCGAGCACCAGGCTCGCCACCTCGCCCGCGTGGTCGATCGCGTACTGCATGACCACCGCCCCGCCGACCGACCACCCGAGCAGGTGGACCGGCCCGCGCACCTGCATGGTCGTCAGCAGCGCGTGCAGGTCGTCGCTGAAGTCGCGCACCCCGCGGGTCGCGTCGATCGGCGCCGGCTCGGTCTCGCCGTAGCCGCGCAGGTCCGGCGCGATCACCCGGTAGCGCTGCGCGAGCTCCTCGATCAGCGGGTGCCAGAACGCCGCGCTCGACACGTTGCCGTGCACGAGCACGACCACCGGCGAGTCTTCCTCTCCGGCGACGAGACAGTGGACGGCGAGGCGCGGGGTGGGGACGACTTGCGAGCGGACCATGCGGCCCCGAGCGTCGCACAGTCCGCCCGCCGCGTCACGCCGCGCGTGGGCGCGGCGACCGCTGCACGCTCAGGCCACGTTGAGCCCGAGCGCCCGCCGGGCCTGGAAGTAGTCCTCGCTCACGCTGTAGACGATGAGCTCGCGGAGCGCGTCCTTCGGCGTCAGGAACGAGCCCAGCATGCGCTGCTCCTGCGAGATCGCGTGGGCGGCGGTCGCCAGGTCGTCGCACAGCAGGTAGCCCACGCGGTAGCCGGCCAGCTCGGTCGCCCGGGCCCAGCGCTTGACGTCGGCCACCGTGTCGCCGCTGACCAGCCGCCGCAGCAGCGCGCCGATCTGGTCGAGCACCACCGGCGTCAGGTGCTGGCGCAGCTCGCGGGCGCAGGCGGCCACCCCCGGCGACGGCTCGAGCGGTTTGGTCCCGCAGACCAGCATGCACGCGTACAGCACGTCCTTCAGGTTCTCCGGCGAGCGGTCGATGACCATGAACCCGAAGTGCGGCGGGTAGAGGTCGAGCGCGTTGCGCCCGACCAGGAACACCAGCGCGTTCTCCGACTTCTCGCGCAGCGCGTTGGCCTGGGCGATCACCGTCGGGCGCACCCGGCCCTCGCGCTGCACGTTGAGCACCGTCAGGTCGCCGGGCTCGTCGGGCCGCAGGTACAGGTCCGGGAGGCCGAGCCCGATCACCTGCGAGACGTAGACCAGCATCTGCGCCACCGGCGTGGCCGAGTCGTCGAGGTCGACGCGGTCGCTCGGGCGCAGCGGGTACGGCAGCTGCTTGACGCGCCAGGCCGCGAGCACCGGCGCGACCAGCCCGAGCACCGCCGAGATGGTCACCTCCGCGTCGGGGTGGAACACGCAGCGGCGCAGCATGTCCTCGCTCAGGCGCTGGCGGATCTTGCGGAACTCCGGCTGGGGGTAGCGGCCGTAGAGCGCGCTCTCCTGGGCGTTGGCCTGCTTCAGGAACACCAGCGTGCGGGCCACGCAGAACGCCTTGTCGAGCTCGCGGCGCGCCAGGTAGATCTCGAACAGTCGGTGGTAGCTGGCGAAGCGGTAGGGCTCGAGCCGCAGGATCGTGAAGTGCGTGCGGATCAGCGGCTCGATGAACTCGCGCGGGTCGCCGCGCACGAGCATCTCGTAGAGCTCGGCGAGCTGCTGGTAGCGGTCGAGGTTCTGCGAGTCGAAGGTCGCCGCCACCTCGAACGCCTTGGCCGCCGCCTTGAAGTCGTTCAGGCGCGAGCGGTAGATCTCGGCCAGGTTGGTCCACAGCAGCACCCGCAGCCCGTTCTCCCCGTCGGCCGGCAGGCGGTTGATCATCTTGCGGTAGGCCCGCTCCAGCGCCTTCCAGTCCTTGCGCTGGGTCATGATCGTGTCGGTCGCCTGGAACGCCTTCAGCAGCGTCGGGTCGTCGCCGAGCACCCGGTCGAAGCGCTCGAGCGCCGCGTCGATCATGCCGAGCTCGTCGCGCAGCACCACCGCCGCCGTGTAGTGGTAGCGGGCGCGCCGCGTCGGGTCGATCTCCACCTCGACGATCTGGTCGAGCGTGCCCACCGCCTCGCGCCACTGCCGGCGCTCGGTGTACAGGTCGAGCAGGCGGTGCAGCACCGCCGGGTCGCGCGGGCGCAGCTCGAGCGCCTTCTGGAACGCGATCACCGCCTTCGGCGGGTCATTGAGCCGCTCGCGGAATAGCTTGCCGCTCTCGACGAACAGGTCGAACTTGACCTCGTCGCTCGGCGCGCAGTGGATCATCGCCTTGCGGGTACTGAGCGCGCCCTGCCAGTCGCTCGCGGCCGTCTGCGCCTCGAGCGTGGCCTGCAGCGCCGGCCAGTTGCCGGGGTCCAGCTCGAGCGCCCGCCGCAGGAACGGCGCCGCCATGCCGGCCTGGTTCTGCTTCTTTTTGATCTCCGCCAGGCGGTAGTTGATGATCGACGCCACCTTGTCGGTCTTCTCGCGCGCCGTCTGACCCAGCAGGTTCTGGTAGGCCGCGGCCGCGTCGTTCCAGCTCTCGCCCTCGAACTGCAGGTCGGCCTGGCCGAGCAGCGCCGTCCAGTTGCCCGGCTCGATGTCCAGCGCCTTGCGGAACAGCTTCAGCGCTCGCGCGCCCTGGCCCAGGCTGCGCTCGACCCGCGCGGCCCGCAGGCACAGCTCGACGTGCGCCTTCGGCGACAGCCCCGACTCGCCCTGGGCCTTGCGCACCAGCATCTCGAAGATCGGCGAGGCCGCCAGGAAGTTGCTGGCGTCGTAGTAGATCTTCGACAGCACCGTGCCGACCTTCACGTTCTCCGGGTCGAGCTCCATCACCCGCGCGAACACCCCCGTCGCCCGGTCGAGCTCGCCGGTCTGGCGGTAATAAATAAAGCCCGCCTCGGTCCCGAACTCGAGCCGCTCGTAGTACGAGGCCCCGCTCGCCATCATCGTCTCGAGCGTCTGGGCCAGCCGCGGCCAGTCCTTGCGCCCGCGGTAGATGTCGGCCAGCAGCACCAGCGCCGGCGCGTGGCCGGGCTGCAGCTCGAGCGCGCTGTGCAGGTACACCTCGGCCCGCTCCGAGGCGCCGAGCCGCTGGTGCAGGATCTGCCCGGCCCGCGTCAGCTCCTCGGTGCGCACCACCGGGTCGCCGCACAGCGACAGGAAGTGGTCGAGCGTCGCCGCCGCCATGTCCCACGCGTTCGCCCGCTCGTACAGCCGCGCCAGCGCCAGCACCGCGTCGGGGCTGTTGGGCTCGAGCGCGATCATCTCGCGGTAGGCCGCGATCGCCTTGTGTGCGTCGCCGAGCGACTTGTCGTAGACGTAGCCCATCGCGTTGAGCAGGCCGATCTTCATGTTGCGATCGACCGTCACGTCCGCGTGCTCGCGGTACACCCCGACGAGCTCGACCCACTGCGCCGCCGCCAGGTGCTGCTCCGCCAGCTGGTAGTAGGCGTAGTCGCGTCCCTGGGCGATCCACGCCCGCCACGCCTCGGCGTCGGCGCTGCCGGTCGCCGACTGCTGGGCGACCGCCTTGGTCATCTTCTCGTACAGCCCGATCTGCGCCCGCGGGTCGGAGGTCTTGGTCAGGAGCCCGTGCAGCGCCTCGATCGAGTAGAAGATCGCGCTGTCCTGGCTCGGCCCGCTCGGCGCCGCCTCGCCGCGCGTGCGGCCCTCGCCCGCGCGCCGCCCGTCGTCGCCGATGCCGAGCAGCGCCGCCTCGAGCTCCGCCATGTCGGCGTAGCGCTGCTCGCGGCGCTTCGACATCGCCTTGAGGATCAGCGCCTCGACCACCTCGGGGATGCCGGCCTCCGGCGCGACCGAGCCGGGCGCCGCGGCCGCCTTGAACTTGTGCTGCATCGCCACCTGCGTCGGCCGCCCGAAGAACGGCACCCGCCCGGTCAGCAGCGTGTACATCAGCACCCCCACCGAGTAGATGTCGGTGCGCTGGTCGACCTGCTCGCCGAGCGCCTGCTCCGGGGCGATGAAGTGGACCGCGTCGCCGAGCACCACCGTGCCCGCCTCGCGGTCCTGGGTGACGTTCTCGACCCGCACGAGCCCGAAGTCGACGAGCTTCACGGTGTCGTCGCCCAGGACGAGCACGTTCGAGGGCTTGATCGCCCGGTGCAGCACGTCCGCCTCGTGCGCCGCCCGCAGACCGGCCACGATCTGCAGCGCCAGCTTGCGCACCCGCGGCCACGGCATGCGCCCGCTCCGCCGCAGCGCCGTCGCCAGGTCCTCGCCCGCGACGTACTCGCCGACGATGTACACGTCGCCCTCAGGGCTGATGTCGGCGTCGAGCACCTGGGCCACGTTGTCGTGCAGCACCGCCGCCGCCGCCCGCGCCTCGCGCAGCAGCCACTCGACCTGCCCGCGGTCGGCCGCCAGCTCCGCGTGCACGATCTTCAGGGCCACCTGCGCCGGCGGGTCGATCAGCTCCGCCAGGTAGGTGTCGGCCACGTCCCCGCGTCCGAGCAGCTGCTGCAGGTTGAACTCGCCGGCGAAGGTGGTGCCGAGCCGAGCCTTCGGGCTGCGATCCGCGGGTGAGGCAGTGTCGTTCACGGCACCAACAATACCCGTTTCACTGCACCTTGACGCCGCGCCCGGAGCCCGCGCGCAAGCGCCCTTGCCTGTACACCGACCGCGTCCCGCCGCGCGTCCGCGTCACGCCCGCGTCACGCCGGCTCGTCGCCGCGCGAGGACGCCAGCCGCAGGTGCGGCCCGCCGCGCGGCTCGCTGATCGCCGCGAGCCCGACCGCCAGCACGTCGCGCAGCGTCCGCGCAGCGTCCGGCTCGAGGCGCATCGTGATCGGTCCGATCGTCACGTGCAGCATGCCGCATGAGCACTGTCCGACGTGACAGGCTCCGTTCCCCGCGAGGTGTCGGGCGTGGTGGTCCATCACTCGAGAGGCTATCAACTTTGAAAGTCTTTTTCAATTGAAAACAAGAATGGGAGATTCCGGCCCTCTGGTTGCGTTTTACCAGCTCCTATTTGATACGTTTTTTCATTTACGGCCCGTTCACGGCGCGGCGAACGGGCCCGTGGGTGCAGGGAGCGGGGAAGCTCGGGCGAAACTGTGGCGTACAAACCCCGGTCTCATCGGGCGCACCTGACAGCGACGCGAGGCGCAGCTCGCCTGGTCCAAAGGTCAGGTCGCCATGTACCCCGCGCGGGCCCCCCCGCGCACCACCAACCGCCGCGCCCCTGCGGGCAGCGGCCCGGGAGTCTCATCATGCTTCGTCCCCTCCGCATCCTCCTCGCCGTCCTCGCCCTCGCGCCGCTCGCCTGCGACGCCCCCCACCCCGACGACGACGGTGACGCGATCGTCGAGACCGACGACGACGGCGCCACCGACGAGGGCGACGAGAGCGGCGACGACGGCGACGAGACCGGCGAGGCCATCGACCCCACCCCGGTGCCGTTCGCCCCGCCGCTCCGCAAGCCGTGTCACGCCACCGATCCGTCCAACGGCGCCCGCATCCGCAACTGCGACCCGTGAGCCGCGCGACCGGCCGGCGTGATCGCCCCCGCGATCACGCCTCCGGCGCCGCCACGAACGCCTCGATCGCCGCCCGCAGGTCCGCGGGGATCACCACCGACCGGCGAAACCCCGGCGAGCCCGGATCGAGGTCCATGACCACGTGGATCGTCGCCCCGGTCAGCCGCGCATCGCCGGCCTCGCCGCGCACCGCGTAGGCCAGGGCGAGCGAGCTGCGCCCGATCGTCGCCACCCGCAGCTCCACGCCGATGCGCTCGCCCAGCGCGCACGGGCTGCGAAAGTCGGCCTCGGCGTGCACCGACGGGAACCCGATCTTGCGCCCGACCACCACCGCCGCGTACGCGAGCCCGAGGCGCTCGGCGAACCACGTCTCCATCGCGTCGTGGAAGAACCCGAAGAACCGCGGAAAGTACACGATCCCCGCGGGATCACAGTCGCCGAAGCGGACCTCGATGCGGTGCACGTGCACGCCCATGGCCGCCGCGAGTGTATGCTCCGGCCATGTCCCACGTCGACTACCACGCCGATGCCGGCATCGCGCAGATCACGCTCAACGTCCCGCCGGCCAACTGCTACTCGTACGAGATGATGCAGGACCTCGACGCCGCCGTCCTGAAGGCGCGCTTCGACCCGTCCGTGCACGTGCTGCTGCTGGTCGGCGCGGGCGACAAGTTCTTCTGCGCCGGCGCCGACATCCGCATGCTGCAGGGCGCCGACCCCGAGTTCAAGTACAACTTCTGCCTGCACGCCAACGAGACGATCTCGCGGCTCGAGGCCACGCCGAAGCTCGTCATCGCCGCCCTCAACGGCCACTGCGTCGGCGGCGGCCTCGAGGTCGCGCTCGCCGCCGACATCCGCGTGGCCCGCCGCGGCGCCGGCAAGTGCGGCCTGCCGGAGGTCAAGCTCGGCGTGCTGCCCGGCACCGGCGGCACCCAGCGCCTCGTCCGCGTGGTGGGCAAGGCCCGCGCCATCGAGCTCATGGCCACCGGCGAGACCTTCGACTTCGACCACGCCCGCGAGCTCGGCCTCGTCACCCACGTGTGGGACAGCGCCGACGCCCCCGCCTTCCTCGCCAGAGCCCGCGAGTACGCCGGCCAGTTCGTCCCCCCGAAGTCCGCCGCCCGCGCGATCGGTTTAATTAAACGTGCGGTCCAGACCGGCGCCGAGCTCGGCCTGCAGGACGGCCTCGCCCTCGAGCGCGAGCTGCAGCAGCGCCTGTTCACCGGCGACGACGCGAAGGAGGGCATCGCCGCCTACGTCGAGCGCCGCCCGCCGAGCTTCACCGGCAAGTGATCGTTACGGCCCGAACGGCTGCTCGAGGCTCGTCGCGCGCGGCCCGAACACCTCGACGCCGTCCGCCGTGACCGCGACGATGTCCTCGAGCCGCACCCCGAGCCTGCCGCGCACGTAGATCCCCGGCTCGTTCGACAGCGTCATGCCCGGCGTCAGCACGACCGGGTTGTCCTTCACGAAGTAGGGGTCCTCGTGGGTCTCGAGCCCGATCCCGTGGCCGAGCCGGTGGGTGAAGAACGCGTCGTCGGGCCCGAAGCCCGCCCGGGCGATCACCGCCCGCGCCGCCGCGTCGACGGCCCCGCAAGTCGTCCCCGGTTTAATCATCGCCAGCGCCGCCGACTGCGCGGCGAGCACCGCGTCGTAGACCCGCTGCGCCTCGTCGGCGATCTGTCCGAACGGCCAGGTCCGCGTGATGTCCGAGCGGTAGCCGTGCAGCGACCCGCCGGCGTCGACCAATATTAAATCGCCCTCGGCCAGCTTCAGCGCCCCGCGCGTCCCGTGGGGGAACGCCGCGTTGTGCCCGAACAGCACCAGCGCCCAGGTGTCGCCGAGGCCCGCCGCCTCCTGGGCCGCGCGCACCAGCGCCGCCAGCTCGGCCTCCGTCATGCCGCCCCGCGTGTGCTCCGCCGCCGCCCGCAGCGCCGCCTTGGTCGCCTCGTTGGCCCGCCGCAGCAGCGCCAGCTCGCCCGGGCTCTTGCTCATGCGACAGTTGCGGACGATCGCCCCGCCGTCGACGAACCTGGCCTCCGGGACATCTTTAATAAAACCCTCGAGCACGAACATGCGGGTCCACGGGTCGACGGCCACCCGCGCCCCGGCCAGCTCGGCCTCGGCCAGCAGCTCGCCGACCAGCGCGTACGGCCGCTCCCACTCGCGCCACAGGCGCAGCGCCGCCCCGCCGATCAGCTCGCGCAGCGTCGACTCCTCGAACGACGGCCCGACGAACGTCGGCTCGCCCTCGGCCGGCAGCACCCACAGCAGCGGCCGCTCGCTGCGACCCCAGCGCACCCCCGTGAAGTACACCAGCGTCTCGCCTGCCTCGACCACCAGCGCCTGCATGCCGAACGCCCGCAGCTGCGCCTGCGCCCGCGCGCGCCGGCCCGCCACCTCGGCCGCGCCGATCGCCGCGACCCCGTCACAAAACCCCGACAGCGCCGCGAACTTGGCCGTCTGCGGCGCGCTCGTCGGCAGGCCCGGCGCGTACCCGCTGGTCGCCTGACGATGCGCCGGCACGTACAGCGGCACCGTCGGCCGACACGCGAGCGACGCCGCCGCGAGCGCCCCGCCGAGCGCGCCTCTTCGACTCAGCCCTTGCCCGGGTGCTCGTTGCGCCACGTCTGGATCGACTCCTGGGTGAGCTCGATCGTCAAGTCCTCGTCGGCGACCTTCACCTGGCAGCCGAGGCGGCTGTACGGGCGCACGTCGAAGCCCATGTCGAGCCGGTCCGACTCCGCGTCGGTCATCTCCGGCAGGCTCTCGAGGCCCACGCGCACGTAGCAGTGGCACGACGAGCACGCGCACACTCCACCGCAGGCCGAGCCCATCTTGACGTGGTGCTCCTCCGCGACCTCGAGCAGCGTCGCGCCCCGCGGCGCCTCCACGACTTGGCGGCCGTCCGGGCCGATGAACGTGATGTTGGGCATGTCTACTTGTCCTTGACGATCTCCGCGGAGTGGCCGCCGCGCCTGGCGTCGATCCCCTCGTCCGCCAGGGCCGCCTCGATCTCGTGCAGGCTCTTGCCGGTCATGCCCGAGCGCAGCGCACGCTGCATGCGCCGGGCCGCGAACGGCTCGCACACCCGCTCGAGCTGCTCGCGCTTGCCGGTCAGCGCCGCCGCGTCCGCGCCGGGGTCGGCCATCACCTCGTCCGCCTCGCGCAGCGCCGCGTCGATCTGCATGCGGTCCTCCGGCTGCAGCAGCGACTCGATGTGCCCGACCTCCGCCAGCGCCGTGCGCACCGCCAGCGCCACCCGGCCGATCTCGACCCGCGCCTCCGCCGTCGAGCGCGCCGCGTAGTCGTCGCCCGCGTGGTCGAGGCTCTCGAGCACCAGGCGGTCGACCTCCTCCTCCGAGAGCCCGTAGGTCGGCTTGACCTCGACCGACTGCTTGACCCCGGTCATCAGCTCGCGCGCCGTGACCGTCAGCAGCGCGTCCGCGTCGAGCTGGAACGTCACCTCGACCCGCGCCATCGACGGCGGCAGCCGCGGGATGCCCTTCAGCTCGAAGCGCGCCAGGCTGCGGTTGTCGCGGGCCAGCTCGCGCTCGCCCTGGACCACGTGCATCGTCATCCCGGTCTGCTGCTCCGAGTAGTTGGTGAACACCTGGCGCGCGCTGATCGGGATGGTCGCGTTGCGCGGGATGATCTTTTCTACGATTCCGCCCATCGTCTCGAGGCCCAGGCTGAGCGGCACCACGTCGAGCAGCGTCACCCCGCCGCGCTCCGAGCCCGACAGGATGTCGGCCTGGATCGCCGCCCCGTGGGCCACGACCTCGTCCGGGTCGATGTCCGTCAGCGGCGGCCGCTGAAACAGCCGCTCCGCCAGGGCCCGCACCGCCGGCATGCGGGTCGACCCGCCGACCATCACCACTCCGTCGAGCTCCGCCGGCCGCACGCCCGCGTCCTTCAGCGCCCGCCGGCACGGCCCCGCCGTGCGCTCGAGGATCGGCGCCACCGTGGCCTCGAGCTCGGCCCGCGTGACCGCGAACTCCGTCAGCCCGATCGCGTCGATCGTCACCGCCGTGCGCTCGACCGCCGACAGCTTCTCCTTGACCGCCCGCCCCGCCAGCCGCGCCGCCTCGAGCTGCCCGTGCGTCGGCTCCGCGATCCCCGCGGCAGCCAAGAATCGCTGCGCGATCGCCCGGTCGAAGTCGTCGCCGCCGAGCGCGCTGTCTCCGCCGGTCGCCAGCACCTGGAACACGCCCGCGTGCAGGCGCAGGATGCTGATGTCGAACGTGCCGCCGCCGAGGTCGTAGACCGCGAACAGACCGTGCTCCCCGCGGTCGAGCCCGTACGCCAGCGCCGCCGCCGTCGGCTCGGCCAGCAACCGCCACACCTTCAGCCCGGCGATCCGCCCGGCGTCGCGGGTGGCCTGGCGCTGCGCGTCGTCGAAGTACGCCGGCACGGTGATCACCGCCCCGTCGACCGCCCCGATCTCCGCCTCCGCCCGCTCCTTCAATTTTTTCAGGATCTCGGCCGACACCTCGACCGGCGACACGCGGCGCCCGACGTCGAGCCGCAGCACCCCGGCGTCGTCGTACAGCGCGTACGGGTGCACGAAGTCGATGTCCCCGACCCCGCGCCCCATGAAGCGCTTGACCGAGCTGACGACCCGGGTCGGGTGCTCGGCCTGCTGCGCGATCGCCTCGCCGCCGACCACGATCGTGTCGCCGACGTAGCTCACCACCGACGGCAACAGCCCGCGCCCCTGCGCGTCCTTCAGCACCCGCGGCGGCGCGCCGCTCGGCGCCAGCGCGACCAGGCTGTTGGTCGTGCCCAGGTCGATGCCGACGCCCCGCCCGGGCGAGCGCACCACCGCCGCCGCCGTGGGCTCCGCGATCTGAAACAGCGCCCCGGTGTCCTGGATCGTCGTCATGCCGGATCGACCTCGTCGAGGAATCTCTGGAAATAGCGCCGCGCCACCAGCTGCTCCGCCGCCGCGCGCACGTCCCCGCGGTCCAGCGCCTCCACCGCGGCGTCGAGCGCCGCGTCGGCCCGGCTCTCGATCTCGTCGCGCACTCGGTCCTCCTGGCCCTCCGCCAGCCGCTCGCGCAGGTCGATCATCTCGATGAGGAACGCCTGCGAGGGGTGCGGCGCGCCGGCGCCGGGATCGCTGGAGTCCATGTCGATCCCGCCGAGCTTGACCATGTACTCGGCGCGCGCCACCGGGTCGCGCAGCACGCGGTACGCGCTATTGATTAAACTGCTGCGCTCCATCGCCGCGCGCTGGACCGCGACGCTCTCGCCGACCACGTTGTCGGGGTGGGCCGCCTGCGACAGCTCGAGGTACTTGCGCTCGACCGCCCCGCGATCGACGCGCCAGCGCCGCTCGAGCCCGAACAGCCCGAAGTAGTCGACCGAACTCATCGCATCACCGATCGCCGACAATTAAAACGTCACGGATTCGCCGCAGCCGCACGAATCCTTGACGTTGGGGTTGGTGAAGCGGAACCCGTGCCCCCGGATCCCCGTCTCGAAGTCCACCGTCGTCCCCTTCAACAGAATCATGCTCTTGGGGTCGACGACCACGCGCACGCCGTCGACGATGACCACGTGGTCGCTGGCCCGCGGCTCGCGGTCGTCGAACTCGAACAGGTACGAGTAGCCGGTGCACCCGCCGCCGCGGATGCCCAGCCGGACCGACGCCTGCGGCGTGCCGCGGCGGGCGAGCTGGTCGCGCATCACCTTGGCGGCGCGCGACGTCACCGTGACTCCGACCGGCTTCGGCTCGGCCTCGGGACCCTCGGGGTGGGCGTTCATGGCGGGTGCGGCGGACATGGTGTTGCTCTCTCGGCTCACTCGGCCGGCTTCTCGTCCGGGTCGGCGACCCCGTGCTTCTTCTGGTAGTCGCGGATGGCCGCCTTGATCGCGTCCTCCGCCAGCACCGAGCAGTGGATCTTGACCGGCGGCAGCGACAGCTCCTCGGCGATCTGGCTGTTCTTGATCTCCATCGCCTTGTCGAGGCTCATGCCCTTGACCCACTCGGTCACCAGGCTCGAGCTGGCGATCGCCGAGCCGCAGCCGTAGGTCTTGAACTTGGCGTCGGTGATCACGCCGTTCTCCACCTTGATCTGCAGCTTCATCACGTCGCCGCAGGCCGGCGCCCCGACGATCCCCGTGCCGACGCTCTCGTCGCCCTTGTCGAGGCTGCCGACGTTGCGCGGGTGCTCGTAGTGATCGATGACTTTGTTGCTGTACGCCATGGGAAACCTCGTTTATCGCGCTCGGGGTGCCGACTTTGCCGTGTTGTCAGTGGGGCGTCCACTCGATCGTCCGCAGGTCGATGCCCTCCTGGACCATCTCCCACAGCGGCGACATCTCGCGCAGGCGAGCGACCTCGCGCTTGATGAGGTCGGCGATGAAGTCAACCTCCTCGAGCGTGGTGAACCGACCCACGGTGATGCGCAGGCTCGAGTGCGCCAGCTCGTCGTCGAGGCCCATCGCCCGCAGCACGTAGCTCGGCTCGAGGCTGGCCGACGTGCACGCCGAGCCCGACGAGATGGCCACGTCCTTCAGGCCCATGAGCAGGCTCTCGCCCTCGACGTACGAGAAGCTGATGTTGAGCGTCCCCGGCAGGCGATGCTCGAGCGAGCCGTTGAGCGTCGCGTGCGGCACCTCGGTCATCAGGCGTTTGCGCAGGTGCTCGCGCAGGCCGGTGATGCGGACCGACTCCTCGGCCATCAGCTCGCCGGCCAGCTTGGCCGCCGCGCCGAAGCCGACGATGCCCGAGACGTTCAGGGTGCCCGAGCGGTTGCCGCGCTCGTGCCCGCCGCCGTGGATCTGCGGGGCCAGGCGCACCCGCGGCCGGCGCCGCCGCACGTACAGCGCGCCGACCCCCTTGGGCCCGTAGATCTTGTGCGCGCTCATGCTGAGCAGGTCGATGTTCATGGCCTCGACGTCGATCGGCACCTTGCCGACCGCCTGCACCGCATCGGTGTGGAACAGCACCCCGCGCTTGTGGCACAGCGCCCCGATCTCGGCGACCGGCATGATCACCCCGGTCTCGTTGTTGGCGAACATGATCGAGACGATCGCCGTGTCCGGGCGGATCGCCGCGTCGACCTGCTCCGCCGTGACCAGCCCGTCGGCGCCGACCGGCAGGTACGTGACCTCGCAGCCGTGGCGCTCGAGGTACTTGCAGGTGTCGAGCACCGCCTTGTGCTCGGTGACCACGGTGATGATGTGCTTCTTGCCGCTCTCCTGCAGGTACTCGACGGCGCCCTTGATCGCCAGGTTGTTCGACTCGGTCGCGCCGCTGGTCCAGGTGATCTCCTTGGAGTCCGCGCCGATCAGCGCCGCGATGTGCCTGCGCGCCGTCTCGACCGCCTCCTCGGCCTTCCACCCGAACACGTGCGTGCGACTGGCCGCGTTGCCGAACACCTGCGTGAACGTCGGCAGCATGGCGTCGACGACCCGCTGGTCCATCGGACAGGTCGCGGCGTAGTCGAGGTAGATGGGCTTCTGCATCACGGGGTCGCTCCTTCGGGCTTGCGCGGGCTCAGGTGAATGCCGGTGACCAGCCCCGGCGGTCCGTGCGGCCAGTCGAGGCTCGGCGCCGCGTCGGAGCGCCGCTCGGTCGTGCAGGTGTGGCACACCTCCGGCGTGGCCGGCTCGCGGCACACCCGGCAGCCCTCGAGGTAGGCCAGGCTCTCCGACAGGTCGCGCTCGAGCTGCAGCAGCCGCATGACCTGCGCCCGCGTCTCGTCGAGCTTGGCCCGGAACAGCTCGCGCACGCTGGTCATCGCCTCCGGCGCCGTCTGGGCCGCGTGCACGGTCCCCAGCAGGCTCTGGATCTGCGGCAGCGAGAACCCCATGTCCTGCAGCTTCGAGATCCAGTAGACCCGCGCCACCTCGTCCGGCCCGTACAGGCGAAAGCCCCCGTCGGTCCGCTCCGGCGGCCGCAGGAGCCCCATCTCCTCGTAGAGATGCAGCGCCCGCGGCGTCTTGCCCGTCTTGCGGGCAAGCTCTCCGATCTTCATGCGCGTCGCGGCGCCCTTCTCGGACGGGTTGCTCATGGGTCGTCTCCTTCAGGCCGAACTCTTACGTGAACGTAAGGGTTGATCTGACTGGGAAAGACTTGCCACCCGCCCACCCCCCTGTCAAGTCGCGCGGAACCTGGTGCAGTCCCACCCATCCGTGAGAGTCCGGACCTCGGCGCGATCCCGCCCGTCTTGGCCATCCCACCTGAACGTCGCCGGCGGCCTCGGACGCTCGTGATCCCGGCGCTCCCTGGCGCCTCGCCCGCCCGTCACCAGGCCGCCTCTCGCCGCACCTGCAACGACCCGTCCTGCCAGGCCAGCGTGAACGCCTCGCGGTGCTCGCCGCCGAGGCGATCGCAGACCAGCAGCCGCACGCGATGGGGCCCGGGCCCCGCGTAGCGGTGCACCCCGCTCTCGAGCGCCAGCTCTCGCCGGGCCCGCGTGCGGTGGTGCCGCTGGTCGACCTGCATCGGCCCGGCCCCGCCCGCGAACTCGACGGCCCACGACTCGAGCAGCTCCGACCACACCCCCCGCAGCGCCGGCGCCAGCCGCTCGCTGCGCCGCACCGCCGCGTGCTCGACCGCCAACTGGACCGCGTGCCCCTCGCCGTCCGACCGGTCGCGCCAGGCGAGGCGCAGCGCCGGCCGCTCGCTGAGCCCCGCGCCCGGCTCGCCGCGCTCGTCGAGCAGCGCCCGCCCGGCCTGCAGACAGACCACCTGCACACCTGTCCCGGCGGACAGGTCTTCGTCGGCCGCGAACTCCCACGCCCAGCCGATCACCTCGAGCTCGCCGAGCCCGCGCCGCGCCGCCTCCCGCGCGGCCGCCTCGACCGCCGCCCGCGTCACCGCCGCGTCCCACGGCCCGACCTTGACCGCGACCCGCGCGCGCACGCCGTCGAGCAGGCCCTCGCACGCGGCGGCTCCGCAGGCCGCCAGCACCCGCCGCACGTGCACCGCCTGCGAGCCCGCGCTCCACGCCCGCCGCTCGCCGCTGCCGAGGCCGCAGCGGGCGAACGCCGCCCCGCCCTCGCACAGCCGCGTGTGCGCCAGCTCGACCGCCGCCGCCGCGCTGTCACAGCCGATGAAGCGGCGCCCGAGCTGGTGCGCCGCCACCAGCGCGGTGCCCGACCCGCAGAAGAAGTCCGCCACGAGGTCCCCGGGGTTCGAGCTCGCGGCGACGATCCGGCGCAGCAGGCTCTCGTTCTTCTGCGTCGCCCACCCGGTCTTCTCGCGCGAGAAGCTTTTGATTTGGATCGAGTCGAGCGAGTCCTTGCCGCTCAGCTCGAACTCCGCCGCGTTGGCGTTCCACACGTCCTCGAGGGCCACCCCGCGGCCCCGCGGCGGCTTGCCGTCGCGCCGCAGGTAGCCCTCGGGGTACGGCACGTAGTATTTGTTGAAGGTGAAGCGCCCCGGGTCCTTCGTATAAAAGAATATTAAGTCGTGGTTGCGGATCCAGTTGTTCGCCCGGGTCTTGTAGCCCGACAGCCAGCCGATCCTCCACACCACCTCGCGCTGGAAGCACGCCTCGCCGAAGATCTCGTCGAGCAATACCTTGATGTAGTGCCCCGCCGTCGGATCCGCGTGCACGTACAGGCTCCCGTGCGGCGCCAGCAGGCGGTGGACCCGGCGCAGCCGCGGCTCGAGCATATTTAAAAATCCGGCGATGCCGCCGGTCCAGCGGTCGGCGTAGGCGTGCGAGCGCAGCTCGCCGCGCTCGTCGCCGTCGGGCCCGACGAAGCTCGTGCGCACGAAGTCGTGCCCGGTCGCGAACGGCGGATCGAGGTAGACGAGGTCGATCTGCCCCGCGTGCGTCGCCAGCAGCGCGTCCATGGCCGCCAGGTTGTCGGCGCAGATCAGCAAGTTGTCGGCGGCCCCGACGCGCTGCTCGACCTCCAGCGTCGGTGACGCCAGGGCCGGCGGCTCCGCGCCCTTGCCGGCCCACTGCAGCACCACCCGGTCGCGCGTCATGGGCTCGCAGGCGGCGGCGGGCTCGACAGGCTGCGCACGTAGGCGGTCAGCACCTTCAGCGACGGCTCGGCGAAGTGCCCGAACGCCGGCATGGTCGGCGGCTTGCCCATCCGGATCGTGCTCTTGATCCGCTCGTCGGTCAGCATGCCCATCAGGTTCCTGTCGGTCAGGTCGCGCACCCCGGGCACTTCCTTCAGCCCGCGACCGTCCGGACCGTGGCAGCGCGCGCAGTTCTGCACGAACAGGCGCGCCCCGTCGATCGGCTTCTCCGGCCCCGTCGGCTCCGAGCAGCCCACGAGCAGCAGCGCCGCGGCCAGCAGCCCGCGCAGGCGCCCGCGGCGCGTTCCCTCCCGGGGTCCCGACATGCGCGGCACTCTATCAGCCCGCGCCCCGCCCCGACACACGCCCGCGTTGACGAAACTCGCGGCGAGGCCCCGATCGCCGGCCGTCAATCGCCGGAATATACGGCCTGGCGCTGCGGCAGGAGGGTCAGCGCGCCCATCGGCGCGGCCGGGTCGATCACCGGGCGCCGCGGCAGCCGCAGCGGGTCCGGCGGCCCCGACGGCGCCGTCAAGCGCACGCTCCGCCCCGCCGGCAGGGCCGCGACCGGCTTGTCCTCGGTGATCACGAAGCCCTCGCTGTCGACCATGACCTCGGCCGGCGGGATGTACGTGCCCTCCGGCGACATCACGCCGAGGCGCATGCCGAGGCTGTCGTTGTACACGTCGACCGCGCGGTCGTAGCCCGTACGCGCCCGGCGATACAGCACGCCGGCCACGATGGCGAACGCCACCGCCCCCAGCGCCCCGCCGATCAGCATGGCGTTGCCGCCCGAGAAGTTGCCGAAGCTGAAGCCGTCGCGGGCCGTGGCCGCCCCGCCGGCCACGAACGCGAGCGACGACGTCAGCGCCAGCGCGGTGAACACCCGCGAGCGTCGCAGCTGCTTGGCCGGCAGCGCCGCCGAGCTGTTCTCGTCCGACCGCAGGATCACGTCGAGCGACTGCCAGCTGCGCTTGGTCGTGCCGGCCACGTTGCCCTTGGTGTAGCGGGTGCCCTGCGGCTCCTCGTGGCGGTAGATCGTGTTGTCCTTGAACGCCTCGTCGCGCTCCTTGCGCGACTTGATGGTCTCGAGCTGCGCGTAGTCCGTCGGCGCGAGCTGCGGGGCCAGGCTCATGCATCCGCTGAGCAGCAGGCAGAGGCTCCCGCGCGCGGCTGCGCGGATCACGGTCGGACGGGGGCGGGCGCAGTCCACGTCTCGACGCTATCAGCACCCCCGTCCCCGGCGCAACGGACCCCGAGCGGACCACCCCGCGCGTGAGCCAGAGCCCGCGCCCCCGTGAAACCGCCACGAATCGCCGCCTCGACCCGACCCGACCCCGACTTCACGACGTTAGCCGCGCCCGACTGCCCGTCGCTTCGCCACACCGGCGGACGGCCTGGCCCGCCCTCGCGCCGGGCGAAGCACCCGCACGGGCGGCGACGCAGAGGCGCCGCAGCGGGTACAGCCCGCACCAGCATACCCATCAGGACTTCAAGCCTGCGCCTGCGCGGCGAGCTTGCGCTGCAGCCTGGCGACCCGCCGCGGGCACGGCGCCGCCGACGCCCGGGCCACCGCCAGGGCCTGCTCGAGATCCCCGACCCTGTGCTCGAGGTGCTTGGCCAGCGCCTCGTGGGCGGTCGGGTCCCCCGGCGCGATCCGACAGACCTCGGCCCACAGCGCCGGCGCCTCGGTCCCGGGCAGCGCCCCGAAGCGCCGCCGCAGCAGCTCGGCCGCCAGCAGCAGGGCGCGTCGACGCAGGGCCGGCGGCCCCGGGTGGTCGAGCCAGCTCGCCAGCAGCGCCAGCGCCTGGGCCCGGCGCCCGCAGGCCACGAGCTGCTGGGCCCCGCGGATCGCCCCCTCGAGGTCGGCCGGCGCCGCGAGCGAGCGCCCGATCGCCGCTCCGAGCGCCGGCAGCGTGACCAGGTCGGCCAGGTTGTGATCGGCCGCCCGATGCATCAGCGCCTGCACCTCGGGGTCCTCCGGCTTGCGCAGCCAGGCCCAGAACACCGCCGGGATCTCGTGCCCCGCGAGGTCGTGGATCCGCCGCACGCCGAGGCGCGTGCGCTCGAGCGTCGCCAGCCGGCAGTCGCGCTCGCGGCCCTGCCACAGGCGCCGCGCCGGGTGCAGCAGGTCGACGTGCCCTCGCGCCAAAACGCCCGGATCGAGCCGCGCCCGTTGCATGCGCATGCGCAGCAGCGGCACGTCGAAGCTCGCCCCGTTGAAGCTCGCCAGCACAGTGCCCGGGCCCGCGAGCGCCGCGATGCGCCCGGCGACCTCGGCGAGCACCGCCGCCTCGGCCGACAGCCGGGTCAAGATCCACTGCTCGACCTGCAGCCCGTCGCCGACGAACGCCGCCAGCCCGATCATGAACGCCAGCGCCCCGGCCCCGCGGTCGAGCGCCGTGGTCTCGACATCGAGGAACACCACCGGCGACTCGCCGTCCGCCGGCGCCGCGAGCGGCGCGAGAGTCGGCACCAGCCGCCGCCACGCCCCCGCATCCGGCACCTCGACGCGCGCCCCGAGCACCGTCCGCGCCCCGCACGCCAGCGGCCACGCCACCACCCGCCGCACCGCCCCGTCGCCCGCCGTGCGCTGCCAACCCTCCGACGCCCCGCCCTCGCGCGCCGGCTCGACCGAAGGCCCGCGCACCTCCGCCGTGAACGCCTCCGACGCCCCGCCCTCGCGCGAGCTCCTCACCGGCCCCGCATGCGTCACCAGCGGTCCGCGAACATCCGGCCGCTCCACGAGGTCTCGCCCCGCCGGCATCGCCGCCGGCGCGACCTCTCGCGGCACCACCGCGGCTACCGGCTCCGCGCGCATCACCTCTCGCGAACCTCGTGCACTCGTCGCTACCGCCGCAGGCGCGACCTCCCGCGACACTTGTGCACTCACCGCCGCCGCGCTCGCCTGCACGGCCGGCGCCCGTCCCCCCGCGAGTCGCCGCGAGCCCTCGTCCTGCGCCCCCCACTCACGCCCCGTCGGCGCCGGCCCTCGCACCGCCCGCCCGCGCACGAACAGCCGATACACCCCGTGCGACCACGCCGGCCCGCGCACCTGCGTCACGTCGATCGGCTCCGCGACCCCGCCCGTCGCCGCCGCAGCCGCTTCAGGCACCCCCGCAGCCGCCTCGGGAACCGCCGTCGCAGCCGCCTCGGGCGCCGTCGCAGCCGCCTCCTCCGCGTCCATCGCCCCGCGCTCCCACGCCTGCGCCCGCGCCCCGAACTCCCAGCCCTGCTCCGCCCCCTGGCGCAGCCCCGCGTGCATCGCCATGCGCGCCGCCAGCCTCACGACGACGCCTCCCGCAGCGCCCGCAGCACGTTCAGCGCATCGGCCCGCACGCTCACCCCCGACCGCGGCACCGGCGGCGCCAGCTGCGGCGCCGCCGGGGCCCGCGCCATCGTCCGCATGCGCCCGAGCAGGCTGCCCGGCGCCGCCTCCACCGGTTCGTCCCGCACCGCCTCCGCCCGCGTCTCCGCGCCCGGCACCCGCGCCACACCGATGCACGTCGGGCACCCGCCGCGACACGAGCAGCCCTCGATCACCCGGATCACCTGCTCGAACAGCCGCCCCGCCAGCGCGTGCGCCTGCGTGGCCAGCCCCGCCCCGCCGGGCATGTTGTCGTAAAGGAAGATGCAGGGCGCCGCGCTGGCCTGGGCCAGCACCTCCTGGCTGACCCGCCCGCGCCCCCCGACCACCGGCGCCCACTGCCCCGCGGCCCCGCGCGCCGGGCTCGCCGCCACCGCGTGCCCGAGGTCGTGCACGTCGCACATCAGCAGCATCGCCGCCGAGTGGTGCAGCGCGTGCCCGACCGCCAGCGCTGCCGCGGCCCGCCGCCCCGGATCCACCAGCACCGTCAGCACGCCGGCCGGCAGCGTCCAGTAGGCCGCGACCGTGTGCAGCTCGAGGTCCGGCAGGTTGATCGGCCCGAACCCCACGTTCTCGTGGCTACGAAATCTCAATTTCTTGAAGCCCGGCACCGCCCGCACCAGGTGCGCGTACCCGAGGCCCCGCCCCTGACGATCGTCGACGTCGATCGGCGACACCACCCGCACCTTCAGCTGACACACCGCCTCGGTGTAGTAGTTGGCCTGGACCGCCCGCACGAAGGCCTTGCGGTTGGGCCAGTCGAGCCGCACGACCTCGTAGGTCTCGCCCTCGATCGGGTAGATCGCCCCCGGGTGCAGGTACAGCGGCCCGTCCTCGAAGTCGACCTCCGCCAGCACGCGCCCGTCGCTCGCCAGCCCCGGCGCGTCCTCCAGCACCGTGAAGTTCTCCTCGAGCGTGCTCCGCAGGTCGACCTTGTCCGCCGGGAACGACTCGCCGATCGCGTAGTACCGCGGCGTGCCGTCGGGGTCGACCTCGCGGTGCAGCACGCCCGACTGCGCCAGGTCGGCCAGCGCGGGCCCGAGCTCCGCCGCCGCGATCCCGGCGATCCCGTCGGCCGTCAGCGGCAGCTCGTACGCCGCGCACCTCAAATGCGGGATCAACAACTCAGGATTGTCCGGGTCGACCCGCGCGTGCTCCGGCGGCTCGTCGAACAAGAACCCCGGGTCCGCCGCGATGCACTGGTCGAGCGGGTCGCTCGACAGCACCATCGCCGTCAGCGCCGGCGCCTGCCGCCGCCCCGCCCGCCCCGAGCGCTGCAGCGTGGCCGCCCGCGTGCCCGGATAACCGGCCAGCACCACCGCGTCGAGCCCGCCGATGTCCATGCCGAGCTCGAGCGCGTTGGTGGTCGCCACCACCTGCGCCTCGCCCGACTGCAGCGCCTGCTCGACCGCCCGCCGGTGCTCCGGCAGGTAACCCCCGCGATAGCCGCGGATCCGCTTCTCCGCCCGCGCCAGCGCCAGCGGGTCGAGCCCGCTCGCCTGCCCCGGCGCCACCCCGGCCTCGTCCTCCCGCAGGTAGCGCGTCAGCAGCTCGACCGCCTTGCGCGTGCGACAAAACGCCAGCGTCGCCACCTGCGCCCGGCGAAACGCCGTCGTCACCGCCCGCGTCACTTTTAAATAGTCGCGCCGCACCCCGGTCAGCGGGTCGACCACCGCCGGGTTGAGCACCACGAACGTCCGCTTGCCCGCCGGCGCGGTGTCGCGGTCGACCAGGTGGAACCCCGGGCGCCCGGTCAGCGTCTCCGCCAGCTCGCGCGGGTTGGCGATCGTCGCCGAGCACGCGACCACCGTCGGCCGCGCCCCGTGGTAGGCGCACACCCGCCACAGCCGCCGCAGCACGTTGGCCACGTGGCTGCCGAACACCCCGCGGTAGGTGTGCAGCTCGTCGATCACCACGAATTTTAAATTCCCGAGGAACTCGCCCCAGCGGTCGTGGTGCGGCAGCACCCCGCGGTGCAGCATGTCCGGGTTGGTCGCGACCACGTGCGCCCGCGCCCGCGCCGCCCGGCGCTCGTCCGGCGGCGTATCCCCGTCGTAGGCCCCGCTGCCGACCAGCCCCGCCAGCTCCTGCGACACCAGCTCGCGCATCCCGCGGACCTGGTCGCGCGCCAGCGCCTTGGTCGGGAACAGCAGCAGCGCCCGCGACCGCGGGTCCGCCAGCGCCGCCTCGACGATCGGCACCTGGAAGCACAGCGACTTGCCCGAGGCCGTGGCCGTCGCCAGCACGGTGTCCTGCCCGCGTCCGACCGCCGCCAGCGCCTCGGCCTGGTGCGCGTAGGGCCTTACGACCCCACGCCGCCCGAGCGCCGCCGCCAGCCGCGGATCGATCGCCGTCGGCCAGTCCGCGAGCTCGCCGGCGCGGGCCGGCACGCGGTGCACCGCGGCGACCTCGACCGCTCCGTCGACCCCGGCGAGCAGCTCGGCCTCGACGGCGTCGAGCCGGCGATCCGTCCCCGGATCCTCCGGCCCCGACGCCCCGGAAAAAAGAACATCAGGCTTCCCCGCGGCGGGAGAGGCACGCTCGACGGCCTCTGGGTGAAGGAGGGAGCGCGCGCGGGGAAAGCCTGATGAGTGCTCTAGCATCGTTGCCCGTGGCCGTTTCTACTGAACACTTGGATGGCAAGTACACCCGTCCAGTGCGCACGTCAAGAACGTTGCAACGGCATCAAAGCCCCGGCAGACGCCCCGTATTCCCCGCCGTACGGGCTTTCGCTCGCGGTCTGCGGGCGCCCCGGCGGGCCCACGCGTCCACCGCGCGGGCCACGAAGTGATCGTCCCGAGGGAGGTGACCTCCCCGGTCGTCACTCCGCGGCGAACGCGCTGGCCGGCCTCCGGCGGCTCACAGGTGGTCGAGGTCGAGGCCGCCGACGGCCCAGTACGACCCGAAGTCCTGGATCCCGTACACGCTGATGCCGACGCGGTCGCTGGCCTCGATGGTGTGGTTGCCGTCCCCGGCGTTCGACAGCTGGACGTGGGCCACCGAGTACTCGGTCTGCGGGATCTTGACGAACCCCGCCACCGGCACCCCGTCGACCGCGACCATGGTGCCGCTCTTCAGGATGATGTCGACGAAGTTGACGGTCCACGAGGTCGGCGCGTGGAACAGATAGTCCTCGCGGTACTGCTCGGTCGCCACCGCCAGCAGCATCGACGGGTCCTGCTGGCCGAAGCCGCCGCCCTGGCCGACCATGTACTGCGAGACCAGGATCTTCTTGTCCGCCGCGACCTTGAACTTGGCGGTGGTCGAGACCAGCTCGACGAAGTCGCCGGCCTTGGCCAGGTTGGTCGGCGCGCCCTGGTCCGGGGTGAAGGTCAGGGTCGTGTCGTCGGCGCTGGCGATCACCCGCACCACCTGGCCGTGGTCCTTCATCGCGTCCGGCGACTGCACCGGCGGCACCACCAGGTACTCCTGGGCCAGCGCCTCGAGCGGGAACATGGCCTCCTCGAGGTGGTCGCACAGCTGCACATTGCCCGGCACCTGCGTGCACTTGTGGCCGGCGATCACCTGCACCGGCCCGTCCGCCGCCACCCGCGTGCCGGTCAGGTCGCCCCCGGCCGCCGTCATCACCTCGAGCACGTCGCCCGCCTGCAGCACCACCTGCCCGGTCCCGTCCGCCGCCACCCCGCCGCCGGCCTGGACCTTGCCGCCGGTCGCCGACGGCGACAGCGTCACCGTGGTGTCGTCCCGCGCCGCGACCACCGCATAAAACCCCGGGTACTGGTTGGTGGCCGCGTGACCGTACGAGGCCACCACGTAGTCGCCCGTCCACGCGTTGACCGGCAGCAGCAGCGAGGTGTCGTTGCTCGCGTCGGCGTACAGCAGGTTGTACTGGTACACCGTCACCGGCTGGTTCGAGCGCAGGCGGTAGGCCCCGTCCTCGACCAGCGCCGTCGGCCCCAGCCCCTTGGTCAGCGCCGGCACCCACGGCAGCGACTGCGTGGCCACGCTGCCCGGCGGCACCACGAACTCCTTGACCACGTTGGCCCCGCGCGTCACCGTGACCTTGGCCTCGCTCATGGTCGTGTTGGCGACCACCGCCGCGAAGATCTTGGTCCCGCTATTGTACGAGTCGTGCTGCAGCGTCACCGTCGGCCAGTAGTCGCAGCCGATGTACGACAGCTGCAGGTTCTCGAGCGCGCACACCCCGTCGCACAGCCCGACCTGCGGGTTGCACGACACGCCCTGGACCGCGTCGCAGGCCTCGTGCACGCCCCACGTCAGCCCGTCGTCGGCGCACTGCATCGAGACCTCGCCCTCGCACTTGTACTCGCCCGGGTTGCACAGCAGGCAGCCGACCCCGTCGACGCACGGCCCCTCGCACGCCTCGCCGTCGCCGTGCCCGCCCATGCCGTCGCAGACCTTGGCCTCGCCGTCGACGCACTCGATCGTGCCCATCGGGCACACCGGCTCGCTGGTGCCCGTGCTCGACGCGTCGCCCGTGGTCGTGGTCGTCGTCATGCCCTCGGTGACGGTCACCTGGGCCGTGGTGTCGGTCCCCGAGGTGGTCGTGGTCGCGCCCTCGGTCTCGCCGACGGTCCCGGAGATCCCCGAGGTCCCGCTGGTCGGCGGCTCACCCGAGGTCGGCACCTCCGCCGTCGTCCCCGTCGTCCCCGACACCGTCGTCACCCCCCCCGTCGACGACTCGTCCATCCCCGCCGGCGGTCCGCCGTTCCCACAGGCAGCGACCGCCAATACGACGCAATTCAAGGTCAAGCGAGCCATGGCGGCGACTCTAACACGCGGCTCCAGGACCCGAAACCCGCCCTAAACCTCGTGCTTGCACGCGCGTACAAAATTCACTGGATCCGGTTGTACGTTTGTGCAAAAAACACCTGGTTCCTCCGGCGATGACAACCTCCGAGCAACGTCCCCTCGATGGCCGCGAAGAACGCGGCGACCGGACCGCCCAGGCCCTCCTCCTCGCCGGTCGCTCCGCCTTCAGCGCGGTCGGCTACGCCGCGGCGTCGGTGCGGGACATCGCCCGCGCCGCCGGCGTCAACCCGGCCCTGGTCCGCTACCACTTCGGCTCGAAGGAGGGCCTCTATCGTCAGGTCATCGACGCGGCGATGTCGGGCCTGCGCGAGCGCCTGCTCGCCGCCTTCCACTCGTCCGGCACCCCGCGCGAGCGGATCCATCGGGTCATCGGCGCCTACCTCGAGCACCTCGCGCAGGAGCGCGACTTCCCGCGCCTGATCCAGCGCGCCCTCCTCAACAACGACCCCCACCTGCGGCGCGTCGCCAACGAGTACCTCCACCCGCTCGTCGACACCCTGCGCCCGTTCGTCGGCCGCCGCAGCACCACCCCGCTCGGCAACCTCGAGGAGATCATCGTGTCGGTGTTCGGCGCCATCATCGCCCCGTTCCTTTACGAGCCGCTGCTCGCCGACCTGTTCCGCCGCGACGTGCTCTCGCCCGCCGCCCTCAAACGCCGCCGCCGCCACATCGAGGCGCTGGTCGAGCTCACCCTCGCCCAGCTGCTCCACAGCGAGACCTGAAGACCCCCGCCCGCCCCGCCCCACCCCTCACCGCCCGAAGCCCAGCCCATGTCCGCCCGCCTCACCGACCCGATCCAGATCGGCAGCATCGCCCTCCCCAACCGCCTCTACCGCGCCCCGGTGCTCGAGGGAGCCGGCAGCGCGCCCGACCCGGCGTCCGTCTACGCCGCTCACTTCGTGCCCAACGTCGAGGCCGGCCTCGGACTCGTGATTCAGGGCAACACCGTCGTGCTGCCCGAGGGCCGCACCTCGCCCGGCATGTCGACCATCGGCGAGCGCGAGCGCATGCTCGCCCTGGCCCCGCTGACCCGCGCCGTCCACGACGCCGGCGGCAAGATCGTCATCCAGCTCGGCCACGGCGGCATGTTCGCGCTCGAGGGCTGGCACACCACCTACGCCCCCGGCCGCTCCGCCCCGCCGCTGGCCCCCAGCCGCCCGCCGCTGTGGCTGCGCCTCGCCAACCCCGTCGAGACCCGCGTGCTCACCACCCGCGAGATCGAGGCCCTGGTCGAGCGCTTCGGCATCGTCGCCAGCTGGGCCCGCGAGGCCGGCTACGACGGCGTCCAGCTCGCCGGCAGCAACGCCAAGCTGCTCCACCAGTTCCTGTCGCCGTTCTACAACCGCCGCACCGACCGCTACGGCGGCGACACCCTCGGCCGCACCACCTTCATCCGCGAGGTCCGCGAGGCCATCGCGCGCGAGGCGGGCGCCGACTACCCCGTCCTCCTCAAGTACACCGCCCTGGAATACACCCCGTTCGGCAAGGCCCTCACCCTCGAGGACGGCGTCACCATCGCCCGCGTCGCCGCCGAGGCCGGCTTCGCCGCGCTCACCCCGGTCGCCGCCGACGTTTTGCCCAACACCTCGATCTGCCGCGGCGAGTTCCCGGGCCCCAGCTTCGACAACCCCGGCATGCGCCGGCGTCTGCTCGCGGCCACCGGCACCCGCTACCGCTCGGTCCTCATCCACGCCGGCATGTGGCTGGCCGCGCGCAAGTACCCGTTCGCCCCGGTGTGGAACCGCGAGGTGTTCCGCGCCGTCAAGCGCGCCGTCGACATCCCCGTGTTCGCGGTCGGCGGCATCCGCACCCCGCTCGAGGCCGCCGAGATCCTGCGCGCCGGCGACGCCGACATGATCGGCATCGGTCGCCCGTTCTACGCCGAGCCCGCGCTGGCCCGCCGCTTCCTCACCGAGTCCGCCCTGCCGATGGGCGCCAAGGCCGCCTGCGAGAGCTGCAACCGCTGCATCGTCCCGCAGATGCTCGGCATGCCCGGCGTCTGCTACAACCCCGCGATCCACAAGATCCGCCCGCGCGACCCCTCCGGCCGCCCCGCGCCCGCCCGCACCCGCAAGGTCGCGTGACCTCCGCCCGCGCGACCCCTCCGGCCGCCTCGCGCCCGCCCGCACCCGCAAGGTCGCGTGACCGCGAGTTCTTGGACGGTTGAATGGGTGCTCGGCGGCCCTCGCCTCCGCCACGAGGTCGCAACCTCGACGCGCTCGCACGACCTGACGTGACCACGGCGGCCACGTCGATGACGCGCGCGCGTCGACGAGCCCGCGCGCGCCCCTGCCCGCGTCGCCCGTGGCATGCTGGGCGCGTGCGTCGTCCGGTCCTGCTGCTCGCGCTCGTCGCCTGCGCTGTGCGGCCCGCCGCCACGACCGCGGCGCACGCGGCCGACGGCGACGGCGAGCGCACAGAACCTGCGGTGGTCGATCGGCGCGCCAGTGACGCCGGAGCAGCGACACGTCAGCCGGACCCCGCCGCACCGGCCCGCCCCGCGTCCGCCGAAGTCACCGCGCAGCCCGAGCCCGCCCCTGTCGAGCCCGTCGCCGCCGCGGCCGAGCCGCCGCCCGAACCTTGCCGGAGCATCGAACGCGGCGAGCCCGCGCCGCGCCACCCGGAGCTCGGCAAGACCCTCGCCGAGCTGGTCGACAGCGGCGCCGCCGTGATCTGCGGCCACGACCGCCTGTGGCAGCTCCGCCGCGGCACCCTCTGCGGAGACCTCGCCAGCTTCCACGACGAGCTCACGGTCGAGGTGCGCGCCGGCAAGGTCCACCGCGTGTGGCAGCGCCGCGTCCACAACGCCGCTTTCTGCGGCGGTTTCGACCGTTGAGCCGCGACCCGACGTCACGATACGAGAGCCCACGGGCACGCGAGCCCGCCACATCCGGCGCCCCGACCTCGCGAACCATCGTATGACTCCCCCACCTCAGGAGTCTCGAGCATGACCAGTCTGTACGAAGAGTTGGGCGGCGCCCCGGCGATCGACGCCGCGGTCGACATCTTTTATCGCAAGGTCCTCGCCGACGAGCGCATCAACCGGTTCTTCGCCGGCACCGACATGCGGCGCCAGGCCGCCCACCAGAAGGCCTTCCTGACCGTCGCCTTCGGCGGCCCCAGCAACTACGGCGGCCGCGGCATGCGCGAGGCCCACGCCCGCGCCGTCGCCAACGGCCTCGACGACAGCCACTTCGACGCGGTCATCGAGAACCTCGCCGCCACCCTGCGCGAGCTCGGCGTCGACGACGAGCGCATCGGCAAGGTCGCCGCCGTCGCCGAGACCGTGCGCGACGACGTCCTCGGTCGCACGCCGCGCGCCGCCGTCTGACGCCTCACGAGGCCGACGCCGGCCGGTCGAAGCGCGGCACCGGCATGTGGCAGTACGGCGTCTTCCTGGTGCGCACGTAGTAGTTCTGGTGGTACTCCTCCGCCGGCCAGAACGTGCCCGCGTCGTGCACCGTGGTCGCCACCGCGTAGCCGTTGGCCTTCAACTTCCCGATCAGACCGTCGACCGCGGCGCGCTGCTCCGGCCCGGTCACGAACACCGCCGAGCGGTACTGCGTGCCGATGTCGGGCCCCTGGCGGTCGACCTCGGTCGGGTCGTGGATCTCGAAGAACCGCCGGGCCACCGCCTCGTAGCCGATCGTCTGCGGGTCGAACGTGACCCGCACCGTCTCCGCGTGGCCGGTCTCGCCGCTCGACACTTCCTCGTAGCCCGGCCTGTCCTTCGACCCGCCCATGTAGCCCGACTCGACGTCGATCACCCCCGGCATCATCTCGAGGAAGTGCTCGACGCCCCAGAAGCACCCGCCCGCGAAGTACCCGACCTCGGTCGGCCCGTCGCCGCGCGCCGCCGTGGTCGCGACCTTCTCCGCCGGCGGGCTCGCCTTCTTCTGGTTGGCGTCCGAGCTCCCGCACGCCGCCGTCGCTACGAGCGAGCACAGGAAGATCCTCCGGGTGAACATCATGGTCCGCTGCACGCCCCCTTATACGCCCGCGCGGCCGCCGTGTTACAGCGCCCGCCGGCGCGGCCCCGTGGTATGCCTCGCCCGTGTCCGAGCCCGACCTCTACGCCCACCTGCTGACCGCGATGCTCGTCGCCGCCGCGGCCAGCGCCGTCTCGCTGCTGTTCCTGTCGGCCCCCTACGGCCGCCACGCGCGCGGCGGCTGGGGCCCGTCCATGGACACCCGGGCCGCCTGGGTCGTCATGGAGTCGCCCTCGCTGCTGTGGTTCCTCATCGTCTACTTCGCCGGCGAGCACGCCTGGTCGCTGGCCCCGCTCGCGCTCATGGCCATGTGGCAGGCGCACTACGTCCAGCGCACCCTGATCTTCCCGTTCAAGCTGCGCCCCGGCGGCCTCACCCCCGTCAGCGTGGTGGCCATGGGGTTCGTCTTCAACCTCGGCAACGCCTACTTGAACGCGCGCTGGCTCTCGCACTTCGGCCACTACGACCCCAGCTGGCTGTGGAGCCCGCAGTTCCTCATCGGCCTCATCCTGTTCGTCACCGGCTACCGCATCAACCGCTGGGCCGACCGCGTGCTCGCCGACCTGCGCAAACCCGGCGAGACCGGCTACAAGATCCCCCGCGGCGGCCTCTACGAGGTCATCTCCTGCCCCAACTACTTCGGCGAGCTGCTCGAGTGGACCGGCTTCGCCATCGCCGCCGGCAGCTCGGCGGGCTGGGCCTTCGTGCTGTTCACCGCCGCCAACCTGATCCCCCGGGCCCTCTCGCACCACCGCTGGTACCGCGAGAAGTTCCCCGACTACCCGCCGTGGCGCAAGGCCGTGATCCCGATGGTTCTCTGATCCTCGTCACTCGGCCGCGTGCGCCCGAGGTCGAGCACGCGGCCGGCGCCTCGCCGCCGGGCTGCGCCGCTCGCTCTACTGCTTCAGGCTGAGGCACGCCGCCGTCGCCGTCGCCTGCTGCTCCGGGCTCGCCGTCGTCGACTCGCACCAGTACGACCTCCCGCCGATCTCCCGCCGCACCTGCACCCAGTAGTTCTTGCCGAGGCCGCCGCTGTTCTCGAACGTGAACACGAAGCCGTCGGCCAGCCGCTCGACCTTCGCCTGCTGCGGGTTGTACATCTCGGCCTCCTTCTCGGCCTCCTCGGCGAGCTTCGGCCGGGTCGCCAGCGCCTCGTCGACAGTCACCGTCAGGCCCGGGCCCTCGACCAGCACGCCGCCCATGACGCCGTCGCTGGCCGTGCTGCCCGCGGGCGCGTCCATCTTCAGCCCGAGCCTGGCGAGCGCGAGCCCCTGGCCGCCCCTGTCACTGCCACCGCCCCCGCCGCAGGCCAGCACGCACACGAGAGGGATCGCCGAGAGCTTCTGCATGGGTCTCCTTGGGGTGCCGCGGCCGGGCCGTCGCGGCCGACTCGCGCGCGAGAAGATCGTCGGCGCGCGCGGGTTCGTCAAGCCCGCGCGCGCCGCCGCGCCGCCGCACTGGCACATTTACCGCCCGCTCGCGCGCTCCCGCCCCGCTCGCCGCGCGCGCCCGCGTGATAGCCTGCCGTGGGCGCTCTGCGCCGGAGGTCGCCATGGCTCTCACTGCACGCCCGCCTGGACCCATCGCCGCGACGCACCGGCTCGCCGGCCTGTCGCTCGTCGCGCTCGTCGCCTGCCCGGGCGGCGGCGGCGGCACGGGCGACACCGGCAGCACCGGCGGCACGCCGATGACCAGCGGCACGCCCACGAGCGGCTCCGACACCACCGTCGATCCGCCCCCGACCACCAGCCCGAGCAGCGACGAGGGCGTCGACCCGACCGCCGCCTCGACCGCGGGCGAGACCGTCGACCCGACCACCGCCGGCCTCAGCTCGACCGGCCCCGATCCCCGGACCTCGAGCGAGGGCTCGAGCAGCGGCGAGGCCTGCGTCAACCTCGAGTGCCAGCAGGTCCAGTGCGGCGGCGACGTGACCACCAGCCTGAGCGGCGTCGTCACCACCCCGAACGGCGGCCTGCCGCTCTACAACATCGTCGTGTTCGTGCCGAACGCCCCGCTCTCGCCGCTGCCCGACGGCGTCACCTGCGACACCTGCATGACGGGACTCGACGGCGACCCGGTGGTCGCGACCCTCACCGACACCGAGGGCAAGTTCGTGCTGAAGGACGTGCCGGTCGGCAGCGACATCCCGCTCGTGGTCCAGATCGGCAAGTGGCGCCGCCAGATCGTCGTCCCCGCGGTCGAGCAGTGCGTCGACACCCCGATCGACCCCACGCTCACCCGCCTGCCGAAGAACCAGCAGGAGGGCGACCTCCCGAAGATCGCCATCACCACCGGCGGCGCCGACCCGCTCGAGTGCCTGCTGCGCAAGATCGGGGTCGACGACGCCGAGTTCACCCCGCCGGACGGACCCGGCCGCGTCAACGTGTTCAGCGGCCTCGGCGGCGGCACCAAGTACGCCGACAGCCAGAACGGCGGCGCCGCCTACCCCGCGGCCCCCGCCCTGTGGGACTCGCTCGCCACCCTCTCGAACTACGACATCCTGCTGCTCGCCTGCGAGGGCTCGCTCGAGGAGACCAACAAGTCGGCCGCCGCCCGCCAGGCCGTGTTCGACTACACCAACGGCGGCGGCCGCATCTTCGCCTCGCACGTGCACAACTACTGGCTGCGCCAGGGCCCCGCGCCGTTCAACAGCGTCGCCGAGTTCGAGTTCCTGCCCGACCCGCAGCCCGGGATCACCGGCCACATCGACACCGACTTCCCCAAGGGCATGGCCCTCGCCGAGTGGCTGATCAACACCGGCGGCTCGACCGTGTTCGGCGACCTCCCGCTCTACGCCGTCCAGCTCTCGGTCGCCTCGATCGACCCGGCGATCGTCCAGCGCTGGATCTACCTCGACGACCCGCCCAACGCCGTGCAGTACTTCACCTTCAACGCCCCCATCGGCCGGCCCGAGGCCCAGCAGTGCGGGCGCTTCGTGTTCAGCGACCTCCACGTGTCGTCCGGCGACGTCGTCGGCGCCCCCTACCCCGACGGCTGCATCACCCCCGACCTCTCGCCCCAGGAGAAGGCCCTGGTGTTCATGCTGTTCGACCTCTCGTCCTGCATCCAGCCCGACGACGAACCGCCGGTGATCCCCGGCTGACCGACCTGTCCCCAGGGACAGCTCAGCGCGGCCTCGCCTTCGCCCGCCGCCACGCCGTCAGCTCGGCCAGCTCGTCGGGGTAGACGCCCGGGTGCGCCGCCAGCAGCGGCTCGGCCGCGGCCGCCAGCGCGGTCGCCCGCGCCGGCTCGCGGCCCGCCGCGCGCAGCCCCCGCGCCGCGTGGAACTGCAGGTACGCGACGACGTCCGCGTCCTCCCCCGCCAGCCCCCGGACCAGCGAGCGCGCCAGCCCGCGCTCGGCCAGCGCCAGCGCGGCCGCGTCGTCCTCCGCCGCGAGCTCGACGTCCAGCGCCTCGGCGAACGCGTCGAACACCTCGGGCGCGTCCTCGGAGTGCAGCGCCAGAGTCACGCCGATCAGCTCCTCGCCGTGGAAGCGGGCCGCCGCGAAGTCACCCATCTCGGCCTCGAGCGGCACGAGCACCCCCAGCGTGTGTCGCAGCTCGCGGTGCGCCCCCAGCCGCGCGCGCTGGATCCTGCGCGCCTCGAGCAGATCGCCGCGGGCCTGCGCCAGCTGCCCCACGGCCCGGCGGGCCTGCGCGAGGTTCATGTGGGCCCGCGCGACCAGCGGGTGCTCGTCGCCGTGGCCGCGGACCGCCCGCACCAGCGCGTCCTGGCCGATCGTCACCGCCTTCGCCGGGTCCCCGAGCTTGACGTGCACGTTGCCGAGGTTGCCGAGCAAGGTGACCACCGCGCCGTGATCGGGCCCGTACGCCCGCTCGAGGATCGCCAGCGAGCGTTCGAACGAGCGCTGCGCCGCCGTCCACTGCCCGACGGTCGCCTGCGCCGACGCCAGCATGCCCACGTACTCCGCGACCCGCAGGTCGTCCGCCCCGAAGCGCGCCTCGCCGATCGCCACCGCCCGCCGCAGCTGATCGAGCGCCGCGTCGAAGCGCTTGTGCTGCTGGTCGACCCGCCCGCGCGCCGACAGCAGCATCGCCGTGCCCGGCGCGTCGGGCCCCAGCCGCTCGATCAGCGCCTCCGCGTGGGCCCGCCAGCGCGCGGCCAGGTCGTCGCGATCGAGGCGATCGCCGAGCACGTAGATCAGCCGGCTCAGCACCGCGGCGGTCGCCGCCGGGTCGTCGAAGATCGTCGTCGACCACAGCGCCCCCTCGAGGTCGACGACGGCCGCCTCGTACTCGGCCCGCTCCGCCTCGCGCACGCCGATCGCCGTCAACGCCTCGGCCGCGAGCGGGCGGTAGCCCAGCGCCTCGGCCCGCGCGGCGATCGCCCGCAGCTCCGCGTCGTCGCCCTGCGGCCCGTAGCCCGCGCGCGCCAGCTTCGCCCGCAGCGCCTCGACCTCCCCCGCGATCGCCGGCGACGGCGGCGGCGGACCCGAGGCCAGCGCGTCGAGCGTCAGGCACCCGCGCACCGCCGGCAGCCCCAGCGCCGCGACCAGCGCGGCGTCCACGTCGGTCGCCCCGGGCCGCTGCACCGCCTCGGCCAGCGCCGTGAACGCGAGCCGCGCCCGCCCGAGGCAGTCCATGCGCACGTCGAGCGCCCCCTCCGAGCTCTCGCCGCGGTGATGCGCCACGCACACCTCGTGATGCGCCGCGGACCACTCGCCCGCGTACCCGTCGAGCGACCCGACCACGCGCTCGCCGCCCTCGCCCGCCAACGCCGCCCGCGCGCCCGCGCGGGCCTCCGGGCTCCAGACCGCCGCCAGCTGCTCGCTCGCCCCGGCGCACGGCTCCCCGCCGGTCAGCGCATATCCCGCGAGCCCGGCCGCGCCCGCGGTCGCGGCCACAGTTGCGATCCTCCGCCAGCGTCGCCACGGATCGCGGGTCAGCGCCGCCAGCAGCTCGTCCATCGTGCGAAACCGCCGCTCCGGCAGCTCCGCCAGCGCCCGCGTCAGCACCCGCTGGATCCGCCGCGGCACCGGCGAGTCGCCGGGGAACACCACCTCGAAGCCCTCGCGCAGGCGGTCCGGCACCGTCTTGCCGGCGTGCGGCCGCTTGCCCGTCAGCGCCTCGTGCAGCACCACCGCGAACGCGTACTGGTCGCTGCGCGCGTCGAGCCCCCGCCCCAGCAGCTGCTCGGGCGACATGTACGCGGGCGTGCCGATGATCGTGCCGACCGCCGTCAACGAGTCGCCCGCGCGCCGCGCCTCATCGTCGGTCGCCGTCGGATCCGGCGCCCGCGACAGCCCGAAGTCGACGATGCGCGCGCGCCCGTCGACCCCGACGAGGATGTTCGCGGGCTTGATGTCGCGGTGCACCAGCCCCGCCGCGTGCGCCGCCGCCAGCCCGCGCCCGGTGTCGACGAACACCTTCATCACCTCGGCCTGGCTGCGCGACGCCTCGCGCATCCACTTGCGCAGATCGACGCCCTCGACGTACTGCATGGCCAGGTACAGCCGCCCGCAGAACTCGCCGACGTCGTAGATCGTCACCACGTTCGGGTGGGCCAGCCGGGCCAGCGCCTTGGCCTCGCGGCTGAACCGGCGGCGGTGCTCCGGCTGATCGCAGAAGCTCTGGCGGATCACCTTGAGCGCCACCTTGCGGTCGAGCTCCTCGTCGTACGCCAGGCTGACGATGCCCATCCCGCCCTCGCCGAGCACCCGCAGCACCGTGAAGCGCTCGATCTTCTCGACCGCCAGCAGCCGCGAGACCACCTGCTCGTCCGACAGCGGCCCCGGCTCGACCCGCGTGCGCGTGCCCGGCTGCCACGCCGTCGTCGCCGGCTCGCCCCCGACCTCCGCCTCCGCCGGCCGCCACGGCGCCGTCCCGAGCTCGTCGGCCGCGCCCTCGCCGTGCTGCTCGTCGGCCATCGTGACGCGTATTCTCGCCCGGGCGCTCCGCAGCAACAACGAGGTCGACGCGCCCTGTTCACCCCGCTCACGACGCGAAAACCGGCGCCGACCGCGGAACCTCGGTCGCGCCCGGGCGTCCAGGCTCCGCATGCCCGCCGCTCGCCCCGCGCTCGCCCTCGCGCTCCTGCTCGGCTGCACCGCCAAGCAGGTCCGCCCCGACCCCGACGCCCGGCTGTCCCTCGCCTTCGGCGACGCCGACGGCCAGGGCATCGCCGTCTACCTGCGCGACGTCCCTGACGAACAACACAGCCGCATGCTCCTCGTGCGCCAGTCGATCGCCGGCCCGATGCTGTGGCGCCGCCCGCTCGAGGGCCGCTACGAGGTCGACATCTTCCGCGCCCAGACCTTCGGCTGCTCGCTCGTCGTGCCCGCGATCTCCGGCCAGTCGCTGCCGTCCGGCGGCCTCCTGCACCTTCACCTCGGCGACGGCGCGATGCACGAGTGGGCCCCGCCGATCGCCCACGCCGAGGTCGTCACCGTGCTCGGCGACCAGACCTCCGCGCACCCGCTGTGGATCGGCGAGGCGATCGGCGACGGCCCCGTCCCGTTCGCCGTCGCCGCCCACGACGTCACCGGCGAGGCCCGCACCTGGTCGGTCGTCGACAGCTTCGCCTCCGCCGACCTCCACGCGCGCCTCGCCCCCGACGTCGTGCTCGCCGGGGCCACCGGCAGCGACTGGCAGGGCTTTCGCCGCGACACCGGCGCGCGCGTGCCCCTGCCCGCGCTCGACGTACCCGGCCTGTGCTTCGCCGGCGGCCGCTGGTGGGCCGGCCGCGACGACCGCCTCGTCGACCTCACCCTCGCCGACCCCGAGGCCTCGACCCGCTCGCTGCCCGCGACCTTCATCCCGCCCGACGAGGCCCACCAGTGGTCGCTGATCGACTGCGCCGATCACGACGACGAGGTCGTGCTGGCGATCAACCGCACCGCCCGCGGCCTCGGCCTGCTCGTCGGCGTCGACCCCGACTCCCGCGCCGTGCGCTGGACCCTCGACCTCCCGCGCCCGCTGCCCGCGATCCGCACCCCGGACCCCGCCGACACCTGGCCCGCGCGGCTCGGCGACTTCGCGTTCGTCCGCCAGCTCGGCCCCCGCGGCGTCGACCCCTGCGCCGTCGACCTCGCCGACCACCGACTGCTGTGGTGCGCCGGCTGGGACGGCGCCGTGGCCCTCTCCGACGGCTCCGACTGGCTGCTCCGCGGCCGCGTCGGCGAGGCCATCCACGTCGCGCGCATGTCCGGCTCCGTCGGCGAGCCGACCGCCGCCGTCGCGCTCGCCGACGAGCTCGGGTCGCCCTTCCCGCACCTCCGCGACGGCAAGCTGTGGGTCCACCTCGACCTGCCCGACGTCCCGCCCGACCAGATCCCCCTGCTCGTGCTCGACGCCCGCACGCTGCGCCCCGCGGTCCCCGGTGCGGTCGGCCGCGCCAGCGCCGACGCCCGCGTCCGCGACATCCTCCCCGACGTCGAGCGCCTGCTCGTGCACGACCCGGTCCCGGTCGCCGCGCCCGTCGCCTTCACCCGCCCGCCCGTCAACCCGTGGGAGCGCGACATCGTCGGCAGCGGCCCCGCGTGGAACCCCACCGAGCTCGCCGATCAGCGCCGCGCCGCCGTGCTCGCCGCCCTGTCCGAGGCCGGCCTGCCCGCGTCCACCGCGACCCGCGTGCTCGGCCACCGCGGCGCCCTCGTCGTCGCCGCCGCCGAACACGACGGCCGCTGGACGCTCTTGAAAGGCCACGGCGTGCGCAGCGAGCACGTCGCCGCCCGCACCTTCGACCGCCGCCCGACCGCCGCCGACGTCGACCGCTTCCTCCTCGACGTCGAGCCCCGCACCGCCAGCGACAGCGGCCGCGGCACCACCGACGAGGCCGCCTGGAACGCCGTCGTCGGCGAGCCGCGCACCGCGCTGTGGCTGCTCGAGTAGCGCGTCTACTTGCGCTTCGCCGTCTTCTTGGCCGCCGGCCGCACCGCCGCGGCCGCCGTCGCCGTGCCCGGCCGCCACGCCACGTCGTGGCGCACCCCGACGTAGCTCGGGAACCGCGGCACCCCGCCGTCGCTCAGCTCCTGGTACCTGAACGTGATGATGCTGCCGATCGGCGGCGGACTGTCGCGCTCCGCGTCGGTCATGCCGGTGCCGACCGCGAACTTGGTCCCGTCCTGCAGCTCGACCAGCAGCGCCCCGAGGCGCCCCTTGTGCTTGCCGGTGCCCGGCTGGTGCCCCGTCACCCTGGCCTCGCTGTCGAAGAAGCTCTTGACCTTCAGCAGCGTGTGGCTGCGCCCGACCTCGTAGGCCGAGCCCGGCCGGCGCAGCATCAGCCCCTCGCCGCCGAGCGCCTCGACCCGCTTCAGCTCCTGCCGCAGGTGGTCGACCCCGCGGCACGGCTCGTGCGGGTGGGCGACCGCGTGCGGCGGCCGCTGCCTGTCGATGTACTGGTGGTAGTGCTGCACCCGCTGTTCGAACGCCCCGCCGTGCCCCGGCGCGTCGAACACGAGGTACTTGATCTGCCGCCAGTCGTCGCTCTTGTCCTGCCGGCGCACGATGCTGACCGCCCGCTGGAACGCCTTGCGGTCGAGCCACAGCTCCCCGTCGAGCGGCGTCTTCGGCAGCCCGGCGACGAACCAGTCGGGCGCGTGGTACACGTTGCCGAGCCGCGACAGGAACCGCTCGCCGTCCCAGTACGCGCGCACGCCGTCGAGCTTCTCGCTCATCCACCAGCCCGAGAGGTCGGCCTCGTTGTCCCACACGTGGGCCAGCAGCACCGGCGGCGCCGTCGCCTCCTCCTCCACCGCCGCGGCCGTCGCCGCCGCCGGGGCCCGCGTCGACCTGGCCGCCGGGACAGGCGCCGCCGCGCCGCCGACCCGCGCCAGCTCGGCCGCCTCGCCGCGCAGGCCCTTGATGTGCTTGCACGTGCGCCGCTCCGGCGGCGCCGACTGGTTGCGCCACGCCGGGCAGGTGCACGAGTACACCCCGCCGGTGTTCTTCACGACGTAGGGCTTCGCACCCGAACCACGCACCTCCGTCGAGGCGCCATCCGCCAGATCTGCCATCGCACGCTCCCGGCCGCTCGGCCCGATCGCAGCCTAGACGCTTCGTCGCGTCTGCGGGAGATCATGCCCGCCATGCGCGCTTGCACGCGCTCCTGCACATCGGCTCAGGCGGTCAACGGCTCGCCCGCCGGCGCCGGGACCGGGTCCTCGACCAGCGCCGCCAGCAGCGGCCCGCCGAGCGCGTCGCCGTCGATGAACGCCCGCCGCCAGGTCTGCACCGCCGCGCGCGGCAGCGTGCGCCCGGTCGACGCATAGGCCCGCGCGAGGAAGTGCCACTCCTTCTCGCGGATCCGCCCGTCGAACACGCACGCGATCGCCAGCATCTTCAGGCCGGTCGCCTGCTCGCCCGGGTCGAGCCGCTGCAGCAGCTCGAGCATGACCTGCACGTCGTCGTAGCCGGCGGTGTCGAGCCGCCCGAAGCGCCGGCGCAGCACCTCGAACAGCGAGACCAGGTTGGGGTGGAAGTCGCCGCTGCGGACCACCGCCACCCCGACCGCCCGCATCATCACCTCCTGCAGCGCCGGCGAGACCTGCGCCTCGCCCAGCAGGCTCTCGACGATCTCGACCGCCGCCGACGGACCCATGGCCCGCAGCCGGGCCTCCCGCAGCGCCCGCCGGCACACGAACGCGTCCCACATCGCCGTGATCGGCACCGACACGAACGGGATCCACGAGCGCATGCCGGCCCGCCCGAACAGCCGCACCAGCAGCCGCCGCAGCACGAAGTTGGTCAGCGCCACCTTCAATTTATAAAACACCGTCGCCACGATCAGCCGGGTCTTCGAGGTCTCGCGCCGCGGATCGATGCCGAACAGCGGGCGCGGCGGGTTCGGGATCTCGAGCGCCGCCCGGGCCAGCACCGCCGCGAACATCTCGTCCTCGTTGTCCTCGCGCTCGTCGCCCTCGCGGAACAGCGACACGCCGGCCGCCTCCGCCAGCTTGTGCACCGACGCGATCGCGTTCCAGTAGATGAAGCTGAGCTCGACGATCGCCACCGGCACCATGAACAGCACCGTCAGCGCGACGTACTCGACGTACTGCAGCCCGGTCGTCTCGCCCGGCTCGTCGCCGAGGATCGGCCGCGCGACCACGCTGATCGTCGCCCCCAGCGTCGCCGCGAACGCCCCCGCCCCGGCCGCCCGCAGCACCGCCGCCTGCTCGACCTTCTTCAGCGCCCGCCGCTCGTCCGAGTTCAGGAAGTGCACCGCGTCGGCCGAGCTCGTCGGCGGCGGCCGCTCCCCGCTGCGCCGCTTGAAGTAGCCGACCGCGACCTTCTCCATCCGCCGCCGCTTCACCGGCGCGGGCGCGGGCGCGGGCGCTCCCCCGCCCGCAACCCCTTCGGCCTCCGACCCCGACACGCGGGCATCATACCGGAATATCCTGGCCGCCCATGACCTCCGGCCCGGCCCTCCAGTCCCTCCTCGCGCACCTCGACGGCCTCTCGTACGGCGAGCGCGTGCGCCACGTCGTCGGGCTCGCGCGGGCCGCCGCCACCCCGCAGCCCGGGCCCGTCGTCGCCACGGGCGCGCTCGCCCTCATCGACAGCCTGCTCGCCGGCGACGCCTACCAGGCCGGCCTCGCCGTCGAGATGGCCCAGGCCGTCCGCGACGCGCACCGCCTCGCCGCCGCGCTCACCCACCGCTCGTTCGGCGTGCGCCGCACCGCCGCCGGCTACCTCGTGCGCCTGCTGCCCGACGCCCCGCCCGCACCTGTCCCTGCGGACAGCTCGTCGAGCGCCGACCGACCTGTCTCTCCGGCCATACTCGACGTCCCCGCGCTGATCCACGGCCTCGCCCCCGCCCTCCGCCGCGCCGCCCTGAAGGGCCTGGTCCGCGCCGGCCGCCGCGCCGCCGCGGCCGCGCTGTTCCCCGAGGTGCTGGCCCGCCACGGCCCGCGCGAGGCCGCCGCCCTGCTGCCCGCGCTCGACGCCGCCGCCCTGCGCGTGCAGCTGCCGCAGCTCGCCCACGCCGGCCCGGCCTGGCGCGCCCTGCTGCTGCGCCACCCCCACGTCGTCGTCGATCACCTGCACGCGCGCCTCACCGCCGCCCCGCCGCGCGACCGCCCCGACGCGTGGGTCGCCCACCGCGGCCTCGTCGGCGCGCTGGCCGAGCTGCGCCCGCACGCCCTCTTCGACCTGCTCGAGGCCTACCCCGACACCTGCCCCGCGTGGCTGCTGGTCGTCCACCTCGGCGAGCTCGCGCGCGCCGAGCCCACGCGCCTGCTCGCCGCGCTCGAGCGCCCGCCCATGCGCGCCCTGCTCGCCCACCAGAGCCTGCCGCGCCCGCTGCTCAACCAGCTGCACCGCTTCACCCCCGAGCAGCACGTCCGCCTGGCCCGCCTCGGCGCCGAGGACCCCGAGCAGCTGGCCCCGCTGCTGCACGCGCTGCCGCCGTCGCAACGCGCCGCCGTCCTCGAGGGCGCGCTCGCCGGTCAGGATCGCCGCCACCGCGTGTGGCCCGAGGCGCTGCTGATCGAGCTGCCCCACGCCGTGCGCCGCGCCGAGGCCGCCCGCATGCTCGGCCTGCCCGAGGTCCAGGCCGACCCCGACCACGCGCTCGAGCTGACCGCCCACCTCGAGCTCGCGACCGCCGCCCCCGCGCTGTGGCAGGCCAGCCAGGCCGGCGAGGCCGGCGAGCGCGCGCGGGCCCTCGCCCGCCTCGTGCGCTGCGCCGCCCGCGACACCGCCAGCGACGACGGCTTCCCCACCACGCTCGCCCGCGTCGCCCAGCGCCTGCGCAACGAGCAGGACCCCGTGCGCCTCACGGTCCTCAGCGCCGTCGCCGCCGTCCCGCCCGGCAGCTTCGCCGTCGGCGACAGCGAGGCCCTGCGCGCGCTGGTCCGCTCGGTGGTCGACGCCCGCGACAGCTCGCACGCGACCCAGCAGGCCGTCCGCACCCTCGCCTTCAACCTCCTGCGCGCCCACGCCGGCGCGCCCGACGGCGCCCTCTTCGACCTCGGCCTCGAGCTGCTGCACACCCTCAGCGGCAAGTGGGACAGCATCAGCCTGCCCGACCTCTCGCAGGGCCTGCCCAAAAAGACAGCCTCCGCGCTGGTCGCCGCCCTGCGCCCGCGCGTCGAGGCGGCCGCCGCCCGCGAGCGCCCCGGCCTGGTGTTCGCGCTGGCCCAGGCCCTCGGCAAGCGCGGCCACGGCCTGCAGCCGCTGCTCGACCTGATCGAGCCGCTGACCACCAGCAAGCCTGACAGCGTGGCCGGCGCCGCGATCGACCTGCTGCTGCAAGACCCGATCGGCCGCGACGACCGCGTGCGCCGCCTGATCGCCGCCGATCGCAGCGTCATCACCCGCGCCCCCGTGCTCGCCCACCTCCACCGCCGGCGCCAGGCCTGGCTCGACCCGTACCTCGACGGCAGCCGCATCTCCGGCCGCTTCCTCACCGGCAAGACGCTCCACGTCCTGCCGGTCCACGACGGCTTCCACCGCTGGCTCCCGCGCCAGCAGCACGCGCACGCGCGCCTGCTCGCGCGCGCCGCCGACGACAGGGGCCACGCCCACCTCACCCGCGCCGCCGTCGTCGCCGCGCTCGCGCGCCTCCCGGTCACCACCGTCGCCGACCTCGAGCCGTACCTGCGCAGCGACGAGGTCAGCGTCGTCGAGGCCGCCCTCGGCGCGCTGGCGTGGATCGACACGCCCGCGGCCGCCCTGCCGGTCCTGCTCGACAACCTCGACGGCGACCGCGCGCGCGTGGCCATGTACGCGATCCCCCGCGTCGCCCGCTTCCTCCCGCCCGACGAGCTCGGCGCCACGCTCGCGGGCCTGCTCACCGAGCACCTGCAAGGCAAGCCGCCGCGCAAGCTCACCGTGCGCAAGGAGGCCCTGCGCCTGCTCGGCGTGCACCGCAGCGCCCACAGCCTGCCGACCCTGTTCGCCGTGCTCGCCCAGCCCGACCTGCACAAGGACCTCGCGGTCGCCGTCGGCCACGCCGCCCGCAACCTGCTCGACGACCCCCGCGCCCACGGCCTGCTCGCCAGCCTCGCCGCCTCCTCCGAGCCGGACGTCGCCCGCAGCCTGCTCGAGGTCCACCCCGACCGGCTGCCGCTGCAGGCCCGCGCCGCCTACGGCCGCCTCGTCCTCACCGTCGCCCGCCACCCCGACCTCACCGCCCGCCGCGCCGCCACCCGCGCGCTCGCGCTGTGGTCCGCCGGCCAGGAGACCGACGTCGCCGAGCACCTCGCCGCGGTGATCCTCGACCTCGAGCGCGGCGCCACCTGGGCCGAGGCCGCCGTCGCGCTCGTCGCCGTGTGCAGCGAGCAGGGCGAGGCCCTCGCCCCCGTCGCCCGCGTCGTCGCCGGCCTGGCCGCCCGCGCCGACGAGCAGGTCGCGGCCCGCGACGGCGACGCGAGCCCGCCGCCGACCTCGCTCGCCCCGCCGCTCGCGGCCCGCGAACAGCAGGTCGCGACCCGCGAGCGCGACGCGAGCCCGCCGCCGACCTCGCTCGCCCCGCCGCTCGCGGCCCGCGCGGCCGCCCCGACCGCGGGCTCGCGCGACCTGCCCGCCCGCCAGCGCCTGTTCGCCGTGTACCGGGCGCTGGTGGACCTCGAGCCGCACGTGCGCCTGTCCTTGCGGACAGGTCTCGCCGCGGTCGCCGAGCGCCTCGCCGCCGACGACCTGTGGCCGCAAGCCGCCGGCCTGCGCCTCGCCGGCCTCGACCTCGCCGCCGACGACAGCGTCGCCGCGCTGCGCGACCTGGCCGCCGACGCCCGCGCCGACGCCTTCCTCCCCGAGCTCGTCGCCGGCCTGACCGACCACCTCGCGCGCGGCGCCGCGGTCGAGCCGCAGCTGCTGCTGGCCCGCGCCGCCGCCCTCGCGCCGGCCTCGGCCCGCGCGGCCCGCCTCGCCCTCGCGCTCGTCGAGTCCGCGGGCGCGCGCAGCGGCTGGCCGGACGACGCCGTCACCGCCCTCGCCGCCCTGCGCGCCCACCCCGATCTACGCGTACGCGCGGCCGCCCGGGCGGTCTTCACCCGCCCCGAGGCGACCGCCTGAGCGCGCCGCTACTGCGGATCGTTCTTCACCCAGTACAGCGCGTCCGTGTCGTCGAGCGTCTCGCCGTCGCAGCTCGGCAGCGGCGAGGCGCACGTGATCTCCGGGTAGCTGAGGCTCCGCGCGGTCGACAGGCACACCAGCCCGTCCTTGCCCCACAGCGCCTCGGTCGGGTGGTCCTCGTTGAGGAAGTCGTTGATGTCCCAGCGGTCGCGGATCTCCACCGGCGTGCCCGGCGTCGTCCACGAGCGCCCGTCGTAGCAGTAGTCCGCGCGGACCATCCGCACCGCCGCCGCGAACTCGCCGAGCGAGCGCTCCCACGGCTTGTAGCCCCACACCACCGCCTTGCCGACCGCCCCCGACGTGCACGCCAGGTACAGCGTGTTGCTGCGCTGGGTGATCGCCCCGGTGGCGTCGTCGACCGAGATGTCCTTCAGCGGGATCACCGACACGTCGCCCGACAGGTCGGGCGCGCACACGTCCTGCGGCGCGCCGTCGGCGTCGTTGTACTGGAAGACGTAGCGGTACTCGCCCGGCGCCGCCTCCTCGTAGTCCGCGATCGTCAGCAGCTTGGGCTGCGGGGCCCCGTCGACCACCAGCGTCAGCTCCCACTTCGAACCGACCATCGACGCGCCGCTGTAGTAGGTGTTGCCGCGGCGCCCGCGGGGCTGACCGCCGACCCACTCGATCTTCTCGAGCGCCAGGTAGGCCCCGTTGCTCGCCTTGACCGAGACCTTGCCGAGGCGCGCGCCGTCGTGCAGCTTGCCCTGCAGGTCGAGCTCGGAGATCGGCGTGGTCCCGATCGTGTTGGTGTTGAGCCACACCCCGCCGGCCCCGCTGCCGGGCCGCAGCGCGGTGTCCTCGACGCCGTCGTCGACCGCGCCCGGGTCGTCGACCGCGTCGCAGCCGAACGCCAGCACGCAGAGCAGCATCGCGTTGCCCACCATCAGGAGTTTCTTCTGCCGGTCCATCGCTCGTGCCCTCCGCGCCGTCCTCCGGCGAGTCCACGCTCGTTTCATGGATCGAGCCCGAACCGGCTGCATGTCCGCGCCCCACGCAAATTTTGTGCGACGGCGGCTCGCTTTTATCGGCCATGGTTGAAGCGCTGGACACACCCCGTATGCTGCCCTCCACGCCTCGCGCGCCCGCCTTCGGCTGGCTGTCGTCCACCCCGCCGGCGCACGCGCGCACGCTCGACCCGCGTGACCTCGCCGCCGCCGAGCTCACCGCCGCGGCCCGCGGCGCACCCACGCTGTTCGCCCACATCGGCCGCTTCACCGTGCTCGAGCGGCTCGGCGAGGGCGGCATGGGCATCGTCTGGGCCGCCTACGACAACGAGCTCGACCGCAAGGTCGCCGTCAAGGTCCTGCGCGACGACACCGCCCGTCGCGACGCCCGCGCCCGCGACCGCCTGCTGCGCGAGGCCCAGGCCATGGCCCGCCTCTCGCACCCCAACATCGTCGCCGTGCACGAGGCCGGCTGGCACGAGGGCCAGGTGTTCCTCGCCATGGAGTTCGTCCGCGGCCACAACCTCGCCGCCTGGCTGCAGGCCGGTCACCTCGACTGGCGCAACGTGCTCAATGTGGTGCTCCAGGCCGGCCGCGGCCTCGCGGCGGCCCACGCCGCCGGCATCATCCACCGCGACTTCAAGCCCGCCAACACGCTCGTCGGCGTCGACGGCGTCGTCAAGGTCCTCGACTTCGGCCTGGCCCGCTCGCTGCACAGCTCCGAGCCGCCGACCCCGCAGGAGAAGATCACGCCGATCACCTCGCAGCTCGACGCCGACATCACGCGCACCGGCGCGGTCCTCGGCACGCCGGCCTACATGGCGCCGGAGCAGCACCTCGGCCACCCCGCGACCGAGAAGAGCGACCAGTTCAGCTACTGCGTGACCCTCTACGAGGCGCTCTACGGCCAGCACCCGTTCGACACCTCGTCGCTGATATCGCTGGCCTACTCGATCACCCAGGGCAACGTGCGCGAGCCCCCGGCCAGCGCCCCGGTGCCGCGCCCGCTGTTCCAGATCATCGCCCGCGGCCTCAGCGTCGACCCGAACAACCGCTTCCCGTCGATGAACGCCCTGCTCGCCGCGCTCGAGCAGACCCGCGAGCGCCGCCGCCTGACCCGCTGGCTCCCGGCCGCCGCGCTCGTCGGCCTGCTCGCCGCCGCCGGGGCCGCGTCCCTGCAGTCCGCGCCGAACGTCCAGGCCTGCAACGACACCGCCCACGAGCTCGTCGGCCTGTGGGACCACGACGCCAGCGACGCCGCCCGCGCCAGCGTCCTCGCCACCGGCCTGCCCTACGCCGGCGACACCTGGGAGCGCGTGCGGCCCCGCCTCGACGAGTACGCCCGCGCCCTCGTCGACATGCGCGGCGAGGCCTGCCGCGCCCACGCCGAGGGCCGCTCCTCGCTGCACCTGTTCGACCAGCGCACCGCCTGCCTCGACGCCCGCCACGCCAGCCTCGCCGCGTTCGTCGGCATCCTCGCCAGCGCCGACGAGGACGTCGTCCGCAACGCCGCCGCCGGCGCGGCCGCCCTGCCGGCGATCGCCACCTGCGGCGCGGCCCAGGTGTTCGTCGACGCCGTCCCGCTCGAGCCGCAGCTCGCCCCCACCGTCGCCGCCGCCCGCGCCACGCTCGCCGAGGCCCACGCCCACGAGCTCGCCGGCCAGTACGCCCGCGGCCTCGAGCTCGTCGATCGCGTCGCCGCCCAGACGATCGCGTTCCCCCCGCTGCAGGCCGAGCTCGGCCTGCGCCGCGGCAGCCTGCTCAGCGAGGCCGGCCGCCACCAGGAGGCCGACGACGTGCTGACCGCCGCGCTCACGACCTCGCTCTCGGCCGGCCACGCGCCGGTCAGCGCCGCGCTCATCACCCGCCGCGCGTTCGTCCGCGCCGCCCGCCTGCAGCGCGCCGGCGACGTCCTGACCGAGGCGCCGATCGCCGACGGCCTGGTCGCCCGCCTCGCCGACACCCCCGACGGCCCGCTGCTGCGCGGCGACCACTTCAACAACCTCGGCATCGCCCACGCCGTGCTCGGCGACCAGCAGGCCGCCCGCGAGCTCTTCACCCGGTCGATCGACCTGCGCCGCGAGGCCCTCGGCGCCGACCACCCGCAGGTCGTCTACGCGCTCGCCAACCTCGGCCTCTCGCTCGCCGAGGGCTCCGACCTGCTGGCCGCCGCCGACCACCTGCGCCGGGCCTTCACCGCCGCCGAGACCGGCCTCGGCCCCAAGCACCCCCACGTCGCGCTCGTCGCCGTCAACCTCGGCTACGTCCACCGCAAGCTCGGCCGCCAGCGCGACGCCGCCGTGTTCCTCGGCCGCGCCCTCACGCTCCAGCAGGAGCTGCTCGGCGACGGCCCCGACCTGCAGTTCGTGCTCACCAACCTCGGCGACCTCGCCGTCGACCAGCGCCGCTGCGACGTGGCCGCCGCCCACCACCGCCGCGCCCTCGCCCTCGTCGAGGCCGCCCGCGGCCCCGACGACCCCGCCGCCGTGCAGGCCCGCCTCGGCCTCGGCGACGCGCTCGCCTGCGCCGGCGACCTCGCGGCCGCCCGCCCGATCATCCGCCGGGCGCTGGCCCAGGCCGAGGCGCTGTGGGGCGAGGGCCTGCGCGTGGCCCACTTCCATGATGTCCTCGGGGCCATGTACTTGCAGGCAGGCGAGCTGCCGGCCGCGCTGGCCGCCCACACCCGCGCGCTCGCCATCCGCAAGGCCCACAAGTCGGCCGAGCCGGCCGAGCTCGCGCTCTCGCACGAGCACCTCGCGGCCGTCTACCGCCGCATGCGCCGCCCCGACCAGGCCGCCGCCGAGCTGCTCCACGCCCAGGTCCTGCTCGAGGCCGCCACCGCGGTCGAGGGCCTGCCGCTGGCCCGCGTGCACCACCGCCTCGGCGAGCTCGCCCTCGATCACGGCCCCTCCGCCTCCGAACGCGCCACCGCCCGCGCCCACCTCGAGCGCGCGATCAACATCTACGCCGCGATCAGCGACCCCGACGCCGCCCCCCTCGCCCTCGCCCGCTTCAGCCTCGCCCGCCTGCTCGCCGACGACGACGACCAGGCCCGCATCCTCGCCGCCCAGGCCCTCGCCGCCCTCGAGGAGAAGGGCGCCCCCTACGCGGGCGAGGCCCGCGACATCACCGCCTTCCTCGCCCGCAAGGCCGCCCGCGCCGGCTGAGCCCCGCGTCGCCTCGAATGAGTCGCCGCGGCGCGGCCAGAGGCGCGCCGACGACTCCGTCGCCGCACGACGGCGGCGTCCGTCGGTCTCGCCGCCGCGTCACTCGTCGAACGCCGTCAGCAGCGTGCGCAGGCTCGCCGCGCCCGGCGCGTCGGGCCGGGCTCGCGTGGCCTCGCGGATCGCCGCCTGCGCCGCCGGCAGCACCGCGTCGAGCCCGGTCAGCGCCACCGGATCGCCGGCCATCGCCGCGTCGATCAACGCGCCCACGTACGCGCGCCCCTCGGGGCCGACGAACTCGCCGACGTTCCACGCCGTGACCTCCGCCCCCGCCGGCAGCACCAGCGCGCCGAGCTGCGCGTGCTGCAAGGTCGCCCCGGCCGGCGCCCGCAGCACGTCGAGCCGGCGCAGCCGCACCGCCTGGCCCGCCGTCAGCGTCGTCGCGACCGCGCGCCGCACCAGCGTCACCGCGCCCTGCCTCACCGACAACGCCAGCACCGCCGTGACCTCGAACTGGGCCGCGTCCACCCCGCCGTCGAACGCCCGCTTGGCCTCCGCCGCCAGCCCCGGCGGCACCTGCGACGTCCCGCGCCAGCCGGCCGGCGGCGCCGCCTTCGAGCGCCAGGCCGAGAACTCGACGCGCCCCGTCACCGCCTGCGCCAGCACCAGCGCGTGCGTCACCCGCAGGTGCCGCTCGACCCGCGCCAGCAGGTCGGTCGGCGCCGGTCGCAGCCCGCGCGCCTGCAGCCACACGTACCCCGCCAGCCACGCGTCGTACAGCGGCACCGCCTCGGCCGCCGACAGCAGCGCCGTCAGCGTCGCCGCCGTCTCCGCCTCGCCCTTCTTGCGCCGCTCCTGATGCGCCCGCACCTGCGCCGCCAGCTCCTCGGCCGCCGGACCCCGCGCGCCGATCGGCGCGCTGCGCGGCACGTCCTCCGCCGCGTGCGAGGCCACGACGCGCCGCCACAGCCCGCGCGGCCCGATCCAGTCGTACATCGTCGTCAGCGCCGCGTCGGTCAGCGCCGGCGGGAACTCCTGGACCACCGCGTCGGTCGGCTCGACAGTCGTCAGCGGCTGCGCCTCGCCCCCCTGCGCGCGCACTTGGACCGTCGCCGCCTGCGAGCCCTGCGAGCCCTGCTCCTCGCCCTGCGAGCCCGGCCCCGCCGACCCGCCCGGCCCCCCCGCGCCCTCCGGCTTGTGCTCCTCGGGACGCAGCCGCTCGGCGCACCCGAGCAGGAACACCACGATCACCGCGACGAGTCGGACCACCGGCGCCGCGTGGCTCGACAGCAGCACCACCTCGCCGCGGGCGATGCGGACCACCACGGTGAACGCGACCCACGCCGCCGCCGCCCACCACAACGCCAGCCGCAGCGGCCGCATCACAGCGCCCTCCGGCTCGCGCCGCAGCCGAACGCCTGCTCGCGGCAGGCGTTGCCGTTGCGGCTCTGCAACCAGCACTCCTTGCCGTCCGAGCACACCCCGTGCCCGCCGCTGCGGAACCGCTTGAACTCCCGCAGCCAGATGTCGCGCAGCGGCCGCTCACGCAGGTTGCCCTCGCTCTCGCGCAGGTCGGTGGTCGTGCACGGCAGGACCTCGCCGGTCGCCCCGATCACGCACGAGATCCGGCCCGCCCCGCACAGGAACGGCTGGTCGCGGTAGTACACGTCGTCGGCGCCCGCGCTGCCCCACTCGTTGCACAGCTCGACGTGGAACATCGCGCGCTTGCGGCGGGCGAACGCCGCCACCCGCCGCAGCTGATCCGGCGTGGGGAACAGCGCCGTGTGCTCGGCCCCGCGGCCCTCCGGCGCGAACAGGTGCAGCCCCCAGCTGTCGGCGCCCGACGCCGCCACCACCGGGAACAGGTCCTCGAGGCGATCGGCGTTGTGCCGCGTGACCGTCGTGCCGGCCACCACCTCGCGGCAGCCGACCTCCTTCAGCACGCGGATGGCCGCCAGCGCCCCGTCGAAGCTGCCCTGCCGGCCGCGGAACAGGTCGTGCAGCACGCGCTCGCCGTCGAGGCTGATCGCCGCCAGCGACGGCGGGTGGCGGGCCAGCATCGACCTGAACTTCGGGACATGCAGCCCGTGCGTGTGCATCGCCCACTCGAGCCCCTGCTCGACCGCGTAGGCGACGATCTCCGGGACGTCCTTGCGCAGCAGCAGCTCCCCGCCCGCGATCACGAACGTCGGCTTGCCGAGCGCCACCAGCTCGTCGACGAGGCGGTGCTTGACCTCCGCCGTGGTCAGCTCGCCGGCCGTCTTCTTGCCCGCCTCCGAGTAGCAGTGCGGGCAGTGCAGGTCGCACGCCGACGTCGCGATCCACTGCACCGCCAGCGGCCGCCGCACCAGCCGCAGCACGTGCAACAGCCTCGTCTCGGTCTCCCACACCTCCGGGGCCGAGCGCGCGTAGAGTCGGTGGAGCAGTCCCATGCGGGCATCGTACCCGCAGCCGCCCGCCCGCCGGTCAAACCGCGGTAAAACTCCCCCACGCGCCCGCCCGCCGCGGGCGCGTCCGCGCCCGCCCGCCGGGCGATCGCCCCCGCCGCGCTCGCATCACCGGGGCGGCCCGCTCGCCCCGGGCGGGGCGCGTCCGACCGACGCGCCCCGTCCGCGCCTCACTGGCACAAGATCGGGTCGATCACGTCGCCGTTGTTGGTCTCGACGCACTCGTTGGTGGTCTTCCCGCCCATGCCGTCGTCGTTGGCCACCACCGACACCTTGCCGCCGATCGGCCCGGGGATCAGGCACGACACCTTCACGCACATCTCCTGGAACAGCACGTCGACCGTGGTCGCCGTGCACAGCGGCATGCCGTCCATCGGGTCGCCCTTGTAGAACGTGGTCGGCAGCCCCGCGCCGACCGGCTTGGCCCCGCGGTTGCAAACCTCCGCCGTCAGCTGCAGCTCCGGCTCGACCGTCGTGCACGCGTCCGACTGGAACTCCGCCGTCAGGTCGGGCAGCGCCTCCGCCCCGACCGACCCCTGCGCCGCCTGGCGGTAGTTGTTGAGCCCCGGCTGCAGGAAGTTCTGCTTCCACTTCGACGCCGGCGGCACCACCCCGTCGTCGTCGACGTTGGTGATGTCGAATACTCCAGGTGCTAGACTCACCTACGGGCCGGTTTACGAGGGGTTGTCTCGGAAACCGCCAGATTCGCGACGAAATCGGTACGAATTTTCGAGACGTCCGGGGGATCGCGCCGTCGCGCATCGCTGGCTAGGACGGGTCCGAAGTGGGTGCCTCGAGCCAAGCCCCGGGGCCGGTGGAGGCCGGCCATCGTGCCACGCCGCGAGGGTCGGCGGCGGGTTAGATCTGACCTAAAGGTCAGGCCAACACGGGCACGCCGTGCGAGCCTGACTGGCCCAAAGGACAGCCACCGCGGACCCAGCCCACCCCGACGAGTACCGCATCGTTGACGCCGTCGATCCGATCCCGTCTGCCGGGTGTTGCGGACGACTTCCTCGGCCGCGCCGGGCAAGTCGAGCCCAGCAGTATCGGGTGGAAGAGATCTGGAGTTTGACCGCGTGACTCTCTAAGATTTTCTGACGATGGCCCTCCAACGCGACGTCGATCCTGCTCATCCAACCACGGACGACGTCATGGCCGCCGCAGGAGTCGCCCGGCGGACCGTCCAGGTGTGGGTGGAGCGCGGCCTGTTGCCAGCGCCGCGGAGGGTGGTCATCGCGGGCGTGGTATTCACGCGCTTCCCCGCCTGGGCGATCGAGAGGGCTCGCTTCGTCGTCAAGCAGCGGGCCGAAGGTCTCTCGACCGCGGAGGTCCGGTCCATGCTCGACATGATGGGTGTCAGGTGAGCGTCGCCTGTCCACGGCCCGCTGCCCGAGAGGGCGCAGCGCCGGCCAAGTACAACGTAGCAACGGGGTAGCGGCATCCGGCGTGATTGGTCGACGGTTAGCAACTCTTGTAGGCAAGTGCCTACACGGACTGCCTGATGTTTTAGACACGTGCGCGCGTTTGCGAGCCTTCGCGGACGTGCAGGGTACTGGCCGGTTGCGTGGTACTGTCACCAGGTCGGAGGCCCCATGAACATCGAACGACCGGATGACGCAGACGTGATCGAGTCGGACACCGACGACGAGGCGGAGGACGGCGAGGACGAGGCTGGCGAGGATGACTGCGACGAGGACGAGTCAGACAGCCTGCTCCTTGATGAAGACGAGGGCGCCCCCAACCTCGTCCCCGAGGGGCACCCGCGGCGCGTGCTCGCCGGACGGATCGAGATCCTCGAGAAGATCGGCGAGGGCGGCATGGGGGCCGTGTGGCGCGGGCTTCACCTCAAGCTCGAGCGCATCGTCGCGGTGAAGATCCTCGACGAGACGCTCCAGCTCCGCCCGGACGGCCGGGAGCGGTTCATCCGCGAGGCCCGTGCGCTGGCCCTGCTCGCCCACCGCAACGTCGTCGCTATCCACGACTGCGACGAGCTGCCGGACGGCAGGCTCTACCTGTGCATGGAACTGCTCGCGGGGGAGACCCTCCGCGACATCATCAAGCGCCGCGAGCCTGTCGATCCGCTCGAGGTGATCGACGCGGGCATGCAGGTCTGCGAGGCCGTCCAGGCCGCGCACGACCTCGGCATCCTGCACCGCGACCTCACGCCGTCGAACATCATCCGCCTCGGCGACGCCGCCAAGACGGTCAAGGTCCTGGACTGGGGTCTCTGCAAGCTCCTCGACCTCTTCTACGTTCGAGCCCCGCAGAAGTATGGTGCCCCACCCGGCGCCCGGCTCGTGACGCCGCCCGGCTGTCGGTTCGGCACGCCCGACTACATGGCGCCGGAGATGCTCCGCCGCGAAGAACCGGACTCGCCGAGCTTCTGCACCGACGTGTACGCGCTCGCCGTGGTGCTCTACGAGCTCCTGACAGGGCGGCTACCGTTCGTGCCCGGCGACCGCAAGCTGCCACGGCCGATCCGGGACGTCCTCCCGCGCTTCGACTACCACGATCTCGAGGCCGCCCTTCGGGCCGCGCTCCGCTATCGGCCCGAAGAGCGGACGCAGACGATGGCCGAGTTCCGCGAAGGTCTCGAGCTGGCCCGCGAGTGTTTGCTCGCCCAGCGCGAGCACGTCGCGGCAGCCGGAAAAATTCCCGCACTGGACCCCACACCTGCCCGACCCGAGCAGGTCGCGGCTGCGGTTGTCACCCCGGTGCAGGTCTCCACACCGTCCCAGCAGGAGCACACCGATGCGGCGGCCACCTCCATGGAGGTGACGGCTCACCCGGTCGATGGGCCTGGGGTCGCTGCGAACGACGTCGCCACGCCGTGCTCCGCGCCGCCTCCGGAGCTGGCGCGTGTCGTCCAGCTACAGCCGCGAAGCCGCTTCACGCGGACCCTGCTCGCAGCCGTCCTCGGGCTCGCAGTGGGCGTCGGCGGGACGCTCGGCTTGTGGCCAGACGTAGACGCAGCGCACGCGACGGAGCGGACTGTTCTGATGGCCCGGCTGGAGCTGGAGCTCGCCCGAGCGAGCGCGGCGGAGCGGCGAGTCGACCGCTGCGAGGCGGAGGTGTTGGTGAGACAGACGGCAGCCGAAGTTCCCACCACACCGCCGACACCGCCGCCGACACCGCCAAGCCCCCTGCTGGCACCCGAGGTGCCTGCGGCGCGGGTGCTCGCGGCGACGAGTCGAAGCGCGCGGCCTGACAGCCCACGGCCCCGGGCGCCGTCGCCGAAGGTCCCGCAGGCGATGGAACAGCTCGCATCGAAGGTCCGCGCCTGCGCGCGGAAGGGCGGCATCACCGGGGGTCCGATCAAGGTGCAAGTCCGCCGCCAGGGCGGCGAGATCGACGCGGTGAAGGTGCTCAAGTACACGAAGGACCACCCGTCCTTCTCCTGCATCGACGCCGCGATCCGCGGCGCGGATCTGCCGGCGGCCGACCGCCCGGTCGAGACCTTCACGTTCCCCGAGTAGGAGCTGCGATGCTGACGATCCTGGCCCTTCCCCTCCTCCTTCTTGCACCCGCGACGCCGACCGCCGCGGACCTCGCCGCGGAGGGCGAGGCGTACCTGAAAACCGCCGAGACGGCTGACCACCCGCTCGACGTCCTCGTGGACGCCCACGCGAGTTTCGACTCGGCGTACCTCGTCGGCCACGACGCCCAACATCTTTGTCGAGCGCTCGATGTGGCCGAGCTGGCCCTCCGATCCGAGACGTTCGCCGACGAGGAGGAGCGGCGAGCTTGGGAAGAGACCCGCCAGGAAGACGTCGATCGTCTTCAGCAAGACGCGGCGACGACCGGGCGCGGCAACTGCCGCTTCGCGGGTAAGCCGGCTGCGCCGCGCGTGTCGATGATCGACCCGGATGGCGCCCTCCCGCGGATGCCGGAGCCCGCGGCGCAGGTCGACGACCCGACCGCACCGCCGAGCCGCGCGGGCCGGGGGGACACGCGACGGTGGCGAGCGCACACCGCCGCCGGCACCGTCCTCACGACCGCGGGCCTCGGTCTGCTCGGGGTTCTCACGGGGGTGCTGGTGCTCGAGCGGCGATGGATCGGCGAGATGCGCGGGCTCGTCGGGACCGCCCAGGCCGAGGGCCGCCCGTTCACGGTGGACGAACACCGCCGCTTCGGCGAGTTGCGAGACGATGTGTTTCACGGCGCGGACGTGGCGATCGGCGTCGGCGTCGCCGGCCTCGCGACGTTCGGCACCGGCGTCGCGCTGCTGGCGACGCGCAAGAAGGCCAGGACCCGCGGTTATTCCTTCCAACCCTACGGCGGCCCCCTGGGCGCTGGTGCTGTGCTGCGGCTGAAGTTCTGACCGAGGAGAATGACCATGCGCCGGACTACGTTACTTTTCTGGGGCTCGCTCCTGCTCGGCGGGTGCATCCAGGATCTGCTCGCGGATGGGGCTGCCCTGGCTCCGGACACCGAGACGGACGCCAGCTCCACGTCGACGGGCGAACCCTCCACGCCCACGACCACCGGGGTCGGCTCGGGCGGGGTCCACACCGTGACCGGCGACTCGGGGTCGACGGGGACGACCGAGGGGACGGACGCCGAGGAAACGGGCGTGGACCCGGTCTCGAGCTCGGGCGAGGCGGTAAACCTCCCGCCGACCGTCGACCTCACGGTGATGCCGGAGCATCTCGGTGAGGCAGGGCCAGCCGAGCTGCATCTCGCCGTCAGCGAGGACGTGGTCAAGGTACGCCTGTCGCTCGACGGCGAGAAGATCGCCGACCTCGCGCCGGCTGACTTCCCCTACGTGTGGGAGGCGCTGTCGGCGAAGGACAACGGACCGGCGCGTAAGTTCTCCGCGGTGGTGGAGGACGAAGAGGGCCTCATGGCGGACGACGACGCGGAGCTCAGCGTGGAGCTGCCGCCTGCCGGCGCCGAGCGGTGCCTGTTCACCGCCCCCGACAAGGGGGTCGCGACCAGCATGATCGTGGCGCTGAGGTACACCTCCGAGGCGATCGTCGCCGTGGGGACGAGCGGCACGGGGACGCTGCGGCTCACGGTGTGGAAGCTCGACCCGAACAACTGCGAGCTGCTCCCCGGGTGGCCCAGAACCCTCGCCAACTGGACCGGCGACCCGGCCCTTGCCGGGCTGACGTCGCTGGGGACCGCGGTCGACATCGACGAGAACGGCAACCTCGTCGTCGCCGGCAACTTTTTCGTGAACGGCAAGTTGCAGAGCTACGTCGCCCTGCTCAACGCCGCGGGGTCGCGGCTCTGGGAGAAGGTCGGCGTGCCGGGCGACGAGGTCGCGGGCGTGGGAGCGTCGAAGGGCAGCTACAGCAACCGCGTGTTCGTCGTCGGCTCGCGCCGCACGAGCGACAACCCGGTCCTCACGGACGGCATGGTGTGGGTCTACCAGTGGACCGAGGGCGAGGAGGTGTACGTCCAGCCGCCGACCGTCCTCCGCGCACCGTTCACTCCGGATGAGTTCGACTCGGACCCTGACAACAACTTCAGCGAGTGGGCGCGGGCCGTCGTGGTCGACCCCGCCGGCAACGCGCTCGTGGTCGGCGAGCGCAAATTCAAGGACGAAAATACCTTGGTCTACAGCCGGGCGTTCGCGGCGCAGGTCCATCCGTTCGGCCAGGTGCTCGGCACGCCCTGGACCTCCTGGGCGCCTGCGTTCAAGCACGACGCCGTGCGGTCGATCGGTGTCTGCGGCGACGAGCTCGTCGCCGCAGGCTGGACCCTCGACATTGACCCGAACGCCAAGCCCCAGCCGTTCCTGTTCTGGTTGGAATCCGAGACGCATCGACATCTTGCGCAACTCGGTGCGACGGAGATCTATGGCGTTGCCTGTGATCGAGAGCGGAAGATCATCAGCGCTGCCACGCGTTCATCCGGTCCGGCCGACGCGCAGGTCTTCACAGTCCTCGGCACATCGGACTCCCCAACTTGGTACGACCAGGGCGACGCCAGCGCGGACGGTGCCGGCGCCGTCGCCTGCGACCATCGCGGCTTCTGCGGCTGGGGCGGGTACCGCACGGACAACGCCAAGTTCTACGCCGTGGTTCGGGTGCATCACCCGTAGACCGTGGGCGTCAGCCCGGCGGCACGAAGTCGTCGCACAGCCCGACGAGGTCGTTCGCGTGCTCGGCGAAGAAGGGCACGTAGTCGTCCATGCAGCCCGAGCCGATGAAGCCATGCTCGACCCCTTCGGCGAGCAGACGCAAGCGGTTCTTCTCCGGGATGAATTCGTTGGGGAGGCAGAGCTGCTGGTAGCCGACGTCGACGTCGGTCGTCAGAACCAACACAGCGAACGCGTCGTCGTCGCCGTGCTTCGCCGCGCGGAGTGCCTCGATCCACTCGTCGACGGTGCCCAGGGACTGCTCGTCGTAGTCATCCTGGATGATGGTGACGACGAGGAGTGCGTCGTCCCGGAGAAACCCGCGGTTGCACGCGTCCTCGTCGTTCGGGTCGTTCATCTCCGGCTGGAGCGCGGCGACCATCGCCTGGCCTGTGATGGCGGACCCCGCGGTGCCGACCTGAGCGATGCATGTGAACGCTTCGGCCATGTCTTGCTGGCCGCTGACGATGTACCGGAGGTCCCCCCCCAGCTCGCAGCGGCGGTTCGAGGCGTTCTCCCCTGCGGGGAAGGTGACGGCCGCGCCGATCTTCTTGTCACACGGGGTCACGACCGCGCCGCAAGCAGGCGGCTGACCCATCGGGTCGCAGCCGTCTTCGCACAGGCCACAGTCGCCGATGTTCCAGACCGTGTCAGTGCTGGCGACCAGGACGTGGACGTCGAACTCAGAGAACTGCTCCTGGATCGTGCCGATGAAGCCGGGAACGGCGGAGATCAGCCTCTCCTGCTTGCCCTTCATCGTGCCCTGTGAGCTGATCACGAACAGGAAGTCGATCCGACCCTCGCAGCCGGCCGGCTGCGTCGGGTCGAAGTCCGGCATGCCCATGTCCCAGGTAACGCTGTCAGTGGAGCCACCGGAGCTGGTGCTCGTCGATGATGTTGACGTCGACGAGCTGTCCGCCGCCGGCCCGCTCGAGGATGACTCGTCGGTCGAGGTATCCGACTGCGCCGATGCGGTCGTGACGCTGGTTTGAGTCCCGCCCCCGAAGCTGGACGCGCCTGGGCCACCGCCGCAGGCGGTCAGGCTGGTCAGGACGAGGGCGAGCTGGGCACGCATGGGGATTAATCTACCGCAGACAGGTCTTGATGTCACCGGAGGCTTCTCCCGTCGAGCTACCGCGCGGCCTGGATTCCCGCCGCATCCAGCCGCCAGCCCGTCTCTTCGTTCCCAGGTCCCCAGAAGCTACGGAGGAACTCCATCGTGTAGGTCGCCCGCCTATCGCAGCCTTGCACACCGACCTGCTTCGGCATGTCTGCGCCAGCATCATCATGGACCGCCAGAATCGTGAGCCTGAGCTGGTCGCGCGAGCACCCGAAGTCGAACGAGGCGCGGCGTTGCAGGTCGTGCAGTAGTTCTTCCGTCTTACTCTTCTCCAGGACGAACCCGTCCCGTTCGATGGTGTTTCCGGCGCAACCAGTGCTGAGCAGCAAGGCGAAAAGGACAAAACGCGACATCTTCATGTGGGACTCCTGTTGGGGGGTGGGGGTTGGAGGGCATCTCGATCGGGATAATCGCCGCTGGGTCGATAGGCGAACGCCGCTCAGTCATCGGGTGAGTCGTGCAGAAGCTCCAAGAAGACGGGGAACGTGGGCGCGATCCGGTGGAGGTTTGCAGTCGTAGGTGGACGGTGCTCGGCCTCGTGGTCCCACAGGACGACGGCCCCGCGTTCCTTACCCGTGAGCCACAAGCAGAACTGGTCGCCGCAGCTCGTCGTGGCGATCGGAAGGAGACCACGCGGCATCCGTCCCGCGTAGCACTCGATATTCCATCGCAAGTCGTAGGTGTCCTCCGATGGATTTGAGCCGCAGCGGTACAGCTTCCGGACGTCGGCATCGGGTCCGCCTTGTGGCCAATCCTGGACGGGCACCGTGTCGGGCTTCGGCGAGCCGCCGTTGTGGCGGAGCAAGAACGCGGCGTAATCTGTCGGGAGGGTGAACCCGACGAGCGTCTCGAGTGAGGCGAGGTCTCGCTGTTCCAAGCGGGGCCCGGAGTCTTCCAATTTTCGGAACATGGGACGGTGCTTCAGTGCGGGGAGAGGGGGCCATCGTGGCCAGTTTTGTTGTGGACGGAACGTGGCACGAGCTGCATCTTGCCGTCTCCGGCATGGTGCCAGTCGTACCCGTCGGGGGTCTCGCTGAAACCTGCCGCCTTGTTCGCCGCCCGCTTGTCGGCACGGCGGTTCGTATACTCGATGGTGACCTCCTTGACTTTGACCTTCGAAAAGTCCGGGCGTGCCTCGTGGTCGAACGGGATGCCGGTCTCCGGGTGCTTCCCGCCGGCGAGGTGGGCGTTGCGGCGGGCGCGGCCCGGTTTGACGGCGCTGCGCAGGCGCTCGGCGGCGTTTCTCGCCGCTTTGATCGCGTCGGCCGCGTACTGACGGACGGACTTACGGGCTTGGCGCAGAGCGAATTTACCGCCCTGTTTGCTGGCCTTGATGCCGAGGGCAAGAGGGCCGGTAGCGAGGCTCGCCATGTCGGCGACGTCCGAGGCTGTCAGTGCCCAGTCGAGGCCGGTCAGGGCGGCGTCGAGGACGCCGTAGGCCATGCTGGTGAGCTGGGCGGCGCGGTACTCGGCGAGGGCCCGTTCCTGGGCGACGGCCGCCATGCGGTCCTGGAACGCGGGGCCGTCGTTGTCCGGGAAGCTGTCGAGGACGCCGGGGCGGTTCTCGCTGCCGTGCGCGAGGCCCTTGCGGCCGGTCGGGTCGGTGAACGTGACCGGGTTGCCGCCGACGTAGCCGTAGGGGTTGGCCTCGCCCGGGGTCTCGAGCGCGGCCTCGGGACGGTCGACGATGAAGTGCAGGTCGGGGCTCGCCCAGCGGCCGAGCTGGGGCAGGTAGTGGCGAGCGCCCAGGGCGACGGCGCCGCTCAGGCGGTCGTCTTCCTTGCCGGTGAAGCGGTAGACCGGGCCGGCGGTGTTCTCTGCGGCGCGCCAGGCGACGCGCGGCGCGCCGTAGGGGTCGGCGGCGTCGCGGGCGACGACGCGGCCGCGGTGGTCGAGCACCAGCGCCGCGGAGCCGAGGCGGTCGGCGACGTGGTAGCGGGTGTACTCGTCGGGGGTGAGCGTCTGGTCCGCGCCGGAGCGGCAGCTCAGCGAGGCTGCCGATACGGCGAGCGCGAGCCCGGCGACGAGCGGGCGCCGGAGCGGCGAGGCGAGCCCGCGGAGGGCGAGCGCCAGGAGCAGGAGCGCGAGCCACAGGAGCGCCGGCATCAGGCGCGGCCTGCCGGGCGGCGGGGCGACGGGCAGCGACTCGGCGGGCAGCTCGGGGAAGCCGCCGGCCGGGAGCGGGATGGGGCTCTCGGCGATGCGCTCGCCCGCGAAGAACACCCAGCGGACGAGCTGGCCGCCGCGGATCTCGAGGTTCCTGGTGAAGTAGAGGACCTCGCCCGCGAGCTGGCCGTCCGCGTCGTACTCGCGGCGGATGGCCCGCTCCCCGGTGTAGCCGTAGACGTGCAGGGTGCGGCGACCGTCCGCCGCGGTGAACGACTGCACGCGGCCGTGCGGATCGAAACTCCACGCGCCCGCGGCGAGCGGGCCATCGCCCGCGACCTCGGCGAGCTGGCCGGCGGCGTCGTACTCGAGCGCCTGGTCGCCCAGCATCGACGCGGCATGTGGCCGGTCCTCGTCGTAGCCCAGGGTGTGGCCGCCGTGGGCGAGCAGGTTGCCGTCGTCGCTGTAGCGCCAGGTCTGAGACAAGCCGGCTGCGGTGTGGCCAACGAGGCGGCGGAGGTCATCGTAGACGAACGCCTGCGCGAGCGTGAGTTCCTCGGCGGCGAGGTCGTCGCGCGTCTCGGCGAGCTGGCCGGCGGCGTCGTAGCGGTGGGCGAGGCGAAGCAGCGAGCGCGAGCCGGCGGTTACGTGCTGGCCCAGCACGCGGCCGTTGTGGTCGAGGTCGCGGGCGAGGGTGACGCCCGGCGCGAGCGTGACGGACCGCCAGCGCGCGAGCGCGTCGTAGTCGGCGTCGGTCATGAACCCCTCGAGCGGGCGCTCGAGGCCGCGGGGCGAGTAGTCGTGGTCCAGGGTGCTGCCGTCCGGGTAGATGTCGCGGACGATGCGGTCCTGGGCGTCGTAGACCTGGCCCGCCGTCAACGTGATTGGCCCGTCTGCGGCGGTGAAGGTCCGTGTGGACGATACGATGCGGCCGCGGGCGTCGTAGGTGAACGTGACGCTGCCCGCGTCATCATCGACGCGTGCGAGCTGGCCGCGGGCGTGGGGCTCCTCGCCGTCGTAGGTGTGGCGGACCTCGCCGACCTGCTTGCCGTTGGCGTCGAACGAACGTTCGCGCAGGAGCCGGCCGAGCGGGTCATAGGCCCAGGTGACGCGCGCGCCGGTGGCGGTCTGGCGCTCGACGCGGCGGCCGACGTCGTCGAAGCGCTGGCGGACCTCGCCCGCGTCGGGCGACTGGACGCGGACGATGCGGCCCGCGCCGTCGCGCTCCCACGTTGTGCGGTGTCCGGCGGGGTCAACGTGCAGGACCAAGCGGCCGGCGGCGTCGTGCGTGTAGGTGTTGCGGATGGTGCGGCCCTGCAGCAGCGCCTCGCGGGCGAGCGTGCGGCCGAGGCCGTCCTGCGTGACGCGCTCGGGCGAGTCCAGGTAGGGCGGCTCGGGGTGCAGGTCCTCGTGGTCGCGGTGCAGGGTCCACAGCCGGCCGTGGGTCGTGGCGGTCTCGCGGCCGTCCGCGTCGCGGGTGAAGACGACGCGGCCGAGCGCATCCGTCCGGCGGATACTCCGCGGCCAGTCCGCGGCGAGGTCGATGACGGCGCCGGGCGTGAGCGCGGCGGCCGGGAGCGGCTGGCCCTCGATCACTTCGGCGAGCGCGCCCGAGTCGCTGTAGATCCGGGCTTCTGCGAGGATCGCGGCGTTGCCGGTGTCGTCCTGCGTGACGCGAAGCCGCGGGCGGCCAAGGCCGTCGAGGTGAAGCGCGACGACGTCGACGTCCGGCTCGCCGCTCAGGCGCCGCATCTGCGTGATTACGGACGGGCGCGCCGCGGCGCCGTCCAGGTGGTAGACATGGCGGGTCGTCGGCAGCTCGGCGGAGTCGCCGTGTAGAACCTCGGCGACCAGGCGGCCGAGGCCGTCGTACTCGGCGCGGGTGGTGGCGCCGTTCGGGCCCGTGACCGCGAGCGGCTGGCCGCTGCGCGCGTCCCACTCTGCGGTCGTGACCAGCGCGTCGCCGGCCGCGAGCTGGAGCCGCTCCTCCACGGGGAAGAGGCCGGCGGCGTCCCAGCGCCGCTCGAGGGTGCCGTCCTCGGCGTCGCGGACGCGGGTGATGTTGCCGTGGTTGTCGATGGTCTGGCGGAGCGACGCGATCCAGGTGTCGCCCTCCAGCCAGATCTCGACACGGGCCACCGTGCCGCGGGCATCGAGCTCACCGAGCGGAAGGCCCTCTTCCGCCTCGCCGTCGTAGTAGGTGCGTGACGCGGTGATCTGCGCGCCGTCCGCGTCTGTCACCACCTGCTCGGCGGTGCGCGTGCGCGGGCCGTCCGCCGCGCGGGGCGTCGCGTAGGTGGTCGTCGTGATCCGCTCGTCGCCGGGGAGGTCGGACCCGGTCTCGCGGTCGACGCGGCCGAGCGCCCGCTCCTCGATCACGTTGCCCCACTCGTCGTGGTCCCATTCGGTCCGCACGCGCACGGCCGCAGACTCGGGTCCCGCCTCGACATGGTAGACGTCGGTCGCCATCCGGCGGACGGAACGGACGCCCGTCGCGGAGCTTTCCACCGCCAGCGTGTGCTCCTCGCGGACGAGCACGCCGCGGGGGCTGCGGGTCTCGGCGGCGACGAGCTGGAGGCCGCGCGCGTCGTCCGTCTGCCCGAGGTCGTAGCGGCGCGCGTGGGTTGCCGGCTCGGTGTAGGCGTCGCCCGTGGTCTCGTCCGTCAGCTCGGCGAAGCCGCGGAACTCCCCGCGGGCGGGGTCGTACCAGCCATTGCGCAGCGCCCGGCGGAGCGTGCTCGTCCAGCCGGCGCCGTCGTCCTCCAGGGTCTCGGTGAGCACCGGCATCGGCTCCGGCGGCGTCGTCGCCCACGGTGCACCCGCGGCGGCATCCTGGGCGGCGAGCTGGGCGGCGGGGCGGTAGGTGTGCTCGCGCGTGTAGCCGAGGCCGTTCTCAAAGCGCGAGAGCAGGCCGGGGCGCCCCAGGTAGAGCGTCCATGCGCGCCAGGGCTGCGAGCCGTCCGTGTCGACGCGCAGCACATCCGGCGTGCCGCTCCCGTCGATGTCGGTCACGATCACGACCTCGTCAGCCTCGAGCGTCGGCCAGTCCGCGGCGGCGGCCTCGGCGATGCTGCCGTCATGCTGGGCGAGCCACACCCGGAGCTGGCCTGCATCGATGCGCACGAGGTCCGCCGCGCCGTCGCCGTTCATGTCGGCGAGCTCGAAGCGGTCCGTCTCGGACATCGCCGGCACGCCGCGCAGGTCGGCGGGCTCGTCGAAGAGGCCGAGGCCCGCGCCGGGCGCGACGAGGATGCGACTGTCCGCGGCGATGATGCGGACGAGATCGGGGATGCGGTCGCCGTCCATGTCGGCGAGCTGCACGCCCGGGTCGCCGAGCCGCATCCCGGCGGGCGGCGGCGGGACGGCCTCAGCGTCCTCGTAACCGTCGCCGCCCCGCCGCCGCAGCCAGATCCAGCCGTCCTCGTCGTCGTGGCGAAGCACGTCGACCCGGCCATCCGCGTTCATGTCCGCGAGCGCGATGTGCGAGTCGGACAGGTCGAAGCTCAGATCGATCGGTGTGGGCGTCGCGTGCCCGAACGGGTCCGCGCCGCCGCCGACGTAGCTCCACAGCTCGCCGGGGGACTGCTCCGCGAGCAGGTCTTGCACGCCGTCGCCGGTCAGGTCGGCGAAGCGGGCCTTCGGGCCGAGCATCGCCGCGGGCGACGGGACCGCGGTCCAGGCCATGTCGAGGCGGCCGCCGATGTTCCGGCGCATGCGCCACGCGCCCGGCTCGCCGTCGAGTAGGTCGGGGAGCGCGTCGCCGTCGACATCGACCCACGCGCGCCCCTCCGCGGTCGGATCGAGCGCCGGGGCGCCGGCCACGTCGCGCACGTCGGGCGCCGCCACCTCGCCGGTGTAGGTCATGCGCCAGGTCGGGAGCGCCGCACCGTCCGCCGCGACGGTGGCGATCGACGCGAGACGGCTCGTCGGCGCCTCGATACTGCGGGCGTAGGCCAGCGTCGTGGTCCGCACGGGCGCTCCGGCGGCCTCGGTGCGGATGGCGGCGAGGCGATGCGCGAGCGCGACGCGGACCCCGAGCGCGCGGCTGGTGACGACGTCGGGGCGCGCCTCGTAGTCGAAGAGGACGCGGGCGCGTCCGTCGTTCCAGTCGATCGCGGCGAGCAGGGGCGTGTCGCTGCCGGCCTCGCGGGTGTAGGTGAAGTCGATGCGGTTGCCGTGCACGTCGGTGATCGCCGACAGCTCCAGGCGGACGGGTCCCGCGTCCGACTCGATCCTGGCCTCGTCCGTGAGGCCGAACAGGTAGCCAGTGCCGTCCGCGGTGACGGCCGACATCGACCCGCCGGGCAACGTCCGGACGAGGACGGGCGCGCCCTGCTCGATGCGCTGGCGGTACTCGCCGGGCGAAGTCTCGGTCAGCTCCTCGCCGTCGCCCAGGTGCCGGAGCGTCCAGACCGCGGGCTCGCCGGGCCGCGGGATGCCGGCCCGCGGCGAGCGCTCGATCGCCGGGAGGTCCAGCGACCAGCCGAGGCCGAGGACGCCGGCGCCGCTGCCCGCGTGGTAGTGGAGTGCCAGCTCCGGCGCATGGCCGGCGCGGCCGGGCGGGACGGCGATCGGGTACTCGAGCGACGGGAGGCCGCTCGCGGGGCTCACCTCGTAGGCGCGCCCGAACCCCTCGATCGACGCGGGGCCCTTCGGGATGTTGATGGCGGTGGCGAGCGTGGCGCTGGTGTCGGCCAGCGCGGGCATGGGTGTGAGCAGGGCCCAGAGCCCGAGGAGCAGGGCGCGAGACAGGGGATTCGGCGACATGGCGACCTCACGAGGGCGAAGAGATGGGAAGTCCCGCGCCGGGCGCGGGTCGGGGGCGTCACCCGCAGCTCGCGGTGAAAGTGCCCTGGCCTGCCGGCGCGATCGTGCCGGCGCGGTGGTGCAGGCGCAGTACGACGTCGGAGACGTGCGCCAGATCCAGATCGGCGTTGGCGGGCGACTGCTCAGGCGGCGGGATCGTCAGCGTCCACTGCTCACCGTGCACCGGCCACGCGGCGAAGCCCGCGTTGGGACCGGCCGTGCCCCAGTCCTGCACGCCCGCCTGGATCACCACCTGCTGGCGGTCGAACCCGTAGGGCACGTAGGCCGACCACTGCGGCAGCTCGGCTCCGTCGCAGCGGCGCACGCCCGCGAGTCCCTGGCGTGTCAGCATGACCTCCGCCTCGCGGTCCCCGAGGTAGTCGCCGACGAGCTTGACCTCGATCTTGTCGAGCCGGTCGTCGCACAGGAGCGTCGAGAACTGCGGGTTCTCGTAGGCCGAGAGCGAGAACGGTAACGCGACCCCGCCGCCCGGGAGCGCGTGCAGCGGGTCGACCAGGAGCGCGGCGAATTGCTCGGCGGGCGTCGCGGGGCTGCCGTCGACGTCTGGGACGTCGGCCGTGATGCCGAAGATGTCGGCGCGCAGGCTGACCTCGGTCACGTAGGGCTGGCCGTAGCCGTGTTCGAGGCGATAGTCCTCGGCGATGCCGGCGAGGCAGGCCAGGAGTCCCGCGAGGTCCTCGGGGGCGCGGGCGTTCGCCAGCTCGTCGCGGAGCGCCGGCAAGTCCTGCCCGACCTCGTACTCGAGGGCGCGCAGCGCCAGATACACGCGACGGATCGCCCGCTCGCGGACCGGCAGCACGCGGGCCGCCGCCGCGAGGCGAGCGGCGAGGAAGTGCGGCCGGGTGAGCGCGTTGTCGGGGCTGTCCTCGATCATCACCCCGATCACGCGCGCCTTCTCCTGGGCGAGCGCGGCGGCCTCCTGGTAAGCGCTCTGGAGCGCCGTGATCGCGGCCTGCCGGGCGAGCTTGGCTTCCTCGGTCTCGATCGCCAGGAGCAGGCCCTCGGCGCGCAGGTTCTTGATCAGCGCGACCGAGGCGGCCCGCTGGCTCTCGAGCTGGCTGTCGCGGATCGCCTGATCGATCTCGGCGTTGATCGCCATGATCTCCTGATCCTCGCTGCGCTGGAGCTCCTCCTGCGCCGCCTGCAGGCCCGCCTGCCCGAGCACACTGCTGCACTGGTTGTCGGACGACACCGTCAGGCTCCGCTGCTTCGCGTCGCACTGCTTCACGGCGAGCACGAGGCCGGCGATGTCAGGCGTCGGCACGAAGAAGATCGTCGGGCCGCCGGTCATCTTCTGGGCGTACTCGGCGCGGCAGCCGGCGGTGATGCTCTCGGCCTCCGCCTGGGCGTTCTCCTGGATCCGACCGCACTCGGCCATCGCCTCGGCCTGCGCGAGCGCGCTGCGTTCCTCGCCGTACTCGTTCTTGACGTAGAAGATCTGGCCCTGGGCCGCCTCGATCTCGGCGGAGAGGCCGAGCTGGATCTCGACCTCGCGGGCGAAGCGTTCCTCCTCCACGGCGACCGTGTGCACGTTGTTCTCCGCGGCCTGGCCGGCGTGGCGGATGCGTAGGCCCGCGGCCTCGACCGCCGCCGCGAGGTCGGCGACCTGCCCGCCGTGCTGACCGCACTGCGCGAGCGCCGGCTCGGTCTCGCCGGGCAGGCTGCCGCACAGCGCCCGGAGCTTCTGGTCGTAGTCGGTCTCGATCTGCGTCGCGGTCGCCTCGAGCGCGTGGGTCTTCTCCTCGTAGTCCCGCGCGGCCTGCCAGGCGTCGGCGGCGACTTGCTGAAATTGCGCGACCTCGTCGGTGGCGAGCGCGTGAACGGCGTCGAAGTTGGTCCGGCTCTTGGCGATGTCCTCGGGGCCGAGGGCGATCGGCACGTAGGCCGCGGGGTAGCCGAACGCACCGGCCTCGGGCGACAGCTCGCCGTGCGCGGCGCGGAGCGACTCCAGCACCGGGCCGAGCGCGTGCAGCTCCGCGACCGCCGACGCGTCCTCGTCGGCCTCGTCCTGCATGCGCGCGTGCAGCTCGGCGCCCGCGGCGTGCACCGCGATCGCGGCGAGCCGGACCGCGGCGCGGACGTCGTCCGGATGCTGCCCCGCCCGATGGGCCAGGCGGGACCACAGGACGGTCGCCCGCGCGAAGTCGGCGGTCAGTGGCAGCGCGGCGACCCGGGCCCGCGCCGTTGACATGTCATTGTCGTGCTCGTCGATCCAGCCGAGGCCCCCCGGATAGGTCGGCGCCAGGAGGGGTGCCAGCGCGGCGGCCAGCGCCTCGCGGCTCGCGTCGAGGATCTGGACCTCGCGCCCGAGCGCGTCCGGGGCGGGCTCGCCGACCTCGTCGCGGAAGGCGAGCGCCGCGTCGACCTCCGCCTCGGTGCCGAGCAGGCCCGCGGCGAATGCCTCGTCCGCGGCGAAGATCGCGGCCGCGGCACGGAGCGCCTCGCCCCACGGGCCGGGGTAGTCGGCGCTGCCGCGACGCTCGAGCGCGTGGGCGCAGCGGAGCGCCGCGAGATCGAGGCACGTCCGGCCGTCCATGTCGTAGACCGGCGCGTCGGCGGTGCAGTCGTCCCACGTCCACGCGCCCGCGGGCGGCGAGACGTCGCCGCCCTGCAGCGGGGCGAGCACGTCCTGCACGTTGTAGGCGGCGGCCCGCAGGGCGACGCCGCACGACATCATGTCGTCCGACGCGCAGACCCCGTCCTTGCAGGCGTCGCACGCGGGCTCCGGGTCCGGCAGCTTCGCGGCGGTGCCGTAGGCCGTGCCGAGGCCCTCGCACGCGTCCTGGTCGAGCCCCGGCGGCGCGAGCCAGCCCGGCGGCGACGCGTCCGCGGGGATGAAGTCGGGGGCGTGGACGATGCCGGTGATGGGTCCCTGGCGCCGGAGCGCGAAGGCGCCGGCCAACTCCACCAGCGCCGCGCGAAGGCCGGTGATCGTCTCGGTCGCGGTCCCCTCGATCCCATCCGCCGTGCGGGTGCCCGTCAGCACGAGCACGCGCCCCAGCTCGCGCGACAGGGGGCTTTGCCGCCAGCTCTCGGCCGGGAGGCGGTCGCGCAGCTCGATGGTCACCCCGCCGTCCTCGGCCCAGGTGCCCGTGAGCGCGAGCGGCTGCGGCCACAGGAGGCTCGCGTCGTTGTCGACGCGGCCGACGACCGTGCCGTCGGCGCGGAAGTCGAGATCGAGGACGAGCTCGCTGCTACCGAGGCTCACGTCGCCCGCCGTGAAGCTGACCGCGCCGCCGAAGTGTCCGGCCTCAGGCTCCGCCGGGATCTCGATCGTCCACAGGAGGCTCCCGCTGCTGGTGATGACCTGGACCGGCAGCACGCGGTCGTCCGGGCCGAGCGCGTGGAGGTCGACCTGCACCGCCAGCTCGGCCTCGCCGCCCGGGGCGAGCGACCTCACGGCCTTGTCGAACATGAGCGCCGTGTGGGCGGCGGCGAGGCGGTAGTCCAGCGACGCGTCGCCTCCGTTCTTCAGGGCGGTGCGGGCCTCGGTCCCCGCCGCGGGGAGGACGGTCTGCCGCTCGCCGAGCACCGCCGAGCCCGCGATCGGGCGGGGCGGTGCGGCGTCATCCTCGGCCTGGCAGCGCCCGTGCGGGTCGCATGTCTGACCCGCGTCGCATCCGGACGCGTCCACGCAGCCGGAGACGCAGATCCGCAGCTCGCAGAATGCGGCCGCGGGGCAATCGGCGTCGACCTGACACGCCGCGCCGTCCTCCTCGGAGAGTTCCGGCGGCCCCGGATCGGGATCCGGCTCGGGCGGTCCGGACTCGGATCCAGCTTCGGGCGGCGTCCCGCTCGTCGTGGTGTCGTCCTGCACGACGTCGCCGGACGTGCAGGCCAGAGTGAGAAGAGAGACCGCCAGCGCGGCCCGGACCATCGGATCGTTCATCACGGCAATGCGCTCCTACCCGCGCCGAGGCGGCGCGGAGGACAGGGGTTCGGATGTCGGCGGCGGTTGCCGCCCGGGGGCCGCAGGCAGTCCGCGGCCTTGTGGGTGAGGCCGGCGGAGCAGGCCTATCAGGATGCACGGAGGCGGCGGGCCGCCTGGTGGACGTCGTCCGCGAGTTGCTGCGCCTCGGCCTCCGTGAAGGGCATCGCGCCCGCCGGCAGGAGCGACGCGGGAACGAAGCGGACGTCGTCGGGCCCCCGCTGGAGCTCGTATACACGACCGGCGTGCACGTGGAAGAGGCGGGTGCGCCAGGCGTAGAAGTCGGCGATGTGCAGCTCGGGCATGTCTGGTTGCCCGCGCCCGAGCGCATGGGCGGCGCGGGCCATCATCCACAGCTCGGGCTCGGGGACGTCCCGCGTCGGCTCGGCGTCCGCCGGGAGCTCGCCCGTCTGTTGCAGCATCGCTCGGTGGCCAGGCGCCGCGACCACAAAGGCCCGGCCGTGGTTGTCGACGAAGAAGGTCCGGGTCCGGGTGGTGTGGAAGCCAGGCAGCGGACGGGCGTCCGCGCACACCTCCACCGTCAGCTCAAAATCCGCCGTAGCGGCGCTTTGCAAGCCGTTCATGCTTGTTTCTCCTAAACTGTCGACCAACCATAACTTAAAATTTAAGTTTGCAACCTGAAAAACGTCGCGGCTCCGAGGGATGATGTAAGATCGCGCCCACATGGACGAGGACGACATCTGGGACCCAAAGCCCATGGGCAAGGACTTCGCGACGACCGAGGAAGTCTCCAAGGTCGCGGGGGTCGAACGCGCGTCGCTCTACGAGTGGGTCCGCGAGGGACTCCTGCCCGCGCCGCGGACGACCGGCGGTCGCGGCATCATCGCCAAGTGGCCGCTCGCCACCCTGAAGATCGCCAAGTTCGTCCGCAGTCAGCGCGAGCTGGGGTTCGGGCTGCCCGATCTCCGAGCTCGCATCATCGCCGCCTTCGGCGAGAAGATCACGACGATCCTGGCCGAGCCCCGCGGGCCCCGGGCGCGCACCAGGCGGGCAATGGCCAAGAAAAAGGCCGCCAAGCGCCGAACCCGGCGGTAGCACCTGGCCCCCGCTCGGCGAGCTGGCGCGGGAAGGGCGCGAGGAAGTCATTCACGTCGGCCAGGGCGGCCTCGCCGGTGCGTTGCCGGTGTAGCATCGCTGCCTCATGGCGGAGGAGACCGAGGACAGCCCCCTCACGGACTACGTGAACATCTACCAGGTCATGACGGCCGCGGGGGTCGACAAGCAAGCGCTGGGCGAGTGGGTGCGGGCGGGACTCCTCCCAAAGCCGCAGTGGACGGGCGGGCGCGGTGTCCTCGGCAAGTGGCCGCGGGTGGCCCTGAAGATCGCCGCGTTCGTCCGCGGCCAGCGCGAGCTGGGCTTCGGCCTGCAAGACATCCGGGCGCGGCTCGTCGCGGCGTTCGGGGAGAAGGTGCTCGAGGTGCTCGCCGAGCCGCGCCCCCCGAGGGTCCAGAACAAGAAGAAGCCGGCCAAAAAGCGCGCCAAGCGGTAGCAGGCCGCGAGGACCCTCGCCCAAGATCCGCGGGGTCGACGAGCGACCGACCTGCGGTCTACGCTCGGCGGGATGGCCTCACGGACCGCGAAGACCCCCGCCCGCCGCTATACCGAGACGAAGGTCCCCATCCTCGACAGCCAGCTCGAGCTCAAGGTGCTGATGGAGGATGCCCGCGACGTCGGGTTGACGGAGCCGGAGTGGGAAGGCGGCGACGGCCCGACGCCCGTCCTCCGGTTTCGCATCGACGGGCGGCCTTGCCTGGTCGTGCTGCGACCCGACGAGAACGAGGACGATCAGGAGGCCGAGCTGCGCCGGCTTCATCGCGTGCTCCTGCATTTCGTGAAGAATGCGATCGAGGCCGCCCGGTCGCGGTTGTTCGGGGTCCGCGAGGCGCTGCTGGCGTGGCACATCACCACCGACGGCAAGATGCTCGGCGAGACGGTGTTCGCCCCCGTGAGCGCGGGGCGGTCGATCACACTGGCGCTGCCGGAGGCCAAGGCGCCCGCGGCCTCGCGCACGCTGCCGGCGGCCAAGCAACCCGCCGCCCCATCGCGCGCGCTGCCGGCGGCCAAAGCACCAGCCGCCCCCTCGCGCGCGCTCCCGCCTGGCGGGGGTCGGCGCAAGCCCTGACCCGTCGGCGAGGCGGCGTGTAGAGCGGTCGGGTGCGCGACCGGCGCCGAGGATGGCCGGCCACAGGCGTCGTCGCGACTTCGCCCAATCTTGCAAACGCAACGGGCCCGCGCAGCACCCCCACGCAGGGTGGCAGTCGGCGAGTGTGGAGCCCGCGATCTACGCGCCGGCTCCAGGGGGCTTTCGCGCCTGGCGCCGTGTTCCGGTAACGCCCAGCCCCGCGTTCCGCAGTGCGGAGCGCCACCGACCCGCCACCGCGGGCGCGGCGCCGCTTCGTCGCTGCGGAACGCGGGTGGCCGACGGTGCGCTCGCGGGCGGCGACGCGGCGACGACGGGGTTGTTGTCGGCGACGGCGACGCGGCCCACGGCGGCGTCGCGGCGGGCCACGCGGCAGCGGCCGGGCGAGCGACGACGCGGCGGTGGCGGCGGCGGGGCGGGCGGCGGCGCGGCGGCTCGGCGGGCGGCGGCGGCGCGGCGCAGCGGGCGGCGCCCGCCGCCCGAACGTAGCAGGTCGCCGGCATGAACGTGGTTGTCGTGCGCGTGGCGGCCCCGCGGCGCCCCGCATCGCGACTTCGCGATACCCCGCGAACTCGAGTGCCCTCCGCCTCGCGCTCCGCGTCACGACTCCGCTGCTTGCCTACCCGAGATCGGGCGCCGGCGCGGCAACTCGCCCGTTCGGGCGGTGGGCGGCGGGCGGCCGGTCAGCCGCACGACGAGCCGCACGACGAGCCGCACGACGGGCCCCATCGGCGGCCGCAAGACAGGCCCCAATGGCGGCCCCATGACAGGCCACGCCAGCGGCCCCACAACTCGCCCCACAGACGGCCGCACCACGATCCGCACAGAGGGCGGCCGTCCTTGGGGCTGCGCCGCCGCACTGGCAGCCACCTATCGTGCGGCCACCGGTGGGGCAGCCGAGCGGCCGATCGAGGAGTACGTGGGTAGGCCCGGAGGTGTGCCACGCGCGCGCCACGGGAGGCCGCACCCGCGTGTAGCCTCTCGGCCGGGCCACATCATCGTGTGGCCCACCCCTCCCGGGCCTCAGCAGCGCACGACCGCACGGCGGCACTGCATGCCGAGCGCCAGGGTGCAGCACGCCCAGCGATACCGTATGAACCGTATCAACTCGCCAGATCACGCGCGAAAACGCCGGTTACATGGCGCCAACACGCTGTGCCCGACCAGTTGATACAGCGATACGGTATCGAATCAGCTTGGCGCGAACGAACACAACGACGAATCCGCGCTCGGGAACAGGCCGAATCCGGCGGTCGATGTCGACCGCCGAGATCGAGGGGGCCGCGACCTCTCGGACGACTGGCCCCAGGCCGCTGCCGAGCTGGTAGCACCGCGCGGCTTGGCCCAGGAGCAGGAGTCGCCGCGTGATCGCCCAGGTACCGGGTCAATCGGGTTCGCGCACCCAGCGTCGATGAGCGGGCCACATCATCGTGTGGCCCGTCCAGCAGCGCCGCGCGGGCCACATCATCATGTGGCTGCCCACGTTGGGACGATCTCGAGCAAAACGTGCTTCGCCGGGATTTCTGGTGTGCTGGGGCTGGGCCACATCGTCATGTGGCCACACCAGGACCACCTGTAAACGCAGCCGCGTGTGCCGCTCGCCCGCCGCCTTGCGGTTGCGGCCGCTGCGCGATCGATCGGGTTCACGCACCAGGCGGCGATGGGCGGCCACATCATCGAGCAGCCCGCCCTGCAGCATGGTGCGGGCCACACCGTCATGTGGCTGCCCACGTTGGGACGATCTCGAGCAAAACGTACTCCGGCAGGATTTCCGGGTGTGCTGGAGCTGGGCCACATCACCATGTGGCCACACCGAGAACCACCGATGACCGCAGCCGTGTGGGGCGCTCGCCCGCGGCCGCTGAGGACCGATGGCGCGCGGACCTTGGTTGTGCTCGCCTCTGGGCGCTGTCCCGAGCCGCGCGGACACGCGGTCTGGCGCCACTGACAGCCGCATGAGAATGTGGCCGACAATGCACAAGACTATCGGTATCTACAACAACAAGGGTGGCGCCGGTAAGACCACCGTGGCGGCGCACCTGGCCTGGTACGCCGAGTACCAGGAGATCCGGACAATCGCCGCCTGCATCGACAACCAAGGCGACCTCTTCCGCATCCTTTCGCGCGGGGACGGCATGATGCGGGAGGGGACGTTCCACGAACGCAGCCCCTTCCTCTCGGTCGTCTACTCGCCGAAGAAGGTGCCGAAGTTCCAGAACGTGGAGCTCGTCCTCGTCGACTGCCCGCCGGCGATCGAGATCGCCGTCAGCTTCAGCCCGTCGCTCTGGCTCGTGCCGATCCACGGCCGCCTCGCCTTCGACAACATGCACAACGTGCTCGGCGAGCTCGAGGCGTCCGCAACCGACGTGCTGATCCTGAAGAACAACGTCGGGCGTGGCGGCAAGCGGATGGACCACGAGCTGCGCAAGGCGATCGCGGCGATCCCGAAGGCCAAGGTCTGCGAGGTCGAGATTCCGGAGGCCGAAGCGATCGACCGAACCACCGACTTCTACAAGCCGGTCTGGGAGGTCCCCTATGGTTCCGGTACCCGCGGTGCGATCGTGATGGAGACGTTCTGCCGCACCTTCCTCACCAACATCGGGTTCAAGATGAAGAAGCGGAGGATCAATGCCCAGGAAGAGTAGCGACCAGAAGGCCGGGAGCTACGCCCATCTGCCCCACCAGGGCTTCTCCGGCGCCTGGAACCCCAGCGGCCTCGCCCCCGACGCCGAGAAGGAGCTCGCATCTCGCGGCCTCATCGCCAAGCCGGCGAAGGCCAGCGGCCGCCAGCGGCCAGCGTCGACCCCTGCAGGTAAGCCGACCCCCCCAGGCAAGCCGACGCCCCCGGGTAAGCCGACGACGAGCTCGCGCGACCTCGAGGCCGAACTGCCCTCGCGGTCGAAGCGCAAGCGTCCGGTGAAGTCGCGGCACTTCCGCTTCCCGCAGGAGATCGACGAGAAGCTCGAGTATCTCGCCGAGGCCCACGAGACCACGCTGGTCTACGTCGTGTGCAAGGCGATCCAGGAGGAGTGGCTCCGGACAATGCGGCAGCAGCGGCGAGATGAACGAGCCGCGGCTGACGCGGCGCCCGTGGACGAGGAGCCCGAGGGCGCCGACGAACCGTCGTAGTGGAGCGCAGGCTACCGGGGCTCGTAGCGCCGCAACTCCTCACGCAGCTCCGACTCCGGATCGAGCAGGTCGCCGAACGCCAGGACCCACCGGCGATGGTGGGGTCTGCGCACGAGCGACGTCCGCGTGGCCAGCATCTTGAAGGCGTCGCGCCCGACCTGGTCACTCGGCATGGCCCGCAGGTAGCCGAGGCGATGAAGTGCACTCAGCAACTCCGCGGGGGTCCCCGTCATGGTCGTCGCCCCCGCGCTCGCGGCCCGGACCAGCGCCCACACGAGCTCGCGGGCAAACTCGGCGCCGGTCTTCCGCACAGGCAGCTCACCCTCCACGACCGCGAAGCAGGCGGCGAGCGCGTCGACGAGGCCCGGTGGGAGCTTGATCGCCTGGACCGGCTCGACGCGTGCGATGGTGGCTGACACTCGTGGTGAGCGCTTCTTGGCTGCCGGGCGCCGAGGTGCCGATGCGGATCGCTCTGGCAGGGAAGGGGCGGCGGGTACTGGCGGTGGCGCAGACGGCTCCTCCAGGGCGGATGCTGCGGTGGTAGGTGGTGGGCTCGTCGTAGAGGCTGGGGGGATCGATGGTGCGGGCAGCTCCGGCGGTGCGGGCGGCTCCGGCGGTGCGGGCGGCTCCGGCGGTGCGGGCGCTGCGGTTGCGGGCGGCCCCGTCGGGCTCGGTGCAGGGTGGTTCGGCGGCGATGCCGACAGCTCCGGCTCGGCACGGGGAGCGGTAGCTGGGCGGCTCAGTGGCGGTGACGCCGGCTCCGATGAAGTGTGGCCCTCGCCTGCCGCCATCGGCGGGCACCTGGGGTCGCTCGGCGGGGGCGAGTATTCTCGGACGAGCGGCGCGCGCGGGAGACTCGTCAGCCACCGATCGACGTCGAGCTTGCGCAGCTCGGCCCAGGTGCCGACGAGAACCCCATATGCCTCGTCCTTCGCAGCGATCACCGCGACCTCGTCGGGGGCCAATGGGATCGAGAGCAGGTCGAAGCTCGGCGTCCGGATCACTCCGAGCAACGGCCAGACATCTACGAAGATCCATGGTACGCGCCGTTGACCCGACACGCTCGTCTCCACCGGGCCGAGCGTCGCCAGGAGGGGGGCGAGCTCGACGCCGCGGTCGACGGGGCCCAGCGTCCGCATAGCGAACTTCCCGTCCGGCTTGATTTGGAGCAGGACTCTGACGCCTGGGATGAAGTTCCCGATCCGCAACTCCCCACCCGCCGACGCGTGTCGCTGCATACCGGCTGTCAGGCTTGCCTGGGTTGGGCTGGCCCGGCGGAAGACGTGCTCGGGCCCGCCGAAGGGGCCCCCCGCGCGAACCAAGTCCAGCGCCTTCGACTTCAGCTCGCGTGCGTTGCCGTAGCCGTACTCACGCCAGCCCCACCCGCGCCATTCGTGGCGGAGCACCCACTCGTCCTCCACGTTCGTCGCGTCCAGCGTGAAGATGCCAAGGGCGTGTGCAGCTTGCTGGCGCTCCGAAAACCCAGGATCGAGGCGACGCTCCCAGGTCAGCGTGGCGGCCTCCGCGGCCAGCATATGCTTGCGCCACCGCAGCACGAGCGCATGCACGCCGCCGCGAACCCCCCAGTCTCCAAGGAGCTCCTCGATCTTGCGGACGCCAGGACTCGCAGGCACACCCCAGGATCCTCCACGGCCGGCCGGACCGGAAGCCCACGCATCGGCACGGCTGGGGCCCGACGCGAGCGCCGGTGAACGAACGGGTCGCCTCGGCGCACTGGGCCAAGCCCGAGGGCTGACCGACCGTCGAAGCGCTCCTCGGGCGCCGACCGCGATCGAGGACGCCCCGAAGCAGGCACATCGGGCCCGCGCGCCCGCGAGTGGACGGTGCCGCTACTCGGGAGGTCGGATTGCTGCAAGGCGACAGCATCACAGTAGGCTTAACGCGCGCTCTTTCGCTCCGAGTTCGGTGCGGGAGCGGCCATTTAAAGCCGCTGTAGCTCAGCATCGTTGCAGGCGAGCCGGCGAGCCCAGTAGCTCGGTCCTATTTCCGTGAAATGATCGAAGCACGATCGAATCTATTTCCCGAAATTTGACCGGGTCTAAACCGGTCTTTCCCTGGACAGATTCGACGCTTCTGTAGTCCCACCCGCAATAGAATTGCGGGTATTTCATCCGTTCAAATCGGCCTAATTCGTACCACCGTCCGAATCTCGACCGGAACAACGATTACGACTGGCCGAACCACCCAAAACAGAACCGCGCCGAAAGAGGATCTGACTAAATCGATGTAATTTCAGGCGCGACATCACCCGCCGACCGCCGCCGAGTTGGCGCGCACCCGCCCCGCCCTCGACAGCGCACGCCAGCCACTCGATCGCCATTCGTTCGCCGCGGAGACCAGGTGCGCCACTGTCGGCCGAGCTCGTCGCGCGAGAGGTCGAGGTCCTCTTAAGCCGATCTCGTGGGAGGCGCCGGCTCAGGTGCGTCGCTGATGGCGCCGGTCGACCTCGGCGAGCGCGTCGTCGTAGTGATCGAGCGGTCCGGGCACTGGCTCGTACCGCTCGCCTTCATTGCCGTCGGGTCGTGGATCCTCATCGAGTCCGGCGTGGTGCCGCTTCCTGTGCGGAGCCCCGCCCGAGATCCGCAGGCCCGCGATCACGCCCGGGCGAGCAGGCGCTCTCACCGCCGGTCACCGAGGCGTATGAACAACTGCTGAAATCTTAACGCATGTTGATTACTTATTAACACGACGCTCGCCCGGACGCTGAGTACATCTATCCAACGCTCACCCCGCGGATCTCCGCGGCCACGCGCCGGTCTGCGCATGCCCTCATTCCAATAATGTGATCGCCGAGTCGATCACGGAGCCGCCGTGTGGGCCCGGCTTTGCACGGGCGCGCAATCGCGGTTGACGTGTCGTACCGTGCTCCACGACAACCTGCTCGAGAAGGAGGTCGAACGATGATCTACCGATTGTGTTTCTGTTGGCTCGCCGCGGTGCTGGTGGTGGGGTGTGCCCCTCGGGCCGACCGAGCCGTCGCCGAGCCTGACGACGGCTCCCTCCATTTTGTTGGTGGGTCTGCCGCCGCCGTGTCAGCCGCTCCGGATCCCATCCCCGGCGAAAAGATCGATCCCTCCCGCCGCTGGTCCCTGTCCGATCGTGCCGCGGTCACAGAGCTCAGCGGGACGCAGTTCGGCGAGCAGGAGATCAACGAGTTCTGGACACGCAAGGGCTGGCGCATGACGAAACGGGAAGAACTCTACCTCGCGCAGATCGCGGAGCTCGAAGCGGCAGGAGCGATCACGCCGGTGTCACGCTGGAGTGGATGCCCCTACGCCACCGTGTACCAGACGCTGCAGCGCGTCGGTGTCCTCGGCACCGTGATTGATCGAGGACACGAGTTCATCCTCGAGATGGACCAGGACGACGACCAGTTGCTCGTCGGCACCCCCCGCTTCTCGCGGGCCCCGGGCTACGTCGAAGACCACGCGGAAGGGCACGTCACGGACTCCAGGAAAGCACCCGGAGGAGCCGATTAGGGCGCCGGAGGGGGTCCGGAGCTCCGGCGCCGCCGACCGAGTTGCCTTTCCGCGCGCGAGGAGGCAAGGCGCGGCCCGCGGGTGAAACACATTTCGGTAGTCTTCTACTACGACCCGTAGTAGAAGACGGGCCGTGCATCTCATGAGATTTCCTCTCCTCGCAGCCTTGCTCGCACTCGGCTGTTCTTCGACGAATGACAAGGGCACGACGGAAGGAGAGACCGGGGCGGAGACACAATCGACGGATGGACCGTTGACATCGTCTACCGCCCCGACCTCCGCCGAAGCCGAGACCGCCGACGATCCGGACGAGGGAACGCCGTCCGGCGGAGTTTGTCCCGATGACTCGACGCTCACGTGGGCCACGTTCGGCGAGAAGTTCTTCACCGACTACTGCACGCGCTGCCACAGCACGGCGCTGTCCGGAGTGGACCGTCAAGGCGCGCCCGATGACCACAACTTCGACACCGTCGAACTCGTGCGCACCCAGATCGAGCACATCGACGGGCAGGCCGCGGCCGGGCCGAACTCAGTGAACACGCTGATGCCGATCGGCGATCCCAAGCCGACCGAGGACGAAAGAAAAAAGCTGGCGGAATGGCTCGCCTGCGGCGCCCCCTGAGCCAGGCGCCGCTGGTTGGCCGGAGTGAGCAATTCGAGGACGTATGAAGTACGCCAAGGATATCCTCGTTCCACATGTTCTCCGTGAACTCGAGTCGGCGGCTGACGCCCGCCTTCGTGGCGATCTGGAGGCCGCCTGGCACTGCCTCGAGCGGGCACATATTCTGTCGCAACCCATGGCCTGGGCGCACACCCGCGTCCACCTGGCGATGCTCGCGCTGGCGTTGCGCACGGGGGACCTGCGCGAGTTGTTCGGGCAGGTCGTCCGGCTCTCGGTCGCCGCCGTGGGTTCGGCCGTGGGTCGCTTCCCTGCGGGCAACACCGGCCGTGCACGGGTTCCGATCGCGGAGCCGATGTCCATCCCGGCCGACCTCATGCGCATCCTCGATGAGGCCGGCGCCAACGTCCGCAACGTCACCGTGTGGCGCCGCGATTGAGCACCACGACCCACGGAGGGCGTGTCACCTCATCGAGGCACCTGGACCTTCGCCGACGCGAACGTCCAGCTATTCTGCCCGTGATTGTGAACATGAAAATATATCGGGGTCTCCGCGGTGGCGCTGAAGTCCGCCACAAGATCGATATTGTATGCATTCGCCTTGCCGGGGATATCGATCATTCGCTCCCAGAGCACGCGCTCGCCGAGCAAGACCGCCGCGTGTGCCTGGGCCGGATCCCGCGCTGCCAGGTCGAAATGATAGACGAGCAGCTTGAGCTTCGCGCCGCGGAGCACAGGCGCCAGCGTCCGTTGGCTGAACATGCCGTAATTGCAGGGGCCAGTCTGGATGTCGAAGCCGTTGTCCTCGTGGCGATAGCCGGTGCCCAGCGGGCACTCGACCTCGCTCGGTCGCTCATGCGACAGGGGGTCACGGGCCGCCGGGACCGGCTGCCAGGCCAGCGTGTTCACCAGGTCGACGAACTTCGTCGGCCCGTCCGGGAGCCTGTCGTCGCTCGGCTTGCACGCGAACAGGACGAGCGATAAGCACAGGAATCCGGGACGCATCCTCGACACCACGGGAGAAATTGCAGTCGCGCGATATCTACTATACGATGTAGTAGATGTCAAGTCGGGTGTGTCGACCCCTCCTTTTCGTCCTGGCGACTGGATGCCCGACTGGCGGACCGCCCGCGGCCGAGACGACCGCGTCGTCGTCCGAGAGCGAGTCGACGGGCGCAGCATCGTCAACCGGGGCCCATGGGGCCTGCGAGGTCGAGTCGAACGACCTGTTCACCAAGCGCATCGCGCCGCTGCTGGCGACGGATCGCCCGAAGACCTGCAACACCTGCCACCTGTCCGGCGTAGACCTGGAGATGTTCGTCCAGGAGACCCCGTGCCAGACGATGGCCTGCCTCGACAGCCGGGGGCTGGTCGACCTCACCGATCCAGCGGGCAGCGTGGTGCTGCAGTGGATCTCACGCGCCGACCCGAGCAGCCCGCTGATCGACCAGCAGGTCATTGACGAGGAGTACTCGGCGTTCCTGGCATGGATCGAGGCGACCGCCGCGTGCGGGCTCTGCTACTCCGGAGACGCGCCGTGCGGCGTCCCTTCCGAGGCGACCTGCGCCGCCGACGATCCGAAGAACGACCCCTACGAGGATCCGGGCGACTGCTCGCCGCTCACCCGCGAGACCCTGTTCCGCCACAAGGTCTACGCCTGGCGCGAGCGCTGCTCCCCCTGCCACTTCGACGACACGGAGTTCGACGCACCGAAGTGGATCGCCACCGGCCCGTGCGAGCTCGCGTCACTCACCACCATGCGCAACGTGCTCGAGCGCAAGCTCGTCGACTTCGACGACCCGCCGCCAGCCTGCTGCTCCTGAAGCCCCTGGCTGAGAGCGCTGGCGGCGTCGAGCACGGTGGCGGCGACAAGTTCCACGATCTGACGGACCCCGGTTACCTCGACTTTCGCGCGTGGATCGAACGAGAAGTCGCTTGCACGCCCTGAGACCCTCGTCTCGCCTCGCCAGTGCTGCCGCGACACCACCTGAATTTCGTCGGAATCAGACGCCGTGACACGGGGTCGCATCCGGTCGTGCCGTTACGACCGATGCGATAGTCACCCCACGCCCGCAGGTAGGATCAATGGTGGTCAGGGTTTCCGCAGATTCCCGCTACCTCCGGGCGTGTCATACCGACGGGTTCACGTCCCGCTGGCGTCGTCGTGGTGGCCCTCTTCGTGCTCCTCCTCGTACTGCTGGGTCCGGCGGAACCGCGGGGTGCCGACCTGCAGTTCGTCCTCGCCCTCGTCCATGTTGAGGTGGAACTCGGTGCCGCGGGGCAGCGTGCGGTCGAGGATCTGCACGGACTCGTGGGTCTGGTACGCCGGGTCGAACGGGCAGGTCGACCAGCGGGACGCGACGGAGATCGCCTTGTTGGCGACGAGCGCCGCGCACTGTGCCAGGTAGCGCTCCTCGACCGGGGTCGTGCGCCAGTTCTTGCGGACCCAGAACTCTTTGATCTCCTGCTCCCCGAACTTGGTGTCCTTGAGGTCCTTGATGGCCTTGTCCTCGCTGAGGAACCATCGGTCCTCGGGGCGAACCTCGCGGCCCTTGCTGTTGTGTCCGATCAGCGCCGGGCTGCGCGCGAGGCTGGGCATGGCGACGAGCTGACCGAGCAGGAACTGGTCGGACAGCGCGTTGAACAGGCGGTTCTCGGCGGCCTCGTGGGTCTCGATCGGCACGTCGTCCCCGAGGCTGCGGAGCTGATCGCCGGCGAAGGTCCGCTCGGAGCGGGCGCGAGCGCGGACCTGGGCCAGCTCATCGAGCAAGCCGCGGGCCTCCTGATCGCCCTCGGCGATCGTGCCGCGCGCGGCCATCAGTTCGTTGACGCGGGCCTCGACGAAACCGTCGAGAGCCGTGGCGGCGGCGTGGATGCCGAGCAGATGGACCATCGGACACTTGCCGTCGGCCTCGATGCGCGGGCTGAGGACCGCCGGCAGCGGCTTGTCCGGGCGGTAGTTCGGGTTGGACATCGCCTCCCAGGCGCGACGCACGTACTCGGGGACCTGGACGTACAGCTCGCGCGCCTGCGTGAAGGTGACGATCGGGAGGTAGCCGGCGGTCTTCGCGTCGGTCTTCTCGTCGATCTCGATCAGGGTGTTGGCGATCGTCGCCAGACCGCGGGCGATCCACGCGTAGGCCATGGCCTGCTGCTGGTGCAGGGCATACGACCACGGCGTGCCGCCGGTCGGCGGTTTGGCGAGGATCTGCGTCTGGATCGCGGCGTCGAGCTCGTCGATCTGGTTGGTCGCGTGGCGATAGCCCTCGAGCTCGGCCTGCGACTTCTCCCGCTTCAGGAATGCGAAGAATGCGGTCTTGAACGACATGGTCCCCTCTCTCTCCTGTTACTTGAGCGCGACTTCGTCGACGAGCTCTTTCATGTGCCGGAGCTCGCCGGCGAGTTCGTCCGCGACTTGGCTTGCATCGTCCACCTCGATCGTGCTCCCGGCGAGCAGCCGCGGGGTCACGGCCTCGATCGCCTCGGCGACGCGGACCAGCTCGGCGGTCGTGGCCACGCGCTGGGCCACGATCGCCGGCAGGTCCGGCGGGCTCTGGCCGGCGGCCCTGACGGCGTCGATGTGGAGTTGGAGGCGGTCGGCGCGGGTGGCGAGCTCGCGGGTGCCTTCGACCAGCTCTCCGATCCGCGTGTAGCTGTCGGCGAGGATGGCCTGCACCGATGCATCGGCGGCGGTCAACCCGTCGTAGAGGGCGCGGTGGGCCTTCCGGATCCGCATCGCCAGGGCGAGGACCTCACGCGACTTGAGCGACGGGCGCTCGTCGCTCGGCGGCGCGAACGACGGACCGGACGTGAGTGCGGTCCGGGGGCGCCGTAGGGCCGTCGCGCCGACCGTCGCGGCGTAGATCACCGCCCCGCCGACGGCGACGATCCACCCGCCGAACGCCGCGCCCACGCCGGTCGCCGCCAGGACCACCAGCGGGGCCGGGCGCACCGCGTCCCGCAGGAGCGACCCGTGGGGCGTTTCCGTGGGGCGGGAGGGACGGGCCACGCACCGGGCAACGTAGGCCTTTACCCGCGAATTTTCCAGCGTCCTACGCGTGCGCGTTCGCCCGCGCAAACGCTGTCAGCGCGGGCGAACGAGCCCGTGCCGGCAGATTCTTCAGTGTGACTGGCCGGTGGATACGCCCGCGGGCGAGCCCTCGCGGTGCCCGAGCAGCCGCAGCGCGTTGACGACGACCAGCAGCGTCGAGCCCTCGTGCAACGTACGACCCTGCGACGGAGACGGCGGTGACCCTGGCCGGGACCGGTGACCGCGGCTTCGGCGGTGATGGTGGGCCTGTCGGAGCAGCGCTGTTCGACCTCCCGGTAGCGACTGCCTTCGATGGTGAGGGCAACATGTTCATCACAGACCAGGTCAACCAGCGGATCAGAATGGTCGATCGGCAGGGGATCGTGCGAACCGTCTGCGGGAACGGTATCCCGGGCTTCTTCGGCGACAGTGGTCCGGCCGCGTCGGCGCAGGTCGGCTTCCCCGGTGGAGAGTCGCCCCCACCCTCGGGCGTCTCGTCGTTGATTTTGTAGGCGATCTCTACTTCGCAGATTCCAGCAACCATCGCGTACGCCGGATCGACCTCGCCGGCACGATCACTACGGTCGCCGGTAACGGCGATCCAACCTACGTCGGTGATGGTGTCCCGGCCATCCTCGCCTCGCTCTCACGGCCGAGCGACGTCGACGTCGATGGCTCCGGGAATCTTTACATCGCCGACACGGACAACGCCTGCATCCGTCGGGTCGATCCCGACGGGGTGATCACCACGATCGCAGGAACTTGCGGTGTCCGTGGATACGCCGGTGACGGGGGGATGGCGACGGCCGCACTCCTCGATCAGCCGTACGGCGTGGCGCTCGGTGAAGACACTCTTTACGTCGCCGACACGCTCAATCACCGCATCCGTGTTCTCGGGCTCGAGTGATCGCCGGTACGGCCGGCTCAGTCGAATTTCGATAGGTTGCAGACCGTGTCGAATTCGTTCTGACCCGTACCATTCGGATTTGGGATCGCCGGACACTCTCGGCTGCAGCCGACAAACTCGACGCACGCACTGGCTGCGTAGTTTGCCGTGAAGTCCCTGCGAAGAATCTTTCCGCCCTCCTTCGAGAGTTCGTCGAGATCGGGGTTGAGCTGGCCGATGTCCTTTTCGAGGTCCTCTTCACGGAGACCGAGCTCGGAGGCGGCGCGGCGCAGGTTCACGTCTTCGTCGAACGAGAGGAACGTGGTGATGACCGGTTCCTTCTCGGTGTCGGGGGGCACACCGGCAGCGCTGAGCGCGTCGTTGAATCGACGGGTGTCCTGCTCGAGCAGCTCGTCGAACTCCTCGCGGACCGGGTAGAGCGCGCGGATGAGCTCCTTGTCGAGATCGGTGAATTGAGTCTCTGCCTGGCCGTTGTCGAGTGAGTAGCGGAGATCGTCCTGGCGCTTGATCATGCCGGAGCTGTGGCAGCCCATGCATGAGACCCCGTTACGGACCAGGAAGTCCTTCTGGCTCTCGTCCTGGACGATCTTGATCGGGCCCTCGTTGAGTCGGCCTCCGGCCGCGTTGGTCAGCATGTACGCCTGCAGCCCGTTCGGCAGGTTGAAGATAATCTCGCCGCCGTCGAACTTGAAATCGAGCGGGTGCACGCCGATGTTCTGCTGACCGCTCTGGCCGGCGAAGTCATAGCTCAGCCAGAACACCCGGTTGTTGGCGTCGGTGAAGCGGTGGCGCTCGATCACTCGGTTGAAGTCTGACACGTCGGAGTCATGGAAGCCGGCACGTGCGACCTTTCCGTCGTCATTAGCCTTCTCGTCCTCGATGTTGAGTAGGATGTCGATGTTGAGCCGATCCGTAAGACACTCGTCCGGGCCGCAGTCGGGGTCCTGTATGCGCAGCTTGGCGCTACGGGTCGGGATCCCGAGGATGTCGTAGTACAGGGGCGAGCGCGACGACACGTCGACGAATGCGTCGCCAGGCATGACTGGGAAATGTGTGCCAGTCAGGGTTTTGATGTTGAGCGCGATCTGGCCGATGTACTCGATGTTGTACGGGTTCTGGTCCGAGATCATCTCCCACTTGTCGTTGAACTCCTTGGCGAGCTCCTCAAGCTCGTCACGGAAGTAGAACGACGGCTCGCTGAGCCGTGGTTTCGCCTCGCCATCGTCGCGATCCCAGTCGTAGTCGCTGATGTCGACGCGGTAGATCAGCTTCTCGGGATCGATCGGCACCGGTGCCTTGATCAGTGTCTCCTGTGACAGGCTGTTGACCAGCTTGATCAGCGCCTGGCGGAACACCTCGATCTCGCCGTCGCACCATCCCGCGTTGTACAGGTGAACGAACGTGAAGTAGCGGGTGAATTTCTGGTTCTGCAGCGGGACCGTACCGAGGTCGATGTTGATCTTCTGCAGCATCGCGTCACGGGTCATGAACGGCTGGTCGCCGCAGCCCTGCACGCCCGCGCAATTGGCGATCCAGTCTTGCACCGACTGGATGTCGCTCGAGGTGGGACGCGACATCTCGGTCAGCGGGGGCATAGGTGCTTCGGCCGCGGCCATGCGCACATAAACTCGAGAGTCGTTCGGCTTGCCCGGTTCGACCTTGTCGTTGGCGATCAGGGCGTCGAGATCAAGGATGTAGTCCATTCCCCCCTGGGCCACGCTGCCCGCGCCGTGGCACTTCGCGCAGTTGGCCTCGAAGACCGACAGGACGCGCGGCTCGAGATCGACGCAGGCGATTGGTACATCGCTCGGCGGCGGGCCTTCCCCATCTTCGGAAGCGCCTGTCTCCGAGCCGCCGGTCCCCTCGGCTGTGCCTCCGCTGTCGCCATCGGTCTCGGTCTCCTGGGGGAGGACGACGGGGGAACACGCCATCGTGAGCGCGACGAGGGACAGATAGAACGAGGGGGTGAGAGGACGGGTGCGCATCGCGTTGCGGCTCCTGGACGTATACGCAGAATTTTACGGCGCCCGGAGGAGCCGCCGAACGGTGCTCGACCGGTGTCGGTCGTGCACACGGAGATTTATATTCTCTCTATTCCCAGTAACGATCTCAGGCCGATCGATCACGGTAGACAGAAATATTTCTATGATTGTACATATGCTCGGTTTCGTACATCATGTCCAAGGCCGTGACCGGGACTTGCGGCGGCGGACAAAGCCAGCAAAGAGAACCGCCCAGGTGAGTGCTGGGGCCGTGCGTCCGCTGACGAGGCATGAGCAACCGTCCTCTCCTTCCTCGTTGGGCATCGTGGTACTCGAGGATCCACCCCCTTCGCCCTGTCCGGTGCCGCCTGCCGATCCGGTGGGAACTGATCCGGTATCGTCCGTCGTCCCGCCCGAGGTGGTCGGATCGTCGCCGGAGCTCGATCCCGGCATGGGCGCCTCCACACCGACATAGAGCGTCACCTCGTCGGCTCCGACGTTGCGGTCGTGGTCGATGCCCTCGACGCGCAGGCGGTAGGTGCCCGTGGGCAGGCCGGAGAGCGCCCACTTGGTCTGGAAGTTGAAAGTCGGCTGCTCCTGGGCGAGCACGTCGTCCTTGTAGACCATGAGCTTCCAGCCGGCGCCGTCATGGTTGTCGGTAACGGCGACCTCGAGATCGACGCTCGCGCCCGCCTCGAGCTCGAGCCCGTCCTCCGGCGCCAGGATTTCGACGAGCGGCGGCTCGGTGTCGGGGCCATTCGGACCGAAGTAGGCCAGGAGCTCGGCGTGGGTGTTCTGAGCGCCACCCGGGCACCAGTAGTCGTGGGTCGACTGACAGTTGATACCCCCGGTCGCCGCGTTGTACTCCTCGCACTGGTCGCCCCAGACCTTTGGCGAGTTGTCGACGTACGGGTGCATGACCAGCGGCGAGTTCTGACTGGTATCGATGTGTGCGAGGCCGAACGCGTGCGCCGCCTCGTGGAGCGCGGTGGTCGAGAGGGTGTTGGTCTGGTTCGGGGACGCCGCGGCGGTAAACGCGAGGGTCGTGTCACGCCACCAGCGATCGCCGCAGTCGCTGCTGCAGGACACACCGAGCACGCCGTTTGGAAGGCCGACGAGATCCGGGGTCCCACCCATCATGACCATCGCGTAGGGCAGCTCGGGCGGCGGAGCCTTCTCATAGGCGACGCGGACGCCGTAGGGTTCGAGCAGATTGACGAAGGTCTCGATGATAGCGAGCGCCTGGGCCTCGGTGCCAGAGAACCCGGGGTAATCGAACTTGTTGGAGGGGATGCAGGTGGACTCCATCAGTGCCGAGTTGGTCCCGCCCGACATCTCGCCGCCGAAGAAATTGAGGAAGATCGTGGTGCGATGCGGCGGGTAGTCCCACTCGGCCTGGGTCGCGGGGTTCGGCTCGGACGGCGCGAACAGCTCCCGAGGGCCGACCACATCGCCGTGGCGCTCCAGGCCCCTCGTCTCCAGCATCGCGTCGAACTGCCGGCGTCGTTCGTCTCGCTCCGCCTCGCTGAGCTCGCGTGACGGCGCGACGGGCTGGCCAAAGAGCGTCGATGGACCGCCCATCGCAGCCTGCGCATCGGTGGACGCGAAGGCGATCGAGCACAGGGAGACGAGCATCGCGGGAACGTACATACGAGACATGGGAGGTTTATCGCGATGATTATGTTTAATCGCAAGCAATTATGCGATGGCGCGTGGTTCGTAATCACCGCAATAGAGTTCCGCCGAGACGCACCGCTGTGCGTCTCGTGTATTGCAGTTCTCTCGCGGTGACGATGGATCGGGGTTAGTGCTTGGTTCTGAGATCGCGGTATGCGAGCAGGCGCAGGGCATTTGCAACGACGACGAGCGTCGAGCCTTCGTGCAACGCGACGGCTGCCCCGATCCCCGCGAAGCCGAACAGCGTCGCAGGGATGAGGAAGACGACCATGCCGAGGCTCGCCCACAGGTTCTGACGGATGATCCGGCGGCACGACCGGCTGAGGCCGACCGCGAACGGGAGACCGTGGAGGTCGTCGCTCATCAAGGCGACGTCGGCTGTCTCGAGGGCGACGTCGGAGCCGCCGGCGCCCATGGCAATTCCGACGGTCGCGCTGGCGAGGGCGGGGGCGTCGTTGACGCCGTCGCCGACCATGGCGACCCTGCTCGACGAACGGGCCAGCTCGGCGACCGCCTCGACCTTGTGCTCGGGGAGGAGGTCGCCGCGAGCCTCGGTGATACCGACCTCTCGGGCGACCGCGTCGGCGACCCGCTGGTTGTCGCCGGTGAGCATGATGGTCTTGCCGACCCCGAGCTCCCGCAGGCGTTCGAGCACCGGTCGGGCCGAGGGGCGTGGCGTGTCCATCACCCCGAGGACTCCGGAAAACGTACCGCCGAATTCCACGACCATGACCGTACGGCCCCGGCCTTCGACTTCGCTGACGAGCGACTGAATCGGTGGGGGCAGCGTGCCGCCGTCGCGGGTGAACAGGCCAGGCTTGCCGATCCGTACGGTCGTACCGTCGATCCGCCCGCGCAGTCCGAAGCCGGTGATCGCGGCGACATCGGTGGCATCGGGTAGCACCGCCAACCGGGCCTCGGCGCCCTCGACGACCGCACGCGCGAGTGGGTGGTCCGAGCGGCGCTCGAGCGCGCCGGCGATGGAGAGCAACTGCGCCACGTCGACGCCCTGTGCCGGTCGCACGTCGGTGAGGCGGGGCTTGCCCTCGGTCAGGGTGCCGGTCTTGTCGAAAGCGATCGCGCCGACGCTGCCGAGCGCCTCGAGGTGCGCGCCACCCTTGACCAGCACGCCGCCGCGAGCAGCCCGGGCGACACCCGCGAGCACGGCGCTCGGGGTGGCGATGGCCAGCGCGCACGGGCTCGCGGCCACGAGCACGGCCATCGCCCGGTAGAAGCTGGCCGAGAACGGCTCGGGGAGGACGACCCAGGCGAAGAGGAGGAGGACGACGAGGCCGAGGATCACCGGGACGAAGATCCGTTCGAACCGATCGGTGAACTGCTGGGTCGGCGACTTCTGGGTCTCGGCCTCGGTGACGAGCTTGACGACCCGCGCGAGCGTGCTGTCGGCGGCCACTCGAGTGACGAGCACTTCGAGGGCGCCCGGTCCGTTGATCGTTCCGGCGAACACTCGGTGTTCGGGGTCGATGCGGACGGGGTCTGCGAGCGCCCCTGGGGGATCGGCGTGCGGCCGCTTGTCGACCGGCACGCTCTCACCTGTGATCGGCGCCTGGTCGACGCTGCTCTCACCGCGTGCGACGACGCCGTCGGCCGGGATCCGGGTGTTCGGCTTGATGATGAGGCGATCGCCGATCGCCAGCTCGACGACCGGGACGACCGCCTCCCCCCCCGTGGTGAGCTTGACCGCGGTCGCGGGCACGAGCTCGGTCAGGCCGGCGATCGCCTTGCGGGCGCGTGACATGGCGTAGCCCTCGAGCCCGTGGCCGAAGCTGAACAGGAACAGCAGCAGGGCGCCCTCGGCGAACTCACCGAGAGCAGCAGCGCCGCCGGCCGCGACCAGCATGAGGAAGTCGATCTCGAAGCGCCCGGCGCGGATCGCCTCGTAAGCCTCGCGGATCGTGAAGTACCCGCCGAACAGATACGCGAGCGCGTAGAGCACCATCGACACGGCCGGTGGGGCCACGCCTTCGAGCAACCAGCCGGCGCCGGTCAGAACACCACACAGGACGCTGAAGACCAGCTCGGATCGCTCGCCGAAGGGGCCACCGTGGGAGTGTTCGCCGGGCCCGTGCTTGTGGCCGTCGTGCTCGCCTGGCCCGTGTTTATGGCCGTCGTGCTCACCCGGCCCGTGCTTGTGATCGGCGTGCTCGTTGCGGGTGTGGCTGTGACCTTCGTGCGGGTCTCCGGGCTGCAAGCCGGCGCGCTTCAGGTACTCGAGGGCCTTCGGTTCGCCGATCTGGCGCGGGTCGAACTCGATGGCCGCGCGCCGTGTCCCGAAGCTGACCGCCGCATAGAGGACCCCGCGCTCGCGCCGCAGGGCCGCCTCGACCACGCGGGCGTGCCGCTCGTGACGCACGCCGCGGACAGACACCCGGAGGTGGCCGTACTGCTCGGCGAGTTCGGCCCCGGCGGCGTGCACGAGCTTCTCGACCTCCGACGGAGCGATCGTCCCGGCGTCGAAGTGCACGCACAGCCGAGGCTTCTGCGCATCGGGTGTCGTGTCGATATGCGCGTCGAGCACGCCCGGGCGACCGCGCACGGCGATCAGCAGGCGATGGACGCAAGGATCGGCCTGCTCGGCGTCGTGCGGAAGGACGAGCGGGAGGTCGAGCTTCAGCTTGTTCATGGGGCGTGTTCCTTTGAGGGCCGCCGTTCTTCCTTGCGGTAGACGAACGCGTAGATCGTGGGCAGTACGAACAGGGTCAAGAACGTAGCGCTGACCAGGCCGCCGATCACCACGGTGGCGAGCGGGCGCTGAACCTCGGCTCCAGCGCTGCCCGACAAGGCCATCGGTAGGAAGCCGAGTGCGGCGACCGTCGCGGTCATCACCACCGCCCGAAGGCGGCCCTCCGCACCTTCACGTGCGGCCTCCCGCGGGCCGTGGCCCTGGGCGCGGAGCTTCTTGACGGTTGTCAGGAGTACCACGCCGTTGAGCACCGCGATCCCGAACAGCGCGATGAAGCCGATAGCCGCGCTGATCGAGAACGGCATGCCACGCGCCCAGAGCAACAGCACCCCACCGACGGCGGCGAACGGCACGTTGAGGTAGATGAGGAGCGCGGGCTTGATCTCCTGGAACGCCATGTACAACAGGACGAAGATCAGCCCGAGCGCGAGCGGCACCGCGAGTGCGAGCCGCTGGGTCGCGGCGGTGAGGTTCTCGAACTGACCGCCCCAGCGGACCACGTATCCGGTCGGCAGTTCGATCGCCGCCACGCGGGCCTGGGCCTCGCCGACGAAGCTCGCCAGGTCGCGCCCGCGGACGTTGACCTCGACGTTGGTCCGGCGACGCACCGACTGCCGGCTGATGCTGGCCGGGGAGTCGACGATCTGCATGCTGGCGATCTGCCCGAGCGGCACAAGCTGGGCGCCGGGGCCGCTGACCGGGAGGATGCGGAGCTGCTCGATGTCGTCGCGCAGCCCCGCCGGCACGCGGACCTGCAGGCGGAAGCGTCGTTCGCCCTCGTAGACCTCACCGACCGCGCGCCCGCCGATCGCCTCAATCGCGTCGAGCGCGTCGCCCACCGACACGCCGTAGCGGGATGCGGCGGCGCGATCGACGGTGACCTCGAGCGTGGGCAAGCCGGCGAGCTGCTCGCCGCGCACGTCGGTCGCGCCGGGGACGTCACGGACGGCGGTCTGGATCTCGAGGCTGAGGCGCTCGAGGGTGCCGAGGTCGTCGCCGAACACGGTGATGGCGACGTCGCTGCGGGTCCCGCTGATGAGCTCGGCCATCCGCAGCTCGATCGGCTGTGAGAACGAGAAGCCCAGGCCGGGGAGCGCCCGGGTCAGGCGCTGCGACATCGCCTCGACCAGTCCCTCGCGCGTCGGGGCGGTCTGCCACTCCTCGGGTGGCCGGAGGATGATGATCGCGTCCGACAGCTCGACCCCCATCGGGTCGGTGGCGATCTCGGCGCGGCCCGTCTTCGAGATGATGGTGACGACCTCCGGGAACTCGCGCAACACCCGCTCGAAGCGGGTCGCGCCGGCGACGCTCTCCTCGAGCGACACGCTCGGGAGCCGGAGTACCTGGATGGCCAGGGCGCCCTCGTCGAGGCGCGGCACGAACTCCGCGCCCATACGCGAGCCGATCCAGCCGGCGACGCCGAGCATGGCCAGGCACAGGACGATGAGCAGGCGCGGGACGGCCATCGTCCACCCGAGCACACGCGGGTAGACGCGATGGAGCAGGCGCACGATCAGCGGCTCCTTCTCCTCCGGCCGCTGGCGCAGCAGAGAGGCCACCAGCACCGGGACGAACGTCAACGAGGCGATGAACGCACCGCAGAGGGCGAACAGCACGGTGATCGCCATCGGCTTGAACATCTTGCCCTCGATCCCCGCGAGCGTGAGGATCGGGACGTAGACGAGGACAATGATGGCCTCCCCGAACAGCGCTGCCCGGCGGACGTCGAGGGTCGCGCCGAGGACTACATCGGCGGCCTCACGGTAGGTCATCGGCCGGGTGCGCCCGCGGGCCGCCGCCGCAAGGTGAACGACCGCGTTCTCGACCACGATGATCGACCCGTCGACGACGATCCCGAAGTCGATCGCGCCGAGGCTCATCAGGTTCCCGCTGAGGCCGAGGGCCTTCATGCCGATGAAGGCAACCAGCATGGCGAACGGGATGGCGGCGGCGACGATCAGCCCGCCGCGGATGCTGCCGAGGAGCAGGAACAGCACGGCGATCACGAACAACGCGCCCTCGGCGAGGTTCTTGGCGACCGTGACGATGGTGCGGTTCACCAGGGTGGCGCGGTCGTAGAAAACGTCGAGGCGGACGCCCGCGGGCAACGAGGGCTCGATCTGCTCGATCCGCGTCTTCACGTCCTCGACGACCGCGCGACCGTTGGCACCGACGAGCATCATGACGATGCCGGTGACGACCTCGCCGCGGCCGTCGCGGGTGACCGCGCCCTGGCGGATCAGCGGGGCGAAGTGGACTCGCGCGATGTCCCGGACGCGGACCGGTACGCCGTCGTCGCGGGTCTCGATCAGCACGTCGCCGATCTCCTCGAGGCTCTGGATCCGTCCCTCGCCGCGGACGAGCAGTTGCTCGCCGGCGCGGACGAGGTAGCCGCCGCCGGCGGTCGCGTTGTTGCGCTCGAGGGCTTCGAAGAGCTCGCTCAGCGAGACGTCGAGCGCCCGCAGCCGGTCGGGCAGGACCTCGACCTCGTAGGTCTTCAGCTCGCCGCCGAACGAGTTGACCTCGACGACGCCGGGCACGCCGCGGAGCTCGAAGGCGATGAACCAGTCGAGGACGACGCGCAGCTCCATCGGCGTGTAGCAGGCGTCAGAGTCGGGCTCGTCCGCCCCGCACATGCTGTCGGCGCGGACCTCGAATTGCAGGATCTCCCCTAGGCCGGAGCTCATCGGTCCGAGGTCGGGGGTGACGCCCGGGGGCAGGCGCTCGCGGGCTTGGGTCAGCCGCTCCGAGACCAACTGACGCGCGCGCAGCAGGTCGGTGTCCTCCTCGAACACGACCGTCACCGCCGACAAGCCGAAGCGCGAGATGCTGCGGATCTCGGTCACACCCGGGAGGCCGCTCATCGACGACTCGACCGGGAAGGTCACTGTCCGTTCGATGTCGACCGGTCCGAGCGCCGGGACCTTGGTCAGGATCTGCACCTGCACGTTCGTGATGTCGGGGACGGCGTCGATCGGCAGCTGCAACGCGCTGCGGGCACCCACCACGCCCACGAGCACGACGAACGCGAGGACCAGGAGCCGCCACTGCAGACAAAATGCGACGATCTGCTTCATGGCTCCCTCTCAGTGGGCGTGGCCCTCGGATAGCTCTCCGCTCTTCAGCACGCTCTTCAGCGTGAACGCCCCGCTGACGGCGACCGCGGCGCCCTCGCTCAGGCCCTCGCGCACCTCGTAGAAGCCACCTGCGCGCCGTCCAAGCCGGATCGGCTGGGTGCGGAAGCTGTTCGGTTGGTCCGCTGGGACGAACACGACCTGCTGACCGTCGATGGTGGCGACCGCGTCGATCGGGACGACCAGCACGCGCTCGTCGCGGGCGCCACCGACGAGCTCGATACTGCCATAGAGGCCGGATCGCAGCCGCGGATCGGGAGCCTCGAGCGTGACGCGGATCGGCAGCGAACGGGTCTTCTCGTCGAGCGAGGGCGCGACATAGTTGACGGTCCCTGCGAGGACCATGTCGGGGTAGGCGTGGGTACGGACAATGGCCGCGGTGTTGAGCTCGACACGGTCGATCTCGAGCTCCGGCACGTTGCCGCGGACCCACACCTTGGTCGGGTCCGTGATCGTGAACACCGCCTCGTCGGCGCCGGCGGTCTCGCCGAGGGTGGCGTGGAGATCGACGATCACCCCAGCGATCGGCGAGACGAGCTGGAGCTCACCCGCGGATCCCGAGCCGAAAACCGCGAGCTGCCGGCGCAGGCCTTCGACGTCGGCCCGGAGCTCGCCGACCTGTGCCTCGGCCTCGATCAACGTGCGCTGAGCCCCGATGCCCTCGCTGGCGAGCTGTTGCTGGCGTTTGAGCGCGAGCTCGGCGGCCTCGAGGCGGGCCCTGGACTGCCCGAGGCGAGCGCGGGCGGCCGAGACGTCGCTCGAGGCGACGACCGCGAGGAGCTGGCCGGCGTTGACGCGATCGCCCAGAGCCACGGCGACCCGGACGAATCGGCCGGGCACCAGCGGCCCGACGTGGGCGAGGCTCGATGGGTCGAACTCGATCTCCGCAGGAATCGCTGTGCCGCCGCCGAGCGACCGCCGCTCGACCGTGCCGGTGCGGATCCCCGCGCGTTCGACCGCCTCTGCCTCGAGACGAACAACGCCCGGGGGGGCTTCGGCATGGTCGTCACCCTCCTCCCCGTGTTCGGCCTCTTCGGCGTGGCCCGCCTCCTCGGCCTCATGCCCGGCTTCCTCGGCGTGCTCCTTCGGAGCGGTCGGCTTGCTCGAGTCGCAAGCGACCAGCAGCGCGGCCCAAAGCATGACGGGAAGCGATCGAAGGTGCGTACTCATCTTCATTTTCCTCCGGTGCGACGATCGACCGCGAAGTCCACGCCGACCGTCCGCTCGAGGTTTGCGAGCGCGACGAAGTAGTCGACATAGGTGTCCAGCGCGTCGCTCTGGATCTTCAGGAAGCGCTCGCGGCCGATGAGCAGCGACAGCATGTCGATCTCTCCGAGTTCGAATGAGCGGCGGAGCAGCCCGAGGTTCTCTTCGAATCGGGGCAGGATCTCGCTCCCATAGCTGCGCACGCGCTTGGCCGCGGCGACCACAGCGCTGTGTGCCTCCGCGATCTGGGCGTCGAGCAGGGTGAGGGTCGCGGCTTGTTCGGCGCGGGCGACCCCGGCACGCGCGCGGGCCAGGGCGCGCTCGCCCTGGTTGGTCTGGAAACTCGGGATCGTGAACGCCAGCGTCCCGAGCACGATGTTGTAGGGCCCCTCGGTCGTCGGATTGCCCTCGTGCCGGTACTGGACGCCGATCGAGGGCTGCGGCCAGACTTCGCGCCGCGCGACCTTCACGCGCGCGTCAGCCTCGCGGACCGCCGCCTCCCGCGTGCGCAGGACCGGGAGGTTCGACCGCGCCGTGGCCACGAGCTCCGGGTACGGCGGCGGGTCCTCCGGCGGCACGAGCCCGCCCCGAGGCTCGGGAGGGTTCGCGGCGGGCCAGCCCGAGAGCTGCGCGAGCTGGATGCGTGACACAAGCAGAGCCTGCTGCGCGGCTAGGAGCGACTGCTTCGCCTGGGCGACCTCGGCCTCGGCGAGCCGGAGCATCAGCGGCGGGACGTTGCCCGCCTTCACCTGGCCCTGCACCACGCGCAGTACGTTCTCCTGGAAGGCGAGCACGCGCTCGGCGAGCAGCGCACGTTCGTGCAGCACGAGTGCCCGCTGGAAGGCGGCGTGGATGTCGCAGTGGACTGCCCAGCGCGCCTGCTCGATCGCCGCGTCGGTCAGCTCGCCGAACCGCTTGGCGGCGTCACGCCGCCGGCCGCGTTCCCCAGCGATGTAGAGCCGCTGCGAGAGCGAGACGTCGGCGTCGACGCCGACCCCGAAGATGCCGTAGCGTGGGCCGACACCCGCCGCGAGTTCGGGATTCGCGGGCAGGAGCGGAGACGCGGCCACCCTCGCCGCGTCGGCGACACCCCGCGTGCTGCGAGCGATGACGAGCTGCGGCGAGTGGTCGTCGGCGTAGGCGAGAAGCTCCGCCAGCGACACCGGCTTGGCCCGCGCCGGGTCCGGGGATGAGGGGCCCGATCGACCCATCGTTGGTCCGGGCCCCACATCGGCGAGCGCGGGCTCTGCTCCACTTGCCGGGCCGGCGACAAGGGCGACCATCGCCGCGACGATAAGCAGGGACCTACTATTGACGATCGTAGAAGAGGGCGAACTCGGGCGTCGTGGCGGGGTATCACGCGACATCGAATCACCATCCGATCAGAAAAACACCGGCGTACTCGGAAGCAGCGTGCAAGTGATCGAGGAGGCCGGTACCGGTCGTATGCGGCAGCGCGGCGACGACGAGCATGAGTCCGAGGATCGGCCGCAGCGCCGAACCACCACAACAATGCACGGGGGGACGCTCGGAATAGGCGATGAGCAGCCCGACCCGAAGACGGAGTGCCGCGAGGTTACTCGCCCCGAGTGCAGGCTCGACGCGAGCAGGACCAGGCCGTGAGCCACGCACGAGCGAGTGGGCGAGCGCCGGTGCCGACGCACCTGCGAGGACCGCCTCGCGGTCGCAGTGGACCTCGCGTGCGAGGATCCAGCGGGCGAGTTCGCCGTCGAGGAACCACCGGCCGACAGGGTTGACTGCCAGAGCCCACCAGGCGATGAAGTAACGCAACGGATCTCGCCCGACGACGTGCTCGAGCTCGTGGTGGAGCGCCGCGATCAGCGACTCGTCGTCGAGTCCCTCGGCGAACGAGGTGCGGACGACCAGTCGGGGCGAGAGCACGCCCACCGTAAGCATCGTCTCCGGCAGCGTGTCGCGCACCACGCAGCGCCCGGCGAGCGGCGTGAGCCGGGCGTGCCCGCTGATCAGCCGCGCGAGGCGGCCACGTGCCCGCTCCGCGTCGGGGCTGGTCGAGGCGCGCAGCAGTACCTGCTCCCAGATCAGCCGTGGCATGGCGAACAGCATCGCAAGCACGCTCAGCGCGAGCGCAAAGAAGATGGCTTCGAGACAGAGGGCATCCGGGCCGTGCGGGGCGATGCAAACCTTAGCGACCCGGCCCGACTCCGCCTGGTGAAACCCCGCCGAGATCAACCAGATCAGCGGGAGCCCGCTCGACGCGACGATCAGCACGTAGCGCAGACGCAAGCGAAGGTGGAGGTTCTCGCGCCGTCTGACGAACACGAGGAGCAGCCTCGTCATCAGCGCGATGCAAGGGAGCGCCAGGCCGAACACGATCAACGGGCCGAGCAGCGGAAACACTGCCTCCGTCATCGCTTCAGCTCCCGCCGACGGCGGCGGATCATCCGGTCCAGCTCGTCGAGTGCCGCCTCGTCGGCTGCCGAGGCGGTCTCGACGAGGAGAGCGAGCACGTCCCGACCAGCGGCGCTCCCGATGCTCTCCAGGACCTCACGGACGGTCGCCTGGACGAACTCCTCGCGGGAGTAGCGTGGCGTGTAGAGGTAGCGCTTACCGTCGCGCCGGCGCTCCAGCACAGCCTTCTCGTGGAGGCGCACGAGGGTCGTCATCACCGTCGTGTAGGCGATCTCGCGGCGAGCCTCGAGCGTGGCGTGCACATCGCTCACCGCGAAGTCTTTCAGGTCACGTGACCAGACGACGTCCATGATCTCCGCCTCAAGATCGTGGAGCCGGATCGCCGCGCCGTCCTGGCCCTTGCGTATGCGAAATTCCATGTCGTCCTCGCTTGTACTACAGGTCATAGTAGGATGGAAGCCCCCACGGGCGAATATGCCCAAAGCCGCGGAGTGGCCTGGAGGTGACTCCGGAAGCCACCAGCAGCTAAAATTTTCGCGCCGGGCGTTGACGCCCGTCGAGGCGGTCTTACCCTCTCGGCCGCTATGGTATCTGCAACGACTCCTCCCCCTCTCTATTGGATCCTCGAGTGCGACCACCCCGCGAATAAGCCGATCGTGCGGGTCTGTGCCCGGCCTGATGTAGGCTGGGCCGACACGCCGGCGAAGTCCTTCACGCGCCAGCAGGTGCTCGACCACATCCGGCTGAAGACCGCCAGATTCAGGACCGCGACGATGAACACCACGACCCAGAAGTGGGAGGCTGGCGCCGAGGTCGTTCTCACCGACAACGGGCTGTGGATCACGACGACGCCCAACAGCAAGCAGGGGGACAACCTGGGCAGTCTGCCCGCATGCACCTGTAAGGCCGCTTAGCACGCCCTGACTGCCTTGACGCCCGAGGATCGCCGGGCGTCGAGGCTGCTCGACTGTCGAGGCCGAGGACGGGTCGATTCATAGGGCCGCTGCACACTCGCTCTCACGCTCGATCCAGTAAAGGAAGTCGGCGTACCCAGGATCCTCGGCGCCGTTGAACTTGGCGCCGCCGCCGTGCTCAACCCCTCCATTCTTCTCCGTCAGCGGCTTCAGCAGCAGCAAGCTGTCGGTCGGGGTTTTCAGATCGATGTAGCTGCGCGACAGCACCGTCCGCATCGTCTCGAGCGAAGCCTCGTTGCAGGCCCCCGACGAGACCCACTTCGGCGCCATCGCGGTGTGGGGGGTGTCCTCGATCCCCTCGAAGTGGCAGGGGTGGCAGCGCCCGCGCCAGGCGAACACTTTCTCCCGGAACACTGCTTCACGGGTGAGGTCACTGCAGTCGCCAGGGTCGACGAACTCAGGCCGATCGGTGGTCGGCTCGGAGGTCGCGCAGGCTGGCTGCATCGACCCGCCGGCACACGGCTCCGCGACCTCTCCGCATGCCGCGGCGCCGCACGACGCGCTCCACTGGATCCACTCGAGAAACCCGTCGTACTCCTCCTGGACCACCTCGGGCGTGATGAGATCGCTGTTGGGATCCGCCCGCGAGATCCACTCGAGGATCTTGCTGTCCTCGGGCGCCTCGAGGTCGACCAGCCCCTGCTCGGTCAGGCAGGCCATCGTTTGGCAGGGGTCGTCGCGGACGAACAGGGTGAGGTCGACCCCCGACAGGTGACACTGGTTGCAGCTCTTCGGCCGATCCTCGGCGAGCAGCGGCTCGATCCGCTGCTCGAACAGCTCACCGAAGTCGGCCTGCGTGCACATCCTCGGCACCTCTTGCTGGACGCCCTCTGGCCGGGTGCAGCCGGCGACCAGCACGAGTACGGAGGGCATGAGCAAGATGATGGACCGTGAATTCATGAAACGATCGAATCCCTCCGCCTGCGGGAGGCGAAGAAACGCATTGGGAGTGTTCTCTACTACTACAAACTATAGTAGAAGGCCAGGGCCGAGATGAGTTTCACGGTCCGGGACCCTCCCATGGTCAGGAAACCCCACGTTGCGGGCGTCGCGTGTTCGCTCGTCATGAGCGGCTGTCCCTGGGACCCGCCCATAGGTGAGGATCCCTCGACCGCGACGACCGCGGCAGTCGCCTCGACGAGCAGCACCGTGACGCCGACCTCGACGAGCGACACGGGCGGGATCGGCACGATGTCGATCGACGTGCTCCCTCCCGCACCCTCCCTGGTCAGCCCGCCCGACGGCGCGAGCGAGGTTCCGCTGGTCACCTCGCTGTGCTGGCAGCCGGTCGTCGAGCCGGAGGGACAACCGCTGCGCTACCGCGTGTTCATCGACGACACCGAGCTCACGTCGGGCATCCTCGGCGGTGTGCCCGGGTACGAGGGCCCCTGCGTTGGACCGCTGAACTTCATGCTGGGGCGCACGTACACCTGGCGGGTCATGGCCTTCGAGGCTGACGACCCGACACACGTGTCGCCGTCGAGTGTGACGTGGAGCTTTTCGACGCCGCCCGAGGTCGCCGTCGAGACCGTCTTTGCCGACGATTTCAATGGCGACGGGCGCGGGTGGAAGGTCTCGGGCGACACGCCGAGCGGCGCGTGGATCCACGGTAAACCGGTGCGCACGTTCGATGGCGAGGCTCTGGCGCAGCCAGGTGGGTGTTTTGGAGGGACTGGCTGCTACTTCACCGGGCAGAACCCCGCTGGCGTCCCGGACCAGGCCGACGTCGCCGGCGGTACGACGGTCCTCACCTCGCCCGCGTTCGACCTCGGCGGAGCCACGGCCGCGACCGTCCAGTTGGCGCGCTTCTTCTACAAATCCGAGGCCACCCCGGGACCACGGCTGACGATCGAATTGCTCGTCCCAGCCGACGGGCCCGACGGGTACGACGCGCATCTGCTCGAGGAGTTGACCGCGCCGAGCGCCGGCACCACCGACAACCTGTGGTGGCCGCGCGAGTACGTGGCCTGCGGCGTGCCGATGGCCGACGGCTCGCGCCTGCGGATCTCCGCGACCGATACCGGCGGCGGCCTCCTCGAGGCCGCGATCGACTCGATCAAGGTGCGTGCCCACGCCAATGCGCTCGTGTGCGGCAGCGGCGAGGGCGGAGCCTGCGACCCCGCGCTCGACGCGGCCTGCCCGGCAGACCTCCTCTGCTGCTCACAGGGGGTGATCAACGAAGGCGTCCACCGTTGCACGCCGCCGGCTGCCGGCCTCGACTTCGAAAATCCGCCGCCGAACGTCGACGACCCTGGCAACGGCCCGCTCGGCTGCGACGCGCCGGACCTCATCGTCGATAACCGCTGGCTGTTCCCGATCTTCACGCAGATCGCGGTGACCATCGAGACCTGCGAGTACTACGAGGGCTGCGTCGGTGACCTCGGCGCGCGCACGGTGATGCTGTTCACCGCCGCCACGCCCAACGTCGGCTCCGCCGATTTGGTGATGGGTGTGCCGGCGAATCATCCCGAGCTGTTCCAGTACAGCCCGTGTCACGACCACTACCACTTCGACGAGTTCGCCCGCTATCAGTTACTCCTCGGAGAGGATGTCGCGGCCCTTGGCCACAAGCAGGCGTTCTGCATGCTGGACACCACAAGCTGGGCCTGGCCGCTCGCGCCAGCGAAATTCAACTGCGCGAACCAGGGCATCAGCCGCGGCTTCTCGGACTTCTACGACGCCGGACTGCCGTGCCAGTGGATCGACATCACCGGGGTGCCGCCGGGCGAGTACACCCTGCGGATCAGCGTCAACAACCCTCGCCCCGAGACCGCGTTGCGCGTCCTCAACGAGCGCGACTACTCCAACAACGTCGCTGACGTCGTCGTTTCGATCCCGTGATCGGTCTACTCTGAGCGCGACGCATGTTGTCTCCAACCACTTGGCCGGGACGCATCTTCCTCGACGCGGGGACGATCCTGTACGTCGGCGACGGAGGTGCCGCGGATCGCCCGGGGCCGACGCACCGAGCGCCAGCCTGAGCGCGGCGTTGAAGCCGGCGGCGGCGAGGGTCTTGATGCGGACGACCTGGAACGGATCCCTGAGCGAGAGGCGCTGGGTCAGGTTGTTGTCGAACGCCCAGCACAGGCACGCGCCGGCGATCGCAAGGGCGCCGAGGGGATCGACCGCGAGCTCGCCCGGCGCGAGCCGGAGGACCAGCGCGCCGAGCAGGATGCAGGTCGCCGCCAGCGCCGCGCGGCGGCCGAAGTGCTCGCCGAACAGGGTGGCCGCGAGGACGATCGTGCACGGCGCCTCGAGGTTGAGGAGCAACGAGCCGGCGGTGCCGCTGACGCGCGACAGCCCGAGCATCAGCAGCAGCGGTCCGGTGACACCGCCGCAGCGACGGGAGGTCGGCGCGGGCGAGCGGCGCCTCGCGGGTGCCCGGACGCGCGAGGCGGTAGAGCAGCAGCCCGAGGCCAGCGCCGAGGTAGAGCAGGCCGGCGAGGAGCTGCGGGGATACCTCGGCGAGTAGCAGCTTCGACAGCGGCGCGCTGGCCCCGAAGCTGAGCGCGGCGAGCAGGCCGAGGATCGCGCCGTGCCGCTGGTTGGTCACAGCAGGGCCTCTCGCGGCGGTTCGCGGTGGAAGCGGGCGTAGAGGGCCGGGACGACGAACATATTGAGGGCGGTCGAGGAGGCGAGGCCGCAGAGGATGACGATCGCCATCGGCGCCTGGATCTCGCTGCCGGGCACGCCGGCGGACAGCGCGAGCGGGACGAGGCCGAGCCCGGCGGCGAGCGCGGTCATCAGGATCGGGGCCAGGCGCTCGAGCGCCGCCTGCTCGACGGCGTCGCGGAGCGCGATGCCCGGGCGCTCGGCGAGCAGGTGGCGTGCGGCGCACGGCCTCGAGGTCGGCCACCGCGGCCGGGTCGAGCTTCACGACCAGATCGAAGCTGCGCTGACCCTCGAGCACCTGCGAGACGATCCGGCCGGTGAACGCCGTCTCCATGGCGCGGGCAACGTCCGCGGTGCGCAGGCCGTGGCGGGCGAGCGCGGTGCGGTCGAGGCGGACGGTGATCTGCGGGATGTCGGTCTGCTGCTCGACCGAGAGGTCGACCAGGCCGAGGACGTCTTGAATGATTGCCTCGACGCGGGCGGCGATCCGGCGCAGCTCGTAGAGGTCGTCGCCGAAGATTTTAATTGCGATGTTGGCCCGCGTGCCGACAGCCCATGGGGCTCTCGCCTTCTACTACGGTTCGTAGTAGAAGGGAACCGATGTCCGGTTCTCCCCTTCATTCCGCGACGCGCTCCTGGCGCACCCTGCGTAGCCGGGGCCCTCTGCCCGAATCTCGTCGAAAAGGGGTCTCGCGCGTGATCGGCCGCATCACCTTGCTCGGAGCTCTGCTCCTCCCGGCGGCCGCGCTGGCGGGCAACGGCACGCACCCCCGGACGCCGGTGAGCTGGAATCCCCGACCGCCGTGCATGACCATCGTCGACCGCACGGTCTCGCCCGAGCTCGAGTTCACGTACACGATCCCCTACGAGGACCTGCGTCCGGCCGATGCCGTGGACGAGGTCGACGACAGCCGCCAGCACCAGTTCCTCGCCTTCTGCCGATCGCACAGCGTACAGGAGTATCTGCCGGTGTGGCTCTCCGACGCTGACGTCGTCGCGGCCGACGCCAAGGGGTTGGTCGACGCGATGACGGTGACGACCGACGACGTGTTCGACACGAGCCCGGACTGGGCGAACTGCTTTGTCCGGATCACCGCCGACGACCAGCGACGCGTCATCACGTTCGCCGAGACCAGTATGCCGGTCGTCTGGGACACCACCGGGCTGCCGGTCGGGCCGTATGTGATCGACGGCTACACCTGGGAGCCGCCCGGCAACCTGTTCTCGCTGCGTCCGGGAGTCGTGAAGGTGATCGACGATCCCGATCCCGCGATGAGCCCGCCCGCCCTGGCGATCAGCAACCAGATCGGCGAGGAGATCGTGTGGCAGGCCGAGCAGCTCAAGCTGTTCGGATGCCTCAGCGCGATGGACGGGTCGACCATCACCGGCTACTGGGCCGCCACCGACAACCCCGAGCAGCCGCTCGAATGGCAGAGCTTCGAAGCGGACACGCCGGTGTCCGGTGACGAGTTCGAGCTGATGTTCAGCCCGCCGCCCGAGGCGATCGGCCAGATCGTGCTCCGTATCGACATCAAGGATCCGATGGACCGCGTGTTCACGGCGCACATGGACCTGCTCGCGTCGGTGCTGCCCGGGAGCCCTCCGACCTCGGACGGTGACACCTGCGACAGCGACAGCGCGGGCTTCATCGCCATGCCTGGCTGCGGCGGGACCGACGACGGCTCGACCGGCATCGGCAGCAGCGGCGGTGAGAACCCCACGACGACCACGGACTCCCCGACGGGAACTGCGGGCGCCGGCAGCTCGAGCGAAGGGTCGACCGGTGCCATGGAGACGCCGACCTCGACCGACGGGTGCGCCTGCACGACTGGCTCACCCGGCAGTGCGCTCGTCGGTCTTCTCTTGATGTGGCCCTTTTGCCGCCGCAGGTGCCGTTGAGGCATCTTGATCGAGCTCATTTGCGCGCGAACTCAGGGAGTGCATGCAGAGCGTGCATTCATAACGCCGAGAAATGGCCACGTGCAAAATCGTCGAGCGAAACAGGCTGGCCTGCGGACAGCAACGGTGATGGTGACGGTACTCGGCAACACATCCCTGGTACGCGCCCACGAGCCCGGCCCGGCAACAACGCCGGTGCAGCCCGGCAAGAAGCTGCCGCGCTACGCCACGATCGTGGAGTCCCGGCGGCCGCCACTACTGGCCTCACAGCGGGTGATCGGCGCGCGCGAGCTGTCGGTCGCTCCCCGGCGACGCTCGGCCGACGACTTGCTCCGTTTGGTTCCCGGTGTCTTCCTTAGCCAGCACGGCTCGGAGGGAAAGGGGCAACAGATCTTCTTACGCGGGTTCGATGCGGTGCATGGGCAAGACGTCGAAGTGACGGTCGCCGGCATCCCGATCAACGAGTTGTCCAACATCCACGGCCAGGGCTACATCGACCTCAACTTCGTGATCCCCGAGGTCGTGCGTCAAGTATCGGCGAGTAAAGGGCCGTTCCTGCTCAACCAGGGCAATTTCGCCAACGCTGGCACCATCCGCTTCGACCTCGGAGTCGACCCGGCCAACCGTGGGACCCGTACCAGCTACGAGTTCGGTAGCACCCTGCGCCACCGCGGTGTCGTCGTCCTTGCGCCGAAGCAACTCCGGCGGGAGAACTTCGTCGCGTTCGAGGCGATGCATGACCGTGGGTTCGCAGCCGGTCGCAGGGCCAGCCGTGCGTCGAGCATCGGCCAGGTACGGCTGGTCGACAGCAAAGAGTACGGACACCTCGACCTCTTCGGCACCGGCTACTACGCGAAGTTCAGCTCGCCCGGCGCGGTGACGGCGACGGACGTCGCCGATGGGTCGGTACCGTTCGCGGGCGCGTACCAGAACGACTGGGGCGGCAGCTCGATCCGCGGGATCGCCAGCCTGCGCCACGAGATCGACGTGGGCCGCGGGAAGCTCGACCAGCGGCTCTACGGGCAGATTCGGCGCTTCGACATCCTCGAGAATTTTACCGGATACCTACAGGACGCCGTCCGTGGCGACCGCCGGCTGCAGACACACGACTTCCTGTCCGCCGGCTACCAGATCGAGTACACACGGCCGATCGTCGACTCCCTGGTGCTCGTCGCCGGTGGGGCATGGCAGGGCGACCGAGTGGCCCAACGCGACGAGCAGGTCGACGCCAATCACGGCGTCGTCAGCAAAAACTGGGACCTCGGCGTCGGGCAGAACCAGGCACATGCGCGCACCGGGTTGCGCTGGCGACCGTCGGACTGGTTCTACACGGAGGGCGGGGCGCGGGTCGACATGTTCGCGTACGACGTGATCGACCACGTTCGGGACGACGCGCGCACGAAGAAGGTGCTGGCCCGGGTGTCGCCGCGGCTGCTGACCTCGTTTCGAATCTCAGAGCGCTGGTCGCTGTTCGCGTCTTACGGGCGGGGCTTTCGCGCGCCCGAGGCGCGATCGATCCTCGGCGGCAAGGTAACGCCCTCAGACGTCGAGCTCGACCGTTACAAAGGGGGTACCCCGCGGATCTTCCCGTCCGACGCGGTGGAAGTCGGCGGCCGATTCACGGGGCGCAAGTACTTCTATGCGGGCGTCGCTCTGTTCGGGACGTGGGTCGACCGCGAGCTCGTGTTCGATCATGTGTCGGCCGTCAATCTCGAGCTCAACAAGACCCGCCGGCTCGGCGCCGAGGTCGACCTTGGCGTACGGCCCACAGAGTGGCTCGAGCTGCGCCAGGATCTCACGCTCGCGCACGGGCGGTTCGTCGCCTCGGGCGCCCCGATCCCCGGGGCTCCCCCGCTGCTGAGCGCGACGACCCTGACGCTGATTCACCCGCGGGGGTACCGGGCGGGTGCGCGCCTCCAGGTCGTCGGCTCGCGAGCGTTGCCTTACGGGGCCCGCTCGGCGACCTACGCCTTGCTCGATCTGAGCGTGGGCTATCGTACCGGCCCCTTGCAGCTCGACATACAGATCGACAACGCGACCAACGCGCAGTGGAAGGAAGGCGAATACCACTATGCGAGCTGGTGGGACAAGGACGAACCACGCAGCACGCTCCCCTCGCTGAAATTCATTGCCGGACCACCCCTGACCGTACGAACCGCGACGACCTTGTGGTTTTGAGAACACGGAGAACCAATGAAACACACTCGAATGATATTCCTTTTCACCGCCGCGTCGGCGTGTACGCCCAGCCAGGAGGCGGTACGCGTCCAGCTCCCGGTGACGATCGACGCCTCGACCATCACCGATTCGACCAACGAGGAGGGGTGGACGGTGACCATGGACACGGCCCGGATCGCCGTGACCGACATGCAATTTACAATTCAGGGCGAGATGCACGGCGTGACCGCGTGGCTCGGCGACTGGCTGATCTCCCGCGCATGGGCCCACCCGGGCCACTACGCAGGCGGTAACGTTACCGGCGAGCTCACGGGTACGTTCATCTTCGACTGGTTCGGTCATGACGGTATGATGCTCGGTTCGGCCGACATGCTGGTCGGCGACTACAATGGCATGAACTTCACGTTCCGCGCCGCGGACGATGGAGACGGCCTCGCTGCGAACGACCCGCTGCTCGGGCACACCGCCCACTTCGGCGGGATCGCACGCAAAGGCGGCGAGGAGGTGATGTTCACCGCCGTGCTGGACATCAACGCCGGGACGCAGATGGTCGGTGCGCCCTTCGAGCTGGCGCTCGCGGATGACACCGAGGCGACGATCGCCTTTCAACTCGAGCCCACCGACCCCGTCGAGATGAAATCGATGTTCGACGGCCTCGACTTTGGCGCGCTCGATGACGACGCGGATGGCGTGGTGGCGATCGAACCCGGCAGCGAAGCAGCCAACGTGTTTCGTCGGACGCTCCAGTCCCATATCCACTACCAAGCGGAGGCGCAGTGACATGACCGTGATGAAAATGTCGATGGTGTTCGGAGGAGCTCTCTTGACCTTGGGCTGCGAGGCCGGAGGCGGCGCGGGGGCCCAGCTCTCGGTTCGTGCATGGGGCGAGGAGTACATCGAGGAGGGCATCCCGGCCGACGTGTTCAACGATGGCTGGACGGTGCACTTCGATCGTTTCCTGATCAACGTCGGACAGATCGAGATCGGAGAGGTCGAGGGGGCGCCGGCGTTCGATGTGCCGCAGTTTCAGATCCATGACCTGGCGATGGCATCGAACGGTAAGGGCCAACTCCTGGCTCAGGACGAGGTCCCGGCCGGGATCTACGCAAACACGCAATACCGGATCTACCCGGCGGACGGAGACTCCACCGCTGGCAACGCGGCCGCCCCCGACGTGAAGATGATGCAGGATGGTAGCTACTCCGTCTTCGTCGCCGGTTCGGCGAACAAGGGCGCCGTGACCAAGACCTTCGCGTGGGGGTTCAACACCCGGACGGTCTACTCGCACTGTCAGTCGCAGGCCGTGATCGAGGCCGGCGCGCCTGCCACGGTGCAGATCACCATCCATGGCGACCACATGTTCTACGACGACCTGTACTCCGAGACGCCGATGGTCCTCTTCGGGCTCTACGCCCAAGCTGATGACGACGGGGATGCCGACGGCGTCATCACCCGGGAGGAGCTCGAAGCCATCGACCTGCGACCGCTTCCGAACTATCAGGTCGGCAGTACGGGCATCACAGACCTGTGGCACTTCATCGAGCACCTGACGACGTCGCTCGGTCACATCGATGGCGAGGGCCACTGCATGAACGAACGCGAGTCATAACGTCGTTCCCGGGCGTACTGTAGCCACCTCGACGTGGACGATCGCCGACCCGGTCGCCGCGCACCCCGCCACCCACCCTGGCAGTCCGTGGGTCGCGGAGGGCCGTCGCGCGAAGATGAACGCCCGCCACCTGCCCGGTCTCCCGCAGGCGCAGACGTGACAAAAGGCCATGATTTGCCCCACAGGTGGCGTCCTGGCCGATTGCGAGCCGATTCGCGCCCCTGGTACACTGCGGGTCCGTGCCGCGAACACACGACATCCCCAGCGCTCTGCGCGCAGCGACTGTCTGGTTGCTGATGGTGGTGTCCATGTTCCTTGGCCCCGTGTCGGTGTTCGCGGCCGGCCCGGCGGCCTGTGGCGATGCCTGTCCCTGTGACGAGGCCGACGACGACGACATCGGCGACGAGCGATCCACCGACGATCACGAGCACGGCACCCCTGTCGACGAGGAGTGCCCCAAGGGCTGCCCCGGTTGCCACGCCAGTCCCGGTGTCGCGCTGACTCCGCTCGAGTGTTCGTTGCCGACGTCACCGCTCTCGTCGTCGACCCCTGACCTCATGCCCCGCGACGCCTCCGCCACAGGTGTCTGTACGGGCGTGTTTCGACCGCCGCGCTCGCAACACCGTACGCATTAGTTCGGTGTTGGGCGAGCATTGCTCGCCCTGGTGAGGATAGGCCGCGCCGTCGCGGCCCCTGTTTGCGAGAGCTCGTTCATGGTCCACACACTGGTTCGATCCGTCATCCTGTCCACCGTCACCCTGTTCGGCTGCAGCCAGCCGAAGCAGGAGGACGCAGGGCAGAAGTCCCAACCCACCACTCCGGCGGCCGCCGAGGCGAAGCGCGCGGTCGATCCGAAGCCGGCGCCCGGCCCCGAGCACGCGGCCGCCGGTGTGAAGCCCGGCTCCCATGAGGACTGGTGCGGTGAGCATCAGGTCCCCGAGTCGCTGTGCACTCGCTGCAATCCCTCGCTGATCGCCGCGTTCAAGGCCAGCAACGACTGGTGCGTGGAGCACGACCTCCCCGAGTCGCAGTGCAAGATCTGCAACCCGGATTTAAAAATCGTCCGTCCGCCGCCCGCCGGCGAGGCGAAGCCGTGAGGCGACTCCTCGGGCTCATCGGCGTGCTGGTGCTGCTGCTCGTCGCGGCCTGCGGCGAGACGAGCCAGGCCCCGCGCTCAGCCGCGGGTGAGGCGACGCCTCCGACCGCCTCGCCTCCGACCGCCTCACCGCCAGCACCGGGCCGGTGCGAACACGGCATGACGCAGGCGATCTGCCCCAAGTGCAACCCCGCGCTCGCGGCTGTGTATCAGTCGAAGGGCGACTGGTGTCCGGAGCACGGCTTCCCTGAGTCGCTGTGCCCGATCTGCAAGCCGGACGTGAAGCTCCCGGACTTCGGCGAGCCCGCGACCGCACCGACCGACTGGTGCGGCGGTCACGGCCTGCCCGAGTCGAAGTGCACGAAGTGCAACCCCTCGCTCGTCGCGCAATTCAAGGCCGCGGGCGACTGGTGCGAGGAGCACGGGTTCCCCGAATCGGTCTGCCCGGTCTGCAACCCGCAGGCGCCGCCGACCTCGGCCGCCGCCGCCGATTGGTGCGTGGAGCATCGCCTGCCGGAGTCGAAGTGCACGAAGTGCAACCCGGCGCTCGTCCCGCAGTACCGGGCCGCGGGCGACTATTGCAACGAGCACGGCTTCCCGGACTCGGTCTGTCCGGTCTGCAACCCAGTCAAACCGCCCGAGGGCGCCGAACAGGCCGCGCTCGAGGCTCGGACCGTCCGCTTCAAGTCGCCGGACATCGAGGTGGCGGCAGGCATCGCCACCGTCGCCGTACAGCGAGTCGAAGCCGCGACGTCGTCGGTCGAGTGCACGGCCCGACTCGCGTTCCACGGCGATCGGGTCGCAGAGGTCCACGCGGTCGTGCCGGGCATCGTCCGCAAGGTCCGCGTCGAACTGGGTGACAGCGTGGAGGCGGGCAGCGACTTGTTCGAACTCGAGAGCATCCATGTCGGCGAGATCCAGGCGGAGCTGCAGACCGCCCGCGAAGGAGTCCGGGTCGCAAAGGCCAACCTCGCACGCAAGCGCGAGCTCCTGGCGGGTGAGATCACCTCGCGTCGTCAGGTCGACCTCGCCGAGCAGGAAGTGATCACCGCGCAGGCCCACGCCAACGCCGCCAAGGCGGGGCTGCGGCTGGTCGGCGCCGTCAGGCTGAGCGCCTCGGGCCGCTACATCCTGCTCGCGCCGCTCGCCGGCACCGTCGTGCGCCGCCCGGCCGTGCTCGGCATCCTCGCCACCGAGGACGTGACGCTGGCGACGATCGCCGACACCTCGGTGATGTGGGCGCTGTGCGACGTGCCGGAGACGTCGGCGTCGCATGTCGCCCTGGGTCAGACCCTGCAGCTCTCGATCGACGGCGACACCGAGTCGCCCTTCGAGGGCGAGATCACCTGGATCGCCGCCGAGGTCGACCCGCGCACCCGCACGGTCACAGCGCAGGCGGAGATGCCGAACCCGGGCGGGAAGCTTCGGGCCAATCAGTTCGGGCTGGCACGGATCGACACGAGCGCGGCGAAGTCCGCCGTCTCGGTCCCGCGCGAGGCCGTGCAGCGGGTCGGTAAGCTCGACGTGGTGTTCGTACGCACCAGGCAGGGTGTGTACGAGCCGCGGGTCGTGAAGCGGTCTGGCGACGGTGAGATGGTCGCTGTGAAGGGTCGCCTGCAGAACGGGGACGCCGTCGTCACGACCGGCGCCGTGCTGCTGCGCACTGAGGTCATGCCGGGCAGCATCGGCGCCGGCTGCTGCGAGTTCGACCCTCCCGGAGGCCGCTGATGCTGACCGCGCTGATCGACCTTTGTCTGCGCCACCGGCCGATCGTGCTGCTGGCGACCGTGGTGCTCATCGCACTCGGTGTGGTCAGCTTCCAGCGGCTGCCCTTCGACGCGTTCCCCGACACCACGCCCGTCCAGGTTCAGGTCAACACCACCGCGCCCGCGCTCTCACCGCTCGAGGTGGAGCGGCAGATCACGTTCCCCATCGAGCAGTCGATCTCGGGCCTGCCGGGTCTGACCACGGTACGGTCGGTCTCGAAGTTCGGCTTCTCGCAGGTCACCGCGATCTTCGACGACGACACCAACATCTACCTCGCGCGCCAGGTGGTCAGCGAACGCCTGGCCACCGCGGATCTACCGGACCGCGTCGGACGGCCCGCCCTGGGACCGGTGGCGACCGGCCTCGGCGAGGTCTTTCAGTACATCGTCCACAGCGCGTCGCGCTCGCCCACCGAGCTGCGGACGCTGCACAAGTGGGTGATCCGCCCGCAGATGGTCCAGGTCCCGGGCGTCGCCGAGATAAACACCTGGGGCGGCTACGAGCGGCAGTTCCACGTCGTCGTCGACCCCCGGCGCCTGGTCAAGCACGGCCTGACTCTCGACGATGTCGCCCGCGTCCTCGAGCGCGGCAACCGCAACGCCGGTGGCGGCGTGCTCGAGCAAGCCGGCGAGTCGCAGCTCATCCAGGGGCAGGGCCTCGTCGGCAGCATCGCGGAGATCGAGGCGATGGTGCTCGCCCAGGTCGACGGTACGCTGATCCGCGTCAGCGACGTCGCAGAGGTCCGCGAGGGTCACGAGATCCGTCGCGGGGCGGTGACGGCGGAGGGCCTGGGCGAAGCGGTGTTGGGGCTCGGCTTCATGCTGATGGGGGAGAACAGCCGCGAGATCACCCGGCAGCTCGAGACGCGGCTCGAACAGGTCCGCCCGAGCCTGCCCGAGGACGTCGAGGTCACGCCGGTCTACAGCCGCACCAGCCTCGTCGACGCGGTGCTGCACACGGTCCGCAACAACCTCCTCGAGGGCGCGCTGCTCGTCATCGCGGTGTTGTTCGCGTTCCTCGGCAACCTGCGCGCCGGGCTGATCGTCGCGCTCGCCATCCCGCTGTCGATGCTGTTCGCGTTCAACGCGATGCTGCAGTACGGGATCGCCGGCAGCCTGATGAGCCTGGGCGCCATCGACTTCGGTCTGGTCGTCGATAGCTCAGTGATCCTGGTCGAGAACGCCGCCCGTCGGTGGAGGAGGACGGCACGAACCGAAGCGTCCGTGAGGTCGTCCGCGACGCCGCGGTCGAGGTCCGCAAGCCGACGCTGTTCGGCGAGCTGATCATTGCGATCGTCTACCTGCCGATCCTCGCGCTCGAGGGCGTGGAGGGCAAGCTGTTCCAGCCGATGGCGCTCACGGTGATCTTCGCCCTCGCCGGCTCGATGCTCCTGTCGATCACGCTGATGCCCGTGCTCGCCAGCTACGCGTTGAAGAAGGGCGGCGGCGGACGCGACAATTGGCTGGTGCGCCGGCTGAAGGGCGGCTACCGCCGATCGCTCGGCTGGGCGCTCGAGTGGCGCAAGAGCGTGCTGGTGCTCGCGGGGTTCATCGTGGTCCTGGTCGCGCTCCTGGCCGCCCGGCTCGGCTCGGAGTTCGTGCCACGCCTCGGTGAACAGGCGGTCGTCATCAACACCGTGCGCGTGGCCGGCATCTCGCTCGACGAGTCCGTCCGCTACGGGACGCAGATCGAGCGGCGGCTGCGAGAGCGCTTTCCGGATGAGGTCGAACACGTCTGGACGCGGACCGGCACCGCCGAGGTCGCCACCGATCCGATGGGCCTCGAGGTCTCGGACGTGTTCCTCACGCTCACGCTGCGCGACCAGTGGACGCGCGGTGAGACCCAGGACGAACTCGTCGCGGCCATGGCCGCCGAGCTCGAGGGCATGCCGGGCATGCGCAGCGTATTCACCCAGCCGATCGAGATGCGGGTGAACGAGATGGTCGCGGGGGTCCGAGCCGACGTCGGCATCAAGCTGTTCGGCGACGACTTCGCCGTCCTGCGCGAGAAGGCGGACGAGATCCGCCGGGCCGTCGAACAGATCCCGGGCGCTGGCGATGTGACCGTCGAACAACTGACGGGCCAGGCGATGCTGGTCATCGAGGTCGATCGCATGGCCGCGGGCCGCCACGGCATTCCGGTCGGGGAGATCCTCGAGGTCATCGAATCGCTGGGGACCCGCAAGGTGGGCGAGGTCGTCGAAGGCCAGCGGCGCTTCGACCTCGTGCTTCGCCTCAGCGATGACGCCCGCAGCTCGGCCGAACGAATTGGCCGGGTGCTGATCTCCACGGCCTCTGGCGCTCAGATCCCGCTGTCGCGGGTCGCGCGGATCGACGTGACAGAGGGGCCCTCGACGGTCCAGCGCGAGTGGGCCAGGCGTCGCGTGATCGTGCAAGCGAACGTGCGCGGGCGCGACCTGGGTTCGTTCGTCGCGGAAGTTCGCCGGACGCTGCGCGAGGACGTGAGCCTACCCGACGGGTACTACACGACCCTCGGCGGACAGTTCGAGAACCTCGAGCGAGCCCAGCGTCGCTTGCTGGTGGTCGTGCCGATCTCCCTGTTGCTGGTGTTCTCGCTGCTGTACCTGACCTACGGGCGTGCGGTCGATGCGATCCGTGTGTTCACCGGCGTGCCTTTCGGGGCGGTCGGGGGCATCGTAGCCCTGTGGGTGCGCGACATGCCGTTCTCGATCTCCGCTGGGGTCGGGTTCATCGCGCTCTCGGGGATCGCCGTGCTCGGCGACATGGTCCTCGTATCGCGGGTCATGCAGTTGCTCGAGCGAGGCCGATCACCCGTCGAGGCGATCCGCGAGGCCGCAGAGACCCGCCTGCGGCCGGTCCTCATGACCGCGACCGTGGCCGCGTTCGGATTCGTGCCCATGGCGCTCGCCACCGGCGTGGGCGCCGAGGTTCAACGCCCGCTGGCGACCGTGGTCATCGGCGGCGTGCTCACCTCGACGATCGCCACGCTGTTCGTGCTGCCCGTGCTTTACGCGGCGTTCGGCGCGCGACGCCCAGAGCGCGAGGGCTCGGCGTGACGGGGACCGGCTCGTGCTGGTCGGGCTCACGTGCAGCTCCTCCGCTCGGCAAATGCCTGCCGAGACACCTGGACGGCCCCGCTCAACGCCAGACCGGCCATGATGGCCGCCACGACGATGTCAGGCCACGGGCTCTCCGCGAAGAACACGAAGCTCGCGGCGACAAGGACGGCGAGGTTGCCGAGCACGTCGTTGCGCGTGCACAACCAGACCGACCGCATGTTGCTGTCGCCTTCCCGGTAGCGGTAAAGCATGGCAGCGACGGTGATGTTCGCCAGCATCGCCGTCACGCCCACGACGCCCATGGCCTCCGCCGCCGGCACGGTCCCTCGGATGGCATTGAGGACCACTGCCGCGATCACCCAAAGACCGAAAAAGCCCATGCTCGCTGCCTTGACCAGGGCAGCACCCGCGCGCACCCGGAGCGAATAACCGAGGACGAACAGGCTGAGGGCGTAATTCCCGGCGTCCCCGAGGAAGTCGAGCGCGTCGGCCTGTAGCGAGACGGAGCCGGCCAGGACGCCCGCCCCGAGTTCCACCGCGAACATCGCCGCGTTGATCGCGAGCGCGGCCCATAAAACGCGTCGGTACCGCGGCCCCACTGAGACATTCTTGTTCGCGCAACAGTCCTTCCCCATGTTCGACCCCTTCGGCTCAGTCGTGGTTGAAGGCTAAAGTCTGTAGTGACTACAGAGTCAATGAAGAACGGCTGTGAGCCGGCACACCGCTGAACTCGTCGTCCGCTCCGTCAGATCTGCGAGGCCAAGCCGAGCAGACGGTCGCGCCCAGTGCCACAAGGGCACTGGGGGCGGCCCGGGGTGCCAACCCAGCGCGTCAGGTGGACTGGCGGATTGCCGCCGGGCGGCTCCGGCGCGCGGTGGACGACCCGACCTCGACCGCCGCAACGTCGATCGTCGGCTTGGGGCGTGCGGTCCCCCGCGGCAGGTGGCGCGGCTCGCGGCCGATCTCCGGCAGCTCCAAGGCGGCCGTGATCCGGGCCCACGTCCCGTTCCCGCACCAGCGCTCGTACCACCGCCAGCACGTCGTGGCGCGACCGAGGTTCTTCGGCATCTCGCGCCACTTGGCGCCGTTGTGGAGCACCCAGCGGATCGCGTCCACGGCCCGCCGCAGGTCCGTGCGCTTGCCCCCGCAGGTGCCGCGCGTCGCCTCCATGATCGCCGCGATCCGCTTCCACTCCCGGTCGGTGAGACGCTCGAACGGCGGCGGGGTGAGCACGGCGGCCCCCCGGGTCGCGCCGACGATCCGGTCCGTCGCGGCCTCGAGGCCGTCGCGGACGACGTCGTTGGCCAGGTGGGCGTAGCGCTGCGTCGTGCGGTCGTGCTTGTGGCCGAGCATCGCCCCGACCACAGCCAGCGGGACCCCGCACATGAGCGCGTCGCTGGCGAACGAGTGCCGCAGGTCGTGCAGGCGGACGTCGGGGATCCCGGCGGCGGCGCGGACGTTCTCCCACGAGCGGTTGATGCTCTTGATCCGCGTCCCCTTCGGCCCGCGCAGCACGTAGCCCGTGCGCGGGTTGCCGGTCTGGTCGTGAATGTACTTGAGCAGACCGAGCACGTGCTTCGACACCTGGATCTTGAGCTGGCCGCCTTTCGTGTCGGGCAGGTCCAGAAACGCGTGCTGCCAGTTCACCATCTCCCACTTCAGCAACACGATCTCGTTGCGGCGGCGCCCCGTCAGCCCGAGCAGGTCGAACGCCCACACGGTCGCGATGTGCAGGTGGCCCTTGCGGCCCGCAGGGATCTTGAGGCCCGCGTCGATCACCGCCTGGACCCGCTGTCGCTCCTCCGGCGTCAGGAAGCGCTCGCGCTTCGTCAGGGGGAAGCGTTCGATGCCGAAGGCCGGGTTGCGCAGGTCCGGAAGATCCCGGTCCTTGTAGATCCACGTGAACAAGCTGCTGATCGTGCCGAGCACGCTGTTAGCCGCGGCCTTGGTCTTGCTCAGCGAGGCGTGCAGCTCGTTGATCTCGGACCGCTTGATGCTGCGGAAGTCCCGCTCGCCGAAGGTCGGCTTGTCCTCCGTCGGCTTGCCCTTCATCTCGTTGCCCTCCGTCGGCTTGTCCTCGATCTCTTTGTACGGGAGGATCACGTCGCGGATGTTCTGACGGTACCTCTCGGCCGTCCCGGGCTTGAGCCTCACGTCGACATGCACACGGATGAAGCGCTCGGCCAGCGATCGGAGCGTCTCGATCTGAGATCGCGCTGGTTCCACCTGTTTCACAGGGGCGCGTGTGCCCGCCGTCGTCGCGCTCGTCGTCGCTCTGTCGCCCTCGCCGGCGGCGACGCTGGCGAGCATGATCGCGGCCTGCCGCCGCGCCTCGTCGATCGCCAGCACGGGACCGAGCAGGCCGATTTTCTTCCGGTGATCCTTGCCGGCCACCCGGTACCGCACGAGCGCGACCTTCTTCCCCGTGGGCAGAACGCGGAGGATGAACCCCGGCAGTGCATCACAGGTGACTTCGTACATCTTCGCGCGGGCCTTGCACTCGCGCACGAACGCAGCGTTGATCATGACCGACCTCCTACCCTCCGAGTATCGAGACGAATTCGTACCACGCTAGCGGCCTTTGGGCCCTGTCCGAAAGTACACAATCTCAAGTATACGACCGCGCAGCGCGGTATCACGACACGCGTACCAAATTGGTGATGTTGTAGGCGTGCTGGTTCCACAGCGAGCGCGACGAGGCCCAGCGGTCGAGGCGGTCCCTCAGCACGCGCACGCCCGTCTTCTTGACGCCGACCGGGTGCTCCGCGCGGCACGTGTTGCCCATGCCCGGCGTGCCCGCCGGCGGGGCCGCGCACACGTTCCCGGTGTCGCACTGGTTGGACATCGTGCAGCGGCAGAAGCCCGCGTTGCAGGTGCCCGACAGGCAGTCGTCGTTGGCCTGGCAGCGGATGCCGCGGTGGATGGGGTCGATGACCGGGCAGCCGACGTTGCAGTTGCCGTTCGAGCCGACCAGGATCTCGGTGTTCGAGTCGTCGTCCATGTCGGCGACCACCGGGTTCTCGTACCAGGTGCACGAGGTGCGGTACGACGAGTAGAGCACCTCGCCGGTCGCGCCTTCGTACACGCGCAGGAAGCACTCGTCGCCGTAGACCGCCTCGTCCTTGCCGTCGCCCTCGAAGTCGAAGATCGTCGACGCCGTGGTCGCCGACGAGGCGTCCTGCGACGGCCGCGACCAGCGCACGTAGTTGCCGACGCAGCCCGGCCCCGCGTTCTTGCAGTCGAGGTCGTAGACCACGTACGCCGTGCCGCCCGCCGACGCGATCTCCGGGCGCCCGTCGCCGTCGAAGTCGCCGATCGTCGGCGGCCCGCCGGTCGACACCGCCCCGCTCAGCAGCAGCTGCCCGCTCAGCGTGTGCAGGCGGACCAGGTTGCCGCCGACCGTCACGACCTCGGCGATGCCGTCGAACTTGGTCGGGTCGAAGTCGGCCGGCTGCGGCCCCGGCGTGCCGAAGTCGGCGTAGCCGTAGTGGCGGTTGGCGGGCGCGGCCACGTACTTCTGCGCCCACATCTTGGTCATCGAGTTCCAGCTGAACACCGGGCCCGCGACCTGGTCGATGGTCCCGTCGTTGTCGAGGTCGCCGAGCACGTTGATCACGCCCGGCCCGATCGCCGCCGGGTTGCCGCCCGCGAGCAGCTGCCCCGGGTTCTGGCGCGCGCCGGTGGTGCCGGCGAACACCGCCGAGCCCGAGATGATCTCCGGGAAGTCGTCGTTGTCGAGGTCGTGGATCGACGGCCCGTCCCAGCGGTTGACGTTGGCGACCCCGGTGTTCATGGCGACCCACCAGGTCTGGTACTTCATCAGGTTGTCGTCCCACTTGAACGCGAGCACGCCGGAGCTCGCGCGGTGCGTCACGATCTCCGCGTTGCCGTCCTTGTCGAGGTCGGCGATCGCCGGGGTGCTCGCGGCCACGATCTTGTTGGCCGGGTCGTGGATGTTCTCGAGCAGCTCGCACGTCCGCCCGTTGAGCACCCGGATCACCCCGAAGTAGTTCGGGTTCGACCCGTAGCCCGCCTCCGCCCCGCCGTCGGTGTAGTTGTAGGTGACGATGATGATCTCGGTGCTCGTGCCGAGGTGCGGCAGGTTGGCCACCAGCGGCGTCGTCAGCACGTTGACGTGGTTGGGGAACGGGTCGCCCGGCTTGGGCCCCGTCCACTCGCACTGCACCGCCGCCTCGAACAGGCCGATCTTCACCTCGCCCTCGCACATCCCGTTGCCGTCGCCCTTCGGCTCGAGCCCCCACGGGATGCACGCCCCCGGCGACTCGCCCTGCGGCAGGCAGCCGTTCTCGCAGCAGAACGTGTCGCCGCTGCAGTCGCCGTCGTCGACGCACGCGCCCTCGCCCGGCACGCACAGCCCCGCCGCGCACACCTCCCCGTTGCCGCAGTCCTGCGAGTCCATGCACGAGTTGTCGCCGGTCGTCGTGTCCGGATCGGTCGTGCCGCCCGAGCTCGCGCTCACCCCCTCGGTCGTCCCGGTCGCGTCGCTCGTGCTCGTCGACGACGCACTCGGGTCGCTCGACGGGTCGCTCGACGGGTCGCTCGACGGGTCGCTCGACGGGTCGCTCGTCGGCGATCCGGTCGTCGGCGTCGACGTCGGCCCCACCGTCGGGTCCGTGCCGGTCTGGCTGTCGCCCATCGTCCCGCCCTCGGTCGGCAGGGTGCCGGTGCCGGTCACGACCCCGGTGTCAGGCCCGGCGCTCGTCGCCATGGTCCCGCCCTCGGTCAACCCCGCCGAGCCCTCCCCCGTCCCGCTGTCGCCACACCCGACGCTCGCCGACACCACCCCGAGACACACCACCACCGCCAACCGTGACGTCCCACCCATGCACACCCCCAATACTCCGCCACGCTAGGCCAGGCCGCCGCAGCGGTCAAGCCGACGCCACGCGCCACGTCCGGCTCACCGGCCTGCCGCGCGGACGGACGCGCCCGCCCCTGTGCTCCCGACGTCAAGGCCGCGTCGCGCGTGCATCGACCTCGCTACCGACCCGCGGCTGCGTCGCCGTCGACGTCGGCGATCGCCGCCGCCAGCCCGATCACCGCCGCCGCCACGCGGCTGCGCGGCGGCTCGCCCGCGTGCACCGCCGCCGCGATCGAGCCCGCGATCACCACCAGCGCCGCCGCCCCGCTCGCCCACCGCGGCGCCCGCAGCGGCGCCCGTCCGGCGCGCAGCCCGATGCGCACGACCAGCGGCACCACCAGCGCCGCACACGTCCACGCGAGCGCCACGCCGCCCGCCGCCGCGACCGCCGCCACCAGCGTCGGATCGCGGAACCCGAGCAGCCGCCGCCCGAGCTCGACCTCCGCGCCCACGAACACGACCACGCCGACCGCCGCCGCCCACCCGTACGATCGTCCGCCGAGCAGCCAGCCGAGCAGCCACGCCAGCGCCGCCGCGCCGCCCGCGAGCGCCGCCACGAGCGCCCCCGCGAGCGCCCCCGCGGCCGCCGCCTCGCCGCCGGCCCCGCGCGCCAGGCCCTCGATCGAGGCTGTCCCGAAGACCAGGAGCACCGTCAGCCCCGCCGCGTCGACGAACCTCACCGCCCGGCCTCCCAGCGCCAGCGCGCCGCCTGCGAGCGGGCCCGGTGGTCGAGCAGCAGCCCGCGCAGCCGCGGCCACTCCGGCCCGCCGCCGTCGAGGCCGACGCGCTCCCGCGGGTCCGCGAGCACGTCGTACAGCTCCCACAGCTGATGCTCGAGGTCGACGATCATTTTAAACTCGCCGTCGACCACCGCGAGCTGCTGCAGCTCGGCGGACCCGTGGCGGAACTGTTCGATGAAGAACGGCCGCGCCACCACCTCGCCGCCGCGCAGCGCCGCCGCCTGGCTCACGCCGTCGATCCCGGGGATCGCCGGCACGTCGAGCAGGTCGAGCAGCGTCGGCGTCAGGTCGAGCAGCGTCACCGGCGCGTCGATCCGCCGGGCCCGCAGCCCCGGCCCGCGGATCGCCCACGGAACCCGCACCGACTCCTCGTACACCGCGTGGGCGTGCATGGTCCGCCCGTGCTCGAGGAACTCCTCGCCGTGATCGGCCGCCAGCACCACGTACGCGTCCTGCAAGACCCCCAGCTCGTCCAGCCGGTCGAGCAGCGCCCCCACCTGCTCGTCGACGTAGTGGATCTCGCCGTCGTAGCGGTCGACCGCCCGCGCCTCGCCCCACAGCGCGTGCTCCCGCGGCGGCGTGTAGCGGCTGTGCGGCTCGTAGTAGTGCACCCACAGGAACAGCGGATCCGCCGGCCGATCGCGCAGGTGCTCGCGCACCCGGTGGACCGCCCGCCGCGTCGTCCACCGCGCGTCCTGCGTCGCCGGCCGATCGAGGATGTCGAGCTGCTCGACCCCCTGCGCCAGCCCGTGCGCCGCGAACGCGTGGAAGCTCTGGACCACCACCGTGTGATACCCCGCCGCCCGCAGCCGCTCGCTCAGCAGCTCGCGCTCGTCCGCCATCACGTGGGTCTCGTAGTCCAGCGCCTCGACCACCATCGACGGGTACAGCCCGCCGAGCCAGGCCGGCAGCGCGCGGTCGGTCACCGGCGCCGGCGTGTACGCCCGCTCGAACACCGCCGCCCCGGCCGCCCAGGCGTCGAGCCGCGGCGTGGTCGCCCGCGCGTGGCCATGAAACCCGACGTGGTCGGCCCGCAGCGTCTCGATCGACACCAGCACCACGTGCGGCCGCCGCCCCGCCCGCGGCGCCGCCGCCACCGGCCGCGGCGTCGGCGGCAGCACCCGCGGGTCGAGGTCCCCGGCGTGGCAGTCCTGATCCACCCCGTCGCCGGGCACGTCGACCGCGAACGGGTGCACCGCCGCGTCGAACGGCCCGCAGTCGCCCTCGCCTCCGAGCGGCGAGAACCCGTCGCCGTCGACGTCGCCGACCCGCGCCAGCGCCCGCGCCACGCGCTCGCTCGCCGGGCTGTAGCGCGCCGCGATCAGCCGCAGCGCCGGCCGCGTCGCCAGCACCGCCGCGCCGACCGCCGCGACCGCCGTCGCGCCGATCACCCACCGCCTCGCGCGCGCCCGCCAGCGCAGCCGCAGCCCGATCCACGCCGCCACGAACGCCAGCGCCACCCACACGAAGCGGACATCGACCTCCTCGATCACCCCCGCCGACGCCCTCGCGACCGCCGCCCCCGCGATCACCGGCACCGCCACCGCCGCCGCCGTCCAGCCGCGCCGCCGCGCGAGCGCCCACGCCACCGCGCGCATCACCGCGATCGCCAGCACCGCCGCCGCCCCGACCTGCCACGCGAAGGCGTGCAGCCGCGCCGCCGGCGTCTCGCGCTCGAACACCGCCAGCCCCGCCAGCACCAGCCCGCCCGCCAGCACCGCCGTCCCCCACAGCGCGCCGACCCACCACGCCGCGGTCGGCCGCCCCGACGCCCACCAGCGCCGCACGCCGCGCTCCGCCAGCGCCAGCCCCACGCCGACGAACGCGCCCGCCAGCGCCAACACCCCGCACGAAACTATTAAGAATGCGGGCGCCCACGGCCCGCGCGCCAGCGTCAGCGCCCCGTCGACGCCGCCCGCGACGGCCCCCGCCAGCGCCCCGGTCGCCGCGGCCCGGCCCGTCCATGCGCCTGTCCCTTGCGACCTGTCCTCCACGACCTGTCCTCGAGGACTACCCCGGCGCCACCGCGGCCGCGCGGGGGAACGCCGCCTCGATCTGCCGCGACAGCGCGAGCACCCAGTCCTCGCGCGAGGCCCGACCGACCACCTGCACCCCGATCGGGAAGCCCTCCGGCGACAGCCCGACCGGCACGCTCGCCGCCGGCTGGCCCGACAGGTTGAACACCGCGGTGAACGCCCCGTACACGGCCGCCGCGCGGAACGCCGCCTCGCCGTCCAGCGCCCGCCAGGCCCCGACCGCCGGCGGCGGCCCGACCACCGTCGGCGTGATCACCACGTCCGCGTCGCCGACCCACGCGTGCACCCGCCGCGACAGGTCGAGGAAGATCCGCCGCGCCTCCGCGTGGCTCACGCGGCGCCCGTGCTCGACCAGCCAGCGCGTCGCCGGCTGCAGCTTGGCGAGGTCGGCCCGCGGCACCCGGGCCAGCTGGTTCTGATACAGCGGGATGAACTCGTCGACGGTGCCCGCCGCGATCGGCCCCTCCTCGACCTCGTGCCCCGCGTCCGCCAGCACCTTCGCCGCCGCCGTGGCCGCGGCCACCCACGCCGGGTGCACGCTCGCGTCGACCGGCGCCGACGTCGCCAGCCGCACCCTCAACCGCGGCGGACGCTCGGCCAGCGTCTGCGCGTACGGCCGCTCGGGCGGCCGCAGCCAGTGCGGCGCGCCGACCGACAGCCCGGCCATGACGTCGAGCAGCACCGCCGCGTCCTCGACGCTGCGCGTCAGCGGCCCGCAGGTGTAGAGAATGTCGCGGTCGTCGAGCCCGTAGGCGTTGGCCACCCGCCCGCGCGACGGCTTGATGCCGTAGACGCCGCAGAACGCCGCCGGGATGCGGATCGACCCCGCTCCGTCGCTGCCGTGCGCCACCGCCAGCATGCCCGACGCGACCGCCGCGCCCGAGCCGCCGCTCGACCCGCCCGCCGAGTAGTCGGGCATCCACGGGTTGCGCGTCGGCGGGTGGATGTCGGGCTCGGTCACCGGCAGCGCCCCGAACTCCGACGTCGCCAGCTTGCCGACGAACACGAACCCGCCGAGCCGCAGCCGCGCGACCGTGCGGTCGTCGACCGGCGCCCACATCCACTTGAAGTTGCGCGAGCCCATGCGTGTGCGCGCGCCGCGGACGAAGTTCAGATCCTTCACGCCGATCGGCACGCCGCAGAACGGCGGCAAGCGCTCCTGCTCGCCGCGTCGCGCGGCCCGGGTGATCTCCCGATCCTTCAGCAGCGCGGCCCAGCGGGCCCGCCGCGCCATCACCTCGACGAACGCGTGCAGGCGCGAATTCTGCCGCGCGATGCGCTCGAGCGTGGCCTCCACGAGCTCGCGCGCCGACAGCTCGCGCCGCCTCAGCAGCCGCGCTTGCACCGTCGCCGGGGCCAACAACACCTCGTCGAGCGCTGTCACCTGCATGCCCTCTGGGACAGGTCCGGGTCGGCATCGAGCATGGCCGCGAGTGTGGCGCAAACCCGCCGCGCGCACCATAGCCCGCGGGCGCGACAACGTTCATTGTTCCGGGCCCTCGCCTTCGATACCCTCGCCTGCGGGATTGGGAGGGAACCGATGGTCCCACGCGGGGATAGGACGAAGTCGCAGAAGCCCAAAGTCGACAGCGCTGCAGCCCTCGATCTGCTCACGGTCGACGAGGTCGCAAGCATGTTGAAGACCAGCCGCAAGGCCATCTACCACCGCATCGCCCGCGGGCAGATCCCCGCCGTGCGGCTCGGACGCAGCGTGTTCGTGCGCCGGGGCGACCTGGCCGCGTGCCTCGTGCCCGGGGCGTGGCCCGAGTCCGGCACGTAAGCCTCGACCGCCACGGCGTGCTCGCGGCGCGAGGCCCCGGCGACGCCGACGGCCCCGCGTCGCTCAGCCGGTCACGGCCATGAACTGCATGGTCGCCCGCGGGGCCGAGGCCTCGCGGCGGATGTCGCGGAACACCAGCGCGTACTTGCCGCGGTCGGCGTGCACGCGCAGCCAGGCGTCGAGGCTCGGCTGGGCGTGGGCGTCGAGCATCTTCTTCATGCCGGCGACGGCGCGGCCGTAGAGCTCCGGCGGACACAGGTAGCCGTCGATCATGCGCACCAGCTCGGGCGCCTTGGCCTGCGACTGCTCGCGCAGCCCGAGCCAGCGGTCGGCCGTGAACTCGATCGACGACTCGCAGTGGTCGCCGACCAGGCGGGCCAGCATCGTGTAGTCGCCGCGGTCGACCAGCTTCTGGATGAACGGCGCCAGCAGCTTGAAGACCTCGACGTCGATCGCCAGCATCTCGTAGACCGGCTCGGCGTTGACCCACGCGTCGGGCTCCTCGACGAACACCGCGCCGATGAGGCCGAGCGCCAGCGGCATGGCGTACGTCAGGTGCTGCATGCCGAACGTGATCGCCCGCCACCTGTCGTGCAGCTCGTGGACCCACAGCGTGTTGACCAGCGGGGCCAGCTGGTCCGGCGCGGCCATCAGGCGGGCGACGCGGTGACTGTCGCTGGCGACCGGGCCGTAGCTCTCCATCACGCGCGCCTGCGTGAACAGCACCCGCCACTCGCCGCTCAGCAGCTCGATGCGGACGTGGTCCTTGCCGACCAGCTCGAGGATCTGCTGCCGGCTCGCGTTGGCGAGCTGCGCCATCAGCGTCTCCTCGATCTCGAGGTACCGCTCGCTGCGGATGAGGTAGGCGTGGCAGCGCAAGGCGAGAGAACCTACCAAATTTCGGGCCCGCAGGTCCGGCCGCCGACATCGGCCGCGATTCGGGCGCACGGCCCCCGCTCGGAGCCCTCCTGCGCGAGCGCGGCCGGTTCGCCAATTCAGGACCTCGCGCCGGGGATCTGACCCGCCGCCCCGCCGCGAGCCCGTCGCGAGGCCTCGAAGGCCCCGCAGCGCCCGCAGCCCCGCCGCCGCGGCCGGCGCGAAAGCGACCGAACGCGCCGCCCGGCCCCGCGATATCCTGGCCCGCGGTCCATTCAGGCCCGGTCCGTGAAGCCATGTCGACGACGATCCAGATCAACCCCGACCCCGTGATCGCCGAGCAGCAGATCGAGGCGATCATCTTTTATCTGACGACCTGCGGGTACATCGACAGCGAGTTCGACCTGCGCGAGAAAGCCTTCATCCGCGCCTTCCTCCGCGACCTCGTGACCGCCCGGATCGACAGCCAGGGCAAGCTGGGCCCCGAGGCCCGCTACGAGGCCATCGAGCAGCAGCACGAGCACTACGTCGAGCGCTTCCAGGAGATCGACCACGACATCAAGAGCCTCCTGACCGAGGCGGTGGCCGACGGCGAGGACCCGCACAAGTTCGTGCTCTCGCAGCTGAAGCTGCGCTGCTTCGAGCTGTTCCACCGCCTCTCCGACGACAACCGCGTGGCCCTGCTCGAGGTCGTCGACCGCTTCATCTACGCCGACGGCACCGCCCACCCCGAGGAGATCGCGTTCCGCAACGACCTCGCCGAGCTCCTCGACGCCGAGCTGCTCGTCGACGAGTCCGCCCTCGACGTCGTCGGCAGCATCGACGTGAAGCCCGCCGCCACCCTGGTCCCCGCCCAGGACAACCACCCGTTCTTCGCCAAATTCGAACACCACTACTCCGCCGACCCCGAGCGCCTCGGCAAGCAGTTCGCCGCCGACCTGAAGCTGCTCGACAAGGTCGAGGAGGCCTGGGAGGACAAGCGCATCGCCGGCCGCCGCCGCCTCGAGGGCCACAAGACCGTGGCCGAGTTCGCCGGCGGCGAGGAGTTCCTCGACGAGCACGTCTACGTGGTCCCCTCCAAGCCCGGCCGCGACTACGAGCTCATCGTGCTCGGCGACCTCCACGGCTGCTACTCGTGCCTGAAGGCGGCGATCCACCAGTCGAACTTCATGGACAAGGTCAAGCGCTTCAAGGCCGACCCCGACAACAACCCCGACGTCCGCCTGGTCCTGCTCGGCGACTACATCGACCGCGGCCGCTTCTCCTACAACGGCGTGCTGCGCACGATCCTCAACCTCTACCTCACCGTGCCCGAGCACGTGTTCGTGCTGCGCGGCAACCACGAGTACTACATCGAGTACGAGGGCCGCGTGTACGGCGGCGTGCGCCCGGCCGAGGCCATCAACAGCCTGTCGTCGCTGCTGCCCGTCGACGTGTTCTCGCGCTTCCTCGACTTCTTCGACGCCATGCCCAACATGCTGCTGTTCGACCAGCTGCTGTTCGTGCACGCCGGCATCCCCCGCGACGCGCTCGTCGCCTCCAAGTGGGAGGACCTGTCGTCGCTCAACCGCGAGGACATGCGCTTCCAGATGCTGTGGAGCGACCCCAGCAAGGCCGACGTGGTGCCCGACGAGCTGCAGAAGGCCTCGGCCCGGTTCGCCTTCGGCCGCCTGCAGTTTCGCAAGTTCATGACGAGCATCGGCTGCAACGTGCTCGTGCGCGGCCACGAGAAGGTCAACTCGGGCTTCCGCAACCAGTGGGACGACGAGGACATCCGCCTCTTCACGCTGTTTAGCGCCGGCGGCTCCGACAACGACGACCTGCTGCCCGACAGCAACTACCGCGAGGTCCGGCCGATGGCCCTCACGATCACCAGCCGCGACGGCCTGGTCGAGGCCACCCCGTGGGCGATCGACTACAAGCGCTACCAGGACCCCAGCCTCAACGCGTTCTTCCAGACCCGCCCCGAGATCGACATCACCCAGGGCTGACGCCCCCTGCGAAGCCGGCGCCGCACCGCCGCACCGCACGCCCGGACAGCTGTCTGTGAGATCTGTCGCCGGCGCGCGAGGCCCGGCGCTTGCCCCCGAGATTGTCGATCGGCAATCATCCGCGCACGCATGAAGATCCTCGTCACCGGCGCCGCCGGGCAGGTCGGGCTCGACCTCCTCCGCCTCCTCCACGACCGCGGTGACGATGTCCACGCGAGCGACGTGGCCCCCCCCGCGGTGCGCGACCCCGCGGTGCCGTGGTACCGCCTCGATGTCACCGACGCCGCCGCCTTCGCCCGCCTCGTCGCCGACGTCCGCCCCGAGCGCGTGTTCCACCTCGCCGCCATCCTCAGCGCCCGCGGCGAGGCCGACCCCCTGCGCACCTACGCGGTCAACCAGACCGGCACGCTGAACCTGCTCGAGGCCTGCCGCCAGCACGACGTCCGCCAGGTCGTGTTCACCAGCACGATCGCCGCGTTCGGCCCGCCGCTGCCCGAGCCCGTCGGCGACGACGTGGCCCTGCGCCCGACCACCATGTACGGCGTCACCAAGGTCGCCGGCGAGCTGCTCGGCGCCTACTACCACAAGCGCTACGGCCTCGACTTCCGCGCCGTCCGCTTCCCCGGCCTCATCTCCGCCGTGCTGCCCGGCGGCGGGACCAGCGACTACGCGCCGCTGATGTACTACGAGTCGCTGCGCGTCGGCGGCTACGAGGCGTTCTGCCGGCCCGACGCCGCGATCCCGCTGATGTACATGCCCGACGGCCTGCGCGCCCTGGTCGAGCTGGCCGACGCGCCCGGCGAGCGCCTGACCCGCCGCGTCTACAACATCGCCGCGTTCTCGCCGACCGCCCGGCAGATCGCCGACGACGTCGCCCGCGCCATCCCCGGCGCCGACATCACCTTCAAGCCCGACCCCGCGCGCCAGGCCATCCTCGACTCGTGGCCGCGCACGCTCGACGACCGCCTCGCCCGCGAGGACTGGGGCTGGCGCCACCACTACGACCTCGCCCGCATGACCGACGATCTCGTCCCCAAGCTGCGCGCGCTCGTCTCGGCGAGCTCCGCCGCCCAGCCGTGAAAGAGGCCCCATGTTCGACCAAGCCCGTGACCACTACACCGCGACGCTGCGAGAGATCCGCGACGCCGGCCTCTACAAGCACGAGCGCCTGATCGCCAGCCCGCAGGGCGCCGAGATCTCGGTCAACGGCCGCACGGTCCTCAACTTCTGCGCCAACAACTACCTCGGCCTGTCGAGCCACCCCGCCGTCATCGCCGCCGCCCACGCCGCCCTCGACGCCCGCGGCTTCGGCATGTCGAGCGTGCGCTTCATCTGCGGCACCCAGGACCGCCACCGCGAGCTCGAGCGGCGCCTGTCCGAGTTCGTCGGCTGCGAGGACGCGATCCTCTACAGCAGCTGCTTCGACGCCAACGGCGGCCTGTTCGAGACGCTGCTCGGCGCCGAGGACGCGATCATCAGCGACGCCCTCAACCACGCGTCGATCATCGACGGCATCCGCCTGTGCAAGGCCGAGCGCCACCGCTACGCCAACGACGACCTCGACCAGCTCGAGGACATTTTAAAGAAGACGCAGAACAACCGCCTGCGCCTCGTCGCCACCGACGGCGTGTTCAGCATGGACGGCAACATCGCCCGCGTGTCCGCCATCTGCGACCTCGCCGAGCGCTACGGCGCGATGGTCCACGTCGACGACAGCCACGCGACCGGGTTCGTCGGCCCCGGCGGCCGCGGCAGCCACGAGCACAGCGGCGCGGTCGGCCGCGTCGACATCATCACCTCGACCCTCGGCAAGGCCCTCGGCGGGGCCGCCGGCGGCTTCACGGCGGCCCGCCGCGAGATCGTCGAGCTGCTGCGCAACCGCTCGCGCCCGTACCTGTTCTCCAACTCGCTGCCCCCGCCGATCGTCGCCGCCGCGCTCGCCGTCATGGACCTGCTGACCGGCACCAGCGAGCTGCGCGACCGCCTCAACGCCAACACCAGGCGCTTCCGCGAGGGCATGACCGCGGCCGGCTTTGCCATCAAGCCCGGCGTCCACCCCATCGTGCCGGTGATGCTGGGCGACGCCCGCCTCGCGGCCGAGTTCGCGGCCAGGATGCTCGCCGAGGAGATCTACGTGATCGGCTTCTCCTACCCGGTGGTCCCCCAGGGCCAGGCACGCATCCGCGTGCAGCTGTCGGCCGGGCACACCGCGGCGCACGTCGATCACGCGATCGCGGCGTTCACCAAGATCGGCCGCGAGCTCGGCGTGCTCGGCGAGTCGTCCTAGCCGCGTCGACGGCGACGGCGCGGGGCTCGGACGTCCCGCCGTCCGGGTCGCAGCCTCGGGGCGCGTCCGCCGCGGAGCGAGAGACCTGACCCGAAGGACAGACGAAGCCGAAGAGCTCGCCGCGGCGCTTCAGCCGGCCGTGCAAGCAGCGCCCCCGCCGGCGCGGCGCGCTCAGCCGTGGAGCGGGCGCTCGCCGATCTTGCTGATCGTCAGGTGGAACGCCGCGCCCCCGCCCTCGCGCTCGCGCACCCAGGCGCGTCCGCCGTGGGCCTCGGCGACGTCGCGCACGATCGCCAGGCCGAGCCCCGCGCCGTCGCGCGTGCGCTGCAGGCGGTGGAACGGGGCGAAGATCGCCTCGCGGTGGTCCGCGGGCACCCCGGGGCCGCGGTCCTCGACGACGATCGCCAGGTGGGTGTCGCCGTCCTGCACGCTCACGTCGACGCTCGCGCCCGCGGGCGAGAACTTGATCGCGTTGACCAGCAGGTTGTCGATCGCCTGGCGCAGCGGCTCGGGGTTGGCGCGCAGCGGGGCCGCGCTCAGGCCGTGGCGGCGCAGCCCGACCCCGCGGCGCTCGGCCAGCGCCTGCACGCCGTCGATCGCCTCGTCGACGATGCGGGCCGCGTCGGCCGGCACGCGCTCCCACTCCGCGCCGCGCAGGCGCGCCAGGTCGAGCAGGTGGGTGGCCAGCTCGCCGAGGCGGTCGACCTCCTGACGCACGCGCCGCAGCGCCTCGGCCAGCTCGTCGTTCGACCGCTCGCGCCGCAGGGTCACGTCGATCTCCATGCGGATCGCCGTCAGCGGCGTGCGCAGCTCGTGGGCCGCGTCGGCCACCAGGCGCTGCTGGCCGGCGCTGGCCGTGCGCAGCTTCTCGGTCGCGTCGGCGATGGCGCCCCGCAGCAGGCCGATCACGTCGCTGCCGTGGTCGACCGCCGGCGCGCTATTAAAATTGCCGTCGCGGATGCGCTGCATGTGCACGTGCAGCCGCTGCACGCGGGCCGCCAGGTTGCGCGCGTGGGCCACCTGCACGAGTAGCAGCACCAGCGTGGCCAGCGCGCCGACCAGCGCCGCGACGCGGGCGTAGGCCGCCAGGGCCGCGTCGGTGGCCTCCAGCGAGACCGCCAGCCACAGCGCGTGCGGCTCGCCGCGCGGCGAGACGATCGCCACCGCCATCTCGCGCACCCGCTCGCCCGAGGCCAGGGTGGTCGTGCGCAGCAGCGGCGCGGGCCCGACCTCGTCGCGCCCCAGGCGCTCGGGCGCCGCGTTGCCCGGCGGGAACGTCCGCAGGCGCGCGCCGTCCGGCCCGTAGAGCGCGCCCTGGTGGCCCTGCCGCCGCAGGTCGCCGGCCAGCGACGAGTCGCCGAAGTGCAGGTGCGCGTCCTGGCCCGGGCGGTCGAACATGCTGACCGACTCGCTCGCCGCCTGCAGCGTCAACCCGCGATCCACCGACTGCAGCAGCAAGCGCCCGAGCACCAGCCCGATGATCACCAGCACCAGCGCCAGCACGGTCGCCGGCAGCAGCGCGCCGTACAGCAGCAGGCGCGCGCGCAGCGTCACTTCGCCGGGCCCCCCGCGCCGAGGCGGTAGCCGACCCCGCGCTGGGCCCGGACCGTCGGCGCGTCGTCGCCGAGCTGGGCCAGCTTGGCGCGCAGGTAGCCGACGTAGACCTCGAGCACGTTGGGCTCGCCGTCGAAGTTCGGGCCCCACACCGCGGCCAGCAGCTCCGAGCGCGTCAGCACCTCGCCCGCGCGGCGGAACAGCGCGGCGCACAGCGCGTGCTCGCGGGCGGTCAGCGCGACCTCCTGCTCGCCGCGCACGAGCACGCGGCGGCGGCTGTCGAGGCTGACGTCGCCGACGCGCAGGCGCGCGAGCTCGCCGTCGCGGCGGCGCACCAGCACCTCGATGCGCGCGAGCAGCTCGCTGAAGTCGAACGGCTTGACGAGGTAGTCGTCGGCCCCGGTCCGCAGGCCCAGCACGCGCTCGGTGACCGCGCCGCGGGCGGTCAGCATCAGCACCGGGGTGTCGACGCCGCGGTCGCGCCACGATCGCAGCAGCGACAGGCCGTCGCCGTCGGGCAGCATCCAGTCGAGCAGGATCACGTCGTAGGCGATCGTGCGCGCCTGCCCGAGCGCGTCGGCCGAGGTCGTGCACGCGTCGACGTCGTGGCCCTCCTCGCGCAGGCCCCGCTGCAGCAGCACCACCAGGCGCTCGTCGTCCTCGACGACCAGGATCCTCACGCGGCCCCCCGCGCGCCTGTCCCTGCGGACAGGAACGGGTACAGCGCCGGCAGCACGATCAGCGTCAGCAGCGTCGACGACATCAGCCCGCCGACGACCACCGTCGCCAGCGGGCGCTGGACCTCCGCGCCGGTGCCGGTCGCCAGCATCATCGGCACGAACCCGAGGGCCGCGACCAGCGCGGTCATCAGCACCGGCCGCAGGCGCGAGCGCGCCGCCGCGGCCGCGGCGTCCCGCGGCGTCATGCCCTCGTCGACCAGCCCGGCGATGCGCGAGACCAGCACGACCCCGTTGAGCACGGCGATGCCGCTCAGGGCGATGAAGCCGATCGCGGCCGACAGCGACAGCGGGAGCGCGCGCATGTGCAGGGCGAGGATGCCACCGACGCACGCGAACGGCACGTGGGTCAGCACGATCGCGGCCGGCCGCAGGCGGCGAAACAGCGCCACCAGCACCCCCACGATCGCCAGCAGGGCCGCCGGCACGACCAGCGCCAGGCGGGCCCGGGCCTCGGCCAGCGAGGCGTACTGCCCGCCCCAGACCATCCGCACGCCGCGCGGCAGCGGGACCTCGGCCGCCAGCCGGGCCTGCAGCGCCGCCACCACCTCGCCGAGCGCCGCCCCGCGGACGTTGAAGCCGACGACGATGCGCCGCTGGGCGTCGTCATGGTTGACCAGGCTGGCCGTGCGCAGGCGGTCGATCGTCGCCAGGTGCTCGAGCGCCAGCAGCGAGCCGTCGCTCGTCGGCACCGCCAGCCCGGCGAGCAGCCCGGCCGCCGGCGGCTCGCCGAGGCGCACGCGCACGGGGATCCGCAGGGGCCCGTCGAGCGTGTGCCCGGCGACGATGCCGCTGCGGATCGCCCGGATCACCGCCAGCACGTCGGCCGCGGCCATGCCGTGGCCCCCGGCCGCGAGCATGCGCGGGCGGGCCTCGATCACCGCGACGTCGGGCGGGGCCATGATGCGCACGTCCTCGGCCCCCGGGGTGGCCGACGCGCTCGCCGCGACCTGCTCGGCCAGCCCGCGCACCTGCACGAGGTCGTCGCCGAACAGGCTCAGCGACACGTCGGTGACCGACCCGCCGAGCAGCTCGTTGAAGCGCATCTGGATCGGCTGGGTGAACACCAGCGTCTCGGCCTCGCCGGCCAGCACGCCCTCGATCTCCGCGACCAGCGCGTCGCGGTCGAGCCCCGCACGCCAGCGCGAGCGCGGCGCCAGCTTGACGAACACGTCGGCCTGCTCGATGCCCATGATGTCGGTCGCGACCGCCGGCGAGCCGATGCGCGCGACCACCGACAGCACCTCGGGGACGCGCTCGCGCAGCCGCCGCTCCATCGCCCCCGCGTCGCGCACCGCCGACTCGATCGAGGTGTCCGGCGTGCGCTCGACCTGGATCACCAGGTCGCCCTCGTCGAGCTGCGGCACGAACGCGGCCGGCGTGCGCACGAACAAGTACCCGCCCCCGCACAGCGCCATCCCCCCCAGCACCGCCACCACCGCAGGAGCCCGCAGCGCCGCCGCCAGCACCGGCGCGTACGCCCGCTCGGCCAGCCGCACCGGCCACGGCTCGTGCGCCGGCACGTCGCGCTCTCTCAACCACGCCGCCGCGGCGGCAGGCACGAACGTCAGCGCCAGCGCCAGCGCGGCCAGCAGCGCCAGCACCACCGCCGCGGCCATCGGCCGGAACATCTTCCCGTCGACGCCGGTCAGCGACAAGATCGGCACGTACACCAGCAAGATCACCAGGATCGAGAAGAACACCGGCCGCGCCACCCCCCGCGTCAGCGCCGCGACCCGCTCCGGCGAGAGCCCCCGCGCCGCCGCCCCGCAGAACACCGCCTCGACCATCACCACCGCGCCGTCGACCAGCAGCCCGAAGTCGATGGCCCCGAGGCTCATCAGGTTGCCCGGCAGCCCGAGCACCGCCATGCCCGCGAGCGCGAGCAGCATCGACAGCGGGATCACCGCCGCGACCAGCAGCCCCGCGCGCAGGCTGCCGAGCAGCGCGAACAGCACCGCGATCACCAGCACCCCGCCCTCGAGCAGGTTCCTGGCGACCGTCGCCAGCGTCGCCTCGACGAGCGTCGACCGGTCGTAGACCACGTCGATCGCCACGTCCTCCGGCAGCGCCAGCGCCACGTCGGCCATGCGCGCGTGCACTCCGTCCATGACCTGCAGCGCGTTGGCCTCGCGCAGCATCTGGACCATCACGTACACCGTCTCGCCCGCGCCGTCGGCCGTGGCCGCGCCGATCCGCGGCAGCGCCCCCCAGCGCACCTCGGCCACGTCGGCGATGCGCACGCCCGCCTCGCCGCCGGCCGCCGGCCGCACCAGCGCCTGCCCGAGCTCCGCCGGCCCCCGCGGCCGCGCCACCCCGCGCAGCAGCGCCTGCTGCGAGCCGTCCGCGAGGCTCGAGCCCGCCGCCGACCCCAGCGCATCGCTCACCGCCCGCTCGAGCAGCGGCAGGTCGACGCGCCAGCGGGCCATCGCCTCGGGCCGCCCGATCACGTCGAGCGTGCGCCGCTCGCCGCCCCAGGTGTTGACCTCGACGACCCCGTCGACCGAGCGGAGCAGCGGCACCACCCGCAGCTCGACCAGCTCGAGCAATTCGGCCGGCGTCCGCAGCGGCGAGCGCACCGTGAAGTGAAAGATCTCTCCGAGCCCGCCGGTCAGCGGCCCCAGCTCCGGCGCGTCGACCTCCTCCGGCAGGCGCTCGCCGGCCAGCGCCAGGCGCTCCTGCACCATCTGGCGCGCGCGCCACGGGTCGACCTCGTCGGCGAACACCGCCGTGATCGCCGAGATGCCGTAGCGCGACACGCTGCGCTGCTTGACCATGCCGGGGATCCCTCCGAGCCCGACCTCGATCGGCCGCGTCACCAGGCGCTCGACCTCCTCCGGCGTCAGGCCCGGGGCCCGCGTCAGCACCAGCACCTGGTTGGTCGTCACGTCCGGCAGCGCGTCGAAGCGCAGCCGCAGGCACAGCAGCGCCGCCAGCACCGCCAGCGCGAGCGTCGCCCACAGCACCGCGGCGCGCCGCCGGATCGCCGCCTCGACGATCGCCTCGATCACATCGCCCCTCCCGAACGCTCGAGCGCCCGCGCGTCGTCGGCCACCCGGTCGCCGGCGATCAGCGCTCCGTCCTCGCGCGCCCGCACCAGCGCCGTCGCCCCCGAGCTCGCCAGCAGCGCGACCGCCACCTCGCGCACCTCGTCGCCCCGCCTGCGCACCACCACCAGCGCCTCACCCTGCCCGCGCAGCGCCCCCGCCGGCACCTGCAGCACCGCCGGGTCGTCGCTCTCGACCTCGACCGTGCCGCGCAGCCCCGCGAACGCCAGCCGCTCCTCGGCGACGTCGAACCACAGCGTCACCGCCCCGTCGTCGGCCTCGACCACCCGACCGATCGGCACCGGCACCAGCGGCCAGGTCGTGCCGTCGACCGCCGCGAAGCGCAGCCGCGCCCCCGCCGGCGGCTCGTGCAAGAACCTCGCCTCGACCCGCGGCCGACCCTCGCCGACGATCGTCGCCATCGCCGCGCCCGCGCCCTCGACGACCTCGCCGATCCTCCCGCCCAGCCCCTGCACCACCCCGTCGATCGGACTTTTGATCGTGATGGTCGGCTGCGCGACGAGCTCGCCGGCCCGCGCCGGATCGACGCCCGCGGCCCGCAGCGTCGCCGCCGCGACGAGCACCTGCTGCTCGCTCTCCGCCGTCAGCGAGGCGACCTCGAAGATCGCGCCCTCGCTGACCAGACCCTCGCCGCGCAGCCGCGAGAGCTTGTCGCGCCGCGTGCCCTGGACCGAGCGCCGCCGCGTCGCCCCGCGGTACACCGCGGCCGCGTCGGCGACGCTCGGCATGATCACCTCGACCACCGCCTGACCCGCGCGCACGCGGTCGCCGGGCCGCACGTGGAAGCGGACGATCTGCGCGCGGAAGATCGGCTGCAGCACCGCCTCGCGGTCGCCGCCGAGGATCGCCCGCCCCGGCGCCTGCAGCAGCGTCAGATCGTTCGGCACCTCGACGGCCGCCCACCCGCTCGCCGCGCTCGCCGGACCGGCCGCCCGCGGGTCGGGGCAGACGGCGGCCTCCGTGCAACCGACCAGCGACAGCGCGACGAACAACAGGCGAGACAGCATGGTGCCTCGCCTCGTAGCCCGGCCGCGCCGGCTCAACCTGAGAGCCTGCTGAGAAGTCTCTCAGCCTCGCGGCGGGCCCGCCGGCTTCAGGCCGCGAACACCACGTCGCCCGCGCCGATCGTGAAGTCGAGCTCGGTATAAAAGGTCGCCAGCGCCGGCACCCGCGCGTGCGTCGCGTCGCCGCCGTCGCTGTGCAGCCCGAGCTCGGCGACCAGCCCGGCCCGCCGCAGCACCTGCAGCTGCAAAGACCCCGGCACCCGCGTCGCCACCCGCGTCGCCTCGCGCACGCACGGCGCCTCGACGATCGCCTGGTAGCAGGCGCGGTCGCTGAGCGCCGCGTCGCGGTACTGTTTGAGAAACACCATGCGCAGCCCGCCGGTCCGCAGGCTGCCGGTCAGCGCGCGCAGCAGCTGCAGCTGGCCGCCGAGGCCGATCCCGCAGCGCGCCAGCCAGGCCGCGTCGTAGCCCGCGCGCAGCGCGTCGGCCAGCGAGCGCACCCCGCCGTCCTGCGCGCCGGGCACGGTCGTCGCCGAGATCAGCCGCTCCTCGCGCCACGGCTGGTCGCGCCCGGCGCTCGCCGGCGGCATCCAGGCGTCGACCCGCAGCGCGACGCCCGGGTCGCCCCGCCCCGGGAACTGCAGCCGCGCCTGTCCCTTGGGGAAGCCCAGCACCTCGCGCCCGCCGAGCACCGCCGCCCCGAGGTCGACCCACAGGTACGGCATGTACACGGCGACCCCGACCGGCACCAACCCGTCGCTGCGCCGCTCGCACACCGCGACCGGAATTAAAAACCCGAAGTCCCGCTCCGGCACCACCCCCGGCGCGTCGACGGCCGACAGCGCGTGGTTGTGCTGGGCGTAGAACACCGCCGACGGCCCGAGCGGCAGGTAGCGCCGCGTCGGCCCCCAGCCGAGGTGACGGTCGCACAGCGCCAGCAGCTTCTCCGGCTCGGCGCGCAGCACCGCCGCGTACATGGCCGTCTGCCGCGCCTCGTACGGCGGCGACGTCGACTCGTTGAGCGCGCGCTCGATGTACCGCGGCCGCGCCCTCGCCGGCCCGGGCCGCGGCTCGCCGCGCCGCGGCGCCAGCCAGTCGTCGTGCAGCGCGATCGCCCGCCCCGACACCACCTGCGCCGCGCGGATGCCCGACATCGTCGCCCCCTCGACGCACCCGAGGTTCATCGGGTTCTGCGTCCAGTCGCCGCACAGCACCAGGTTGTCGTAGCCCGACGCGCCCGGGTCGAGCCGCAGCGGCGCGCTGCCGCGGACCGAGCGCACGTAGCGGTCCGACGGGTTGTGCACCGGGCTGTAGTGCTGCCACGCCAGCGCGTCGCCGCCGTCGGGGTCGACGAGCTTCGCAGCGTCGAGCCCCCCGCCCCCGCGCCGCTGCGCCGCCGGCCACAGGTGCGCGCTGCTGTCGCGCACGAACTCCCGGGTCAGCGAGGCGACCCGCGCGGTCTCGCGGGCCGCGTGCCCGCGCCACTCCTCGCGCGTGACCGGGTGCGGCGAGGCCTCGAGCATCGCCGCCGTGAGGTACGCGCAGCTGCCCGCCGGCACCGACGCCGGGAACGTCTCGCGCGGCAGCAGGTGGCTCATGTCGGCCCAGGTGTCGAGCGGGTCGGCGTACGGGATCATCACCGGCGGCGGCAGGTGCCAGCCCGTCGACTTGAGGTCGCCGCGGAACCACAGCTGCGCCGAGGCCGTCGGCGTGGTCTTGATCGCCGCCACCATCGCCGCGAAGCGCGGGTTGCCCGCGTCACGCAACATCTCCTGGCACAGCGCCGGCACCGCGCCGACGCCGATGCCGAGGATCACGCGGTCGAAGTCCCGCCCCGCGCGCAGCACCAGCTTGTCCGCCTGATCCGGCCAGCGCGTGCCCCAGTCCTCGAGGTGCTCGCCGCTGTCCTTCAGTTCGTCGCCGTTCACCAGCTGCTCGTACAGCGGCTCGCTCGGCCAGCACGGCAGCCCCTTCACGTCGTACAGCGGCGCGTACTCCCGCCCGTCCTTGATCAGCATCTGCCGCCCGAACTCGACCTCCTCCACGCGCGAGCGGTCGGCCGCCAGGCGCAGCGCGTCGGCGCGGTGGAAGAACGCGAACTTCACCCCGCGCCGGCGCAGCACCTCGTAGAGCGGCGCGAAGATCACGTCGCCCATGCCCGCCTGCATCTTGTAGAAGATGCTGCCGCGGTAGGTGTAGAGCATGCGCAGCGTCCAGTGCAGGGCCGTGCCGGCGCCGATGTCCTGATGGGCCATGTACGCCCCGGCGTAGACCCCCGCCACCGTCGATGCATTGGCCGCCTCCTCCGAGGCGCCGTGGCGACGCAGCCACGCCCGGAAGTCCTCGTGATCGAGGCGCAGCCAGTCGACCGTGTCCTCCTCGACGAGGCGGTCGGCGATCATCCCGCGGATCATCGCCAGTGTGATGTCGGCCGCGACCCAGGCGATCCGCAGCTCCGGCCGCCCCGCGAGCAGCGGCGCCAGCACCCGCCAGGCCCAGCGCGAGCAGGCCAGCAGCCGCGCCAGCAGCTCCTCGCGGCGCACCACCACCAGCCCGCTCGCCGGCGCCTGCAAGAACTCGCCGACCTCCGCCAGCAGCCGCTCGACGCCCGCACGCAGCGCCCGCATGGCCGCCGACGTCGAGCGCCGCTCGGCCTTCGGCGCCGCCCCGGCGATGTCCGCCGCCATCGCCCGCAGCGCCGGCTGCTCGTCGTACAGCGCCAGCAGGAACCGCAGCATCCGCGGGATCAGCTCGGCCGGCGTCGGCGTGCGCTCGCCCGACCCCGGCACCTCCGCGTTGCGCGGGAACAGCAGCGGCTGGTGCTGCCACTTGCCCTGCCGCTCCTCCTCGAACACCACCAGCGAGTGCGGCTTGAACGCGTCCTCGACGGTCGCCAGCGGCGCGTCCGCGGGCCGCCCGAGCTCCTCGTAGCAGCGCCGCATGACCCCGAAGGCGTTGTCGTAGAAGCCGTAGAACAGGTGCAGCCCGTGCTCCTCGATGCGGTCGAAGCGCTCGCGGTTGCGCCCGCTCGCCCCCTTCCCGCCGAGGCGGTGGCCCATCTGATACACGGTGATGTCGTACCTGTCCCGCCAGCCAGGCTCGGACGACAGCTCGAAGGCCGTCGTCAACGCCGCCATCCCACCGCCCACGATCACGATCCGCTCCGGACTACGCTGACTAACTCTGGTCATGATGAAAACGGCGTATGAGCGGCGTCCCGGGGCGTATCGGACTGCCGTCCGCGGCGCCCGCGTCGCGGAGAAAAATCAGCCGCCGCGCGCCCGCGTCGCGGTGATCCGCCGCCCCGCGATCGACCCCGCCCCCGCCGCAGCGACCACCGCGTGAGCCACCTCCTCGGCCGCGAACCGCGGCACCGCGACATCCCCGGCACGTCGCGGCTCGCCGCCTCGAACCCCCCGCACGAGCGTCGTGCGCGGGCAGCCGCGTCAGTCGACGCGCCGCGGCCCGCGGCCTCGCTCCTCCGCCGTGCGTGCGTCGTGCGGCCGCGTCAGTCGACGCGCGCCGCGGCCACGCCGACGAGCTCCGCGTACGGCGCGAGCGCGGCCGTGAGGGCGGCGTCGAGGCGGTCCTTGCGGAACTCCGCGTCGCCGACCGCGGCGATCTCCGCGGCGAAGAACGCCGCCCCGCCCCGCAGCCCCGCGTGGCTCGCCGCCACCAGGCCGTCGCCCGCCGCCACCGCGTGCACCCCCGACGCCAGCTCCGCGAGCACCCCGTCGCGCTCGCGGTAACACCGCGCGCCCCCGGTCGCGGCCACGTGCGCGACATCACCGGCCAGCAGCACCACCGCCACCCCCGAGGCGTACGGCGGCGGCGGAGCGGCCTTCGTCAGCGCGCCCGCGGCCCCCTCGCCCACCCGGGCCAGCCGGGCGAACGCCCCCTTCACGCCCTCGAGCGACGGCGTGGCCAGGTCGCCCTGCACGGCGACCAGCGCGACCACCCGCTGCCCGTCGATCACCCCCGCCTCGATCGAGGCGGCCGCGTCCTTGTCGACGCGACGCCCGTGCACGACGGCTCCGTACTGAGTGCCCATGGCGCCGCATCATACCCGAAGCGCCGCTGGCCCGAGCACGGTCGACCGCGCCCGCATCGCCGCGCGCAGGACGGCTCGCAGACGAAGCACGCCCACGCGCCGCCCGGGCCGGTCGCGCCCGCGCCGCTCAGTTCGCCGTGAAGCTGCGCGTCGGCGTCGTCACCTTGGCCCCGCACTGCTTGACCACCGCGTACCACTCGTACGTCGTGCCCGGCTTCAGCCCGTCGATCACCGTCGACAGCGTCGGCCCCGCGCCGCTGACCTCGCCGATACTATTGAACACGCCGGTGGCGGCGGACAGGTCGACCGTGAGCGTGAACTGCTCCTTGGCGCCGGTCATCGACTTGTTCAGGGGCGGCGAGTAGGTCTCGACCTTCAGCTGGTTCTTGGCCGGCGAGAACCGCCAGATCCGCATGTAGCCGCAGCCGCCGGCGCAGTCGTCGGCCGGGACGATGAGGTCCTGGTAGTCGGCGAGCATCGAGTGGATCTTCTTGCCGTTGTGCGTATCGGTGCGGCGCGCCCGGAACTCCTTGATGTGGCCGCTCGTCATCAGCTGCACGTTGGGCGTGGTCTTGAACGCGCTGTACATCTGCTGGCCCTCGGCGCTGAAGTCGCCGTTGGCCTTGACGATGTGGTGCGAGTTGACGATCCCGAGCGCGTTCGGGTGGTCCTTGAACACGTCCTTGGCCCACGCCAGCACCTCGGGGTCCTGGCCGAGGTCGCCGCGGTACTCGAGGCTGAGCAGCAGCACGTCGAGGTTGCCGGCGCGCACGAGGATCCAGCTGTTGGTGTTCTTGTTGCCGTAGTGCCCGCCGTAGTACGCGCGGTCCTTGAAGCGATCGACGCCGAAGTACTTGTTGAAGAACTTGGTGCTAAACGGCACGTCGTTGTGGCTGCTCGCGCCGTTGTCGTGGTTGCCGACCGCGAGCGTGTAGGGCATCCCGTCGGGGAACTTGTCAGTCTCCTCCTCGAGCGTCTTCATGGCCGTCTCGGCCCGCTGCCACTCGACCTCCTGCAGGTTGCCGTGCTGCACGATGTCGCCGTTGTGCACGACCGCGACGATCTTGTCGGTGTTGCGGTGGTCCCAGATCCACTTGGTCTGGGCCGGGTACTGGGGGAAGTTGCCCGGGAACTGCGTGTAGTTCTGGGTGTCCGGCAGCACGACGATCGTGAAGTCGTCGGCGGCGGTCAGCGCGTGGATCTCCCGCAGGTGAAACTCGGCGGTCGCCTCGGCCACGACCTGCCCGCCGAGCGTGACCTCGAGGCTCGTCATCGGCCCCGCGATCGCCGCGCCGTCGGCCGGCGCGCTCGCCTCGGCGGTGAAGTCGGCCGGCGGATCGTCGCCGCAGCCCGGCAGCATCGCCTCGCCCGTGCTCGCCTCGCCCGTGCTCGCCTCGCCCGTGCTCGCCTCGAACGTGCTCGCCTCGAACGTGCTCGCCTCGAGCGTGCTGCTCGCCTCGCCGGGGCCCGCGTCGCTGCCGCCGGTGGTCGCCGCGCCCGCGCTCGTCGTCGCGACCTCGCCGCCGCCCGCGTCGCTCGTCGGCGGCGCGCCGCCGCTGCTCGCTCCGCCCTCGCTGGCGTTCGCGGTCCCGCCGGCCGACGCCGCGGTCGTGGTCGACGACGACGACGACAGCGCGGGCGATTCGTCGTGGCACCCGCTCACGAGGGCGAGGGCGACGGTCCAGGCGAACAGAGGTCGGGCGCGCATTGGTAGATCCTACCCTTCCTCTTGACTGGCCGGAGGAAGGGCAGGACCCCCGTTCAAACCGTGCATGCGGATTTCCCGCACACGGCTTACCGATGGTCTCTCGCGCCGCTGCATCACGCAGCCTCCGGGTATTTGA